>NZ_JBVJPT010000003.1:263748-533453 GCF_055609385.1 Streptomyces sp. NPDC036764
TCTATCACACAGCGCACACCACAAAACAGCACGAGAAAAACAACACCCCCCCCCCCCCCCCCCCACCCCCCCCCTCCCCCCCCCCCCCCCCCCCCCCCGCTGCGGGGGGAAGCACCTGAGCGATCTGTTACGACGGGGGAATCGCGTCAGGCACTGCGGGGGGTGGCTGAGATGGTCCTTGGGGCCGGGGCCTCCGGCTCCACCAGCCGGTGGTCGCGTTGATCGAGATTGACGAAGATCATTCCATACCGGACGGCACACCGGACGGGCTGCGGCGCCCCCCGAGGCCGCCGCAGACACCGGTACGCCCGGACGTCCTCGTCCTCGTCCCGTGTCACGACGACCGGCTCTCCGAACACGGTCACCATCAACGAGTCACCAGGGTGGGGGATCGCGGTGACAAGGTCGATGAAGTGCCAGCCGGAGCGGTAGGCGGTCGCCATTTCGCGGCGGAAGGAGCGGTCGTCGGGTGGGGTGGTCACTTCAACTCCCCCGAGTCACCGTCCGCAGGGGTCACCGACACATCCGCACCATCGGCACTCACGACGGCGCCCGGCCAGTGGCTGTCGGCGCTGACGGCACTCCTCGCATCGGGCAGCCCGCTCAGCGTTCCGAAGGTCACAACGGCGGAGAAGGCGGCGACAAGTACCGAGCGAAGCATTTTGTTGCGCATAGTCGGCTTCGTCCTCACTTGAAAGTCTCCTCTTCCCCCGTCGGATAAGACGATGGCTCATTCAGGCACGTGCTGGCCACACAATCGATGCATCATGTTCCTGCATGTTCAGGACCCTGGGGGGTGGAGATTTCGTGGCAAATCCGACTAAGGCGACGCATCCCCATGCGGTGACCGAACTGTGTGACGAGGGTGGCCGACTATATGCGACCGCCCTGCGCACGGGACGTGTCGCCCGTTCGGACGTGGAGTCCGCTCCCTGCCTCCTGGAGCTCGCCCTCCTCCATCCAGACCCCGACGACGCGAACTGGTTGCGGCCGGTTCCCCCGTCGGTCGCCCTGGCCGAGCGACTCCACCCCATCGAGCGGGACATCGCGGAACGCCGACGGCTGTCCATCAAACTCGCCGACACCTTCGAGCCGTTCCTGACTCTCGCGCAGTCCGGCACGACCGATCACTCGATCACCGTGCTGGAGGGCAGCGCCAGGATCAACGCGGCGCTCAACCTGGCCACGGCCCAGTGCCAGACCGAGATGGTCACGGTCCAGCCCAGCGACGACCGCTACTCGGAGCGAAGCCTGCTCCAAGGGCTGGAACGTGACAAGCCTCTGATCGAACGTGGCGTGCGGATCCGAACCCTCTACCAGCACACCGCCCGGCACAGCCCGGAGAAGCTGGCGTACGTGGCCCAGCTCTCGAAGGGCAGGGCGGAGTACCGGACGATCGACGAGCTGGTGGAGCGCCTCATCATCTGCGACGAGACCGTCGCCTTCATCCCCACCCGGGACGACCAGCAGGTCGCTCTTGAGCTGCGACACCCGGGCCTCGTCCGCTACCTGATCAAGGTCTTCGAGTTCATGTGGGTGCGATCCGTACCGCTGAGCGCCGGCGCCCCGTACGAAGCGTCCGCGGGCGGCATCACGGACATCCAGCACTCCATCGCAAAGCTTCTGGTCGAGGGACTCGTCGACGAGGCCATAGCCCGCCGCCTCGGGATGAACGTCCGGACCTGCCGCGCCCACATCGCCAAACTCGCCGCGACCCTCGGCAGCGGCAGCCGCGCCCAGCTCGGCTACCTCATAGCCCAGTCGGGGATCCTCAACCAGGACCCCCCGACGCCGGTATGAGGCAACCACAGGTGACCGAGGCGCACACGCACGGAGCGGAGGAGCTGTGTCCCGCGGGTAGGAAGCTCTACGAGCGCGCCCTGCGCGAGGGGCGCATACCCGCCGATCACACGGAGGCCGCCCCGTGCCTCGTGAGCCTCGGACTGCTGCAACCGGCCCTCGACGACCTCGGCCTGCTGACGCCGGTCGCGCCCGCCGTCGCCCTGCACCGCCTGTTGCGCACCTCCGAGGACCGCATCGCCGACGAGCGTCGCCGCACGGAAAAGCTGGCGGAGACGTTCGAGTCGTTACTGCGGATCGACGGACCTCACCCCGAGGACACGGACGCGCCGACGATCAGGGTGCTCAGCGGCGCCGACCAAATCAACGAGGCCATCACGAACACCATGGCCGAGGCGCAGGAGCTGCTGACCGTCCAGCCCAGCACGCACAGCAGCGAGAAGTTCCAGCTCGCCCAGGCCGCCTCGATCGACCGCGACCAGGCCCTGCTCGACCGCGGCGGGCGCATCCGCACCCTGTACCAGCACACCCAGCGCCATGTGCCGTTCATCGTCGCCCGCTACGAACAGCTCAGGGGCGACGCTCAGGCCCGCACCCTCGACGAGGTCACCGACCGCCTCATCGTCGTCAACCGCGTCGTCGCCTTCATCCCCGCGAACAAGGACCGCACCCTCGCTCTCGAGATCCGCTGCCCGGCCCTGGTCACCTACCTGGCCACCACCTTCGACCGCCTGTGGCGCCTGGCCACCCCCATGTACCCCGAAGCGGTCCGCCAGCCCACCCTCAACGGAGTCACCCCCCGCCAGCGCGCCATAGCCGCCCTCCTCATCGAGGGCCACACGGATGCCTCCATAGCCGACCGCCTGGGCATGAACATCCGCACCGCCCGCGTCCACATCGCCAAACTCGCCGCGACCCTCGGCAGTGAGAGCCGGGCCCAACTCGGCTATCTCATCGGCCGGTCGGGGATTCTTGACCAGGAACCCCATGACCGCCAGGGATCCCGGGCACCCCGGCAACCCTGATCACCGCAGCCTCGGACGACGACGCGCGGGAACGGTCAAGGCCCACCTGCGCTATCCGCACCCCGAGTTGCGTACGGCTGGCCGCCCCCAGCGTCTCCGACAGCCGGGCGATATGGGCCCGGCACGTCCGTACGCTTATCCCCAGCCGTTCCGCGATCACCGCGTCCTGGTGCCCCTCGGCGAGCAGCGCGGCGATGGACTGCTCGCGGTGGGAGATGCCCTCGATGCCGGTGTCGGGAAGGGAGGCCGTCAGCGGGATCGCCAGGCGCCACAGCCGCTCGAAGACCGTCACCAGATAGTGGACGAGCCCCGGATGCCGCAGCTCCAGGGCGAGCGTGCGGTCGGCGTTGGCGGGGATGAAGGCCACCGTGCGGTCGAAGAGGATCAGCCGGTCGATCACCTCGTCCAGCGTGCGCGCTTCCACCGAGTCGCCCATCAGCTCCAGGTAGTTGAGCAGGCCCTGGCCGTGCCGGGCCACGTGCGTGTACAGGTCGCGCATCCGCACGCCCCGCCCTCGCAGCGCCATCGCCCGGTGCAGACCCTCCGTCAGCTCGTGCTCGGGCCGGATGCCGCCGGGCTGCACGGTCAGCACCTCCGTCGTGCACGCCTGTGTCGCCTCGTCCAGCGCGCCCTGGATGCGCGAGTCGCCCTCCAGGACCCGGATCGCCGAGGCCGGCACGACGGAGTCGGCGCCGGACGCCGGTGACGGCTGGGGGCCCAGAGCGGCGTACCACTCGAAGGCCGCCACCGCCGAGCCCATCCGCCGCTGGCTGGCGCTGACTTCGTCGTAGACCCCGCGCAGCAGCCGCGTCATGACCTCCTGCGGGGAGGTCGGCACCAGCCAGTCCATGTCGTCGGGGTCCGGGTGCAGCAGCGCCAGCTCCAGCAGGCAGGGCACCGGGTCCGCGTCGTGGCGCGGCACACGACCACGCCGTACGGCCCGCGAGTACACCCGGTCCCCCGCCTCGCACAGTCGGTCGGCACCGTGTGGATGCTCCTGCGCCCCGTGCCCGGCCATCGCCCATCCACCCCCGGTTCTTGCCTCGGTCGCCGGCTCGCTCGCCTCCGGAGCGCGGTGTCGACACCCCTGCCGGGACGCACCGGCAGGGCGGGGCCTGGTCGACGGACCCACCGTGCTCGGCCTGTCGGCCCCGCGGTTCGCTCGCGCTTCCGCAGCGCAACTATGCGCGGACCGGCCTTGCTCCGCAACACGGCTCCTGCCTGGGCGGCCGCCGTAAGGTGCGGGTTCGCCCCGTTATCTCCAGGCCTCCGCACGTCGACTTGCAACAAGCTGATGGTGGTTTTCCGGCCCTTGGCGGGCACGCGGGGCACCGGCTCGCCTCCGCGGGAGTTCGCGAACAGGAAATCGCATACGACGTCAAGGCGCGGCCGGCCGGTACGGCCCGGCCGGCGGACGGTGCGGACACAGCCAAGTGCCGCCGGAGCGGGGCCCCGGCGGCACTTGACGGAACGACGGTGTTACTTCAGCCCGCGTGCGCTGCAGTCGGCCTTGTACTTGGCGGTGCAGATGTCGGACACGGCGTAGATCCCGTCGGCGACGACGGTCTGCTTGATGTTGTCCTTCGTCAGGGCGACCACGGGGACCAGCAGCGCCGGGATGTCCTTGTCGGTCGGGCTGTCGACCTGGTCCTGGGTGAGCGAGTCGAACTGGATGTCGTGGCCCTGGACCTTGGCGACGGCCATCTCGGCGGCGCTCTCGGCCTCCTGCGGGTACGACTTGTACACGCTCATGAACTGCTCGCCGCTCACGATCCGCTGCACGGCGTCCAGTTCGGCGTCCTGCCCGGTGATCGGCGGCAGCTCGGTGACGCCCGCCGACTGGAGGGCCTTGATGACGCCGCCGGCCATGCCGTCGTTGGCGGAGTAGACGCCCTTGATGTTGTTGACGCCGATGGACTTGATCGCCGCGGACATGTTCGCCTGGGCGTTCTCCGGCTTCCAGTCCTTGGTGTCGTAGGACTTGGCTATGTCCACCGCGCCCTTGAGCTCGGACATGGCGCCCGCCTTGAACTGCTTGGCGTTCGGGTCGGTGGGCGAGCCGTTCATCATGACGATCTTGTCGGAGGAGTCGACCGGGTTCATCGCCTCCAGGAGCGTGCGGCCCTGGACCTCGCCGACGAGTTCGTTGTCGAAGGAGACGTACGCGTCGATCGGCCCCTCGGCCAGGCGGTCGTAGGCGATGACCGGAATCCCCGCGTCCTTGGCCTTCTTCACCCCGCCGGCGATGGCGTGCGAGTCGACGGCGTCCAGCAGGATCACGTCGACCTGGTCGTCGATCATCTGCTGGAGCTGGGCCGCCTGCTTCGAGGCGTCCGCGTCGGCGTTGCGGTAGACGACCTTGCCCTGCTTGTCGGTGAGCTCCTCGACCTTGTTCTTGATGATGGGGTAGTCGAACTTGTCGTAGCGCGTGTTCGCCGTCTCCGGCAGCAGCAGCCCGACGGTGACGTCGTCGCCCTTGGTAGGACTCGCCTCGCTGCTGTCCCCGGTGACGCCCAGAGCCCCGCACGCGGCCAGCGAGAGGGTCATAGTGGACGCGGCGGCCACGGCGGTGGCGGTGCGGCGCAGGGGGCGCAAGGGACGCATAGAGGAGCTCACTTCTGGTGCCTTCGGGACACGGGCGCGTCAACGCGCCCAGATGACTGAAAAGCCAACGCGTCGACTGCCCTCAGCGTCAAGCGGAATCACTTAACGAGTGCGCAACACCACGCTCCGCTGATCATGTAAAGACATAGCGGAATGCCTCCAAACACCCCTTACACACCCTCCACCAAACCTTGATCGAGCGCGCGACCAAGATCCGTACAACCAACCCCATTCCTCACGAGTCCAGATCAGGACAGCGCCCATCGCTGTCCCGCACTCGACCAGAGGATCGAATGAACCCAGCCAGACGCACGACCGCCGCGGCCGCGGCGACGGTCGTGCTCGCCACCGCGGGCACCCTGCTCTCGACAGCCCCCGCGTCCGCCGCAGTGACCTGCGCATCGCCGGTCTTCAAACGGCAGTTCTTCGCGAACACGTCCTTTTCGGGCACCCCGAAGCGGACGGACTGCGACACCGCGATCGACCAGGACTGGGGCACGGGCGCCCCCGCCACGGGCCTCCCCAAGGACAACTTCGCCGTCCGGTGGACCGTGACGCGCGACTTCGGTTCCGGCGGGCCCTTCGCCCTCTCCGCCTCCGGGCTCGACGGCATCCGCGTCTATCTCGACGGCTCCCGCAAGATCGACCTGTGGAAGAACACCTCCACGACCGTCTCCAAGACCGTCAACGTGACCGTCCCCCCGGGCAAGCACACGCTGCGCGTCGACCACGTCAACTGGACCGGCAGCGCCCGCGTCAAGTTCGGCTACACCCCGAGGACTTCGGCGACCGTCGACAAGGTCAACCCGCTCACCCCCACCGGCGCGAAGGTCACGTACGACACGGCCACCGGCAAGGCCAAGCTGACCTGGGCGAAGAACCCGGAGATGGACCTCGCGGGCTACCGCGTCTACCGCCGCCTCAAGGGCGCCTCCTTCGCCAGCGCCCCCCTCGCGACGACCACCTCCACCACGTACACCGACGCCACCCTCCCGGTGACCGGCGACACCTACTACTACGAGGTCCGCGCCTACGACAAGGCGGGCAACGCCTCGTCGGGTACGGCCGACCAGGGTGTGGCCACGGTCGACCGGACGGCCCCGGCGCGGGTCGAGACCGTGTCGGCGCTGGGGACGACGGCGGGCAACTCCCTCACGTGGAAGGCCTCGACGTCGACGGACGTGCACCACTACGAGGTGTGGGGCGCGGAGGGCGGCCAGTCGGACATGGACGGTCCGGCGATCGTCTTCGGCACGTCCTGGACGGACCCCGTGGCGCCCGCCGGCCTGGCCTACAACTACGAGGTGGTGGCCATCGACGCCGCCGGCAACATCGCCCCGGTCTCCGACTCCGCGGTGGTCACCCGCCCCGTGGCGTCGGCCGTCGCCGCCCCCACGGGTCTCACGAGCACGCCGGCCGACGCCTCCACGAAGGTGACGTGGACCGCGGCCGAGGACGCCGGGGTCACCGGCTACCGCGTCTACCGCCGCACTACCGCCACCGGCGCCTGGAGCCTGCTGGGCGCCACGTCCGGCACGTCGTACGCCGACACCTCCGCCCCGAAGGGCAAGGCGTACTACTACGTGGCCGCCGTCGACGCCCAGGACGCCGACTCCAGCCCCTCCGCGGAGACCACGGTCGACCGCCTGACGCCGGCCACCGCGAGCGGCCCGGCCGCGCCGATGCTGACCCTGGTCACCACGGGCGTACCCGCGCGCAGTCCGATCCAGGTCACGGCCGCCCCCGGCACGGGCGACGAGGCACGCGTCCTGAAGGGCTACTCCTGGGAGATCTCGGGCGCCTGCGGCAGCAGCGGCACCCGGTTCTCCGCCACGGGGTCGCTCTCCTGGACCGCCCCCTACAACGGCCCCTGCATCGCCGAGGTGTACGCCGTGGACGCCTACGGCCGCCAGAGCGCGCAGAGCACCTCACTGGAGTTCTTCGTCGGCCGCTGACGGTCGGCCGCTGACGGTCGGCCGCTGACGTTCGCCCACCGACGGCACAGGAAAGGGGCCCGGAGAATCCTCCGGGCCCCTTTTCCCTGCGGGTCTGCCTAGTCCTTCGGCTTCTTCGGCCGCCACACCACAAGCGCGCTGGTCTGCTGCACCTCCTGGTACGGCACCAGGTCGCGCCGGTACGACGCGTGTACCGCCGCCTCGCGCTGCTGCATCGCCGCCGCGGCCCCCTCGACGGCGGCCTGGAGTTCGGCCACCCGGGACTGCAGGGCGGCGACCTGGTTCTCCAGTTCGATGATGCGCTTGATGCCGGCCAGGTTGATGCCCTCGTCCTGCGACAACGCCTGCACCTGGCGGAGCAGTTCGATGTCGCGGGCCGAGTAGCGGCGGCCGCGGCCGGCCGTGCGGTCCGGGGACACCAGGCCCAGACGGTCGTACTGGCGCAGTGTCTGCGGGTGCAGGCCGGAGAGCTGGGCCGCCACCGAGATGACGTAGACCGGGGTTTCCTCGGTCAGTTCATACGGGTTTCGTCGACGACCGTCCATCTGAAGTCATGCTCCCTTCGCGGCCTCGAACAGCTCCGCCCGCGGATCCTCACCCGCAGTCGCCTCGCGATACGCCTCGAGTGCGTCACGAGCCTTCCCCGAAAGGTCCTTCGGGACACTCACCTCGACGGTGACCAGGAGGTCTCCGCGGGTGCCGTCCTTGCGGACCGCGCCCTTGCCCCGCGCCCGCATGGTGCGGCCGTTGGGCGTGCCGGGCGGCAGCTTCAGAGTGACCGGCGGTCCGCCCAGGGTGGGGACCCTGACCTCGCCGCCTAGGGCCGCCTCCGTGAACGTCACGGGGACGGTCACCGTGAGGTTGTCCTCCTTGCGGCCGAACACCGGGTGGGTGTCGACGTGCACGGTGACGTACAGATCGCCGGCCGGGCCGCCGCGCTCGCCCGGCGCGCCCTTGCCGCGCAGCCGGATGCGCTGGCCGTCCGACACCCCGGCGGGGATGCGGACCTGCATGGTCCGGGACGACTTCGCCCGGCCGCTGCCCTTGCACTCCATGCACGGGTGCTCGGCGATCAGGCCGCGCCCCTTGCAGTCCGGGCAGGGGTCGGTGAGCGAGAAGCCGCCGCCCGAACCCCGGGCCACCTGGCCGGTGCCGACGCAGGTCGGGCACACCCTGGGCGTGCCGTTCTTGTCGCCGGTGCCCGCACACGCCTTGCACGGCGACTGCGAGGACATCCGCAGCGGGACCGTCGCACCCTCGATCGCCTCGGTGAAGCTGAGGCTGACCTCGGTGTCGATGTCCTGGCCGCGCCTGGGCTGGGTACGCGTGCCCGTGCCCGCGCCGCCGCGGTTGAACAGGCCCCCGAAGACGTCACCGATTCCGCCGCCGAAGCCGCCGGAACCGCCCTGGCCCTGGGCGCCGCCCCCGAAGAGGTCGCCCAGGTCGAAGTTGAAGGAGCCGCCCGCGCCGCCCGGCCCCGGGCGGAAGCCGCCGTTGCCGAACAGGGCGCGTGCCTCGTCGTACTCCTTGCGCTTCTTGGGGTCGCCGAGGACGTCGTTCGCCTCGGAGATCTCCTTGAAACGCTCCTCCGCCTTGGCGTTGCCCTTGTTGGCGTCCGGGTGGAACTCGCGGGCGAGCTTCCGGTACGCCTTCTTGATCTCGGCCTCGGTGGCGTCCTTGGGGACGCCGAGGACCTTGTAGAAGTCCTTCTCGATGAAGTCCTTGGTGCTCATCCCCGACGTCCCTCCTCTCTCCTCGTCAGTTCAACGTCAGCCCTCGTCCGGGCCACCGCTCTCCTTGTCGTCGGCCGACTCGGCGGAGTCCTCCTTGACGGTCTGCGCGCCCGGCTGGGGCTCGGCGACGGCCACCCGCGCGGGGCGGATGGTGCGCTCGCCGATGCGATACCCCGGCTGGAGGATCGCGACGCAGGTCGTCTCGGTGACGTCCGGCGCGTAGGAGTGCATCAGCGCCTCGTGGATCGTCGGGTCGAAGGGCTCGCCCTCCTTGCCGAACTGCTGCAGGCCCATCTTGGCGGCGACGGTCTCCAGGGACTCCGCCACCGACTTGAACCCACCGACGAGTTCGCCGTGTTCCCGCGCGCGGCCGATGTCGTCGAGCACGGGCAGGAGCTCGGTCAGGAGGTTCGCGATGGCGATCTCCTTGACCGTGATCCGGTCGCGCTCCACGCGGCGGCGGTAGTTCTGGTACTCGGCCTGGAGCCGCTGGAGGTCCATCGTGCGCTCACCGAGCGCCGTACGCACCTGGTCCAACTGGGCCACCAGACCCGCGTCTGCTGCTCCGTCCCCGGCCGGGGCCGCCCCCTCCTGAGGGGCGGCCTTCGACTCGGCGTCGTCAGGGGTCGCGCCGGAGGGGACGTCGGGCTTCTCCTCGAAGCCCGGGGTCTCCTCCGTCATTACGCGACACCGTCCTTGCGCTCGTCGTCGACGATCTCGGCGTCCACGACGTCGTCGTCGGCCTTGGCGCCACCGGCGGCGGCACCCTCGGGACCGCCCGCGGCCTGGCCGGCCTGGGCATCGGCGTACATGGCCTGGCCGACCTTCTGGGAGACGGCCGCGACCTTCTCGGTGGCGGTGCGGATCTCGGCGGTGTCCTCGCCCTTGAGCGCGGTCTTCAGCTCCTCGACGGCGGCCTCGACCTCGGTCTTGACCTCGCCGGGGACCTTGTCCTCGTTGTCCTTGAGGAACTTCTCCGTCTGGTAGACGAGCTGCTCGCCCTGGTTGCGGGACTCGGCGGCCTCGCGGCGGGCGTGGTCCTCCTCCGCGTACTTCTCGGCCTCTTCGCGCATCCGGTTGACCTCGTCCTTCGGCAGCGAGGAGCCACCGGTGACGGTCATCTTCTGCTCCTTGCCCGTGCCGAGGTCCTTCGCGGTCACGTGCATGATGCCGTTGGCGTCGATGTCGAAGGCGACCTCGATCTGCGGGACACCGCGCGGGGCCGGCGGCAGACCGGTCAGCTCGAACATCCCGAGCTTCTTGTTGTACGCCGCGATCTCGCGCTCGCCCTGGTAGACCTGGATCTGCACGGACGGCTGGTTGTCCTCGGCGGTGGTGAAGATCTCGGACCGCTTGGTCGGGATCGTCGTGTTCCGCTCGATGAGCTTGGTCATGATGCCGCCCTTGGTCTCGATGCCGAGGGACAGCGGGGTCACGTCGAGGAGCAGGACGTCCTTGACCTCACCCTTGAGGACACCGGCCTGCAGGGCGGCGCCGATGGCGACGACCTCGTCCGGGTTGACGCCCTTGTTGGCGTCCTTGCCGCCGGTCAGCTCGCGCACGAGCTCGGCGACGGCGGGCATACGGGTGGAGCCACCGACGAGGACGACGTGGTCGATCTCGTTGATGGAGACGCCGGCGTCCTTCATGACGTTGAAGAACGGGGTCTTGCAGCGCTCCAGGAGGTCAGCGGTGAGCTGCTGGAACTGCGCGCGGGTGAGCTTCTCGTCGAGGTGCAGGGGGCCCTCGGCGGAGGCCGTGATGTAGGGCAGGTTGATCGAGGTCTCGGTGGACGAGGACAGCTCGATCTTGGCCTTCTCGGCGGCCTCACGCAGGCGCTGGAGGGCCATCTTGTCCTTGCTGAGGTCCACGCCGTGACCGGCCTGGAACTGCTTGACCAGGAAGTCGACGATGCGCTGGTCCCAGTCGTCACCACCGAGGTGGTTGTCACCGTTGGTGGCCTTCACCTCGACGACGCCGTCGCCGATCTCCAGGAGGGACACGTCGAAGGTGCCGCCACCGAGGTCGAAGACGAGGATCGTCTGGTCGTCCTTGTCGAGGCCGTACGCGAGCGCGGCCGCGGTGGGCTCGTTGACGATGCGCAGGACGTTCAGACCCGCGATCTCGCCGGCCTCCTTCGTCGCCTGGCGCTCGGAGTCGTTGAAGTAGGCCGGGACGGTGATGACCGCGTCCGTGACCTTCTCGCCCAGGTAGGCCTCGGCGTCACGCTTCAGCTTCTGGAGGATGAACGCCGAGATCTGCTGCGGGTTGAACGGCTTCCCGTCCAGCTCGATCTTCCAGTCGGTGCCCATGTGACGCTTCACGGAACGGATGGTCCGGTCCACGTTGGTCACCGCCTGGCGCTTGGCGACCTCGCCGACGAGCACCTCGCCGTTCTTGGCGAAGGCGACGACGGACGGCGTGGTCCTGGCGCCCTCTGCGTTGGTGATGACGGTGGGCTCGCCGCCTTCAAGAACGCTGACGACGGAGTTTGTCGTGCCCAGGTCGATGCCGACCGCACGTGCCATGGTTAATTCCTCCAGGCTGACTTGAGTGGAACGGACTCAAGTGTGCACGACGGCGCGATATGGGTCAACAGAGCTGAGTCGACCTCACTCAACTCTTATCCGTTCCTTACACGCAACGGGGCCCCGACCTGCGACGATGCGACATGGGCGGAGGCTCTGGCAGAGTCCTGCACGGGAACTCTGGGTTGACGCCGAGGCCCGTAGGGCTTGATGTGCAGCAGCGCGAGTACGGCGATCAGCGCGCCGCCTGCCACCCACAACGCCCCGGAGCGCGCCATCCATCCCATGTGCACGAGGACGCCGACGAGCACCCCGCCGAAGGCCCCGACACCCAGCAGGACGGTCACACCCTGCGGAGTGAGCCCGATCCGGCGCAGCCGGTGGGCCAGATGGTCGGGTCCGCCCCGCAGCAGCGGCCGTCCGGCCAGCCTGCGCGACAGCGCCACCAGCACGACGTCGGCGGTGGCCAGGGCGGTGAGCGCATACAGCACGCCCGCGCTCGACACCGGATCGTGCCCGGCCCGCGTCATCACGGCCGACGACGCGAGTACGAAGCCGACGAACAGGGACCCGCAGGCCCCGAGGCCGATCCGCGCGGGATGCCAGTTGTGCATCAGGAACCCGGTCAGGGCGGCGGCCAGCACGCTGAGCAGCACGGCGAGCTCGTCCATCACCTCGGCCGCCGCGCAGATGCCGACACCGAAGGCGGTGAGCACCCCGACGGTGCCGACCAGGGCGTCCGCGTGGTCCAGCGCTTTGAAGCCGACGGCGACGAGCACGATCCAGCCGACGGCCACCAGGCCCAGCAGGATCCCGGTGTCGCCGTACGGCACCACGCAGGCCGCCGCCACCGCCGTACCGCCGACGAGGAAGCGCGCCTTCACCCGCCGCAGGTCGGCGACCAGGCCGAGGCAGGCCACGGCGCCCGCGGCGATCAGCAGCCGCCCGATCTCGGAGCCCAGCGGGGCGAACCGCGTCCACTCCCCGGCGGCGGCCACCAGGCAGGTCACGAGCGCGACGGCCACCCCGCCGAGCAGGGGCAGCGGCCGCTGCCGCCGGCGGTCGACGATGCCGAGGCGCAGGGCGGGCAGGCGCAGCAGCATCGCGAGGAGGGCGGTCACGACGAGTGCGGTGGTGGCGGCGGAGATCCCGTAAAGCACGGGCCTACATTAGTGGCGTATATACCATTTCGGGATGAATAACACGATCCGTTCTTAAGGCAAGCCTCAGCGACTCAGATCACCCCGCGCCTGGCTACAGTGCGACTGAGGATGGGGGTAGTCTCAGACGGACTGCATAAGTTACCGCTTAGTAATGTCGAAGACCCCCTCGAAACCACCACCTCGCAGGCCCGAGGAGCCCCGAAATGCAACTCGCCGCGATCATCGTGTCGCTGGTGCTGACCGTGGTCGGCGTTGCGCTGCTCGCACGCGCCATCGGCCAGTTCGTCCGGTACTTCAAACTCGGCCAGCCGGTCCCGGCCGGCAGCCGGACCGACAACCCCTACGCGCGCAGCGTGACGCTGGTGCGGGAGTTCCTCGGCCACACCCGGATGAACCGGTGGGGCATCGTCGGAGTCGCCCACTGGTTCGTGGCGGTCGGCTTCCTGACGCTGCCGCCGACCCTCGCCCAGGCCTTCGGCCAGCTCTTCGAGGCCGACTGGACGCTGCCGATCATCGGCGGGTTCCTGCCGTTCGAGCTGTACATCGAGTTCATCGGCGTGATGACGATCCTGGGCATCGCGGTGCTCATCGTGATCCGGCTGCTGAGCCTGCCCTCGCGCCCCGGCCGCAAGTCGCGCTTCGCGGGCTCGAAGTCCGGCCAGGCGTACTTCGTCGAGTACGTCATCCTGACCATCGGCCTCGCGATCTACGTGCTGCGCGGCCTTGAGGGTGCGATCCACCACGTGGAGCACTACGAGGCCGCGTACTTCGCCTCGTACCCGCTGGTCCTGGCCTTCAAGGGCCTGAGCCTTTCCACTCTCCAGACGCTGATCTACTTCACCGCGATGGTGAAGATCAGCACCTCGTTCATCTGGATGATCGTGGTCTCGCTCAACACCAACATGGGCGTGGCCTGGCACCGCTTCCTGGCGTTCCCGAACATCTGGTTCAAGCGCGAGGCGACCGGCGGGACGGCCCTCGGCGGCCTCCAGCCGATGACCTCCGGCGGCAAGCCGATCGACTTCACCGACCCCGGTGACGACGACGTCTTCGGTGTCTCCCAGGTCGAGCAGTTCTCCTGGAAGGGCCTGCTGGACTTCTCCACCTGCACCGAGTGCGGTCGCTGCCAGTCGCAGTGCCCCGCCTGGAACACGGGCAAGCCGCTCTCCCCGAAGCTGCTGATCATGTCGCTGCGCGACCACGCGCACGCCAAGGCGCCGTACCTGCTGGCCGGCGGCGGCAAGACGATGGAGGGCGAGGAGAAGGCGTCCGAGGAGCAGCTCGCCTCGGTGCCCGCCGCGGCTCTCGCCGAGGCCGAGCGTCCGCTGATCGGCACCGCCGAGGAGAACGGCGTCATCGACCCGGACGTCCTGTGGTCCTGCACCACCTGCGGCGCCTGCGTCGAGCAGTGCCCGGTGGACATCGAGCACATCGACCACATCGTCGACATGCGCCGCTACCAGGTGATGATCGAGAGCGCGTTCCCGTCCGAGGCGGGCACGATGCTCAAGAACCTGGAGAAGAAGGGCAACCCCTGGGGCCTGGCGAAGAAGCAGCGCCTGGAGTGGCTCAAGGAGGTCGAGTTCGAGGTCCCGGTCGTCGGCCAGGACATCGAGGACCTCACCGAGGTCGAGTACCTGTACTGGGTCGGCTGCGCCGGCGCCCTGGAGGACCGGGCCAAGAAGACCACCAAGGCCTTCGCCGAGCTGCTGCACATCGCGGGCGTGAAGTTCGCGATCATGGGCGGCGACGAGAAGTGCACCGGTGACTCCGCCCGCCGCCTCGGCAACGAGCCCCTGTTCCAGGAGCTCGGCATGGAGAACGTCATGGCGCTGAACATGGCGTTCGGCGAGGAGATGGACGACGAGGGCAACGTCACGCCCGAGTCGAAGAAGCCGAAGTCGGCGAAGAAGATCGTCGCCACCTGCCCGCACTGCCTCAACACGATCGGCAACGAGTACCCGCAGATCGGCGGCGACTACGAGGTCATCCACCACACCCAGTTGCTCCAGCACCTGGTGGACGAGGGCAAGCTGGTCCCGGTCACGCCGGTCGAGGGCATCATCACCTACCACGACCCGTGCTACCTGGGCCGGCACAACAAGATCTACACGCCGCCGCGCGAGATCATCGCCAGCGTCCCGGGCCTTCGGAACGAGGAGATGCACCGCCACAAGGAGCGCGGCTTCTGCTGCGGCGCCGGCGGTGCGCGGATGTGGATGGAGGAGCGGATCGGCAAGCGCATCAACAACGAGCGCGTCGACGAAGCCCTCTCGACGAACCCGGACATCGTCTCCACCGCCTGCCCGTTCTGCCTCGTCATGCTGACCGACTCGGTCAACGGCAAGAAGAACGACGGCAAGGCCAAGGAGTCCATCCAGGTCGTCGACGTCGCCCAGCTCCTGCTGGAGTCGGTCAAGACGCCGGTGGACCCCGAGGACACCGCGCAGACGGAGAGCGAGCCGGAGCCCGAGCCCGTGAAGTAGCCGTCACGGCCGTCCGCGAGACGCCCCCTGTCCCCCACACGGGACAGGGGGCGTCGTCGTGGGGCACGCTGGACGCAGGAACTGATCTGAAAGGATCACCGCGTGATCATCTTCGGCACCAAGAGCTACCTCTACCAGCTCGCGATACTGACGCTGGTGTGCGGTCAGTGCGGCAACCCCGCGGCGCACACGCTCCGCAAGCGCATCACGAAGTTCACGCTGTTCTTCGTGCCGCTGTTCCCGGTCTCGACCAAGTACGCGACGCAGTGCACCTTCTGCGGCGCGGAGCACAAGGTGCCCCAGGAGCAGGCCGAGCAGCTCCAGGCGCAGGCCGCCGCCGGGGGCCCCGGGGGTCAGCAGCCGTACGGACAGCCTCAGCAGCCGTACCGGTCCTGACCGGCCCACCAGGTCGGGAATCCCGGAACCCCGGGCGGCGGTCTACGACTTGGGCTGCTTGGGGCCGTTCACCGTGTCGGCCGCGTGCTTCGGGCCGGGGCGCGACGAAAACTGGCCGACAAGCTCGCGAAAGCAGACCAGGGCGGTGATCGGGGGAATTCCGACGATCACCATCGCGAGCATGGAATGCGCCGACTGGCCGATGCACAGGGCGACCGCGGTGCCGGATGAGATCAGCATGACGGCCCAGGACCGGCGGGCGGTCCGGCGCTGTACGGACGCCCGCAGGATGGACAGGCCTGCCAGCAGCCACGGTCCGTACACCGTCAGCGGCCACCATTGCGCCAGGTCCTCGGAAACCACGAGAAGCGCGATGTCGCGAAGCTGATTGTACGAATACGAGATGGACCATGTGAGCATCGTCACCGCACACAAGGTGATTAACGTGACCAGAACCGAGACGCTCACGATCTTCGGATTTCCGCCGAAGATCTTGGCGCCCGTCTGAGGTCGTTTCCGATGGACCGGGCGGGGCAGGGGTCTGTCCTCGCTCCGCTGGGGCGGCGGAGGCGGCATGAGATCGGCGAGATCCAGGCCCTGCGTCGTGCTCAGCATCTGAGCCAGCTCCGCGTCCAGATCCCAGCCTCCCGACGAGGAGATCCCCTGCTCAGGGGCCTGCCAGAGGTTCTGCATATCGAGCCGCTGAGCGTAATGAGGCTGCTGCTCTACCGCGTCATAGTCGGACCTCATTTCTAGATCTTCTCCCCCTCCAGTGCCGCACGGAGATATTCACTCTCCATCCGGCCGATCGCCCTCAGGAAGTCCTCCAGCAGATCAGAGCAGCCGGTGATGCTTTCCGCAGTGGTCTGATCAGCTACCCGGAACGGGCTCATCGAACTGTCCTCAGATGCATGTTTTTCCCGCCACGTCACATTCACCTAACGAGCACCACGCGGGGCCGGACATCTGGCATTCGGGGGAATACGCGTCAACGGTGATTATCTGGAAGATCCAATGACCGGGACGGCCGAAGAAATTCAGAAGATCTTTTACGTGGTGTTATGGACGGCGTTCCCGGCGCTTTTGCGGAAGGCGAGAAGGGGGCCGACGGCGATGAGCAGGGCGAGGGCCGCGTAACCGTAGGTGAGGGTGGCCATCGCGGCGACGGCCGCGACCAGCAGCGGTCCGCCCGCGTCGCCGAGCTCCCGGCCGAGTTCGGCGGAGCCCATGGTCTGGCCCAGCCGTTCAGGCGGGGTGGAGGCGGCCAGGGCGGCGAAGCCGAGCGGGGTGATCAGGCCGGTGCCGACGCCGATCAGGGCGGCCGCGAGGAGGATGCCGACCAGCCCGGGGAGCATCGCGCAGGCCAGTCCCGCCGCCGTGGTCAGCAGCCCGGCGGTGAGGCCGGCGCGGGTGCTGAGGCGGCCGTCGTCCAGGGCCCGCCCGGCCTTCGGCTGTACGACGGCCGCGCAGGCCGCCAGCACCGAGACCGCGGCGCCGGTGGCGACCGTGCCGAGCCCGGCGGCGGCGCCGGAGACCGGCAGGAAGCCGACGCCGACGGAGAGGGCGGCGGTCGCGGCGGCAAGGGCCGCGGTCGGCCGCAGGAAGGCCGGGTCGGCAAGGCGCCGGGCCAGGTCGACCACTGTCTGCCGCTGCTTGGGCAGTGGCGGTACGTGCGGGACGGCGACGGCGGCCCACAGCGCTACGGCGGCACCGAGCACCGCCAGCACGACGAACAGCAGCCTGAGGCCGCCGGCCCACACCAGGACGCCGCCGAGCAGCGGGCCGAGGGTGTAGCCGATGGACTTGTAGAAGCCGTAGCTGCCGAACGCCCGGCCGTGCCCCGCCGCCGGGTTCAGGCGGGCGACCAGCGCGGAGGCGGACGGCGAGAACGAGGAGGCCGCGGCGCCCTGGCCGAGCCGGGCGGCCCAGAGCCAGGCGGGGCTGTCGGCGACGACGTAGGCGGCGGAGGCGAGCGCGAACGCGACCAGTCCGCCGAGCAGCACAGGGCGGGCGCCGATCCGGTCGGCGAGGCTGCCGAAGACCGGCTTGAGCAGCACCTCCGCGCCGTCGTAGAGGGCGAGCAGGCCACCGAGCACGAGCAGGGAGGTCACCGCGTCGTCGGAGTGCCCGCCGAGGTTGGCGGCGATGCCGTGCGCACCGAAGGCGGTGGTGAAGCCGGCGGCGTACAGGGGCCACATCTGGGCGGCGGGGGCGGCCTGCCGGGGTGGGGTCGTGGTCATGGGCCTGGCTCCTCGCCGGGCTCCCGCTTCCCTATCAGGGCCGCGGGGGCAGTCTGCCGGGGCGGGGTCGCGGTCATCGACCGGACTCCTCCCCGGGCTCCCGATTCCCTATCAGGGCCGCAGGGGCAGTCTGCCGGGGCGGGGTCGCGGTCATGCGCCTGGCTCCTCGCCGGGCTCCCGATTCCCTATCAGGGCCGCGGGGGCAGTCTGCCGGGCCTGGGCCGTGATCGTCGACCGGACTCCTCCCCCGGCCATCAGGGCCGCGAGGGCGGCCTGCCGGGCCTGGGCCGTGATCATCGACCGGACTCCTCCCCCGGGCTCCCGCTTCCCTATCCGGGCCGCAGGAGCGGCCCGCCAGGGCTGGGCCATGGTCATCGACCGGACTCCTCCCCGGGCTCCCGCTTTCCCTCCTCGGGCATCCGCTGTTCCGGTACCTGGTGCAGTGCGGTGAAGACGCGTTCGGCGTAGTCCTCGCAGGCCGCCACGCAGATCTTGAGTCGCTCGGTGGCCTCGGTGGACTCGGGGGCGCCAAACACGTCCCGCGCCGTCAGGTCCCGGTGCCAGCGGCGCAGCCGCTCCAGCGACTGCTCCTCTTCCTCCAGTTCGGCGAGCGTGAACTTGGCGATCCGGATCTCCTTGGCCAGCTCCGCCTCGAACTTGCCGCAGTCGGCTATGAACTCGGCCCAGTCGGCGGAGCGGGCGGCCGTGAACATGGCGCGCAGCCGCCGCCCGTCCTGCGCCCCCCGCCCGGTCGCCGCGAGCGACACGGCCTCGCCGCCGGCACGTTCGGTCAACTCCAGCACGCGGCCGATCCCGTCGGCGAACAACGGCACATCCGGTACGGCCCACACCCCCTGCCCCAGAGACAGCGCACCGGTCTTGCGCAGCTCACGCCAGACGGCCACCCGGTGCCGGGAGGGCTCGGCCGGAACCCTGACGACGAGGACGATCCAGCGCGTTCCGTCACGCGCGTCATCGCCCTCGCCGCCGTACTCCATGTCGGTCACACTTCGGAATGTAGCAGCCGTTACATCGGAGCGGGACCCGGCAGGGTGAAGAGGGGTGTGCGGGTACGGGAGGTGTCAGTCCTGGCGTTCGACGTCCGTGCCGGGCCCACCCGAGAGGGTGTCCCTGCCGGGGCCGCCGTACAGCTTGTCGTTGCCGCTGTTGCCGTAGATCGTGTCGTCGCCGCTGTTGCCGTACAGGATGTCGGCGCCCGGGCCGCCGTACAGGAAGTCGTTCCCGGCGCCGGCGCGCACGGTGTCGTTGCCGTCTCCGCCGTTCAGGCGCTGGCGGCCGGCTGCGCCGTAGAGGACATCGTTGCCCGCGCCGCCGTCGGCGTCGCTCTCGTCGCCGAGCAGATGGATCGTGTCGACGCCGCCCTGGCCCAGCACGATGGACGACTCGCCGCCGTAGAGCGTGTCGTTGCCGTCCCCGGCGGCCACCGTCCCCGCGACGCCCAGCCGGACGGTGTCATCGCCGGAGCCGCCCTGGAGCTCGTTGCCGTCGACGCTGCCGGCGTGGGTGTAACCGTCCTTGCCGGAGCCGAGGTCGATCCTGGAAAAGTAGTAGGCCTGGTCGGTGGCGTTGTCGTAGGTGATGGTGTCGTCGCCGTCGCCGAGGTTCACGGACAGCGTGGCGTACGGGTCCTGGCTCTCCAGGGTCTCGACGGTGCAAGAGACCTTGGTGCGGTCCGCGCTGTCGGGGTGGGCGCAGTCCTCGTCGTCCGGGGCGACGGCGATCGGGACCACGTCGTCGATGACGTACGTGATCCGCGCCAGGCCGTCGGACCCGGTCGCCTTGACGGTCACCTTGTTGGTCTGGCCGGCCGCCGCCGTGTAGACGACCGACCGCCCACCGCCTCCGTCCACGGTGGCCGACGACGCCGCGGCACCGGCCACCGCCGGCAGGGCGATCGACGCGGTCAGGCCGGCACCGAGGGCCAGGGTCAGAGCGGATGCGGCGTGTAAGGCCTTGCGGCTGACGGGGTGAAAGGGCATTGCACAACCTCCTGGGCAGCATGTGGAGTGGACCACCACGTGTGACGTGCGGGCTGTGCGGGGGGTTGTGTTCGGGCGGGTGCGGCGGCAGGGCCTCTCCGCACCCGTGGTAAGCCCACGGAAGCCCGCCGACCAGGGATGATCCAACCGCCGTAGGGCGGGGCGTCACCTGTCGGCCGGGCGGGCTTCGCAAGGAATTCACCGGGATCCGCGGGAGCGACGTGAGCGGGCGGCGCCAGCGGGCAGCGTCAGCGGGCGGCGACGAAGGTGACCGTCTCGTCGAGCGGCGCCCGGCCCGTACGGACGTGGTGCGCCGTGTCGTCCTCGAACCCGATCGACATGCCGCAGAACAGGACGAGTTCGTCCGGCGGCACCAGGACCTCGGCGACGCTGCGGTGGTACTTCGCCCACGCCATCTGCGCGCAACTGTGCAGCCCCTCCGCCCGGAGCAGCAGCATGACGGTCTGCAGATACATGCCGAGGTCGGACCACTGGGCCGGCCCCAGGTCGCGGTCGATGTAGCAGAACAGGGCGGCGGTCGCGCCGAAGCAGTCCCAGTTCGCGGAAGCGGCCCGCTGCCGCGCCTCGATGTCCGCGCGCGCGATGCCGAGCGCGCCGTAGCGCTGTTCGCCGAAGGCGGCCCGGCGTTCGCTGTAGGGGGACTTCAGATCGGGCGGGTACTGCTCGTACTCCGGCTCGTCCCAGGGGTCGCCGGCGGCCAGGCGGGCACAGGCGCGCTTCTTGAGCCCGGCCAGGGGCTCGCCGGTCAGCACATAGGTGTGCCACGGCTGGAGGTTGGACGCGGACGGGGCCCAGGCCGCGGTGGCCAGGACGCGCTCCAGTACCTCCCTCGGAACCTGCCGGTCGGTGAACCCGCGTACCGCCCGTCGGCTCGTGACCGCTTCGTAGACGTCCAAGATCCGCTGCCTTCCGTTTGCTCTTGATGCTCATCACCGTTGCATGCGTGATGGTATCAATCGATACCGTCGCGAGTTAAACTATGGCCGATTGCAAGTCACCAAGTCTCCGCCCGCGGCCGAGCCGTTGGGCGACGGTCCCCTGGAGAAGCCCATGGCCACGCTGCTGCACATCGACTCGTCCGTGCTCCCCGGGAAGGCGTCCACGTCCCGCTCGGTCGCCGCCGCCTTCCTCGCGGCCTGGCAGGAGCAGCACCCGCAGGGCACGGTGATCCACCGCGACCTCGCCGCCGACCCGGTCCCGCACATCACCGCCGCCGCATGGTCCGCCGGTAACACCGCCCCGGCCGAGCACACCCCGGAGCAGTCCGCCGCGTTCGCCGCGCGCGTGCGGCTCATCGAGGAACTGGAGCAGGCGGACGCGGTCCTGATCGGCGCCCCCATGCACAACTTCTCGATCCCGTCGACCCTGAAGGCCTGGCTGGACAACGTGCTCCTGCTCGGCCGCACCGCCGGCGAGAGCCCCTCGGCCCAGGGCACCCCGGTCACCGTCATCGCCAGCCGCGGCGGCTCCTACGCGCCGGGCACCCCGCGCGAGGGCTTCGAGTTCGTCCGGAACTATCTGGAGGCCGTCCTCGGGCGCACCCTCGGAATGGACGTCGACTTCATCGTCCCGGAGCTCACGATGGCGCCCCGCAACCCGGCCATGGCCGAGCTGATCCCGCGTTACGAGGCCTCCCGCCGGCGCGCCTTCGAGGACGCCACCGCCAAGGCGAAGGAGCTCGCGAGGCGTCTCGCCGCCTAAGTGCCGGAACGCGTACGCCGTGCGGGACCTCGCCTTCAGGTCTCACACGGCGTACGCGTTCTCACAGGTCGCCGTCAGCCGTCGGCATCCTCGGCGTTGGCGAACCGGGTCAGCCGTCGGCGCCCTCGGCGTGGGCGAACCTGGTCAGCCGTCGGCGCCCTCGGGGTGGGCGAACCTGGTCAGCAGATCGCTCAGTTGCTCCGCCTCGCCGGGCTCCAGCACGGCGGCCAGGCGCTCGGCCGGCTGCTCGGCCGCCGCATGGGCCGCGTCGAAGAGCTCGACGCCCCGGGGTGTGATCTCCACCTGCCGCACCCGCCGGTCGCCAGGCACGGCCTTGCGCACGGCCAGCCCCTTGCGCTCCAGGTCGTCCACGACCCGCATGATCCCCGCCTTGTCGGTCCCCGTAGCCGCGGCCAGATCACGCTGCACCGTCGGTCCGCGGTTGACGAGCACGATCAGTACGGCGAAGTGGCGCAGTTCGATGCCGAGCGGCCGCAGCGCCTCCGTCATCGCCGTGTGCGCGCGCCAGTGCGCCCGGCGCAGCAGCAGCCCGAGCGCGAAGGGTGAGACGTCACCGGGGCGGTCGGTCGCTCGCGAGGCAGCGGTTCCGTGCGGAACGTCGGCGGTCATGTGGCCAGATTACCGCTGTCCAATCACTCGATACGGTATCGATTGAAACCAAATGACCGGTCACGGCTCGGCCGATGGCCCGCGCACCCCCGCACAGGGCTGTCGCCGCTCCTCGAACGCGTGCATCATTACCCAGTTGTTTCCCTTGATGTCGACGAGGTGAGCGGTGCGCGCGCGAAGAAGCGGGAAGTGTACGGCGGCCCTGACCGGCACCCTCGGCGTCCTCGCCCTCGCGGTCGCCGCCTGCGGCCCCACCCCGCACGACGACGCGGAGCCGGCCCGGCACACGCCCGTCCAGGTGGCCGACGCCCCCGCGCTGCTCCCCGTCCCGCAGGGCAGGGGCAGCAAGACCCCCGACGACTTCAACGGCGACGGCCATCGCGACCTGGTCCTCAACGACCTGGTCAAGGCGCAGGCCCACGCGGACGACGCGGGCATCGGCATCGTCTACGGCGGCGAGCGCGGACTCGCCCCGGGCGCACGGCAGTTGCTCAGCCCCGAGCGGCAGGCGGCGCCGACCAAGGGTCAGCTCCCGGCCGTCTTCGACGCGGAGACGACCTGCGACCTGGACGGCGACGGCTTCACGGACCTGGTCGTGTCCACCGACCCGCCCTACGACGGGCAGGGACAGCCCCCGGTGCCGCTCCAGCTCCTCTTCGGTTCCCCGAAGGGCCTCGCCGGCAACGCCGTCAAGCTGGTGATCCCCGCGGGCGCCCGCTTCGGCAACGACTGGCCCGACCAGCCGGTGTGCGGCGACTTCGACGGCGACGGCGCGCAGGACCTGGTGGTGCACGCGTCCGGCGTCCGGCTGAGCTTCCTGCACGGCCCGTTCAGCCGCAAGGGCGCCCCGCGCAAGGCCGGCGCCCCCGTCCAGGCTCCCGGCAACGTCCCCACGGGCCCCGCGGTCGACGTCAACGACGACGGGTACGACGACCTGGTGGTCCGTACGGCGGAAGGCCGGGGCACCTCGGCGGTCGTCCTCGGCGGCCCGGCCGGCCCCACCCGTACGGGAGCCACCCTGCCCGCCGGCATCGACGTGGCCCTCGGCACCTTCGGCAAGGGCAGGGCGACCCTGGACGCGGCGGTCGGCACGATGGGCGAAACGTCCCTGCGCTACGACCTCACGGCAGCGGCCGTACGCGGAACCCTCCAGTCCCCCGGCTCCACGCTCGACGCGGCCGACTTCGACGGAGACGGCTTGAGCGAACTCCTCTCCAGCGGCTCGCAGTTGCGGATCTTCCACGGCCGTACGGCCGGACTCGCGACGGCGGGCATGATCACCGTCCAGCCGCCCGCGCGCGGCACCACGCGCGTCGTGACGACCGGCGACTTCGACGGGGACGGGCGGGCGGACCTGGTGGTGCGGACGTACGTCGGCGAGACCAAGGACACGGTGGCGGTGTACCCGGGGTCGAAGAAGGGCCTGGTGGCGGCGGAGCCGACGGTGACGTTCTCCAGCTCGGAGTTCCTGGCGAAGTAGCCGGACCACCAAGGCCGCCGCAGGGCGTTCAGTCGGCGACGCGTGCGCCGATCGCCCGGGCGCGCTCGCAGGCCTCGGGGCTGAGGCCCTTGCGGCGGGGGGAGGTGCGGTAGCCGTAGGCGGTGGGCTGGGAAACGCAGGCCAGGCCGCGCAGTCCGGGCTTGGCCACCACACAGGCGAAGCGGGGGTCGCCCGCGTACCAGAGAGGCTCGTCGTAGTCCTTCAGGGCGTTGGGGCTCCAGGACCGGAACAGCCCGGCGGCCACCTTCAGCGACACCGTCTTCTCCGGACGGTCGGGGTCGGGCAGCACGAACACGGCATTCCCCTTGGCGACCCGGACGGCACCCGAGTGCTGACGCCAGGGGTAGACGGCAAGGATGCGCCGGATGCGCCACCCCCTCGCCAGCCGACCGAGGGCCCGGACGGTGACGTACATGATCGCGAACAGAACCAGTGTCATCGGCACGACCGCGGCCACGGGCAGCAGAAGCGTGACGTACAGGGCGCCCCACCACAGCGCCACAAAGCCGAGTGACTTGGCCAGATGCCATGCCGCCCAGCGGAGGTACGCGGTCCGGGTGCCGGGTGTGTGCCATGCCGGCGGTCCGTCGAAGACGTGCTTGTTCGTGGTCATCTGCGTATCCCCGGTCACCCGAAGTCGGAGGCGATGTCGTTCGCGCTGCCGCCGGGGCCGTCGGCCGTGTCACCTCGTGCGGCGCGTTCGATCTCGGGCAGCGGATCGTGGAAGGACACCGTGTAGGCGATGCCTTCCATCAGGTCGCGGTAGTGCTTGCGGGAACCCACGCCCGTGGTGCTCAGCGTGAGGACGCCGAGCTGCGTACCCGAGGGGGCCGGGATGTAGAGGTTGCACTGGTAGACCTCCTGGCCGGACATCCCCTCCAGGTCAGGCATGGTGATCAGGGTGTCGGAGATCGCCGCCGGACGGCTGCCCGGAAGCGTCAACAGCGCCACGTTCTCGGCGGATTCGCGCAGCGACACCGCACGCACCGCCGTGATCTTGGCCGGGGCCCACTCGATGTCCCTGAGCGCCACGGTGAACACGGACGAGGCGGAGGAGCCGTCGTCCGCGTGGTGCATGCCGAGCGAGCAGGCGATGACGCCTTCGCTCCGCATCTGCCCGGCCATGAACCGGACGTCCCGCAAGGCGCCCGTGTACCGGTCGCGCTGGGCCTCGGGGGCGAGGTCGAGGATCAGCGCCAGCGCCTGATCGAGGTGGGCCTCCTGCTCGGAGCCCGGCCGGGGGGCGAGTGCGTCGATGGGGACGTCGACGAACCCGCACGGTAGCGCGTACCAGATCTTCGAGCTCGGATCCCTGGCGGAGTCGTCGATGAACAGACGCATCGGGACCTCAGTGGCTTCCCCCGTCATCGCAACGCCCTCGCGACGTCGCCGACGATCGCCAGGGCGCCGGGCCCGTCGAACAGACCCGCGCGGGCCGCGTCGACCCCGGTGGCCGTGTTCTTGCCGCCGTCGCTCTTCAAGGCGTCGATGTTCTCGGCGGCCAGTCCGTAACCGGCGGTGACCACACCCGCGGCCGGTGAGACGAAGTCCATGCCCGCTCTGACCGTCTGGCTGCCGCCCGCCGCCTTGGCCACCAGGTCTCCGACGGGGTTGAAGGAACCCGCGGTCGCAATCCGGCTCGCGGCCGTGACGGTGTCGTCGGCGAACCGGCCGAGGAACTGCCCGGCACTCACTGCCTCGGACGCGAACTTCGTCGACTTGACCGCACCGTTGAGGCCACGGCTCACGGCCCCCACTCCAGGCACCGCGCCCAGCGCGTCACCGACCAGCCCCACCGAGTTCTCCCAGAAGTCCGCGTCGAACTCGCCCTTGGTGAAGCCGTCCGCGAGCGAGGCCCGCACCTTCGGGTCGGCGAGGCGGGAACCCATCGTCGCAAGGCTCAGCGCACCCGCCGCCAGCAGCATCGCGATCCCGAACGGCCCCGTGCACAGCAGCGCCAGCAACCCCGCAACCGCGGCCAGCACGCTCAGGATGTTGGTGAGGTTGTCCCCGATCCAGCTCAGGGCCTTGCTCAGCCAGCCCGGCTCCTCGGGCGCCAGGTCCTTCGTGGCGTCGTTCAGCTTCTTCGCGAGGTCACGCGCCTGGTCCTCGTGGGTCCCCTCCAGCTCGCGAGCCTTGCGCATCACGTCGTCCAGCGCGCCCTGCGCGTTGTTCACGGCGGTGACGGCGTCGTTGAGCCGGGCGTTGGCCGCGTTCAGCCGGGTCTGCGCGGCCTGAAGCTCGGGGCCCTCCTCGAAGGTCTGCCCCGCGAGCTTGAGGTCGGGGTCCTGCCTGGCCGTCTCGTGCCGGGAGTTGGCGGCCTTCAGGTCGCCCTTGTGGTCGCCCGCCTCGACGTCGTACCTGTGCGCCAGCTCCCGGCGGCCGGTCAGCCCGCCATGCCAGGTGCCGAGGTGACCGGCGGCCTGGGTCAGCGACTTGTGGGCGTCCTTCATGTACTTCGGCAGATCGCCGTCGAGGGCCTCGCGGAAGCCCACGGCCGCGTCGCCCTCCCAGAAGCTGGACTCGCCGAGCAGCTTGTCGATCTTCTGATACGCCGTCTGGAGCGCGCTCGCTGAATTGACGAGCTGGGTGCGGAGCTTCTCGACCTCGCCGGGCTCGCCGGGGACCGGGTTCCAGCCGAGGTGCACATACGGGTTCTGGGCCATCGTGGTCACTTCCCCGCGGCCGCGGCCCGCTTGAAGCTCTCCTCCAGGGAGGTCTCCACTTCGCGGTAGTTGTCCGTGTTCTTCTGGAGGCCCTCGGTGAGCTTCCCGATCCGCTCCTTGATCTGCTCGTTGCCGTACTTCCAGCGCTCCTGGAACGCGTCGCACGCCTCGTCCAGCTCCGGGGTCCCGAGCTGGTCGGCCCGCGCGTGCTGGAGGGCTGTTCGCACCTGCTCAAGGGACTCGCCGGCCTCGTCGAGGTCCTTGGTGAAGGCGGCAAGCTGCTCAATATCGGTCTTGAAGTGGTCCCCCACGCAAGTCCTCCCCGTTCGCGCTTCGCGGTCGCACCGGCAAACTGCAGGCCAGTGGCCGAATGGGCCCGATCATGCCACGGGAGGGCAAAGAGGCCGCCCCGGGGTCACGGAATCCACACGAAACACGTGCCTGCCTCCCGAAGGAGCCGACGGGCACGCATCCCGAACGGGAACCTTTCGCCAGGGCCCCGCGTTGCCCCCACGCAACCCAGCACCCACCACGCAGCGCCCAGTACCCGCCACCCAGCACCCACCGCCGCGACCCGAGGAGCACCTTGCCCGGCACGTCGAAGGACGCCGCCCTGCCCGCTCTCCCGCCGCTCGCCGATCAGGCGGAGCGTCTGATCGCGCTCGGGGTGCATGAGTTCGCGGGGGTGTCCGCCGACGAGGTGCGCGGCTTCGCCGAGGGTGCCGGCAGCGGGGGCGGTGTGCTGCTCGCCGTCCATCCCGACCGGGCCCCCGCGTCCGTCCTCGCCCCGCTGCTCCGCCGCGGCGACAAGCCCGGGTTCGTCGTCGTAGACATGCCGGACGTCGACGACTTCGCCCCGACCGCCGTCGAGCTGCCCGACTCGGCCCTCTACCTGGTCACCGGCCTCGACCGCGGCGACCGTATGGCCAACTGGAGCCCGGAGGAGGCGTTGCCCGCGCTGACCGCCGAGGGCCGGACGCCGCTGGTGCTCAGCGAAGGCATCCACTGGGTGCTCCAGCAGCCCGCGGCCCTGGAGCGCAACCACTGCTTCATGACGATCGGCTCCCGGCTGCGCAAGGCCAACGGCACGCTGGACGCCCGTACCCCGGCGATCTGGATCAGCAACGGCACGGGACGCGACGGCCGTGAGCGCCGTGACGCACCGAAGGTCGGCTGGTGCTGGTGGGGCAACCGGCACACCTGGCTGGGCTTCGCCTCCGGCACGGGTCGCAGCCGGTAGGCCGAACGCCCCGGCCCAGCCGCAACCAGTAGGCCGAACACCCCGCTCCAACCGCAGCCAGTACGCCAAACGCCCCCCTCCAACCGCAGCCAGTACGCCAAACGCCCCCTCCAACCGCAGCGCGTAGGCCGATCGCTCCACTCCAGCCACAGCCGGCAGGCCGAACGCCCCCTCCAACCGCAGGCGACGTAAGTGTCGTATCGGCATCAATGCCGGATACCCGCAGCCGCCTCAGAGATTTCCCGAACTCACGTACAACCCTTCCGCCCCATCGCAGGTCTCCTGATCGCCGACCGCGCGGTGAACCCGAGGACAACTCCCGGAGAACCCCGCCGATCGCACCCCACCGTCTGCGGATGCCCGCCAGGCATCCCCGCATGCAGCAGGAGAACCCGCATGCACAAGCACCACCTGCGTCTCGCCCTCGCGACGGCCACCGCGGCCGCGCTGACGGGCGGTCTGCTCACCTTCGCCGCCTCGACGGCGACCGCCGCGGACTCGACGACCGTCCCGCACGCCGACTTCAACGGCGACGGCATCGGCGACGTGGCCTTCTCCGCCGACGGCGCCTACGTCAGCGGCAAGAAGGACGCCGGCCAGCTCGTCGTCCTGTACGGCACCGCCACCGGCGTCTCGTCCGCCAAGCGCCACACCATCAGCCAGAACACCACCGGCTCGCCCGGCACCGCCGAGGCCGGCGACCGCTTCGGCTACGACACCGCCTTCGCCGACTTCAACGGCGACGGCTACGACGACATCGCCGTCGGCGCCCAGGGCGAGGACGTCGGCAGCGACGTCGACGGCGGCGGCCTCGCGATCCTGTGGGGCTCGGCCTCCGGCATCACCGGCAAGGGCGTCACCGTCGCCGACCCGGCCCCGACCGCGCACGACCGCTGGGGCAAGAACCTCGCCGCCGGCGACTTCGACGGCGACGGCAAGGCCGACCTGGCCGTCGGCAGCAACAACGCCACCCTGTACGTCTTCAAGGGCGGCTTCAACTCCTCCGGCACCCCCGGCGGCCGCTACACCATCAAGCCCCCGATCATGGGCACGGACGCGAACGGCCCGCTGAACCTGACCGCCGGGGACGCCAACGGCGACGGCCGCACCGACCTGGTCGTCGACGGCTACGAGTACCAGACCGACTACGGCTGGAACGAGAACTCGTACATCCCCGGCTCCTCCAGCGGCCTCGTCATGGCGAACATCCGCACCCTCAAGCCCGGCGTGATCACCGCGATCGGCGACATCAACCACGACGGCTTCGGCGACATCGTCAGCGGCGCCGCGTGGAACGCCACCGCCGAGGACGGCACCACCGTCCCGAACTCCGCCAAGGGCGGCAAGGTCTGGGTGACCTACGGCACGGTCGACGGCCCCGGTTCGGCCACCGGCATCACCCAGGACACCGGCAACGTCCCCGGCGCCTCCGAGACCAACGACAACTTCGGCTGGGACCTCGACCTCGGCGACATCAACGGCGACGGTTTCCTCGACCTCGCCATCGGCGTCGCCGGCGAGAACATCGGCAGCGCCACGGACACCGGTGCCGTGACGATCCTGTACGGCAACGCGAGCGGCCTGAACACCAGCTCGGGCGCGCAGTCCTTCGCGCAGTCCACCGCTGGCGTCCCCGGCAACGACGAGGACGGCGACATGTTCGGCATCGACCTCAGGCTCGACGACGTCACCGGCGACGGCAGGGCCGACCTGATCGCCGGCTCCGCCGAGAACGCCGGCAACGGCGCGGTCACCTACCTGCCGTCCAACGGCTCGAAGATCACCGCCACCGGCTCCCGCTCCATCGCCCCGAGCACCTCGGGCGTCTCGACGACGGGCACGCCGTACTTCGGCGCCAACTTCGCCGACTGAGCCACCGTACGACTCTCCCGGCCGGGCCCGTCTCCGAACGGGCCCGGCCTCTGGCACACGGGGCGACCCGGGCCCGCCCCCACCGGGCAGCGGACTCGCCCCCTCCTCCCAGGAGCAACCCACCTTGCGCAAGCGCCCCCTTCTCCTCGCCGCCACTCTCACCACCGGCCTGCTCACCGCGCTCCCCGCCACCGGCGCCTCCGCCGCGCCCTCCGGCCTGGCCGGCGACTTCAACGGCGACGGCTACCGCGATGTCGCGGTCAGCGCCATGTGCACCACCGTCGGCTCCGCGTCCTGCGCCGGCGCCGTCGTCGTGCTGTACGGCTCCTCGTCCGGGGTGTCGGCCACCCGCAAGGCCGTGATCACGCAGAACTCCACCGGGGTGCCGGGCACCGCCGAGGCGAACGACCTGTTCGGGTCCTCGCTCGCCGCCGCCGACCTCGACCGCGACGGCTACTCCGACCTCGTCGTCGGCTCCTCCGGCGAGAGCATCGGCGACCGCGACGGCATCGGCTCCGGCACCGTCCTGTGGGGCTCCAACACCGGCCTGTCCGGCGGCAAGGGCCTGCCGCAGCCGTCCACGCTGTCGGAGTACGGCGGTTTCTCGCACGGCGCCGCGACCGGTGACTTCGACGGCGACGGCGACATGGACGTCACGCTGACCGGGCAGAACCACACCCGCCTGTACCTGGGCCCGTTCACCCGCACCGGCGGCCCGCTCAGCCACTACGGCGTCGGCGAGCTCGGCTCGACCTACGACGTGATCGCGGGCGACATGACCGGCGACGGCGCGGCCGAGCGCGTCTACCCGTTCGGCGTGGACGGCGACTCCGGCGGCGAGATCGACTACTACCGCTGGACCGGCGGCGGCTACAAGTTCACCGAGCTGCCCAAGGCGGACGGCCTGTCGGGTTCCATCGCCGACATCAACGGCGACGGCTACGGCGACCTCGTCCTCGGCGACTCCTCCGACCCGAACAGCACCAAGCCCGGCGGCCACAAGGGCGGCCAGATCACCGTCTGGTACGGCGGCCCGAACGGCCCCGACCCCGCGCAGACGCCGACCGTCATCCACCAGGACAGCGCGAACGTGCCCGGCTCCGGCGAGACCGACGACGGCTTCGGCATGTTCCTGAGCACCGGCGACATCAACGGCGACAAGTTCGCCGACGTCGCCGTCGCCGCCCCCGGCGAGGACCTCGGCTCGGCGAAGGAGGCCGGCTCGGTGACCGTGCTGTTCGGCTCGGCGTCCGGTCTGAAGACGTCGGGCTCGAAGTCGTACACGCAGGACACCGCCGGTGTCCCCGGCACCGCCGAGTCCTGGGACCGCTTCGGCTCCGCGGTCGACCTCACCGACATCACCAAGGACGGCAAGGCCGACCTGATCGTCGGCGTCGACGGCGAGAACGGCTCCGGCGGCGTCTGGACCCTGCGCGGCTCCTCCACCGGCCTGACCACGTCCGGCGCCCAGGGCCTGACCGCCGCCGCCGTCTCCCTGAAGTCCACGTACTACTTCGGCTCGGTGATCGCCCAGTGACGCACCGGCGCCTGCCCGGCGCGCTCCTCGCGGCCGCCCTGACCCCGCTCGCGCTCGCCCTCACGGCCCCCGCCGCCCACGCCGCCACGGCCGCCAAGCCGTACGACTTCAACGGCGACGGCCGCGTCGACCTCGCGATCGGCGCGCCCGGCGCCACGGTCGGGGGCAAGGCGAAGGCGGGCGCGGTGTCGGTGGTGTACGGCGGCACCGGCGGCCTGAAGACGGCCACGCGCACCCTCGTCACCCAGAACACGTCCGGCATCCCCGGCACCGCCGAGACCGACGACGCCTTCGGGAGCGCCGTCGCCTCCGCCGACCTCAACACCGACGGCTACGCGGACCTGCTGATCGGCGCGCCCGGCGAGGACGTCAACGGGGACACCAACGACGGTTCGGCCGTCGTCGTCTGGGGCGCCGAGTCGGGCCTTTCCGGGGCACGTTCGGTGCCGAACCCGTTCGACCGGGACGCCGACCGCTACGGCCAGTCGCTGGCGGTGGGCGACGTCGAGGCCGACGGCGACCTGGACATCGTGGTCGGCTCCAACGGGCCGCTCGGAGTCGGCTTCATCAACGGCCCGTTCACCAAGTCCAGCGCGTTCCAGGGCGGTTCCGGCTCCGGCTTCCCCGACCCGTACTCCCCGGCGTACGGCATCACCTCGCTGTCCGTCGGGCCGGTCACGGGCGCCTGGCACACCAACCTGGTCGTGCACGGACGGGGGAGCGACGGTGCCGCGGTCACCCATCTGGTGACCGAGCCGAACATCGGCAACTTCACCGACTGGATGCAGGAACTGCCCGCCGGTCACGTCTCCGCGATCGGAGACATCGACAAGGACGGGTACGCGGACATCGCGATCGGCAACGACCGCGAGACCTCCGCCGACCCGGCCGGCGCCAAGGGCGGCAAGGTCACGGTCGTCTACGGCGGCCCGGCGGGCGTGGACCCCGCCCGTACGCCTCTGGTCCTCACCCAGGACACCGCCGGCGTCCCCGGTGCCGCCGAGTCCGGCGACCGCTTCGGCAGCGGCGTCTCCCTCGGCGACGTCAACGGCGACGGCTACGCCGACCTGGCCGTCGGCGCGTCCGGCGAGAACTCCGGGGCGGGCTCGGTGACCGTGCTGTACGGCTCCGCGTCCGGCCTGCGCACGACCGGCGTCCAGGCCTTCACACAGAACACCGCCGGCGTGCCCGGCGCCTCCGAGGCGAACGACCGCTTCGGCGCCCGCGTCCTGCTCGCCGACCACTCCGGCGACCGCCGCGCCGAACTCACCGTCTCCGCGACCGGCGAGAACGGCGACGGCGCCGTCTGGTCGCTGCGCGGCGCGACGAGCGGAGTGACGACGGGCGGGGCGGCGAGCTTCGGCCCGGGGACCACGGATGTCTCCACGGCGGGCAGCCCCGGCTACGGCACGGCCCTCAACTCCTGAACTCCTTCACTGTGAAAGGGACTTCACCTTGCGCAAGCGCACGCTGCTGCTCGCGGCGACCCTCACCACGGGCCTGCTGACCGCCCTCCCGGCCACCAGCGCCTCCGCCGCGCCCTCCGGCCTGGCCGGCGACATCAACGGCGACGGCTACCGCGACGCCGTCATCACCGCGCCCCTCGCCAAGGTGGCCGGCAAGAGCAACGCCGGCTACGTCGCCGTCGTCTACGGCAGCGCGAGCGGCCTGAACACCGGCAACCGCCAGATCATCAGCCAGGACACGGCCGGCATCCCCGGCGTCCCCGAGAGCGGCGACTACTTCGGCGACCGCGCCACCACCGGCGACCTGGACAACGACGGCTACACCGACATCGTGGTCGGCGTGCACGCCGAGCGGATCGGCTCGACCGACGACACCGGCGTCCTGACGGTGCTGTGGGGCGGCGCGACCGGCATCAAGTCCGGCACCGACATCTCCACGCTCCCCGAGTACCGCAGTGAGCTGGGCTGGTCCGTGGCGACCGGCGACTTCGACGGTGACGGCGACACCGACCTCGCGGCGGCGAACAACGCCGCCCCCGGGCTGAACGTCTTCGAGGGCCCCATCACCCGCACCGGCGGGGCAGAGGAACTCGGTGGCATCGACACCTCCGCGGAGACCGGCATCAACACCGACCAGATCGTCGCGGGTGACGTCACCGGCGACGGCAAGTCGGACCTGCTGGTCATGGGCCAGGAGGAGATCAGCGGCGGCAACCGCACCCGCAGCGTCCTCTACAAGGGCTCGGCGGTCGGCCTCACGCCCTCCAGCAAGGTCGCGGGCGGCTACGCGGCTGTCATTGCGGACGTGAACAAGGACGGCTACGGCGACATCGTCACCGGCAACTTCATGGAGAAGTCGACCGACGAGCCCAACGGCGGCCCCGGCGGCGCGGTGACCGTGACGTACGGCGCCGCGAGCGGCCTGAGCACCCGCACCCCGGTCCGCTTCACCCAGGACACCACCGGCGTGCCGGGCGCGTCCGAGCGGAACGACGCCTTCGGCTGGAGCCTGGACGCCGGCGACACCAACGGCGACGGCTACACCGACATCGCGGTCGGCGTGGCCAACGAGGACCTGAGCGGGAAGACGGACGCCGGTTCGGTCGTGATCCTGCGCGGCTCCGCCGCCGGCCTGACCGGCACCGGTTCCAAGGCGTTCTCGCAGGACACCAGCGGGGTGCCGGGCACCGCCGAGTCGTACGACTACTTCGGTCACTCCGTCCTGCTCACCGACGTCAGCAAGGACGGCCGCGCGGAGCTGATCACCGGCGCCCGCGGCGAGAACGACGGCGCGAGCTCCGCCTGGGCCCTGCGCGGCAGCTCCTCCGGCATCACCGCCACCGGCGCGAAGTCCTTCGGCAGCACGACGCTGGGCGGACCGTCGGGCCTCACGTACTTCGGCGACGTACTGGCGGGCTGACCCGCCGCACGCCCCCACCTCACCCACACCACCGCGGGAGGAACCCCACATGCTGCGGCACCACCGCAACAGCAACCGCAACCGCCTCCACTCCCTGGCCCTGGCCACGGCCACCGTCGCCGCCACCCTGACGGCCGCCCCGCTGCTCACCGCGGCCCCGGCCGCCGCGGCCCCCGCCAAGTACGCCGACGACTTCAACGGCGACGGCTACCGCGACCTCGCCACCGCCGCCCCGTACACCCCGGTCGGCGGCAAGACCGACGCGGGCGCGGTCGTCGTCAACTACGGCTCCGCGAACGGCATCAGCGCCACCCGCCGCACCGTCATCACCCAGAACACGGCCGGCATCCCCGGCACCGCCGAGCAGGACGACGAGTTCGGCCAGTCCCTCACCTCCGGCGACCTGAACCGGGACGGCTACGCCGACCTCGTGATCGGCGCCACGGGCGAGAACGCCGACGCCGGGGCCGTCGTGATCGTCTGGGGCGCCAAGAGCGGCCTGTCCGGCGGCCAGGTCGTCCCCGACCCCGCCCCCTCGGCCCACGACGAGTACGGCATGTCCCTGACCGTCGGCGACTTCAGCGGGGACGGCAAGGCCGACCTCGCCGTCGGCAGCACCGGCAGCGACATCTGGATCCACAAGGGCGGCTTCCTCAAGGCCTCCGGCGCCGCGTCCCGCTTCAAGCTCGCCACCGACCTGTACACGGGCGCCAGCTACGGCTCGCAGAGCCTGGCCGCCGGTGACGTGAACGGCGACGGCACCGCCGACCTGGTCGTCAGCGGCGCCCAGGCGGAGACCTACGACAGCGGCACCTTCGTCTACCTGGGCTCCGCCTCCGGCCTCACCCGCCAGGCGTTCCTCAAGAACGGCGCCTACGAGCTGGCGACGGTCGGCGACCTCAACGGCGACGGCTACGCCGACGTCGTCGCGTCGACGTACGGCGACGACGGCGCGAGCAGCCTCGGCGGCTCGATCCGCGCCTACCTCGGCAGCGCGGCCGGCATCCGCACCCAGCCGCAGGCCACGATCACCCAGGACTCCCCCGGCGTCCCGGGCTCGGACGAGGAGAGCGACTGGTTCGGCAACGCCCTGTCCATCGCCGACATCAACCGCGACGGGTACGCGGACCTGGCCGTCGGCACGATCCACGAGGACGTCGGCAGTGCGGACATCGCCGGCAGCGTCACCGTGCTGCGCGGCTCGGCCACCGGCCTGACCGCGACCGGCGCCCAGTCCTTCACGCAGAACACGGCCGGCGTCCCCGGCACGGCCGAGACCGCCGACCGCTTCGGCGCGTCGGTACGCCTGTCCGACCTGAACGGCGACGGCCACGCCGACCTGTCCGTCGGCGCGGACGGCGAGAACCACCCCGCGGGCGCGATCTACAGCCTGCGCGGCGCTGCCTCGGGGATCACCACCAGCAAGGCGACCAGCTTCGGCCCCGGCTCGCTGGGCCTGCCCTCGGGCTATCTGCGACTGGGCCAGGTCATGCTGCACTGACCCGCCCACCTGGGCCTCCCCCGTACGGCCCAACCCCGACCGACGACCCGGAGGGGGGCCATCGCGCCCCCTAGGGGATGTCACAGGTCGGCCGCAAAGCCGGGCCCTGAGCGCAGGGCCCGGCACACGGATCTCCGGGACCAGGTACGTTCGAAGACGTGGCTGGATTCAGGATCGGACGGGGCAGCCGGAACAACGGCACCCCGCAAACGCGCCCCCAACAACCTCCGTACGGGCAGCAGGCGCCCCAGGGACAGTCGTACGGCTATCCCCCGCCGCCGCAGCAGCCGCACGGCGGCGCCGGCGGCTGGCCGCAGGCGAACAGGGGCGGTGGCCAAGGCGGTTACGGCCCCGGCGGCCACGGCGGTCAGGCGGGTCACGGCGAGCCGGAGTACTTCGGCGACGGCGGCTACCCGCACGGACCCGGCGGCGCCCCGGACCCGTACGCGGCGAACAACCCGGGCCACACCCAGGCGTTCTCGGTCGGTGATGACCCCTACACCCAGGGCGAGACCTACCACGCGGGCTCGGCCCCGGCCGGCCCGATCGGCCCCCGCCTGCACTGGAAGGCCCTGCTGCGCGGCGTCGTCCTGTCCCCCTCGCAGACCTTCCTCCAGATGCGGGACTACACGATGTGGGGCCCTGCCCTGATCGTGACGTTCCTCTACGGCCTGCTCGCCGTCTTCGGCTTCGACACCGCACGTGAGGACGCGATCAACGCGACCCTCTCCAACGCGGTCCCGATCGTCCTGACGACGGCCGTCGCCATGGTGGTGTCCTCGTTCGTCCTGGGCGTGGTGACCCACACCATGGCCCGCCAGCTCGGCGGCGACGGCGCCTGGCAGCCCACCGTCGGCCTCTCGATGCTGATCATGTCCCTGACGGACGCCCCCCGCCTGGTCTTCGCCATGTTTGCGGGCGGCGACGCGACCCTCGTCCAGGCGCTCGGCTGGGCGACCTGGGTGGCGGGCGGCGCCCTGCTCACCCTGATGGTGTCCAAGTCCCACGACCTGCCCTGGCCGAAGGCCCTGGGCGCGAGCGCGATCCAGCTCATCGCACTCCTGTCGATCGTGAAGCTGGGCACGTTCTAGAGCCCACAGACACGAAAAGGGCCCCCGGCATTCTCGCCGGGGGCCTTTCTCATACCTGTCCGCTGCAATGGCGGTCCCACAGCGCTGACCTGACCGACGGGTGCGACCCGCAACTCGAGTTGCATGCTCTCTGAGCTGCGAGAGACTGGCTCTTGTACGCATTTTCTATGGAAAGTGCCCAGGTCATGAGTACTGAACTCCTCGATCTGGCTATCGCCACCGCCGGCGGCAAGGAACTCTGGGAAACCGTGAGCGGCCTGAAGGCCGATGTCTCCATCGACGGTCCGGTCTGGGGGCTGAAGGGCTGGCCACCGGGGACGAGCTTCGATCAGATCCTGACGATCGACACGGCCAGAGAACACATCGTGTTCACCCCGTTCACCCGCCCGGAATGGCAGATGACCTTCGACGCCGCCACCGACAGCGTCACCTTGCAGACACTCGACGGCGAACCGGTCGAGACCCTGGCACCCGCCCGAGCCGCCTTCAAGGGAATGCTGCGCAACACCGACTGGGACGCCGCTCACCTCGGCTACTTCCTGGGCTACGCCTGCTGGAACTACTTCACCAGCCCGTTCCTCTTCACCTATCCGGGCGTGCGTGCCCGCGAGATCGAACCGTGGCACGAGGCGGGGCAGACATGGCGGCGTCTACAGGTGCGATTCCCGCCCGACATCGCCACACACAGCCCGAACGCGGTCTTCTACTACGACGCCTTCGGCATGCAACGTCGCATGGACTACGTCGCCGAGATCAACAACAGCTTCCTCGTCGGCCATTACACCGGCCACCACAAGAATTTCGACGGGCTGGTCATGCCGACGCGACGGCGAATGTTCCGCCGCAACCCCGACAACAGCGTCAACCTCAACTTCCCCTCCATCACGGTCGACGTCCACGGCGTTGAGCTCGTCCGCTCTGACGACGAACAGGTACGGCCATGACGACAGACAGCGTCTTCATCGACCACCCCGCCCGAAGGCTTGTCGTGACGCTCCCGCGTCCGTACGACGCGGCGTGCGAGCACTTCGAGACCCTCGTCCCCGAGGCCGATCTCCACCGCTTCTACCAATTGGGCTCCTGGAAGGCCACGCTCGAACTCGCCGAGATCAACGGCCCCCACGGGTTCATGCGTTACTACCGCGGCGACGTCTGCGCCCTCATGGCCGGCTCGCAGTCCCTCTGGAAGGCCACCCAGTACCTCATGGGCAACCACACCATCGCCGAACGCGCGTTCCGCGAGGATGCGTCGGCCGTGCTGCACGCACCACTGCCCTCCGTGATCTACGCCGACCCCGACGGCGACACCAAACTCGCCGTCGACCAGCCCAGCCTGCTGTTCGACAGCTACGACAACCCGCAGATCACCGAGGCCGGCCGCGAACTCGACGCCCGCCTGGCCAACCTGATCACCCTCCTCGGCGGCGAGGTACCACCCCAACTGTGAGCCCGCGCCCAACAGCGGCGTGACTCCTTGCATAGCAGCACGTCAGAGTGCTTCTTTGTTCACCTTGGCCGCTTCGCCGGACATATGTACCGGAGGCAAAACGCTCCACGGGAAGTTGATCCACTCATCGGTGCGCTTCCACACGTACTCGCACTTCACGAGCGAGTGGGACTTCTCGTAGATCACCGCGGACCGCACCTCGGCGACATGCTCGACGCAGAAGTCGTGGACGAGCTTCAGCGTCTTGCCGGTGTCGGCGACGTCGTCGGCGATCAGCACCTTCTTGTCGGTGAAGTCGATCGCGTTGGGCACGGGAGCGAGCATCACGGGCATCTCCAGCGTCGTCCCCACGCCCGTGTAGAACTCCACATTCACCAGGTGAAGGTTCTTGCAGTCGAGCGCGTAGGCGAGCCCGCCGGCGACGAAGACGCCGCCCCGGGCGATGCTGAGCACGATGTCCGGCTCGTACCCGTCGTCGGCGATGGCCTGCGCGAGCTCACGGACGGCGACGCCGAACCGCTCGTAGGTCAGATTCTCACGTACGGGCTCGTCACTGATGCCACCGCTCATGGCCCCGCTCACCTCTTCACTCACCTCGTCGCTCACACCTGAGTCCGATGGAAGTTCTGGAAGGACCGGGAGGCGGTGGGCCCGCGCTGCCCCTGGTACCGGGATCCGTAGCGCTCGCTGCCGTACGGGAACTCGGCCGGCGAGGTGAGCCGGAACATGCAGAGCTGGCCGATCTTCATGCCGGGCCAGAGCTTGATCGGGAGCGTCGCGAGGTTGGACAGCTCCAGGGTCACGTGCCCGCTGAACCCGGGGTCGATGAACCCGGCGGTGGAGTGCGTGACGAGCCCGAGCCGCCCGAGCGAGGACTTCCCCTCCAGCCGCGAGGCGAGATCGTCGGGAAGAGTGATGACCTCGTAGGTGGAGGCGAGCACGAACTCCCCGGGGTGCAGGATGAACGGCTCGTCGCCCTCGGGCTCGACGAGCCGCGTGAGGTCCGCCTGCTCGATCGAGGGGTCGATGTGCGGGTACCGGTGGTTCTCGAACACCCGGAAGTACCGGTCCAGCCGTACGTCGATGCTGGACGGCTGCACCATGGTCTGGTCGTAGGGATCGATCCGTACCCGCCCGGCGTCGATCTCGGCCCGGATGTCCTTGTCTGAGAGAAGCACGCCCCGAGGATACGCAAGGCGCGCGGGACGACGACAATCGCGCCGCCCGCGCGCCAGGCGTCACTGCTGGTGCTGCTGGGTCCTGCCGGTGCTACCGCTCCCGCTACTGCTTCTCCAACTGCACCGGCACCACACTGCGGAGCCGGGCACAGCGGGGACATCGGACGAGCCGTCCGGGGCCGAGGCGATCGGCCTGCTGCATCGGGAACGAAGCGGTGCTGAACACGTGCCCATCGGCACAACGGACGACGGTGCGCTCCATCAAGTCCTAGAGTCCCTTCCCCAAGAGCCGCGTCTGGCTGCTGCCCGCCTGACGACGGGAGGCCACATTACGGGATCAAAGGGACGGCCCTCCAGGCGGCACTCCGACCCCGCCCGGCCCCTCTCCCACCCCTCCACGGTACGCCCCAACTCCGGTACCCCGCACGCGGATCCGCCCCCTGAAACGCGCCCGGGCCCCGCGGCATCAGCGCCGGGGGCCGGTGATGAGGTACAGTAACCAGGCAATCGGACACCTTCTCCGGATCATCACGGAGAGGCGTCTTACGCGGGTGTAGTTTAATGGTAGAACATCAGCTTCCCAAGCTGAGAGCGCGAGTTCGATTCTCGTCACCCGCTCCACGACTAAGGCCCAGGTCAGAGACCCGGGCCTTTTTGCTGTGTGGGGTGATCAGCGGTCGCGTTTGCAGTACATGCCGTACCCCTCGCACAGGATGCCCAGGGCGAGGGTGTCGGAGATGCCGGCGGTCACGGGTGGGGTCCAGGATGGTGGGCTTCTCGTTGGGCGGCCAGGTGGTCCACAAGCGCATTGGGTGTGGAAGGGCAGCACGGGAATGCCCTGCCGCAAGGTCGGCGAGGCGCTCGGAGCGGCCTTGCCGGGTCGGGATCTCGCTGCCGTCCCCACCTTCCCCGACCAGCCATCAGGCGTTCGCCACCACCGGCGTCAGGCGTGCCGTGCTCCGCAGCGAACGGGAAGCGGTCAAGGCGAAAAAAATCTGTGGATCTTCGCGGCAACCTTTTCGGTCTCTCGGACCACTAAGCGTTGTCCGGCCAAGTGGTCCGGTCAGATGCAACGGCTGAAAGAGAGCACAGGCATGTCCCTGGAACGAGAGCACCGACATGTCCCCGGCCCACCCACGTCATCGGTGGCGTCCCGCGTCGGCGGCCACCGTGCCGACGGCGGCGCGCGCGGTGACCGCCCGAAGCACCGTGGCCGTCGGTTGCTCGCGCGTCGGGGTTTCTGGGCGGGTCTCTCCCTGGTGATCGTGGCCGGCTCGGCTGTCGTGGTCACCCAGGCTTCGGCAGATCAGAAGAAGACCCCGGATCTGAAGAAGTGGTACGTGCTGGTCAACCGCAACAGCGGCAAGGTGCTGGACGACCGCGGCTCCGCCAAGAACGACGGCGCGGCGATGGTGCAGTGGAGCCGTCACGGCGGGGCCAACCAGCAGTGGCGGTTCGTCGACTCGGGTGACGGGTACTACCGGCTGCAGAACCGGAGCTCCGGCAAGGTGCTGGACGACCTCGGCTGGTCGAAGACCGCCGGCTCCGCCATCGTGCAGTGGAGCGACCTGAACGCCACCAACCAGCAGTTCAAGCTGGCCAAGTCGTCGAACGGCTACGTGCGTCTGGTCAATCGCTTCAGCGGCATGGCTGTCGGTGTCAAGAGCGTCGCCGCCAAGGCCAACGGGCGCGGCATCGTCCAGAACCGTGACCAGGCCGCCGCCAACCAGCAGTGGAAGCTCGTCGAGGCCGGCAGCGTCGCCGGCGGCACCGGGAACCCGGGGAACTCCGGCAGCACGCCCACGCCCAGCGCTCCGGCGAGCCAGGCTCCGAGCAGCGCCCCAGCGTCTCCGCCGGCGTCTCCGGCCGCCACCAACGGCACGTCGGCGAAGAGTTTCATGGGCAGTGACAAGGTGTTCATCGGCGGCTCGATGACCGAAGCCTCGTTCAACGCCGCGCCGTTCGACGTGCGCTACGCCTATATACACAGCCAGCCCGCGCCCTCGTCGGACGCTTACACGGCATCGCGTTGCAAGGCTGAGTGGTCCGCCTGGTGGGGCTGCTGGGGCGGCACCAGCACGGCGCCCGGAAACCAGGTGACCTGGCAGGACGCCGAGGCGGCCAAGGCGACCTACCAGGGCAAGTCGCGACCGCAGAAGTACCTGTGGACCTGGTACTCGTTGCGCGACCTCGGGGACATGGCAGGCGAGGGTGACGGCCCGGGCGAGGTCAAGGCCATCGACAGGCGTGACCTGCTCACCAAGTACCTGAACGACTACCGGTTCTTCCTCCAGAAGATCGGCAAGAACCACGACATGATCGACCTGGAGCCCGACTTCTGGGGCTTCGCCCGGACGCTCGGCAATCTGCACCAGGTTCCCGCGCAGGTCACGGGCGCCAACCCGACGGACTGCGGATCGCAGGAGAACAGCGCCGCCGGACTCGCCCAGTGCCTGATCTCGATGGCGCACAAGTACGCGCCGAACACCGCCGTGGGGCTGCACCTCTCCTGCTTCGACTGGGAGAGCAACCTCCAGAAGTGCGTCAAGGACTACGCAGACATCGGGGCGAAGAACGCCGACTTCCTGGTCACCGATGTGTCGGACCGCGACGCGGGCTGGTACGCACAGCCGGCCCACGGCAGCCGTGACACCTTCTGGACCGACCAGAAGGCCGCCGCCTCGCTGAAGTTCTGGAAGACGATGGCCGAGTCCGTGGGCAAGCCGGTGGTCCTGTGGCAGATCCCCGTGGGCAACATGGCGGGGAACAACACTCCCGGCCACTTCAAGGACGACAAGGTGGACTGGCTCTTCGGCCACATGGACCAGGTGGCGAACGCCCACATCGCCGGCCTGCTGTTCGGTGCGGGGTGGACGGAGCAGACGACGCCTGAGACCGACGGCGGAAACCTGATCCGCAAGACGATCGCGTATCACAACTCGGGTGGTACACAACTCAAGTAGGCGAAGCCGGCCATGCCGCCGTCGGTGCGGGCGCCGATCGAGGCAGCCTTGGCGAAGGGGATGATCGTGCTGACGCAGGACCAGGAGCCCACCCAGCCCGACAAGCCTCGCCGAGCCTCCGCCTGGTCCCCAAACGATTGGAACCCCAGCCGGCGCACGGCTGGGGTTCCTCGATGCGGTGAGCAGCGGTCAGCGGGTGGAGGCGCCCACGCCGTAGACCGCTGCTGGGGTTCCTCGAGGCGGTGAGCAGCGGTCAGCGGGTGGAGGCGCCCACGCCGTAGACCGCTGCTGGGGTTCCTCGAGGCGGTGAGCAGCGGTCAGCGGGTGGAGGTGCCCACGCCGTAGACCGCTCGTCTACGCGCCGGTGCACCGCACCGATCGCCATCACCGTGGATCAGGCGGGTCAGCGCTGCAGGGTGAGGACACCCGGCCGCCACGGCAGTCGGTCGTAGGGGCCGGTCGCGGTGGGGGACTTGCCCTGGTAGAGGAACTGCAGGTGGCAGGGGTCGATGGTCATGGTCTGGTCGGGGTTGTTGCGGACCAGGTCGCCGTGGCTGATGTCGTTGGTCCAGGTGGCACCGCTGTTGGCCTTGCCCGCGAAGGGGTTGCTCTCGGTGGCGGCCTGCGGGGTCCAGGAACCGCTCAGGCTGGAGGCCGTGAACGAGCGGAAGTAGCGCTGCTCATTCGCACCCCGCGCCTCGACGATCATGAGGTACTTGTTCTGGCCCTGAACCTTGTAGACCTGCGGCGCCTCGAACAGGTTCTTCTCCGTGTCGCTCATGACCGTCGTGTACGACGGGCCGAAGCTGCCCGGGAAGTTCCCGATCGGCATGCTCGCCCGGTAGATCTTTCCGTTGTCGCCGGCGAAGAACAGGTACATGTTCTGGTCGTCGGCGATCAGGGTCTGGTCGATCGGGCCAGTGCTGGAGCCGGGGATGCTGCCGGTGAACAGCGGCTGCGGCGCGGACCAGCCGCCCGGGTCGGTGGGGTCGCTCGACGTGCGGTAGACGAAGGGCGACGCGCCCCACTGGGACGCCAGCACCCAGATGTTCTTGGGCGCGAAGTAGAACAGTGTGGGCGCCACCGCTTTCTGGCTCATGCCGGTCTGGCCGGCCGAGACCATGTCCGCCCAGTTCGTGAAGGGCTTGAACATCATCGAGCCGTACGACGATCCCGACACGCTCGACGCGTAGACCAGGTGCTTGCCGTTGTACGTCACAGTGGTGAAGTCCTTCACCGCGTCCCACCCGTTCGCCGGCTGCGCCAGCGGACCGGTCGAGCTCCACCGGTACGTCGACGGAAGAGCACACGTGGCGCCCGTCCGCGTGGGCGTTGTCGGGGCCGACGTCGACGTCCTGAAGTTCCAGCGCTGGTTGGCGCCGCCGCCGTTGGAGTCCCAGATCTGGACGGGGGTGCCGTTGGCGGTCTTGCCGCCGGGGGTCTCCAGGGCTCGGCCGCTGGCAACGTTGGTCAGGGTGTAGGAGCCGTCGCTGTTCCGGGCGGCCTTCCAGTGCTGGTTGGCGCCGCCGTTGGAGTCCCACACCTGCGTCTTCGTACCGTTGCCGGTCTGGTTGCCCGGCTCGTCCAGGACCCGGCCGCTGGCGATGTTGGTCAGCGTGTAGGAGCCGTCGCCGTTCTTGGTGGCCCGCCACTGCTGGTTGGCGGCACCGCTGGCGTCCCACACCTGGAGCGGGGTGCCGTTGCCGTTGTACCCCGCGGGCTCGTCGAGAACGCGTCCGGCGGCCGCGTTGGAGAGCGTGTAGACGGTGCCGGAGGTGATGTCCCCGGCCGTCGTACCGCCGCCCGCCGTGCCCCCGCCGCTGCTGCCGCCCAGGGTGGTGAGTACCGCGTCGTAGGCGGGCTTCTTGTTCCCACTGTTGTCGAACAGCAGCGGGTTCTCACCGGTGCGCCAGGAGTCGCTGTCGCGGATGCCCCACACCGTGATGCCGGTGCAGCGAGCGACGTTGAGGCAGTCCTGCACGGTGTTGGCGTACGCGGTGGCGGACGCCTGGGCGATGTCGAGTTCGGTGATCTGTACGTCCACGCCGAGCGCGGCGAACTTGGACAGCGTGGTCTGGAAGCCGGCCGGCGGGCCGCCGGCGCCGAAGTGGCTCTGGAAGCCGACGCAGTCGATGGGCACACCGCGGGACTTGAAGTCCTTGACCATCGCGTAGACGCCCTGCGTCTTGGCGTCGGTCCAGTTCTCGATGTTGTAGTCGTTGTAGCAGAGCTTGGCGGAGGAGTCGGCGTTCCGGGCCGTGCGGAAGGCTTCCTCGATGAAGCCGTTGCCCAGCACGTCCTGGAAGACCGAGCTGCGGTGCTGACCGCTGCCGCCGTCGGCGAACGCCTCGTTGACCACGTCCCAGGCGTAGATCTTGCCCTTGTAGTGGGTCATCTCGGTGGTGATGTGGTTGTCCATCACACTGCGCAGGGTGTTGGCGTCGGTGATGGACTTGACCCAGCCGGGCAGTTGGGAGTGCCAGACCAGGGTGTGGCCGCGCATGCGCTGGCCGTGCGCGGCGGCGTGGCCCACGATCGCGTCGGCCGGGCTGAAGTTGAAGTTCCCGCGGGAGGGTTCGACGGTGTCCCACTTCATCTCGTTCTCCGGGGTGATCATGTTGAACTCCCGGTCGAGAATGGTGGAGTACGTCGAGTCGCCGAGCCTGCCCGAGGACACTGCCGTGCCGAAGTAGCGGCCGCTGCCGGTCGCCGCGGCGGCCAGGGTCGGTGTGCGGGCCTCCGGCGTGCGTGCGGCCAGCGCGACCAGCGGTACGGCGGCACCCGCGGCGGCGAGGACCACGGCGGCGGCGAGCACGCGGCGGGTAGCCGGACGGCGGCGATGAGAGCGGTTCTGATCTGACAACGGCATGTCCTTCTGGCACAGCGGGCCTTGATCCGGACCCGGTTACCTGCCAGTTGCCGCCACGCACACAAAGGTTGCCGCGATCGGGGGAAGAGTTTTCACGGCCGCTGTCACCGTCCGCACCCAGTTCCACGGCGACCCGCCGGCCACCATGGAGGCCACCTACGCCGACGGGACCGACGTCGGCCCGGCCGACTGGACCCCGTCCCAGCAGTGCGGGTACTTGTTCTCCCATCGAGTTGTGCGGCAAGGGGACTCGTCCCCATGCCGCACAGCGGCGTTCACCGGGTCGGGACGAACCCTCCCCGGACCGACGCGGAGCCGCCCGAACCCTGCGCGTCGACGCGGTAGCCGTCGCCTGAGGCACGGCGCACGCCGGTGCCGTTGTTGAACTGGGCGGCAAACTCATAGCTCGCGGCCGGCACGGTCAGGCCCGGCTTGAGGACCCAGCGGTAGACCAGCGCGCCGCCGGCCTCCTGGACGGTGACGGTGAAGTCAGCACTCGGCAGGGTCTGCCAGGTGCCGGTGTTCTTCGCCCCGCCGGTCTGCACGATCCGAATCTCGACCGTGAGCGAGGTGAGCGGCTGGGTCGTCTTGAGGGCGAGGTTGCTCTGCGTCCAGTAGACGGTGCTGCGCGGGTCCACCGAGCCGGCCGACCACAGCGGCCCGTTCTGGCTCTCGCCGGCGGTCGGCGATGGACTGGTGGCCGGCGGAGTCGGGCGCGCGCTGCCCGGGGTGGCCGGGGCCGGCGCGACAGGGGTGGGTCGGGCCGATGTCGGGTGCGGGGAGCTGACGGTCGGGGACGGGGTGGCGGGCACGGTCACGGTGGCCGACGGCGACGGGGTCGCGACGATGGCGGCGACGGCCAGGCCGCCGGTCGTCAGGATGCCGGTGGCGGCGAGCCCGGCGAGCGCGACCCTGGTCCCGGACCTCGCGAACGGCCGCGCGCGGTGACGGACGGCGGGGCCGGCCATGCCGCGTTGCACCCGGGCCAGCATCCGCGCGCGGTCGGGCCGGTGAGCCTCGGCGGCCTCGCGCATCTGACGGGCGATCTCGTCGTTCACCGGTTCCTCCTCCCTGCCACCAGGTCCCCGGCCGCTCGTGCGCCCAGTATCCTTTCCAGCTCGGCCATTCCCTTCGAGGTCTGGCTCTTCACCGTGCCGACCGAGATGCCCAGCGCTGCCGCCGTGTCCTTCTCCGACAGGTCGAAGGCGTGCCGCAGCACCACGCAGGCGCGCTTGCGGAAGGGCAACCGGGCGAGCGCCGCGCGGACGTCCAGCACGGCCGCCATGTCCGGCCCCTCCACCTTCTCGGGGCTGCGGGACCAGAACAGCGTGATCCGGCGTCGCTCGCGCACCGCGCTGCGGATCCGTCCGCGCGCCAGGTTGGCCACCACACCGCGGGCGTAGGCGAGCGGGTGGTCGGCCTGCCGCAACCGGTCCCAGCGCTGCCACAGGGCGACCAGGGCATCCGCCGCGAGGTCGTCCGCCGCGTCGGTCTCGCCGGTCAGGAGGTGTGCCAGACGGGCGAGTTCGGCATAGTGGCGTTCGAAGAATTCGTGGAACTCCGCGGACGCGTCGTCGACGAGCATCCCTCCGTCGCCCTCTCCTGGCGATGATGTGCGCATTAGTTGCATGTTTAACAACAGAGGGCGCAGCCTAACAGTGCCCGGCCCGGGATTCGAACGGCGGTCGTGCTCGGTTGCGGACCGGTGAAGGCTGTCCGGCGGGCTGGTCAATGCCGGGCGAACTGGACGCCCGTCGGCTGCGCGACGTCCGGCAGGCGTGCTTCGTTTGCCCTGCAGAGGACGTACACCCCCGCTCCCGGGGGGACGGCACGCCAGCACAGTCGAGGCCGTCGGCCTGGGCATAGGTGACGCCGTCGGAGGTGAGCTTGTACGAGTACGTGGCGCGACTGTCGATTCCCGAGTGGCCGGTCGTGTCGCCGAAGGTGCTCAGCTCGTACAGCGACATCTTCCCGAAGTTCCGCTTCGAACCGCCCCCTTCCCTGCGCACCGGCTGCAACGGGGCCGCGCCGAGGGTCTCGCCCGCCCCGGTCCCGGCGGACAACGTGCGGTCGGGAAGGTTCAGGCTCAGCTCACCGGTGCCGTAGGACAGCAGTCGGCGGTAGGTGATGCCCGGGGTGGCGTACTCGGTGACCGAACCGGCGACGGGCACCGCGGCGCCGATGTGGACGCCCGCCGACTCGCCGAAGGACGGGACGCTCTGCAGATCGGCCGTCGTCCGTGTGCCCGGGGCGCCCACCTTCGTGACGGTCTTCGCCAGGGCCGGTACGGACCGTCGCGACCGGCGCGGCGGGCACGGTGGTGGTGAAGCTGTGCGTGAGGTCGTACCGGTAGGGGCTCGGCACGCTCGCCGAGGCGCCCTTCTTGCCGAGCACCTCGTGCAGGCGCAGCGCGACCCCGCTCACCGAGAACGGGGTGACGTACACCTTGTCGGCCCCCGAGCCGGCGAAGCCCGCCAGGTCGCCACCCGGGACGTTGATCCACACGGCGGACGATCAGTTCACTTTAAGGGGCCTTCCCGAGATCGCCGGCTTGTTTGTCATGTGCACCGTCGGTGTGGGATTTGAGCCCACGATGACATCGCTGCCACGACGGTTTTCAAGACCGCTGAGGACTTGACTCGGCTCAAGCGCTGATAGCTTCGGGAGCGTGATCGTGTACCCGCTTTGGCATGTTGGCCACCAGAACGAGGCCGGCCACAAACACTCGACCGTCCATGTCGACGAGGGCGGCGTCTTCATCGACGAGCAGGACGGCGACGACGTGAAGCTGCTCGGCATCTACTCGACACGGGAGCGGGCAGAGGAGCGGATGAAGCGAGCCCGGCTGCTGCCGGGCTTCCGGGACGAGCCGGAGTGCTTCATCCTCGACGGTTACGAACTCGACGAAGACACCTGGACCGAGGGCTTCGTGCGGATCCCGCCGGGCGAACAGCAGCAGTGACCACCGCGAGAAGTACAGCAACCCCACCAACCGCAGCCGACCGTCACCAGCCCCAGATGACCGACTGATCAGGCGGGCAGACCCAGCCAGTCATGAACATGCTGTTAGGCTCCCGCCACGCGCGTGGGGGGAGCGGCCGGGGGGCCGGGGGAAGTGCCAGGGCGTTGCCGTACGTCCCGCCATGCCTTCTTCTTGCCTTTCAGGAGGAACGGTGGCCCGACTCGGCCGACCCGGACACAGACCCGGACACAGACACAGACCGACTCTTGGTTCACGCTCAGTACGCCTCGGCCCGCCGGCGGCCCGTACCGCGGCCGTCCTGGCGACCGCGCTGACGCTCGGCCTCCCGCTCGCCGCCGTCCCGTCCTCGGCGGCAGCCGCGCCGCAGTCGGCCGCCGTGGCAGGGGAGTTCGTGCTGCCCGCCGCCCCGCGTGCCGTCCCCAGGGCCACGCAGATCCTCAACGCGGGGACCAGCGGCTTCCTTTGGGCCCAGGAAGGCGACGACCGGCTCCTGTGGACGGACTACGCCACCGGCACCACGACCGCACTGGAGCAGCGGCTGGACGTCCCGGTGCAGTACGACATCGACAGCGGCTACTTCCGTGAGGCCGCGTCCTTCCAACCCGGCTACTACGGGGACGGTTCCGACACCGTGGCCCTCTACTCGGAAGAGGACTCGCAGGTCACCCTGCTCCAGGGCGCGGGCACCTCGGGCGGCACCACCGTGGTGCCGGTGCCCGAGTACCACACCTACCGGGGGACCTTCGGCAGCAACGTCCTCACCAGCACCAGCGGCGTCAACGGGAACCCGAACGCCTACCAGTTGTGGCGCGTCGAGGACGGGGGCGGGGTCGGGCAGACGCCCGTGACCGGGCTGCCGGACGGTGCGGGCAACATCGTCGTGGAGGACGGTGACGCCCGGTCGGTCATCCTCCGCTACGACACCGACGGGGATAGCTGGGGCCACTGGGGCATCGTCGACCTCGCCACCGGCGCGTTCAGCGCACTGCCGGACCGGGTCAACCCGGAGGACGGCTGGGAGGTGACCGGCTTCCGGCTGGGCGCCGACTCGGTGCTGCGGCTGCGCAGCGGGCGCGGCAAGGCGGACCTGTACGACCGCGACGACCTGTCCGCCGCGCCCCGTACCTTCGACACGGGCGCCCTGACCTACCAGGCCGCGTACGGGATCGTCGGTGACAAGCCGCTCGGCCTCGAACCGGTGGCGCCCGGTGACAACAGGTACCGGGGCCAGCCGCTGTGGGCCCTCACGTCCGACGGCACGGACACCGACCTGACCAAGGTCATGGACCCGGCCGCCCATGGGATCGTCCAGGCGCCGGACGGCTCCGTCCTCGTGGCGGGCGCCGAGCAGTACGTCGAGCGGGGCGACCTCGACTGGGGCGTGTACCGGATCGCCCCGGCCGCCGACGGCTCGCTCACCCGCAGCCGCCTGGCCGCCGTGCAGTCGATGCCCGCGCAGGTCAACGGCCTCTCGCTCGGCAGCGGCATCCTCACCACCGCCGACAACAGCACGCTGTACGAGCCCGGCACGATCATCGGCGCCTATCGCAGCACCTGGCTCACCACGAGCGGCACCCCGGGCGTCGCCAAGACCACCGTGGACGGACTGGTCAGCGGGCGGGACGGCGACTGCGCCGCCGGCGCCACCCGCTGCATCCCGATGTTCGCCGACGGCACCGGCCACCACGGCCGCCGCGACGCCACCGAGTCCGGCCTGACCATGCTGCGTACCAACGGCACCACCGCCTGGGGCCCGGCCCTCGACACGGGCGACGACAGCCCCGAACTCAAGGACCTCTCCGGGCGCTACGCGGTCGTCGACGGCGCCTCCTCCGGCGATCAGTACATCGGCGAGTTCCCCGACGGTTCGGCGGGCAAGGTCCTGCAGAAGCGCGACCGCGTCGCCGCGGCCGTCTGGGGCAACACCCTGTGGAGCGGCGCGGCCACGGGAGGCAAGGTCACGGCCACCCGGCTTCCGTCCGGCACCGCCGTGGAGTCCTTCACCACCCGCAACGGCTGCACTCCGTCCAGCCTCCAGGCCGTGGGCCGCTGGGTGTACTGGACCTGTGTGGACTCCTGGGGCGACGTCAAGGGCTCGGGCGTCTACGACCGTACGGCCCAGCGCACCGCCACCGCCCCGGCAGGCAGGGTCCTGCTCGGCGACGGCTACCTCGTCGAGCGCGTCGGCGGCATCCAGTCGGGCAGCGGGCTGATCCTCATCGATCTGCACAACGGACTGCCGTCCAGCGGGAATCACACGGACCTGCCGAGCCGCAAGCTCGCCGACTGGACCGACCTCGGCCGGGACAACCTCAGGGTGGGCACCACCTGGACCGTGGACCGATTCGGCGGCGGCGTCGCCTACGCCGACCGCGAGCAGCGCGTCCACCTCGTGCCGACCGGCGTTCCGGCATCCGCGCTGTCGGCCATCGACTCCACGGTCACGTCCGGGGCCGCGAGCTGGTCCGGCACCTGGTGGCTGTCGAAGCCCGCCGCCTCCTGGAAGGCGACCGTCCGGCACAAGGCGTCCGGCGCCACCGTGCGTACCGTGTCCGGCTCCGCCGCCCGCGGTCTGCTCAAGGCCGCCTGGGACGGAAAGGACTCCGCGGGCCGCCTCGTCACCAACGGCGCCTACACCTGGACGCTCACCGCCCAGCCCGCCGACGGCCAGGGCGCGGCCCTCTCCCTCTCCGGCACCACCACGGTGACGGCCGGAGCGGCGGCACCGCGCGACTACGCGGGCAACGACGGCGTCGGCGACGTCCTCACCCTCGACTCCTCCGGCACCCTCACCGTCCAGCGCGGCACCGGCACGGGCACGCTGGGCAGCAAGGTCTCCGGTGCGGGCTGGCCGACCACCTCGAGGTTCGTGCCGTTCGGCGACCTCAGCGGCGACCGGTGCAACGACGTCCTGGTCCGGTCGAGCAGCGGCGCCCTGCGCGCCTACCGCCCCGCCTGCGGCAAGGCGGCGACGCCCTCGACGCCGTACACCTCACTCGGTACCTCGGGCTGGGGCCAGTACGACGTGCTGACCTCGCCGGGGGATGTGAGCGGTGACGGCCGCCCGGACCTGATCGCCCGCAACGCCTCGACCGGCACGGTCTACCTGTACAAGGGCACCGGCACGGGCACGCTGTCGGCGCGCGTGAAGCTGTACGACAACTGGAAGACGTACAAGAAGGTCGTGGGTGCCGGAGACCTGAACGGCGACGGCTTCGGCGACCTCCTGGCCCAGGACACGGCGAACAACCTGTACCGGTACGACGGCACCGGCGGGGGCACTTTCAAGGCCCGCGTGAAGGTGTTCTCGAACTGGGGCGCCTCCTACAACGCGGTCGTCGGAGTCGCAGACATCACCGGCGACGGCAGGGCCGACCTCGTCTCGCGCGATACCAGCGGCAACCTGTACCGCAACAGTGGTGACGGCAAGGGGTCGTTCGGCGGTCGTACGAGGATCGCGACGGGCTGGCAGGGGTACAAGGCCGTCCTATAAGGGACACCGACCTCGTGGCGCCCGCTGCCGGGCCCAGGCCTCTCGGCCTGGGCCCGGCGATTCGCCGCTCGGCTTCGGAGTGAGGCGGAGTCCTACGTGGGCGAAGGGACGGGGTCCTACGCCGTGGCCAAGGCCGCGGAGTGGAACATGACCAACGGCGTGCGCCTTGAGCTTGCCGGTCAAGGGACCCTTGTCCAGGGCGTGCACCTGGGCGCCGCGGACACCGACATGATGGCGGGACGCGACGTTCCCATGATCGACCCGGCCGATGTCGCACGGGCCAGCCTCGACGGCATACAGGCCGGGGCCATCGAGGTACTGGTCGACGACCCCAGCCTTGCGTACGCCGGCGCCATGCCGCTTCGTCAAAGCAGCCCTCTCGGGCGACCCCGCGCAGCTCTACAACTCCCCGTCCGGGAACTGATCCCTCCCGCGTTCTGCTCGTCGTGGGGGCCGGCGGGCAAGCGGCGGCGGTGCAAGGCCCGAGAGGGTCACAGTCGTGCGGCTGTGCGGATCAGCCCGGCGAGGGCGAGGGAGCGGCTGTGCGCGGGCCAGGCGATGTGGGTGACGACGGGGGGTGCGTCGGTCAGGGGGACGGCGGCGTGCTCGGCCCACAGCCAGGCGCGGGCGGAGTCGGGGAAGACGGCCACGGTGCGTCCGAGGGCGATGAGCTGGGCCAACTGCGTCTGGTCGCGGATCTCTGGGCCCGGGCCGGGTGGGTAGGTGCCGTTGCGGGGCCAGCGGGCCAGCGGAAGACCGGGGATGTCGCCGACGTCGGCCAGGGACAGAGTGCTGCGCGCGGCGAGGGGGTGCCCGGCGGGCAGGATGGCGATCTGCCCCTCGGTCAGCAGTTCCTCGCTGTCGAACCCGGCGAGGGAGTTGAACGGCGCGTGCATGAGCGCCACATCGGCGCGGCCGTCGCGCAGCAGCTCCTCCTGCTCGCAGAAGCCGCACGGCAGCACCTCGAGCTCGGCGGCATCGGGCTCGGCCGCGTAGGCGTCGAGAAGCTTCTGCAGCAGTTCGTGAGCCGCGGCGGCCTTCACCGCCAGCACCAGGCGGTTACGGGGGCCGCCCGGACCGTCGCCGCCACCGGCACGACGGGTGCGGCGGGCGGCGGCGGCGGTCGCGTCGAGAGCGGCGCGGCCCTCGTGCAGCAGCATCTCTCCGGCGCCGGTCAGGGCGACGCCGCGCCGGTTGCGTTCCAACAGGCGGACGCCGAGGCGCCGTTCGAGCTGCTGGATCGCCCGGGACAGCGGTGGCTGGGCCATGCCGAGGCGCTCGGCGGCGCGGCCGAAGTGCAGTTCCTCGGCGACGGCCACGAAGTACCTCAACTCGCGGGTCTCCAAAGTGTCCACGGCCACAGCCTAGCCCGGTGATACCTGCCGGGTATGACAGAGCACCGAGCCGGTATTGGATGCGCCGCTCGTGGGCGGGCGAACATCGACGGCATGAGCGAAACGAAGAACGCGGGCAGTACCCGGCACAGCAGGAAAGACACCGGCATGAACACACCCTCCGCGTCACTGCCCGGCGGCACCTGGACCCTGGGCGACCTGACCCTCACCCGCTTCGGCTACGGCGCCATGCAGCTCGCCGGCCCCGGGGTGATGGGCCCGCCCGCCGACCGCGACGGCGCGCTCGCCGTCCTGCGCGAGGCCGCCGCCCTCGGGATCACCCACATCGACACGGCCGGCGCATACGGACCACGCGTCACCAACCGACTGATCCGAGAAGCGCTGCACCCCTACCCCGCAGCGCTGCACATCGTGACCAAGGTCGGCGGGGCCCGCGATGACCAGGGCGGCTGGCTCACCGCCCGGCGGCCCGAAGACCTGCGCCGCGCCGTCCGCGAGAACCTCGATGACCTCGGACTCGCCTCGCTCGACGTGGTCAACCTCCGGCTCGGCGACGCCCAGGGTCCCCGGCCCGGCTCGCTCGCCGAGCCCTTCGAGACCCTCGTCGAACTCCAGCAGCAGGGCCTGATCCGGCACCTCGGAGTGAGCAACGCGACGGCGGAACAGGTCGCCGAGGCGCAGACGATCGCGCCGATCGTGTGCGTGCAGAACCTGTACAACCTCGCCCACCGCCAGGACGACGACCTGATCGACGATCTCGCCGATCAGGGCATCGCCTACGTGCCCTTCTTCCCGCTCGGCGGCTTCACCCCGCTGCAGTCCACGGCACTCTCCACCGTGGCCACCCGGCTCGACGCGACACCGATGTCGGTCGCCCTGGCCTGGCTGCTGCGGCGGTCGCCGAACATCCTGCTCATTCCCGGCACTTCGTCGGTGGCGCACCTGCGCGAGAACGTCGCCGGCGCGGGTCTCTCGCTCTCCGACGAGGAACTCGCCGAGTTGGACGAGATCGGCCACTAGCGGGACGGTCTGAATCAGAGTCACGCGGCCGGCGTCTCGCCCGCCTTGTCCGCGATCCCGACATCCACCAGCGCCTCGTCCGCCGTGCCCAGGAAGTCGAGGGACTTCTTGTCGAAGACCCAGACCGTGCGGCCGTCGCGCTCCTTGAAACTCAGGCCGATGCCGGAGCGGCCGGTGTAGTCCTCGGCGTCGGTGACGACCGAGACGCCCGGGATCTTCGCGGCCGCGCGGTAGAGCGCGGCGTCCAGTTCGGGCAGGAGCGCGGCGTCGGGCAGCATGTCGCCGATCTTCTCCAGCGCCGCACTCTCCCTGGTCTGCCCCTCCCCCTTCGTGTCGGCGTAGATCTTCTCCAGCAGCGAATCGGGGTCGGTGGGCAGCGCCTGAAGCTCACGGAAGGTGGTGACGTTCGGGTCGGGGCTCAGCCGCATGTCGTGAGTGCCCTTGGAGTACGAGGAGAACGGGTCCCGGGGCCGGAACGGCGGACCCACCAGCACCGTGACCCGGCGCAGTCCCTCGCGCTTGCCATCGACGGCGGTCCAACTCGCCTCGCGCAGGATCCGTATGTCCTTCGCCGAGAACTTCATGGAGCCCTGAGTGCGGACATATACGTACTGGTCGTCCCTGACGGGCACGGACTTCTTCGCGGCGGCGGCCTCGGCGATGCGATTGAGGAGGTCGACCGCTTCCGCATCGGTCGTGGCGGTCCTGGACCCGACGCCGCCGGCGAGGACCACGGCGACGATCGCCGCCGCCGTGGCGAGGGGTACGGCGATGACGGCGAACCGGCGGCGGGGGGCGCGCGCTCGCCCGCCGGGTGCCGTCGCGACGTCCGGGCGTTCCGGGGCGGCCGGCTCGGTGAACTCTCTGAACTCGGTGAGCTCTCTCATCAGATGGTCCTTCAGCAGGTCGTGGCGGTCGCCCGTCAGGACCGGCTCACCCGGGCTCGGCAGCAGCCTGGCCAGTTCCTCGCGCTCTTCGGGGTTCATCGGTGCTTCTCCTGGGTCGACCGGGCCGTTTCGGGACGGCCACCCGGTACCTGTCCGGTGCGCGGGCCGAATCCCGGCTTCTCCTGCTGAGGTGGAACATCCGGTATCGCGGCGGCACTTGGCGCCCCCGAGTACCTGGCCGGGCGCCCGGCGGACGTGCGCCGGGCCAACTCCGCCTCCGACAACGTCCGTAGACGCTGCCTTGCCCGCGCGAGCCGCGACCGTACGGTGCTCGCCGGCACGCCGAGGGCCTCGCCCGCGGCCGCGTAGCTCAGTCCCGACCAGACGCACAGTGCGAACACCTCACGCTCGGCTCTGCGCAGCCGGCCGAGCGCGGCCTGCGCGGCGGCGAGCCGCTCGGCTTTCTCCATGCGCCCGACGACGTCGTCGGCGAAGTCGGGCAGGGTGTCACGGTCCGCCGGGCGCTCGGGGAGCCGGGCGAGCGCGGCGCTGTGCCGGCGGGCGGCGCGGCGCGTGTTGCGCAGAACGTTGGTGGCGATGCCGTACAACCAGGGGCGCAGTCCGTCGTCGCCGGGCGCGTCGGCGTCGTCGTCCAGGGCCGCGGCTTCGGGTCTCAGCTTCTCCCTGAGCCGCCAGGCTTCCAGGAAGGTGAGGGACACCACGTCCTCCGCGGTGCCCCGGTCTGCCGACAGGCGGGCGGCATGACCGTAGACGGCCCGGGCATGCGCGCCGAACAGTTCGGCGAAGGCTTCCGGATCGCCGGCGCGTATCCGGTCACGCAGGGAAAGTTCCACAACCGGCCCTGTCCGCTCGGCACTCGGCGTCTCTGTGGCGGCGATCACATCACGAGCGGATCCTCCCGTCGGCCGGGCCGGCCGGTGCCGACCGCCACTCGCCGGTCACGCGCGGAGGTAGGTGAGGACGGCGAGGACCCGGCGGTGTACCTGGCCGTCGAGGTGCAGGTCCAGTTTCTGGAGGATGTTGCTGACGTGCTTGTTGACCGCCGCTTCGGTGACGTACAGCTCGCGGGCGATGGCGGCGTTGGTACGCCCTTCTGCCATCAGTGCGAGGACCTCGCGTTCGCGTGGGGTGAGGCGTTGCAGGGGGTCGCGGCGGCGGTTGAGGAGTTGGCGGACCACTTCGGGGTCGACGACCGTCGCGCCCGCAGCGACCTGGGTGACCGCGTCGACGAACTCGCCGACGGCGCTGACGCGGTCCTTGAGGAGGTAGCCGACCCCGGTGTCGCTGCCCAGGTCGAGCAGGTGGGCGGCGTAGGACTGCTCGATGTACTGGCTGAGCACCAGGACCGGCAGGGTGGGGTGCTCTTGGCGCAGGGCGACGGCGGCGCGCAGGCCGTCGTCGGTGTTGTCCGGTGGCATCCGCACGTCGGTGACGACGATGTCGGGGTCGTGTTCCCGCACCGCGCCGATCAGGGCGTCCGCGTCGCCGACGGCGGCGAGCACTTGGTGGCCGAAGCGGGTGAGCACACCGACCAGGCCGTCCCGCATCAGCGGGGAGTCCTCGGCGAGTACGACGGTCAGCGGCACGGCAGCTCCACATGCAGCAGGGTAGGCCCGCCCTGAGGGCTGGATATACGGAACCTGCCGTCCGCCACGGCGACGCGGTCGGCCAGGCCGATGAGGCCCGTGCCCGCCTCCGGGGAAGCGCCTCCGACGCCGTTGTCGCTGACGGACAACACGAGGACGTCGGTGTGCAGGCGGGCATGTACCTCGGTCCGGGTCGCCTCACTGTGCTTGGTGGCGTTGGTCAGGGCCTCGGCGATCACGAAGTACGCCGTCGTCTCCACGGAGAGCTCCAGACGACGCGGCAGACGGATGTCGACGTTGACGGGGAGCGCGGAGCGCCCCGCCAGGTTCTCGACAGCGGCGGCCAGGCCATGGTCGGTGAGCGCCTTCGGATGGACGCCACGACTGAGTTCACGCAACTCGTCGACGGCGAGCCCGACCTGCTCCTGGGCCTTGGCGAGCTGTCCGGCCAGCGTTGAGTCCGGTTCGGCGTCGAGGGCGGCCAGGCCGAGCATCACATTGAGGGAGACCAGCCGCTGCTGCGCCCCGTCGTGCAGGTCCCGTTCGATCCGGCGCCGCTCCGCGTCGAAGGCGTCGACCAGCCGCGCCCGGGAAGCCCGTACGTCGGTGAGCTCGCGGCCCAGTTCGCTGTCGCGCGGCGCCAGCATGAGGCGGGTGACGGCGGCCCTGGCGCCGGCCCAGGCGGTGATGGTGTACGGCGCGGCGGCGAGCAGGCAGAGGCCGACGATCACCAGCGGCCAGGCCCCGGGATCGTCGATCGGCGACATGATCACCAGCACGGGGAGGACCAGGGCGAAGCCCAGAACGAGGAAGTCCATCCACCACAACGCGGTCGCCGACACGGCCGTGAAGCCCAGCTCACGCCAGGTCGCCGGCTCCCGCAGCCGGGTTCGCACCCAGTTGGCGGGCCCCGCGCGTTCCGGGGCCTGGTGCGGGTCGGGCACCGGGTCCAGGTCCACCAGCCGCAGACGCCACCGCTCGAAGCGGGTGACGGCGACGCCGGACACCACGACACCGAGCAGGATCGGCGCCCCGACCAACACCACCAGCGAGACGATTCCCGCGACGAGCGCGGCCACGAGGACGACGCTGGTGACGGCACCGAAGACGACACCGGACAGCAGGTATACCAAGGACCGCCAGGGCCAGCTCGAGCCGAGCACCTTGAGCGGGTTCTGGCCGAGCGCCTGCCACGCGGTCCGATGTCGCATCGGTCGACCCTAGCGAGCCGGAGATCTTGAAGCAGTAGTGCAAGCACTACCCCTGGACTCTCATGTGCGCCAGTGCGCCGGCAGGGGGCGGACGGGTGCACTGGGTTCCATGAAGCCGTTCACCGTCCTTGCCGGTAGGCGTCGCCGACTCGGCACCGTGCTGGCCGCGCTCGCTGTCGCGATCGTGGCGACCGCCGTACCGGTCTCCTCGGCCACCTCCTCGGCCACGCGGTCCACCGCCACCGCCACCTTGGATCCAGCCTCGATCGACCGATTTGTACGCGACTACCTGGAGCAGACCCGTCTGCCGGGCGCGGTGGTGGCCGTGACCAAGGGCGACCGGGTCGTCCACACCGCCGGGTACGGGCACACCGCGGCCGGGCGGCCCATGACGGAGCGGACGCGCCTGCCCGTGGCGTCACTGTCGAAGTCGATGACCGCACTCGCCGTCATGCAACTGGTCGAGGCGGGCGAAGTCGACCTGGACCAGCCCGTGCACCGCTATCTGCCCGAGTTCACGATGGCCGACCGGCGCTCCCGGGAGATCACCGTCCGGCAGATCCTGACCCAGACCTCCGGTATGGCCGATTCCGCCTACCCGGATCTGACCCGCGCCCAACCGCACACCCTCAAGGAGGCCGTCGCAGCGATGCGCGAGGCGCACCTCGCCACCGCGCCGGGCACCCGGCACCGCTACCACAACCCCAACTACTTCGTCGCGGCACGGCTGGTCGAGGTCGTCAGCGGACAGCCCTTCGCCGACTACCTGTCCGCAAAGCTCTTCGGCCCGCTGCACATGACACACACCGCGTCCGTCGACACGACCACCGAGATGCCGGACCAGGCCCGCGGCTACGTCCGCGCGTACGGCACGACGTTCGCCCGTGCGCACCCCCGCTGGTTCACCGCCGGCGGCCACGGTGTCGTCACCACCGCGGACGACCTCTCCCAGTGGCTGATCGCCCAGAACAACCAGGGCGTGTCGGCCGACGGCCGCCGCATCGCCACCGCACGCACCATCCGGCTCACCCACACCCCACCGCGGGTGCCGGGCGACACGGACTACGCGATGGGCTGGGCGCGGTACCGGCACGACGACGGGACCGAGGAGATCCAGCACAACGGCCAGCTCCTGACCCACAACTCCATGGCCACCCTGCTGCCGGACGGCAAGGTCGGCATCGCGGTCGTCACCAACACCGGCCTGATCTCCGGAGACGACGCCGCCCAGATCTCGCTGGGCCTCGTCGACCTCGCGCGGGGCAAGAGTCCCGAGGTGGCAGAACCCTTCTCGATGACGGCCGACTGGGTCCTGGCGGCGCTGACCCTGCTGGCGACGGGCCTCGGCATCCGCGGCGTCCTGCGGGCGCGTCGATGGGCGCGGCACACGGCACGGCGACCGTGGTGGCGTACGGCACTGCGTTTGCTGCCCCAGGCGCTCCCGATCCTCTTCCTCACCCAACTCGCCTCGCTTCTGGGCCTGCTGATGAACCGCTCCGGAACGCTGGCGCAGACCACGTACGCCTGGCCGGCGCTTGTCGTCATGGCAGCGGCCGGTGCTCTCGCCTCCCTCTCGGTCACCACCGCTCGGGCCCTCGCCCTGTTCCGCTACCGCCTACGCGCCCGGCGCGGGGCCGGGGGCGACGACGGGGCCGGGGGCGACGAGGGGGCCGGGGGCGACGAGGGCGTCACACCACTCGGCGCGGAGAACGAGCACGAGGCCCTCCGCCCCGCCTGACGCCGGATCCCCACGGGTTGCGTGACCTCTGCGCGGGAGAGGCGGCGCCGTCACTTCCCAAGCTGAGAGCGCGAGTTCGGGTTCTCGTCACCCACCCACTCCAGCGAAAAGGCCCAGGTCACTGACCCGGGCCTTTTCGCTGCCCGTCGTGATCAGATGGCGGGCACCGGGTTCGTGGCGCTTGGCTCGCACGACGGCCGACTGAGCGTCACGACGTGACGTCCACCAGGACCTTGCCGACGGCGCCGCTCTCCACCGCCCGGTGCGCGTCGGCGGTGCGGTCGAGCGGAAAGCGGACCAGCGGCAGGCCGTGCTCCTCGCCGACCGGCAGGGCTCCATCGCGAACGGCGGCGGCGACGTCCTCGACGGCTGCGGCGCGCGCCTCCGGACCGGCGGTGTAGAGCACCAGGAACTGGAAGCGCGCGTTCAGCACCATGGTCTGCAGCACGTTCAACTCGACCGGCTTGCCACCGTCGTTGGCGTAGGTCGCGATCGTGCCGCGCGTCCGCAGTACTGCCAGGTCCAGTGCGAGGTTCGCGCCCAGCGCCACCTCGGCGACGATGTCGACGCCGTCCGGGGCGATCTTGCGGATCTCGGCGGCCGCGTCGCCCTCGCGATAGTTGAGCACGTGGTGGGCTCCGGCGGAGGTGGCCAGCCGGGCCTTCTCCGGGCCGCTGACCGTGCTGATCACGGTGGCGCCGGCCCATCGGGCGAGCTGGATCACCGCGTGCCCGACCGCTCCGGCCCCGCCCGCGGCGAGTACCACCCTGCCGTCGAGGGCCCCGGGCCGCAGACGGCGCGGCCCGTCCTCGGCGACGGTGAGCGTGCGGTGCGCGGTGAGCGCGGGGACGCCGAGTGAGGCGCCGACGTCGAACCCGGCGTCGTCGGGCAGCGGTACGGCCCGCTCGGCGGGCACGACGGTGAACTCGGCGGCGGTACCGGTGGGTCGCCCGGCGGCGGCCATGAACAGCCAGACCCGCTGACCGACCCGGCTCTGGTCGACCCCCTCACCGACGGCGTCGATCGTGCCGGCACCGTCGAGGTGCGGGGTGACCTCGGAGAAGTGCTTGGGGTGGGCGGGGCCTGAACGAGCCTGCCAGTCGGTCGGGTTGACCCCGGACACGGCGACCCGGACGCGAACCTCGCCGGGGCCGGGCGCGGGCAGGTCACGGTCGACGAGCCGAAGAACGTCGGGGCCGCCGTTGTCGCGGTAGATGATGGCCTTCATGATCCGTCCTCAGAAACCTAGGGCCTGGTGAAGGGGGTCCCGGCGGGGCGGGAGTTCCGACAGGGGGGTCTGGCGGCGTGCGGCCGCGGCGTGTGGTCGCGACGTCCGGTCGCGACCCGGGTCCGGCGGCGTGTGGTCGCGACCCGGGTCTGGCGGCGTGTGGTCCTTTTTCGGCGTGTAGTCGCGGCGCGTGATCGCGACTCGGGTCCGGCGGCGTGTGGTCTTTCGGCGAGTGGTCGCGGCGTGCGGTCGCGACCCGGGTCCGCTTGCTCCCGTCAGCCGATGGGGACCTCGTTGGAACGGGACTCGATGGCATCGAGGGTGGCGAGGGTCGCGGCGTCGAGGGTGATCTTGCCGGCCGCCATGTTGGCCTCGAGGTGGGCGGCGTCGGCGGTGCCGGGGATGAGCAGCACGTTCGGGGCGTGGTGCAGCAACCAGGCGAGGCCGACCTGGGCGGGCGTGACGCCCAGGGACTCGGCCACGGCGTGCACCGCCGGCTCCTCGGTCGCCTTGGGCAGGCCGGGGAAGGCGCCGCCGAGCGGGAAGAAGGGCACCCAGGCGATGCCCTGGGCCGTGCACAGGTGCAGCATGTCCTCGTCGTCACGGGAGACGAGACTGTAGGCGTTCTGCACGCAGGCGATGCCCGCCGGCAGGGCGCGGCGCAGTCCGTCGAGGGTGACGCTGCTCAGGCCGATCGCGCCGATCTTGCCCTCGTCGCGCAGAGCGGTCATCACCGCGAGCTGGTCGTCGAGGTCGACCACTTGGTCGCCCTCGGGGCGCAGGCCGGGACCGGAGTCCAGGCGGCGGAGGTTGACCACCTGGAGCTGGTCGACACCGAGGCTGCGCAGGTTGTCCTCGACACTGGCGCGCAACTGCTCGGGCCGCTGCGCCAGACGCAAGGGCAGGCGCCCGCCCGGGTCGGGGTCGGCGCCGACCTTCGTGACCACCAGGACGCGGTCCTCGGGGCTCAGCACCTCGCGGATCACGTCGTTGGCGAAACCGAAGCCGTAGAACTCGGCGGTGTCCACGTGGTCGACGCCCAGCTCGACCGCGCGGCGCAGCAGTGCGACGGCCTCGCCGCGGCGGTCGTGCAGGCGCTCGAGCTGCAAGGCGCCGTAGCCGACACGTAAGACGCTGCGGCCGGCGAACAAAGCGGTCGGGGTGGTCATGGCGTTGCCTCCTCGGTCGGTGACTGCAAGGCGGTGTACAGCAGTTCGGCCTGATAGAGCGCCATGACCCGGTGGGCGATCGGGGCGGCGCGCTCCCGGGCCTCGGCCGGCTCGTGGTGCTCGACCTTGACCAGCCACGCCGTGACGCACTCGTGCAGCATCGCCCGCATACGGTCGGTCATGTCGACGACGATGTCGCGAATGGCCGGGTTGGTGGTCGCCTCGCCCCAGGTCTGCACACCGACCCGGGCCTCGGCGGGGTCGATCGCCGCGACCAGGCGGGCGAGCAGTTCGTCGGGGTCCGGCGGGGCGTCGCTCGCGGCGTGCTCACCGAGGACCTTGGCGCGCTCGGCGAGCACCTCGCGGGCGGCTGCCTGGACCAGGTCGGCCTTGTTGCGGTAGTGCGCGTAGATCGAGCCGGCCGAGAGTCCCGACTCGGCGATGATGTCGGCGATCGAGGTCCGCTCCAGGCCGTTACGGCCGAAGCAGCGCACGGCGGCCTCGGCGATCTGGGCCCGCCGCAGTTCCTTGCGCGCGTCGGTGAGCCGCGGCACCACACCTCCACAAAAAGAATCTCGGTTCTGCTTGCGGGGACAGTAACAGAATGCGCGTTCCTTTTGCGATGGGTCGCCGCGCACGCCCAGGAAATCCCTTGCAGAAGCGAGCACAACCGGAGCCGTACCGGCGCGGTTCCGGTCTCGTCCTCGGCTCCGCGCCCTCCGCGTGTTTTAGGAGTCGGGGGAACCACGGTCAACAGCGATATCCCCCGACACACGGCCACCGCCAGGAGAAGGCATCCGCACAGGTCAGCACGACAGGGCCCGCGAGGGCGTTACCCCGCGAGAGGGAACACGACCGCGTGCTGCGGAGGCACCTGGGACTTGTTGGTCGATTCAGTCGGCTGCAGAGCGGCACGATCGAGAGGGGCAGCCCGTCTCTCGGTGAACTGGGCCTTGGGCCCTGGCCCCGCTGCGCCTTACCGGCCCCCCGCGTACTCGTCGCAGGGCAGCGGTGGCCGTGTGTTCAGGCACCGGGGTGTGCCCCGTCGCCGGCGCCCAGGAGGGGGATCGTGAGCCGGCGTTCGACGGCGGTGGGCAGGTGCCACAGCTCGGTACGCCGCCTTCGGTCCTCGGAGCCCTGGCGGGCGGCGCGGCGAATGCCGGGCACGGCCAAGGTCAGGGCGGCCAGGGACACGGCGAGCCCGGTCCCGAGGAGTACACCGGCCCCTACGGCGCCGTCCGCCAGGGCGAACGGAAGCGCGACCCCCAGGCAGAGCGCACCAAGGCCGCCGAGGATGGAAACCATCCACCACAGCGGTGTGAGCGGGTGCTCGTTGCGCAGGTGGTTGAACAACTGTCGGTCGGTGGGACGCCGCCGCGGGTGCTCTTTGGCGGCGCTGAACAGCTCGGCCCGCCCCCGCAGCGCCCACACAGCGTGCACTCCCACCCATGCGATAGGCAGCACCAACAGCGTCACCAGCACCAAACCTGCCTGAATCGCCCGCGGCACCGACGCCCAGCCGGAGGCGTCGGCGACCACCGACGCCACGGCGGCTCCGACGAGTACGGCACCCGCCGCGCTCGTGGCCACGAGCCATCGCCAGGCCCCACGCACCCGAGCGCTGAGGGGGAACTCGACCGCGTCCACCGTCTTCTCCAATCGATGACCGCGGGTACTCTACGCAGCCCTCCTAGGAGGATGCGCCCCGGTCCGGGCGCCGGTCGAGCGAGGACGCGCCCCGGTCCGCGCGCCCGTCGAGCACGGCAGGCATCCGTCCGTCCGTCAGTCCGTCAGTCCGTCATTCCGTCAGGAGCCGTGGCCGTGCCGGCCACCTCGCTCAGGTCCTGGTCGCGAACGACCCGATGGGACCTGGCCGTCCGGGCGGATCCGGGGCGCCGAGCTTCAGCGGTCGGCGGTGTCGTCGCGCAGTTGCTCGGCGGCTTCCTGGTAGGCCTCGGCGGCGCGGGTGAAGTAGTCGAAGAGGGCATCGAGTTGCTCCGGCGTGCAGCTTCCGAGGATCTCGCCGATTCTCTGCCGCGCGGGGGCCATGACCCGATCAAGTTCGAGGGGCTTTCCGACCGGCTCGACGATGATCTTGCGCCGGTCTCCGGCATCGGGGACGCGACGGACGTAGCCCGCCTGCTCCAGCCGGTCGATCAGGCGAGTGGTCGGCCCCGTCGTCAGGCCGGTGCGTTCGGCCAGTTCGCCAGGAGTCATCGCCCCTGACAACTGGAGGATGTTCAGCGCGTAGAGGTCGGTGGCGCCGAGTCCGCACGCTCTGGCACTCGCGTGGCCGTGCAGCATCACGGCACTCAGGTACCGGCGATAGACCTGGCTCGCGTCGGATCGCATGGACGACGTTGACACAGGCTTCCCCACTCCCTAATCTCTTCTTCAAGGAAGATAAATCTGCAACGCAGCAACTTCTTCTATGAAGTTACCACGAGGGGGAACATCATGAGCGCCGCCGCCGTCGCACCACCCGAGCCGACCATCACCGCCGCCCCGCCCCGCCGTTCCCGGCGCCGTACCGTCAAACGGGTCCTGGGCGCGACCGCGCTGGCCCTGACCGTCGCCGCCGGATCCGCCTACCTGTGGCTGGACGCCACCTCCGACATACAGAACCTCGGCGAGAGCGACTGCACCGTGGTGACCTCGGACGTCACCCCGACCGCCGCCGGAGCCGCGACGGCCGACGACCACCGGGCGGTCTGCGACGTACTGCGCTCGATGACCGAGGCATGGGGCCGCGGCGACGCCACCGCGTACGGCGAGCACTTCACCCCCGACGCCACCTACACCACCTACGTCGGCACCCACTACCAGGGCCGCAAGGACATCACCGCGGCCCATCGCGCCCTGTTCGACGGCTTCCTCAAGGACACCAGGCTCGCCGACTCATTCCTCGGCATCCGCTTCTACGGCCCCGACACGGCGATCGTCACCACCCGCGGCGACACGTACACGGGCACGCCCAAGAAGGCGAGCGAACTGTCCAAGACGCAGACCTACACGCTGATCCGCCAGAGCGGCCGCGACTGGCGGATCGCCGCCTTCCACAACACCGAGCGCCAGTCCGTCATGGAGCGCATCTCGTTCCTGTGGGACCCGTCCACCAAGCCGGAGGCCGAGAAGTGATGACCGACACCGCCCACCTCGCACGCGAAGCGGACGCCAACGCCATCCGCGCCCTCCTGGAGGAAAGCCGCGCGGCCTGGAACCACGGCGACGGCCCCGCCTACGGCCGGTGCTTCACGCACGACGCGTCCGACGTGACCTTCGCCGGAACCGTCTATCGCGGCGGGAGCGAGATCGGCCGCGCCCATCAGGCCCTGTTCGACGGGTTCCTCAAGGGCACCGAACTGACCGTCGAGATCGACGACATCCGTTTCTACGGCGCCGACACCGCGGTCGTCACCACGTGCGGCGACGTCGGCAAACGCAGGCCGAAGCGCCTGGGCAAGCTCGCCACTTACACGGTCGTCCGCGAGTCCGACGGCCGCTGGCGGATCGCCGCCGTCCAGAAGACGCAGCGCAAACGCCTGATGGAAGCCGTCTCGTTCCGACTCCAGCCCGCCACCCGACCTGCCTCGCACTGACACCACGCGCCGGGCGAGCACGTTCGCGACGCGCCGCGCCGCCGAGCACGTTCGCGACGCGCCGCGCCGCCGAGCAGGTCCGCGACGCGACGCGTCTGCCGAGCAGGTCCGTCAGTCGCCCCACCCGATGGGCTGTCCGTACATCGGGCCGGGGGTGGGCGGGGGCTGTTGGGGTGCGGCGCGGCAGGTGAAGCCGAGACGGGTCAGGGCCCTGGTCACCTCACCGATGGTGAAGTCACGGCGGTCCTGGCCCGTGATCACCTCGCCCACCTGCTTGACCGGAAAGACACGGCGCCCGATGACGACGCCGACCCCCGTGACGGGCTCGGGCCGGACGCGTTCCATCGATGTCTCGACATCGATCTTGAAGAGGTCGAAGGGATAACGGGCGATCACGCAGCGCATGGTGCCTCACCGGAAGTCGGGGTGGGTGGTTCGGCGGCGGGTGCCTTCGAAGGGTCCGTTGCCGGAAACAAGAAGGGGCCCGCACCCAAGGTGCGGGCCCCTTCTTCGCCGTATTGGCCTACGGGATTTTCATCGCAGGCACATACGAATGTCCTGGACGCGTGCGGTCCGGGGGTGTCAGGCGGGAACGATGTTCTCGGCCTGCGGGCCCTTCTGACCCTGCACGACGTCGAACGAAACCTTCTGGCCTTCCTGCAGCTCACGGAAGCCCTGGGCGGCGATGTTCGAGTAGTGGGCGAAGACGTCGGCGCCGCCGCCGTCCTGCGCGATGAAGCCGAAGCCCTTTTCCGTGTTGAACCACTTAACGGTACCGGTGGCCATGTCAATTCTCCTGGAGCAGTGCTGGAGACCCGCACCTCGCGGGCCTCCTCATCGCTGCGATGATCGCCTGCCCGGAAATCCGGAAAAACGGCAACCACAACTGCAATTCACATTCAGGGTAGCACGGAATAAATTAGCGAAAAGTTGAGCGGAAAGCACCGGAAAACCGGGTTGAATTCCTGCTCCCGCGCCGACAGATTTTCACTCGCCGCCACTGTCCGCACGCTGTTGCGGACGGCTCAGTTCCGCGTTGGCGTGCAGGGCCTCCTCCAACCGGTCCTCAAGATCGATGATCCGGCAGGCGGCCTCGACCGGGGTCCCCTGATCGACCATCTCGCGGGCGCGGGCGGCGAGGCGAAGCTGGTGGCGCGAGTAGCGGCGGTGGCCGCCCTCCGACCTGGTCGGGGTGATCAGCCCCACCTCTCCGAGGGCCCGGAGGAAGCCGGGTGTCGCACGGATCACCTCGGCGGCACGGCCCATGGTGTACGCCGGGTGGTCGTCGTCGTCGAGCCGGTCGGCGGCATGCGGCCGGTCCTTCGAGGGCATCTGCGCCTTCCCGCGAGCCGCCGAAGTCGCGGCCCGCACCAGGGGGGCGGGTCCCCCTACAGGAACTTTAGTCGCCCCGGCGGAAATCCTGCCGTCGCCGACACAGATGCCCTCCGCCTCTCGTCTCCCGGCCGGCTCCCCGTCACCGCAGGACCAGAATTCGGCAGGGAGGAGCGAAGAGGGGTGTCCCCCGCGCGTCCACCACGTCCGCCAGGACGTACTGCCATCCCCAGGACCGCAGCGCCTCGAGCATCCGAACGTCACCGCGGTTCACCAGCATGACGCCGAGCGCGGCGGCGTGGTCGCTCAGCAGCCGTCTCTGCAGGCGCCGGGCGAGGTTCCACTCGCGGCCCTGGTTCTGTGTGCGCACCCGGTGCCCGACGAGGATCTCGGAGATCGCGAAGAGCCTCCCCGACGCGGCGACACGGAGCAGGCCGTGCGGAAGGTATCCGTCGAGGCCCTGCCACCAGGGCCCGACGCCGCGCACGGGGAAGCCGTGCGCGCATCCCGTCAGCAGTGTGGTGCCCGAGGAGAGCGTGGTCTGCGCGGTCAGCAGGGCGAATCCCGGTCGCCGTACGTCGGTCGCGAGCCGCTCCAGGAAGGCGGAGCGGGCCCAGTTCCACGCCCATGGCTCGCCGCCGGAGGTCTGCGCGTACAAGTCGCCGAGTTCCGGCATATGGTCCTCCACCTGGCGGCGGGTCAGCGGGCGGAGGCATTCGCCCGCCAGGGGCGACGGGCCCTTCCGACCCCTCGACGGGGCGGGGTCTTCCGGTCGCCTCGGCGGGGCGGACTCTTCCGGTCCTCTCGGCGGGGCGGGGTCTTCCGGTCGCCTCGACGGAGCGGACTCTTCCGGTCCTCTCGGCGGGGCGGGCCTTTGCGGTCGCCTCGGCCGGGCGGGCTCTTCCCGTCGCCTCGGGTCCGGGACGGCGCTCGGCCCCAGGTCCGCGGCCGTCGGCCGGTCCGGCACGTTCACGATCATGGGGCGGGGCCCTGCCCCGGGCCCGGACGGATCCGGCTGCCCGGCGTCGTCGTTCGCCGAGAACGGCACCGGTGTGAGAGCCGACGCGCGAGGAACCCTCGGTGCCTTCAGCCTACGCCCGGGCATACGGGCACCGTCCGCTCCGCAGGGCCCGGGCCATACGGGCACGTCCGCTCCGCAGGGCCCGGGCGTACGGTGGACGTACCCGGAGCAGGTCACGCCGGGCTCGCGGGTTTCCTCCCGTCGGTCCGCCCTTCGGACGGAGAACCGTGGGCGGCTTTCGCCGCCGTCCCTCGCGATCACCGGTACGGCGCGGCCTCGCAGAGACCACGGAGGTGGCGCCATGCGCTCGATCTACCACCGCATTCGCGAAGCCGAAAGCGCCCGGGACTCACTCGAAGTACCGTCGGCCTCCGCGTACGCGGACGAAGAGCCACCCATGGTGGACGAGCTCGCCGAGGTCCGCATCATCGCGGCGAACCCCGACACCGCCCAGCGGGTGGCACAGCTCCTGCGGCAGGGCTTCCGCTGCGACGAACCGCGCAGCTATCCCGCGGGCGCGGACGGACGCGGCACCCTGCTCCACCTGACGGTCGACACCGCGCACCCCTCCGTCGCGCCGTCATCGCCACCGCCGGCGTCCTCGACGTCATCGGCGCCGTCGGCATCCTCAGAATCGGTGTCGTCCTGGCTGGCCAGCAGCCGTTCCCACGCGCAACGAGCCCACACGGACGAGCCGGGCTGACCCGACGGCCACCGCGGCACGTCGTACGACCGTCATCGCCGTCCAGCCGAGGCAGCGAACCCAAGGGGGCGCCGAGGCATCGACTGCCGAGACGGTCTACGTTCCGGCGGACTCCCGCGCACGGCCGGACGGCGTCGGCCTAGGCCCGCTCAACCAGGGTGGGAACCCCGGGACAAGGCCCGCTTTCCGCCATGCCCGGACGCGGCGTCCGGGGACCGGTCCGGGAACACAAGGGCGGAGTAGCGTGGCGGACACCGGGAGTTCCCTGTACGCCCGCGACCCGTTGGCGTCGTTCCTGGCGCACCACGGCACCGGTCCGTCGCACGGCGGCCCGGGGACAGGACCGCGACATGGAATCGCGCGCCGACGAAGGTGCGACCCCCGAGCGGAAACACGCCTCCCCGTCCTTGCCCGCCCGGCTCACGCTGCGCCCGCCGACCTTTCCGCCCGGCCCCGTATGCGGCGCCTGGTGGCCCCGATCCCGCGATCTGGTGGCCGAACTGCCCATACTCACCGACGCGTTCGACGCGCTGCGGGGTGAGGTGACAGGTCTCGCCGTACGCCGCGGCACCTGGCCGGAGGCGCCGTACGACCTGCCCGCCACCGGTCACACGGTGAAGGCCGCGTGGTTCGCGTCCGGGTTCGACCCGTACACGATCCGGCTCTACTCATACGGCGTCGGCCGCTGGGACCTGCTGGTCGTCCCGCCCGGGACCGGGGCGGCCGCGGCCGCGCGGCTGATGACGGCAGCGGCCGACCCCGCGCTCCGCCTCACCGCGAGCGCGCTCGTCGCGGCCGAACAGCGTCGGTACGAACAGCGTCGGTACGACCAGGCCGGCGCCCGGGGGGAGCAGGAGCAGATGGAGCGGTGGGAAGGCGACGGCGGTGCGCCGGAGCGACCCTCGTCCGGTCTTTCCTTCTTCCGCGAATGTTACCGTCCGTGACACCCGTATCGCTCTGCGCCCGGTAGGGTGAAAGGGCCGAGGGCCCACCGCATACCGGTGACCGGACCGGTTTCGCTCCCGGAGCACGACGACACCGGGCAACTCGACGCCCGGGACAGGTGCCGCCACATGTCAGCCTCCACTGCCCGCCCTCGACGCCCTCGTTGCGGACGCTGCCCCATCTGACGCCTGCCGCAGGTCGGCGGCCCTGTCCGCCGCCGCCCACGTCCCGGCAGCCGAGCGCCGGGCCGGGCCACCCCGTCGTGCCGACCCGTCGGCCACCGCGATCCACCTCCTCGAACACGTCAGCCGGGTGCGGGCCGTGCACCACGGCCCGCCTCGGGCCGCCGCACCGCCCGCCGTGACCGGCCGGGGACCGCCCGCGCAACCAGCCCACCCAAGGAAGTCCATGATCGCCGCAGTCCCACCCGCTCCGCCCGCCCATCCCCTCCTCAGGCTGCACCTTGCGCCCCACAGCACCCTGTCCCGCCGCCTCGACGGCGCGTGGTGGCCCCACTCCGCAGATCTCCTGGCGGAGCTTCCCCCGCTGCTCGCGGCGCTGCCGCGCGCCTGGGGGCACATCGCCAGTGTCACGGTGAACTCAGCGGCCTGGTCCGCGGCACCGGGCCGGATGTTCGTCTGCAACCAGGTCGTACGACTGCGCCGGGCCGTAGCACCGCACGCGCCGAACACCGTCGTCCTGCTCTCCCCCGGCCACGGCCGCTGGGATCTGCTGGTCGTGCCGCCCGGTACCAGCGCGGAGGAGGCCGGGCCGCTCATGTCCGCGGCGGTGGACGACCGCGCCCGAGACCGGCAGGAGTAGCGTGGAGGCGAGGAGAGCGGGGACGCAGGACGCTCTCCTCGGGCAGCGGCCCGGCCACCGCCGGCACCGGCAGCGGACGGCTCGCCCCATCCGGAGAGACAGGTGAGCGCGATGCCGGACTCCCCCACCCAGCGTCCCGCAGGGCTCCTGGCGGACGGCATACACGAGTCGGTGCGCCCCGGAACGGCTCTCCTGCGGCTCGCCACCACCCACGACCGCCAGGGCATACTCGACGGTGCCTGGTGGCCCCGTTCGAAGGACCTCGCCACCGAACTGCCCGGCCTGCTCAGCGCACTGTCCGAGCGCCTGGGGCCGGTCACCCGGATCGGCCTGGACTCCGGGGCCTGGGACGAGATGCCGACCCGGATGACCATCGATGACCGTGTCGTGCACATCGACGCCTTCCCGGTGGGCGACGGCACCGCGCTCGTGACCCGAGGAGACCAGGACTACTTCTCCCTGCTCGTGGTACCGCCGGACACGCCTCCCGAGGCGGCGCGGGCGGCGATGGCCGAAGCGGTCCGTGCCGACAACCTCAAGCAGGCCGTGCAGATCCTGATCGACACCAGCACGGGCCAGGTCCACTCCATCGAGCCGCCCGCCCGAGGCGTTCGAGGAGGCGGATAGCGGCGGATCCGAATGGGCCTGGTCAGCGGCCTCCGGCAGGGTGCGCCCGGGCAGCCGTCACGTTGACACGTATCGTCGGCGGACGTTGACTTGCAGGACGGCGCAGGGCCGGGAAGGGCAAGGTCGACCGGGTCTCCGGAAGCCTGCGGCAGGCCGTCGAGAAGGCGAACGACGTCTTCGGGCGGTGCCCCCACCCCATGGAAGCGGTGCACACGACGATGTACGACCAGACACGCGCCCAGCAGCCCGCGGACCGGCCTTCGGGCCCCGGCGGACGGCATTCCGCCGGCCCTGAGCCGCTGCTCCCCTCGGACGGACGGGACGAGGTCGTGCGCCGCCTCGGACACGCCGTCAACACCTTCGCGGACAGCCCGCGCGAGGCGCTGGAGGAGGCCGAGGGCGCGTTCGACGAAGCCACCGCCCAGCTCGTGAACGCCCTCGCCGAGCGGCGGCGGGTCCTGCGCGCGGGCTGGACGGACCTGGACCCCGAGACGCAGTCCGCCGAACTCCGGTTCGCGCTGCGGGAGTACCGGGAACTCACCGGACGGCTGCTGCGCGCGTAGAGGGCGTCCGGTGGCCGGCGACCGGCCACCGCCGGACGGTAAATCCGCGTGTCGAACAAGAAAGCGTGCGGAATTATTCCCGGCCCGTGATCGCGCACGCCGTGCTACTGTCGAATCAGGTTGCAGTTGTGGTTGCCAAAAGGGTTCATTTTCCGACGGGTTGATCATCACGGCGACACGGAGTCCGCATAAGGCGCACTCCGAGCACCGTTTCCGAAGGAGAAATGACATGGCCACCGGCACTGTCAAGTGGTTCAACGCCGAAAAGGGCTTCGGCTTCATCGCGCAGGACGGCGGCGGCGCCGACGTCTTCGCCCACTACTCGAACATCGCCGCCCAGGGCTTCCGCGAGCTGCAGGAAGGCCAGAAGGTGTCGTTCGACGTCGCTCAGGGCCAGAAGGGCCCGACCGCCGAGAACATCGTTCCGGCCTGACACCGGCTCTGACACAGATTTTCTAGCTGGGGCCCGCACCTTGGGGTGCGGGCCCCAGCTCGCTGCATTTCCAGGGGGATTCACCCCCGTCGTCTTCGGCCCGTTCTCGCGATTCTCTGCGCCGTTCACCGTGCTGCGGGAATTCCTTGATACGCGCCTGCATCAAGGAAGGTTCCGCATGAACCGAGCACGCCCTTCACGCAGTTCACGCACCACCCGCACCACCCGCACCTACGACCGCTCCGAGAGCTTCGAGGGCTCCGCCGCAGGCCGCTCCGGCAACCGGCACCGGCTCAAGGCCAAGCCCAACGGCCACGGTGGCCGAACCGCCGCGCCCAGCGCCGAGTTCACCCCGCCGAAGACGATCGAGCCCGCGCTGCCCGCCGTAGAGTCGTTCGCCGAACTCGCCATGCCGGCGCCGCTGCTGGCCGCTCTCGGCCACGAAGGCGTGACCGTGCCCTTCCCGATCCAGGCGGCCACCCTGCCGAACTCCCTGGCCGGCCGTGACGTACTCGGCCGTGGCCGTACCGGTTCCGGAAAGACCCTCGCCTTCGGACTGCCGGTGCTGGCCCGTACCGCCGGGCGGCGCGCCGAACCGCGGCAGCCGCTGGCCCTCGTCCTGGTACCCACCCGCGAACTCGCCCAGCAGGTCACCGACGCGCTCACTCCGTACGCCCGCGCCGTACGGCTGCGGCTGGCCACCGTGGTCGGCGGGATGTCGATCGGCAGGCAGGCGCATGCGCTGCGGAACGGGGCAGAGGTCGTCGTTGCGACGCCGGGGCGGCTCAAGGACCTCATCGACCGAGGTGACTGCCGACTGGGCGACGTCGCCATCACCGTCCTGGACGAGGCGGACCAGATGACCGACATGGGGTTCATGCCCCAGGTCACCGCACTGCTCGACCAGGTGCGGCCCGGCGGCCAGCGGATGCTCTTCTCGGCCACCCTGGACCGCAATGTCGACCTGCTCGTACGCCGCTACCTGAACGACCCGGTGGTCCATTCGGTCGACCCGTCGGCGGGTGCCGTCACGACGATGGAGCACCACGTCCTCCATGTGCACGAGGCGGACAAGCACCGCACGACCACCGAGATCGCGGCGCGGGACGGCCGGGTGATCATGTTCCTGGACACCAAGCACGCGGTGGACCGGCTGACCAAGCACCTCCTCGGCAGCGGCGTCCGCGCCGCCGCGCTGCACGGCGGCAGGTCCCAGCCGCAGCGCACCCGGACGCTCGATCAGTTCAAGAGCGGGCAGGTGACGGTGCTGGTGGCGACCAACGTCGCGGCACGCGGCATCCACGTCGACGACCTCGACCTGGTCGTCAACGTGGATCCGCCCGGCGACCACAAGGACTACCTGCACCGCGGCGGACGTACGGCCCGCGCCGGGGCGTCCGGCAGCGTCGTCACCCTGGTGACGCCCGGCCAACGCCGCGGCATTGCCCGGCTGATGGTCTCGGCCGGCATCAACCCGACGGTCACCGCGGTGCGTTCGGGCGAGGCGGAGCTGAGCCGCATCACGGGCGCCAAGGCCCCGTCCGGTGTGCCGGTCGTCATCCCCGCGCCGAGCGCGGAGCCGCCCCGCCGGGCCGCCACGGCCCGTACGTCGGCATCGTCCCGGAGCCGTCGAGGGCGCACCTCTCGCGGCCGGTCCGCGGTTCAGCGCCACGCCGCGTGACGTTCCGGCGGTCCGCCGTCGCACCGCGCCGCGTGACGCCGTCGCACCGCACCGCGTGACATGCCGGCGGTCCGCCGTCGGCCCGGCGGCCCGTCCGCAGCCATCTCGACCAGAAGCCCGTACCGCAGGAGGCACCTTGACACCGGTTCAGACGCATCGCAGCCCGACCGCTCCCGGCCTCATGACCGGGGCCGGCGACCTGGACACGGCCGAGCTGCGGGTCGGTGACGACATGACCGTCGAGGTCGCACTGTCCGTCATGGCCGGCGCCGATGTGGAGTACCTGCTCCTGTGCGACGGGGACGACGAGCGCACCGGCTCGGTCACCCGGGCCGAACTCGTCGTACACCGTGACAGCTCCGCCTACACGGACCGCGTCCGTCTGCGGGACGTACTGGGCGCACTGTGCCGTCCCCTCCAGGTCGCCTCGGAACCGCTCGGGAGCCCCGACCCGCGGGACGCGTGAGTTTCGCGGCGGGCGGTGCTCGCTGACCCGCCGCGAAGCTCCGATCGGACAGGAGATGGGCCGTATGCGCCCTCATCCCGACCCTCCCGAGCGCCACCGGGCGCCCGAACTGTTCGACGAATGCCGGATGGTGCGCGCCCGCGGTCATCTGGGCCTGACCACCGTGGCACCCCTTGCGCACGCCCTGGAAGAGGCCCGCACCGGATCCGGGCGCGTCTTTCTCATCGTCGACCTCCGTGAGGTGAGCTTCACGGACGGAAGCATCCTGCGGCCGCTGTGTGCGGCTTGGGACGACTGCCGGGCCCGGCAGGGCTGGGTCCGGATCGTCCACAGCAGTGCGACGATCGACCTCGTCCTGTTGGGCGCCGGTGTGCTCGGCCGCTTCCCCGCCCATGCCAGCGCCCAGGACGCCTGGTGGGGAAGGGCGAGCGCAGCGCGTGGCGTAGTACCCGCCCCCGCGTCGGGGCATCCCGCCTACCGAGAGGCCCCGTGACGTACGGCAGTCCGTGCCTGGCGCCCGCCGATTTCAGCGGAGCACCAGGAGGCGGCGCGGGGCGAAGCGGGACGCCCCGCCGTCCTCGGCCGGGAGGCAGCGCCAGCCCCAGGCCAGCAGTGCCCGGTAGGTGTCCACGTCATGGCGGTCGACAAGGGTGACGCCGAGCGCGCCGATGTGGTCGCCGAGCAGCCGCTTCTGCAGACGCCGGGCGAGGTTCCACTCGCGGGTCAGGTCCTGGGTGCGCACCCGGCGCTCCACGACGACGTCGGCGACCGCGAAGAGCCTGCCCGAGGCGGCGGCGCGGAACAGGTTCTCCGGGAGATACCCGTCGAGGCCCTGCCACCAGGGCCCGGCGTCGCGCACGGGGAAGCCGTAGGCACATGCCGTGAGGACGGTGACGCCCGAGGGGCGGACGGCCTCCGCCACGAGCAGCTCGAACCCCGGCCGCCGCATATGACCCGCGAGCCGCCGCCGGAAGGCGGCGGACCTGGCCCAGTCCGACGGGTCCAGGGTCCCCGGATCGCCCGGCCGGCCTGGCTGGCCCGGCCGGCCCCGCTCGCCCGGCTCGTTCGACGAGGTGAGCGCGTACAACTCGCCGAGCTCCCATATCCGGTCGTCGACCTGGCGCCGGGTCAGCGGCCGTACGAACTCGCCCCTCTCGGGCGAGGCCCCCTGCCGGCGCCGCGGCGGGCACGGTATCTCGGGAAGCGTCCGGTGCCGGCCCGGCGTCCCGGGGCGGGCGGTCGCCGGGCGGTCCGGCATGTGCACGGTCATGAGGCGAACCCTGCCCCGGGCCGGACGGGGGTCCGGGCCCGGCATCGTCGTTCGCCGAGAACGGCACTCGGCACATGAGCCGGCACACGAGAAGCCCTCGGCGCCTTCGAGGCTACGCCCGCCCCCGTGGCGGACGGGGGGCGCGCCCCGAAGCGGTCGGGAAACCGTCGGGTGCGCGCCTCGTCGGAGAACTGTGCGACTGTGCGGCCCACATTGAGCAGCGCTCGGGCGAACTCCCGCTCAGAGTCCGGCAGTCCTAGGCGGACGCCGGTACGAAGACCGTCTGCGAGGTGGCCGACTGGAAGTTGTTGTCGGCGTCGAAGACGGCCCGGTAGTGGCCGGCACCGCTCTGGTCGAGGTCCGCGGCGAATTCGTTGCCGCTGCCTCCCCAGGTGGCCTCGACCGTGGTGAGCGTCGACCAGCTCGCACCGTCGGGCGAGTACTGGATGTGGACGTCGATCTGAGCGGGCATCCATCCGTCCGGGAAGTCGATGAGCCCCTCGGCGTGGACCTGTCCCGTGTCGGAGCGGGCGGCCGTGAAAGCCGTGAACTTCGACGCCCGGTGCACGTGGACGACGTCGCTCGTACCGGTGCCGGCCTGGAGGAACGGGTCGTCTGAGGTGTCCAGGGCGAGCTGGAAGTAGCCGCCCTGCCATGGCGTGTAGTCCATCGTGAACGTGCCGTCGTCGGCGGTGGTGAAGCCGCCCACGAGGTCGGTCTGAGCGTCGTCGGGGCCGAACAGGACGCCCCCGGAGCGCCCGGCCAGCGGCACCCAGCCGTCCGCGGTCTTCTGCTCGACCTTGCCGCGCAGCGTGACCTGCTGACCGAAGTCGATGTCGGCCGAACTCACCGTGGACGTGAACCGGGTGGGAATCTGGTCGACACCGATCTGTACCGGATCGGACTCCCCGTACAGAACCGTCGGCGTGCCGCCGTCCATCCTGAACACGGCCTGGACGGGCGCGGCGGCGTCGAGCCGCACCGAGGCGGTGAAGTGCCCCTGGGCGTCGGTGGTCACGGTGGCTTGCGTCCAGTAGTCGACATCGATCGCGACCTGGCGTGCCGCAAGTGGCTTCACCTGACGGGTCGGCCACCGCCCGTACAGCGTCCCCTCGACCCGCACGTCACGGTGTTCCCGGTCGATGGCGGTGCGGTCGACGGTGAGCGCGCCGAATTTCGCTACGACGTAGTAGGCGAAGTCCCCCGCGGACTGGCGCACCACGTGACCGCCGTCGGCGTCCGTGAGCTCCAGGTCGATGCGGTAGGAGCCGAACTCGGGCAGCTTCAACGGCTTCTCGGTACGCCAGTTGCCGTCCTGACGGGTGCCGGAGAAGAGCCGGAAGTCCTTGGTCCCGAGCTCGGCGACCTCGGTCTGCGAGGCGTACGAGACCAGGTGCGCCTTGATGCCCGTGATGTCGGCCCCGGACCGGGCGCCGAACTGCAGGATCCCGAGGTCCTCCGACACGCTCCCCGCGTAGGTGACCTCCGGCTGGTCCGCGGCGTGTGCGGCTGTCACGCCGCCCATTCCGAGCGCGGCGGCCGTGACGGCCACCGTGACCCATCTGCGTATCTTCCACAACAACACTCTTGATCCCCACCTCTGACGCGTTCGCGACGGCGGGGGCCTGCGCGGACCGCCCGCCCGGCCGTCCGTCTTTATATCGACCGCCCAGCACGAACGCACGGCAATTAGGAGCGGGACCGAGGACTCATCCACTCGCACACGACGCCGCGGTCTCAACGATGGGGTCCTTCTCGACACGCCCTGTGAACGGCTCACGGCCTTCGCTGAAGGCGGGCAGCCCGAGGTCCCAGTCGCCTGGAGCGTGCAGTCCGTCAGAAGCGCGCTTCCAGTACGCGCCGTCATGGTCTCGAAAGCTCAGGCTCCACACTTGAAGATGTGGGGTGATGCTCTCGGGGAGGTTCTCGAGGTCTCCGCCCTTCGCCGCCCAGACCATCGTGTCCGACTTGTAGATCAACTCTGTGCACGGCGCCAGGCTGTCCAGGGACACCTCCCAGACGATCCACACATCACGGCCCCTTTTCCACATCTCGATGAACCGCGTGTAGAACATGACCGTGACGCCGAAGACCGGATCAGGCGACCGGTTCATCAGATGCAGGCGCGTGGTACCGGCCGGAACTTCATCAACCGTGCGGTGGCAGCCGAACAGGCACGCGGCCTGCCTCGGACGGCCGCACGTTCTCTCCCTCCCGCCGCTGAACCGCACCCGGCCGCCCGGCGTTTTCTGGCGCCGGCGCCTGCGTGGCGACCGTCTGGTGTCACCGGCGCCGCTGTACGACCTCTTCGACCGCGTGCCGGGGCCGGGGCGGGACGCCTTCCGCTGACCGCCGGCCACTGCCTCAGCCCCGGCACTCGAGGGTCACCGGACTGAGTTCGCCAGTTTCGTCGCGCCGCCCAGCAGGTACTCCAGGGGTCCGCGGCGGAAGAAGCGGGACCAGGTCGCCGCGAACAGGGTGGCCCCGAGGACGAAGCAGAACAGGAGCGCGGCGGAGGCGGATCGCGGCGGGGTCGCCGCTTCGCCGGGCAGGGCGAGGATCACCAGGATGTGGCCCACGTAGAGGGTCAGGGACATGGTGCCGACGGCGATGACCGGGGCCGCCACCCGGCGCAGCCACGGCAGCCGGTCCAGCGCCACCGTCAGGCACAGCAGCACGGTGATCGCGATCCCGATGCTGCCGATGAGGTCGAACGTGGAGCCGCTGTGCGGCTCGGCTGCCAGTAGCCCCCATGCGTCGGGGCCCCACAGCCCACCGCCGGTCGGCATGTCGAAGGATCCCGCTGCCATGCCGGAGTCCTTCAGGGCTTCGAGGTCCTTCATGTCGGGCATCGCGGCCGTGATCGCCTTGTCGCCGCCGGACAGCCGCAGCGCCAGCCACGAGACGCCGTATCCGAACGCGATCAGCGCGGGACCGACCACGGCCAGCCGCCGCCGTACCGCGCCGGAGGTCAGATCCAGTCGGCCCAACGCCATGCCGGTGACCACGAACGTCATCCAGGTGATCGCCGGGTAGAGGCCGGTGAGCAGGAGATCGAGCACGCCCACACCGCAAAGGCGCGCGATCGGGTCGTACGCGTCGATGGTGTTCACGATCGACTCGTCGAGCAGCGCTCGCAGGCCGTACGCCACCTGCGGTGCGAGGACCGCGAGCGTGAGGGCGATGATCGCGAGCGTCCTGGCCCGCAGCCGCAGCAGGGGCAGGGCCAGCAGGAAGTACACCGCGTAGAAGTTCAGGATTCCGGCGCCGCCGAAGTCGGTCATCGCCAGTGCACTGCCCAGCACCAGCAGGATCACGGCCCGGATCACGATACGGGCCCTCGCCTGCCGGCCGGCCAGTCCCATCTTCGGCTCGAGGCGGCCGGCGATCAGCATCAGCGAGAACCCGGCGAGGGTGGCGAACAGCGCCGACGCCCGGCCGCTCGCCAGCCCCAGGAACCAGTCGCCGACGCCGCCGCCTGGCGTGGGTGCGGGGCCGACGTGCACGGCGAACATTCCGAACACGGCCAGGGCACGGGCGAGGTCCACCCCGACCAGCCGTGCCATCGGCGCGGCGCCCTTCGCCGCCGCGGCGGACTCGGGTGCGGGTAGGGAACGCAAAGACGCCTTCTCGGCGCTTTCGATCTCAGTCACCGGGACCACGTTGCCGAGGCGTCGATGCGGTCAACCATCCGACGGGCGACGGGAGTTGCCCCGCCTACCGGCCCCGGCCACCCCGCCGACCGGCGGGGTGGGGACAGCCGTACCCGAACGGCACCGCGAGGTCGTCGAAGAAATTTCCGGCTCGCGGCAACCCTGTGCGGGGCCTGTGACCACAAGGAACCGGATCCGGTCGTCCGGGTGCCCGGATCCGCTCTTCCTCCCGTGAACGCCATGCAAGGAGAACACCTCCCCCATGAACAACCCCACGAACGGCGGGCGCCGCGGGCGTCACCGCCGTCGCTGGACCGCGACCGGCCTGGTGCTCGGCGTGCCCGCCGTCGTCCTGCCGTATTTCCTGTTCGTGCAGGAGGACTCGCAGGCCGCGACGGTCGACGGCAACGCCTACTACCGGCTGGTCTCCGTGCGCAGTGGCAAGGTGTTGGACGTCAACGGTTTCTCCACCGCCGACGGCACCCGTATCCAGCAGTGGACGGACCAGAACACCGCCAACCAGCAGTGGAGGCTGAAGCCCGCCGGGGACGGCTACTACGAGCTGGTGAACCGCAACAGCGGCAAGGTGCTGGGCATAGCGGGCGGTTCGACCGCCCAGTCGGCCGCCGCCGAGCAGCAGGCCGACAGCTCCTCCACCGCCCAGGAGTGGAAGATCGACGAGGTGGGCGGTTCCGGCGCCGTCACCTTCACCTCCCGCAAGAGCGGCCAGGTCCTGGACGTCTCCGGGGGCTCCACGGCCGACGGCGCGGCGGTCGTCCAGTACCCGGGCCGGGGCGGCACCAATCAGCAGTGGAAGCTGGTGAAGACGGCCGAGACCCAGCCGTCCGGTACCGGAGCCGCGCAGACCACGGCCGCGGCCGGACCGTACCGGTGGAAGAACGCCCAGGTGGTGGGCGGTGGTTACGTCACGGGGCTGGTGTTCAACCCGCGCGAGAAGGGCCTGCTGTACGCGCGCACCGACATGGGCGGCGCCTACCGCTGGGACGCCGCGGCCGAGCAGTGGATCCCGCTGACCGACTGGCTCGGCGAGAAGGACTGGAACCTGCTGGGCATCGACTCGGTGGCCACCGACCCCGTCGACCCCAAGCGGCTCTACCTCGGGGCGGGCACCTACACCAACGACTGGGCGGGCAACGGCGCGATCCTGCGCTCCACCGACCGGGGCCGCACCTTCAAGCGCACCAACCTGCCGTTCAAGCTGGGCGGCAACGAGGACGGCCGCGGGGCGGGCGAACGGCTCGTGGTCGACCCCGCGAACCACGGCACCCTGCTGCTGGGCACCCGCAAGAACGGCCTGTGGCGCAGCACCGACCACGGCGTGACATGGAGTCAGGTCTCCTCCTTCCCCGTCAAGGACGGGGCGGGCAGCGGCGCGGGCATCTCCTTCGTGACGTACGGCCCGGCCGGCAGCAAGACGATCTACGTCGGCGTCGCCGACAGGTCCACCTCCCTGTACCGCTCCACCGACGGCGGCAGCACCTGGCAGGCCGTCTCCGGGCAGCCCACCGGCCAGATGCCGCAGCACGGTGTCCTGTCCGGTGACGGCTCGCTGTACCTGACGTACACCGACAACCTCGGACCCAACGGCGTGACGGCGGGCTCGGTGTGGAAGTACACGCCGTCCGGCGGGGCGTGGAAGAACGTCTCCCCGTCGCAGGGCAGTTACGGGTTCTCCGGGCTGGCCGTCGACCCGCGCAAGCCGTCCACGGTGATGGTCACCACCCTCGGCCGCTGGTGGCCCGAGGATGAGATCTACCGGACCACCGACGGCGGCACGTCCTGGAAGGCGCTGGCCGACAAGTCGGTGCGGAACGCTTCCGGCGCTCCTTACGTCGGTAGCCACACCGGGCACTGGATGACCGCCCTGGCCATCGACCCCTTCAACTCCGGGCACGTGCTGTACGGCACCGGCAACGGCATCTGGCGCAGCAAGGACGCCAACGCCTCCGACAACGGCGGCACCAGCCACTGGAGCGCAGGGGCCCGGGGGCTGGAGGAGACCGCGCTGATCGACGCGATCGCCCCGCCCGGCGGCGCCACCGTCATCACCGCCATGGGCGACCAGGGCGGTTTCCGCCACGGCTCCCTGACCAAGGTGCCCTCCGGGCGGCTGAAGAACCCGATGATGACCAACAGCACCGACATCGACTTCGCCCAGTCCAAGCCCTCGGTGATGGTCCGCGTCGGCCTCGGCGGCGACAAGGACGGCGCCTACTCCACCGACGGCGGCGGCAACTGGACCGGCTTCAAGTCAGAGCCGGTGGACAGCGCCAACGCCGGACGTGTCGCGCTCTCGGCGGACGGCTCCACCATCGTCTGGACCCAGACCGGTCAGGCCCCGTACCGCTCGACGGACAAGGGGGCGAGCTGGTCGAGGGTCGGCGGGCTGGGCACGGACGCCGTGGTCGTCGCCGACCGCTCCTCGGCCCAGACCTTCTACTCGCTGTCCGGCGGCACGCTCTACGCCAGCACCGACGGCGGCGCGACCTTCACCGCCCGCGCCACCAACCTGCCCGCCGGCCGGCTCGCGGCCGTCCCCGGCGTCGCCGGGGACCTGTGGATCGCCGACAGCGGCAAGGGGCTGCTGCACTCCACCGACGGCGGCCGCACCTTCACCACGCTCAAAACGGTGCAGTCCGCCTCCGCCCTCGGCTTCGGCAAGGCCAAGCCGGGCACCGGCTACCAGGCCCTGTACCTGATCGGCACCGTCAAGGACGTCGCCGGAGTCTTCCGCTCCACCGACAAGGGCGCCACCTGGGTCCGCGTCAACGACAACGCCCACCAGTGGGGCGCCATCGGCGGCGTCGGAGTCATCACCGGCGACCCCGACACCTACGGCCGCGTCTACGTCGGCACCAACGGACGCGGTCTGCAGTACGGCGACCCGTCCTGACCCCAGCACCCCGGCGCGGCCGCAGGCACAACTGACTGCGGCCCCGCCGGGGCTGCGTTCAGCGCGTTCCCGAGGGCAAGGCCGCCAAGAACCCGAGTGCGCTCTGCCTCGACCGAGAAGCGTCGGCGCGCAGCCCTCGGCCTCACGCCCCACCCCACCACCAACGCTCTTCTCGTTCGGGTGATTTCGGTCAACTAAGCCACTTCACGGGACCTACTATCCCATCTCGTGACAGACAGCCAGACCCCGCGAGCGACCGACGTGGTCATCCTCGGCGCCGGACCGGCCGGGCTCGTGCTCGGCAACCTCCTTCAGGACAGCGGGATCGACTGCGTCATCGTGGAGCGTGCCGAGCGCGCGCACATCCAGACGCGGGCGCGCGCCGGGTTCCTGGCCGCCAACACCGTGCGGGTCCTGGAGCGGCACGGACTGGCCGAGGGGCTCAACCGGCACGGACGGGCCCACAGCACCTGCGAGTTCCGCACCGCGGACGGCAGGTTCCGGTTGGACTACAGCGGGCTCGGGCGCGGTGAGCGGCATACCGTCTATCCCCAACAGCGCCTGGTCACCGACCTGTTGACGCGGTTCCTGGCCTGCGGCGGGCGGGTCGACTTCGCCACCGAGGCGGTGGCCGTCCTCGACGCCGACACCGACCGGCCCTCGGTGAGCGTGCGCGAGGCGGACGGGCGGCCCGGCCGATGGCGGGCGCGGTACGTGGCCGGGTGCGACGGGCGGCACGGCGCCGCCCGTCGGTCACTGCCGGCCGACTCGGTGCGCCGGCACCACTGCGACCACGGCGTGACCTGGCTCGGCCTGCTCGCCGAGGCGCCGCCCAGTCTGGACGCCGTCGGCTACGCGGTGCACGAGCGGGGCTTCGCCGGGCACATGGCGCGCACGAGCGAGATCACCCGCTACTACGTGCAGTGCGAGCGCGGCACGGCGGCGGATGCCTGGTCCGAGGAACGGATCTGGGACGAGCTGGATCTGCGGATGCGGGCGGCGGAGTACGGCCCGCTGCACCGTGGCCGCGTCGTGCAGCGGGCCGTCGTCGACCTGGAGTCCGATGTACTCGAACCACTGCGTCACGGCTCGCTGTTCCTGGTGGGCGACGCCGCCGGCCTCATCAGCCCGTCCGCGGCGAAGGGTGCCAATCTCGCGGTCCTGGAGGCGGAGATCCTCGCCGGCGCCCTGATCGACGACATCCTCCGCGACGACTCCGAAGGGCTCGACGCCTACTCAGCGCGGTGCCTGCCGTACATCTGGCGTGCGCAGGAGTTCTCGCACTGGATGATCCGGCTGCTGCACGGCCCGTCCGGCTCGGACGGCACGTCACTGTTCCACAACCGCCTGCGGCGCTCCCGCATCACTTCGCTGCGTACTTCGCGCAGCCACCAGGACTGGTTCGCCGAGCACTACGTCGGCGTATGAGGTCCTTCCTGCCCCGCGTCATCGAAACCCCCGAATGAGGATCCCCGCAATGATCACGACGTTGTCGGGCGACACGTCCCGCCTGCTCGCGACGGTCGACTTCGTCAAGGAACAGGACACCGCCACCCTGCTCCCGCTCCTGTTCCCCGGGCTCGACGGTCCCGAGCTGCGGACTCTCGCGGAGCACTGCCGTTTCGCCCATGCCGCGCTGCTCGTCTTCCCCTCGGACGAGGCGGAGTTGCGCGCCATGCTCACCGACTGCGGGCTCGTCGCGGCCCAGCCACCGCGGCCGAGTGTGGTCGTACGCGAGCGGCTGGCCGTGCGGCATCGGCGGCCGGCGGCCGATCTGGACGTCGGCATCGTGCGCCCCGCCGTGGTCGGCGCGGACGGCGCGGACCGTATGGTCGAGGTGTTCGCGCTGACCGTGCCGCCGGGATCGGGCCTGGACGCGATCGCCGCGGCCGAGCGGGAGCGGCAGCACGAGGCACACGTCGCCTTCGAGGTCGTGGCGCCCGACCCGCTGGTGCTGCGTGGCCTGTGCGCCACCTTCGCGCGCTACGGAGCCACCCCGGACGGCGGCGGCTACAACCCGCACGAGAACGGCACGGTCTTCTACTTCGGCGCGTCCTCCGAAGCCAAGGTCGGTTACCGGCGCGTGGAGCTGTACGTCCCCGGCGACCACCGCGACGTGCTCGCCGCCCACCTCGACGAGCATCGCGCCCGCCAGCCCGCCGAAACGCTCCTTCGCCTGCTGACCGGGGCGTGGACGACACAGGCCCTGGCCGCGTTCGCCCAGCTCCGGGTACCCGACGCCATGGAGGTCGAGCGGGGGATCGGCGTAGAGGAACTGGCGCGGGAGGTCGGCGCGAGGCCGCGGAATCTTGCGACGCTGCTGCGCTATCTCGCGATGCTGGGCGCGGTGGGCGAAGGCCGCGACGGATTCCGGCTCACCGAGCTCGGCGCACTGCTGCGCCACGGCGCACCGGGGTCGATGCGGCCGCTGGCGCTGATGTACGGCGGCCCGTTCTACCGGTCCTTCGCCGGACTGGGGCACACCGTGCGCACCGGGCAGGTCGCCTTCGAGCACCTCTTCGGCGAGAACCACTTCGACCACTTCGCCCGCGATCCCCAACTCGCGGAACTCTTCGATCAGTCCATGGCCGCCGGATCCGCCATGTTCGACCCGGTCCCCACGCATCCGGCGCTCACCGCCGCGGCCGAGGCACCCGCCGGGGCCACGGTGGTCGACGTCGCGGGCGGCAACGGGGAACTGCTCGGCCGCATCCTCGCCGCGCACCCGCCTCTGAACGGGGTCCTGCTGGAGCGTCCGCACGCTGTCGAAGCCGCCCGCCGGCGGCTGGAGGAGGCCGGTCTCGGTACGCGATGCGCCTTCCTGGCCGGCGACTTCGCGGACGTGCCCGCGGGCGGTGACGTCTACGTCCTGTCCCGCGTCCTGCACGACTGGGACGACGAGCGCTGCCGCGAGATCCTGCGCCACTGTGCCCGCGCGATGCCCGAGCACGCCGATCTGCTCGTCGTAGAACGGGTACTGCCCTGCGACGGCTCGGTCTCGCTGGCCACCGCCTGGGATCTGCACATGATGTGCAACGTCGGCGGGCGCGAACGGCAGGCCGGGCACTACGGCAGGCTGTTCGCCGACGCCGGCCTCACCCTGGTGGACCGGACACCGCTGCCCCTGGACGGCCATGTGCTGCACGTCAGGAAGGCCCGGTCGGCCTCGGCGTGACGAGAGGAGCACTCCGGCCGCGGTGTTCGCGGGACGTCGAGGACCCCGGTCGTCCGCCCCTCGGGACGCCCGCCTCAGCCGGGCGTTCCGGACGCCGTGCTCCGTGCTCGGGTCTCGGCCGCCGCGGGTGCGTTCCCGTCGCCGCCGGGAGCCAGTCCGCACCTGTCGGTCCTCGATGCCCCGTCCTGGCCCGTCAGTTCCACCACGACCTGGCCGTCGGTGTCCCGGCTGTAGGCGATCGTGCAGGTCAGTTGGCGTAGGGCGGTGCTGTTCAGGTCTTTCAGGGCGAGGGGCAGGCGGGCGGTGACCCTGCCGTCCCGGGAGTCGACCTTGACGGTCCTGCCGGGGCGGGCGGTGGGGAGGGAGGTGGTCAGGCCGGCGGCGCGGTCCTCGGGCCGTGGGCCGCCGAGCAGCGCCATGACCACCTTCTCCGTCGGCACCGGTCCGGCCTTCTCGCCGGACTTCCGGCCTCCGGAACCCGACTCGGCGTACCCGCCGCCGAACTCGGTCGAGGGCTCGGTCGTCCGGATCACCGGGGCCAGCCCTCCGTCGGGGGCGCGGAAGAAGAGCAGCATGTCGAAGTCGCGGTTGAAGAACGCCTGGAAACTGGCGGGGCCGCCCGCCTCGATGACGTCGGTCTCCTGGATGCCGCAGGCACCGAGCAGCACTGCGGCCGCCGAGACGGCGACGGCAACGGCCGTCGCACGTCTGCGCGTCCGGGCACGCCTCATCCCCCGGCCCCCTCCACATGAAGCGGAATCTCCACGGTGAAGACGGCACCGCCCCCGGGCAGGTTCCCGGCGCGGATCGTTCCGCCGTGCAGCTTCACGTTCTCCAGGGTGATCGCCAGCCCCAGGCCGCTGCCCGCCGAGCGGGTTCGGGCCGCGTCGGCCTTGTAGAAGCGGTCGAAGATGTGCGGGAGCGCCTCGGGGCGGATGCCGCCGCCGCTGTCCGCGACCTCCGTGATCAGTACGGGGGTGTCCGCGGAGCGGGCCTCGGTGCGCAGGCGTACCGTGACCGGCTCGCTGCCGTGGCGCAGGGCGTTGCCGACGAGGTTGGCGATCACGACGTCGAAGCGGCGGGGGTCGAGGCGGGCACGGATGCCGTCGGGGAGGTCGGTGCGGATGCGGTCGTCGGTCCAGTGCCGGTTGTGGAGGGTTTTGCGGATGGCCTCGGCGACGTCGACCTCGTCGGCGTTCAGCTCGGCCGCGCGGGCGTCGAAGCGGGAGATCTCCATCAGGTCCTCGACGAGCACGGCGAGCTTCCCGGTCTCCGCGCTGACCAGCCGGACCGCACGGGCGGTGTCGGCGTCCAGATGGTCGGCGTCCTCGTCGAGCACCTCGGTGACAGCGAGCATTCCGGCGAGGGGGGTGCGCAGTTCGTGCGAGACGTCGGAGGCGAAGCGGCGGGCGCGGGCCTCGGCCTCGCGCAGTTCGCGTACGGAGCGCTCCAGTTGGCCGGCCGATTCGTTGAAGGTGCGGGCCAGGTCCGCCAGTTCGTCGCTGCCGCGCACCGGAATCCGGGTGTCGAGTCTGCCGCTGCCCATGCTCCGGGCCGCCCGGCGCAGTTCCCGCACCGGGCGCAGCACACTGCGCGCGGCGATCAGGCCGGGTATCAGCGCGACGGCGAGGCCGGGCAGGGCGCCGTCCCGGGCGGCCATGAGGAGGGCGTCGACGTTGACCTGCTCGTCGGTCATCCGCATGACGGCGTAGAGGATGAGTCCGCTGGGCAGCACGCTGTACGGGCCCGTCTTGAAGACCATGGGCATGGCGATGGTCAGGTAGGGAACGCCGTCCTTGACGACCCGCTCGAAGCTGCCGTGGGGGTTGGCCCGCGCGGCGCGGCGCAGTTCGGGTGTGATGACGGTGGAGACGGGGTTCTCGCCCGAGGAGGCGCGGACCGAACCGTACTCGGCGAACACCACCCAGGGGTGCGGCTTGCCCTTGCGGGCGATGTCACGCAGGACTTCCTCCAGGCCGCCGCCATCCTCCCGCACGGGCAGCCCGAAGCCCGTCTGCTGGACCTGGTCCCGGAACGACGCGACCGCCGTGTCCTGAGCGGTCTTCAGCACCGCGTTGCGGGCCTCACGGTAGGTCAGCGCGGCCGTCGTGCCGGCGCTGACGGCGGCGACCAGCAAGAACGCGAGCAACAGCCGCGTGCGCAGACCGAACGCCCTGAACCGCGACCGGCGAGGGCCGGTGATCACAGCGGGCCGAAGCGGTAGCCGAAGCCCCGCAGTGTCTGGACGTAGCGGGGGCTGCCGGCCTCGTCCTCGATCTTGCCGCGCAGGCGTGCGACGCAGGCGTCGACCAGCCGGGCGTCCGCGTGGTAGCTGTGGTCCCAGACGTGCTCCAGCAGTTGCTGCCTGCTGAACACCTGCTCGGGGGCGGCGGACAGGTGCATCAGGAGCTTGAGCTCGGAAGGGGCGAGCGCGAGCGGCCGGCCGGCCTTGGCGACGGTCAGTCCGACCCGGTCGATGGTGAGTTCGCCGTAGTTCTCGATGGCCGGGCGGCCCTGGCCGCCGTCGTCCAGGCGGCGCAGTACGGCACGGATCCGGGCCTCGATCACCTCGGTGCGGGCGGGCTTGACGATGTAGTCGTCGGCACCGGCCTCCAGGCCGATGACCACGTCGAAGTCGTCGCCGCGCGCGGTGAGCATGATGATCGGCAACTGGCTGCGCTCGCGAACCTGCCGGCAGACCTGTACGCCGTTCATCCCGGGCAGCATCAGGTCGAGCAGCAGCAGATCGGGGCGGAACTCGGCCATGGCGGCGAGGCCGGCCTCGCCGGTCGCGGCCGCCCGTACCTCATGGCCGCGGCGGCGCAGACCGAGCTCGACCCCCTCGCGTACGGAAGGGTCGTCCTCGATGAGGAGCACGCGGGACATCGGCGGTTCTCCCTCGGTGGTGGTCAGGTCCGGGTCCGGGACAGTCTGCGGCGCAGGCCGGAGAGCAGAGCGTCCAGTTCGGCCAGTCGCAGCGGACGGGCCAGCAGGGCGAAGGTGAGGACGACGGCGGCAGCGCCGGCAACCGTGGAGACCACCGCTCCCGCCGGTGCGGTTCCCAGGACCGTGAAGTGGCCCAGTGCGGTGGCGGGGACGGCGGCGAGCAGCAGCCGCGCGTGGGCGCCGGCGGCGGACGAGCGCAGGGGGCGGTCGACGGCGAGCCGGCGGCTGAGCACCCGGCCGGTCACCGCCCAGCCCGCGCACAGCGCCAGCGAGTACGCCGCCGCCATGCCCGTCACGGCCCAGCGGGCCGGCAGCAGATGTGCGGCGGCCAGGGACAGTCCCGCGTTGAGGGCGACGATCACCAGGTTCAGCAGGAAGGGCGTACGGGTGTCGGAGAGCGCGTAGAAGGCGCGGGACAGGACGTACTGGCCCGACAGGGCGACGAGCCCCGGTGCGAAGGCCATCAGGATCCCGGCCATGGCGGCCGTGTCGGCGGCGCTGGTCCTGCCGTATCCGAAGACCAGGGCCATCACCGGCTGGGCGAGGGCGAACAGCGCGCAGGCGGCGGGTACGACGGCCGAGGCGCTGACGCGCAGGGCGTGGGAGACGTCGCGCCGCACGGCCGCGGTGTCCCCGTCGGCGGCGGCCGCGCTCATCCGGGGCAGCAGCGCGGTCACCACGGAGACGGTGATGATGCCGTGCGGTACGACCCACAGGGCATAGGCGTTGTTGTACGCGCCGTATCCGGGGCCGCCGTCGAGGCCGGCGGTGGTGGCCAACCGGGTGGTGACCCAGTAGGCGGCCTGGTTGGCCAGGACCAGCAGCACCAGCCAGCTTGCCGAGCGCAGCGGGCGGGTCAGTCCGCTGCCGCGCCAGTCGAAGCGGGGCCGCCAGCGGAAGCGGGCGGCGCGCAGCGCGGGGACGAGGGCGAGGGCCTGGGCGGCGATACCGGCGGTCGTGCCCCAGCCGAGGACGGCGGTCTCGGTCGCGGTGAGGGTGTCCCCGCCGCCCATAGCCAGCGCCAGGTACAGGCCGAACATGGCCATGACGACGAGGTTGTTGAGAACCGGCGCCCACATCATCGCGCCGAACCTGCCGCGTGCGTTGAGTACCTGCCCGAGCAGGGTGAACAGTCCGAGGAAGAAGATCTGGGGCAGGCAGTAGCGGGCGAACGCGGTGGTCATGGCCGCCTGTTCGCCGGTGTAGTCGGTGTACGCGTCGATGATCGCGGGTGCCGCCCAGACCGCGGTCGCGGTGATCGCGAGCAGGGCGACTACGCAGACGGTGACGAGCCGGTCGGTGTACGCGGCGCCCCCGTCGTCGTGCTCCTTGGCGGCCTTGACCAGCTCGGGCACGAAGACGGCGTTCATCGCGCCGCCGAGGAGCAGCATGTAGACGATGGTCGGCAGGGCGTTGCCGACCGCGTAGCCGTCGGCGGTCGGCCCGATGGTGCCGAGCGCTGCCGCGACCACGGCGGAGCGGGCGAACCCGGTGGCCCTGGAGACGATGGATCCGGCGGCCATGACGGCGCTGCCGCGGGCGGCGTTCGTGGCTTCCTCGGTGCCGGGTCCGGCCGGTCTCGCCGTCTGCTTCGTCCTCATCGGCGGTTCAGATACGCCTGGAAGGCGCGGTAGAGCGTGTGGTTGGCGCTGCCGGCCAAGGGTTTCTCCCATTCCCCCAACGTCTCGACGACCTGTCCCCCGGTGCCGAGCTTCCAGCGCAGCAGTCCGTACGCACGTTCGTCGGGATCGAGTGTGGAGGGTACCCCGCGCATGTCGTAGACGTGGGCGCCGAGGGCGTGGGCGTCCTGGAGCATCCGCCACTGAAGGGCGTTGGAGGGCCGGACCTCGCGTCGGTGGTCGGCCGAGGCGCCGGTCTGGTACCAGGCCCGGCGGCCCACCGTGATCATCGTGTGGGCGGCGAGGATCTCTCCGCGGTGCCGGGCGAGGTACAGCTTCATGCGGCCCGGTTCCTCGGCGTTGAGCGCCTCGTACTGACGCTGGTAGTAGGCGAGCGAGCGGCCGAGCCGGAAACCGTCACGTCGCTCGGTGATGCCGAGCAGCCGGTAGAACTCGGGGAGTTCCGCCGCGCTGCCCACCACCACCTCCACGCCCTCCTTCTGGGCCCGGCGGACATTGCGGCGCCACTCCTGGTTGAGCCCGGACCACAGGTCCTCGGTGGTGCGTCCGGCGAGCGGGACGTGGAAGACGTGCCGGGGCTGTGCGTCCGCGTCCTCTCCGCTGCCGTCACCGCCGCAGCGGCGCCAGTCCCGGGCCCGCAGCCGTTCGGCGACGGCGGTGCCGAGCGGATCGACCTCGCTGGCGAGGATGTCGCCGAGGCGTCGGCCCGGGCCGGTGAGCGGCTTGAGCCGGGCGGCGTCCCAGCGCCGGTAGGCGGGCGACGGGCCTATGCGTACGGCGAAGGCGCCCGCGCGGCGCAGGTGTTCGAGCAGCGGACCGAGCCAGCCGTCGATGCCGGGGTCGCTCCAGTCGGCGACGGGCCCTTCGGGGAGGTAGGCGAAGTACTTGCGGGTGCCGGGGAACTGCCGCAGCAGCACCAGGGCCACGCCGGTCAGTTCGCCGGCCTCCGGGTCCGGTCCCCAGCCCAGCAGTTGGGCGCGCCAGCCCTCCTTGACGTCGGCCCAGGACGGGCACTGGAGGAATCCGGCGCCGAGCGCCGCGCCCTCGGGCGACGCGAGGAAGGCGCGGTAGGTCTGCGCGGTGATGGTGCGCAGGGCGAAGTCCCGGTTCCCGGCCTGGCGTGAGCGGCTGGGCGGAACGAGCAGCGCTGACACAGTCTGAGCCTCTCCTTCTCCCCGGGCCAGTCGCGGGGACACACAGGAGGCTCACAGCGGTCCATGACCGCTCCGTCCGGCGAATGTGACCGGACCATGACCGTTCCTCACCAGTCGCCGTCACATTGCTCCGTAGCGCCTGACCTCGGGTTTTCCGGCTCTACAGTCACGACATCGCCGACTCGTCCACCCCGCTGCCGTCCTTCCCGGAGGTCTCGTTGTCACGCACCCGTGTCCTCGCCCATGCCCGCGTCCGGGCCACCGTCAGGGCGACCGTCGTGGCCGCCCTGCTGGCGCCGCTCGCCGCCTGCTCGTCGGGCGGTTCTCCCAGCGCCCCGGACGGCGAGGTGAAGCCGAGCGCCGACGACCGCCCTGTCACGGTCACCGTCACACCCGCGGGGAAGCGGGTCCCGGCGGGCGAGCCCGTACGCGTCACAGCCGTGGGCGGCAGACTCACCTCGGTGACCGTCACCGACGGCGAGGGCCACAAGCTCGCCGGCAAGGCCGGCGCCGACGGCCGCTCGTGGGTCTCCGACCGCAAGGCCGTACCCGGCGCGGCGTACGAGGTGACGGCGGCGACCCGGACCGAGAGCGGCACCGCCAAGAGCACCAGGGCCGCCTTCACCACGGCCCCGGCGGAGCAGGTCAACAAGGTCGACTGGCGGCCTGGCGCCGGCTCCACCGTCGGCGTGGCCCAGCCGATCTCCCTGGTCTTCGACCGTCCCGTCAAGAACAAGGCCGAGGTCGAGAAGCAGCTCAGGATCACCACCTCGAACGGCACCGAGGGCTCCTGGGGCTGGATATCCGACTGGTCGGGCCGGGACCGGGTGGACTGGCGGCCCAAGGCGTACTGGAAGCCCGGAACCAAGGTCACGCTGAACGCCGAGCTGAACGGCACCGACTCGGGCACGGACGGCGGCTGGTTCGTACGCGACTACACGACCACCTTCACCGTCGGTGCCCGGCAGGTCGTCAAGGTCGACCTCGACAGCCACCAGCTCGCCCTCGTCCGCGACGGCGGGACGGTCCGGCGCATACCGGTCTCCGGCGGCACGCCCGGCGGCGACAAGCGCTCCTGGCGCGGAACCGCCGTGCTCATGGCCAAGGAGGGCACGATCAACATGAACTCCGAGACGGTGGGCCTCGCCGACGCGTACAACAAGATGGTCGACTACTCGATGCGGCTGACCTGGTCGGGCATGTACGCACACGCCGCCCCGTGGAACGCCCGCTACTTCGGCAACTCCAACCAGAGTTCCGGGTGCATAGGAATGAGCGACGCGAACGCGGCCTGGTTCTACCGGCAGGTACGGCCGGGCGACCCGTTCGAGATCACCGGCAAGGACACCAAGGGCGTGGTCGCACCCGGCAACGGCTTCGGCGCGTGGAACCTGTCGTGGAGCGAGTGGCAGGACAAGAGCGCGCTGGACTGAGCAGCGGTCCGACCGGACAGCGTCGCCCCGGCCCGAACCCCGGTGCCGTCCACGGTGTACACGGGCCGGCTACGACTCCTCCCTCAAGCGCGCCCAGGTATGGGAGTCCAGGCTGTCAAAGGGGCCGATGCGCGAGAGCTCGGCGCCGTCGCGGCCCAGGGCCACGATGAGGGGACGGGCTCCGCGGCTGTTGTAGGGGGAGGTCCACACGGTGATGAGTCCGCGTCGCCCGCAAGCCTCGATCCGGCGGGCCCCGACCAGAACGTGACTCACGTCCCGTCCGACGCGGACCTTGGCGCAACCGATCCACGTGGCCGTGGCGGAGCACGTGGGGTCCGCACGGCGGTCGCCGACGAGCACTCCTCCGCCGTTGCCGACGTCGAGCACATCGACGTCGGCGGGTTCGTCTCCGGAGCCACCGCCGCCTCCCACGTGGCGCCATCGGCCGGCGCGCCGCTCCCAGAGCGCGATGTGCTCACGCGCCCGCCGTGACGCCGGCCGCCACGCCATCCAGATCGCCGCGACACCGGCGGCGGCGTCGATGTCGGCCGACACCACGGTCAGCACCCGCCGGGGCATCCACCACGGGTGCGGCTCATCGCCGGCCAGCGCCCGCCTCAGCACGCCCCGTAGAAAGGTCTCCGACCGGGGTCCCGTCCACACGGCCTCTCCCCATGCCCGCACCCACCGGTGATACCCGGCGCGCGAGGGCCTCAAAGCCCACGCCTCTTCGTGATCATGTCACCAGTCGGTGACAGCGCTGTCCTGGAACGAAGGCACCGGGATCCCCTCCGCCCGCAGCCCCCTCCTAGGGATCGAGCAGCATCGAGCAGCCGAAACCGCTTCGGCCTCAACCAACCGATCACCAAGGGGATTTCATGTTCGGCAACCGTCGCAAGGCCCTCCTCGTCTCCGCGGCCCTCGTGGGCGGCGCCATGCTGATGACGGCGTGCCAGGACACGGACGCGGCCACGGACACCGGCGCCTCCAAGGGATCTTCCTCGTCCCCCGGCCAGGCCGGCGACGCCGCCACCCCGTCCGGCTCGGGCAGCGGCAAGGGCGGCGCTCAGGGCAGCGGCAAGGGCTCCGACGCCTCGGGCAAGGGGACCGGGGACGGGGCCGGCTCGGGCGTCGACACCGGCAACGGCGAGCGAGTGCCGGTCGAGCAGGGCTGCGGCGCCAACGACATCTCCTGGAGCACCAAGTCCGAGAGCCAGGCCGGCGGATACATCCTCGTCATCGCCAAGGCCAAGCCGGGCATCACCTGCTACCTGCCCGCCGAACTCCCGACCGTGGCCTTCGGATCCGACGGCACCCAGGCCGGCCCCGCGGAGCAGTCCGTGGGCGAGCAGATCAAGCTCAGCGGCAGCACCGCCGCCTATGCCGGGGTCAACCCCAAGACCACCAACACGGACGGCGGCAAGGAACTCGACAGCATCATCGTCGCGGTCGGCGACAACGACCCCGACCCCGTTTCCCTGCCCGTCGGCACCATCACCGTCGACAAGCCGATCGTCACCAACTGGCACACCGCGCCCACCGACGCCGTCCCCTTCAACTGAACGGACCCATGGCTCGGCGCAGTCGGCGGCCGCGGGTCGAGGGGGCTGGTCGCGGGTGCCGGTCGTCGAGTTGTCCGCGAACCTCCCCGGGATTGTCCTTGATCGGTAACGGACGGATCCCGCGGCCGCTTTCCGTCGTCCTGCCAGGTGGTCGCGAGTGACCGGGGGATCGGCGAGGAACTACGTGAAGGTGGGGCGGACATGGCACGGCACGGTGGCGGGCGGGGCTGGTACGGCAAGCTGATCGGGGCGGCGCTCGGGGTGACGGTGCTCGCCACCGGTGCCTCGGTGTGGACCGCGCAGGCCGGTGCCGTGGACGGCTCCTCGCCGAAGGCCACGGCGTCGGCCGCGCCCGCGGTCAAGCCGGTCGACGTGTCCATCGTGCACGCCTCCGACAAGGGGGCCCGCGGCGTCAACATCACCATCGACGACGGCCCCGACCCCGTCTGGACCCCTCAAGTACTGGACGTGCTGCGGGAGTACGGGGTGAAGGCCACGTTCTGCATGGTGGGGACGCAGGCGCAGGCCCACCCGGACCTCGTGAAGAAGGTGGTCGCGGACGGGCACCGGCTGTGCGACCACTCGGTGTCGCACGACACCACCATGGACAAGAACACCCAGGCCTACCAGTCGCAGCAGATCCTCGACGCCGAACGCATGATCACCGAGGCGTCCGGGGGCGTGCGGCCGATGTACTACCGGGCGCCCGGCGGTGCCTTCACCCCCTACAGCCGCAAGCTCGCCGCCGACCGGGGCATGCGCCCGCTGGGCTGGAACGTGGACACCAAGGACTTCGAGCGGCCGGGCGCGGACGCCATCGTCGCCACCGTCCAGCGGGAGCTGCCCAACGGGCCGACGCTCCTCTTCCACGACGCGGGCGGCGACCGCTCCCAGACCGTCGAGGCCCTGCGCCGCGTCCTCCCCTGGCTCAAGGAGCAGGGCTACTCCACCGGCTTCCCGGTGCGCTAAAGCCGCGTCCCTGGTCGATCCCGGCGTTCGAGGCGAGTCGCTCCACTCCTCGGGCGCGGTGGGCACAACGATGAGTTCCGGAGGCGTACCGGGTCCAAGGTGTGACGGTCATCGAGGCCGGCACCCGAGGAGAGCGCCGGTCCGCGACCGCATCGAGCCCCCGCACCCGAGGAGAACGCCATGACGGCCACGTACACCTTCGACGTCTTTTCCAGCCTCGACGGCTTCGGCGCCGCCGGCGGCGACTGGACCGGCTACTGGGGCAAGCAAGGCCCTGAACTGCTGGACCATCGCCTCGCGTTGTACGGCCCGGACCAGCGGATGGTCTTCGGGGCCAACACCTATCGGGCGTTCGTCCAGATCCTGGCGTCGAACACCGAGGAGTCCGTGCGTGACCCCTGGGTCACCCGGATGAGGAGCCTGCCGGCGACGGTGGTGTCGACGACGCTGGAAGAACCCCTCGACTGGCCGGACGCGAGTGTCGTCAGCGGTGACGCCGTCGACGTCGTGGCCCGGCTCAAGGCGGAGTCCGAGGTGCCGTTGCGCTCGCACGGCAGCCTTTCGATGAACCGGGCGCTGATGGCCGCCGGCCTGGTCGACTTCGTGCAGGTGACGCTCTTCCCCGTCATCACGGGCCGGACCGGCCTCGACCCGATCTTCCGCGGCGCGGCCGACTTCGACCTGGAACTGGTCGAGAGCCGGACTCTCGACGGTCACATCCAGGAGCTCGTCTACCGGCCGACCCTCCACTGACGGGCGAGGGCGGTGCGATGAGTTCCGGGCCCGCTGTCGGTCTGTTCTGGTGGGCGTCCCTGGACGTCCCGCCGTACCACGCTGCCCGGCACGAGACACCACGGAGGATGTCATGACGAACACGCCGAGCGATCCGACCACCGAGCTGCCCGGACGTCCGCCCGTCGTCGACCTGGCCACCTGGCAGAGCGCCCGCGACGAGCTGCTGGTCCGCGAGAAGGCCCACACCCGCGAGGGCGACGCCATCGCCGCGGCCCGCCGCCGGCTGCCGATGGTGGAGTTCGACGGGACGGTCGAGGTCGTCGGACCCGACGGCCCGGTACCGTTCCTGGACCTGTTCCAGGGCCGCGACGAACTCGTGGTCTACAAGCACATGTGGTACGACGGCGCACCGCACCAGGGACAGTGCGAGGGCTGCACCACCACGGCCTGGCACCTGAACGACGCCGTCTACCTCAACGCCCGCGGCGTCTCGTTCGCCGTCCTGACCACGGGCCCCTGGGAAGAGGTGGCCTCCTTCACCGAGTTCATGGGCTACACCGAGCCCTGGTACTCGGTGCGGGGTGTGCCGGCACCGGCCGGCGGGAACATGGGCCACCTCACCTGCTACCTGCGCGACGGCGACCGCGTGTTCCTCACCTACTCCACGACGGGCCGCGGCAACGAACGGGTCAACTCGGCCCTCGGCCTGCTCGACATGACGCCCTACGGCCGCGGCGAGGCATGGGAGGACAACCCCGAGGGCCGGCCCAAGGGCCGCGACGCGTGCTGGACCTGGCGCTCGGACGCGGACGGCAACGCCACCTGGGGGCCGACCAGCCGCCCGGTCCCGCAGTGGACCCGCCCCGGCGCGCAGCCCGTGCAGACCCTCGGCCGGCACAGCGACCACCACTGAAACACGTCCCCGTCGGGCTTTGTAAGATCCGCTTTGACCATTGCAAGCCCTATCTGGGGGAACAACTCATGACCAAGCGCATCTCCGCCCTGGCCGTCTCCGCGGCCATCGTCGGCGGCTTCTTCGTCACGTCGATGCCCGCTCAGGCCGCCACTTCGGCCGGCCAGGGCGTCTCGGCCAGGGCCGCCATCACCTGCAACCAGGGCCAGCTCCGCCAGCAGATCGCCGACCTCAAGACCAAGGCCGCGAAGCTGAAGCAGCTCGGGGAGACCGCGGCTGCCAGGAAGGCGCTCAACGAGGCGGCCGCGCTTCAGAAGAAGCTCGACGCGTGCATCAAGGCCGACAACGACGCGAGCAAGCCGTTCCCCGGCTAATTTCGCCGAGTTCTCGCCGGTTCACCGTGTGGCGCTGCCCGTCCTGTTCACGGACGGGTGGCGCCACGCGCTTGTTCGCACTGGGCGGGATCGACAAGGGCCTGCGCGGCGGGGCCGGTTGAGGGACCGGGCGTTTCTCGGTCCTCGCCCCATGACTCAGGTGTGCCGCTCGGGCAGTTCGACCGAGAGGTGCGCGGACAGGGCGCGCAGGAAGTCCGGTGCGTCGAAGATCTCGCCGGCGGAGGCGACGCCGGCCGTGCGGATGCGGCCGGTGAGGATGCGGTCGGTCGCCTCCACCGCGAGCGGTGCGGTGACGGCGTAGATGTCCCGGCCGCTCGCCGTGGCACGTCGTTCGGTGGTGCCGGAGCGTACGACGGCGTCGACGAGGAAGGTCTGGTCGGAGCGGCCGTCGTCGGCGGCGGCCGGCGCCGGAGTGTCCGGGGCCGCGAGGTCCCTGGCCGCCTCGGTCGCCATGTGGGTGCGCACTTCGGGAACGGCGAGATGGCTGGGGATGGTGACCACGTCGGCCATCGTGAACTCCCCGACGACCTCCCTGGTGCCCATCGGGTGCGGGAAGGGCCACTTCAGGAGCGTCGGCTCGTCGTCGTGGTACTCCAACCGGGCGTTCGTGTAACGGACTCGGCGGCCGGCCCGGCGGTCCTGGGAGACCGAGCCCGCGGCACGTGTGCCCTCGGTGGGGTGCCAACTGCTCAGGCCGTACGCGATGTTCACCTCGTCGGCCGTCGTCCAGTCGCCCATCGCGGCGGTGGCCAGGAGGTCGCCGAGGCCGCCGTAGAAGGCCATCGCGGGGACGATCACCGCTCCGGCCCGGCGGGCCCGGTCCGTGAAGTGTGTGAACGTGTCGAGGTTGGCCTCGATCTCGGCCGCCACGTCGACGTACGGGATCCCGGCGCGCAGGGCCGCCTCGATCACGGGGGCCGCCGTCTGGGCGAAGGGGCCGGCGCAGTTGATCACAGCCGCCGCTCCCGCCAGGGCGCGGTCGAGCGAGGCCGGGTCGTCGACCGAGGCCGGCCGGATCCCGAGTCCCGGGGTGGCGGCGGCCAGTGCCCGCAGCTTCTCGGCGTCGCGGCCGGACAGGAGCGGGACGTACCCGCGGTTCAGCAGCTCCGCCACCACGAAGCGTCCGGTGTGGCCGTACGCGCCGAACACCGCCACCGTCCGCCCCGATCCCGATCCCGACCCCGGTCCCATGAGTTCTCCCCGCTTCCGTGTCCGAACGTTCCGCTCGACTGCGTCACGAACATCCTGGCCAGGGCGGGCCGTGCACCGTGAGTGTCCGGAACGACGAGACCCGTACACTTTCGGACATGGGAAACTCGCTCGCGCTGGCCGTCACCGAAGGCATGCTGCACTTCGAACTGTCCCTGGCGTACGAGGTGTTCGGCTCCGCTCCGGACGGGGTGAGCGTCCCCTGGTACGACGTCGAGGTGTGCGGTGCGGGCGCGGTGCGGGTCGGACGGTTCCGGCTGGAGGCCGACCGGGGGCTCGACCGTCTGAGGCATGCCGACACCGTGATCGTCCCCGGCTGGGTGGACGTCGACGTCGATCCGCCCGGCGATCTCGTCGACGCGGTGCGCGCGGCCCATGAGGCGGGCGCGCGGGTGGCCTCGCTGTGCACGGGGGCGTTCGTGCTGGCCGCCGCCGGGCTGCTGGACGGCAAGCGGGCGACCACGCACTGGGCGCACACCGAGCTGCTGGCCGCACGCCATCCGCGGGTGACGGTCGATCCCGATGTGCTCTACGTCGACAACGGCAGTGTGCTCACCTCCGCCGGCAAGGCCGCCGCGATGGATCTGTGCCTGCACCTCGTCCGGCTCGACCACGGCTCGTCCGTCGCCAACGCCGTGGCACGGCGTCTGGTCGTGCCGCCGCACCGGGCGGGCGGCCAGGCCCAGTTCGTGGCCGCCCCGGTGCCCGCCCGGGACGACCATCCGCTCGCCGCGCTGCTTCCCTGGGCGATCGAGCGGCTCGACCGGCCGCTCACCGTGCAGGACCTGGCACGCCGGGCGGGGATGAGCTCGCGCCATCTGGGCCGCCACTTCAGGGCGGTGACCGGCACCACCCCGCTGCAGTGGCTGCTGACCCAGCGGATCCGCCGCGCCCAGGAGCTTCTGGAGAACACCGACGACGGTGTCGACGCCGTCGCGGCGGCCACCGGCATGGGCACCGCCACGACGCTGCGCAGGCACTTCAACCGCACCGTGGGCGTGCCTCCGGACGCCTACCGCCGGACGTTCCGCTCAGGGTCGGACAACGGGATCAGGAACGGATGAACGCGAGGATGTCCGGGTTGAGGACCTCGGGGTGGGTCGACAGCATCCCGTGCGGGTAGCCCTCGTAGGTCTTGAGCGTGCCGTTCTTGAGGAGCTTGACCGTCAGGGGCGCCGAGTCGTCGTACGGGACGACCTGGTCGTCGGTTCCGTGCGCGACGAGGACCGGTACCTCGATCTGCCTGAGGTCCTCGGTGAAGTCCGTCTCGGAGAACGCCTTGACGCATTCGTAGTGGGCGTTGGCCGCGCCCGTCATGCCCTGCCGCCACCAGTTGTCGATGAGCCCCTGCGACACCTTCGCGCCGGGGCGGTTGAAGCCGTAGAACGGGCCCGAGGGCACCTCGATGAAGAACTGCGCGCGGTTGCCGGCGACACCCTCGCGGAAGCCGTCGAAGACCTCGATGGGCAGGCCGCCCGGGTTGGACTGCGTCTTCAGCATGAGAGGCGGTACGGCGCCCACCAGCACCGCCTTGGCGACGCGGCCGGGCTTGGCGCGGGCGACGTAGCGGGCGACCTCGCCGCCGCCGGTGGAGTGGCCGATGTGGACGGCGCTGCGCAGATCGAGGGCGTCCGTGAGGGCGGTCACGTCCGCGGCGTAGGTGTCCATGTCGTGGCCGGTCGCGGTCTGGGTGGAGCGTCCGTGGCCACGGCGGTCGTGGGCGATGACCCGGTAGCCCTGCGCGAGGAAGAACAACATCTGGTTGTCCCAGTCGTCGGCGCTCAGCGGCCATCCGTGGTGGAAGACGATCGGCTCGCCGTCCCGGGGACCCCAGTCCTTGTAGAAGATCGTGGTGCCGTCGTCGGTGGTGACTGTACCCATCGCTGATCCTCCGCTCGTCCGTGTGCACCCCGGCCACGTACGGGTGGGTGGGGGTGCGCACGGGACCTACGAATTCACGCCCCAGGGGGCGCGGTCCGGATGTACCCGGCCCACACTACGCGCGGGCCGTGCGGCCCACATCCGCAGATTTTCGGCCTCCGCTTAGGCTGAATTCCGCACGCGAGGGACAGGAGGCCGACGTGGCCGACACGACGGTGACCGAGGCGATGGTGGCCGAGGTGATGGAGGAGCTGGCCGGGCTCGAGGATCCGAAGGCGCGCGCCGTGAACGAGAAGCACGGTGACGATCACGGTGTGAACCTCGGCAGGCTGCGCGCGCTCGCGAAGCGGCTGAAGACGCAGCAGGAACTCGCGCGCCGGCTCTGGGCGACGGACGACACCGCGGCTCGGCTGCTGGCGCTCCTGATCTGCCGCCCCAGGGCGTTCGAGCGGAACGAGCTGGACTCCATGCTGCGCCAGGCACGCACGCCCAAGGTGCACGACTGGCTCGTGAACTACGTCGTGAAGAAGAACCCGCACGCCGAGGAGCTGCGCCTGGCCTGGTTCGCCGACGCGGATCCGGTGGTCGCCAGTGCCGGCTGGGCGCTGACCACCGAGCGCGTGGCGAAGAAGCCCGAGGGCCTCGATCTCGCGGGACTGCTCGACGTGATCGAGGCGGAGATGAAGCACGCCCCGGACCGTCTGCAATGGGCGATGAACCACTGCCTGGCGCAGATCGGGATCGAGCACCCCGAGTACCGGGCCCGTGCCCTCGGCATCGGTGAGCGCCTGGAGGTCCTCAAGGACTACCCGACCTCCCCGGGCTGCACGTCCCCGTTCGCTCCCGTCTGGATCGAGGAGATGGTGCGCCGAAAGGACGGCGGCCGTCAGGGCTGAGCGGGGGGCGAGGCCGGGTAGGCGTCGCCGACCGACCGTGGCACCACCATCAGCCACGCGTCCAGGACGAGCGGGACCAGCTCCTGCCGGGTGAGGGCCGGCATCCGGGCGTGGACCCAGTTGTAGCGCAGGTCCGAGGCGCGCGGGAGCTGGAACTTCCCGGGCTCGGCGGCGATCAGCGAGTCGCGTTCGTCCTTGGGGAAGGCGAAGCCCATCGTCGTCTCGTCCGGGGAGACCGAGGCGTACACGATGCGGCCGACCTTGAACTTCACGTACTCCCGGATCAGGTGCTCCTCGGTGCGGGGCAGGTGCAGTGCCGCCGCCCGCACGTCATCGAGGGTGATCACACGCCGCTCCCCACGGGAGCCTGCGTCCGCGCGCCGTTGCGGCGGCGCCGGGTCAGCCGCAGGTAGAGCAGGGCCGCGCCGGCGACGGCCAGCGGCCACAGCAGATAGAGGCCGGCCATGATCAGCAGTGCCGTGACGGCGACGCACGCGGCCAGCGCGGAGGCGCGGCCCTTGGTGCCCTTCGGGAGCAGTTTCACGGCCGAGGCGACACCGATCGCGTAGACGGCGACGAACGAGCCGGTGGTGAGCAGGACGAGCGGCTCGGTGCCGAGGCCGGAGGCCGCCACGGCGAACAGGGCCAGGAAGGACAGGGTGGACACGACCGCGAGACTGCGCCGCGGCACCTCGCCGGCCGCGCTGCCCCGGGACATCCACGCGGGCAGCGCGCCGTCACGGGCGAGGGCGGCGCCGAGGTTGGCGGCACCGGCGTAGTAGGCGTTCATGGCGCCCGTGGTGAGCAGCAGCGCCGCGCCCGCGGCGAGATAGCGGGCGTCGCCGCCCAGGCCCGCGGCCATCAGGTCGCCGAGCGGCGCGTCGGAGTCCGAGGCCTTGTCGCCGAGGACGACGATGACCGCGAAGGCCACCAGCAGGTACAGCCCGCCCACGATCGCGACGGCCCAGTAGGTGGCCCGGGGCAGGTCCCGTGCCGGGCGCTTGAACTCGCCCGCCAGATGCGTGATCGCCTCCCAGCCCGCGAAGCTCCACACCAGCAGGGCGGCCGCCGGCAGGACCGCGGACCAGCCGTGCGGGGCGAACGGTTCGAGGTTGGCCGGGTCCGCCTTCGGCAGCGAAAGCGCGACCGCGATGAGCAGCAGCGTGACGAGCAGGCCGGCCAGCAGGAACTGGAACCGGCCGGTCACCCGCAGGCCCAGTGTGTTGGCGGCGGTGACCACCAGCATCAGGCCGGCGGCGGTGACGGTCGTGGTGGTGGTGCCGCCGCCCACCGCGGAGGAGACGTAGGCGCCGCCGAAGAGCGCCGCGGCGGCCGCGCCGGGCGGTACGGCGAGGTAGAAGCACCAGCCGACCACGGCGGAGGCACGCTCGCCGAACGCCTTCATGGCGTAGGTGGAGACACCGCCCGCGTCGGGAAAGCGGGCCCCCAGAGCGGCGAAGGCAGCGGCCAGGGGGGCCGACAGGACGACCAGGGCCAGCCAGGCGAGCAGTGACGCGGGGCCGGCCTCCTCGGCGGCGAGTGCCGGCAGGGCGATGACACCGGTGCCGAGCACGGCGCCCACATACATCGCGGTGCCCTGGACCGCGCTGAGGGTTCCCCCGGAGGGTTCTGTCTTGGCTTCGCTCATGCCGGCCAGCATCGCCCGCGGGCTCTCACCGGCACCATCGGCAGTTTTGACATCGTCCGCTAAATTACCGACATGCGTCCCCACGTGATCGCGCTCGCCGTTACGGATGCCACCCCGACGTTCGAACTGGCCGTGCCCTGCGAGGTGTTCGGGACCGACCGCTCCGATCTCGTCGATCCCTGGTACGAGTTGCGCATGTGCGGGGACTCGTCCGGCCCGCTGCGCACCGCGACCGGCCTGGAGGTGCACACCCCCTACGGCTTCGAGGATCTGCTCGACGCCGACACCGTCCTCGTCACGGCCTGCGCCCGGCCCGTCCAGCTCGACCCGCCGCCGCTCCTCGTCGAGGTGCTGCGCGAGGCGCACGGCATGGGCAAGCGGATCGTCTCGATCTGCACCGGCGCCTACGTCCTGGCCACGGCGGGGCTGCTGACCGGCCGTACGGCGACCACGCACTGGATGAACGCCGGGGACTTCGCCCACCGCTTCCCCGAGGTCGACTTCGTCCCCTCCGCGCTCTACACCGACGAGGGCGACATCCTCACCTCGGCCGGCACCGGCTCGGCCATCGACCTGTGCCTGCATCTGGTGCGTCAGGACCACGGCGCGGCCGTCGCCAACGAGGTGGCCCGCCGGATGGTCGTACCCCCGCACCGCGAGGGCGGCCAGTCGCAGTACACCAAGCCGGTGGTCCGGGCGGAGACGGGCGACGATCTCGCGCCGGTCCTGCAATGGGCGCAGGAGCGGCTGCACGAACCGCTGACCGTGCCCCAGCTCGCGCGCGTGGCCCAGTTGGGCGAGCGCACGTTCGCCCGGCGGTTCCGGGACCGGCTCGGCATCACACCGCTGCAGTGGCTGCTCCAGCAGCGGGTCCGCCTCGCGCAGGAACTGCTGGAGACCACGGACGAGCCGGTGGAACAGATCGCCCGGAGTGCCGGGTTCGGTACGGCCGCCAACCTCCGCCACCACTTCGGCCGGGTCACCACCGTGTCCCCGCAGACCTACCGCCATGTGTTCCGGCACCGGGCCGCACAACAGGCCGGCCACTCCCAGCCGGCGCAGAGCGTTCTGACCCCGTGAACCCCGCCCGACAGAAAGCCGAGACCATGGCCATCGACGTCACCGCCCTGCGGGCCCACTTCCCCTCCCTGGACAGCGGCCTCGCCTTCTTCGACGGTCCGGGCGGCACGCAGACCCCCGGCCCCGTCGCCGACGCCATCGCCGCGACGCTCACCGGCCCGCTGTCCAACCGGGGCACCGTCAGCCCGTCCGAGCTCAACGCCGAGCGTGCCGTCGCCGGGTTCCGCGCCGCCTGCGCCGACCTGCTGAACGTGCCCGCGGACGGCGTCGTCCACGGACGCAGCGCCACCCAGCTCACGTACGACTTCTCCCGCCACCTGGCCAAGGACTGGAGCGCGGGCGACGAGATCGTCCTCAGCCGACTGGACCACGACGCCAACGTCCGCCCCTGGGTGCAGGCCGCCGAACGCGCCGGGGTGACGGTCCGCTGGATCGAGATCGACCCGGAGACGACGCAGCTCGACCTCGACTCCTACGAGCGGGCCCTGACGTCCCGCACCAAACTGGTCGCGGTCACCGCGGCCTCCAACGTGCTGGGCACCAAGCCGCCCGTGCGCCGGATCGCCGACCGCGCCCACGAGGCCGGCGCCCTGGTGTACGTGGACGGCGTCCACTACGCCGCCCATCACCTGGTGGACGTGCCGGCGCTCGGCGCGGACCTGTTCGTCTGCTCGCCGTACAAGTTCCTCGGACCGCACTGCGGGGTGCTCGCGGCGGCGCCCGAACTCCTCGGCACCGTGCGCCCGGACAAGCTCCTGCCGTCGCCGGACACCGTGCCGGAGCGATTCGAGTTCGGCACCCTGCCGTACGAGATGCTCGCCGGTACGGCGGCCGCCGTCGACTTCCTCGCCGCGATGGACCCGGGTACGGGAACCGGGCGCAGGCAGCGGCTGACGCACTCGCTCGGCGCACTGCACGAGCACGAGCGGGTGCTGCGGGCGCGGCTCCAGGAGGGCCTGTCGGCCATGGGCGACGCGGTCACCCTGCACTCGAAGGCCCCCGACCGCACCCCGACACTCCTGATGACCCTGGAGGGCCGTGACGCGCGCGAGGCCCAGGCGCATCTCGCGGAGCGCGGCGTGGTGGCGCCGGCGGGGTCGTTCTACGCGCATGAGCCGTTCACCGCGCTGAAGCTGCAGGACCCCGCCCTGCGGGTGGGCCTGGCCCCCTACAACACCGCCGAGGACGTGGACCGCTTCCTCGACGGTCTGAGCGCCTTCCTCTAGCCGCCCGGGGACCGGACCGCTCCCGCCCCGGCGGTCTGAGGGGAACTGGCCGAGGGCGTGGCGGTCGGCGCGGCGACGGTCGTCACCGCGAGGGTCTCGCCGATCCGGGACCGGGCGTAGAACCACGCGGCGTCCGGGTCGTCCAGGCCGACCCAGTCGCTGCTGCTGGCGAAGTCGCCCAACGCCAGCGGCTTGGTGAAGGTGCCGATGTAGAAGGGCCGGTCCTGGTTGTCGCGGAGCTCGACCACGTTGGGCACGTTCACCTGGATGGGGTCCTTGGAGCGCACCTTGAAGGGCAGAAGGCGTGAGGCGTGCTTGGCGGCGACCCTCAGCGGCCCCGAGAGCCCGGTCCGGTCGTCGTACTTCGACAGGACCGCCAGGACCCGGCCGTCGACCGTGAGGGTGTACCGGCGCAGGTCGAGCGTGCCGGCGACGGGCGACGGGGTCGCCGTGGACGGCGGGGTGGAGCCGGAGTGCGCCGCCGCGGGCGGGATCCGGTTCGGGGGCGGGTCGTCCGGCCGCCCGCCGGGGTTCAGGTGTGCGGCGAAGCCCAGGACGACCAGGGCCGCGGTCCCCGCGCCGAGGCCGACGGCCGTACGGCGGCGGCGTCTGCGGCGCATCGCACGGGCCCGGATCCCGGCGCCGTCGACAACGGGTGCGGTCGCCTGAGTCGCCGCCAACTCGCGCAGCGCGGCGGAGAGTTCATCGGACATGGCCGCTCTCCTTCCGGACCGGCCCGTCGGCCTCGTCCCCCGCAAGACGCTTCGCCAGTTCCGCTCGCCCCCGCGACAGCCTCGCCTTGACCGTCCCCACGGGGGCACCGGTCTCGGAGGCTACCTGTTCGACACTCAGGTCGCACAAATGGTGCAGGACGATCGCCATCCGCTGGGCCTCGGGCAGTTCCCTCAGGGCGGCGACGAGCGCGGTGTACTCGGGCCCCGGCCCCGGGGCGGGATCCGGCGGCGGGGTGCGCCGCATCAGTTCGAGCCAGCGCTTCGCCCGCCGCCAGCGGCTCACGGCCAGCCGCATGGCCACCGTGCGGATCCACGCCTCGGGAGCACTGTCCGCCAGGAACTGCCCACGCCGGTCCCAGGCTCGTACGAACGCCTCCTGCACGACGTCCTGGGCCTCGCCGTGGTCTCCGGTGAAGGCGTACAACTGGCCGGTCAGCCGGGGGAACGCGGCGGCGTAGAACGCGTCGAACTCGTCGTCGGTCATGCCCCCACCGGATTCCCTGGCCATTGCGTGCAACCCGGCCACCTCCGCCGTGCGTACAGGTCCCGTAGGTCGCTCCATTCACTCAGGTCGCGCTCCGCGAAACGCAACCCCACCAGGAAGACGGACCACACGCGTTCCCGGCTCCCTCTTCCGCAGGAGGCGTTGGCCACATCCGCGGCGGTGCCGGCCCGACGGCTGTTCAACCTACGGGCACGGGCGGGCAGTTGCCCGTGCCGACCAGGCCGGGCGCCCGCGCGTGCGGCCACGACCGTGTTCCCGAACCGAAGGACCCCCCAGGTGCCCCCGACCCACGACGTGCTCCCCGCCGGCCATGACTTCGCCGCCTACGCCCGCACCCACTGGCCCCGGCTGGTGGTGACCGCGCGGCTGCTCACCGACGACCCCGGTGCGGCGGAAGAGTTGGTGCGGAGAACGCTGGCGCGGATGTGCGCGTCGTGGCGCCGCGTGCCGCGCGACGACGTGGACTTCCACGTACGGCGCTGCCTGGTGCGCAGCCATCTGCGCGGGCTGCGCGGGCGGCGGGCCGCGCGGCGGCGGACCGTGCTGGTGCTGCGGTTCTGGGAAGGGCTGGCGGACGCGGAGATCGCCCAGGTGCTGGGCTGCTCGGCGGGCGCGGTGCGGGCCCACGTCCAACGCGGACTGCGGGCGGCCGGCACCGACGCCGGGCAGCTTCGCGAGGTGTACGCCCGTGCCGTGCGGGACGTCGTCCCGTCCGAGGTGCCGCTGGCCGGCGTCCAGGCACAGGGCTGTGCGCTGCGGCGGCGCCGCCGCGTCGTGGCCGCGGTCGGGTGCGCGGCGCTGCTCGTGCCCGGCGCCCTGTTCGCCGCCGACCGGATGGGGAGCGGCATGGATCAGGACGGGGCGTACGGGGTGCGCGACGAGGGCGGTGCGCCGAGTCCGGTCCGGGTCGTGGCGCCGGGCGAACGGGTGACCGCCGGGCCCGGAGTGCGGGTGTGGCTGACGGCCGACGGCGGGCACTGGGCGGTGCCCGTCTCCCCCACCCGCCCCGGTGAACGGGACGACACCGGCGCACCGCTCGACGAACCGGGCGTCACGCTGCGGATGGACACCGTCAACGGCGGGTTCCTGCTGTCGGGCATCTTCCATGGACTGGACGGCGAGCCGGACCGCATCGAGGTGAAGACCGGCGACCGCAGGAGCACCGCGAAAGTCCTCGTCCTGGCGGGCAGTCCGGGCTGGGGCATCTGGTACGCGAGCGCGCCCGTGTCCGAGAAGAACATGAAGTTCGTCCTGTCCACCGGCGAGGGCGAGAACGACGACGAACGGATCGTCACGGTGTACGACGCCTCCGGCAAGGTCGCCGCACGCTCGGACCGCGAGTGGTGGCGGATATGAACGCGACGACGATGCCGGAATCCCCGTCCGGCGGGCGGCACCGCGAGCGCACACCGTTGCGGATCAGGTTCCGGCGCACCCGGGGCCGGCGGCTTCGCCGGCTGCTCCACGCCTTCCTCGCCCTGGTCGCGCTGCTGTGCGTGGCGGCCGTCGTGGCGTACCACCTGACGACCATTCCGAAGCCGCACCCCGAGACCGTCACCCAGAGCACCGTGTTCCTCGACTCCGGCGGTGCCTATCTGGGCCGGCGCGGGCCGGTCGACCGGCAGGACGTCGCGTTGTCCGCGGTGCCCCGGCATGTGCAGGAGGCGGTGATCGCCGCGGAGAACCGCTCCTTCAGGACCGACCGGGGGATCTCGCCGCGGGCCATCGCGCGGGCCGCGCTGGCCACGCTGACCGGCGGCGACCAGCAGGGCGGCTCCACCATCACCCAGCAGTACGTGAAGAACGCCCTGCTCAGCCCGGAGCGGTCACTGACCCGCAAGGCACGCGAGGCACTCATCGCGATCAAGCTGGACCGCACCCGCAGCAAGGACGAGATCCTTCAGGGCTATCTCAACACCGTGTACTTCGGGCGCGGCGCGGCCGGCATCCAGTCCGCCGCGCGCAACTACTTCGGCGTGGACGCCAAGGACCTGACGGTCGCGCAGGGCGCGGCGCTGGCGTCCATCGTCAACATCCCGTCGTACTACGAGAAGGCGGGCTCCGACGCGGAGGTCACCGCGAAGCTGGCGGGCCGCTGGGAGTGGGTACTCGACGCGATGGTGGCGAGCGGCGCCATCACCGCGAAGCAGCGGGCCGAGGCGCGGTTCCCGGCGTTCCGGTTCTATCCGCCGGGCGAGACCGAGGGGCAGCGGCAGTATCTGATCGACGTCGCCGCGAAGGAGGCCGCCGACCGGCTCGGCATCACCGAGGACCAGCTCGCGAGCGGCGGCTACACCGTGACGACCACCTTCGACCTGGCCCTTCAGGACCGCGCCACGCAGTTGGCGCAGGACCGTCCCGGCGGGAAGCGGGGGGTGCGGGTGCACACCGCCGTGGTGGGGATGGTGCCCGGCGACGGAGCGGTACGGCTGCTGTACGGGGGCTCGGACTATGCGCGCCAGCCGTTCAACGACGCGGTGAGCGGAGCGGTGGAGGCGGGTACGGCCCTGGAGCCGTTCGGCAAGGTGAAGGTGGGTGCCCCGCTGGGCGGACTGCTGAGGACGGCGGCGCCGACCCCGCTGAACCTGACCTCGGCGTACGCGACGGTGGCGGCGGACGGCCGGTACGCCTCGCCGTACACCGTCGCACGCATCACGCGGGAGGGCCGCACCGTGTACCGGGCCCGCCCCGAGGTGGCGCGCGTGCTGGACCAAAGGGAGGCGTTCCTGGCGGGCGCGCAGACGGGGGCCGGGCCCACGCCGGTGATCGTCGACGCCGCGCCGGGCTCCGCCGCCGGCTCCCGCCCGGACTCCTTCCCGGTGGAGGCGAAGGGCTTCGCCACCGGCGGGGCGGGCGGCGGGATCACCCGCCGGACCGTGTGGACCACCGGCTACGACAGCCGACTCGCCCTGACGGTCACCCTGTTCGCCGACCGGGCGGGCAGCAGAAAGGGCACGACGGTCCCGGCCCGGCTACCGAACGACCCACCGCCGACGGAGTTCGCGGAGCGGGTGGCCGCGGGGGTCTGGGGGGCTGCGACGAAGGAAGGGTCGAAGGACGGGGCGAAGGACCGGGCGAAGGACGCGACGAAGAACGGGGCGAAGGGCGGCTCGAAGGGCGAGTGACACGGGAAGGGCTCCCGCCGCCGCGAGCGCCGGGGTCCGGCTGGTCCGGCGGCGGGCGGGGCGGCGCCCTCCGACACCCGGCGGCCCGGGGCTTCGCGGCGGCCGGCGTCACGGTCCGGTGCCCTCCAACACCCGGCGGCCCGGGGCTTCGCGGCGGCCGGCGTCACGGTCCGGCGCCGTCCGACATCCCGAGGCCCGGGGCTTCGTGGCGGCCGGCGTCACGGTCCGGTGCCGTCCGACACCCGGCGGCCCGGGGCTTCGCGGCGGCCGGCGTCACGGTCCGGTGCCCTCCAACACCCGGCGGCCCGGGGCGTCGTGGCGGCCGGCGTCACGGTCCGGTGGTTGCCGCCGCGGGTGCGGGTGCCGTCCTGCCGTCGCGGCCGATCCTGCGGGCCGCGGGAACGAGGCAGATCGCGAGCGCGCCGCCGAGTCCGGCCAGGGCGAAGGTGGTGAAGCCCCAGCTCTCGTTGCCGCTCGCGGCGAGTTCGCCGATCAGCCAGGGTCCGACGACGGCTCCGGTACGGCCGACGCCGGTGACCCAGCCGAGGCCCGCGGCCCGCTCGCTGTCGCGGTAGACGGTGCTGGTGGCGGCGTAGACCATCACCTGCGCGCTGAACAGCCAGACACCGGTGACGGCGACGACGACGTAGGTCACGCCGAGCGGCAGTTGGGCCTGGAGCAGCAGGGCCCCGGCGGCGGTCAGGACGAACCAGATCGCCGACACCCGTACCGCGCCGAACCGGTCGGCGACCCGGCCCGCGATCAGCAGTCCGACGATGCCGCCCGCGTTGATGACCAGCAGGAAGCTGACGGAGGAGTTCAGGCCGTAGCCGGAGGCCCGCATCATCTGCGGCAGCCAGGTGCTGATGCCGTACACCAGCAGCAGTCCGCAGAAGGACGCCAGCCACAGCAGCGGGGTCGCCCAGCGCGACTCGGGCCGGAAGAGTTCCCGTACGGCGGCGAGCCTGCCCGCCGCGCCGGCGGCCGGGGCGGCGACCTCGGTGGGCCGGGGCAGCCCGTAGCGGTCGGCGACTGCGTCGGCCCTGTCCCGCTCACCGCGCGCCAGCAGCACACCGGGCGACTCCGGCAGCAGGCGCAGCAGCAGCGGCACGGCGACCAGGGCCGGGACCACGCCCGCCCAGAAGACCCAGCGCCAGCCGGCGGCCGGGGCGAGCGTCAGGCCGAGGCCCGTCGCCGCCATGCCTCCGAAGTGGTACGACGTCATGAGCAGGCCGGTGGTCAGGGCGGCCCGGCGCGGTGGCGCGAACTCCAAGGCCATGGCCAGACACAGCGGCATGAGCCCGCCGAGGCCGAGCCCGGAGACGAAGCGTCCGGCGCCGAAGAGGCCGATGTCGCCGGCCACGGCGCACAGCGCGGACCCGGCGGAGAACAGGCTCACACTGGCGACGAGCATCAGCCGGCGGCCGAGCCAGTCGGTGAGGTTTCCGGCGGTGAGCGCGCCGATGAGCATGCCGAACGTCGTCCAACTGCCGATGGTGCCCGCGCTGTCCGGGGTCAGTCCGAGGCCGGGGTCGTCGAGCATGTGCGGCATGACGGCGCCGTAGATGTTGACGTCCATGCCGTCGAAGAACACGGCCAGCCAGCACAGGGCGAGGACCGGGAACACGGTGCGGAAGGTGTGCGGGGGACGGGGCGCGGGGGGCGTGAGGGAGCGGGACATCATCGTCCTGTTCGCTAGGTGAAATTTCTTTCGTAGGAGATGGAGCACGAGTCTCAGGTCGGGGCAGTCGGGTGTCAACGGTGCTGCACGGGTTGATAGCTGCTGGACAGCCGAGGGCGGTGACCGGATGTTTTGCGCCCGTGGTCGAGGGGAACCCGGTCGCGGTCATCGGGAGCCGGAACCGGCTCCCTTCGCACTGAGAGAGAAGTTGAAGCGCCGTGACCGCGCCCGCCGTGAAGAGAGAGGTCCTGCACGTGCCCGAGACGGGCTGGACGAAGGCCGCCCGTCATCTGCACGGCAAGGCGATACGCACATGCCTCGCCCCCGTCGAGGACCGAGGTTCCCCGCGCCCGGCGCGTTCGAACACCGAGTGGAACATCGTCCGGGGCGAGGACTGACGGCGCCCAAGTCCCGTTCCCCGCGCATCACCGCTGCCGTTCGGGGTACCTCGGGTCCATGAGGGTGAGCGTGCTCGACGCCGGGTCCAACACGGTCCGGCTGGCCGTGTGCGACGTCGGGGACGGGGTGCCGCTTCCGGTGCACACCGCGAAGTGGAAGCTGCGTCTGTCCGAGCAGGTCGCAACCGACGGCTGCCTCGGGGAAGCGGCAACGGACCGCCTGGTCAAGGCGCTCCACGCGGCCTGCGAGATGTCCCGGCAGTGGGACGCGCCCGAGCCGCTGGCGTTCGCGACCGCCGTGGTGCGCGACGCACCCGACCGGACGGACGTGCTGGCGGCCGTGCACAGCCGGACCGGTCTGCGCCTGCGCGTGCTGCCGGGTGAGGCGGAGGCCCGGCTGACGTTCCTGGGCGCCCGGCGCTGGATGGGCTGGCGCTCCGGCCCGCTCGCGCTCTTCGACATCGGCGGCGGCACCCTGGAAGTCGCCTTCGGCCGGGGCCGTACGCCGGACTTCGCGGCCTCCCTGCCGCTCGGCGCCAACCGTCTCACCAACGAGTTCTTCGGCTCCGCGGACCCTCCCCCGCAGGCGGACCTGGTCGCCCTGCGCCGCAAGGTGCGCCACCAGTTACGGGACGTCTCCGCCCGTATCCGCTGGGAGCACCCGCACACCGCCGTCGCGACCTCGCGGACGTTCCAGCAACTGGCGCGACTGTGCGGAGCCGCTCCGGGACGGCACGGTCCGTTCGTGCAGCGGGCGCTGCGCCGGCAGGACCTGCGCCGGGCGATCGACCGGCTGGCCGGGCTGACCGCCGACGAGCGGGCAGGACTGCCCGGCATCTCCGGCCCGCGGTCCCGGCAGAGCCTGGCGGGAGCGATCGTCGGACACGCCGCGATGAAACTGAGCGCCGTGAAGACCCTGATGATCTGCCCGTGGGCCCTGCGCGAGGGCATCCTCCTGCGCTACCTGGAGGACGGGGCCGACTGGTGGGCCGACCTGGAGCGGCACGACGGCACGAGGAAGGTCCTGGACGGCATGCCGGCCGGCACACGCCCCTTGCGCGTGGCCACGCCGCCGGCGATGACCTGAGGAGATCGGCTTCAGGGGCGCACGAAGCGGTACTTGAGGTGGGTGGCCAGGGGTGTCGCCACCATCCTGAGCGGCTCCAGGTCGCGCCGCCCGGGCCCGAGTCCCTCGAAGAGCCGCAGTCCCGCTCCGAGCAGCGCGGGCACGACGTGAAGCTGGAGCTCGTCGACGAGGTCCGCCGCGAGGTACTGCCGCACCGTGCCCGCGCCGCCCGCGATGTCGACGTTCCGGTCCCCGGCCGCGGCCTTCGCCCGGTCGAGGGCGTCGTGGATGCCGTCGGTGACGAAGGTGAAGGTGGTGCCGCCCTCCTTCACGAGGGTGGGGCGGGGGCGATGGGTGAGCACGAAGACCGGGGTGCGGAAGGGCGGGTTGTCGCCCCAGAACTCCTCGCCGGTGTCGTACATGGTCCGCCCCATCACCACCGCCCCGGTGGCGTCGAACCACTCACGCATCAACTCGGAGTCGGTGTTCTCCTCCCCGCCGGTCATGCCCTGGCGCTCACGCCAGCTCGCCAGGTTGTGGATCCACTCGAAGAGCGGCTCGGCGCCGTCGCCTCCCGGGTTGTCGACGGTGACGCCGGTGCCGGCGACGAAGCCGTCGAGGGAGATGGCCAGATCCGCGGTCACGGTGACGGTCACGATGGGTGCTCCTGAGTTCTTGTGGGCCCGTGAGCCCGTGAGCCCCTGTGCGCTCTGTGGGGCCGTGGGTTCTGTGGGTCCTGGGAGGTCCTGCCTTCACCCTCACGTCGATCGGGGTCCGCCACCTTCGACACTCCCGCCGACATTCGTCCCGGCCCGGCGACGTGGCAGCAACCTGTCAGTCCGGCCGCAGCACGGGGTACACCCGCTGGTCGCGTGTTTGGCTTCCCCGAGTTCCGAGGAATCCGACGCTCTCCGGAGGGCCCAGATGGAGAAGTACGGCGAGACGCTTTTCGCTCTCGACCAGGACGAGGAGATACGCCTCGGTCTGCTCGCCGAGGTGTTCGACCCGCTGTGCACCCGCACCCTCGACGCGCTCGGCGTGGCCCGTGACGCCCGCTGTCTGGAGGTGGGCGCGGGTTCCGGGTCCGTCGCACAGTGGCTGTGCGGGCAGGTCCCGGACGGCGAGGTGATCGCCACCGACCTGGATCTGCGGCTGCTCGACCGCGTACCGGAGCCGCGGCTGCGCAAACTGGTGCACGACGTCACCACCGACCCCTTCCCGGACGGCTCCTTCGACGTCATCCACGCCCGGCTGGTGCTCAGCCATCTCCCGCAGCGCGACGACGTCATGCGGCGGATGCTGAGCTGGTTGCGGCCGGGCGGGTTCGTGCTGATCGAGTCGTTCTGCTGGTTCCCCATCGACAGCGCGCCGCATCCGACGTACCGCAAGGTGATGCAGCGCTGGAGCAGCCTCATCTGCGGGACGCTGGGCACGGATAGCTGGTGGGCCCGCAGCCAGCCCGGGTCGTTCGTCGACTACGGCTACCGCGACGTCGGCGCGCACACCATCACCCAGAACCTGCGCGGCGGCTCCCGGCTCGCCGACTTCTGGCGGCTGACCGTGGACATGTCGCGCGAGCAGCTCATCGCGGGCGGCTATGTGACGCCGTACGAACTGGACGAGTTCAACGGCCTGTTGCGCGACGACTCGTTCTGGGACCTGGCACCCGCCCTGGTGCAGTCCTGGGGCCACAAATAGGGGTGCCGTCCATGCCGCAAACAGGGGTGCCGCCCATGCCACCCATGGCGTCCACCAAGGCCACCGCCACCCGCGCGGGCACCCTCGCCGAACGGCCGCCCCGCGTCGGTCTGCTGTCCTTCCTCGACTGCCGTCCGATCCTGTGGGGCCTGCGCAGGCAGGGCCTGCTGCCCGGCCTGGATCTGCGGTCGCTGTCCGCCGAAGCGGCCGGTGACCACCTGGTCGCGGGCGACCTCGACCTGGGCCCGATCAGCCTCGCCGAGTACCTGCGGCACACCGACGAACTGCTGCTGCTTCCAGGACCGGCCATCGCGGCCGACGGTCCCGTCATGTCGTGCCACATCGTCAGCCGGGCTCCGCTGCACGACTCCCCCGCCCCGCGCGTGGGCCTGACGTCCACCAGCCGGACGACGGTGCTGCTGGCCCGGATCCTGCTGGAGGAGCGTCTGGGACTGACGCCGCGTTACTTCACCGGACCGCCCGACCCGGTGGCCCTGCTGCGCCGGGCGGACGCGGCGGTCGTCATCGGTGACCCGGCCCTGCGGGTGCACTTCGACGGCGTGCCCGGCTTCGGCACCGCGCTCGTGCACGACACCGGGCAGTTGTGGACCGAGTGGACCGGGCTGCCGATGGTGTTCGCCGTGTGGGCGGTCCGGCGGGAGTACGCCGAGCGCCGGCCGGGGACGGTCGCGCGGGTGCACCGGGCGCTGCTGGCCGCCCGCGACCACGGGCTTGAGCATCTGCCGCAGGTCGCCGCCGAGGCGTCCGCCGGGTCGGGCTTCACCGAGGCGCAGTTGCTGTCGTACTACGAGACCCTGCGCTACGACCTCACGGCGGACGGCGAGCGCGCCGTGCGCCGCTTCGCCGGCCTCGCCGCCGACCGCGGGCTGGTCCCCGGGGACTGGGCCCTGCACCGCTTCGAGGGGGCACGGTGAGCGACGAGTCCGCAACTCCCGTGCGGCACGCGGCGGCGCTGCTGCCGCGGATCCTCGAACCCGCGTCGCGGCCCGATCCGTATCCCCTGTACGAGGAGATCCTCGCGGCGGAACCCGTGTGGGTGCCGGGTCGCCCGGTGGTGGTCTTCGCCTCCCACGAGGCGTGCGACGCCGTGCTGCGCGACCCCCGCGCCAGCAACGACCGGCGTCATGCCCTGATTCACGGGGCGACCGACCCGACCGACGAGGGGGCGCCGCGTCCGGCGGAGCTGCCGTCCTTCCTGTTCATGGACCCGCCGCGGCACGGCGTGCTGCGGCGCCTCGCCGCCCCCCGCTTCACCCCCCGGGCCGTGCGGGCGCTGGAGCCGATGATCAGGGAGCTGATCGACGACCTGCTGGACGAGGCGGCGGCCCGGGGACACCTGGACGGCGTCACGGACCTCGCGTCCCCGCTGCCGGTGACCGTCATCTGCCGGGTGCTGGGCATCGACACCGGTGAGCGGGAGTGGTACCGCACGCGCTCCTCCCTGCTCGGCCAGGCGGTCGACCCCTACCTGGCGTTCCTCGGAATCCCGGCGCCGGGCCTGGACCGGCGCCGGGAGGCGGAGGCCGAACTCACCGCGCTCTTCGGCCGGTTGGCCGCCGAGCGGCGGGCCGAGCCTCGCGACGACTTCGTCTCGGACCTGCTGGCGGCCGACATCGACGGCGAACCGCTCGCGCACGAGGAGATCGTCACGACCTGCCGGCTGCTGCTGAACGCCGGGCACGAGACGACGGTCAGCCTCATCGCCAACGGACTTCTGGCCCTGCTCGACCAGCCGGAGACGCTGGCCGCGCTGCGCGACGATCCGGCGGCCACGGCGCCCGTCGTGGTCGAGGAGCTGCTGCGGCTCCAGCCCCCGCTCCAGCTCGTCCACCGGCACGCCCGCGAGGACATGGACGTACGCGGCACCCGCGTGCCACGCGGCGCCACCATGGTGCTGCTGCTGGCGGGCGCGAACCGCGACGCCTCGGCCTTCGCCTGCCCCCACCGCTTCGACACCGCGCGCTCCGACAGCGCCCGGCACCTGTCCTTCGGCCTCGGCACGCACTACTGCCTCGGCGCCCCGCTGGGCAGGCTGGAGGCCGAACTGGCCTTCATCCGCTTCGCCCAACGCGTCGTCGCACCGCAACTCGCCGAGGGCGCCCCGCACTACCGCCCGCATGTCGTCCTGCGCGGCCCGGCGTCCCTCCCCCTGCACACCCGCACGATCCTCGACCGCACCACACCCTGGGACGCCGGCACACCATGAGCGACCGGACCGGCAGGGGACGGGGACGGACCGACAGGGCACGGGGCCGGGCGGACCGGGCACGGGGAAGGGCCGGCCGGCACGGTGACCGCACTGGCGCTGACCGCGACGCTGGAGCGGCGCGGGATGCAGGTGGCCCGGGATCCAGGCGGCCCCGGACGCAGGTGGCGCGAGCCGCGAGGCGGCTTCACCGGCGCCGCAATGCCAGGACCGCGTTGTGGCCGCCGAAACCGAAGGAGTTGCTCAGGGCCAGGTCGCCGCGGCCGGGCAGGGTGCGGGCGAAGTTGGTGACCACGTCGAGCGGGATCGCGTCGTCGAGGTCGTCGCAGCCCAGGGTCGGCGGGATGATCCCGCGGTGCAGGGTCAGCGCCGTGGCCACCGCCTCCACACCGCCCGCGCCGCCCTGAAGGTGCCCGAGGCTCCCCTTGAGGGCGGTGACCGGCACGGGGACGGTGCCGTCCGCGTCGCCGAAGACGGTGCTCAGGGCGGCCGCCTCCGCGAGATCGCCCTCGACGGTCGCCGTGGCGTGCGCGTTGATGTGCATCACGTCGCCGGTGCCGGCCCCGGCGTCGGCGAGCGCGCGGCGCAGTGCGGCCGCTATCCCCTTGCCCGTGGGGTCGGGGGCGGCCATGTGGTGCGCGTCGGCCGACAGACCCCAGCCGGCGGCCTCGCAGTAGATGCGGGCGCCGCGGGCCAGCGCGTGCTCCTCCGACTCCAGCACCAGCAGCCCGGCCCCCTCGCTGTTCACGAAGCCCTGCCTGTCCTTGGCGAAAGGCCGGGACGCGGCCTCGGGGTCGTCGTTGCGGGCGGACAGCGCGCGCATCGCGGAGAACGCGGCCATGACCTCGGGCGTCACGGCGGCCTCCGCCCCGCCGGCGAGCACGACGTCGACATGGCCGTACCGGATGCGGTCGATGGCCTGGCCAATGGCTTCGGTACCCGAGGCACAGGCGCTGACCACGGTGCGGGCCTCCCCGGTGATGCACAGGTCGAGCGATATCTGGGACGCCGCCTGGGAGGGCACGGTCATGGGCGCGGTGAGCGGCGGCACCGCCCGGGCGCCCCGGGCGCGCAGCTTGCGGTAGCCCTCCACGAGGACGCCGGCGCCGCCGATGATCGTGCCGACGCACACGCCGACCCGCTCCGGGTCCAGGCCGCTGTCCCGGGTGCCGCTCGCCGCGAATCCGGCGTCCCGCCACGCTTCCCGGGCCGCCGTGACGGCTAACAGGGCCGCCCGGTTCATGCGCCGCGCCTGCGGCTTGGGCAGCAGCCCGGCGGGGTCGACGGGGACGGTCCCGGCTATGCGTACCGGAAGGTCCGCGAACTCGGGCCCCGTAAGCGGCCGGATGCCCGAGCGGCCGGCGAGCAGCCCTTCCCACAGGGAGGAGTTGCCGACGCCGAGCGGGGTGATCGCGCCGAGTCCGGTGACCACGACTCGCCTCGACATGTACCTGACATTGCCCATGGTAAACGCTTTCCCTTCATTCTCCTGCGACTACTGCCAGTTCTTCCGATGGACTGACAAACCGTCCACGCGGCGGACGCGACTTGAGGCATGCTCACGTCTGAAGGGGTCGATGGCGCCTCCGGCTAGTGTTTGATCGTTCGAGGACCTGAACGAACGGGGGAGACATGACGGAGTCGCGCGATTCAGACATACCCGAACCACCGGAATTCCAGCTCGAATTCGCCGACCTTCCGCATCTGCTGCGCGCCTGGCGCTCCGAAGCGGGACTGAAGCTCGGGCGCGGCAAGGCGCTGCCGCAGAAGGAGGTCGCCCAGCGGATGGGAGTCAGCGAGCGCTGGTACCGGGCGCTGGAGAGCGGCGCTCAGGTCCCGCTCACGCTGGACACCTTGACGCTGCTCGCGGAGGCACTGGTCCTCGGCCCGGACGAACGTACGGCTTTGTACTGGTACCGGCTGACCGAGGTGTCGGACGAGAAGCAGTCGGCGGAGGACGGCGGCAGGTTCGGCCGGCTCAGGGAACTGGTCGACGCGCAGACAACGTTTCCCGCCTACCTCATCGACCACGCATGGAACGTCATCGCCTACAACGCGCTCATGGCCCGGTGGTTTCCCTGGGTCCGTGAGCCGGAAGCCAATCTGATGCGCTGGGTTCTGCAGAATCCGGAATCGCGTGAACAGATAGTGGAATGGCGTAAACAGGCCGCCCTGTATCTTGCGCAGTTGAGGTTCGCGCTTTTCCGTAGTCCGGACGATCCGACGCTCAACGGTTTACTGACGAGCGTGCAACACGAACCCGTGTGCCGAGAACTCTGGAACGCCGGGCCACGCATCATCGCGTTCCGGCAGGGCGGGAAATTCCGCCTGGCACTCCCCCATATTGCAAAGACCGAGTTGGTTGTCACCGCCCAGGTCCTCCTCCCCGCTTACCGTCCAGGCGCCCGCTTCGTGGCTCTGATGCCGGCGTAGCGGCGCCCGCCCCGCGGTCAACTCTACACAGAAAGAGACGGCTGCGAACCGGCAAGTTTTTGCCGCTTGACAAGCCTTGACGCCCCTTGCAACCTCGATCAGGCGCAACCTGTGATCCGTCCGGCTTTTTCTGCCGGGCGGGCAGTCGGGGTGTTTTACCTCTCACTGGGGATTGCGTCTGTGGCGCACGGGGGGTCCGTGCCAGGTCCGAGTATCTTTTTTGCTGCGGAATGGTGACATGGAAAGTCAGACGCTCGTCAGATCCGACACCACCCGGACGACGCTTCAACCACTGACCGGCTCCGAGTCCGTTGCGGCTCTGCTGGACGCCCTGCGGCTGCGTACGGTGCGGGAGTTGCGGCTCGCGCTCCCCCGTCGCCCCTACGACCGCCGGGTTCGGGAGCGGGCGGCACTGCTCAGCTCCGAACTCGTGCGCCGCGGGGCGCAGGTGCGCGTCCTGCATCTGGCGGATGTCGCCCGCGATCCCGCCCAGGCCGAGGACCTGCGGCGGATCGCCGCGTCCGGCGCGCAGGTGCGGGCGCTGCCGCACCTGCCGATCTGGATGGCCGTGGCCGACCGGGACCTGGCGATCGTGCCGTCGGACCCGGGGCGCGGCGACTCCCCGGCCACGCTGCTGCGCGGACGGTCCCTGGTGGCGGGCCACCAGGCCCTCTTCGACCAGGTGTGGGCGAGCGGCGCGCCGGCGGAAAGCCGTGCCGGTGCGGCCGAGGCCATCGGGCTGGACGAGCGGGAGCGGGAGGCGCTGGCGCTGCTCGCCCAGGGGCTGACCGACGAGGGCATCTCCCGACGAACCGGCCTGTCCGTCCGCACGGTCCGCCGGACCATAGCGGGCATGATGTCCAGAATGGGCGCCCAGAGCCGCTTCCAGGCGGGCGCGGAAGCGGCTCGACGTCAGTGGATCTGACGGGACTTCGGTCGGGCGGAGGCTCGGCCGGGTGGCCGGCGGGCCGATCCGGGGCGGTTGGGCGACGGCGGCAGGCGGGCGCCTGAAGCCGGCGTCACGGGCTCGAAGCCTGCGTCGGCTCCGGTCGACGCGGGCGCCGGACCCGAATCGGCGCCCGCCCCACCGCACCCGTCCTACAACCCCGTACGGGCCAGATCCTGCTCGGCGTAGCGTTCGCCCGCCGGCGGGGTGAGGGCGTCCAGGCGGGCCAGTTCCGCAGGCGGGAGAGGGACTTCGGCCGCTGCGGCGTTCTCCTCGACGCGGGTCACGCGCCGGGTGCCGGGGATGGGGACGATGTCGTCGCCCTGGGCCAGCAGCCAGGCCAGCGCGACCTGCGCGGGAGTGGCCCCGACGGCCTCGGCGACCGACTCCACCTCGTCGACGATCCGCAGGTTCCGCTCGAAGTTGCCCTCGGCGAACCGGGGTGTGGTCAGCCGGAAGTCGTCCGGGGCGAACTGCCCGGTCGAGCGGATCGCGCCGGTGAGGAACCCCCGGCCGAGCGGCGAGTAGGCGACGAGCCCGATCCCCAGGTCGCGCAGGAGCGGCAGCAGCGTCTCGGCGGGCTCGCGGGACCACAGGGAGTACTCCACCTGCAGCGCCGTGACCGGGTGCACGGCGTGCGCGCGCCGGATGGTCTCGGGGCCGGCCTCCGACAGCCCGACGTGGCGGACCTTGCCCTCGCGCACGAGCTCGGCCAGCGCGCCCATGGTGTCCTCGATCGGCGTGTCCGGGTCGACGCGGTGCTGGTAGTAGAGGTCGATGTGGTCGGTCCCCAGCCGCCTGAGCGAGCCCTCGACCGCCTTGCGCACATTGGCCGGTGAGCTGTCGATCACGTTGGGGCCGGCGCCGTCGTGCGAGACCAGTCCGAACTTGGTGGCGATCACCACCTCGTCGCGTCGTCCGGCGACCGCCCGCCCGACCAGTTCCTCGTTGACGAACGGGCCGTAGATCTCGGCGGTGTCGATGAGGTCGACACCGAGATCAAGCGCCCGGCGGATCGTGCGGACGGCTTCCTCCTCGTCGCTGCCCGCTCCCGTGTAGTAGTCGGACATCGACATGGCGCCCAGGCCGATGCCTGATACATCGAGGCCGCCGAGCGAAACGCGCTGCACTGAGACCGCGCTCCTTTCCTGTTTCACAACTCCGTGGTCACCCAAGCACAGTTGGGCGAGCGCACCGAAGCATTCCGAGATTTCCGTCGGGTTACTTGGCGAGAACAAGACTTCCCGGATTCGGTAAAAGCGCCAGCGACTTGGCAGCAAGAGGCCATGAGGCTGTTGTCGGCGGCACCGCGATGTTTGACTCGAATCGGCCCGCCGGTGCGGGCCCCGGAAACAGACGGAGACCGTGATGCCGAACATGATGCTGGGCCCGATGCGGGTCGACGGCGCATACGAAGGCGAACAACTCACCCGACGCATGGGCATTGAAATCATCACCTGTGAACCGGGACTTGTGGTGGGCACCATGCCCGTCTCCGGCAATCGCCAGCCGGTGGGAATTCTGCACGGCGGCGCGAACGCCGTGTTCGCCGAGACGCTGGGTTCCCTCGCCGCGTTCCTGCACGCCGGCCCCGGTGGCAACGCGGTGGGCGTCGACCTGTCCTGCACCCATCACCGCTGGGTCTCCTCGGGAACCGTGACCGGGGTGTGCCGGCCCCTGGGCGAACGGCAGGCCATGGCCAGCTACGAGATCGTCATCACCGATGACTCCGGCAACCGGACCTGCACGGCACGGCTGACCTGCGCCATCCGGCGCGGCGGCGGTCGCCGACCGGGCGCTCGCCCGGCGTCCGCCGCGAGGCCGGCAGGGGACCAACCCTCACGAACGGAGCACCGATGACCCCGACTTCAGAACGGACCGTGGTGGCGTCCGTCGACGATCACCTCGGCCCGGCGGAGCAGCGCTTCTTCGGCCGCGGCTTCCGCCGGGTCGGCTACGACATCGGCGAACTGCGCCTCACCCGCGCCGCCGACGGGACCGTGCGGGCCGCCTCCTCGGTGGGTGTCAGCTATCCGGCCGACTGGTCGAAGAAGGCCGCCGGCACCGATCTGCGGCCCCACTTCAGCACCGTCGACGGTCTGGTCGTCGCCGCCCAGCTCGCCGAGGCGTGCCTCACCGGAGCGGTCGCGGACCTGCGCGACGCCTGGCTGCGCAAGGTGCGGATGACGGCCGGCAGCAGCCCGCAGGAGGACCTCGAACAACTGCCGGCCCAGGCCACGTTGCGCCGCACCGACCCCCTCGCCGGGGAACCCGGGCGCGCCGTGTCCCTGGTCGACTGCTCGGTCGGCAGCATGCGGATGCGCTGCGAGGTCGTCCACGCCGTACCGACGGGGACGGCGCGGGTCGATCGCACCTACTCCGGCCTCGACGCCCTCCTCGGCCCGGCGGCGGACCGCTATTTCGGCACCGGCTTCACCACCCGTCGCCAGTTGGTCCGCGAGGTGGCGGTGGACCGGCGGGCCCTGCGTGCGGACGCCGCGCTGAGCGTCGTCCACGAGGACGGCGCGACGGTACCCGCCGCCGGTCTGGAAGGGGCGCACCAGCCGTCCGTGTCGATGATCGACGCCTTCGTCACGGCCCTCCAGCTCGCCCAGATCATGCTCTACGACCTCGACGGCATGCGCCGCCAGGACAGCAACACCCTGTGGATGCGGCAGACCACGCTGACCGCCTCCCGCCCCGACCGCCCCACGACGGCGATTCCGGTGACGACCAGGCTGGAGGAGCCCGGACTGCTGCACATGGGCGGCGGCACCTGGCGCACGCTCGACGTGGTGGCCGAACTCGCCGGGCTCCAGGTGCGCTCGGCGGTCGCCCACCGGCTCCCGGAAGGGAACGTGGCGGCATGACCCGAGCGGCCGTGCTCGCCGGCGTCGGCGGCTTCGTGCCCCCGCGCGTGGTGACCAACGACGAGTTGTCCCGGCGGCTGGACACCTCCGACGACTGGATCCGCACCCGGACCGGGATCTCCCGGCGCCATGTCGTCGACCCGGGCACCAGCACCGGTGACCTGGCCGTCGAGGCCGGACGGCGGGCGCTGAAGAACGCCGGAGCGGACGGCGCCGACCTGGTGATCGTCGCCACCACCACCCCGGACCGCCCGTGCCCGGCGACGGCTCCGGCCGTGGCCGCCCGACTAGGGCTGACCGACGTACCGGCGTACGACGTGGCGGCCGTGTGTTCCGGTTTCCTCTACGGCCTCCAGTCCGGCGCCGCCGCCGTGACCGCCGGGTTCGCCGAGTCGGTGCTGGTCATCGGCGCCGAGTCGTTCAGCACCATCCTGGACCCGCAGGACCGCACCACGTCCGTGATCTTCGGTGACGGAGCGGGTGCGGTGCTGCTGCGGGCCGGGGAGCGCGCCGAGCCGGGTGCCGTGCTCGACGTCCACCTGGGCAGCGACGGCTCGATGGCGGACCTGATCACGGTGCGCGGCGGCGGGTCCGAGGAACGGTCCCGCGGCGGGGCTGCGCGCCCGGAGGACCGGTACTTCCGCATGGACGGCAAGTCCGTGTTCTTCGCCGCCGTGCGCCGGATGGCGGAGTCCTCGCGCACCGTGCTGGCCCGCACCGACTGGGAGGTCGCCGACGTCGACCGGCTCGTCGGCCACCAGGCCAACACCCGCATCATCCACGCCGTCGCCGAACAGCTCGGGCTGCCGCCGGAGCGCGCGCTGCTCAACATCGAGCGCGTCGGCAACACCTCCGCCGCCTCCATCCCGCTCGCCCTCGCCGACGGCCTGGCCGACGGCACCCTCAGCGCGGGCGACCGGGTGCTGCTGACCGCCTTCGGCGGCGGCGCCACCTGGGGCTCGGCCACCCTCGTCTGGCCCGACCTCCCGATCGGCTGAACCCGGCGGGCCGCAGCGTCGCGGCCTGTCCGGCTCCCCTTGCACCGACCACGTTTTCGAGGTGACCCATGACCGGTTCCGTGTCCACGATGATCATCGAGATCCTCACCGGCAAGTTCGACATACCGCAGGAGGACGTCGCCCAGAGCACCGTCTTCGAGGACCTGGCGGTCGACTCCCTGGCCCTGCTGGAGATGTCGCTGCTGCTGGAGAAGCGGCTCGGCGTCTCCATCGCCGAGGGTGTGCTGACCGCCGAGCAGTCCGTCGACGAGGCCGCTCGCGCCGTGGAGGCCCTGCGCGCCCCGGCGCCCGCCGGCAGCGGCGTCTGACCCGTGCGCGTCGTCCTGCTCCGGCACGGAGAGACCGACCGCAACGCGGCCGACCGCTTCCAGGGCCAGGCCGACATCCCGCTCAACGACGACGGGGTGCGGCAGGCCCAGCGGGCCGCGCGCTCGCTGCCGGCCGGCGGCTGGTCGGCGGTCTACTCCTCGCCGCTGGCCCGCGCGGCCCAGACGGCCGCGTATGCCGCGGGCCGGCTCGACGTGCCCCACCACCGCGTCGAGGCCCTGCGCGAACGCCATCTCGGCGGCCTCGACGGGCTGCCGCGCGCCGAGTTCGCCCGCAGCGATCCACAGACCATGCGCAGGCTGCTGACCGACCCCGGATACGCCCCGCCGGGCGGCGAGAGCGGCCACGGCGCGCGGGCCCGCTTCTGTACGGCGCTGCACGGCGTGCTCGCCGCGGAGCGGACCGCTGAACGGGTCCTCGTGGTGGCGCACGGCGGAGTGCTGAACCTGCTGGCCACGGCGCTCGTCACCGCCCGCGACGACGAGCCCCGGCCGATGGTCGGCACCTGCCGCGCGCTCTGCCTGGACGCCGAGTGGAACGCGCAGGGGCGCGCCCGGATCGCGCTGCGCCGGTGGAACGCCGATCCGCGGGAGTGCGCCGGCACCGACCGGCCCTCCGCACCCGTGACCTTCGTCGACCTCGACGACCTCACCGCCAAGGAAGTGACCCGCACATGAGCATCGAGATCACCGTTCTCTTCGACGTCGTACCGGACCGCATGGACTCGGTCACAGCCGCGTTCCGTGACCTGTGCGAGGCGACCCGGCAGGAGGAGGGCGCGCTGCGCTTCGACGCCTTCCGGTCCGCGGAGCACGCGGACGTCGTCGTGCTGGTGGAGGACTGGGCCGACCAGGACGCCATCGACCTGCACATGAAGGAGCCGTACGTCGCCGAGTTCCTGGCCCGTACCGAGGGCGCGTTCGTCCGCCCGCCGTACGTCCACCGCCTGCGCGCGCTCGACGCCTGAGCCGTGATGAGCGACATGCAGCGACCGCGCGTCCTCGTCGTCGGGGCCGGTCCCGTGGGGATGGTGCTCGCCGCCGAGCTGCTGCGCCACGGGGTGCGGGCCGACGTCATCTCCAAGCTCCGCAGGCAGAGCCCGCACTCGCGGGCCACCATCCTGTGGCCGCGCATCCTGGAACTGCTGGACCGGGTGGGCGTGGGCCGGAAACTGGTCGAAGGCGGTCACTACTTCGACCAGATGAACTACTACTCGAACAAGAAAATGATCGGCCTGGTCCGCTTCGACAGGCTGCGCGGCGTCGGCTATCCCTTCGCCATCACCATCCCGCAGTGGCGCACCGAGGCGATCCTCGAAGAGCACCTGACGGCGCTCGGCGGGGGCATCGACTACGACACCACGTTCCTCGCCGGCACCCGGCACCCGCACGCGGTCAACTGCCGGCTCCGCCTGCCCGACGGCACCGAGGAGACCCGGGCCTACGACTACGTGGTGGGCGCCGACGGCTACAACAGCGTCGTGCGCGAGGCGTTCGGCTTCCGGTTCGCCGGCCGCACCCTGAAGACCCGGCTGGCCATCACCGACGCCGAGATCCTCGGCGAGACGACCAGCAGCGAGGCGGCGTACTACCTGACCCGCACCGGCAACATGGTGCTGGCGCCGCTCGGCGACGGGGTCTTCCGGGTCGGCGCGAGCGTGCCCGACGACTACACCGGCGACACCCCCGACCGGGCCTTCTTCGAGCGGCTGCTCGCCGAACGCGTCCCCGGCGCGCGGCGGCTCGGCGAGATGCGGTTCAGCGGCGTCTTCACCGCGCACGTGCGCTCCGCGAGCACCTACGGCGCCGACCGGGTCTTCCTCGTCGGCGACTCCGCGCACGCCATGAGCCCGTCCGGCGCGCAGGGCCTGAACACCGGCATCCAGGACGCGGTCAACCTGGGCTGGAAGCTGGCCGGCGTGGTGCGCGGCGACTACCGCCCCGAACTGCTGGACAGCTACGACACCGAGCGCCGGCCGGCCGTCGACGAGGTGGCCGCGCTGTCCACCCGGCTCGCCCGGATCGGGCTGTACTCCACCCGGCACCAAACCCTGGCCCGCGACGCCGTCTACCGGCTGGGCACCGCGACCCAGACCCTGGAGAGGGTTCTCGCGCCCCGGCTCGCCCAGATCGACACCCACTACGGGCCCCGGCCGAGGCGGCGCGCCCTGGTGCCGGGGGAGCGGCTGCCGCTGGGCTGGCGCGAGTCCAGCACCGAGCCCGTGCTCGCCGTGGACCGCTTCACGGTCCTGCTGTGGCCGGGGCTCCAGTACCGCCACGAGCACTGGATGGAGGTCGTCGACGCGCTGCGCGCCAAGGTGTCCGGCGCCGCGCTCGCCGATCTCGGCGGGCGGCCGCCCGGCCCGCTGCTCGGCAAACTCCCGCGCGAGGCCCATGCGTTGGTCGTCCGTCCGGACGGCCACCTGGACGTCCTCGTCCCGCTGGACGCCCGCTCCCCAGAAGCCTGCGCGCACACGGTCACCCGGGCCCTCGCCCGCCATGTGCGCGACACGGCACCGGCGGCCCTCACCGCCGTACCCGCATGACCCTTCGCCCCACCCGTCCCAACCCCTTCCGTCACAAGGAGCTCCCCATGTCCCCCCGCGTCACCCTCACCGAAGTCGCCGACATGACGCCCGAACAGCGCGCGGTCTACGAGAAGTTCGAGTCGAACCTGACCCGTGCGCTGCTGCTGACCAAGAACTCCGCCGCCGCCCACCTCGCGCTCGGCGCCACCTTCACGGTCGGCCTGCTGAGCCTGCTGGACCGCGAGGTGATCGTGCTGCGGGTGGCCAAGCTGCGCGACAGCGAGTTCGAGCGCCTGCTGCACTACCCGCTGGCGCGCAAGGCCGGTCTGGACGACACCGAGATCAAGGCGATCGAGGACGCCCTGTACGACGAACTGCCCGCCGGCCGTGCCGCGCTGGTCCGCTATGTCACCGACTGCATGGTCGACCACAAGGCGAGCGAGGAGGCGTACTCGGAGCTGCGCAAGCACTACTCGCAGAACGAGATCGCCGAGGTCACGCACCTCGCCGGCCACAGCGCCATGACCGCCATGTACCTGGCCAGCCTGGACATCCCGCTCGACGAGGGCATCGCCTCATGGGGCCGGCTGACCGAGGTCCAGGACGAGGTCAAGGGCTGAGGCAGCGACGTGCAGTATGTGCGACTGGGCTCGTCCGGCCTGAAGGTGTCCCGCCTCGCGCTGGGTTGTATGAGCTACGGCGAGCCGGGCCTGGGCACCCACCCCTGGTCGCTGCCCGAGGACGAGAGCCTGCCGTTCCTCGCGCAGGCCCTCGACCTCGGCATCAACTTCTTCGACACCGCGAACATCTACTCCCTCGGCACCAGCGAGGAGTTCCTCGGCCGGGCGCTGCGGAAGCTGACCCGCCGTGAGGACGTCGTCGTCGCGACCAAGGTGTACGAGAAGCTCGACGCGAACCCGCTGTCGGGCGGCTTGTCCCGCTCGGCGATCATGCGCGAACTCGACGCCAGCCTGCGCCGGCTGGACACCGACTACATCGACCTCTACATCGTCCACCGGTGGGACCACGAGACACCGGTCGAGGAGACGATGCAGGCGCTGCACGACGTGGTGCGCGCCGGGAAGGTCCGCTACATCGGCGCCTCGTCCATGCACACCTGGCAGTTCGTCAAGGCGCAGTACGTCGCCGACCTGCACGGGTGGACACGGTTCGTGAGCATGCAGAACCACTACAACCTCATCAACCGCGAGGAAGAGCGGGAGATGCTGCCGTACTGCCTCGCCGAGGGCGTCGGCGTCACCCCGTGGAGCCCGCTGGCCCGCGGCCTGCTGGCCCGCCCCTGGGACACGGAGTCGGCGCGCACGGCGGGCGACCCGATCCAGGAGCGGTTCTACGGGCCCACCGAGCGGGCCGACCGCGCGGTCGCCGCGGTGGTCGCCGAGATCGCCGCCGAGCGGGGCGTGCCCATGGCACGGATCGCGCTGGCCTGGCTGCTGCGGCAGCCGGCCGTCACCGCGCCCGTCGTCGGCGCGACGAGGCCGCATCACCTCCAGGACGCGGTGGCCGCGCTGGAACTGGAGCTGGACGACACCGAAGTGGCCCGGCTTCAGGCGCCCTATGTGCCGCACGCCGTCGTGGAATACGTCTGACAGGCAGGTGGAGAAACCATGGGAATAGCCGACTACGCCCTGGCGATGCCCAGCGGCAAACGCAGCGTCGACGAGGTGAGCCGGGAGTCGGGCCACGGCCCGCAGAAGCTCGCTCAGGTCCTGCCGTCGGGGAAGTTCTCGGTCCTGGCCGAGGGCGAGACCGCCTGGGGCCTGGGCCGGGACGCCGCGGCCCGGCTGCTGCAGCGCAGCCCGGTGCCGCTGGACGAGATCGGACTCGTCCTCTACGCGGGCTCCAGTGAATGGGGTACGCCGTTCTGGTCGCCCGCGGCGAAGATCGCCGGCGAGCTGGGGATCACGCAGGCCCACTGCTACGAGGTCTCGAACTTCTGCAACGCCGGCATGGTGGCCGTGCAGTTGGCCGATGACCAGGTGCGGGCGGGTACGCACAGGTACGCCCTGGTGGTCATCGCGGACCGGCTCAGCGAGCTCGTCGAGTACGGCACGGGCTACATCGAGCTGTTCAACTTCGCGGACGGTGCGGCGGCCGTGCTGCTGACCGCGCAGGCCGCGACCACCCGGTACGAGGTGCTGGGCGGGGCGCACCACACCGACCCGCAGTGGGTGGACTCCTACTACGGCGAGATCAAGAACGGCGAGGTCAAGGTCGAGCGGGGCGAGAAGCTGGACGGCCTCGGCGAGGCCTTCCTGGACAACTTCACCACCCTGACGCACAAGGTCCTCGCCGGAATCGGCGCCGAGGTGGCCGATGTGGCGTACTTCCTCGTCACCCACGGCAACCAGGACACCCACCGCAAGTACCTGGCCGCGCTCGGTGTGGACGCCTCCCGCAGCGTCTTCCAGTACGAGCGCGACGGCCACCTGGGCGGTGCCGATCCGTTCCAGGCGCTGGAGGAGCTGGAGCAGGAGGACCGCGTCGGGCCCGGCGACCTGGTGATCGTCGCGACGGCCGGATCGGGCTTCACCTGGGGGGTCACGGCGCTGCGCCGGACGTGACGTCCCCTCAGCCGACGGCACCCCGGTCCGAAAGGGCCGGGGTGCCGTCGTATCCGCAGGTCAGCGGGGGTGTACCGAGTTCAGGTCCACCGTCAGGAGCTGGAGCGCCGCCTCGTGCGGGGAGTCCGGTTCCGCGTGGTAGAACTTCAGGATGTTGCCGTCCTGAAGATCCGCGGACTGGTACATCAACTCCAGCTCGCCGACGACCGGATGGTCGAAGAGCTTGGTGCCCTCGATGCAGTTGGACACCCGCTGGCGGCACCACAGCGCGGCGAACTCCTCGCTCTGGATGGTCAGTTCACCGATCAGCTCGGCCAGCAGCGGGTCGTGCCGGTGGCTTCCGGAGATGAACCGCAGATACGTCACGTTCGACTCCGACTCGGTCGCCCAGTCCGCGTACAGCGAGCGGACGTCGTCGTCGAGGAAGTTCATCTTGATGATGTTCGGCCGCTGCTCGGCCTGTTCGGGGGCCTCGAAGTCGAGGTGCGGCGCGAACAGCCGGTGGTAGAGGTCGTTCCAGCTCAGGATGTCGCAGCGGTAGTTGAGCACGGCCGCCGCCACGTTCCCGAGCGATTCCACCAGCATCCGTGTGTACGGGCTCACCTGGTCGCCGCGCGGCGCCGGCTCGTGCGGGTTCTGTACCGGCGTACCGATCTTGAGCAGGTAGTCCCGCTCGTCGGGGCCCAGTTGCAGGGCGCGGGCGATGGAGAGCAGGACCTGCGGCGAGGCGTGCGCGGTCTGCGACTGCTCCAGCCGCGTGTAGTAGGTCTGGCTGACCCCCGCGAGCGCGGCCACCTCCTCGCGCCGCAGCCCCGGAACCCGCCGCGAGCCGCTGGAGCGCAGCCCCATCTGCTCGGGCCGGACACGTTCGCGCATCTGTCGCAGGTAGCTGCCGAGATCCGTGTTCACGATGTGCTCCACCCTTTCGATTATGAAGTGCGCTACGGGATCGGCAATGCCGCCCGGAACGGCGTGACCGATGCCACTGCGGCCGGGAAGACGGGACGGGGGAGGAACCGTCTTCCCGGCCGCGGGCCACTGCCCGGGCCTCAGCCCGACAGGGCCGTCCTGCGGCGCAGCGCCACCCACAGCAGCAGGCCGATCACGACCTGGCAGCCGCCGGCGACGCCGATCGCGGTGTGGATGCCGTTCAGTTCCTCGGCGGCGGTCACCGTGCCGTTCCCGATGACGCCCGCGAACACCGCGCTGATCAGCGGGATGCCGATGGCGATGCCGATCTGCTGGCTCTGGGTGGCCATGCCGGTCGCCATGCCCTGCATGTCGGAGTCGACGGAGGAGGTGGCGATGACCATGAAGGACAGTGCCGCCGTCATGGAGAAGAAGGCGTTGACGAACTGGGTGGCGATCAGCGGGATCAGCCAGCGGGAGTCGGAGGTCGCCCACAGCGCGGGCAGCATGAACGCGCCCTGCAGGAACAGGGAGACGCCGAGCAGGGTGCGCGGCTGGACGCGCTGGAGGATGCGCGGGCCGACGGTGCCGGCGATGATCTGGCCCACGCCGATGCCGAGCAGCACCAGACCGGCGACGAGGGACGACAGGCCGAGCACGTCCTGGACGTACAGGCCGGTGAAGAAGATGAGCGCGGTCTCGCCGCCGAAGATGAACAGGGCGGCCAGGTTGCCGAACGCGATGTCGGGCTTCTTCAGCACCCGCACCGGCACCAGGGCGTCGGCGGTGCGGCTCTCCACCGCCCAGAACACGCCCAGCAGGACGGCGGAGGCGATCAGGCAGCCACCGGCGACGAGGTCGAGGCCCTCCTCGCCGACGCGGGTGACGCCGTAGATCCCGGAGAACAGGCCGAGGGTGATGAGCAGGGCGCCGGGCAGGTCGATCCGGGTGCGCTGCGCGGCGCGGCTCTCGTCGACGACCAGCGGCACGACGAGGATCGCCGCGATGGCCACGGGGATGTTGATGAAGAACGCCCAGCGCCAGGAGAACACGTCCGTGAGGAAGCCGCCGAGGATGGCGCCGACGCTGAAGCCGGAGCTCATCATCACGCTGTTCAGGCCGAGTGCGCGGGTACGCAGGGCCGGCTCGGTGAAGGCGGTGGTGAGCAGGGCCAGCGCGGCCGGGGTGACGGCGGCCGTGGCCAGGCCCTGGAGGGTGCGGGCGATCAGCAGCATCGTGGGCGAGTCCGCGATACCGCCGACGAGGGAGGAGACCGCGAGGACGGCCATGCCGACGGTGAAGATGCGCCGGCGCCCCACGTAGTCGCCGACACGTCCGAGGACCAGGGTGCAGCCGGCGGCGCACAGGGCGAACGTCGTGGTGATCCACTGGAGGCTGCCGGTGGAGAACCCGAGGGCGGTGCCCACCTCGGGCAGCGCGACGTTCAGCACGGAGAAGTCGGCGGCCATCATGAACTGCGAGGCCAGGAGCACCACCAGGGCGGCGACCTGGCGTCCGGTCATCCGGACGGGGGTTGACTGCGCGGGGGGCGCGCTCGTGGTGGTATCTGCTGTGGTCATGCCCCCAGCCTCGGGGGCGCGGCCCGGGCCAGCCAGATCCTCCTTGACGGCAGCACTGCCAGGACTGTCACTGGCAGTGCCACCTTCGCGGTCCGCTCAGAACAGGCCCTTGTAGCCCTGCCAGCCGGTGGTGATTCTCGTACGGGCGCCGAAGGAGCCCTTGCCGTCGCCGTTGTTGCGCCACATCGCGCCGGAGGTGTCGCGGGAGACGAGGTCGGCCTTGCCGTCGCCGGTGAGGTCGCCGGCGCCCAGGACGGTGTCGTACGTCGAGCCCCAGTCGTCGAAGACCTTCACCCGGCTCTTGAACGTGCCGGTCCCGGTGCCGTCGTAGCGCCAGAGCTCGTTCGACCGGTCCTGCGCGAGCAGGTCGCCGTGGCCGTCGCCGTTGAGGTCGCCGGCGCCCACGATCTTCTTGTAGCCCGTCCACGCGGACGCGATCTTCACCCGGGCCGCGAGCTTGCCCGTGCTCGTCGCCTTGAGGAGGTAGACGTCCCCGGTCGACGACTTGCGGGCGATCAGGTCGGCCCGGCCGTCGCCGCTGATGTCCCCGGGCGAGGTCAGTACGTCGTACTGGTCGAAGCCCGTGCCCAGCGAGGTGTACCCGGTCGACGGGGTGAGCGCCGCGCCGCAGGCGGGCCGGTAGGCGCGCAGCGTGCCGTTGGAGAAGCGGACGAGCACGTCGTTGCAGCGGTCGCCGCTCAGGTCGCCGAAGGGCACCGCCTTCACCGTCGTCGCCCAGCCGGAGCCCGTGCGCTTGCCGGTGAAGGTGCCGGTGCCGGTGCCGTACTGGTATGTGAGCTGGCCCGAGCCGTTCAGCGTCAGCACCTCGCCGAAGCCGTCCGCGGTGACGAAGTCCCGCCGCACCGGGGTGGCGCCGGTGAGGCCGAGGGTGCCGGTCCTCGTCAGTGCCGTGCCCTGTCCGTCGGCCGGCGCGGCGGTCAGCGTCCAGGTGTACGCGCCGTTGGCGACGAGCTTTGCGGCCGTGTCCTTGCCGTTCCACGAGGTCGCGATCACGCCGCGGGCCGTGCCGCCGGTGAGGGTGCGCACGGTCGCGCCGGTGGCCTTGCGCTTGATCACGAGCTTCCAGGAGGCGGCCGGCTTGGACAGCCACCACCTGGGGTTCCACGACGTGGCGCCGCCCTTGACGTCCGCCGTGGCGGCGACGGACGAGTCGAGCTGGGTCATCGCCGGGACGGGGACGCCACTGGACACCAGGTGGGTGTTGTTCCTGGCGTCGACGTAGGCGATCAGACCGGTGTACGGGTCCACGTCCCACGCCTGCCAGGAGCGCTCGGCCGGCACGGTGTGCGTGACGGGCGTGCCGGTGCGTACGTCGGTCACCTTCAGGCCGCCGTCGCCGGCGGTGACGACGAATCCGTCGCCGAGCCTGGCGGTGTCCCAGGCGCCCTCGGTGAGCGTCAACGTGGTCCGCTTGACGGTGTCGTAGACGCCCTGCGCCTCCTTCGAGCCCACGCACGACCACAGCAGCCGGCGCCCGACGGCCTGGAGGTCCTCCAGCAGACACCCGGCGCCGAACCACACCGGCTCGCCCCGCTCGCCGGTGCGGACATCGACCGGCACGGCGCTGTCGTTGCCGTCGCGCACCCACAGGGTGGTGCCCCACAGCGCGCTGCCGTGCTGGGGCGAGTTGAGCACGGTGCGGCCGGTGTCGAGGTCGACCACCCTCGTCTGGGAGCCGGCCTCGTCGGTGTACTCGGTGGCCATCGCGACGTGGCGGCCCTTGGCGTCCCACACGCGGACGTAGTTGTGCTGGGCGTCGACGGGAGTGCCGGGCACCTGTCCGGTCGGCTGCACGACCCGCGGCACGGGGTCGCCGCCCGAACTCCACGTGTTCCAGAGCACCGTGCGGCCGTCGCCGCTGTTCACGAGCGACGGGTCGGTGCCGGCGGGGTTGGTCGTGATGCCGTGGTTCGTGCGTGCGCCGACGGTGACGGTGGATCCGCTCACGTCGACCGGCCGGCTGTTCAGATACGTACGGCCCTGCTCCAGGTCCCGTTGCAGCACGGTCAGCCGGCCGCCCCGCAGGGTGAGCGTCGGCACCGGATCGGCCACGGGCGGCACCTCGGCGGCGGCGACCCGCCGGGCCACCGGCTTGCCGTCGGCGCCCGCCCGGATGAGCTGCACTCCCCATTCGGCGACGTCGGCGCCGCTGCCGGGCACGAGCAGCCCGCCGTCGGGCGTCGGCACGGCCAGGGACAGACTCTCCGAACGGGCCAGCACCGTCCCCTTGGTCGAGCCGTCGGTGGCGAGCGCGTCGACCCGCCACACCGGCAGACCGCCGTCCTTCTCACCGAGTTGGGCGTCGTAACGGGAGACCAGGAGGGTGTCGCCGACCATGCCCAGCAGGTGGGTCGCGTAGTCGTTCTCCAGCGGCACGGTGCGCACCGGGGTGGTCAGGTCGTCCCGGGAGTAGACGGAGACGGTGCCGGTGCCGTCCCAGGACACCAGGTGGGTGGCGGTGAGAACGACACGTCCGGTGGTGGTGACGGTCGGGTTGTACGGCAGCTCGGTCATCCGGCCGGCCTCGGCGTCGAGCCAGGCGCTCCTGCGCGTACTGCCGAACCAGTGCTGGACCACCATGCCGTGCGCGTCGCCCACGGGTGAGTCGCCGTCGCTGACCGAGCTGATGCCCTCCGGTACGCCCGTCACCGTGCGGTCGCGCACCGTGCCGTCGTCCTGGAGGTCGAGCAGATGCCAGCTCCACCCGCCCGACGACGAGGTGGTCACCACGGTCCGGCCGAGCGTCCCGCGATAGGTGTGGCCGTCGGGCACGGCGATCGTCGTGACCGCCCCCGCGTCCGCCATGTCCCGCAGCGTCACGGTCCGGCTGCCGCTGTCGTACCGGGCGACGACGTCCGAACCGGCGCCGAACTCGGGCATGCCCCAGACCTCGCCGGCCGAGGAGTCCACCACGGTGTCCGTGCCCGCGTAGGTGGTCCACAGATGGCCGCGTCCGGGTTCGTAACGCAGGAACCCCGACGGGCCCGCGCTGAACAGCGCGGTGCGCGGCAGCCGGGACGTCTCGGCGGGGATGACCACCTCCGACGCGGCGGTGTCCGCGTGGGCCTGGAGGGCCAGCGGTCCGAGGCCCATGGCCAGCGTCAGAGATGTGGCGGCGGCGACACCGCGACGTATGAGGGCAGGTCTGCCCACTCGGTTCCTCCACAGGATCCAAGGAGGACGGCACGCGACCGTGACGGAGACCCGACCGACGGATGGCCACGGAGACCGGCCGACACGTCGTCACCGCACGTCAGTGCCATCGGAGATGGCCGGATCGTAGCAGTGGTCCGACGCAGTCATGACACATGATTCCCGCGTCTCGTCCACATCGCCGGCACACCGGCCACGCCACGGTCCTCGCGCTACGCCGCGATGACGGCGACCCCGGTCCTGCCCCCGTCCACATCCACCACGGTCCCGTGCACGAAGGCCGACTCGTCGCCGGCCAGCCAGACCGCGGCGTGCGCGACGGCGGCCGGGGTGCCGACGCCGCCGGCCGGGGTGCCCTTCATCATGACCTCGCCCGGGTGGGGGTCGCTGCCCTCGGGGGCCGGGGGCAGGATCACGCCCGGCGAGATGGCGTTCACGCGCACGCCGAGCGGGCCGAACTCCGCGGCCCAGGCCCGGGTGAGCGTCTCCATGGCCCCCTTGGTCGAGCTGTACAGCGCACCCAGCGGCACGCCCAGACGCGCGATCCACGAGCCGAGGTTGATGATCACCCCGCCGCCCGCCTCCGTCATGGCCGGGACGACGGCGGCGGTGAGGAAGAAGGGCGCCTTGACGTTCACGCCGTAGACCCGGTCGAAGGTGTCCTCGTCGGTGGCGGTGGTGCCCGGGGCCGGGTAGACGCCCGCGTTGTTGACCAGGACGTCGATGCGTCCGCCCAGGACCGCGCGGGCCCGCTCGGCCAGCTCCCGGGAGGCCGCCGCGCTGCCGTCGAGGTCCGCCGCGACGAAGTCGGCCCGGCCGCCGGAGGCCCGGATCCCCTCGACGACCCGCGCGCCCCGCAGCTCGTTGCGGCCGGACACGACGACATGGGCGCCCTCGGCGGCGAACGCCTCGGCGATCGCCTGCCCGATGTTGCTGGTCGACCCCGTGACCAGGGCCGTCTTGTTCCGCAGTCGTTCACTCATGGCGAGCTCTCCCTTGCCTGGCGGTGTACGTGCGGACCAACAGTGCGTCGTGGAAAATGGACCGGCAAGTCCAGAAAGAGGAGGTGGCCGGATGACGGACGTGACCGAGGAGGGCCGGATGACGGACGCGCTGACCGCGAAGGGCCGGGCCACACGCGCCCGTCTCGTCGAGGGGGCGGCCGAGGTGCTGCGCGAGCAGGGGGTCGCCTTCACCACGCTCGACGACATCCGCGACCGCACCGGCACGAGCAAGAGCCAGCTCTTCCACTACTTCCCCGACGGCAAGGACCAACTGCTGCTGGCCGTCGCCCGGTTCGAGGCGGACCGCGTCCTTCACGACCAGCAGCCGCACCTCGGACAGCTCGACTCGTGGGAGTCCTGGCAGCGATGGCGGGACGTGGTCGTGGAGCGCTACGAACTCCAGGGCGACCACTGCCCGTTGGGCTCGCTCTTCCTCCAGGTCGGACGCTCCCGCCCGGGTGCGCGGGCGATCGTGACGGAGCTGATGCGGCAGTGGCAGCGGCAGCTCGCGGACGGCATCCGCGCGCTGCGGGCGAAGGGCCTGGTGTCACCGGCCCTCGACGTGGACCGCACGGCCGGGGCGTTGCTCGCGGGCATCCAGGGAGGCGTGACGATCATGATGTCCACCGGCGACTCGACCCACCTCAAGGCGGCGCTGGACAACGCCATCGCACAGTTGAGGGCGAGTGCGGCGACGGGGTGCCAGTAGGCGACCGGGAGTCGCCCGGCCTCGGGTCAGGGTGCCGTCACGGTCTTCTTGCGGGCGCGGTACGCCGCCGCCTTGATCTTGTTGCCGCAGGACTCCATCCCGCACCACTGCCGGCGCATGCCGCGCGAGCGGTCGATGTAGGTGCGGGTGCACTCCGGGTTGCCGCACTCCTTGAGCAGGGGCACGTCCGGGCCGCTCAGGAGCTCGACGGCGTGCCGCGCCACCATCGACAGGGCCTCCTCCGGCGTCGCCTGCGTCCATCGCCCGGAAGGGGTGAGCTGGGGAACCGCGGGCGGCGTGCGGGCCGCGTTGTTCACGACGGTCAGCGCGGCACCGTCGTACTCCTCACCCAGCCGGCGGGCGGTGATCAGCCGGTAGACGGCTTCCCGTACGGTCGTCGCCTGCTCCACATCGGCCTCCCGGCCCGGGGAGACCGCGTCGACGAGGCCCGACTCCACGTACCATGCGTTCAGCCTTTCCGGCGTCACGAACATCTCGAAACGCACCGTACGGCGCGCTCTGAGCGTCGCGGCGAAGTCGAGTGCCGGGTTGCCGCATACGAAGACATGGTCGAGGTTCACATCACCATTCTGACCGGTGACCATCCTCTCGGGCAACCACTGCCGCTCACAGGCCCAGATCGACGGCGAGGCAGGAGTAGAACCTCCAGGACCCTTCCGGGTCGTGCGTGTACCGCGCCGGGTCGTCCGGCGTGGCCTCCTTCTCCTCGACCATGTCCTCGTAGCGGATCCGCTCGGGCAGCGCGCCGAACCGCGCCCGGCGTGCCGCCGATGCGTTGTCCGTGCCGTTCGGGTTCTCCATGATCTGACTCCCTCCCTGTTCCGGAATCACTTGCCCAGCAGGTGATCCGCGTCGATGACGGCTTGAGCGAAGGCGGCGGGCGCCTCCTGGGGCACGTTGTGGCCGATGCCCGCGAGGGTGCGGTGCTCGTACGCGCCGGTGAACCGGTCCCGGTACGAGGCTCCGTCGCCCGGGGCGGTGAAGGGGTCGCGCTCGGCGTCGAGGGTGATCGTGGGCACCCCGATGACCGGCCGGGCGGCGAGCCGCTTCTCCAGTGCGTCGTAGCGGCGCTCGCCGTCGGCGAGGCTCAGCCGCCAGCGGTAGTTGTGGATGACGATCGCCGCGTAGTCGGGGTTGTCGAAGGCCGCGGCGGTGCGCTCGAAGGTGGCGTCGTCGAAGTCCCACGTCGGGGAGACGGTGTCCCAGACGAGCCGGGTCAGGTCGCGGCGCAGGTCCTTGTCCTGCATGGCGAGCCGGCCGCGCTCGGTGGCGAAGTAGTACTGGTACCACCAGGCGTACTCGGCCTTCGGCGCCAGCGGCTTCAGGTTCGCCTCCCGGTTGGTGACGAGGTACCCGCTCACCGACACCAGCGCCTTGCAGCGTTCGGGCCACAGCGCGGCCACGATGTCGGCGGTGCGCGAGCCCCAGTCGAAGCCGGCCAGTACGGCCTTCTCGATCTTCAGGGCGTCCATCAGGGCGATGACGTCGAGGGCGATGGCCGACTGCTGGGCGTTGCGGAACGTCCGGCCGGAGCGGAACCGCGTCGTGCCGTGGCCGCGCAGATACGGGACGATCACCCGATACCCCCGGTCGGCCAGCAGCGGGGCCACGTCCACATAGCTGTGGATGTCGTACGGCCACCCGTGCAGACAGATGACGGCGGGACCGTGGGCGGGGCCCGACTCGGCATAGCCGACGTCCAGCAGACCGGCGCGGATCTGCTTCAGCCGGGGGAAGCCGGTGTGCCCGCCGGGAGCGCCGTCGGAGGCGGCCCGCGCACTTCCCAGCCCGGTCAGCGAAACGGCGACCGCGCCGGAACCGAACCCGAGTGCCTTGCTGAAGACACGCCTGCTGATCATGCGGATCCCTCCATGGGGTGCGTGTACCGGCTGGTGCGATGACTGACTTTCACACGCGGACTCGTCACCAGTCAAGCAGGTGACGAGACTTGGAGATCTCGTCAGCCGTGCACCAGGGCAGCGCTATTCAGCCTCAGAGCTCCCCCTATCATCACCGTCTTGACTAGTAACGAAGAGACTGCCAACATCCAGTCACCACCTGAACCGGTGACGCACGAAACCGACTCACAGCATCACGAGAGGGAGATCAGTCATGGCCGTCAGCTACACAGCCGTGGTGAACGTCGACGGAGAGGGCCGCAACGGGGGCCGTGTCCGTTCCGAGGACGGGATTCTCGAGACCACGCTGGCCATACCGAAGGAGTTCGGCGGCGCCGGCAACGCCACCAATCCGGAGCAGCTCTTCGCGGCGGGCTGGGCGGCCTGTTTCCTGGGCGCCGTGCGCCGCGCCGCCGCCGAGCGCAAGGTGCGGCTGTCGAGCACCGCCATCACCGCCGAGGTCACCCTTCACCACGGCGACGACGGCGAGTTCGGCCTGGCCGCCGTACTGAACGTCGAACTCGGCGGCGTGGACCGGGAGACCGCCACGCAACTGGGCGCGGCGGCCCACCAGATCTGCCCCTACTCCAAGGCCACGCGCGGGAACATCCCGGTCACGATCAACGCCACGGCTGTCTGACCGGCTGCCAACGGGTGAACCTGCCGTGCGGCGGGTGGCGGCCGGGCCGGCAGCGGGAAGGCCCTTGCGCATACCGGACCAGCGACGGGCAGGGAGCGTCCCGATGCCGAAGTTCCTCATCCAGGCGAGCTACACGTCCGAGGGCACCAAGGGGCTGCTCAAGGAGGGCGCGAGCGGCCGCCGCGCTGCCGTCGACCAGGTCGTCAGCAGCCTCGGCGGCAAGGTCGAAGCCATGTACTTCGCGTTCGGGCAGGACGACCTCGTCATCATCGTCGACTTCCCCGACCCGGTCTCCATGGCCGCCGTCAGCCTCACCGTCAAGGCCAGCGGCGCCCTCCACACCCGGGCCACGCCCCTGCTCACCGTCGACGAGATCGACGAGGCGTCCCGCCGGCAGGTCGCCTTCCGCGCGCCGGGATCGTAGACCCGCCCCCTGGAGAGGGCGGCCGTCCGGCAGCCGCCTTCGCGTTCGCACTCGAACAGGTTTCCTTCGACGGGCGGCGCCCGGCGCCCAAGGTTCCCTGCGTAACCTTGAAGAGGCTCGCGGTCGACAGCCTTGCCGGCCGGGCTGGTTCACCCGAGCGAATGCGAAGGATCCGCGAACGTGTCGTTGCACAACAGTCGTCTCAGGCTCGCTGCCGTCGCCCTCGTGGTGACGCTGTCCGCCCTGGCCATGGCGGGCCCGGCCATGGCGACCCCGGCCGTCGCGACCCCGGCCGTCGCGGCCCCGCGGGAGCAGGCCCGCACGGCCGCCCCGGCGCCCACCGGCTTCGTCGACCTGCCCACCGGTCCCCTCCGGGCCGATGGCCGGCGGCACGAGGTCACCCTCACCCACCGCAACGACGCAAAGGCGGACCGGACCGTCGCCCCGCAGCTCCTGGTGCTGTCGCCGGACGCGGGCCCCTTCCTCGACCCGGCGGACATCAGGGTGGAACGACGCACCGCACACGGCGGCTGGGTGCCCGTGCCGGTCCGCTCCCAGGCCGGCACGCTCTTCACCGACCTGCCGGCCGCCCGGCGCACCCTGCACCCGGGCGAGACCCTCACGCAGGTCTACCGGCTCACCGTCGTCGACCCACGGGCGAAGGGCACGGTGGCCCCGAGGGTGGCCCTCTACGGCTGAACCGCCTCGGGAAGCCGTGGAACTCCTGGGGCGGGGCGGACGTTGGCTGGATGGCACACGAAGCGCACGAGGACTACCGGAACGACCGGGCTGAAGCCGAGGTGGCACGGATGGCGATGTGGGATCGGATCAAGGACCAGGCCAAGGGGTTGCAGCAGCAGGCCCAGGGCGCGCGGGGGGCCGGTGGACACGGGCAACCCGGGGCGGGGTCCGGTGGCCGCGGGCGATCGGGCGGGGGATCCAAGGCGCAGCTCGTCGGCGCGCTGAAGTCCCAGCTCACCTCGCTCAAGACGGAGCTGAAGAGCGGTGCCTACCGGGACGCCAGCATGGCGATGTGCGCTCTGGTCGCCGCCGCGGACGGGAATGTCGACCCCGCCGAGCGCCAGCACGTGGAGTCGCTGATCCTCAACAACGACGTCCTTCAGAACTTCCCGTCCGAGCAGCTCCGCCAGCGGTTCAACAAGCACGTCGACCAGATGTCGTTCAACTTCCAGCAGGGCAAGGCCGAGGCCCTTCAGGAGATCGCCAAGGCCGCGAAGAAGCCCACGGAGGCCCGGGCGGTCGTGCAGACCGGTTTCGTGGTTGCGGGTGCGGACGGATACATCGCACCGGCCGAGGAGCAGGTCCTGCGCGAGGCATGCCAGGCACTGGGGCTGCCCGCCCAGGAGTTCGGCCTCTGACGGACTGCGGTGGGGCCGCGTCAGCCGACGTCCGCGATGAAGCAGACGAGCGGGGCCGGTCCCCTCACGGGCTGGCCCGAGGGGCGGCGGCCGTACTCCTGAGAGCGTCCGGACTCCTGTCAGCACCGGACTCCTGAGAGCACCGGACTCCTGAGAGCATCCGGCCGCCGCCCCTTCCCCCGTTCGACCGGGTGTTACGCGATGGTCCAGCCGACGCTGCCGACACCCGTGCTGTACCAGGCACAGGTGGCGGAGGACTGGCCGTACTGGCCCGGGTTCAGGGTCACCCAGTCGCCGGAGACGTCGGGGGCCCGGCCGCAGACGACCTCGGCGCGGAACCGGATGGTGCGGTCGCTGTTGTTCGTGCAGCTAGCGATGCCCCGGTCCGTGTCGACACCGTGGACCGCGCCACGGCAGTCGACCGAGCCCGCGGCCGACGCCGGGGCGGCCATGGCGCCGACGGACAGGGCCACCGCCGAGACGGTGGTGGCCAGACCTGCGGCGAACATCTTCCTACTGCGGATCATTCGTGCCCCTGAGAGGTTGCGGTTTGCATGTGCTGACCTCAGTGAAGGGCGCGGGGACGACCCCGGGTACCTGACATCTGTCAGGGTGCCCGGCCGTTCCTGTGGATCCCGCGTATCCCCAGGCCCGACCTGACCAGGATGGGGCCCTGGGGCGGGAGTCAGCGGCGCCGGGCACTGACGCAAGTGGCGTGGACGCGGCCCGTATTGACGGCGCCGTCGGAAGGACCGGCTTGGTCTGACGGCGCTGTGCGCCGGGTCCGAGACCCCGGCCCCGGAACTCCGGATCGATCGGCCGGGATAGATTCCCGGCATGTGGCGCAGCTCACGGGAAGCAAGTACGCCGTGCCGGACAGCTCATTGAAGTGAGCACTCATATGCGAACCCGGGTACGGGCCGGGGAATCGAGCGCGTTCGCGGAGCTCTTCGACAGCTACGCCCGCGCGGTCTACAACCACGCCTTCCGGCTGACCGCCGACTGGTCCGTGGCCGAGGACGTGATGGCCGCGACCTTCCTGGAGGCCTGGCGGCTGCGCGGCAAGGTGGACCCCGAAGGCGGCTCGCTGCGGCCGTGGCTGCTGGGCATCGCCACCAACACGGCCCGCAACCAGTACCGCAGCAACCGCCGTTACCGGGCCGCCGCCAACGCCGCCGCCGCTGCCGAGCTGTCGGTGCCCGACCACGCCGACGAGGTCGCCGACCGGGTCGACGACCGGCACCGGCTGACGCTGGCCCTGTCCGCGCTCGCCAAGCTGCGCAGAGCCGAACGCGAGGTCGTCACGCTCTGCCTGGGCGAGGGCCTGGACTACGAGGCCGCCGCGCAGGCGTTGGGAATCCCGGCCGGCACGGTGGCCTCCCGGCTGTCCCGGGCCCGCAAGAAGCTGCGCGCGAGCGCCGAGGACGCCTCGGCCGCCCGCCCCTCGGTCAGGACGCCGTACGAAAAAGTTCGCGGAAATCGGGAAGCCGGCCGGCCCGCCCGACAGACAAGAGGTGATCACACGAGCGTGATCCGGCCCGCACAGGAGGGAAACCGATGAACGCGAACACGCCCCGGCCACACCCGGCCGACTGGGACCAGAGCACCTCCGAGCTGCTCTCGGAAACGGCGCGTGACCTGCCGTCGGGCCGCCACGAGTTCCACAAGGAGCGTCTGATGGCCCAGATCCACGACATGCGGCGCGACGAGCGCACCGAGACGCCGGCGCCCGAGCACAAGCGCCGCCTGCGCCTCCCGCGACCGGCGATCACGCTGCCCCTGACGGCGGTCGCCGTGGCGGCCGCGGTCGTCGCCGGGGTGTGGCAGACCGGCGGTGGCGGGGTCCGCGAGAGCGGCGTCGCCACCGGACCGGCGCTGACCACGCGGATCGGCGAGGCGACCACCAAGGGCATGCCCCAGCTCCTCGACCGGATCTCGCTGGCGGCGGCCGACACGTCCCACCCGGACGTCAAGCCGGGGCAGTTCATCTACGTCGAGTCCAAGACCGCCGACAGCTTCGTGAAGACCGTCGGCGACAAGTCCAGCCTCGCCAGTCACGCGCTGCACACCCGTCAGGTGTGGGAGTCGCCCGACGGCACCGAGGGCTGGCTGATCGACCCCTCGGTCAACGACGGCCCCGAGGGCGAGACCCTGAGCCTGCCCGACGAGCAGGGCAACACCCCGAAGGCGACGCTCAACGCACCCTCGTACGACTACCTCGCCCGGCTCACCACCGACCCGGACCAACTGCTCGCCAAGATCTACAAGGAGACCGAGGGGATGGGCAACACCCCCGACCAGCAGGCGTTCACCACCATCGGCGACCTGCTCGGCGAGAGCTACCCGCCGGCGGAGCTTTACCCGGCGCTGTTCAAGGCCGCCGCGAAGATCCCCGGTGTCGTCGTGGTCGACGACGCGGTGGACGCCGCCGGACGGCACGGGATCGCGGTGGCCCGGCTCGACGAGACCAGCGGGCAGCGCGAGGAGTGGATCTTCGACCGGAAGACGAACGTCTTCCTCGGCGAGCGCACCGTCCAGGTCCGCAAGGGCACCGGCACGGACGCCCTGATCACACCCGGCACGGTCACCTACACCAGCGCGATCATGCAGCGGGCCGTCGTCGACGAGATGAAGCAGACCCCGTCGCAGTCGGGCTGACACGCAACGCCCGCACTCCTGCCGCCTCTTCCTCGCGCATCCTCACCGGTGATGCGGCGGCGGGGGCGGCATGGTCGTCAGGTCGGGAGCGGGCTCGGGCCAGACCAGCAGCAGCGGGCAGGGGGCGTGGTCGACGACGAACCGGCTCGCCGGGCCGAGGCTGTGCGGGCCGAGGCGGGCGCGGTCGCCGTCGCGGGCCAGGACCAGCAGATCGGCGCCGTCCGTCGCGGCGACGACCTCGCGCTCGACACGGCCGGTGCGCTCGGTGCGGGTGCAGGGCCGGCCGAGGCGCTCGGCGGCCGCTTGCAGGAGGCTCTCGGCGGAGGCCGCGGCGAGGCTTTCGACGCGCGTGCCGGGGTCGCGCTCCGGGTGGCCGCGGCCGAGCAGCCCGGCGAACGCGCCGTGCGCGGCGTCCGCGACATCGTGCCCGGTGACGTGCAGCAGGACGATCTCGGCATCCTCGGGGGCGTGCGCACGCGCGGCGTCCACGCAGGCGGGCCAGGTGCCCTCGACGATCCAGACGAACACGGCCATGGGATCAGCCTCCTCCGATCACGGTCAACGAGGCCCACAGTGCGAGCACCGCGGCGCACAGGCTCGCGGGTACCGCGTACAGGCCGAGCCGCGTGAACTCCCGCAGCTCCACCTCCGCGTCATGGGCGTGGACGATACGCCGCCACAGCAGGGTCGCCAGCGATCCGGCGTAGGTCAGGTTGGGGCCGATGTTCACGCCGAGCAGCACGGCGAGGACGGCGCCGGGGCCGGAGCCGGAGGCCAGCGGCAGCAGCACCAGGACGGCCGGCAGGTTGTTGATGACGTTGGCCAGTACGGCGGCCAGCGCGGCGATCCCGAACAGCGCCGCGAGCCCGGTGCCGTCGGGGATCAGCCGCCCGAGGGCCGTGTCGAGCCCGTTGTCCACGACCGCGCGGACCACGATTCCGAGCGCCAGCACGAAGGCCAGGAACGGCACGGACGCGGAACTCACCAGCGCCTTCGGCGTCGTACGGCGGCGTAGCAGCGCCCGCACGGCGAGCACCGTCGCGCCGGCCAGGGCCGCCCAGGCCGGGTCGACGCCGAGGGCCGAGGTCAGCACGAACCCGGCCAGCGTGCCCGCCACCGTGAGCAGGGCGAACAGCGGCAGTTCGGGGGCGTCGCCGGTCGACGGGGCCTGCGCGCCGGCGTCCAGGTCGGTGGCGAAGAAGCGCCGGAAGACCACGTACTCGACGGCGATGGCGGCCACCCACGGCAGCGCCATCAGCGCGGCGAACCGGGTGAAGCTCAGCCCGCTGGCGGCGAACGCCAGCAGATTCGTCAGATTGGACACCGGCAGGAGCAGGGAGGCCGTGTTCGACAGATGGGTGCAGGCGTAGACGTGCGGTTTGGGGCGGGCCCCGATCCGGGCCGCGGTGGCGAACACGACCGGGGTGAGCAGCACGACCGTGGCGTCCAGGCTCAGTACGGCCGTGATCGCCGACGCGGCCAGGAACACCTGCGCCAGCAGCCGTCGCGGCCGGCCCGCCGCCGTCCGCGCCATCCAGGCCCCGCACGCCTGGAACAGTCCCTCGTCGTCACAGAGTTGGGCGAGGACGAGTACGGCGGCGAGGAAGCCGATCACCGGCCCGAGCCGTTCGGCCTCGTCCAGCGCGTCGCCCACCGAGATCGCCCCGGTGGCCACCACGAGCGCGGCGGCCGGTACGGCGACCACTGCCTCGGGCCAGTTGAAGGGCCGGACGACGGCGCAGACCAGCACGAGCACGAGCATGGCCACGGACAGGGTCTCCGCGAGCGGGGTGTTCAGCGTCGGGTCCTTCCGGGCATTGCGGGCCTTGCGAGCGGAGGCGGACGCCCCGCCGACGGCTCTCGCCGCAGGGTACTCCGAGGAGGTAAGCGCCCCCACGCCACGCGCGGCGCCCCCCGGTCGGCGGCCACCCCAGCGCCCGTACCCCGTGGGGGTCAACGGGCACTCGACGCACGGTGCCCACCCCAGCGCCCGTACCCCGTGGACGCGAGCGCGCCCTCGACCCGCGCGGCGCCCCACCCCCGGCCGACGGCTACCCCAGCGCCCGTACCCCGTGGACACGAGCGCGCCCTCGCCCCGCGCGGCGCCCCACCCCCGGCCGACGGCTACCCCAGCGCCCGTACCCCGTGGACACGAGCGCGCCCTCGACCCGCGCGGCGCCCCACCCCCGGCCGGCGGCTACCCCAGCGCCCGGGCCCCGTGGACGCGAGCGCGCCCTCGACCCGCGCGGCGCCCCACCCCCGGCCGACGGCTACCCCAGCGCCCGGGCCCCGGCGAGGTTGTCGTCGAGGGTGCGGCGGCAGTAGGCGAGATGGTCGGGGCCGTAGCCGCGCGGGCCGCACTCCACGACGAGGAGCAGGCCCAGGTACAGGTGGTACAGGGCCAGTCGGTGCCTGAGGGCGGGGGTGAAGTCGACTGAGTGGAACGCCGAGCGGTCGGGCCGCTCACGTCTCCTGGGGCCGGAAGGTGACCGAGCGGCCGGTGAATTCGGCGTCGAGGCCGTCGGGTGTGGTGGTGACCGAGCGCAGGTGCAGGCCGTCGGGGATGTTCCGCAACCGGATCGGCCGCTCGAAGATCTTGTCGAGGATCGCGCTCCCGGCGGCGGGCAGCGAACCGGCCGTGACCGCGAAGTCCTTGAAGGCGATGCGGTTTCCGGAGAGGGCCGAGACGGTCGTGGTCACTGTGGCCTCCTGCCCCAGCGGCAGGAGGACGACCGCGCTCACCCGACCCGGGCGGTCGCCCTGCGAGATCTCCAGGCCGAGTGCGTCGGACAGGGCCGGGTACGACAGGAAGGCGCTCGCCCGCGCGCTGCGGGCCCGGGCCTCGCTGTCGTCGTCGGACTTCGTCAACCCGTCGAGCCGGAGGGAGAGTTCGGACACCGGCAGCGGGCCGGTGCTGCCGCGAGCCGGTATGTCGTGGGCGGTGACGTCGACATGGCGCAGGGTGCCGGAGGCGGCCTGCGTCACGACCGGGAAGCCGCGCACCTCGACCTCCGGCGGCTCGGGCGTGCCCATGCCCTGCTGGAACGCCTTCGCCGTACGGGACTCGATGCGCGCGGCGACGGCACGGTCGACAGCGACGGGGACGAGGGCCAGCGCGATGAGGGCGGCGGTCACCAGGGCGAGTGATCGTCGCCGGCGACCGGGGCGGGGCCCGGGGACGTACGGCTCGGCGGGCTCTTCGCGCGCGGAATCGTACTCGTACTCGTACCCGTACTCGTATCCGCGTTCCTGGGCGTGAGCGTGGTCATGGTCGTATGCGTAGTCGTCGTGTCCGTGCTGGATGCGGCGCATGGGGTGCCCTCCTCGGTGGGTCGGTCCTCTGGTCGTGGTGTCGGTGGGGCCGTGGTCAGTGGTGTCGGTGGGGCCGTGGTCAGTGGTGTCGGTGGGGCCGTGGTCAGTGGTGTCGGTGGGGCCGTGGTCAGTGGTGTCGGCGGGGACGTGGTCAGTGGTGTCAGTGAGGCCGTGTGGGCGCCGGGAGGCGGCCGGGGTCGTGCAGGCGGCGCACCGTTGCGGCGGCGGCGGAGCTGTCGAGCCCGGCGGCGATCAGCGCGGAGGTGGCGGCGCCCGAACCGTCGTCGGTCCCAGATCCCGGCGTTGACGGTGCCGAGGAGCGCGAGCAGATGGGCCTCGATGGCGACGCTGAGGGGGCCGGGCGGGACGACGGTGTGGAAGACGCCCCGGCGCTGACCCTCGGCGAGGATGCCGGCGACGGTCTCGCGGGCCGGGGCGAGGAGTTCGCTCACCTGGCCGGGGCCCAGGTCCTGGCGGGCGAGGCCGATCAGCGTGCGATAGGCCTCACCGACCGGCCAGAGGGTTAGGACGAAGCGGGCCAGGGCACTCGCGGGGCCTGAGCCGGTGCCGGGGCCGAGTGCGCCCGCGTCGGCCACCGCCTGCCGTACCGCCCGCACCGCCTCCTCGGCGAGGCCCTTCACCAGTGCCGCGCGCCCCGCGAAGTGGGTGTACAGGGTGCGCCGCGCGACGCCGGCGGCCGCGGCGATGTCGCCGAGGCTGCTGTCGGGGTTGCGGCCCAGTTCCCGCAGGGCCGCGTCCAGGATGCGGGCGCGCGTGGCACGCGTCCTGCGGCGCTGTAGTGCGGGTGGCCGGTCGGTCGGGCTGCTCACGGCGACACCTCGGTGCGAAGGGGGGTTCAAGGGGGCTGGCCGAGATATTTGCACATTGACGAGCAAGAAACTAGTCTGCTCATCGATGTGCAATTAACTCGCAGCCCCCTGGGAGTCCCCGTGCCCTTCCTTGCCAACACACCCGTCGAGAAGATGACCGGGCCGTACACCCGGCGCTGGTGGGCGCTGCTCGTGCTGTGCCTGAGCCTGCTGATCGTCGTCATGGCGAACACGTCGCTGATCGTGGCCGCGCCCGACATGACCCGCGATCTGGACCTGAGCAGCAGCGACCTCCAGTGGGTCATCGACGGCTACACCGTCCCCTACGCCGCGCTGATGCTCGTCCTGGGCGCGATCGGCGACAAGTACAGCCGCCGCGGCGCGCTCGTCACCGGCCTGCTGGTCTTCGCGGGCGGTGCTGTGATGGGCAGCCTCGTCGACGAGACCGCCCTGGTCATCACCGCCCGCGCGGTCATGGGCGTCGGCGCCGCCGTCGTCATGCCGGCCACCCTGTCCCTGCTGGTCGCGACGTTCCCGCGGGCCGAGCGCGCCAAGGCCATCACCGCCTGGAGCGCCACGTCCGGCCTCGCCATCGCGGTCGGCCCGCTGGTCGCCGGCTGGCTGCTGGAGGACCACGCCTGGGGCTCGACCTTCCTGATCAACGTGCCGATCGCGATCGTCGCCGTCGTCGGCGCGCTGGTCCTGGTCCCGCCGTCGAGGGCTGAGGGCATGGGCCGGATCGACTACGTCGGCGGCCTGCTGTCGATCGTCTCGATCGGCTCCCTGGTCTACGCGACCATCGAGGGCCCGCACTTCGGCTGGGGCACCGGCGCGATCGCCGCGGCCGTCGTCGCCGGGGTCGGTCTCGTCGCCTTCGTGGCCTGGGAGCTGCGGCACCCGAACCCGATGCTGGACGTGCGCAAGTTCCTGCTGCGCCCCTTCACCGGCTCGATGATCGCGGTGCTGTTCTTCTTCTTCGGCACCTTCGGCGCGATCTACTACTCCACCCAGTACCTCCAGTTCATCCTGGGCTACGACGCGCTGGAGACCGGCGTACGGCTGCTGCCGCTGGCGGGCGCGGTGTTCCTCGGCGCCGCCGTCACCGGCAGGCTGACCCCGAAGCTCGGCGTGAAGGCGATGGTGGTGACCGGCATGGCCGTCGGCACCGCCGGTGTCCTGCTGCTGACGCAGATCGACAAGGGCTCGGTGTACACGGACTTCCTGGCCCCGATGATGATGCTGGGGTTCGCGATCGGCCTGAGCGTCTCCCCCGCCACCGACACCGTCATGGGCTCCTTCCCCGAGTCCGAACTGGGCGTCGGCGGCGGCGCCAACGACACCTCCATGGAGCTGGGCGGCTCCCTCGGCATCGCGCTGCTGGGCTCCCTGCTCGGCACGGCCTACCGGGACGAGCTGACCGACCTGGTCGGCGGGCACCTGCCGGCGGCGGCGCTGGACACGGCCAAGGACTCGGTGGGCGCCGGACTGGCGGTGGCCCAGGAGGTCGCGAAGAACCCGGCCGGCGGGGCCCAGCAGGCCCAGGCCCTGGTCGACGCCGTCCACGAGGCCTTCGCCCACAGCGTCGCCCAGACCAGCCTGATCGGCGGGATCATCATGGCCGCCGGCACGCTGATCGTCCTCGCGGTCCTGCCGGGCCGCCGGGCGGCACAGTCGCAGGAGACCGGGTCCGGTACGACCGATGAGTCCGGGTCCGGCACGACCGATGAGTCCGGGGAGTTGCGGGAGTCAGAGCAAGTGGCGGAGCCGACCGAGCCGACCGAGCCGCAGGAGGCACGCTCGGGCACCGCCTGAGCGGCAGCCGCCCCGGAACGGGCCGTGCCTTGAGCGGCGCACGGCCCCGGACGGTGCCGGGAGGGGACGCCCGGCACCGTCCTTCCTCCGTCCGGCCCGGTCCGCCCCCGCACCCCAATCAGCCCTCGGCGACCAGCGCTGCCCCCGTTCACCTCTGCGCCCCACTCAGCCCTCGGCGACCAGCGCCACCCCGGTCCGCCCCCGCACCCCAATCAGCCCTCGGCGACCAGCGCTGCCCCGGTTCACCTCTGCGCCCCACTCAGCCCCCGGCGACCCGCACCACCCCGGTCCGCCCCCGCACCCCAATCAGCCCTCGGCGACCAGCGCCACCCCGGTCCGCCCCGGCACCCCGCTCACTCGTCGGCGGCCTGCGCCCCGCTCAGCCCTCGGCGCCGTGCGCCGCCTCCGCGGGCGGTGTGACCGCCTCGACCACGGACTTCGCCCGCTCCTCCGGCACGCCGGTCGCGATCAGCGTGGCGACGGCGGCCCGTGTCCCGTCGTCCTCCAGCAGCCCGGCGTTGACCGACTCCAGCAGCGCGACCGTCATCGCCTCGAGGCCCGCGCTCATCGCCTCGGCCGGCAGATGCGTGTGGAAGACGCCGTCACGCTGCCCGCGCTCCAGGATCGCCGTGGCCGTCGCGCGGGCCGGGGCCAGCACCTCGGCCACCCGCTGCACGCCCAGGTCCCGCTTGGCCAGCGACAGCAGCAGGCGGTAGCGATCGCCGACCGGCCACAGCGAGAGCACGAACCCGGCGAACGCCCGCTCGGCCGGTTCGGTCTCCGCGAACGCCGCACCCTCCGTCAGCGCGCTGCGCAACGCCTCGGACGCCTCCTCCGCGAGGGCTTCGAGCAGCGCCTCACGGCCCGGGAAGTGGCCGAACAGGGTGCGTCGTACGACACCCGCGGCCCGCGCCAGCTCCTCCAGCGTGACGTCCGGGTTCCGGCCGAGCTCCCGGCGGGCCGTGGCCAGGATGCGCTCCCGGTTGGCCCGCGAATTGCGCCGCAACGGCTCGCGGGCGACGGGCTTGGTCACGGGAACCTCGATGGATCGGATGCGGATGGGCGTACGCGGATTCTCGCACGCGGGTCCCGCACCCCTCATGCGGTCGACTCCTCCTGCCCGGCGCCGTGCGGCTGCAACGGCAGGGCGGTCATGACCTCGAAGCCTCCCTCGGGGCGGGGGCCCGCGTGGAGCTCGCCGCCGATGGACTGGGCGCGCTCACGCATGCCCATGACGCCGAAGCCGTGACCGTCCGCCGTCGCGGAGAGGACGGCCCGGGTGGTGGCGGGGCCGTCGTCGGTGACGGTGATCTGGAGGCGGGAGCCGGAGTAGGCGAGCCGTACGCAGGCGGCTTCCGTGGTGGCGTGCTTGGTGACGTTGGTCAGGGCCTCCTGCACGATGCGGAACGCGGTCAGGTCCACGCCGGGGGACAGCGGCTGCGGCTCCCCTTCCGTGGCGACGGTGACGATGACGCCCGCGGACGCGCAGGCCGACACCAGCTCGGGCAGCCGGGCCAGTCCGGGCGACGGTTCCAGCGGCGCGGAGTCGGGGTCGCCGTTCTGCCGCAGCAGACCCAGCGTCGCCTTCAGCTCGCGCAGCGCCGAGGAGGTGGTGCCGGTGAGGTCGGTGAGAATCATCTGCGTCTGCTCCGGGTTGGTCAGCGCCAGGTGGGCGGCCGTGCCGGCCTGGGCGTTGGCCAGGGCCATGTGGTGGGCGACGACGTCGTGCAGCTCACGGGCGATGCGCATGCGCTCCTCGGTGACCCGCAGCCTGGCCTCCTCCTCGCGGGTGCGTTCGGCGTGCTCGGCACGGGCCTGCACCGCCGCCAGGTAGGCACGCCGCAGCCGGGTCATGTTGCCGGCGGCCAGGGGCAGCAGCAGCCAGAACAGCGGACCGATCGTCCTGAGCAGCAGCGACACATGCTCCATGGAGTCGGAGATCGCCGCCGCGACGATCACCGCGACCAAGGTGGCGATGCCGTAGGCGCGGGTGGTCCTGCGGTCCGTGAGGACGGCCAGCCAGTACAGCGCCGCCATGACGGGGGCCAGCAGGAGCGGGGTGAGCAGGTAGCCGAACGCGACCACGACCGCCGCGCAGAGCGCGGACACGACGACCGCGAAGCGTGGGTGTGTGCGGTGCTTCAACAGCGCGAGGCAGGCCACACCGAGGAGGACGGTGGCGGTCCGGTCCTGACCCGGCGGCGCGGCGCCGGGCAGGGTGAGCATGCTGCCGAGGGTCGCGCAGCCCATCAGGGCCATGACCAGCACCGCGTCGACGACGAGGGAGTGGCGGTCCGCGAAGTCCTCGACGCGGTGGGCGTAGCGCCGCTCCGGGCTGGTGCTCATGGTGCTCTCCGGTCGGTGGGCTGGGTCCATGGTGTCCGCGCCGGCCGGGAACGACCGGCGGGACCGCCCGTGTCCTTCGTCACGGACGGTCCCTGTGGGGTGGACGAGCCGGTCAGGTACGCGCCACTTCCAGGTCGGCCGGTGCGGGATCCGGTGCTTCGGACCGGCGGCTGAGCGCCTCGCCCTCCACGTCGACGCGCGGCACGATCCGGTCCAGCCACTTCGGCAGCCACCAGGCCTTGTCGCCGAGCAGGGCGAGCACGGCGGGCACGATCGCCATCCGTACGACGAACGCGTCCAGCAGCACGGCGGTGGCGAGCCCGAACCCGATCATCTTGATCATCGAGTCGCTCTCCCCGATGAACCCGGCGAACACCGCGATCATGATCAGCGCGGCGGCCACGACCACGCGGGCACTGTGCCGGAAGCCGGACGTCACCGCCTGAGCGGCCGGTTCACCGTGGACGTACGCCTCCCGCATCCGCGAGACGAGGAAGACCTCGTAGTCCATGGCGAGCCCGAAGACGATGCCCACCAGGAAGATCGGCATCAGGCTCATGATCGGCCCGGTCTGCTCCACGCCCAGCAGTTCGGCGCCGTGCCCCTGCTGGAAGACCACGACGACCGCTCCGAGGGAGGCAAGCACCGACAGCAGGAATCCGGCGGCCGCCTTCAGCGGGACGAGCAGCGAACGGAAGACCACCAGCAGCAGCACGACCGCGAGGCCCACCACGACGCTCAGATACGGCACCAGCGCGGCCTGCACCTTGTCGGCGATGTCGATGTTCATTGCGGTGGTGCCGGTGACCTCGAAGGTCGCCCCGGTCTGGGCCTCCGTCGCAGGGCGCTCGTCCCGGATGGTGGTGACCAGGTCCTTGGTCTTCTCGTCGGTCGGCGCGGTGGAGGGCACGACGGAGAAGACGGCGGTGTCGCCGGCCTCGTTGAAGCGGGCGGGGGAGACGGACACGACCCCCTCGGTGCCGGCGATCTTCTCGGAGACCGTGGTGACGGCGCCCTTGGCGTCGCTGTCGCCCTTGGCGTCCACGACGACGGTCAGCGGCCCGTTGAAGCCCGGCCCGAACGCCTCGGCGAGCGCGTCGTAGGCCCGCCGCTCGGTGGTGGACGTCGACTTGGCCTCGTCACCGGGCATGCCTAGCTGGAGCTGGGTCATCGGCACGGCGAGCGCGCCTAGGCCCACGACGCCGAGGAGCAGCACCGGTATGGGCCGGCGCAGCACGAACCGCGCCCACCGGGTGCCGCCGTTGCTCTCGGCGCCCTCCTCGATACGGCCGCTCTTGCGGGCCCGCCTCGGCAGTACGGCGTTGGGCCAGAAGCCGAGGACCGCGGGGACCAGCGTCAGCGCGATGAGCACCGCGACGACGACCGCGCCCGCCGCGGCCAGGCCCATCTTGGTGAGCATCGGGATGCCGACGACCGACAGGCCGGCGAGCGCGATGACGACGGTGAGCCCCGCGAAGACGACCGCGGAACCGGCCGTACCGGCGGCGAGTCCGGCCGCCTCCTGGGGGGTGCGGCCCTTGGCGCGTTCCTCGCGGTAGCGCGAGACGACGAACAGGGCGTAGTCGATGCCGACCGCGAGGCCCAGCATCATCGCGAGGGTGCCGGTCGTGGTGGACAGGCCGAGCGCCTCGGACAGGACGAGGATGGTGGCCATGCTGACGCCGACGCCGACGACGGCGGTCAGCAGCGGCAGCCCGGCGGCGGCCAGCGAACCGAACGTGACGAGCAGGACGACGGCGGCGATCGCCATGCCGATCACCTCGGCGGCCCCGCCCGCGCCGCCGCCGTCGTCCATCGCGCTCCCGCCGGCCTCGACGGTCAGTCCGCTGTCGCGGGCGTCGTCGAGCGCCTTCTCCAGATGGCTGCGGCTGGCGTCGGTGAGGTCGTTGGAGGCGACCTTGTAGGTGACGGTCGCGTACGCGGTCGTGCCGTCCTTGCTGACGGCCTTCGCCCGGAACGGATCGACGGCGGCGGCCACTTGCGAGCCGTCGCCCAGCTCGGCCACGGCCTCCTCGACGGCCTTCTTGTTGGCGGCGGCGGTGACCTTCTCGCCGCCCGGCGCGACGAAGACGACCCGCGCGGTCGCGCTGTCGGCCGTCGCCCCCGGGAAGCGCTCCTCCATCAGGTCGAACGCCTTCTGGGACTCGATCCCCGGCATGGAGAAGCCCTCGTCGGCGGCTCCCGGGGCCTTCAGCGCGCCCAGGCCGACGGCGGCCAGGACGGCCGCCCAGACCAGGGCGACGTACCAGCGCCGCCGGAAGGCCAGACGGCCCAGTCGATACAGGAAAGTTGCCACGGCAGGGGGTCTCCACATCTGGGACTCGAACGTGTGCCCAGGCTCTCGGGGAGGGGGGTGCCGTGTCGTCGTGCGGCTGCCGACAATCGCCGGTACTGAGAATGCAGTACGCGCGGGGCGCGGGTCCGCCGGGAGTACGACGGCCCGATGGGCCCCTGGTCTCACCTGCCCGTGGCACCCGCCCCGATCTCGACCACCCGCGCCCAGGCCGGCGGGCCGTCCGGCACGTAGTCGGAGCCGTCGCCGCCCCTTGAGCCGCCGCGCGAGCGCGGGAAGCGGGGGAAGAGCCCCACCACCGTCCGGCACGGCGGCCGGCTGCTCGGCCACGGGGTCTGACCGTCCGTCAGGGCGACGACGACATCGGGCCGGGGCCGGGACCGCAGCGCCGTCGCGAAGCCCTCCCGCAGATCCGTGCCGCCGCCCCCGACCAGCGGAATTCCCTCGGCGCGGCACACCCGGTGCACACCCCCGGCCGCCGCGTCGCACGACACCACGCTGACCAGGTCGGGGCGCCCGCCCACGGCACGGGAGATCGCGGCGACCTCCAGCAGCGCGCTGCCCAGTTCGGCGTCGCTGACCGAGCCGGAGGTGTCGATGACGACACACACGTGCGGCGGCCGGCGTCGCAGGCTCGGCAGCACGGCGCCGGGTACCGAGGCCGAACGGCGCGAGAGACGGCCGTAGGTGTAGTCCTCGCCCGCGCCGGGGCCGGAGGCGGCCGACCGTACCGCCGCGCCGAGCAGCTCCCGCCATGGCTGCGGCGGGTGGAAGACCTCCTCCGCCCAGCGCTGCCAGCCGTCGGGGGCGTTCCCGGGGCGGCCGGTGATGCCCTGCGCCACCCGGAACCGGACGGCGTCCCGTTCCTGGGAGCTCAGCCCGTGCGCGCCGTCCGGCCCCAGATCCCACGCCCGCTCCAGGCCGTCGGCGCCGCTGCCGCAGTCCAGCCAGGCCAGGTCCTGCGTCCGCGGGCCCAGCCGGAACTGGCGCAGATAGTCCTCCATCAGCTCGCCGTCGCGCAGCATCAACGTCGCCGGGTCGACGGCGCCCTCGGGCCGGGCCAGCCCGTCGCCGTACACGTCGTCGTTGATCTCGCAGTCCGCGGCGATGTTCATCCGCAGCCGCTCCCCCGGCCCGGTCAGCCCGCGCTCACGCGCCACCCGGTCGCTGCGCGCGTGATGGTCGCGCAGCAGATGCGACACCTCGTGCACCCACACCCCGGCCAGCTCCTCCACCGGCGTCCGCTCCACGAACACCGGCGACACATAACACCGCCAGTGCCGGTCGACGGCCATCGTCGGCACCCACCGCGACTCGACGACATGCAGGGCGAACAGAGCGGTCGCCAGATAGGGCCGCACCCGGGCGGCGTGCAGCCGCGCGGAGAAGAGTTTGTCCCGGTCGAGGGGCGACGGCGTGTCGCGGCCCGGGTGCCTCGCTCCGTCACGGTCCGGACGCCCCGCTCCCTCACCGGCGAGGCCAGGGAGCTCGTCACCGGTGGGGGGCGAGCCCCCGCCTCGGTCCGGGCCGGACGATCTGTCGGAATCGAGGCGCCGGGCTCCACCTCGGCCTCCGGGCACCGCCTTGGCCCGGTCCTGCGGCGAGGCTTCCTCGCTGCGTCGGTCGTCGCTCATCGGCGGCCCGCCCTCGTCTTCTCCTCGATCGCGGCCGTTCTGGCCGCCGCCCGGTCCGCTCGTCGGGACAGGGTCACGACGCCGGAGAGCCGATCGATCGACGGCGGGATGTCCCAGTCCTCCTGGCGCAGTGAGGCGAGGGTGCTCGCGGGGACGACGACCAGGTCCGGGGCGCCGGTCTCCAGGGCCCTCACCAGCAGGGCCCAGGCCGCGTCCCAGCGGGACCTGTCGGGGCGGGACCGTACCGCCTCCACGACCGCGTCCAGCGCGGCCTGCCGCAGATCCCCCCGCTCGGGCAGCTCGGCACGCGCGGGGTCGGCGAGCAGCAGCTCCGGGTCGGGCAGGTCCATCCGGTCCACGCAGGCCAGCAGTTCCAGCCCCGGCCCGTCCCCCACGGTGCCCCGCACCAGCATCGACAGCACCTCCCGCGAGGACCCGGCGGCGGTGGCGAAGGCGACCAGGCACTGGGTCATCTCCCAGCTTCGCGGCGACGGCCAGGCACCGCCCCGCCGCGCCTCCCCGCTCGGCAGCCGGTGCACGAGCGCCGGCCGCCCGGACAGCAGCCCGCACACCGCGCGCCGCGCGAAGTCCACGGCCTCGGCCAGCTTTTCGGGGTCGAGCCGGGGCAGGGTCGCCCGGGGCCAGGTCCCGCCGAGTCCGCGTACGACGACCTCGTGGTCGTGGGCCCATTGCAGATGCACGAACCGGTTGGCCAGCGGCGCACTCAGCTCCCAGCCGTCGGCGGCCGAGGAGCGCGGGTTGGCCGCGGCCACGATCCGCACCCCGGGCGGCAGCCGCAGCGCCCCGACCCTGCGCTCCAGCACCAGCCGCAGCAGCGCGGCCTGCACGGCGGGCGGCGCGGTCGACAACTCGTCCAGGAACAGCAGCCCCCGCCCGGCCTTCACCAGCCGTACGGCCCAGTCCGGCGGCGCCATCGGCACGCCCTGCTCGGCGGGGTCGTCGCCGACGACGGGCAGCCCGGAGAAGTCGGACGGTTCATGGACGCTGGCGATCACCGTGGTCAGCGGCAGGTCGAGTTCGACGGCGAGCTGGGTGAGCGCGGCGGTCTTGCCGATCCCCGGCTCGCCCCAGAGCAGCACGGGCAGATCGGCGGCCACGGCCAGCGTGAGGGCTTCGAGCTGGGGGTCGGGGCGAGGTTCGGTCGTGGTGTCCCGCAGCAGCGTCAACAGGTCGGCTGCGACGTCGAGTTGGGAGGCGGAGGAAGCGGAGGGCAGGGTGCATGTGGGCATGTGTCATCACCGTGGGTCTCGTGAGGGGTCTGAGGAAGGAGGTGGGTGGCGCGGCTCAGGAGAAGGCCGCGTGCCGCGGGCGCGTGCGACGGCCACCGGGACGGCGGGGGACGCGTTCGTCGAAGCGGACCGGTCCCGGCCGGGGTTCGGCGAGCCCGGACCGGAAGAGTCCGTAGGCGACCCGCCGTCGCGCGATGGCCTCCAGCTCGTCACGCAACGCACCGTCACGCAGCACCGCGCCCGGGCCCAACAGCCCCTCGACGACGGCCAACGCGCCGGCGATGTCGCCGTGCCAGAGGCGTTCACGGACGTCGGGCAGGCACTCGGGGCGGCGGTGCGCGTCGTCGACGGCCTGGAGACAGGGCAGCGGAGTGCCGGTCAGCGCGGCGAGGAGTTCCTCGCGCCGGATCTCCTCGGGTGCGTGGTCGAGGGGAGCCAGCACCCCGTCGACCAGGCCGATCCGATGCCTCTCGCCCCGGCACCGCACGAACCGCACCGGCCCAAAACGCTCCGCGGGCCGGGCACCTGCCGCACCGGAACGTTCCGGTACGAGCGCGGAGGCGACCAGCGGATGCAGCCGACCGGCGTCGATCGCACCGGCCCGCAGCAACTCCAGGTCGGGCAGGATCCAGGTCGCGGCGTCGGGCAGCACGCAGAGGTCGGGCGACGCGGAGGCACGGCGTCCGGCGGACTCCGCGATCCGCAGCCCGCCCGCTCCACCGCGACCGTCACCGCTCATGTCCGCGGACACCTCCAGCAGGAGCCGCTGCCGGTCCCCCAACCGCACGACGACGGCACCGGAGGACCGCCCCTCGGCACGCAGCAGCAGCGACGCCTCGTCGGCCCATCGGTCGACGGCGCACAGGGACCCGTACGCAACACCGCTGCCCGGCAGCTCCGCCCCCGCTCCGGACAGACCGCCGGCCCCGGCACCGCGCCCCGCCCGACCGCGCAGCTCGCCGGCCCGGCGGGCGTCCCAGAGATGCCGGTGCAGATCGAGCCGGAACCGCCGACTCGGCCGGGGATGGGGATGGGAAGGTGGGTCCGGCTGGGCACCGGCCCCGCCCTGCCCCCGTGCCCCGTCCCACAACGCCAGGCTGATCCGCTGGCCGGCGTCCGCCCACGCGGGCGGTGTCCGCACCACGAGGTGCAGCGGCCGCCGGCGCCCGCGTCCCGTGCCGCCGTACCGAGCGAGCGCGAGGGTCAACCCCGGGCGCAGCAGCCCGTCGGGAGCGATCCGGGGCATGTGCCAGCGCAGCAGATCGGGAGCCAGAGCGCGCAGATCGTCACGGACTTCGGCGGCGACTTCCCGCCCGTGAGCCCGTGCGAGGGAGCGCAGATTGAGATCGACGTCGATTCCCGCGGCGGCACATGCCCCCGCCCAGTCCCCGGCGAGCCGGCGGGCGGTCGCGGTCTCGATCATGGAGGCCGGCACGGCGAACTCGCGCACGCGCGGCCAGAAAGAAACCCGGGATTCCCCGTTCGCGTTCGAAGTGCCCATCAGCACTCACCTTGCGCGGACGGGACCCCCGATCTGTCATCAGAGTGAGTCATCATCGCGGCGAGGGTAACGCCCCGCGCCCAGGCGCCGCGAGGGGTTTTTCCGCGCGCTAGGGAGCCGTCGGCGAGGCGGTGGCACCCTGCGTCGGCTCCGCCGGCGGTCGGGCCGTGGGGGTCGTCCTCGCGTCCGGCGTTGCGGAATCCGCGGCCTGTGGATCGCGGGTGGGCACCGGCGTCGGCGCCTCGGACGGCACGGTCGGCGTCTGTGACGCCGACCGGCCCGGGGACGAGGCGCCGTCCGGGGACTTCGAGGGAGCCGGGGTGGACGGCGAAGGGGTGGGCGGTGTCGTGCGGTCGCTCGCGGGCGGGGGTGCGAGCGGAGGCGCGGGGGAGGTCGGCGCGTCCGAGCCGCGCGTGGCGAACGGCAACGCGACCAGCAGCGCCACCGCGCAGGTCACGCCCACCCCGGTCGCCGTACGCACCAGGCGCCGGCGGGACGCCTTGCGGCGGAGTCTCTCGTAGTGGCCGGGGGGTGGGGCGAGGTGGTCCGTGGGCGTGCGGAGGATGACCGCCAGAGGGTCGTCGGGAGCGAACTGCGGGCCGTCCACGTCGTCCTCGTCAAAGCGTGTGGTCAAGGCTTCTCCTCAGGTGGACGCGGAGCAGTTCGCGGGCCGCGTGCAGGTCGGCCTTGACGGTCCCTTCCTTGCGTCCGGTCAGCACGGACACCTCCCGGATCGGCATGTCAGCGTAGTAGTGGAGGAGGATCGGGGTGCGCAGTCGTTCCGGGAGGGACTGGACCAGCAGGCGCACCGACGGGTCCGCCTGTTCCGTGTGCGCGTTGACGGCCGCTTCCGTCGTGACCCTGCGCATCGCCTTGCGCTCGCGCTCCAGTTTGCGCCAGTGGTCGCGGACGAGGTTCGCGGCGGTCACGTAGAGGAAGCCGCGCGGTTCCTCCACGCGGTGCCAGCGGGCCCACAGCCTGGTGAAGGCCTCGGAGGCGATCTCGTGGGCCGTCTCGTCGTCGTCGACGAGACGGCGGCACCAGCCGGCCAGGCGCGGGTACAGGGCAGCGAACAGCTCGGACGCTGCCTTGTCTCGGGACCGTTTCAACGCTCTCCATGGTCGGGACGGCGGAACGACCTGCCTGGGGCCGGGCTCCTGTGGGCTCACAGGGGAGGATGCCGGGCCGTCGGCTCGCGTTCCCCGGCCGCCCGGCCCGGATCCGGATCCCCCTTGTCCGCTCAAGGAGCCGCCGAGCTCAGTGACGCGAACACGATCACGTTGTCGCGGTACTCGTCACCCTCGCGCGGGCCCCCGCAGGTGATCAGACGCAGCTCCGGGCGGTCCACGTCCCCGTAGACCTGCTCCGCCGGGAAGTCCGCCTTGGCCACCGTCCGTACGGCACTGACCGTGAACTCCGCCGAGGAGCCGTCCTGTCTGCGCGCCACGATCCGGTCGCCGCGCCGCAGTTCCCCGAGGCGGCGGAAGACCCCGTCGCCATAGGCGCCGACCGTGACGTGGCCGAGGATCACGGACGGGCCGACCTGGCCCGGCGTCGGCGAGTGCCGGTACCAGCCCGCCCGGTCGTCGGCGGTGATCGGCGGCACCTGCACGCTGCCGTCCCGCGCCAGGCCGAGCCGGATGAGGGGGGTGTCGACGCCGATCGCCGGGATCCGCAGCCGGACCGGGGCCGAACGGCCCAGTGCGCGCGTGGAGTTCGCCGATGCCGAGGAGCCGGAGGACGGACCGTCGTCCGCCCCCTCCCGCCCCCTGGTCCTTCTGGCACTCGCGCTCGCGTCCTGCTCCGTGGCCTGCCCGGCGCAGCCCACCAGCAGCGACGCCACAGCCGCCGTGGTGAACGCGCGCCTGGAGAGCCCCGTCATGCCCCGTGCGCCCTCCGACGCCGTACGACGAACGTCGTCGCACCGCCGGCGAGGAGCAGCGCGGCCGCGCCGGCGCCGATCAGCCCGCCCTTGTCGCTGCCGGTGTCCGAGGTCGGCGTCACGCCGGTGTCGGGCGCCCCGGACGGCCGGACGGAGACCTGGCCGCCGCCCGGCGCCCGGGTCGGCTCGGCCGACGGTGCCGTGGGGACGGGGGACGGGGCGCTGGTCGGATCCTCGGAGGGGACCGGCGAGGCCGTGGCCGAGGGGACCTTGGTCGGGCTGGGGACCGGCGAGGCCGAGGTCTCGCTGGGGACCTGGCTCGGGGCGGCCGAGTCGGCGAACGCGGGCGTGCCGGCGGCCAGGAGGGCGGTGCAGGTGAGGGCCAGGGCGCTGAACGTGGTGCGGCGCATGGACTCGCTCTCTTTCGTCGGTCCGCCGGTACTGCCGTACGCGGCGGGCTGGGTGACGGTCGAGCGGAGAGACGAGGCAGCGGCGGGGCGGGTTGTAAAGAGATGGCAAAGTCATCCGGCGGCCGAACGGTCGGCGGCCCGATGAGTCGCTCGCGCGCGGCATACGTACGATGAGGGCGTGACAGCCCGTGCACAGCATCACCGTGCGCCGCGGCTCCCGATCCCGGGACCGTGGCGCCTGCTTGTGCTGCTCGGGCTGCTCTCCGGGCTGTTCGCGATGCACGGCCTCGGGCCCGGCGGCACGGTCGCCTCGCACTCCGCACCGGGGCACGGGCACACCCGCCCCATGAGCGCCCATACGACGGCCATGACCGACGAGGCCGTCTGCCACGGCGGCGGCACGACCGGCGGACACGCCCAGCACGCCGACCCGACCTGCGCCTCCGGCGCCGTCGGCACCGGCCCCGCACTCCCGGCCCTGATGCCCGACCCGGCCGGGACCGGCGTCACAGGCGGCCTCGACCGCCGCTCCCCGGCCGCGGTGCCGGACGGCGAACGCGCGCCTCCCTCACTGGCCGAACTGCAGATCCTGCGGACCTAGGACAAGGCCGAGCCGTCCCCCCTCACCACCGGGGCGTACGGCACCCAGCCATGTCCGTGCCACGCCCCCGCCCGGGGCTCGGCAGCTCACGCACACGCAGGAGTTCACAGCATGAACAGCACGCGTACCCTCGTCCGCCGAACCGCCCTGGCCGCGACGGCCGTCGCCGCCGCCCTCGTCCTCGCCGCGTGCGGCGGCGACGGCGGCAGCTCGGACGCCGCAGCCGACGCGCCCACCTCGTCCGCCGCCGGCGCCGACGCCGCCGCGCACAACGCCCAGGACGTCACCTTCGCGCAGGGCATGATCCCGCACCACCAGCAGGCGCTGCAGATGGCCGAGATGGCCGCCGACCGCGCCTCGTCCGCCGAGGTGAAAGACCTCGCCGAGCGCATCCGCAAGGCCCAGGACCCCGAGATCCGGACCATGTCCGGCTGGCTGAAGTCCTGGGGTGAGGACGTGCCGTCGGCCGCGCCCGGCATGGACCACTCCGCTCACTCCGGTGGCTCCAAGATGGCCGGGATGATGGACGCGAAGGACATGGACAAGCTGATGAAGGCGTCCGGCAAGGCCTTCGACACCCTGTTCCTCACCCTCATGGTCGAACACCACGAGGGCGCCGTGGAGATGGCCGGGACCGAGAAGGCCGAGGGCCGCTACGGCCCGGCGACCAAGCTGGCCGACGCCGTCGTGACCGCCCAGACGGCCGAGATCGAGGAGATGAACAAGCTTCTCGGCAAGAGCGGTAGCTGACGCTCCGGCGGGCGGCGGCCCTCACCCCCGGTCACGGGGCCGCCGCCCGCCGCCCCCTCACCGCAGCCCCAACCCCCGCCGGTACGACTCCCCGGGCCCCGCCCGGTCCACGATCGCCGCGCACGCCGGACGCGCCGCGCAGTCCGCGCCGGGGCCGGCCGGGGTCAGCACGGTGTTGCCCCTGAACTCCAGGTCCTTGGGGTCACCGCAGTCCGGTGCGGGCGGCCAGCCGCCGGGGTAGTCGCGGCGGGGCAGCCAGTCGGGCACGGCGTCGTCCCAGAAGTTGCCGTGGAAGCGGACGTTGCGGACCGGCCGGTCGCCCCAGTCCTCGCTGCATCCGCCGATCGAGGCCCGGTAGCCGTGCACGGCGTTGTCGCGCACGCTGATCCACCTGCTGCTGTCGTCGGTGTAGATGCCGACGTTCCAGGCGCCGTAGGCGCTGTCCGAGACCGCGTTGCCGCTGACGAGCGCGCCGTCCGCGTACGACGTGCCCTGTTCGCCGCGCAGATAGATGCCGCCGCCGTCGGCCAGCAGCCGGTTGGTCGCGAAGACCCGGTTGCCGAGGATGCGGTTGCCGCTCATCAGGCCGCGCACGTCCTCGGCGGGGCCGGAGAGGACGCCGGTGTAGGGCAGGTGGTCGAGCTGGTTGTGCGCGATGGTCGTCTGCCGGCTGCCGCCGTCCCAGATGCCGGAGGAGGCGCTGTAGTCGGCGCCGGTGCGGTGGATCCAGTTGTTGCTGACCCGGTTGCCGCGGCTCGCGCCCCTCGTCTCCGGCGGCAGGACGCCGAGGGCGATACCGCCGTCGGCGATGTCGGTGAAGACGTTGCCGTCCACCGTGTTGTGCGAGCTGTTCCCGGAGAACCTGAGCCCTTGGGCGCCGAGATGGACGAACCGGTTGCCCTGGAAGGTGATCCGTTCGGCGCTGTGGAAGGAGACGTTCCCCGGCACGGTGAGCAGCCTGAACTCATCGCCCTTGCCGGGCCGCAGGTACATGCTCCACGCGGCGGCGAATCCGGCGGGCTCGCTGGGTGCCGTCCAGCCGGCGTGCGCGAACGTCAGCCCCTTGAAGGCGATGTCGTGCACCGGCCCACCCGCGCTGCCGCTCCCGCCGACCAGCGTCTGGAGGACGGGCGCCGTCACGGCCGCACGCCGCATGTCCTCGCCCGGCCTCGGCCGGTACAGCAGCCTGTGGTGTCCGGGGCGGGAGCGGTCGAGGTACCAGCTCCCGGGCCGGTCCAGGAAGTCGAGGGAGTTCTCGACGTCGGACGGCAGGGCGAGCAGCTCGGGCCCGTACAGGTCGCGGGCCATCCGCCAGCACGGCTGGTCCATGGTGATCGTCGACCCGCCGCCGGGGCCGCGCGAGATGTCCGCGATGCCGCAGCGGCCCTCCAGGTACTCGAAGCGGAATCGCAGCTCCATGTCGCGGGGCGTCCGCCAGGTGCGGGGGACGGCGCTGGTCGTGGTCAGGCCGGTGTCGGTCACCTTCAGCCTGCCGGGGATCCCGTCGCCGAGCCTCGCCCGGTCGGCCCGCCTGCCGGCAACGTACAACTGCCGGGTGTCGAGGGCGCCGACGTCCGCCCGCCACACGCCCCGTCGCAGCGGATCGGGCCGCCAGCCCCCGATCTCCCGGCCGCCGCTGAGGGTCACCCGCTCCTGCCGCGCCGTGCCGTGGCCGTACGCCTGGTAGACCACCCGGTGACCGCCACGGCCGGAGTCGCCGGCCACCTCCGACATCCGCAGCGGAGCCGTCAGCCGGTACGTCCCGCCCCTCAGGTTCACCACGATGTCCGAGGTCATCCCGGCCGTGCGGGCCCGCACCGCCTGCTGGGCACGCCCCGGCGTCGCGAACGGACGCTCGTACGTGCCCGGCCATCCGTCGTTCCCCCAGGGCGCCACGTACATCTGCGCCGCGGCCGCCCGCCCGTTCTCCGCCGGCACCGCGGGCGAGGCCGCCCAGGTCCCACCGGACAGCGTCACCACCATCGCCGACACGACCGCCCCGACCCGCAGGTCCGCCATGTTCCCGCTCCTCCCGTCCGCTGGACGTGTCCATGGTCGGGCGGGGGCGATGGCGCGCGCGTCGGCCGATCGTCGCTCGTGGTGCCTCTTTGGTCGCTGCCGCGGCCTACGGAGGTTTCGGTCGCCGGCGGCACGGAGGATCGTTACGGACATGGCAGAGCAGCATTTCGACGTGTGGTCGTCGGGAGCCGCCTACGAGCGGTACATGGGCCGGTGGAGCCGGGCCGTCGCACGCGAGTTCCTGACCTGGCTCGACCGCCCGGACAGCCTGCGCTGGCTGGACGTCGGGTGCGGCACGGGTGCGCTGTCGGCACTGGTGACAAAGGCGCACGACCCACGCCGGGTGCTGGGCTGCGACCGCTCCGAGGGGTTCGTGACGGCGGCCGCCGGTACGCCGGTCCGCGCGGCCGGCTTCGTCGTGGGGGACGCCATGGCGCTGCCCGTCCGCGACGGCGTGTTCGACGTGGCGGTCAGCGGCCTGACGCTCAACTTCCTGCCCGAACAAGCCGTCGCGGTAAGGGAGTTGGCGCGAGCCGTCCGCCCCGGCGGCCTGGTCGCGGCGTACGTCTGGGACTACGGCGAAGGCATGGGTTTCCTGCATGCCTTCTGGACGGCGGCCGCGGCGACCGACCCGGCCGCAGCAGAGCTGGACGAGGCCCGCCGTTTCTCCGACTGCGGCCCGGAACATCTCCACAGCCTGTGGACCGACGCGGGACTCGTCGAGGTCGCGACGACGTCGGTCGAGGTGCCCACGGTCTTCGCGGACTTCACCGACCTGTGGGACCCCTTCCTCGCCGGCCAGGGCCCCGCCCCGGGCTATGCCGCCACCCTCGCCCCGGCCGCCCGCGACCGACTGCGCGACGCCCTGCACGCACTGGTGCCCGTCGCACCGGACGGCTCCGTCCCGCTCACGGCACGGGCCTGGGCGGTACGGGGTGTACGGCCCCGGCCCTGAGGCCGGCCGGCGGGAATCACCCGCCTCGGTGCCCGGGTTGACCGAACACGACCGTCGAAGAGTCGAAACACCGCAGAGGAGCCGCTCATGTCCGAGTCCGTAAGCCCGGCCGAACACCCCGCCCGCGTCCACGAGCTCCGCCTGGTGGTCACGGCGGCCGACTACGACGAGGCGCTGCGCTTCTACCGGGACGAGCTCGGCCTCCCGGAGCGCGCCGCGTTCTCCTCCCCCGACGGCCGGGTCACCATCCTGGAGGCGGGTCGGGCCACCCTGGAGCTGACCGACCCCAACCACGCCGGCTTCATCGACGAGGTGGAGGTCGGCCGCCGGGTGGCCGGCCACATCAGGGTCGCCTTCCAGGTGGACGACTCCACGGCCACCACCGCGAGGCTGGCGGCGGCCGGAGCCGAGGTCCTGGCGGAGCCGACCCGTACGCCGTGGAACTCCCTCAATTCACGCCTCGAAGCGCCCGGCGCCCTTCAGCTCACGCTGTTCACGGAGCTGGGGGAGCCGGAGGAACGCGCGTAGACCCGCTGGGGCGGCGGAACGGTTCACTCCCGGAGGAGCTTATTCGTCCGTTTCGGTGATAATTGGGGCATGAGTACGGCGACGTTTGAACTAGCGGCCACGTCGAGCGAAGTACTCAACGTGATCGCCGCCTTCGTGGGGGGAATGATCATCGCCGGCGCACTGGTCTGGGCGGTGCAGTTCGGCATGCGGGTCCGTGACCGAGAGCTGCCACGGCCCACTCCGGATGAACAGACGCACCTGCCCGACACCGGCGCGGTCCATGAGCTCCGGGAGATGCGCGAACCCGACGAGGTCCCGCACGCGGAAGGCAGAGAACGCCTGCTGCCGCACGACTTGCACCATGCGGGCAGCAAACGCAGCGAGGACCAGCACCGCAAACGCTGGCTGCCCGGCAAGAGCGGGTCCTTCGGCGGGGGCGGAATAGGGCACGCCTGAAAAAATTCGGGGCGCCCGGGCCACGTCGCGATGCCACCCTGTCCGCACAGGACAGGGTGGCATCGGGCTGGGGGTTCGGTTGAGCAGGCGACGTTACGTGGCCAGGGGTGTGCCCGGCGGCTATCGCATCTGGGACAACCACGGCCGCCGTTTCTGGGGCGACCTCTACGAACTCTGCCCCGACGACCTGCTGACCGAGCTGAACGGCCGCAAGGACCCGGCCAGGATCAGCGAGCTGCTGAGGCGTTACCGCGCCTTGAAGCGCTAGCCGTGTCCGAGGGGGCGGAGGCGTCCGGGGCCAGGGCGAGCGCGAGGATCACGAAGAAGTCGATGCCCACCATGATCACCGACCAGACCGGCGTGTACGGCAGGAACAGGAAGTGGGCGACCATGCTCAGGGAAGCCAGGAAGATACCGGTGATCCGCGCCCACCAGGCTCCCTGGAGGATGCCGTAGCCGACCGCGAGGGCGACGACGCCGAGGCCGAGCAGGATCCAGCCCCATGCGGTGAGGTTGGCCTTGAAGACGTAGTCGCCGATACGGGCGTACACGTCGTCCTCGGCGATGGCGGAGATGCCCTGGAGGATGGCCAGCAGCCCGTTCACCAGCATCAGCACACCGGCGAAGACGAGTCCGCCGGTGACCCAGCCGGAGCCGGGGGCACTGCCGGGGCCGGGCGCGCTGCCGGGGTCGGCGCCGGTTCCGGCGGAGGGCCAGGTCGCCTGGGTTCCCGGACGGCTATGGGCGGCATCGCTCGCATGCGACTGCTGCTGGCTCATGGCTGCCGTACCCCACTTCTCGCGTGTTCCGCGGTCAGGTTCTGCGGTCGGTACGACGATCGGCCCGCCAGGGGGTGCCCACCACGGGGGAGGCGCCGATCGGGTGACGTCCGGAGTGCGAACGGGGCGGTGCGGACCTTCACTGAAGGGACCGGAACGCACGCTTGGAGCCCCGCATGCCCGCTCACCGCCCCCGCCGTCGAACGGCCACGGCCCTCCTGGCGACCGCCGCCCTCGCCGTCACCGTCCTGACCTCCTGCTCGGACGACGACACGCCCTCCTCGGTGGCCAGCAAGGCGGCGTCGGCCTACACCTCGGCGACAGCGGAGGCGGGCCGCCAGCTCGACAACATCAAGGGCGGCATCGACGCCAAGAGCTCGGTGACGCTGGACGACCCCACGACCGACTCCGGCGGCCGCGCGTCGGTGGAGGTCACGGCCGAGAACACGACCGACTCGACGAAGTCCTTCGCCGTCCAGGTCAACTTCAAGGACGAGAACGGCAATCTGCTCGACGCGTCCGTGGTGACGGTGTCGGACGTCGCCGCCGACAAGTCCGGCAAGGGCACCGCCCACAGCACCCGCGACCTGAGCGGGGATGTGCGGGCGGAGGTGGAGCGGGCGGTGCGCTACTAGCAGTTGACCGGCAGTCGCGGATCGACCGGACCGGCTGCCGGTCCACGTCGGGTGCGTCCGCGCTCCCGGAGCGCCGCCGGCCCCGGCGTCAGGCTCGGCAGCGCAGCATCTCCAGGGGCGGGTTGGCGATGACGTCCGCCCAGAAGTCCGCGCCGAACTCGCGCAGGCCGGCCTCGGACACCTGAAGCGGTACCCAGGTCAGGTCGCCGAATCCGGCTGCCCGCAGGCACGTTTCGTAGACCTCGCGGCGCGGGCAGGTGGTGACGAACGAGATCGGCCGCGGGTCGAGCAGGGCCGTGAGCCGCACGCGCGGCCCGGTCTCGGCCTCCTCGCCGGTCAGCTCGGTGCGGAAGCCGTACCGGTCCAGGGGCGGTGCGTCGAAGCGGTAGTCGGGTGTCTGGTTGAGCAGGAAGAACTCGGCGCCGGGCGTCAGGCTGCGGTGCACGGCGCGGCACATCCGCTCCGTGGCGGCGATGTCCTCGGCGTAGTTGAGGAGCTGGACCGCCGTGGCGATGTCGTAGCGCCGCTCCAGGGGGCGCAGTTCCGACACGTCGCCCACCTCGTAGCGCACGCCCAGCGGATCGCGCTCCTCCAGCTTCTGTGCCGCGGCGACCATTTCACCGGAGATGTCGATGCCGAGCACCTCCGCCGCACCCCGCCGCGCGAACTCCCTGCTGTAGAAGCCGGTGCCGGAGGCCAGGTCGAGGACCGCCTTGCCGCGCACGTCCCCGACCATCGCCAGGAACGCGGGCACCTCCGCGTACCGCGCCAGCGGCAGGGACTTGAAGCCCTCGAACGCCTCACCGATCTCGTCGTACTGCTGTCGCACGCTCATCGTGGTGTCCTCCCCGTTGCTCCGTCAGGTCCTCGGCCACGGCGCACCGCGGCCCTGGCGGGCAGTCTTCCGGCGCCCCGGCGCGAGGCCGTACTGGCAGAAGCCACGAAGATCCGGGCACAGGTCCGGCTCCGGGTACGAACCCGGAGCCGGACCTGTGGGTACGTCGCTCAGCGCTTGGTGGTGCTGCCGAACAGCGAGCGCGACCAGACGTAGCCGACGAGGGCGATGCCGGCGCACCAGGCGAGCGAGATCCAGCCGCTGTCGCCGATCTCAGAGCCGGAGAGCAGACCACGCAGCGTCTCGGTCATCGGCGTGAACGGCTGGTTCTCGGCGAACCAGCGCAGGCCCGGGGCCATCGAGCCGGCCGGCACGAAGGCGGAGCCGAGGAACGGCAGGAACTGGATGAGCAGCGGCTTGTTGCTCGCGGACTCGACGGTCTTGGAGATCAGGCCCAGCGCCGCCGACAGCCAGGCCACCGCGAACGCGATGGCGGTGACCAGGCCCGCCGCGGCGAGCCACTCGACGGGGTTCGCGTCCGGGCGGAAGCCGAGCGCGAGCGCCACGCCCACCACCAGGACCAGGCTCACCACCGTCGTCAGGACGCTGCCGACGACATGGCCCGTCATGAACGAGGAGCGCGTGATGTTCATGGTGCGGAAGCGGTTGATGATGCCTTCGGTCATGTCCTGGCAGACCGCGATCGAGGTCGACATGGCGCCGGCCGCGACGCCCATGATGATGATGCCCGGCGTCAGATACTCCAGATACGCGTCCCGGCCGCCGCCCATACCGGCGCCGATCGAGTCCCCGAAGGCGTACACGAACAGCAGCAGCATCAGCAGGGGCATCATGACCGGGCCCAGGGACACGGCGGGATAGCGCAGCGCGTGCTTGAGGTTGCGCCGCAGCATCGTCCTGGAGTCGTGCACGGCGTGGGCGAGGGTGCTCATCGCAGGGTCTCCTTCATGTGGAGCGGGGTGCCGGAGGTGCCGTCGCCGGTCAGGGCGAGGAACACGTCGTCCAGGTCGGGGGTGTGCACGGAGAAGTCGGCGGCCCGGATGCCGGCGGCGTCCAGCCGGTCGAGCAGGGCGCGCAGCGCGTCGAGGCCGCCGTCGCCTGCCACGCGCAGGGCGAGGTTCTCGTCGTCGCGGGCCGCGCCGGGGAAGGCGGCGCCCGCGCGCTCGTACTCGTCGGGCTCGGTGAACCGCAGCCGTACGTGGCTGCCGGGGATCTGCGCCTTGAGTTCGTCGGCGGTGCCCTCGGCGACGATCCGGCCGCCGTCGAGGACGGCGATCCGGTCGGCCAACTGGTCGGCCTCCTCCAGGTACTGCGTGGTGAGGAAGACCGTGACACCGCCCGCGACCAGCGAGCGCACCGTGTCCCACATGGTGCGGCGGCTGCGCGGGTCGAGCCCGGTCGTCGGCTCGTCCAGGAAGATCACCTTCGGATCGCCGACCAGCGTCATGGCGAGGTCGAGGCGGCGCCGCATGCCGCCGGAGAAGGTCGCGGCGCGGCTCTTCGCGACGTCCGCGATCTCGAACCGCTCCAGCAACTCCTGTGTACGGGCCCTGCCTTCACGCTTGCCGAGGCGCAGCAGGTCGGCCATGAGGAGGAGGTTCTCCTCGGCGGTGAGCAGGTCGTCGAGCGCGGCGAACTGCCCGGTGACACCGATCGCGGCCCGTACGCCGTCCGGTGACGTGGCGACGTCGTGCCCGGCCACCTGGGCCTGGCCGCCGTCGGCCGCGATGAGCGTGGACAGGATCTGCACGGTGGTGGTCTTGCCGGCGCCGTTGGGGCCGAGCAGCGCGAACACGGAACCGGCCGGGATGCGCAGGTCGATGCCGTCGAGGACGGTCTTGTCGCCGTACGACTTGCGCAGGCCGATGGTGGAGACGGCGACGGGCGGCGGCGGACCGTCACCTCGGCGCGGACCGGGCATGGACATGGGCATGACAGAAGAAGGCATGGCGGCCTCCGTTCGAAGGCTTGAGTGGATGGGGGCGTTCGAGGTGGAGCCGATGACAGATGGGGCGCTCAGGCCCTGGTGGAACCGGGAGATCGGGCGCTCAGGCCCTGGTGGAGCCGACGGATCGGGCGCTCAGGCCCTGGTGGAGCCGACGGATCGGGCGCTCAGGCCCTGGTGGAGCCGACGGATCGGGCGCTCAGGCCTTGGTGGAGCCGACGGATCGGGCGCTCAGGCCTTGGCGCGGAGGATGTCGATGTTGCCCCAGTTGGTCCGCGCGCGGACCTTGACGGTGCCCTCGGTCTGCTCCGGGGCCTCGGCCGCGGCCAGCGTGTTGCGCACCTGTCCACGGGTGGAGTGGACGTCGAGCCAGGCGGCGGTGCCCTTGCGGATGCCGATCTCGATCGGACCGTTGGCGGTCTCCAACTGGACCTCGCCACTGCCGACTTCGCCGACCCGGAGGGAGCCGTTGGTCGTGGTTCCGGTGACCGAGGCATCGGCGCGCGCGATGTCGATGGCACCGTTGGCGCCGCTCACCCGCAGTTCGCCGGTCACGGCGCCGACGGTGATGGTGCCGTGCGAGTTCTTCAGGACGGCGGGGCCGTCGACGGTGCCGACGCGCACATTGCCCGTGCTGCTGGTGATCTCGGCAGCGCCCTGGACCCGGTCCACGGTAACCGTGCCGTGCGACGCGGTCAGCGTCAACGGGCCGGTGCTGTCGAGGCGGATGTCGCCGACCGAGGCCTTCACGCGGACCTCGCCGAGCCGGCCCTCGCTGAGTACGGCCCAGGAGTCGGTCACCTCGACGCGTGAGCCGGTGGGCAGTTCGACCGTCACGTCGACGACGCCGCTGGGTCCGATCAGGCGGCGCTCCTTGGTCCTGACGGTCAGGACGCCGCTCGCCCAGGTGACCTCGGTCTGCTCGGCGGCCCGCACGTCTTTGTCCCGCTTCGGGTCACGGGGCCGTACGTCCACGACGGTGTCGACGCGGTCGCCCGCGGTGAATCGGATGGAGCCGGCCGCCACGTGCGCGGTGACCGAAATCGGTTCGGGAGAGTCGAAAGAAGGCATGGCTGTACCGTCCTCATGGGTCCTTGGGGCGTCCCCGCAGGTGGGACGTGGTGTGGGTGAAGTGGCTGTTATTGGCGGCAGGCGGGCGCGGCTCAGCGCACCCAGCCCGTGAAGCTCTGTCCGACGGTGCGGGTCCGCTGCGCGGCAGGGGGCTGTGCGCCGCCGTCGACCGCCGCCGACACGGCCCGCACCAGCCAGGCGTTGACCGACAGGCCCTCGCGGCCGGCGGCCTCCTCGGCGCGTGCCTTGAGGTTGGCCGGCAGACGCAGATTGACGCGGGCGGTGCCGCCCTCGTCGCCGTCGGCCGGGGCCGGGTGGGCGAGGGCTTCGGCGGGCGCGGTCGGCTCCACGGGGGCGGCGCTGTCGGTGGGCGGCAGCGTCACCACGAAGTCGGGGTCGAGCCCGCGCAGCCGTACGTCGACCGAGCCTGGGGCGAGCTCGCGGGTGATCTCGTCCATAGCGGCGGAGAGCACGTTGAGCATGGTCAGCCGGGTCGCCGACTCCAGGGGAGCGGTGAGCCGCTCGGCCAGCTCTCGGGCGTCGTCCCCGCCGGCCTCGGCGGCCACCGCGAGTTCACGGCGGAGGGTGTCGACATACGGGGTGAGGTCCATGACGCCATCATGGCACCACAATGGCGCCATCCGCAAGCCTGCCTGGCACCAACACCGGGCCACTCCCTCTCCACGAGCCTCTGACCTGCGGAAAGACGGGGAAATTAGTCGGCACCATCACGGCACCACGCGCACCCCAACGCCACGGAACGCTCTACGTGACACCGCAATGGCACCAGATGGCACCACCTGACGCCACATCGGCGCCACATCGGCATCACTCGACGCCACCCGGCGCCACAAGGCCGCCCTGGAACCGCCCGCCCCCACTGTCCGACACCGTGTCGTGCTGTTCCTGCGCCGACCCGGCCACCGTGATGTCGATCTGCTCGCTCATGGCGCTGACCCCGTTCAAAGTGGCCGTCGCCTGGAGGCGGCCCGTGCCGGCCGGGAGGGCGAGGCCGGGTACGCAGGACCAGGTGCCGTCCGGTGCCGCCGTCGTCGCGCAGACCTCTTTCTCCAGCGCGTCGCGGACCGTGACCTGGGCGCCCGGGTAGGCAATGCCCGCCGCCTCCGGCAACGCGCTCAGCGGTACGCCCGACGCCGGGCGGGACAGGGTCGGGGCGGGCAGTCCGACGGTCACGGAGCAGGTGCCGCGCTGCCGCACGGTGCCCTTGGGGTCTCTCAGGGCGAGGGTGCAGTCGGGGAGGCGGGTGCCGGGTTCGGCGTCCGGGGGGAGGGACAGGACGAAGGGGAACGGGTGCCCCTTCCACGTCGACACCGCCGCCCCCACGAAGGTGTACGTCCCGCTGTTCCCGCCGAGTGCCACCGCGCCCCGGTACCCGAGCCCGGCGAACGGCACACCCGTCACCCGCGCGCCCGCCGGCGCCGTCAGCGTCAGCACCGATCCCTCGCCAAGCGGCTCCCCGTCATAGCCTCCGACCTCGAGGACGCCCTCCCGCCCGGGCTCGATGGTCGCGGAGGCCCACAGACCCTCACCGCCCGGTCCAACCGGTCCGGCCGGCCCGTCACCGCCGTACGCCGTGCCCGGCACCACCATCGCGCCCGCCAGCGCGAGCGACCCGAGCACCGTCGTCTTCCAAGACCTGCGGGACCAGCTCATCGCGGCGGAGCTCCTCACACACCTCGGCGGCACCCCACCCTCACCAGGGATTCTCCCGGCCGCGCTCATGGATGACACGCGCTGTCCGGCAGGAGGAGCCGACGGAGCGACACGCACCACCCGTCCGGGCGCGGACGGGGTCACCCGCCCGCCGCGGCATCCGGATGCCGGGCCGCCGCCTTCACGTCCGCTTCGATCTGGCTGCGGGCGGCGCCCTGTTCCGCCGCGTGTTCGGTGATGGCCGACTGGACGGCTCGGGCGAGGTCGCGCCAGGCCTGCCAGGCGCTTTCGTACGCCTCGGTCCAGGGCGGGGACCACGGAGTGCGGGTGGGAGGGCCGTACTCGTCCCGCAGTTCCTCCACCCGGCCGTGGGCCTGGTCCGCCGCCCGCTGCATCGCGACCAGTTCGTCGAAGGTGCGTGCCACGCGTCCGGATCCTCGGGCAGCGGGACGACGCCGTCCGGTTTGCCACGCCCGCAGTCCGTGCCGCGCGGCCGGATCTCACTCAGACGGCGTCGGACCGCGCCGCCAGCCGGGCCGCCAGCCCGTCGAGGATCGTCTCGACGCCGAACGCGAAGACCTCGTCGACCTGCTCCGCGAAGCCCTGCCCCCGCTGTGCCTGCGCCTCCATGCTGGCGCTCAGCCGCGGGTACTTCGCCGCGAGGGCGTTGATCTGCGCGAAGGCCTCGGCCTCCTTCTCCGGCTGCGCGGCCGATTCCTGCTCCGCCCGCTCCTTGATCCCGGCGACCTCGCTTCCGCTCATGAACGCCAGCCCCGTCACGAACATGAACGGGGTGCTCACCGCCCAGTCGAGGTCCGCGTCCCGGAAGCCGGCGGCGTCGAAGGTCTCGTAGGCGCACTCCTGGAAGCGGGCCATGCCCTCGCCGGCGGCGTAGTACGTGGTGATCACCCGCACGAGCCAGCGGTGCCCGTCGCACAGCCCGCGCACGGCGTACATCAGCTCGCGCGCCGCCGTCCGCCACCCCACCGCCGGGACGTCCGGCAGCGTGATCTCGCTCCACACCTCGTCGGCCGCGAGGATCAGCAGGTTCTCCTTGTTGCCGACGTGCCAGTACATCGCCGTCGCCGCCGAGCCCAGCTTCTGGCCCAGCTTGCGCATGCTCAGGCCGTCGATGCCCTCTTCGTCCAGCAGCTCGATCGCCGCCCGGACGATCTGTTCTCGGTTCAAGGTCTCTCGCGCCATGGGACCAGCCTAACCGCCACTTGCACACCGTAAAAGTTCTTCGGCGAAAGGACTTGCACACCGTGCAAGTCTGGTTTTACGGTGTTCAAGTCTTCGAGTTGCACACCGTTCAAGTCACCGATCCGCACCACCACTCACGTCACCGGGGAGAGTCATGACCGCCATCCACGCAGAGGGCCTGCGCAAGTCGTACGGGGAGAAGCTGGTGCTCGACGGCATCGATCTGCGGATCCCCGAGGCGTCGGTCTTCGCCCTGCTCGGCCCCAACGGCGCCGGCAAGACCACCACCGTCCAGATCCTGTCCACGCTGATCGGCGCCGACGGCGGCGAGGCCCGCGTCGCCGGGCACGACCTCACCCGGCAGGCCGACGACGTACGCCGGTCGATCGGCGTCACCGGCCAGTTCGCCGCGGTCGACGGGCTGCTGACCGCCGAGGAGAACCTCCTGCTGATGGCGGACCTGCACCACCTCGGCCGCGCCGAGGGCCGCCGCCGGGCCGCGGACCTGCTGGAGCGGTTCGACCTGGCGGCGGAGGCGAAGAAGACCGCCGCCACCTTCTCCGGCGGTATGCGCCGCAAGCTCGACCTCGCGATGACGCTGGTCGGCGACCCGCGCGTCATCTTCCTCGACGAGCCGACGACCGGCCTGGACCCGCGCAGCCGCCGCATGCTGTGGGAGCTGATCCGGGGCCTGGTCGAGGACCGGGGCATCACGATCTTCCTCACCACGCAGTACCTGGAGGAGGCCGATCAGCTCGCCGACCGTATCGCCGTGCTCAACGGCGGCCGGATCGTGGCCGAGGGCACCGCCGAGGAGCTCAAGCGCCGCATCCCCGGCAGCCACATCCGCCTCCGCTTCGCCGCCGAGCGTCAACTGGACGCCGCAGCCGCCGTGTTCGACGTCGCCCAGAGCGACCCCGAGAACCTCGCCCTGAACATCCCGGGTGACGGCGCCCCCGCCACCGTGCGGGCCGTCCTGGACCTGCTGGAGTCGGCGGGCGTCGAGGCCGAGTCGCTCACCGTGCACACGCCCGACCTGGACGACGTGTTCCTCGCCCTGACCGAGACCCACCGGACCGCCGCCGTCTGACCCCGCCCCGCCACACGCCACCCGACCTGCCCCGCCCTGCCCCGAGAGGACCCCTCGATGGCCACCACCGCTACCGCCCCCGCCCGCTCCTACGCCTTCCGCGACTCCATGACGATGCTGCGGCGCAGCCTCAAGCACATGCAGCGCTACCCGTCCCTGACGGTCCAGATCGTCACGCTGCCCGTGCTGATGCTGCTGCTGTTCGTGTACGTCTTCGGCGGCGCGATCGGCGAGGGAATCGGCGTCGGTGACCGCGACGCCTACATCAACTACCTGGTCCCCGGCATCATCGTGATGGCGGTGACCTCCGGCACGATCACCACCGCCATCTCCGTGTGCACCGACATGACCGAGGGCATCATCAACCGCTTCCGCACCATGGCGATCTCGCGCAGTTCGGTCCTCACCGGGCATGTGCTGGGCAACATGGTCCAGGTCGTGGCCATCCTCGCCCTGGTCACCGGGGTGGCGTACGCCATCGGCTTCCGCCCCGACGCGACGGCCGTCGAGTGGGCCGCCGCCCTCGGCCTGATGATGCTCCTGGCCTTCGGCCTGAGCTGGCTGTCGGCCGCGATGGGCCTGAACTCCAAGACCGTCGAGGCCGCGAGCAACGCCCCGATGCCGCTGATCTACCTGCCGTTCCTCAGCAGCGCCTTCGTCACCCCCGACTCGATGCCCACCGGACTGCGCTGGTTCGCCGAGTACCAGCCCTTCTCCCCCATCAACGAGACCCTGCGCGGCCTGCTCCTCGGCACCGAAATCGGCAACGACGCCTGGATCGCCCTCGCGTGGTGCACGGGCCTCGCCCTGATCGGCTACCTGTGGGCCCGGGCGACCTTCCGCAAGGGCGCCGAGCGCTGAGCCGCCCGGCATGGCTTTACGGAGCCGATGCCAAGCCAAAAGGTTTCCCAGGACACGGACATCCGTACCCCGGTACGACGAACCCGGCCCGCCCCCGCATCAGGGGGCGGGCCCTCGGCCTATCGGGCAGGAGGCAGCACCGTGCGTATCTCGCGGCGCGTGATCGGATCTCTCTTCGTGGGCGGCGCCCTGAGCCTCACGCTCGCCGCGCTCGCCTATCCCTCGATGCTCGGCTTCAGCACCGTCTCCAGTTCCGCGGACCATGTCATCGCCCAGACCGCGACGGGGCCGTTGACGGAGGCCGACCGGGACTTCGTGGTGAAGGTGCGGGCGGCCGGGCTGTGGGAGTACCCGGTGGGGAAGCTGGCCCTGCAGAAAGGGACGACCCAGGCGGTGCGCACGGCCGGGCAGCATCTGGTCGACGGACACGCCGCGCTGGACGCCACCGACCGCCAGATCGCCGCGCGGCTGAACATCACCGTGCCCAACCAGGCCAGCCCCCAGCAGCAGGGGTTCGTCGCGACGCTCGAAGGGGACACCGGCAAGCAGTTCGACAGCGACATGGCGAACATCCTGCGCACCACGCACGGCCAGATCTTCACCACGGTCGCGAAGATCCGGGCCACGACCAGGAACACCCTGGTCCGCCGGCTCGCCGACCAGGCCAACGACACCGTGCTCGACCACATCGCGGTCATGGAGAAGACGGGGCTGGTCGACTTCGACCAGGTCCTGTTCCAGGAGACGACCCCGCCCAGGCTCCCGGCCGACCAGGTGACCCCGCCCCCTCCGGCGGCGGGCGAACCGCAGGTGACGCTGACGCCCTGAGGGCCCGCGGCTCGGGGTCTACGTCAGCCAGACCGTCGTGTCCGGGCCCAGCAGCCCGCCTTCGAGCGGCCCGCTGGCGAGCAGCACCTCCCCCGGCGGCAACTCCACCGCCGTACCGGAGAGGTTGGCCACGCAGCGCCAGCCGTCCGAGCGTGCGAAGTGCAGAACGCCGGGCGGCCCGTCCTGCGCCCACGTCAGCTCCTCGCCCGCCAGCAGCTTGCGGCGCAGCCGCAGGGCCCGGCGGTAGAGCTCCAGCGTGGAGCCCTCCACACCGTCCTGGGCCTGGACCGCGTACGCCGCGAAGCCCGCCGGCTGCGGCAGCCAGGAACCGCTCGCGCCGAAGCCGTACGACGGTCCGGTCGTCGTCCACGGCAGCGGCACCCGGCAGCCGTCGCGGCCCTTGCGCACCCGCCCGGTCTGTTCCCAGATCGGGTCCTGGAGGACCGCGAAAGGCAGGTCGGCGACCTCGGGCAGGCCGAGTTCCTCGCCCTGGTAGACGTACGACGAACCGGGCAACGCCAGCATGAGGAGGGTCGCGGCGCGGGCGCGGCGCAGTCCTGCGGCCTCGTCGACGGCCGGTGCGTGGCCGCCGGACAGCAGCCAGGCGTTGTCGTCGGTGCCGGGCGGGAGCATCAGGCGTGAGGTGTGGCGTACGACGTCGTGGTTGGACAGGACCCAGGTGGCGGAGGCGCCCGCCGCCCGGGCCGTGGCGAGCGAGTCGGTGATGATCTGCTTGAGTTCGTCGGCGTCCCAGCCCGCTTGCAGGTACTCGAAGTTGAATGCCTGGCCCAGTTCGTCGGGGCGGGCGTACAGCGCGCGGCGGGAGCTCGGGTTCACCCAGGCCTCGGCGACGGCCATGCGGGGCGGGCGGTAGGAGTCGAGGATCTTGCGCCAGTCGCGGTAGATCTCGTGGACCTCGTCGCGGTCGTAGAAGGGGTGGGTGCCGGGCGGGAGGTCCGGGAGGGCGTCCTCGCGGCTCAGGCCGGGCGTGCCCAGGTCGCGCAGCGGTTCGCTCAGGTCCTTGGCGAGGGCGTGGGCCACGTCGACGCGGAAGCCGTCGACGCCCCGGTCGGACCAGAAGCGCAGGGTGGTGCGGAAGTCGGCGCGCACCTCCTCGTGCGCCCAGTTGAGGTCGGGCTGCTGCGGGGTGAACAGGTGGAGGTACCACTGGCCGTCGGGGACGCGGCGCCAGGCGCTGCCGCCGAAGACCGACTGCCAGTCGGTGGGCGGGAGTTCGCCGTGCGGGCCGCGGCCGTCACGGAAGACGTAGCGCTCGCGGGCGGCGGAGCCGGGGGCGGACCTCAGCGCCTCCTGGAACCAGACGTGCTGGTGGGAGGTGTGGTTGGGGACCAGGTCGACGATCACCTTCAGGCCGAGGTGGTGGGCCTCGGCGACCAGGGCGTCGAAGTCCTCGAGGGTGCCCAGGCGCGGGTCGACGTCGCGGTAGTCGGCGACGTCGTAGCCGCCGTCGGCCAGCTCGGAGGGGTAGAAGGGGCTGAGCCACAGCGCGTCCACGCCGAGGGCGGCCAGGTGGTGCAGCCGCTGGGCGACGCCCTTCAGGTCGCCGAGGCCGTCGCCGTCGCCGTCGGCGAAACTGCGGGGGTAGACCTGGTAGATGACGGCCTGGCGCCACCAGTTGGGGTCGTTGGACGAGAGGTCGGGCGTCGTGGTGGTGCGGACGGTCACGCGGTCTCCTCGTGGCGGTGTACGGGCGACATCGAGAACTCTGTCCACTTGGCCGGAAAAGCGAACACAGCGTAGAGCGGATCGGATCATTCCCGACGTGACGAAATTGTGATTGCCGCTTGAACTACCCTTGTGTTCCCGCAGGTTGACAGGGGTGTCCCGTCACCCGACGATGTCCTCACGCTGTGGCGCATGCGACCAATGAGCCCAGTGTTTCTTCGACCGTGGGGTGTCCTCTCCCCCCACCCATGCACACGCCAAGATGGGAAACGCATGTCCATAGCGAGACGTGTCATCGCGCGACGCCTGCTGGGGACGGGCGCCGCGTCGCTCGCCCTGTGCGCGGCCACCGTCGCCTCCGCCTCCGGCGCCTGGGCCCACGGAACGCCCGGCGGTGACGGCTGGAAGTCCGGCGGCACCTACCAGCCCGGCACCGGTGCGGGGACGGAAACGGCCACCGACCGTTGCCAGTTCTCGCTGGACGGCACGAACTTCTACGACTCGGTCAAGGTCGACGACCAGAACCTGAAGGTCACCGACGACGGCAAGGCGCACATCAAGGTGCGTGCCGCCGCCGACGCGACGACCTGCACGGCCTCGCTCGCCTCCTACCTCGCCCACGGGGCGACCTTCGCGACCTCCGGCGAGCAGGTCTTCGTCGACTTCGACACGGTCACGGTCAAGCCGGGCGGGACCGACTCGCTGGACATCGCCGTCCCGGACGCGGGCTGCTTCGGGCAGATCGACCTGTACCGCGGTGCGGTGAAGTTCGACGGCAAGCTCGACGCGAACGACGGCTTCGAGCACGGTGACCTGCCCAAGGGCCCGGACCGCCCGGTCATCAAGGACAAGCTGATCGCGGCCTGGAACGGCGGCTCGAAGGACTGCACGTCCGAGCCTCCGGCGACCGAGGAGCCCCCGACGACGCCGCCGGCCGAGCCGTCGGAGCCGGCGACCGACGAGCCGTCGACCCCGGCCGAGGAGACGACGCCGCCGGCCTCGCAGACCCCCTCGACCGAGACCCCGACCCCGGAGCCCTCCGAGTCGACGTCCGCCCCCGCCCCGTCCCCCAGCGGCGACGACGACCTCGCCCAGACGGGCGGCAGCAGCGCGACCGGCCCGATCGCCATCGGCGCGGTCGTCCTGGTCGCGGGCGGCGCGGCCTTCGTGGTGGCTTCGAAGCGACGCCGCACGGCCCGTTCCTGACCCGCTGTCATCTGACGGCCCGGGGTGAGCGACCCCGGGCCGTCAGGTGCGTTCGACCGTCGACAGATACAGCTTGGCGAAGCGTTCGACGTCCACGTCCAGAGCTACGTCCACCAGGGCCTGTTCGCGGGTTCCGGTGTGGAGTTCGGATTCGCCGGGGCGGGGGCGGCGGTCGACGATGGTCTGGCCTCGGGTGGGGCCGGGGGCGAGGGAGACCTCGACGGGCAGGAGGCGGGTGGTGATGCCCGCCGGGTCCACGACCGCGCAGACCGCGCCCGCGTCGCCGATGCCGCCCGCCTCGGGGTCGGCGGTGACGTCCGGCGCGGACGGGCGGTGGGCCAGCAGTTCGCCGGCGAGCCTGGTGCCTGGCTCGACGTTCTCCCGCAGGCGCCGTACGTCCGCCCCCGGGACCACGACCCGCTGGAAGACGTCCAGGCCGTACATGGTGATCGGCACCCCGGCGGTGAGCAGGATCGAGGCCGCCTCCGGGTCGTGCCACACGTTGAACTCCGCGACCGGCGTGGCGTTTCCGCAGGCCACCGCGCCGCCCATGAAGACGATCCGCTCGATGTTGCGGGTGACCTCGGGGTGGGTGCGCAGCAGCAGGGCGATGTTGGTCAGGGGCGCGGTGGGGATCAGCGTGACCGGGCGCGGGGACGCGAGGATCTCGCGGCGCAGCAGCGTCACCGCGTCCACGTCGGCCGCGCGGCGCCGCGGGACGGGCAGGCCGAGGTCGCCCATGCCGTCCTCGCCGTGCACGTGCCGCGCCGAGCGCGAGGGCTCGATCAGCGGGCGGTCGGCGCCCCTGGCCACGGGGATCTCGGGGGCACCGGCCTGCTCCAGCACGGTCAGGGTGTTGTACACGACGCCGTCCACGTCCGTGTTGCCCGCCACGCAGGTGACCGCGCGCAGGTCCAGCCCCGGATGGCGTACCGCGAACAACAGCGCCAGGGCGTCGTCCACGCCCGTGTCACAGTCGATGATCACCGGAATCGGCCGGCCGTCTTCGGTCACGGATGGCTCCCCTCGTCACGGGTGCGGTGGCGACGCTACGGCAGCGACCTTACGGTGTCGTACAGGTGGAGTGCGTCGTCGTATGGCGCCGCCGCACGGGCATGTGCGCGCGGCGCCATACGGCGTCATCCATCGCCCTGCGGCACCTCCCACAGCTCGGCGCCGCGTGCCGCCACCCGGGCGGCGATCCGGGCGATCAGTTCCCCGGCCGGTACGGCCCCCGGCCTGCGCCCGTCCCGCAGCCGTACGGCGGCCACGAGGTCGCCGTCCGCCGCCGCCCGCGCCTCCCGCTCACCGATGACCGCCTGGTACGGCACGAGGCGTGCCGCGCGCACGCGGGCGCCCAGGGTGCCCTGCTCGGGCCCGGCGAGTTCCGCGCGCAGACCCTTTTGGCGGGCCCGGTCCAGAATTTCTCGCGCCTGCCCGGTCTGCTCCTGCGCCACCGGCAGGACCAGGAGCTGCACGGGCGCGAGCCAGGCCGGGAACGCGCCGCCGTGCTGTTCCACCAAGTGGGCCACGGCCCGCTCGACGCTCCCGATGATGCTGCGGTGGACCATGACCGGACGGTGCTTGGCGCCGTCGGGGCCGATGTAGTGCAGGTCGAAGCGCTCGGGCTGGTGGAAGTCGATCTGAACGGTCGACAGGGTCGCCTCGCGGCCCGCCGGATCGGCGATCTGGACGTCGATCTTGGGGCCGTAGAACGCGGCCTCGCCCTCGACGGCCTCGTAGGGGATCCCGGAGCCGTCGAGAACCTCCCTGAGCAGGGCGGTGGCCCGCCGCCACAGCTCGGGGTCGGCGACGTACTTGCCACCCTCGCCCGGCAGGGACAGACGGTGACGGACGGCTCTGATCCCCAGATCGGCGTAAGCGCGGGCGATGAGTTTCAGGGCGGCCCCGGCCTCCTGCGCCGCCTGGTCCAGGGTGCAGAAGACATGGGCGTCGTTGAGCTGGATCGCGCGTACGCGGGTGAGGCCGCCGAGGACTCCGGACAGCTCCGAGCGGTACATGCCGCCCAACTCGGCCATTCGGAGGGGCAGTTCACGGTAACTGTGGGACCGGGACCGGTAGATCAGGGCGTGGTGCGGGCACAGGCTGGGACGCAGGACGACCTGTTCGGCGCCGCCCAGGTCCATCGGCGGGAACATGTCGTCGCTGTAGTGGTCCCAGTGCCCGGAGATCTCGTACAGCTCGCGTTTGCCGAGCACCGGCGAGTACACGTGCCGGTAGCCGGCCTCGCGCTCCACCTCCCGGATGTACTCCTCCAGCTCGTGGCGGAGGGTGGCCCCGTCGGGCAGCCAGTAGGGCAGGCCTGCGCCCATCAGGGGGTCGGTGTCGAAGAGGCCGAGCTCTCGGCCGAGACGGCGGTGGTCGTGCATGACTGCTCCTCCGGATGAAGGGACGAGCACCCACGACAAAGCCCCGGGGCACTCGCCCCGGGGCTTGGATCTTCGCTCAGGTGTCAGCGCGCCGGGACGGGGTCCGGCGTCGTCGTGAGAGACAGATGGGCACGCTGCATGCGGCGACCGTAACAGCGGGCGGGTGCGGGTGTCGCGGCGATTTTCACGATTCACATCACCACTGCGAAGTTGCCCGGTTACGCTCAGCAACAGACCGGACTTGGGGGTGGTACGCCTTGGTTCACATCCGTCAACTCGATCCCACGGCTTCTCCGTTGGACTACTTCGGCTACGAGCTGCGCCGGAAACGGGAGGAGGCGGGGCTGACACTGAAGCAGTTGGGCTCGGTGCTGTTCTGCTCCGGCTCGCTGATCGGCCAGATCGAGACGACGCTGAAGGTGCCGACGAGGGAGTTCGCCGAGCGGGTGGACGCGGCGCTGGTGACGGACGGGATGTTCTCGCGGCTGGTGGGGCTGGTGCTGCGCAGCCAGTTGCCGACGTGGTTCCAGCCGTACGCCGACATGGAGGCGAAGGCGACTTACATCTCCACCTATCAATGCCAGTTGGTGTACGGGCTGCTTCAGACGAAGGCGTACGCCCGCGCGGTGCTGGCCACGGGTCAGCCGGACAAGCTCGACAAGCTGCTCGCCGCCCGCATGGAACGACAGCGCATCCTCCAGCGGGAACAGCCACCCCTGACGCTGGTGGTGCTCGACGAGGCGGTGCTGCACCGTCCGATCGGCGGCCCGGAGGTCATGCGCGGCCAACTCCAGCACCTGTTGAGCCTCCAGGACGAGCGCTGGGTCCGCCTCCAGGTGCTGCCCTTCGAGGTTGGTGAACACGTCAGCCTGGCCGGGTCGTTCACCAAGCTTCGCTTTGACGACGACCCCGACCTCGTCTACACGGAGGACTTGATCTCCGGCCACATGACGGCCAATCCGGAGACCATCCGCGAAGCCGCCCTTCGTTACGCTGGCTTGCAGGGAGCCGCCCTGTCCGTGGAGGATTCGGCGGAACTGATCAAGGGCGTACTGGAGGAGCGTTATGGACAGCACAGCGGAACTGGCCAACGTCCTGTGGCGTAAGTCCAGTTACAGCGGAAGCACCGGCGGTGATTGTGTCGAGTGCGCCGTGCTCGGCTCGGCTACCTGGCGCAAGTCCTCGTACAGCGGCAACACCGGCGGCGAATGCGTGGAGGTCGCCGACCTAACCCCCTGCATAGCCGTCCGTGACTCCAAGAACCCCGAGGTCGGCAACCTCACCCTCACTCCGGAGGCATACGCCTCCTTCGTGGCGTTCGTCGCCGAAGGCTGACGCTCGGGCCGGGCCCGCGTTGGCCGCCAGGATCAGGGTTGCCACGGCGACCAGCGCGGCCGCCACGCCCCGGGTGTAGCGCTCGGTGGTGCTGGTGCGTTCCTGCACGGCGACCTCGCAACAGCTTTGGGTTAACCACGTTTAATACGCGGTTTAACCTATGGTCGTCAGACTCGAACGGCAAGGGGTGCAGGGAGAGTTGAGCCATGTCGGACCGTGACGACCCGGGGACCATCGGGCGAAGAGTGCAGCAGTTGCGGGCCGACCGCGGGCTGACGCAGAAGCAACTGGCGGAGCCGGCGTACACCCCCGCGTACATCTCCACCCTGGAGGCCGGCCGGGTGCGCGCCTCCGACGATGCGCTGCGGCACATCGCCGAGCGGCTCGGCGTCGCCTTCGAGGAGCTGGCCACCGGCCGTGCCGCGCATCTCGTGACGGACCTGCGCCTGAGGCTGACCGAGGCGCAGCGGATACTCGCCACGGGTGACACCGAGGCCGCGGCCGAGCAGTACACCGCGCTGCTCGCGGAGGCGGAGGGCAACGGCTTCACCGAGGAGCGGGCGGCGGCGCTGCTCGGGCTCGGCGAGTGCGGTATCGACGCCGGTGAACTCACCTCCGCACGGCATCACTTCGAGCAGGCCGAGCAGGTGCTCGCGGAGGCCGCCGCACCCCTGCCGGCCCGTGTCCCGGCGCTTCGCGGACGGGCCGTGTCGCACTACCTCACCGGTGAACTGCGCTACGCGGTCTACCTGTTGGAGTCCACCCTCGACGAGCTGAACCGCGGCGGACTGCACGACCCCGACGCCCTGCTCCTGCTCTACGCCAGCGTCATCGGCCCGTACATGGACATGGGCGCCCACGCGAGAGCCGCCCAGGCCGCCGAGTACGCCCTCGCGCTCGCCCCGCAGGCCGGCGACCCGGCACTGGTCGCGCGAATGCACCGGTCCGTCGCCCGCACCCTGCTCGCCGAGGGGCGCGTCGCCGAGGCCGACGCCTCGCTGGCCAAGGCCGCCGAGCTGTACCGGCAGCTCCAGATCCGTACCGAGCTCGCCAACTGCCACTGGATGCGCGGCTACGTCTACGCCCAGAACGGCGACCTGGAGCGCGCCGAGGCAGAGCTGCGCGAGGCACAGACGATGCTCACCGCCAAGCGGGCCGCGCTGTACACCAGCCAGGTCGCCGTCGAGCTCGCCGACGTACTGCACCGGCGCGGCAAGTCGGAGGAGGCCGCCGCCCACCTGCACGAGGTGCTCAGCGACCTCAGCCCCGAGCGCGGCGCCCTGCACGCGGCCGCCGCCCACCGCCTGCTCGGCATCATCGCCGAGGACTCCCGGGACACCGAGACCGCCGAGGAGCACTACGTCCGTGCCCTGAGCCTGCTGGAGCGCGCGGGCGCGGCCGGTGACCTGGCCGACCTGTGCAGGCTGCTCGGCGACCTGCTGCGCCGCACCGGCCGGGTGGAGGCGGCGCTGGACGCGTACCGCACGGGGCTGGGCCACCGAACGGCCCCCGGCACCACCACCCTCGGCCCGGCCCCCGCCCAGCCCCCGCTCTAGACACGGCCCGCCGCGGGGGAACCCCTGCCTTTCCACGCGCCCCACAGCCCCCTCCGCGGAGAACCCCAGCCTGCCCACAGCTCCCACCGGTTAGCCTTCGCTGAGCTATTTCGAACAGGTGGGGACGGGCACGGTGGAGAACCAGCGGACCGCGGTCGACGGGCTGCGGCTCGTCGTACGCGCGCTCGTGTACGCCGTGCTCGGCGGCGCCGCGCTCATCGTCATCGCCACGGTCGCCTCGGTCCTCGGGCCGCTGCTCGCCCTCGACCTGTACACCCCGCCCGTCGCCGCCTGGTGGACCGTCTTCACGGCCATCGCGGTGCAGGGCGTGCCGTTCCTGCTGCTCGGCACGGTCGTCTCGGCGGCGATCGGGGCCTTCGTGCCGGAAAAGGTGTTCAGCAGGCTGCTGCCGCGCAACCAGGCCCTCGCCGTGCCCGTCGCCGGAGCCGCCGGTGTCGTGCTGCCGGGGTGCGAGTGCGCGTCCGTGCCGGTGGCCGGGAGCCTCATGCGACGCGGGGTGGCCCCGGCCGCCGCCCTCGCGTTCCTCCTCTCCGCCCCCGCCATCAACCCGGTCGTGCTCGTCGCCACGTCCGTCGCCTTTCCCGGGCAGCCGGAGATGGTGCTCGGGCGACTGGTCGCCTCGCTGGCCACGGCGGTGGTGATGGGCTGGCTGTGGGCCCGGTTCGGCCGCGAGGAGTGGCTGCGGCTGCCGAAGGGGCACTCCGACCCGGCCGCCACCGGCCTGCGCGCGTTCACCGCCGGGCTCCAGCACGACTTCCTGCACGCGGGCGGCTTCCTCGTCCTCGGCGCGGCGGCCGCGGCGACGTTCAACATCGCGGTGCCGCGTTCCGTTCTGGACCTCTTCACCGAGTCGGTGTGGGCGTCGGTGCTGCTCCTCGCGCTGCTCGCGGTCGTGCTGTGCGTGTGCAGCGAGGCGGACGCGTTCGTCGCCGCGTCGCTGAGCGGCTTCTCGCCGACCGCGCGGCTGGCGTTCATGGTGGTCGGCCCGATGGTGGACCTGAAGCTGATCGCCCTCCAGGCGGGCACCTTCGGACGGTCCTTCGCGCTGCGGTTCTCGTCCGCGACCTGGGTGGTGGCCGTGGTGACCAGCGCGCTGGTGGGGTGGTGGCTGCTGTGAGGCGCTACGGACCGGCGGTGCTGCTGCTTCTGACGGGGGCGGCGATCCTGCGGATATCGCTGTTCAGCGAGCTGTATCTGCGGTACGTGCAGGCGGGACTACGGCCATACCTTGTCGTGTCCGGGTTTCTGCTGGTGCTGCTGGCGGCGGCCGCGGCGGTCGGCGGGCGACCGGAACAGGAACCGCACGCCGAGCAGGGCCAGCACACAGAGCACGGCGAACACGCCGGCCGCGATCAGCAACGCGAGCACGGCGAGCACGACGAATACGGCGACGATTCCCACGCCCACGATCAGCACGGCGGCCACCATAGCCCCCGCGTCGCGTGGCTCCTCACCCTCCCCGCCCTCGCCCTCCTCCTCTTCCCGCCCCCGGCCCTCGGTTCCTACATCGCCGAGCGCGAGGCGGCGGGGCGTGCGGCCCAGGGGGTCGGGCACTTCCCGGCGCTGCCGGCCGGGAACCCGGTGGAGCTGACGGTCGCCGAGTTCAGTTCCCGGGCGATCTACGACAGCGGGCACTCGCTCGCGGGCCGCACGGTCCGGCTGACCGGCTTCGTCACCCGTGACGACGACGGCACCTGGTACGTCACGCGGCTTCTGGTGGCCTGCTGTGCCGCCGACGCGACCACCAGCAAGGTCGAGGTCCGGGGCGGGGAGGCTCCGCCGGTCGACGCGTGGGTGACGGTCACCGGGACGTGGCATCCCGAGGGGCGGCTCGGCACGGACGCGGCGTGGCCGCCTGTGGTGGATGCCGGGTCGGTGCGGCGGGTCGGGGAGCCGGCGGATCCTTACGAGAAGCGGTGAGTGCCGGGATGGGTCGTCGGTCGTCCGCGGGGCGGTGGGGGGTGTTCGCGCAGTTCCCCGCGCCCCTTCAGGGCGTGGCCGGCGGGCGGTACTGGAAGCTGTGAGTGCGGGGATGGGTCGTTGGTCGTCCGCGGGGCGGTGGGGGTTGATCGCGCAGTTCCCCGCGCCCCTTCAGGGCTGGCCGGCGGGCGGGTTTCGTGGGGGGCGGGGCGGGTAGTCGGGCGAGGTCGGAAGGCGAGACCAGCAGGCCGCGCTCGGGAACGAGGAGGCAGCCGTGCGGCCCAGAGACGAACATCGTGGACGGCGTGAGCGAGGCCGGGAAGGCGTGGGCGCCGCGGACGCGATAGCCGAGGGCGTACGCGGCGCGGGGCCGGGCGACATACCGGGGCGGCTGTGCGACGTGGCCGTGGAACTGCTGCCCGTGAGCGGCGCGAGCGTGTCGCTGCACAGCGAGGGCCTGCCCGTACAGCTCGGCGCGAGCAGCGCGCAGGCGGCGTATGTGACCGAGATCCAGGCCACGTTGGGCGACGGTCCCTGCCAGTCGGCCGCCCGGAGCGGCGCTCCCGTGCTGGCCCGCGACCTGACGGCCGGGCAGGACGTGCAGCGCTGGCCGGTCTTCGCCCAGCAGGCCACGGCCGCCGGGGTCCGGGCGGTGTACTCGATGCCGCTCGGCAACGACACGGTGTGCGTGGGCACGCTCGACCTCTACCGCGAGTCCCCCGGCGACCTCACCGAGCGGGAGTTGCGCACGGCACGCACGGTGGCCGGGATGATGACCGTGGCGCTGGCGGCGCTGCCGCACGCGGAGGACGCCGGCGAGCCGGGCAACGAGCGGTGGCTGAGCGGCCTTACCACCGACCACGACCAGGTCTACCAGGCCACCGGCATGATCATGGCCCAGCTTCACGTCGGCACGGAGGAGGCGCTGGCCCGGCTGCGGGCGCACGCCTTCTCGCACGGGCGTACGGCGCTGGACACGGCACGGGACGTGGTGGACCACCGGCTGCAGTTCGACGACGAGGGCTAGGCCGAGGCGAGGACCAGGCCGACGCGAGGACCAGGCCGACGCGAGGACCAGGCCGACGCGAGGACCAGGCCGACGCGAGGACGGCCCTGGCGGCCCTGACGGCCCGCCTAGGATCGTCGACCATGGAAATAGCAGGTCTCTTCTTCGTACTGATCGGTGTCCTGGCCGTCATGGGTGTGCAGAGCCGGATCTCCCAGGCCGACAAGCGAGTTGCCCGGGTCGAGCGCAAACTCGACCTGATCATGGACCACTTGGGGCTGCGCGAGGCCGTCGACCCGCGCATGGCCGAGGTCGTCGCGCTGCTGCGGGACGACAAGAAGATCCAGGCGATCAAGGTCTACCGGGAGATCACCGGGACCGGCCTGAAGGAGGCCAAGGACGCGGTCGAGCGCATGGCCTAGACGTTCTGCCGGCCCTTTTTCCTGACCTCCTCCAGACGGTGGGCGCCGAGTTCGACGGCCGCCCAGGTCGCGTCGGCCGGTACGTCGGCGAGGCCGCCGTTGGTGACGGTGATCGCGTCGTCGCCGACCCTGACGGCGGCGAGGTGCAGAGTGAGCGTGGGCGCGTCGCCGGAGTCGGAGACGCCGCGCAGGACGATCCGCAGACCCTGGCGGGCGTCCCCGACCTGCGGCATCTCGGCCTCACCGACCTCCACCTCCAGTTCCCCGCCGCGCGCGGTCGCCGTGAACTGTCCGCACTCCTCCGGAAGGCTGCCGAGCCACGCCAGCGTCGCGTCGACGTCCTCGGGCCGGTGGGCCACGATCTGATAGCGGAGCTGGGCACCGTCCCACGGGTCGTCCAGCCCGGTCGAGGCGCGCGTGCGGGCGTCCGGCCCGAAGAGGTCCTCCGCGTACAGGACGTCGAGCAGCCGCCGGCACTCGGCCGAGTCGGTGGTCGCCTTCAGCATGGTGTCCCGCCAGGTGGCGAACCCCTCGGTGGGCCCCCACGGTTCGCCGAGATCGGCCTCGGTGATCAGTGCCGACCTCGCCTGCGCCTCGGTGAGCGTCTGGGCGGCCACCGGGGTCCGCGTCCCGCCGCTCGGTGCCGCGGGGGAGGCGGGCCCGGCCGAGGCGGCCCTGTCCGGCCATGAGACGGAGCACGCGGACGCGGTCAGCAACGCGCCTGCAAAGAGCGCCGAGGCGATGACGGCACGGACCGGGGGACGGGGCATCGCGGGCCTCCTGGCTGGTGTCGAGGACGCGCCCAAGATCGGCACGTCTTCATAAGGCATCACCCCGGGAGTACGACCACCAGCGCGCCGGGCCGTCCGGGTGACGCCCCGGCGATCTCCCCCCGTCCCCGCCGGGGGCTTTCGGCCGTTCTCACCGGCCTCTTACGGCTCCCTTGACCCGACTGTCGGTGCCATGACCTAGCCTTCGATCACTCAGGCGCACGCGTGCCGTCTTCCCGCCGCGTCCGCCCTCCCTTTCTTTTTCGTTCCGGGGGGTTCGAAAAACCGTGCGCAGACGCACTCTCCCTGCCGCGACGGCACTCGCGGTCCTGTTCAGCTCGGTCGCGCTGGTCGCGACCGGTGCCGGGTCGGCCGCGGCCGACTCCGCCGTCTCCCTGCCCCTGAAGTCGACCGGCGACATCGTCGTCGACGGGGCCCACCAGCGGGTCTTCATCAGCGACCCGACCGCCGGCCAGGTCGTCGTCACGAACTACGCCGGCAGCGTCGTCGGCACCGTCGGCTCGCTGCCCGGCGTCCGCGGCCTGGAGCTGTCGCCCGACTCGGGCACCGTGTACGCGGCCGTCGGCGACGCCGACGCGATCGTCGCCATCGACACCGCGACCGCGACGGAGGCCCACCGCTGGTCCACCGGCACGGCCGCACCCAAGTACGTGGCCCTCACCGGCGGCAAGGTCTGGTTCAGCTACGGCTCCGGCGGCGACGGCAACATCGGCTCGCTCGACCTGAGCGGCACCGACCCGGTCCTCGCCCTCGGCCAGGACACCGGCCGCACCTTCTACGACGCCCCGATCCTGGACGCCTCCGCGGGCGCCCCCGGCACGCTGGTCGCGGGCGCGCCGAGCCAGAGCCCGGTCGTCCTCGCCGTGTACGACGTCTCGTCGGGCACCGCGAGCCGCAGCGCGTACGCCTTCGACCCGGGCAACACCGGCGGCGGCAACCTCGCCGACCTCGCGGTCACGCCCGACGGCAAGGACGTGATCACCGCCAGCGGCGCCCCGTACTACCAGGCGGTCTACAAGCTGTCCGACCTGTCGGCGGACGGCAAGTACGTCACCAACACCTACCCGAACGCGGTGGACGTCGCCCCGAACGGCGATGTCGCGGCGGGCACCTTCTCCTGGTACGACCCGGACGTGCACGTCTTCAAGCAGGGTGTGTCGACGCCGCTGAAGCAGTACGACCTCCCCAACACCGGCACCAGCAGCGGCTCCGACACCCTCGCCGCGCGCGGCCTGGCCTGGGCGCCGGACGAGAGCAAGCTGTTCGCGGTGTCGACGAACGACAGCGACGCGTACTCGCTGCGGATCTTCGACGCCCCGACCAAGACGCCGACCACCCTCACGGCGAACGCCCCCGCGACCGCGCCGCGCGCCCAGGCCCTCACCGTCACCGGCTCGCTGACCTCGTCCTCGGCGTTCCCGGCCGGCACCGAGGTCTCGGTCACCCGCACCGACGACGAGTCCCCCGCCGGCAAGTCACTGGGCACGGCGACGGTCGCGGCCGACGGCTCGTACTCCTTCGCGGACACCCCGCAGGCCGGCGGCAAGGTGACGTACACCGTCTCCTACGCGGGGGACGCGGACCACGCCGGCGCCACCGCCACCCGCTCGGTGACGGTCGCCAAGTCGACGGCCACCGTGACGCTGAACAACAACCTCAAGGTGTACGGCTACAACAGCAGCGTCACCTTCACGGCCCACCTCGGCACCACGTACAAGAACCGCACGGTGGAGATCTGGGCCGACCCCTACGGCTCCGACAAGCCCAACGCCCTGGTGAAGAAGGGCACGGTCGACGCCAACGGCAACCTCACGGCGACGGTCCGTCTGACCCGGGACGCCAAGGTGAGCGCGAAGTTCACGGGTGACACGCGGTACGCGGCGAAGACGACGACCAACACCGTCTACACCAAGGTGAGCGTCTCGTCGTCGCTGAGCGGCGCCTACAAGACGGCCACCGCCTGGAACGCGACGTACGCCTACTTCCACCAGTCCAAGGACCCCGTGTACAACACGGCGATGACGATGTACCCGGGCCGCAAGTACCAGTTCCAGATCGAGCAGTTCTACAGCGGCGCCTGGCACACGACGGCCACGGAGTACTTCGGCCTCGACAGCTACGGCAAGGACTCGGTCCTGCTGGACGACAACCCGCCCACGGGCGTCCGCTTCCGGATCCGCTCGTCCTACATCGACACGAAGTCGGGCGACAACGTCAACGCGACGACGTACGGCGCCTGGAAGTACTTCACCTTCACCCGCTGAACCGTCATCCGCTGACCTGAAGCTCCTTCAGCCGCCGATGGACGTTCTCCAGGGCGCCCCTGCGGCGCCCTGGCACCCTGCTCCGCAACTCGGCGAGGGCGGACCCCAGTTCGCGCGCGAGCATCGCGTCGCGGATCTGGCCCCACTGGTGGTGGGCCCGGTCCACCGCGGCCTCCACCGCGGGCGTGTCCGGGGTCTGCCCCGCGCCGAGCCGGGCCGAGGCGACCGTCAGCCAGGTACGGCAGCTACGCGCCGGGTCCCCCGCCAGCATCGCCAGGTCGGCCCGCACCTCACTCCAGTGCAGGGCCTCCTGGGAGGCGGGCCCGTGCGCGCGCATCGCCCCGTGCTCCTCCAGCGCGGCCAACGCATCCGCGTCACCGTGCTGCCCGGACTGCACGGCGGCGGTGATCGCGGCGTGCGGGTCGACGGGGGCGGGACTGTACGCGGGGCGGGGCGGCGCACTCGGCACGGGGGTCAACACGAGCGTCGGCGGGGCACTCGGCACGGGGGCCGGTAGTGCGGGGCTCGGCGCAGAAGCCAGCGCGGGGACCGATGCAGGGGCCGGGGCGGGGACCGACGCAGAGGCCGGGGCGGAGACCGGCGCGGAGGCCGGTGTGGGGCTCGGCGCGGAGGCCGGTACGGCGCCCGGCGCGGAGGCCGGTGCGGGGCTCGGCGCGGAGGCCGGTACGGCGCCCGGCGCGGAGGCCGGTGCGGGGCTCGGCGCAGAGGCCGGTGCGGGGCCTGGGATGTAGGGCGGTCTGGGCGCCTGCGCGGGGCCCTGGGCCGTCAGCACGATGTCCGTGCCCGCGCCGCCCTCCGAAGAGATGCGGGCGAGGGCCTGCTGGTGCAGTTGGTCCAGGGGCGGGCGGTGTCCGCTGCGCAGGAGTGTCGCGACCGCCTTCATGTACGCCGGACCCGCCACCGTTCGGCGGCTCTTCGGCGGGGCGATACGGCCGTACACGGCGCTGGTGCGCCCCGAGTCGAGGGGGTTGGCCAGCAGCCACTCCCAGGTCTCCGCGTCGGCGTGCAGGTCGACCACGAGTGAGGTCGAACCCGGTGCGCGCAGGCGCAGTTCCTCACGGAACCAGTGCCAGGGGAACCCGGTGTAGCGGACGCTCGCCGGGGTCGAGCGGGCCAACGCCAGGTGCGGCAGGTGCTGGCGCCGGTCGAGCTGGAGCTGCCCGGCGACGAAGACGGTGAGCGGCCCGGGCGCGGTCGCGGCGGCACGCAGCCGGGTGAGGACGGCCTGCGGCTCCAGCGGGTCGGCGAGCTCGACGACGTTCGCGGTGTCGGTGCCCGCCAGCACCGGGGGCGGCACCGCGGCGAGGACGGGAAGCACGGAGGCGGCGTCCACCAGACAGCCCTTGCCAGCCGGTGAGGCGGCGAGCAGCAGCACGGTTCCGGGCATCGGTCCCTCCCCATCCCCCGTCGATCACGTACGGCAGCACCGTAACCGCTGCGGGTGCAAAGAAGGGATCTCAGCCCTGCAAACGTCCATTTCCGTCCCCATTCCCCCCAACCTTCCCGGTGCCCGCACTGCGTCGGACCGCGAACACCGTGGTGTCGTCGGCGAGATGCCCGCCGCAGTGCCGCAGCGTGCGCTCACGCACGAAGGCGACCAGCTTCCGGGGCCGCGCGATGCCCGGGTCCGCGGCGACGGCCTCGGTGACGTCGGCGGTGAGCGTGTAGAAGACGCCGTCACGGTCCCGGGCCTCGGTCACACCGTCCGTGGTCAGCAGCAGGGTCTCGCCGGGGCGCAGCAGCACGTGGAGCACGGGCGGCGCCTCGCCGCGGGGGTCGAGTTCGGCCATGCCGAGGGGGAGGCCGTGGCCGGGCGGCAGGTGCCGTACGCCGTCGGGGCCGACGACGAGCGGGCAGTCGTGGCCGAGAACGACCGCGTCCACGGCCTCCGGCTCGTGGTCGGGGAAGCCGATCAGCACGGCGGTGGCGAACCGGTCGCCGTCCTCCCGGCCGGTCGCCTCCCGCATGAGGATGTGCCGCTGGAGCCGCTCCTCCAGGCGCGCGGCGACCGTGGCCAGGTCCGGCTCGTGGAACCCGGCCTCCCGGAACGTGCCGAGCAGCGCGGCCGCCGCCTCCACCGCGCCCAGGCCCTTGCCCTGGACGTCGCCGAGGATCACGCGGGTGCCGTGCAGGCCGATCTGGATGTCGTAGAAGTCGCCGCCGACCCTGGCCTCGCTGTCGGCGGCGAGATAGACGGCCGCGTGCTCCAGGCCGCCCCAGCCCGGCGGCAACGGGCGCAGCACGGTGCGGCGGATGGTGGCGGCGACGTCCTGTATGTGCACCATGCGCCGCTCGCCGCGCACCCGGACCACACAGGCCGCCGTGGCGAGGACACCGCCCATGCCGGCGAGGACGAGGTCGGGCAGCCCGGCCTGGTACTCGTGCGGCAGGACGGCGTCCGCGGCGAGGTATGTGGCGGGCGCGAGGACCGCGAAGGCGGCCGTCCCCCCGACCCCGCAGATCGCGGCGGCGATACCGGGCACGAGCACGATCCAGGACAGGATCCGGAACTGGCTGCTGGTGTGGAAGTCGACCACCACGATGCCGATGAGCAGCAGCAGCGGCGGCACCCAGGCGACGCTGCGGCCCCGCACGCGCAGCAGACCCTGCCGGCGCGCGTCGCCCTTGAGGCCGGATGCACCGTCGCTGACGGCCCTCATGCGCCTCAGACAAGCACGACGTTCGGCGCGCCGCATCCGGGTACCCGGACCTGCGCAACCGAGGCCGGCACGCACGCCGACTTGCCGTCCGACCGCTCCCGGGTGTGCCCTTGATGGCGGGGGCGAGGAGAGAGGAGTGCTCTCATGGCTCACGCGGCACCCGCGCCCGGCGCACGGACCCCGGCGGCGATCACCCCGCTGCCCGACGTCTTCAGCACACGGACACACCGCATCGCGGGCATCGTGACACCGGTGGTCCTCGGGCTCATCTACGGCTACTGGGCCGCGGCGAACCGGCGCTCCGGCGGCGAGATCACCGGCTGGAACCTGCTCTTCGGCTTCGTCACCGCGGCCGCGTTCATGATCCTCTACGTCGGCGTGCGCGCCCTCGCCCCGCACATGCGGCGCGAGCTGCACGCCGTCGTGTGGGCGTCCTTCGTGGGCGTCGCCTTCGGGTTCCTGTACAGCCAGACCGGCGCGGCCATCATCAGGTCCTGCGGGATGGGGGCGGTGATCGGCGCGGTCACGTTCGTCGTGATGTTCTACCGCTACTACACGCACGAGGACGCCGCCGGCCACCGCATCCGCTGAGGAGCGCACGGGTCGGCCCCGGCCGCTCACCGACGGCGCGGCCGGGGCCGGGGCCGACCCGTTTCCCCTTCATCCACCCACGAACCCGGTCCTCTCCCCTGCTCCATGAGACACCCGTTCGGGTGAACCCTCCACCGGAGAGCGGTGCCGTGCGGCCGTATGCAGGCACCGAACTGGCGCGCCCGGCCCTGTGACCCTTGCCTGAAGGGGTGCCCACCCGTGTGCGGAACGCCCTGTCGGCAGCGCTGATCGCCCTGTCGTGCCTGCTCGTGCCGTTCGGCGCACTGGCGGCCTGGGTGACGTACGGGCTGGCCGACACCGGCCGGTACGTCACGGCGATGGCGCCGCTCGCCGCGGACCCGGCCGTGCAGGGCGCGGTCGCGGACACCGTCGAGGCCGGGATCATGGACGAGGTCGACGACCGGCTGGAGGCGTCACCGGCGCCGCGCGAGCCCGGCGGCGTGCGGCCCTTCGTGGACGACGCGGTGCGCTCGTTCACCCGGACCGCGGCCTTCCACACGGCGTGGGACGCGGGCAACAGAGCGGTCCACGACGCCGTGCTGAAGGCCCTTCGGGGCGATGGCGAGCAGGCGGTCACCGTCGACCTGGCCCCGATCACCGCCCAGGTCAAGCGCCGTCTCACCGACGATCACATCCCTTTCGCCCATCGCATCCCGGTCGAGCACACCGAGGTCGCCGTGCTCCCGGCGGACGACCTCGCCCGGCTCAGGAAGGGGTACGACGTGCTCGAAGTCGCCGGATTCTGGCTGCCCGTCTCGGCCGCCGTCCTCGCCGCGGCCGGTATCGCCGTCGCCGCGTGCCGCCGCCGCGCGGTCACCGCGACCGCCCTGGGCACGGCGCTGGGCGGCGCGTTCCTCGCCCTCGCGGTGGCCATCGGCCGCCGGCTCACCCTGGCCGACGTCGCCGAGGCGGCACACCGCCCGGCCGCGGGCGCGGTCTACGACGCCCTGACGCAGACCCTGCGCACGGTGTCCTGGCTGCTGGTGGTCCTCGGTCTGACGGTGGCCCTGGTGTGCCGGCTCACGGGGTACCTCGCGCGACGCCGGCGAGCGTCCGCAGCGCCCGCCGCAGATCCGGCTCAGGAGCCGACGCGAGCCCGAGTCTGACGGCGTCCGGGGTGCGATGCGGGTCGACGGCGAACGCGGGGCCCGGCGTCACCGCGATGCCGTGCGCGGCCGCGGCGGCCGTGAAGGTGTCCGCCCGCCACGGCGCGGGCAGCTCCCACCAGGCGAAATAGGCGCGCGGATCGGACCGTACGGTGAAGTCCCGCAGCTCCTGGGCCACCACCCGCTGTCTGCGCGCCGCGTCCGCCCGCTTCGCCGCGACCAGCCGCCGCACGGTGCCCTCCTCGATCCACCGCACGGCGGCCTCCAGCGCGAACCGGCCCGCGCTCCAGCCCCCGGACCGCACGGCCGCCGCCACCGCCTCGACGCGCCCGAGCGGTACGGCGACGAAGCCGACGGTGAGCCCGGGGGCGACGCGCTTGGAGAGGCCGTCGACGACATGCGTGAGGCCGGGCGCGTCGCCGGCGAGGGGGTCGTCGTCCGCGAGGAAGGACCAGATCCGGTCCTCGACGACGGGGATGCCCAGGTCGGTCACGGTGCGGGCGAGCAGGCGCCGGCGCTCGGGGCCGGTCGTCAGCGAGGTCGGGTTGTGCAGGGTGGGCTGGAGGTAGAGCGCGGCCAGGGGAGCGGAGCGGTGGGCGGCGGCGACGGACTCGGGGCGCGGGCCCTGCTCGTCCGTGGCCAACGGCACCAGCGTGATGCCGAGCCGGGCGGCGATGTCCTTGACCACGGGGTACGTCAGCGCCTCGACGCCGACCCGGCCGCCGGGCCGGACCAAGGAGGCGAGGGTGGCGGCGACGGCCTGGCGGGCGTTGCCGGTGAACAGGAGCTGCTCGGGGGCGGGGTTCCAGTCGGGGGTGGCGAGCAGCGCGGCCGCCGCCCTGCGGGCCGCGGGGGTGCCGGTGGCGGGGGACGGGCGCAGTGCCTCGGTAAGGACGTCGGGGCGCTGCAGCGGTGCGAGGGCCGGGGCGAGCAGCTCCGACTGGCCGGGCGCGGAGGGGTAGTTGAGCTCCAGGTTGACCGGCGCCCCGGTCGCGGCCTCGACGAGGGCCCTGCCGGTGGCCGCGGGGGCGGCCCGTACGAAGGTGCCGCGGCCGACCTCGCCGACGACCAGTCCGCGCCGCACGAGTTCGGCGTACACCCGCCCCGCCGTCGACGCGGCGATCCCGCGCCGGCGCGCGAACGCCCGCTGCGGGGGCAGTTGTTCGCCGGGCGCGAGCCGTCCGGCGGTGATGTCGTCGGCCATGCGGTCGGCGATGCGCCGGTAGTCGCTCACGCGCCCTCCTCCTGACATTGCACCGAGAGCAAAGATCTTATTGCACCGAGGAGTTGAGGCGATCTAGGGTCGTTCACATGACCCCTTTCCTCGCATACGAGGACAAAGGCGCCGATAGTTCTTCGGTTCCCCTTGTCCTCGTCCACGGCCACCCCTTCGACCGCACGATGTGGGCCCCGCAGATCGAGACGTTCTCCGCCGCCCGCCGGGTCGTCGCCCCCGACCTGCGCGGCTACGGCGCCTCCCCCGTCGTCCCCGGCATCACCGCGCTGTCCGCGTTCGCCGCGGACATCGAGGCCCTGCTGGACGACCTGAAGGTGGAGACCTTCGTGCTCGGGGGCCTGTCGATGGGCGGCCAGATCGTCATGGAGTGCTACGCCCGCTTCCCCGAACGCATCCGGGGACTGGTCCTCGCCGACACCTTCCCGGCGGCCGAGACCGAGGAGGGCAAACGGGGCCGCGGCGCCATGGCGGACCGACTGCTGCGCGAGGGCATGCGCGGATACGCCGACGAGGTGCTGGAGAAGATGGTCGCGCCGTACGCGTCCGCCGAGGTGAAGGCCCACGTCCACGGCATGATGACGGCGACACCGCCCGAGGGCGCCGCGGCGGCCCTGCGCGGCCGCGCCGAACGCCCCGACTACCGCGAGCTGCTGACCCGCGTCACCGTCCCCGCCCTGGTCGTCGTGGGCGCCGACGACACCTACACCCCGGTGCCGGACGCCGAGGCCATGAACGCGGCACTCCCGCACTCGACACTGAGGGTGATCGAGGGAGCGGCACACATGCCGAACCTGGAACGGCCACAAGAGTTCGACGAGGCGCTGGCGGAGTTCCTGCAGCACGTCGACGGCTCATCGCAACCTTCGCCCCACGAGCCCCGTCTTTGAGGGAGGATTCGGGCATCGCACCCGCGAGCGGAAGGCCGGGACTTGGACACTGCGGCTGCCGAGTGGACGGCACGACCCGACCGCACGCCCGCGCGGCGGGGCGGGCGGCGGTTCGGCGCCTGGGTGGCCGGCCTGCTGTTCCTGGCCGTCAGCGTGGTCGTCGGCTGCCGGATCGCCGACACCGACGGCGTCACGCCCGTACCGCAGTTCCTCGCGTTCCTGCCGTGGCTGCTCGTGCCGGCTGGCTTCGGGCTGCTGCTCGCCGTGCTGGCGCGCTGGTGGTTCGGCGTCGTGTGGGCCCTCGCGCTGCTCGGCGCGCTGGCCTGGTTCATCGAGCCGTACGGCAAGACGTCCCAGGCGGGCGGGCCCCCGCTCGCCTCCTTCCGGGTGCTGACCTCGAACGTCGAGTTCGGGCAGGCGACCGATGCCCTCGTCGCCGCCGTCCGCCGCGAGAAACCCGACGTCGTGTTCGTCCAGGAATGCGAGTTCACCTGCGACGACACCCTCAAGAAGGAGCTGGGCACCGACTATCCGCACCGGGCCGCACAGGTGGCCGGCGGTTCCGAGGGCTCCGTCGTCCTCAGCCGCTTCCCGCTGAACCCCGCCGACGGCGTCGGCGGCACCATGGCCATGCCCGGCGCCGTCGCCGACGTACGCGGGCACGCCGTACGGCTCCAGCTCGCGCACCCCATGCCGCCGCTGCCCGGGCGGACCGACCTGTGGCGGCGGGAGCTCGGCGAGCTGCGGGACTTCGCCGCCGAGGACCAGCGCACGCCCCTCGTCGTCGCCGGGGACTTCAACGCCTCCCAGGACCACGCCGCCTTCCGCCGCATCCTGGACGCCGGCCTGCACGACGCCGCCCGGCTCGACGGCCACGACCGCACGCCGAGCTGGCCGGCCCGCACGACGCCCGCGTTCGGCGTGCAGATCGACCATGTGCTGCTCTCCGGCGACTTCTCCGTGCGCGCCGCCCACTTCCTCGACCTGGCCGACACCGACCATCGCGCACTTGTCGCCGACCTCACGCTTCACCAGCGACGATGAGCTGAACAACGGTGCCCATAATGGGCCGCATGCCCCGCGAGCTCCCCATCGGCCTCACACCCCCCGACTGGCTCGTGCGGAACCTGCGGGCCCAGCCGGCCCCCGTCAACCGGGCGGCCGTCGTCCGGGCGGCCGTCGCGATCACCCTGCCCCTGGCCATCGGCCTCGCCGTCGACCGCCCCTTCTACGGAGCCCTCGCCTCCATGGGCGCCCTCAACGGCGTCATCAGCGACACCGCGGCCGCCTACCGCGTCCGCATCCCCACCATCGCCATCCCGCAGCTCTTCGGCGCCGTCGGCATCACCCTGGGCGCCCTGGTGTACGGCCGCGGCTGGATCGCCGTCGCCGCCGTCACCGGCGTCGCGCTGGTCTCCGGGATGATCTCGACGATCGGCGCGGTCGCCTCCGCCTCGGGCCTGGTACTGCTGCTGACCTGCGTGATCGGCGCGGGGCTGCCGATGCCGGGCGAGTGGTGGCTGGCGCCGCTGCTGATGTCCGGCGGCGGACTGCTCGTCCTGGCCCTCGCCCTGCTCGCCTGGCCGCTCAGATCGGGGGTGCCGGAACGGGGCGCGGTCGCGGACACCTACCGCAAGGTCGCCGAACTGCTGACGGCCGTCGGCGGCGGCACCGAACGTTACGACGACGCCCGGCACGCCGTCACCCAGTCGCTGAACCAGTCGTACGACATCGTCCTCGCCCATCGCGCCCGCCACCACGGCCGCAGCCCCGAACTCGTCCGGTTGCTGGCCCAGTTGAACGCCATCACCCCGGTCGTCGAGGCCGCCCCGGCCGCACATCTCAGCGGCACCCCGCTGCCGCCCGGGATCCCGCAGGCGGTACGGCATCTCGCATCCGCCGTCGAGACCGGGTACACGGGACCGACAGGGCTGAAGCTCCCCATCCCCACCACCGAGACCGCCCGGGCCGTCGACCACGCGCTGCGCCACGCCGCCGAGGTCGTCGCCACCCCGGACGTCGACCCCCGCGGCATCGACGACCGCCTGGGCCGGCCGGCCGCGCTGAGCATCCGGACCGCGCGTGCCGCCCGCAACGTCGCGCTGTCCGCCGCCTCCTGGCGCTACGGCCTGCGCCTGGCCCTGTGCATCGGCATCGCCCAGGTGCTGGTGTCGATCATCGCCGTCCCCCGCTCCTACTGGGTCGCGCTGACGATCACCTTCGTCCTCAAGCCCGACTTCGGCTCCGTCTTCTCCCGGGCGCTGCTGCGGGCCCTGGGCACGGTCGCCGGGCTGGTGATCGCGGCGGCGGTGCTGGCGGAGGTGCCCCGCGGGTGGTGGGACGTACCGGTGCTGCTGCTTCTCGCGCCGCTGATCCCGGCGCTCACCCCGCGCGGCTACGGCTATCAGACGGCCGCCATCACGCCGGTGATCCTGCTGCTGTCGGACGTCCTGAACCGCCAGGGCACCGGGCTGCTGCTGCCGCGCCTGGTCGACTCCCTGATGGGGTGCGCGATCGCCCTGGTCGCCGGGTATCTGCTGTGGCCGGAGAGCTGGCACACCCGCGTCGGCGACCGGCTCGCCGGCGCGGTGGAGGACACGGCTCGCTATGTGGAGGCCGCCTTCGGGCCGGGCGCCGTCGACCCGCCGGCCCGCGCCCGCATGCGCCGCCGCCTCTACCGCGACCTCTCCGCCGTCCGCACGGAGTTCCAGCGCGCCCTGACCGAACCGCCGCCCACCGGACGCCGGGCCGCCGCGTGGTGGCCGCTGGTCGTGGCCGTGGAGCGGATCGTGGACGCGACGACGGCGGCACGGGTACGGGTGCGCCACGGGGCCGCCCCGCCGTCCACCGCCGAGGTGACCCAGGTGGCCCGCCAGCTACGGGAGCTGGCGCAGGGAGTGCGGGAGGCCGAGACCCTGTACGAGGTCCGCACAGACCTCACGGGCCCGGCCGGCAGCGTCCTTGAGCCCCTACGCCAAGAGGTGGCAGCGGCACGCGCGATCACATCCCCCCGCTGAACCCGACCCGTCCTGGGGGCGCGGGGAACTGCGCGACCAGCCACAAGAAACCCGCACCCGCCGGCAAATAGAAAACCCCCCGGGCTATTGGGCGAACCAAAAGACCGGCGCGGCCGCCCCGTGCAGGAGGGCGACCGCGCCATTTGTGGGGGGTGGGTCAGGCGTTACTAGCGGTTGGCCTTGTGCAGGGCCTTGTCCATCGCGGCAGCGAACCCGTTGGCCCAGAGCTGATCGACCTTGGCCCGCTCGGCCGAGTCGGGCTGGGAGTTCGTGCAGGACGGGCCGGGGCCGCCGCCCGACATCAGCTCACTGCACGGACCCTCGTAGTGGTCCGGCAGACCGAGGACGTGCCCCGTCTCGTGCGCCGTGACGCGGGTGGAGTCGTATTCCTGGTTCTGCTGGTAGTCCAGGAAGATGTAGCCCTTGCCGTGACCGTCGGTCGAGGCGTACGAGCCGCGCGGGTCGTTGCCCTCGCGGTAGGTGAAGTCGGCGTTGGAGCCTTCCTGGAGCTTCACGTTCGACACCGAGCCGTTCCATATCTCGGTGCTGCGGGCTATCTGCGCGCTGAACTGGGGCGCTGCGGAGGCGTCGTAGGTGACGGTGACGGCCGCGGCGCTCGGGTTCTCGGCACGCTTCTCGGCGACCGACTTCAGGACGGCCTGGAAGAAGGCCCGACTGGCGTCGGAATCCGAGGACTTGGCGACGTAGCCGGCGGTGTCGGGGGCCGGAGCAGCCGTCGCCGGAGCGATGGTGCCGAAGCCGAGGGCCGCGACACCGAGACCGACTGCCACCGCCGAACGGGCGGACAGGGAAAAGGACATGCGCATCGATGACTCCTAGGTGGGGGGTGAGTCGTCAAGGCGAGTGTCTGCTTCTGTGTGGCCGCTGTGATGATGGCAATCGGTGATAGCGCTGCCCTATCGGGGCCCCGATTAGCAAGGATCGGAGGGGGTTTGTGCGGCTGGTGAAAGCTTTGATTCCGTTTTAATGTCCCAGGGCATGGAGCTCGAGGTGAGACACCTCCGCGCGCTGTGCGCCATAGCCGACACCGGCAGTCTGCACCGGGCCGCCCGCCAGCTCGGCGTCGCCCAGCCGTCGCTCAGCACACAACTGCGCCGGATCGAGCAGGAGCTGGGCGGGACCCTGTTCCTGCGCGCGAGGACCGGCTGCCGCCCCACGCCGCTCGGCCGGCTGGTGCTCAGCCGCGCCCGGCCGCTGGTGGCCGATATGCGCGCCCTGGTCGCCGAGGCACGGGCGGCCGCGGTGGGCGGTCCGGAGCTGCGGGTCGGCTCCACCGCGAGCAAGGCCTTGGCGGGCTGGCTGCGCCGGCTACGCGGCCAGGGCCAGGACCCCACGCTGCACATGAACGTCTCCCCGAACGCCCTGCTGCGCATGGTCGCCGAGGGCCAGCTCGACGTCGCCTTCGTGCACGAGGTGGAGGGCTCCCCGCTGCGCATGCCGCCCGAGCTGCGGCTGCGCGTGCTGATGGAGCGTGAGCCGCAGTTCGTCTCGCTGCCGACCGACCACCCGGCCACCGCGAAGTCCGAGGTCAGCCTGCGTGACCTGGCCGACGACCGGTGGATGGTCGACCCGACGGTCGACGGGGAGTGGGACGCCGTGCAGCGGATGTTCCGCGCGGCCGGCGTCAACCCGCACGTCCTGCACGGCGACTACTACACGGCCGACGCCCTGGTCGCCACCGGCGAGGTCGTCGCCATCTGCCAGCCCACCCACGCCGACAGCCCCACGATGGCGGTACGCCGCCTGCGCGGGGACCCGCTCGGCGTACGCCTGCTGCTCGCGGCCCGTACGGAGACGGACCTCGACGGGGTCTATCCGGCGCTGGAGGAGGCGTACTGGGAGGCGGCGCGGCAGGCGCCGGCGTACCGGGAGTGGCTGGAACACGACGGCGAACGGCAGCCGCCGGTCCCAGCACTCCCGTAGAGCGGTGTCCGCCCGGGGTCAGACGCCGATGTCGCAGCCGTCCTTGCGGAAGACCGCCACGACGGCCGGCCGGTTGATCTTCCCTTCCCCGTCGGGCCAGGCGCTCAGCGGCTTCTCGGCCGTCGCGCCGTCGATCTCGCCCGGGTGCTGCACGGCGACGAGAACGCGACGGTCCTGGACGAGCGGACCGCAGGTCTCGGCGCCCTTCGGCACCGTCAGGAACTGCTTCAGCTCACCGCGCTTGTCACCGCGCGTGGCGACGCCGAAGAGGCCGTCGTGCGAGCCGAGCTGGTTGCCGTCGGTGGAGATCCACAGGTTGCCGTGCGAGTCGAAGGCGACGTTGTCCGGGCAGGAGATCGGGGAGACGTCGTCCTTCGGGAAGCCGGCGAAGTAGGTGGCCGGGTCGTTCGGGTCACCCGCCACCAGGAACAGCGTCCAGGCGAACTTCTTGCTGTCGGCGCAGTTCCAGCGCTCGGTCAGCTCAAGGATCTGGCCGTGCTTGTTGGCGTTGCGCGGGTTGGCCTCGTCGGGGCCGGCCTTCCCCGCCGCGCCGCGGTCCTTGTTGTTGGTGAGGGCGACGTACACCTTGCCGGTGCGCGGGTTGGGCTCGATGTCCTCGGGCCGGTCCATCTTGGTGGCGCCGACCTTGTCACCGGCGAGGCGCGTGAAGACGAAGACCTCTTCCGCGGTCATCCCCTCGACGTGCGATTCGGCACCCTTCGCCGTCGCCGTGGCCAGCGGGATCCACTCGCCGCTGCCGTCGAACTCACCGTCGGCCGGCAGCTTGCCGGTGCCGTCGATCTCGATGGCGGGGGAGTCGCCGGTGAGCTTGGCGACGTAGAGCGTGCCCTCGTCGAGCAGCGAGAGGTTGTGCTCCCGCACCGCCCGGGACGACCCCTTCTTCATCCGCTTGCTGCCGATGAACTTGTAGAAGTAGTCGAAGCGCTCGTCGTCACCGGAGTAGACGACCGGACGCCCGTCGTCGGTCAGCCGCACGGTCGCGCCCTCGTGCTTGAAGCGGCCGAGCGCGGTGTGCTTGCGCGGCTTGGAGGTGGGGTCGTACGGGTCGAGCTCGACGACGTAACCGAAGCGGTGCGGCTCGTTCGGCTCCTGGGCCACGTCGAACCGCTTGTCGAAGCGCTCCCACTTGCGCTCGGTCTCGGCAGCCCCGATCCCGTACCGCTTGTCCGTCGCACGGGTGGCGTTGGCGAAGTACTGGTTGAAGTTCTCCTCGCCGTGCAGCGTGGTGCCCCACGGGGTGACCCCGCCGGAGCAGTTGTTCAGCGTGCCGAGGACCTTGGTGCCGGTCGGGTCGGCGGAGGTCTTCAGCAGGTCGGAGCCGGCCGCCGGGCCGGTGACCTTGAACTCGGAGGTGGCGGTCACACGCCGGTTGAGCGGGTGCCGGGGGACGGGCGTGAGCTTGCCGCTCCTGTGGTCCCCCTCGACGACGACGGCGGACAGACCGTGCGCGGCCCACGCGACCTCGACCTGCTGCTTGGTCGGGTTGGCGGCGTCGTAACCACGGAACATGAGCACCTCGTCGGTGTACTCGTGGTTGGCGACGAGGACCTGCCGGTTGTGCTCGCCCGGGAGGGGGAGCAGGGCGAGGAAGTCGTTGTTGTAGCCGAACTGCTTCGACTGCGACTCGGCGGTCTGGTTCTCCGGGTCGAACGCGGGCGCGCCGCGCAGGATGGGCTCGCCCCAGCGGATGACGATGTTCTGCGCGTAGCCGTCCGGGATGGTCACGGTGTCGGCGGTGTTCGGCGCGACGGGCTCGAAGCGCAGGCCGCGCGCGCCGCGGGAGGCGTGGCGGGTGCTGGTGGCGGCGGTGTCGGCGGCGGACTCGGCGGCGCTCGCCTTCGGGGCGGCGACGGTGGCGGAGGCGCCCACCGCGGTGGCCGCGGTGACGACGGCCGCGGCGCGCATCACGGTACGGCGGCTGAGGGCGTCGGCGATCACATCACCGACGTACGGGTTCGTGGTGGTGTTGGGCACCTCGTGGAAACAGGCGTCACCACACCGGAAACGGCAGGTCAGGGCCGCTCTGCCACCATGATGCGAGTCGTTGTTGACGCTGACTATCGGCAACTGAATACGCATGGCTCTTGGTACTCCCCTTGCTTCCCCTTGAATGCAGCGTGGGGGACGGTAGGGGCACGTTTGTGCGGGAGCGGGGCGTTTGAATGAACGAAGGGTGAACCAGGGGTGGATGTACGGCAGTTGGTGCGCCGCCGTTGATCGACCTGAAGGTGCCCTTGACTCCTGAGGACCTCAGGTGTCCGCCCCTCCCCAAGATCGCCATCCGGGGCCGCTAACCTTACGTGTCCGTCCTGGCCAGGGATCTACGGGCATCAACTCACGCGAAGGGTTGCGCACATGGGCATTCTCACTCTCCTGCGGAACGCGTTCGGCCGGTCACGCAAGGGGCGTACCGCCGAAGCAGAGGGTGCGACGACGCCTTCGCCGGAACCCCAGCCGACGGTTCCGTCCCCGTCCCCGGAACCCCAGCCGACCCCGGCTGCCCAGGTCCCGGAGCCGCGGAGCGCGGAACGTCCCGCGCCGAAGGCCACCGAGCCGCAGAACAAGCAGAACATCCAGACCGAAGAGGACAACGACGACGAAGAGCACGAGCTGGTCTCAGCCGCCTTCGACAACGTAACGGTCCCGAAGCCGACGGAGGCCACGGAGCCGACGGAGGCCGCCGAACCGACGCCGGCCGAGAAGCCGGCGGCCGAGGAGGCTGCCGCGGAGACGCCGGCGGCGGAAGAGCCGGTGGCGGAAGAGCCGGTGGCCGAGGAGGCGCCGGCCGCTGAGGCCCCGGCCGCCGAAGGGGCCGTCGCAGAAACGTCGGCTGCCGAAGAGCCGGTTGCGGCAAAGGCTCCCGCCGCTGAGGAGACCGTCGCGGAGACGCCGGCGATCGAAGAGCCGGTGGCCGCGGAACCGGTGGTGGCTGAGGCTCCGGCCGCTGAAGAAGCCGTCGCGGAGACGCCGACCGCCGAAGAGCCGGCCACCGAGGAGGCGCCGGCCGCTGAGGCCCCGGCCGCCGAAGGGGCCGTCGTAGAGACACCGGCTGCCGAAGAGCCGGCCACGGCAGAGGCTCCGGTCGCTGAAGAGGCCGTCGAGGAGACGCCTGCCGCTGAAGAGGCGGCGGCTCAGGAGCCGGTTGCCGAGACGCCCGCCGTCGAAGAGCCGGCCACGGCGGAGGCCGTAGCCGAAGAGACGCCCGCCGTCGAAGAGCCGGCCACGGCGGAGGCCGTAGCCGAAGAGACGCCTGCCGCCGACGAGCCGGCCACCGCGGAGCCCGTCGCCGAAGAGGCGCCGGTCTCCGAAGAGCCCGTGGCCGGGGAATCGGCGCCGGAGGTGTCCGACGAGGTCGCGGCCGATGTCGAGCCGGAGCCCGTCGCGGCTTCGGAGGAGACCGAGCCGTCCCCGGCCGAGGCGCCCGAGGACGAAGCCGCGGCCGCCGACGGCGAGGACGCCGCACAGGGGCCACTCGCAGCCGACGACGAGAGCCGCACGGGTGGTGCGGGTGGGAACACCAGCGCCGAAGGCGAAGCCGAGGCCGTGCCGGCCCCCGCCGCACCGGCCCCCGCCACACCGGCCGCCACCGCCCTCGCAAAGGCCGGCCTCACCACCGCCCGCGCCAAGGTCTACCTCGTCCTCGACCGCTCCGCGAGCATGCGCCCGTACTACAAGGACGGCTCCGCCCAGGCCCTCGCCGACCAGACCCTCGCCCTCGCCGAGCACCTGGACCCCGACGCCCCGAACACCTCCGTACACGTCGTCTTCTTCTCCACCGAGGTCGACGGCACCACCGACCTCACCCCGGCCTCCTCCGAGACCGCGATCGACGACGCACACGCCGGCCTCGGCCGCATGGGCCGTACCAGCTACCACGCCGCCGTGGAAGCCGTCCTCGCCCACTACGACAAGAACGCCACCCCCGGCGCCCCCGCCCTCGTCGTCTTCCAGACCGACGGCGCCCCCGACGCCAAGACCCCGGCCACCCACTCCCTCACCGAAGCCGCGAAGAGCCACCCCTCGGTGTTCTTCTCCTTCGTCGCGTTCGGCGACCACGACAACAAGGCCTTCGACTACCTCCGCAAACTGAAGACCGACAACACGGCCTTCTTCCACGCGGGCCCGACCCCCCTGGAACTCACGGACGCGGAGCTCTACGACGGCGTACTGATCGACTGGCGCCCCTGACCCGCACCCCCCGAGGCCGCCCCCTTCCCACCCCGTAAAACGGGAAGCGGGCGGCCCACCCATGTCGGCTACGATTTCAAGGTTCGCAAAGAACCAAGAACCCCGAATTCCGACCTGGGAGCAGCCCCCGATGGCTCGACACCTCATCACCAGCGCCCTTCCGTACATCAACGGAATCAAGCACCTGGGCAACATGGTGGGGTCCATGCTCCCGGCGGACGTGTACTCCAGGTACCTCCGCCAGCGCGGCCACGACGTCCTGTACATCTGCGCCACCGACGAGCACGGCACCCCCGCCGAGCTCGCCGCGAAGGAGCAGGGCCTCCCGGTGGCGGAATTCTGCGCGCAGGCGCACGACGCGCAGAAGGCGGTCTACGACGGCTTCGCGCTGGCCTTCGACTACTTCGGCCGCAGCTCCAGCCCGCAGAACGTCGAGATCACTCAGCACTTCGCCCGCAAGCTGCACGAGAACGGCTTCATCGAAGAGCGCGCCATCCGCCAGGTCTACAGCCCCGCCGACGGCCGCTTCCTCCCGGACCGCTACGTCGAGGGCACCTGCCCCCACTGCGGCTACGACAAGGCCCGCGGCGACCAGTGCGAGAACTGCACCCGCGTGCTGGACCCGACCGACCTGATCAACCCGCGCTCCGCGATCTCCGGCTCCACGGACCTGGAGGTCCGCGAGACCAAGCACCTCTTCCTCCTCCAGTCCAAGCTCCAGAACGAGGTCCAGGAGTGGGTCGCCCGCCACGACGGCGTCTGGCCGCACCTGGCCTCCTCCATCGCCCACAAGTGGCTGACCGAGGGCCTGCACGACCGCGCGATCACCCGTGACCTGGACTGGGGCGTGCCCGTCCCGGCGGACACCTGGCCGGAGCTGGCGGCCGAGGGCAAGGTGTTCTACGTCTGGTTCGACGCCCCGATCGAGTACATCGGCGCGACGAAGGAGTGGTCGGACCAGGACCCGGAGAACCGCGACTGGAAGTCGTGGTGGTACGAGGCCGACGACACCGTCCGCTACACCGAGTTCATGGCGAAGGACAACGTCCCCTTCCACACCGTGATGTTCCCGGCCACCGAGCTCGGCATCCGCGAGCCGTGGAAGAAGGTCGACTTCGTCAAGGCCTTCAACTGGCTGACGTACTACGGCGGAAAGTTCTCCACGTCCCAGAAGCGCGGTGTCTTCACCGACCAGGCCCTGGAGATCCTGCCCGCCGACTACTGGCGCTACTTCCTGATCGCCAACGCCCCCGAGTCGGACGACTCGTCGTTCACCTGGGAGCACTTCACGGCCACGGTGAACAAGGACCTGGCCGACACCCTCGGCAACTTCGTCAACCGCGTCCTGTCCTTCTCCAAGAAGCGCTTCGGCGAAGAGGTCCCGGCGGGCGGCGAGCCCGGTGAGGCGGAGGCGAAGCTCGGCGAGCAGATCGCCGAACTCCTCGCCGAGTACGAGTCGCAGATGGAGGCGCTCCAGTTCCGCAAGGCGGCCGCCGCCCTGCGCGCCCTGTGGTCGGCCGGCAACTCCTACCTGGAGGAGAAGGCCCCCTGGCTGGAGATCAAGACCGACAAGGACGGCGCGGCCCTCACCCTGCGCACGGCGATGAACCTGATCCACCTCTACGCGGTGGTCTCGGAGCCCTTCATCCCGGCGACGTCGTCCGCCATGCGCCAGGCCTTCGCCCTGACCGACGACACGGCGACCTGGGTGACCCCGGACGAGGCGAAGTCCCTGACCGCCGTCCCCGTCGGCACCCCCTTCACCGTCCCCCCGGTCCTCTTCGCCAAGCTCACGGAGGAAGACCTGGAGGCCTACAAGGAGCGCTTCGGCGGCGAAGCGGCGGCGTAATGCAGATGAGGGCCCTCCACGGAGTGTGATGGAGTGAGGTCATGACGTACTACGTCACGACCCCCATCTACTACGTCAACGACGCCCCGCACCTGGGCCACGCGTACACCACGGTGGCGGCGGACGTCCTCGCCCGCTGGCACCGTGGGCGCGGCGAGGACGTCTGGTTCCTCACGGGGACCGACGAGCACGGCCAGAAGATCCTGCGGACGGCCGAGGCGAACGGCGTGCCGCCGCAGGTCTGGGCCGACCGGCTGACCGAGGAGTCCTGGAAGCCGCTCTGGCAGCACCTCGACATCTCGAACGACGACTTCCTCCGTACGACGGAGAAGCGGCACACGGACCGGGTGCGGGAGTTCTACCAGGATCTGTACGACAACGGCCATATCCGCAAGGGGAGTTACGAGGGCCCGTACTGCGTCGCCTGCGAGGAGTACAAGCTCCCCGGCGAGCTGATCGAGGCGGCGGACGGCACCCTTCTCTGCGCGATCCACAAGCGCCCGGTGGACCTCCTCAAGGAGGAGAACTACTTCTTCAAGCTCAGCGAATTCGGTGACCGCCTCCTCGCCCACTACGAGGCCGACCCCGGCTTCATCCAGCCGGAGTCGGCCCGCAACGAGGTGGTGAACTTCGTCCGCGGCGGCCTGCAGGACCTCTCCATCTCCCGCTCGACGTTCGACTGGGGTGTCAAGGTCCCCTGGGACGACGACCACGTCATCTACGTCTGGGCGGACGCCCTCCTCAACTACGCCACAGCCGTCGGCTACAACGAGAACCCCGCGAAGTTCGAGTCGACCTTCCCGGCCGACGTCCACCTCGTCGGCAAGGACATCCTCCGCTTCCACGCGGTCATCTGGCCGGCCATGCTGATGGCGAACGGCCTGCCGCTGCCCGGCCGGATCGCGGCCAACGGCTGGCTGCTGGTCGGCGGCGAGAAGATGAGCAAGTCCAACCTGACCGGCATCAAGCCGCAGGACCTGACCTCGCACTTCGGCGTGGACGCGTACCGCTGGTACTTCCTGCGCGCCATCGCCTTCGGCCAGGACGGCTCGTTCTCCTGGGAGGACTTCTCCGCCCGCTACACCAGCGAGCTGGCGAACGACTACGGCAACCTGGCCTCCCGCGTCACCGCGATGGTCGGCAGGTACTTCGGCGGCGAGCTGCCGGCCGCGACGGCCGACGGCGAGGCCGAGCGGGCGATCCACGACGGCCTGACCAGGGCGGTCGCGGAGGCCGACCGCCGGATCGGCGAGGAGCTGGACTTCCAGGGCGGCATCCTGGCGGTCTTCGACTTCGTCAGGCAGGTCAACGGCTACCTCACGGAGCAGCAGCCGTGGAAGGTCGCCAAGGACACGTCCGACGAAGGGCGAGCCCGCCTCGCGAGCATCCTCTACACCGCCGCGGAGTCCCTCCGCGCCATCGCGGTCCTGCTGAACCCGGTCATGCCGGAGACCTCCCAGAAGCTCTGGGACTCGCTCGGCGCGGAGGCGTCCCTGGGCCGTCTGCCGGACCAGAGGATCCAGGAGACGGCCCGCTGGGGCAGGCTCCCCGCCGGTTCGAAGGTCACCAAGGGCGCGGTGCTGTTTCCCCGTCTTGAGGAGAGGCCGGCGTCGTAGGCGCGAAGATCTGAAAGGTTGCCGTGGATTTCTTGACCGATCGGTGCCCAAGTCGGGGACATCACGGGGATGTTGCCCAACTGGTTGGCATCGATCGCACCCCGGCGCCACCATGTCCCCCCGCACGACCGTATGGTTTCCGCCATGGCAGTCCCTGAGGTCATCCCGATCGCGTACGAGCCGCACGGCCGCACCGAGGCGATCGGCTTTTACGAGGACGGGCAGTTCATGGGGTCGGTGACCTACGCCTTCCCCAAGGGCTTCGAACTCGACAACGGCTGGGAAGAGCACAAACGCCTCTACGCGGTCCTGCACACCTTCGACCCCGAGGGCAGGTACCGCGACTCGGAGATCTGGTGTGCCGGCACCTGGGCCGAGCAGCAGCGCGCCCCACACGGCCACGACTCGCCCCTGGCCCGTGCCCGCGCCCATCTCGCGACCCTGCTGCGCCGCCTGCCCCGGCGCACGTACACGGACATCGCGATACGCCCCTTCCAACTCACCGTCGACGGCGTGCTGTTCGGCCTCGTCGCCGGAGAGGACGAGGAGGAGGCGTGGGCCGAGCTGCTTCCCGACAACCTGGGCTTCGGCGCGCCCTGGGACGGTTCGTACGACACCTGATCGTTTACACCTCTATGCCTGGCCCCCTCCGAGGCGCTATACATTGCGAAGATCATGTAGAGCCATCACGTGGGGGGATCCATTCATGGCGCTCTTCGGTAACGCGCACACCATCGACCCGGGGCAGGCACAGCAGGACTTCGCCCGGCTGCTGGGTCACGGTGAGCAGGTGCACGCCGCCTACCTGCTGATACGCGACACCATCCTGTTCACCGACCGCCGTCTGATCCTGGTCGACAAGCAGGGCATCACCGGCAAGAAGGTGGAGTACCACTCCATCCCGTACCGCAGCATCACGCACTTCGCCGTCGAGACCGCCGGCACCTTCGACCTGGACGCCGAGCTGAAGATCTGGGTCTCGGGAACGCCGGCCCCGATCGAGAAGACGTTCACCAAGGGCGTCGACATCTACGAGGTGCAGGCGATCCTTACGCAGTTCGTGGCGAAGTAGCCCGGCCGTCCGGCCCCGCCGAGTCCGGCCGGCTCGGCGGGGCCGCCATAATCGGCGCACGATGATCCCGCTCCGCCACCACCTGCTGACCGACGTCCTCACGATCGGCGCCCCCTACCCGCTCGTGCTGGCCGGCGGGTACGCGGTCCGAGCCCATGGCCTGATGCCGCGGCTTTCGCCGGAGTCCTCGGTGGAAGGGCCGCTGGAAGTGGCCACCGAGACCCCCGAACCGATGGACCGGGTCGCGGCAGCGGTCCGCGCGGGCCTGACGGAGCGTGGCTGGCTGGTGCGCCCCCTGGAGGTCGACCCGCTGTCCGCCCGCCTCCTGGTCACCGGCGTGGAAGGAGCGGAGGAACACCCGGTCGATCTGCTCAAGGAAACCCTCTGGCACCGGCCCGTGACGACCGGCCTGGGCCCGGCCCTCTCCCTCGAGGACCTCATCGGCACCGAGGTCCGCGCGCTGGCCGACCGGGGCACCGCCCGCGACCTGACCGACGTCTATGCCGCCGCGGCCCACTGGAGCTTCCCCGACCTGGAGGAACAGGGCCGCCGTCACGCCTGGGACGAGTTCGACCCGGCCGACCTCCAGTCCCGTCTGGAGGCCACGGAACTGCTGGACGACCGGGAGTTCACCGCCCGGGGCGTGGACGCGGAGTCGGTCCCGGCCCTGCGCCGGTGGGTGCGGGCCTGGGCGGACGACATCGCGGAGCGCCTGCTGGAGCAGGAGGCACTGCGGCCGCCCACGGAGGAATGACGCCCGCCTCCCGCTCCTCCAGGCCCTCAGGTACGCGTCAGCTCGCCGACGCCGACGCTCCGGGCTGGACCGCGTCGTCCGTGCCGTCGTGCGTGGCCTCGGGATCGACGCCCATCGTGATCGTCGCGACGACGCCCTTCGCGATGTCGTTCTTCCGGTACCTCAGCTTCAGCAGGCCGCCCTCGGTCCCGTTGTCCGGGTAGATGGTGTCCTCGTCGAGCGTGGTGCGGGTGGTGGTGTTCGTGGAGTACGGCGCCACCTCCGCGGAGGCGAGCACGCTCTCCTCGTCGAAGAAGAACTGACCGGTGTGGCAGGTGTTGCCGCCCTCGTACCCGGCGTCCGTCCAGGTGCCGCTCACATGGACCTTGGTGTGGATGTGGACGCACCGGCCCTGGTACCAGCCGGGGAAGACCGTCCGGAACTCCACCAGGCCGCTACGGTCCGTCCTCCAGGTGCCGCGCAGATAGCGCTCGTCGTCCGTCGGCTCCTGGTGGACGCCGCCTCCGCCACCGGGCCCACCCGAGGGCTCACCGGACGGGGGCTCGCCCGTCGGCTCACCGGACGGCGGGGTGCCGCCCCCGCCGCCACCGCCGCTGCCCATGTCCTCGTATCCGGAGTACACGCCCAGCGCGTTGCAGTGCCAGATGTCGACGGCGGCGTTCCTGATGGGCTTGCAGGTCTCGGCGTCGATCACCTTGAGGCGGAGGGTGAGCGGGATGCCCTCCTGGTCCTCGGTGATGTCCCGGCGGAGCTTGTCGGCGTCGATGTAGTAGGGGCCCTCGGTGGTCTCCGAGGTGAGCTTGTAACAGGCCTCGGCACCGGTGGAGGTGCTGCTCGCCGATGCCTTCGCGCCCGTCGCACCGGACTCACCCGCGAAGGCGCCCGCCGCGAGGGTGCCGCCGACGCCCACCGCGACCGCCGCGCCCGCGCCGGCCGCGACGACCTTGCGACGCGTGAGGTCCCGCTTGTGTTTCGGCCCTTCGGCCGTCTGGTTTCCCGTCATGTGCAGGGAAGGTAGGGACCGCGCCTGTCAGAGGCTTAGGTAAGGGCTGGGTGAGAGCCCTGCATGTGCCGCACAAAGAGAAGTGGCTCGGAACCTGCGTCGGTTCCGAGCCACCTCACGACATGCCGCCTACTTCGGCTGCGGCTTGCGCACCGAGAGGTGCAGCTCCTTCAGCCGGGCCTCCTCCAGCTCCGTCGGCGCGCCCATCATCAGGTCCTGGGCGTTGCCGTTGAGCGGGAAGGCGATGGTCTCGCGGATGTTGGGCTCGTCCGCGAGAAGCATGACGATGCGGTCGACGCCGGGGGCGATGCCGCCGTGCGGCGGGGCGCCGAAGCGGAACGCGCGCAGCATGCCGGCGAACTTCTCCTCGACGGTCTCACGGTCGTAGCCCGCGATCTCGAACGCCTTCAGCATGATCTCCGGCTCGTGGTTCCGGATCGCGCCGGAGGACAGCTCGACGCCGTTGCAGACGATGTCGTACTGCCAGCCCAGGATGTCCAGCGGGTCCTGGGTCTGAAGGGCCTCAAGGCCGCCCTGCGGCATGGAGAACGGGTTGTGCGAGAAGTCGATCGCGCCGGTCTCCTCGTCCTTCTCGTACATCGGGAAGTCGACGATCCAGCAGAACCGGAAGACGCCCTCCTCGAAATGCCCGGCCCGCTTGGCGGCCTCGACCCGCACCGCACCCATGATCTTCGAGACCTCGTCGAACTCGCCCGCGCCGAAGAACACGGCGTGACCGGCGGCCAGCGACAGGCGCTTGGTCAGCTCGGCGACGTTCTCCTCGGTGAGGAACTTGGCGATCGGGCCGGACAGCGAGCCGTCCTCGGCGACGCGGACCCAGGCCAGACCCTTGGCGCCCTGCGAGACCGCGAAGTCACCGAGCTGGTCGAAGAACTTCCGGGGCTGGGCGGAGACGTCCGGTACCGGCAGCGCGCGCACGTGCTTGCCGGCGAACGCCTTGAACTCCGAGCCCTCGAAGATGTCGGTGATGTCGACGAGTTCGAGCTGGGCGCGCAGGTCCGGCTTGTCGGAGCCGTACTTCAGCATCGCCTCGCGGAACGGGATCCGCGGGAACGGCGAGGTGACGTGACGGCCGCCGCCGAACTCCTCGAACAGCTCGGTCATGAGCTGCTCGATCGGCTGGAAGACATCCTCCTGCTCGACGAAGCTCATCTCGACGTCGAGCTGGTAGAACTCGCCGGGCGAGCGGTCCGCACGCGCGTCCTCGTCGCGGAAGCAAGGCGCGATCTGGAAGTAGCGGTCGAAGCCGGAGATCATCAGAAGCTGCTTGAACTGCTGCGGGGCCTGCGGCAGGGCGTAGAACTTGCCCGGGTTCAGGCGGGAGGGGACGACGAAGTCGCGGGCGCCCTCGGGGGAGGTGGCGGACAGGATCGGCGTCGCCATCTCGTTGAAGCCCAGCGCCGTCATCTTGTGGCGGATCGCCGAGATGACCGACGTACGCAGCAGGATGTTGCGGTGCATGCGCTCGCGGCGCAGGTCCAGGAAGCGGTACTCCAGGCGCCGCTCCTCGTTGACCCCGTCCTCGGTGTTGATCGTGAAGGGCAGCGGGGCGGCCGCGCCGAGCAGCTCGACCTCGCCGACCTCGACCTCGATCTCGCCGGTGGGCAGCTCGGAGTTGATGTTCTCGGCGCCACGGGAGACGACCTTGCCGTCGATCCGGACCGTGGACTCCTTGGACAGCTTGTCCAGGGCCTCGTACGCGGGCGTGCCGGGACGGGCCACGAGCTGCGTGATGCCGTAGTGATCGCGCAGATCGATGAAGAGGATGCCGCCCAGGTCGCGCCGATTGTGCAGCCAGCCACTCAGCCGGACGTCGGTACCGACGTCAGAGGAGCGGAGCTCGCCGCAGGTGTGGGACCTGTACCGATGCATCGTCGTTCATCCAGCCTTCGCGGATCGGGGGCTTGGTTCCCTTGAATCAGGGGTTTTGTTTCACGTGAAACTCCCCCAAGCCTACCGGGCAGCCCAAGATCGCCTCCCCACCATTTCGCCGTACCCCCGGGGCCCCAGGACCGGATGCCCTCTACAGCTTCGGTGGCAGCGTTCGATCACCTCTTCTTAGAGTGGGGCAATGCGCACTGGTGAGCCCCTGCCCGCCGTGGGGGAGGTTCTGGCCGCCCTCGCGACCGGACTGTGGCACTGGAACACCGCCACGGGACTGGTGACCGTCGACGCGGAGGCGGCACGACTGCTGGGGTTGCCCTCCGAACGGGCCACGCTCAGCCAGGCCCAGGTACGGGCCCGACTGCACCCGGTGGACTGGAACGAGATCAGCGGGGTGATCCAGCTCGCCGTCGCCGAGGGCACGCTCGGCGAGGTGCGGGTGCGGATCATGGACGAACTGGGCCGGGTCGTCCGGGTCGGCCGCAGCCGCTTCCACGCGTCCTTCGACCGCGAGAAGCGGTCGTACGAGGTCACCGGCTCCCTCCAGGAGGTCACCGAGCCGGTGCCGGGCACCTCCGCCGGGCGTACGGCCGTCACCGGCGACTGGCGGCGCTCGCGGGAGGCGTTCCTGCTGGACGCGGGCCGGGCGCTGGCCGAGGCGAGATCGACGGCCGAGGTGCTGCGGGTCGCGGCCGGTCTGTCGATGCCGGGCTTCTCACCGGACGGGCTCGCGGTCTTCGGGGTGACGGGCGATCGCCTGACGATCATCGGGCACCACGGCCACAAGCCCGGTGACGAGGACCCCTTCACGCATATGGCCCTGGACACGGACTACCCGGCCGCCGAGGTGGTCCGCACCGGCCGTGCCGTCTACCTGTCCTCGCCCGAGAAGTACAAGGACCGCTACCCGGTCACCTGGCCGCTCGCCGCGCACTTCGACCGGCAGTCCTGGGCGTTCCTGCCGCTCACCGTGGCCGGACGCACGATGGGCGCCTGGATGGCGGCGTTCACCTATCCGGTCGCCTTCACGCCGGACGAACGCTCCGTGCTGACGACGGTGGCCCGCATGCTCGCCCAGGCCCTCACGCGCGCCGAGGCCGCCGAGTCCGCACGGGAGCTGACGGACGGTCTCCAGCGCTCGATGCTGCCCAAGCTGGGCCCCGAGATACCGGGCATGGACGTCGCCGCGCGCTATGTCCCGACCGGCGGGGGACTCCAGGTCGGCGGCGACTGGTACGACATGATCCCGCTGCCCGGGGGCACCTCCCGAACCGAGTTCGGGGGAGGCCGCTTCGCGCTCGTCATCGGCGATGTCCAGGGCCATGACGTGCGGGCGGCGGGCCTGATGGGCCAGCTCCGTATCGCCCTGCGCGCCTACGCCTCCGAGGGCCACCGCCCCGATGCCGTCCTGTCCCGCGCCTCCCGCTTCCTGCACGGGATGACCTTCGGCTCCCCCGACGAGGACCCGTCCGACCTGCGCTTCGCCACCTGCCTGTACGTCGAGGTCGACCCTTCGTCCGGCCTGCTGGACATCGCCCGCGCCGGGCACCCGGACCCGGCGATCCGGATGACCGACGGCACGGTGCTGGCCCGCCCCACGGCCGGCGGTCTGCCGCTGGGCATCGATCCGGACGCCGACTATCCGACGACCAGGATCACCCTGGAACCCGGCGAGACCATGCTGATCTGCACGGACGGCCTGATCGAGACCGGCGGCCACGACCTGGAGACCGGCTGGAAGCGCATCCGCTCGATCCTGGAGGAGCACGACGGCGACCTGGAGGGGCTCGCCGACGCCCTGGTCCAGGCCGTCCACGGCCCGTCCTCCCACCACACCACCGGCCCGCTTGCCGACCGGCGCGAGGACGACATAGCGGTACTGCTGCTGCGCCGGCAGGGGGACGGCGACACCGCGACCCTGCGGCCGACGATCCGGCGCACCGTGCTGTCGGTCGCGCAGGCCGAGCCGGAGCGGGTCGGGGTGGCCCGGCAGCAGTTGCGGGAGCTGCTGCACGACTGGTCCTCGGAGGACCAGGTCGACTCCGCGGTCCTGCTGGTGTCGGAGACGCTGACGAACGTCCTCGTGCACACCGACGCCGACGCGCTGCTGCTGGCGGAGGTACGGGGCGAGCCGGGCGAGCGCCGGGTGCGCGTCGAGGTCACCGACACCAGCGACGACCTGCCGCACCGGCGCAGTCCCGGGGAGCTGGCCTCGTCCGGGCGGGGCCTGATGCTGATCGAGCTGCTGGCCCAGGAATGGGGCGTCGACCCTCGCGGCGAGGGCAAGAGCATCTGGTTCGAGTTCTACGAGTCCGAGGGCTCCGACGCCTCCGCAGGCGGCTCGGGCCCGGTCGAGGTCATGGTTGACGTCGACGTGGAGCTGCCGTAACGCTCCCTCAGCTCATGTGCGACGCCGAACGCGGCGGCGGTGAGCGGGACGGCGAGCAGCATGCCGAGGATCCCGGCCACGGAGGCGCCCGCGGTGATCGTCAGCATGACGACGGCCGGGTGCATCTGCACGGTCCGGCTCTGGATCGCGGGCTGGAGCACATGTCCCTCCAGCACCTGCACGGCGAGCACGACCCCCAGCACCCACAGCGCGATGACGAACCCCCGGTCGGCGAGGGCGACGAGCACGGCCACGGCGCCGGAGACGAACGCGCCGAGGTAGGGGATGTAGGCGCCGACGAAGACGAGCGCGCCGAGCCCGACCGCGCCGGGCACGTCGAGGATCACCAGCCCGACCGTGATGCAGACGGCGTCGATGAGGGCGATGAGGGTGGTGCCCCGCATGAACCCCTCCACCGCCTGGAAGGCGCGCCGGGCCATGGCCTCCACGACGTCCGCGCTCCCGTGCGGAACGACGGACCGCAGGGCGCCCGCGGCCCGGTCGGAGTCCCGCAGGAAGAAGAAGACCAGCAGCAGCGCGAGCACGGCGATGGCGATGGTCTCGCCCACGACGCTCACCCCGCTGATGACCCCGGAGGCGGCCGTCCCGCCGAACTTGGTGAGCAGCTCCCTGGCGTTGGTGGCGATGTCGTCCAGCGAGGTCCCGGCGGCCCCGAAGTGGTCCGCGAGATCCCGGCCCGCCTGTTTGAGCGAGGCGACGATCTCGTCGCCGCTGTCCACGATCGCGGCGACGACGATGTACACGGCCCCGCCGACGACGGCGACCACGGCGACGCAGGTGAGCGCGGCGGCGACCGACCGGTTGACCTTGGCCTTCACCAGCCGCCGGTGCAGCGGCCCGAGCAGCGCCGTCCCCAGCAGCGCGAGCAGCACGGGCACCACGGCCGTACTGAATTCCACGGCCAGCCGGATCCCGACGTAGACCACCCCGGCGACGAGCAGCACGACCGCACACCAGGAGGCGAGCCGCCGTACGGGATCGGGGAGCAGCGGGGTGGGGGCCTGCACGGTTCCAGCGGATCACGCGCGGAGCGGGGCTGTCGTCCGCGGACGGACCGGGCGGGTGACGAAAGGCCCGGAGCCACACCGAGGGGTGCGGCTGCGGGCCTCGTCGTACCGGGTACCGGGCGGGGTCAGGCCTCGGACGGACCCTCGCCGTTCATTCCGTGGACCGCCGGGACGGTGCCGAGCCGGCCCTTCTGGAAGTCCTCGAAGGCCTGCATGAGTTCGTCCTTGGTGTTCATGACGAACGGGCCGTAGTGGGCCATCGGCTCACGGATCGGCTGCCCGCCGAGGAGGACGACCTCCAGGTCCGGCGTGTGCGAGTCCTGCTTCTCGTCGGCGCGGACGGTCAGCGAACCGCCCTCGCCGAACACCGCCGTCTGGCCCATGTGGATCGCACGGCGCTCGGCGCCCACGGCACCGCGGCCCGCGAGGACGTACGCGAGGCCGTTGAAGTCCTCGCGCCACGGCAGGGTGATCTCCGCGCCCGGGGCGAGGGTCGCGTGGATCATCGTGATCGGGGTGTGGGTGATGCCGGGACCCTGGTGGCCGTCCAGCTCGCCGGCGATGACACGCAGCAGCGCGCCGCCGTCGGGGGAGGTGAGGAGCTGGACGTTGCCACCGCGGATGTCCTGGTAGCGCGGCGCCATCATCTTGTCCTTGGCCGGGAGGTTCACCCAGAGCTGCAGGCCGTGGAAGAGACCGCCGGACATGACCAGCGACTCCGGCGGGGCCTCGATGTGCAGCAGACCCGAGCCGGCCGTCATCCACTGGGTGTCCCCGTTGGTGATGGTGCCACCACCGCCGTTGGAGTCCTGGTGGTCGAAGATCCCGTCGATGATGTAGGTGACGGTCTCGAAGCCGCGGTGCGGGTGCCAGGGGGTGCCCTTGGGCTCACCCGGCGCGTACTCCACCTCGCCCATCTGGTCCATCATGATGAACGGGTCCAGGTGGCGGTAGTTGATCCCGGCGAACGCACGGCGCACCGGGAAGCCCTCACCCTCGAACCCGCTCGGCGCGGTCGTGACGGTGAGCACGGGACGGGCCACCGCATCCGCGGGCGCGGCGACGCGGGGCAGCGTCAGCGGGTTCTCGACGGTCACTGCAGGCATGTCGGTACCTCCTTGTGCGGCCAGTTTAGTTGAGCATTGAACTTCTTGCCACCTCTAACGGGAAAGGCGCGGCAACCATTCCCGCCGGGCACGCCGAAGGCCGACACCCGGGGCGGGCGCCGGCCTTCGTCACGAGGATCCGGTGCTTCGACGGCGGCTCAGTGTGTCAGGAAGAGCCGGTCCGATGGGGTCAGCCGACCAGTTCGGGCTGCTCCTCGGGGGCGCCGGCCGGCTCCTGCGGCGCCCGCCGGTCGTCGCGCATGACCAGGGTCGCCAGCAGCGCCGCGGCGAGCACACCGATCGCGCTGACCGTGAAGGTGGTGGACATCGAGGCGGTGAAGGCCTCGCGGGCCGCCGCGATCAGACCGGCGTCGCCGCCGGCGACCGCACCGGCGATCGAGTGCTTCGCCTCCTCGGGCACCCCCTCGGGCATCCGGTCCGCGAAGCCGCTCGACAGCAGCGAGCCGAGGATCGCGATGCCGAGGGCGGTGCCGGACTGCTGGACGGTGTCGTTCAGGGCGGAGCCGACGCCCGCCTTGTCCTCGGGGATCGTGCCCATCAGCGCGCCCACCGCGGCCGGCATCGCCAGGCCCGCGCCGAGGCCGAGCAGACCGAGCGCCACCGCCGGGACAGTGAAGCCGGAGTCCGCCGAGACCGTGGTCAGCAGCGCGAAGCAGGCGACCATCACCAGCATCCCCGCGAGGATCACCCACCGGTTGCCGTACTTCGCGGCGAGCTTGACCCCGACGCCGTTGCCGACGAGGGCCGTGATCGCCAGCGGCAGGAAGGCGAGGCCCGCCTTGATCGGCGAGTAGCCGAGCACGAACTGGAGGTACTGGGTCAGGACCAGCAGCAGACCGCCGTTGCCGATCTGGACGAGCGCCAGGGAGAGCGAACCGCCGCTGAAGTTGCGGTGCTTGAAGAGGACCAGCGGGACCATCGGGGACTTGGTGACGTTCTCCCAGACCACGAAGCCGGCCAGGGACACCAGGGCCACGGGCAGGGCGGCGGTCCACACCGCGTGCTGCGGGAGCTCGATGATCCACCAGACCAGGGCCGTCATCCCGACCGCCGACAGCACCGCGCCGAGCGGGTCCGGCTTCTGCCAGGGTGCCCTGGACTCCGGCATCAGCGTCAGACCGGCGACGACGGCGAGCGCCACGATCGGCACGTTGACGAAGAAGATCGACTGCCAGGAGAAGTGCTCGATCAGGACACCGCCGAGCACCGGGCTGCCGACCAGTCCGAGCATCGACACCGAGCTCCAGGCCGCCATCGCCTTGCCACGCTCCTCCTCGTCGAAGACGGTGATGAGGATCGACAGGGTGGACGGCATGATCAGCGCCCCGCCGACACCCATCGCGACGCGAACGGCGATCACCTCACCGGGGTTCGCGCACCAGGTCGCGGCCAGTGACGCCGCCCCGAAGAGCAGGAGCCCGATCAGCATCACCTTGCGGCGTCCGAACCGGTCGCCCAGGCTGCCGGCGGTGAGCAGCAGACCCGCGAACACCAGGATGTAGGAGTCCAGGATCCACTGGGTCTCCTGCGCGCTCGCCCCGAGCTCCCCGGTCATCACCGGCACCGCGACGGTCAGCGCCATGCTGTCGACGACCAGCACCAGCGTGCTCAGGCAGAGCACGATCAGGATCCACCAGCGGTGCGGATCACGCGTTCCCTTGACGTCCATGACGTTCCCCTCCGGTTCGTGAACACCGTTCCTTCGTTGCGAACACTGTACGCACAGCGGAACAGTGTTCGCAACACCTCATTCCTGTACGCTCGATGCGAACGATGTACGCAGGGATGCGAAGGAGTGCCGATGGCCGCCAGGACGACGAAGCAGAGCTCCATCCCCTCCGTGTGGGCCCGCCCCCAGCGCGAGTCCGACCAGCCCACGCTCAGCCGGGCCACGATCGTGCGCGAGGCGATCGTCATGCTGGACGCGGAGGGCGTGGAGGCGCTGAGCATGCGCAAGCTCGCCACCAGGCTGAACGCCGGCGCGGCCTCCCTCTACCGGCACGTCGCGACCAAGGACGAGCTGATGGAGCTGGCCGTCGACGAGGTCGCCGCCGAGATCCACGTACCACCGGCGGACAGCCCCGACTGGCGCGCGGCCGTGGCGCAGGCCGCGCACTCCTTCCGTACGACGGCGCTACGGCACCCGTGGCTGTCCTCGGTCCTCGGCCAGGCGGGCCTCGCCTACCTCGGCCCCAACCTCATGTCGTACTCGGAGCGCTTGGCCGCCCTGTTCACGGCCGCCGGGTTCCCGGACCCTAGCGGGGCGATCGACGCCGTCCTGTCGTACGTCATCGGGATGAGCACCACCGAGGGCGCCTGGCTCATCACGGTCGCCCGTTCCGGCGAGACGGAGGCCGAGTTCATCGCACGCCTGATGCCCGCGGCCCAGCAGGCGGTGGCGGAGCACGAACACCTGGCGAAGGGCTACGCCGAGACGGAGCAGGTCGCCACCACCGACCCGGCAACCATGCGGGACGCAAAGTTCGCGGCGGCCCTGGACATCGTCCTCGACGGCCTGGCGCTGCGCCTCAAAACACCGGGCTCCTGAACGCCCCCAGGGGCGCGGGGCTGTATCAATATGCGGCTCCGCCGCGTGGGCGCGACCGGCCACAACGAACCCGCAGACGCCACTCAACCCGGCGCGGCACCCCGCGAGGCGCTACCCGTACATCCGCCGCATCGCGAACTCCACCATCTGCTCCACGGCCTTCGCGTCGAAGACCATGCGGTGCTCGCCCTCCATGTCGACGACGAAGCCGTAGCCGGTCGGCAGCAGGTCGATCACCTCGGCGCCGGTGATGACGAAGTACTTGGACTCCTTGCCCGCGTACCTGCGCAGCTCCTTCAGCGAGGTGAACATCGGGATCACCGGCTGCTGGGTGTTGTGCAGGGCGAGGAAGCCCGGGTTGTCGCCGCGCGGGCAGTAGACCTTGGACGTCGCGAAGACCTGCTGGAAGTCCTCGGCGGACATCTGCCCGGTGGTGAAGGCGCGCACCGCGTCCGCGAGCGAGGGCGGGGACGGCTCGGGGTAGAGCGGCGGCTGCTGGCCGTACCCGCCGACGCCACCGGCCATGGGCTGCTGCGGCGGGGCGTACTGCTGCTGTGCACCGTTCTGGTCGTAGCCGTACATGGGCGCAAGCGTACCGAGAGCCGCCGGGGCGGCGGACCGGGACGGGGCCTCGGGCAAACCGACAGCGACTTGACAGCGACTCGACAGTCACCGCGCTGGTTTCGCACCGCGACCGCTCATAGCGTCGGCCGCAACGCGAGAAGTGCCGCGCACGGCACCGCACCGGCAAGGGGACAGCCATGCACCCACACGACGACGCCGAGGTCCACGAGCACGACCGGGGGCTCTCCTACGACCTCCCCGTCCTCGCCCGCCGCCGCATGATCCGGCTGATGGCGGGGGCGGGCCTGATCCCGCTGGTGGGCTGCACGTCCGAGGACGAGACCTCGGCCGGCGCCTCCCCCAAGGGCTCCGGCGACCCCGCCTCCTCGTCGTCCGCCGAGTGCGCGACCATCCCGGAGGAGACCGCGGGGCCGTTCCCCGGCGACGGCTCGAACGGCGTGAACGTGCTGAAGGAGAGCGGTGTCGTGCGCAGCGACATCACCAGCAGCTTCGGCGAGTCCGCGGGCGGCACCGCCGAGGGCGTGCCCCTGACCGTCACGCTCACCGTCGTGGACGCCGCCTCGGGCTGCGGGACGCCGAAGAAGGGCGCCGCCGTCTACATCTGGCACTGCGACCGGGACGGCAACTACTCCCTGTACTCGGACGACGTCACCGAGGAGAACTACCTGCGCGGTGTGCAGGAGACCGACGACGAGGGCCGGGTCACCTTCAGGAGCGTCTTCCCCGGCTGTTACGCGGGCCGCTGGCCGCACATCCACTTCGAGGTGTACGGCAGCCTCGCGGACGCCACCGCGGCGACGTCCGTCACGAACACCTCTCAGCTCGCCTTCCCGAAGGACGTCTGCGACACGGTGTACGCCTCGGACGGCTACGCCGAGAGCGTGCGCAACCTGAGCGGTCTCTCCCTGGAGACCGACGGGATCTTCAGCGACGGCCACGACCGGCAGACGGCCGCGATGAAGGGGAGCGTGACGCAGGGATACACGGCGACACTGACGGTTCCGGTGTGACCTGTCACAGATTGCGGATCGGGGTTGCGTCTTATTACTGGCGGGTAGCATCATCGTAGCTACTTGTTGGTACGTGAACTAGCGCGAGGATCCAAGTGCCTCGCCGATCCCTCTACGGAGTCGTCACCATGGGGCACTACAAGTCGAACCTCCGCGACATCGAGTTCAACCTCTTCGAAGTACTGGGACGCGACAAGCTGTATGGCACGGGTCCCTTCGAGGAGATGGACGTCGAGACCGCGAAGAGCATCCTGGAGGAGCTGACCCGCCTCTCCGAGAACGAGCTGGCGGAGTCCTTCGCGGACGCCGACCGCAACCCGCCGGTCTTCGACCCCGAGACGAACACCGCGCCGGTCCCGGCGTCCTTCAAGAAGAGCTACAAGGCCTTCATGGACTCGGAGTACTGGCGGCTCGGTCTCCCGGAGGCCATCGGCGGTACGACGGCTCCCCCGTCGCTGATCTGGTCGTACGCGGAGCTGATCCTCGGCTCGAACCCGGCCGTGTGGATGTACTCCTCCGGTCCGGCGTTCGCCGGGATCCTCTACGACGAGGGCAACGACGTACAGAAGAAGATCGCCCAGATCGCCGTGGAGCGGACCTGGGGTTCCACCATGGTGCTGACCGAGCCCGACGCGGGTTCCGACGTCGGCGCCGGCCGCACCAAGGCGGTCCAGCAGGAGGACGGCTCCTGGCACATCGAGGGCGTGAAGCGGTTCATCACCTCTGGTGAGCACGACATGGAGGAGAACATCCTTCACTACGTGCTCGCGCGGCCGGAAGGTGCCGGTCCGGGCACCAAGGGCCTGTCCCTCTTCCTCGTCCCGAAGTACCTCTTCGACTTCGAGACCGGCGAGCTGGGCGAGCGCAACGGCGTCTACGCCACGAACGTCGAGCACAAGATGGGCCTGAAGGCCTCCAACACCTGCGAGATGACCTTCGGCGACCAGCACCCCGCCAAGGGCTGGCTGATCGGCGACAAGCACGAGGGCATCCGCCAGATGTTCCGCATCATCGAGTTCGCTCGCATGATGGTCGGCACGAAGGCGATCTCCACGCTGTCGACGGGCTACCTGAACGCGCTGGAGTACGCCAAGGAGCGCGTCCAGGGTCCCGACCTCGCGAACTTCATGGACAAGTCCGCGCCCAAGGTCACCATCACCCACCACCCCGACGTGCGCCGCTCGCTGATGACGCAGAAGGCGTACGCGGAGGGCATGCGTGCCCTGGTGCTGTACACCGCCTCGATCCAGGACGCGATCGCCGTCAAGGAGGCCGCGGGCGAGGACGTCAAGGCCGAGCACGCGCTGAACGACCTGCTGCTGCCGATCGTGAAGGGCTACGGCTCCGAGAAGGGCTACGAGCAGCTCGCGCAGTCGCTCCAGACCTTCGGCGGCTCCGGGTTCCTCCAGGAGTACCCGATCGAGCAGTACATCCGCGACGCCAAGATCGACACCCTGTACGAGGGCACGACCGCGATCCAGGGCCAGGACTTCTTCTTCCGGAAGATCGTCCGCAACCAGGGCGCGGCGCTGAACTCGCTCGCCGAGGACATCAAGAAGTTCCTGGCGCTCGCCGAGGGCGGCGAGGAGCTGGCCGGCGCCCGCGAGCACCTCGCGAAGGCCGCCGTCGAGCTGGAGGCCATCGTCGGCCTGATGCTGACCGACCTCGCGGCCACCGAGCAGGACGTCAAGAACATCTACAAGGTGGGCCTGAACACCAGCCGCCTGCTGCTCGCCTCCGGTGACGTCGTCGTCGGCTACCTGCTGCTCAAGGGTGCCGCGGTCGCCGCCGAGAAGCTCCAGACGGCGTCGGCCAAGGACAAGGCGTTCTACACCGGCAAGATCGCGGCGGCGAAGTTCTTCGCGGCCAACGTCCTGCCGGGCGTCACCGGTGCGCGCAAGCTCGCCGAGGGCGTCGATCTGGACCTGATGGAGCTGGACGAGGCGGCCTTCTAGCCGGACCGGGCCTTCACCGCCCTTCCAGCCAGTCGTTCCAGTCACTCACGGACATTCCACATCGCCCTTACGAGGGCCCGCTCCCCTTCTCCGGGAGCGGGCCCTCGTACGTCGTTAAGGTGAACCCCATGAGCGAACCCCCCCGCTTCGATCGCGGCCACACCGACGACCTCATGTCCTTCCTGGCGGCGAGCCCGTCGCCGTACCACGCCGTGGCGAACGCCGCCGAGAGGCTGGAGAAGGCCGGATTCAGGCAGGTCTCGGAGACGGACGCCTGGGACGGAACGAGCGGTGGCAAATACGTGCTGCGCGGTGGCGCGATCGTGGCCTGGTACGTCCTCGAGGGCGCGGCGCCCCACACGCCGTTCCGGGTCGTCGGCGCGCACACGGACTCCCCCAACCTGCGGGTGAAGCCGCTGCCCGACACCGGTGGGCACGGCTGGCGTCAGGTGGCCGTGGAGATCTACGGCGGACCGCTGCTCAACTCCTGGCTCGACCGCGACCTGGGCCTCGCCGGCCGGCTGACGCTGCGGGACGGCTCGACGCGGCTGGTGAACGTGGACCGCCCGCTGCTGCGCGTCCCCCAGCTCGCCATCCACCTGGACCGCTCGGTCTCGGCGGAGGGGCTCAAGCTCGACAAGCAGCGGCACCTCCAGCCCGTCTGGGGCCTCGGCGACGTGCGCGACGGCGACCTCATCGCCTTCCTGGAGGAGACGGCCGGACTGACGGCCGGCGAGGTCACGGGCTGGGACCTGATGGTCCACTCGATCGAGGCGCCCGCCTACCTGGGCCGGGACAACGAGCTCGTCGCCGGTCCCCGCATGGACAACCTGCTGTCGGTGCACGCCGGTACGGCCGCGCTGGCCGCAGTGGCCGGCTCGGGCGCCGAGCTGTCCTGCATCCCGGTGCTGGCGGCCTTCGACCACGAGGAGAACGGCTCGCAGAGCGACACGGGTGCGGACGGGCCGCTGCTGGGCAGCGTCCTGGAGCGCTCGGTGTTCGCGCGCGGCGGGTCGTACGAGGACCGGGCGCGCGCCTTCGCGGGCACCGTCTGTCTCTCCTCCGACACCGGCCACGCGGTCCACCCCAACTACGCCGAGCGCCACGACCCGACGCACCACCCGCGCGTCAACGGCGGGCCGATCCTGAAGGTCAACGTCAACAACCGCTACGCGACCGACGGTTCGGGCCGGGCGGTGTGGGCGGCGGCCTGCGAGAAGGCCGAAGTCCCCTTCCAGTCCTTCGTCTCCAACAACTCCATGCCCTGCGGCACCACCATCGGCCCGATCACCGCGGCCCGGCACGGCATCAAGACCGTCGACATCGGGGTGGCGATCCTCTCGATGCACAGCGTGCGGGAGTTGTGCGGCGCGGACGACCCGTGGCTGCTGGCGAACTCGCTGGTGGCGTTCCTGGAGGGGTAGTCCGGGATACGTGGGGTACCCGCCTCCGACCGGAACCACCGGACAGGGAGGCGACACATATGGGCCTCGGCGGATGCATCATCCTCATCGCCGTGGGAGCCATCCTCACATTCGCGACCGACTGGGAGATGGACGGCGTCAACCTCGATCTGGTCGGGGTCATCTTCATGATCGTGGGACTGATCGGCGTCACCACGTTCAGCAGCATCGCCCGGCGCAAGCGGGTGGTGGTGCCGCCGACGACTCCGGTCGTCGAGGACGAACACCACCACCACCGGCGGGACGGATACAGCGACGGCTACGGCGTCTGAGCGTCCATCCCGGCCAGCACCAGCGGAAGTCGGTCGGCGCCCGTATCGGTCAGGCGGACCGGCACGCCCCAGTCCTGTTGGTGGACATGGCAGGCCGGATATTCGTTGGCAGGGTCGTCGTCGCAGGAGGCGGCCATCGCCGAGACGTGCAGGACGCCCTCCGGGACGGACGGGTCGAGTTCGAGGGTGCGGGAGAGGTCGGTGCCCGCACCCTCGCCCGTGCGCAGCAGCTCCGGTGGGGTCGAGGAGACCAGCAGGCGGGTCGAGGGGCCGTACCGGGTGTCCAGCTTCTGGCCCGCCGGGGCCTGGAAGATCACGTCCAGGTGCAGCTTGCCGGGGGCGACTTCGGTGGCCGCGCGCTGGGTGCGGTGGGCGACCGACTCGACGCGTACGGCCTCCTCGGGCAGGCGCAGCCGGGTGAGCCGGTGCCGGGCCGACTCCACCACCACGATGTCGTCGCCGGCCAGCACCGCGTCCGACGGCTCCCGCAGGTCCGTCGCGAGGGTGGTGACCTCGCCGGTCGCCGGGTCGTAGCGGCGCAGGGCGTGGTTGTAGGTGTCGCTGATCGCGACCGAGCCGTCGGGCAGGGCCGTGACACCCAACGGGTGCTGGAGCAGGGCCTGTTCGGCGGTTCCGTCACGGTGGCCGAAGTCGAACAGGCCGGTGCCGACGGCGGTGTGGACGGCGCCGTCGAGGTCGACCCAGCGCAGCGCCGAGGTCTCCGAGTCGGCCAGCCACAACCGGTCGGGCGTCGCCGCGAGGCCCGACGGCTGGGCGAACCAGGCCTCTGCTCCGGGACCGTCGACGAGGCCCTCGTTGGAGGTGCCGGCGGTGACGGAGACGGTGCCGGAGTCCGGGTCGTACACCCATAGCTGGTGGATGCCGGCCATGGCGATCCAGACCTTGCCCTGCCACCACGCCACGTCCCACGGTGAGGACAGGTTGACCTCGCGCGCGGGGCCGGATGTGGCGTCGCCCCGCATCCACTGGTGGCCGGTGCCCGCGAGGGTGGTGGTGCGGCCGCTGCCGGGGTCGAAGCGCCGCAGTGCGTGGTTCACCGTGTCGGCGACGACCACGGAGCCGTCCGGCAGCAGCGCCAGGCCCTGCGGTTCGGTGAAGCGCGAGCGCACCGAGGTGCTGTCGGTGAGCCCGCGGCTGCCCTGGCCGATCCGCCGGACGACCGTCTCCCCGTCCGCCTCCAGCTCCACGAGCTGATGCCGGGTGGTGTCGCTGACCAGGAAGTTCCCGGACGGCAGGAGCAGTGCCTTGCCCGGGAAGCGCAGCACGGTCGGCTCCGGCTCCGGTGGCACGTACGGTCCGTCGCCGCGCCGCAGGGTGCCCTTGGCCTCGTGCTCGGCCTCCAGCTCGGTCACCAGGCGCTCGATGGCGTGCACATGGCCCTCGCCCGCGTGCTGGGCGACGACGTAGCCCTCGGGGTCGATCACGACGAGCGTCGGCCAGGCCCGCACCGCGTACTGCTTCCAGGTGGCGAGCTCGGGGTCGTCCAGGACGGGGTGCTCGACGCCGTAGCGCTCCACGGCGTCGACGACCGCCTCGTGCTCGGCCTCGTGCACGAACTTCGGCGAGTGCACCCCGATGACGACCACCGTGTCCCGGTGCTTGCGCTCCAGTTGCCTGAGCTCGTCCAGGACGTGCAGGCAGTTGATGCAGCAGAACGTCCAGAAGTCGAGTACGACGATGCGCCCTCGCAGGTCGGCCAGGGTGTACGAGCGATCGCCCGTGTTCAGCCAGCCGCCCGCGCCGACCAGCTCGGGGGCGCGGACGCGCACGCGGCGCGGGGCGGAGTCGGTCATGCCCCAAGAGTGCCACCCCGCACTGACACTCAGGTCAGGGCGTGCCCGGTGGTCGCGTCCACATGGGCCGGTATCTCGTCGTGGCGGTCGCCGACGGTCAGGGTGCCGGTGGGTTCGAGGAGGAGGATGGCCGCCGGGGCGGGGGCGTACGGCTTGTGTTCGATGCCGCGGGGGACCGTGAAGACCGAGCCCCTGGGGAGGACGACCGTGCGTTCCGTGCCGTCCTCGCGCAGAGAGATGTGCAGTTCGCCGTCGAGGACCAGGAAGAACTCGTCGGTGTGGTCGTGGACGTGCCAGACGTGTTCGCCGTCGACCTTGGCCACGCGGACGTCGTAGTCGTTGACGGCCGTGACGATGCGCGGGCTCCAGGTCTGGGTGAAGGAGGCGAGGGCCGCGTCGAGCGAGATGGGTTCCATGCGCTCATCGTGCGGGGTGGTCCCGGCGCCGTACGAGTGCTAGGAATCGCATATGTCGCAAGGATCCTCTCAGCGGCCGGGGCACCGGGTGGCCGTGATCGTCGACGAGGGCACCAACCCGTTCGAGGTCGGCGTCGCGACCGAGCTGTTCGGGCTGCCGCGGCCCGAGCTGGGGCTCGCCGGGCCGCTGTACGACGTGACGCTGTGCGCGCCCACGCGCGAGGTGCGGATGAACCACGGCTTCTTCACGATGACCGGCGTGGCCCCGCTGGACGCGGTCGACGAGGCGGACACCCTCGTCGTGCCCGGCCGCCCGGACAACGTCGTCCCGCGCGGGGCCGCCGTACTCGACGCCATCGGCCGCACGCACGCGCGTGGGGCGCGCGTGATGAGCCTGTGCACCGGAAGCTTCGCGCTCGCCGAGGCCGGGCTGCTGGATGGGCGCCGGGCCACCACCCACTGGCGCTGGGCCGACATCTTCCGGGCGCTGCATCCGACGGTCCTGCTGGAACCGGACGTGCTGTTCGTCGACGACGGCGACATCCTGACCGCCGCGGGCAGCGCCGCCGCGCTCGACCTGTGCCTGCACGTCGTACGGCGGGACCATGGCGCCGAGGTGGCCAACGCCGTCTCCCGCAGGCTGGTGTTCGCCGCGCACCGGGACGGCGGGCAGAAGCAGTTCGTGGAGCGGCCGCTGCCGGACGTGCCGGACGAGTCGCTCGCCCCGCTGCTGGCGTGGGCCCAGGCGCGGCTGGGGGAGCCGCTGACCGTGGCGGACCTGGCCGCGCGGGCGGCGGTGTCGCCGGCGACCCTGCACCGGCGCTTTCGGGCACAGCTCGGGACGACGCCGCTGGCCTGGCTGACGGGGGAGCGGGTCACGCTCGCGTGCCGGCTGATCGAGCGCGGCGAGGAACGCCTGGACGTGGTCGCGGCACGCAGCGGACTCGGCACCGCGGCGAACCTGCGCACGCGCGTGCGGCGCGAGACCGGGCTCAGTCCGTCGGCCTACAGACGGCGTTTCGGCCCGGGCGGCGGGGAACCCCTCGTGTCATGAGATTCCTCGTACGCGACCGGCTTCTCGGCTTCGGTGACGACTACTGGATCGAGGACGACCGGGGCAACAAGGTGTTCCTCGTCGACGGCAAGGCGATGCGGCTGCGGGACACCTTCGAGCTGAAGGACACGCAGGGCAACGTCGTCATCGACATCCACCAGAAGATGTTCGCCCTGCGCGACACGATGGTGATCGAACGCGACGGAGGACCGCTCGCCACGATCCGCCGTAAACGGCTGTCCCTGCTGCGCAACCACTACCGGGTGGCCCTGGCCGACGGCAGCACGGAACTCGACGTCAGCGGCAAGATCCTGGACCGCGAGTTCGCCGTCGAGTACGACGGCGAACTCCTGGCCGTGGTCTCCCGCCGCTGGATGCACATCCGCGACACCTACGGCGTGGACGTCGTCCGGGACGACGCCGATCCGGCGCTGCTGATCGCGGTGGCGGTGTGTGTGATCCACCTGGCGGAGAAGGACCGGAAAGACGACTGAGGCCGGCCCGGGTCAGCGGCGTGGTGCCGGCAGCCCCAGCATGCGGTCCTTGAGCGCCGGGAACTGATCCCGCGTCACCGCGACCTTGCCCGGGTCGAACTCCACCGTCAGGACCTGCTCCCCCGCACCGGCCTGCGCCAGCACCTCGCCCCACGGATCGACCACGATCGAGTGACCGGCCTGCGGAACTCCGGCGTGCGTCCCGGCCGTTCCACAGGCGAGCACGAACGCCTGGTTCTCCACCGCCCGCGCCTGAGCCAGCAGCGTCCAGTGCGCCCGGCGGCGCTCCGGCCAGCCCGCGGGGACGACCAGGGTCTCGGCGCCGGCGTCGACGAGAGAGCGGAAGAGTTCGGGGAAACGGAGGTCGTAGCAGGTGGCCAGGCCCAGCGTGGTCTCGGGCAGCCGGACCGTCACAAGGTCCTCGCCCGCGGCCATCAGCACCGCCTCGCCCTTGTCGAAGCCGAACCGGTGGATCTTCCGGTACGCGGCGGCCAGCTCACCGGAGGGGGAGAAGACGAGAGAGGTGTTGTAGAGGGGCCCTTCCGGATCCCGCTCGGGGATCGAGCCCGCGTGCAGCCACACGCCCGCGTCGCTCGCGGCCTTCGCCATCACCTCGTACGTCGGCCCGTCGAGCGGCTCGGCCTCGCTGCCGAACCCCTCGTAGGCGAAGGCGCCGGTGGTCCACAGTTCGGGCAGTACCACGAGGTCGGCCGACCCGGCCTGTTCCCGGACGAGGGACGCTACGCGCACTCGACGCGATTCGACCGATTCGCCCTCATTGACGTCGATCTGGAGCAGAGAGGCGCGCACAGTACCACCGTCCTGGCATTCGAGCGGTCCACAAGGGCATCCACACGGGCCTACGATCGTCACACGAAAGCACTGCCGGGGTGCCTCACAGCAGCGTAACTTAGCGTTCAAGACACCCGCCGACAGCCGCCACCTCCCACTGGCAACGCCGCCACAACCCGCCCGTGTACCGACCGCCGAGGGGTCCCGTTCCGTGAGTCTGCATCCCACCCTCCAGCCCTACGCCGACGCCTGGACCCACTCCATCGATGCGATATCCGAGCTCGTGACGCCGCTCGTCGAAGGCGAGTGGAACCGGCGAACGCCCTGCCCCGGCTGGTCGGTGCGCGATGTGGTCTCGCATGTCATCGGCCTGGACTGCGAGATGCTCGGCGACCCGCGCCCCATCCACACGCTCCCGCGCGACCTCTTCCACGTCACCAACGACCACCAGCGGTACATGGAGATGCAGGTCGACGTCCGCCGTCACCACACGGCACCGGAGATGACCTCCGAGCTCGAGTACACGATCATCCGCCGCAACCGGCAGTTGCGCAACGAGTCCCGTGACCCGGGCACCAAGGTGCGCGGGCAGCTCGGCGCGGAGATCACGCTCGAAGAATCGATGCGCGGCCACGCCTTCAACGTGTGGGTGCACGAGCAGGACCTGCGCGCCGCCCTCGGCCGCCCCGGCAACCTCGACTCCCCCGGCGCGCACGTGGCCCGGGACGTCCTCCTCTCCCAGTTGCCCGACATCGTCGCCACCAAGGCCGACGCCCCGCGCAGCTCGGCGATCGTCCTCGACGTGCACGGCCCGATCGAGTTCCTGCGCACGATCCGCGTCGACATCCAGGGCCGCGGCACCCTCGAAACGGCCCCCGCGCTCGGTCCCGCCGCCACCCTCACCCTCGACTGGGAGACCTACGTCCGCCTGGCCTGCGGCCGGGTCACGGCGGAGTCGGTGGCGGACCGGCTGAAGACGGAGGGCGACCCGAGCCTGACGGCGGCGATCCTGCGGAACTTCACGGTCACGCAGTAGGGCACTTCGGGCGGGCAGGGACGGCGGGCACGAAAACCGGTGTCGTCGGCTGCCCGCCCGCGGCTAACGTCCCGTCGTGACCGACACCCAGATACACACCACACCCACGTCCGTGCTCCCCCCGCGCCTGACCCGACTGACGTTCCACGGCCCGCTGTCCGAGACCCGGGCACAGAGCCTCGTCGAGCGACTCACCCGCACGGATCCCCGCACCGTCCTCGACATCGGCTGCGGCTGGGGCGAGTTGATGCTCCGCGTCCTCGCGTCCGCGCCGCAGGCCACCGGCGTCGGGGTGGACCTCAACGCCGAGGACCTCGCCCGCGGCCGCCGCAACGCCGAGGCCAGAGGGCTGGCGGAACGGGTCGAGTTCATCGAGGAGTCCGGGACGGGAAGCTCGCGCGGCCCCGCCGACCTGGTCCTGTGCGTCGGAGCGAGCCAGGCCCTGAGCGCGGCCGAGCCGCCCGGGCACACCGCCGAAGCCCTGCGCGAACTACGCCGTCTCGTCAGCGACGACGGCCGTGTCCTGCTCGGGGAGGGCTTCTGGCAACGTCCCCCGACCGCCGCCGAACTCAAGGGCATGTGGCCGGGCGCCGACGCCACGGACCAGTACGACCTCGCCACCCTCCTCGACCACGTGGTCGCCGCCGGGTTCCGTCCGGAGTGGACGGAGACGGCGAACCTCGACGAGTGGGAGGAGTTCGAGTCGGCGTACCAGGCGGACGTCGAGGTGTGGCTGGCGCAGAACCCCGGGCACCCGCTGGCGGACGAGACCCGTGAGCGGCTCGACCGCCATCGTGCCCAGTGGATGAGCTACCGCGGGGTGCTCGGGCTCGCGTATCTCACTCTCGTCCCGGCCCTCTGACACCGTCGGCTCACGCGGGAACGTGCACCGTCTCCACCCTGCTGGCGACGAGCCGTTCCCGCTCCCTGCGTGCCGCCCGCTTGCGCAGCCGCAGGATCTGGCTGATCCCCAGGGCCTGGAGGACGAAGACGAACGAGAAGGCGACGGTGTAGTCGTCGCCGGTCGCGTCCAGCAGCACACCGATCGCGAACAGCGTCGTCATCGAGGCCACGAAACCACCCATGTTGGTGATGCCGGACGCCGTGCCCTGACGCTCCGGGGGATTCGCCGGACGCGCGAAGTCGAAGCCGAGCATCGAGGCCGGTCCGCACGCCCCGAGCACCGTGCACAGCACGATCAGCAGCCACATCGGCACCGTCTCGCCGGGCCAGAGAAGCGTCGTCGCCCACATCGCCGCCGTCGCCGCGACGGTGCCGAGCGCCAGCGGGAGGCGTGCCTCGTGGTGCCGGGCCACGATCTGGCCGTAGACCAGGCCCACGACCATGTTGGACAGGACGACGAGGGTGAGCAGTTCACCGGCCGTGGCCCGGGACAGCCCCTGCGCCTGGACCAGGAACGGCATCCCCCACAGCAGCAGGAACACCATCGCCGGGAACTGCGTCGTGAAGTGCACCCACAGCCCGAGGCGGGTACCCGGCTCCCGCCAGGACGCGGCGATCTGACGTCGTACGTACGCCGAACCCCGGTGCAGCAGCGGCTCCGGCTCGTGGCCCTCGGGGTGGTCCTTCAGGAACAGCAGGGTCAGCACGAGCACCACGGCACCCGCGCCCGCGCTGCACGCGAACGCCGCCGTCCAGCCCACCCCGTGCAGCAGCCGCGCCAGCACCAGCGTGGAGACCAGGTTGCCGGCCATGCCCGCGAGTCCCGCGAGCTGGGCGATCAGCGGGCCGCGCCGGGCCGGGAACCAGCGCGCGCCGAGCCGCAGCACGCTGATGAACGTCATCGCGTCGCCGCAGCCCAGCAGCGCGCGCGAGGCGAGGGCCATGCCGTACGACGACGAGAAGGCGAAGCCGAGTTGGCCCGCGGTGAACAGCACCGTGCCGATGGCCAGCACCTTCTTGGTGCCTAGCCGGTCGACGAGCAGGCCGACGGGTATCTGCATGCCCGCGTACACGAGCAGTTGGAGGATCGAGAACGTCGACAGGGCCGAGGCGCCCACGTCGAAGCGGTCCGCGGCGTCGAGGCCGGCGACCCCCAGCGACGTACGGAAGATGACGGCGACGAAGTAGACCGCGACGCCTATGCCCCAGACGGCGACGGCACGGCGGCCGCCCGGAGGGTCGCCCGGCAGTGCGGCGGACCTCATCGTTCCTCACCCCGCGCGAGGTGCGAGAACCAGTCGATGTGCCGGTGGACCAGCGCGACGGCGGCCTCGGTGTCCCCGGAGCGCAGCGCCTGAAGGATCTCCTCGTGCTCGACGAGGGTCTTGGCGATGCGGTCGGGGTGGGAGTACATGATCGCTACGCCCATGCGCAGTTGACGGTCGCGTAGCTGGTCGTAGAGCCGGGACAGGATCTCGTTGCCGGCGCTGCGGACGATCTCCGCGTGGAAGCAGCGGTCGGTGACGGCTGCCGCGGTGAGTTCGCCCGCGGCCGCCTGTTCCTTCTGGCGGGCGAGCAGTTCCTCCAGGCGCTCGATGAGTCCGGGCGGCGCGGGGACGGCCTTGCGCGCCGCGAACTCCTCGACGAGGGTCCGCGTCTCCACGACGTCCTTGATCTCCTGCGCGGAGACCGGCAGGACCAGGGCACCCTTCTTCGGGTACAGCTTGATCAGCCCCTCGGCCTCCAGGCGCAGCAGCGCCTCCCGCACCGGGGTGCGCGAGACGCCGACGGCCTCGGCCAGCTCGCCCTCGGTGAGCAGCGTGCCGCCTTCGTAACGGCGGTCCAGGACGCCCTGTTTGACGTGGGTGTAGACGCGGTCGGCGGCGGGTGGCTGCTTGAGGGGTGCGGGCGGGGCGGAAGGCATGCCCACAGCATAGATACAACACGTACGCATGGCGGCGTTCGTCCAGCATCCGGACCTCTTCGAAATCCTCCGGCAAAGAAGCGACATCGGCTCCAGCAGTTGCACAACCTTCTGTGCTAGTTACGTGTCACACACGTGCGGCCCCACTTTCTCTCCCCTCCAACTTGGCCGCGCATTCGGGGCATTCGACGCAATCGGGGTATTTCAGTTGATAACCGCCACCAAGGGCCTCCGTATCCGCAGAGCCGCGGCCGCCGCCGTGACGACCGGTGCCGTGCTCGCCACCGGAGCCCTCACCGCGGCTCCCGCGCAAGCCGTGACGGCGCCCACCATCACCGCCAAGGGCGGGTACCTGATGAACGGCGCGACCGGCACGACCCTCTTCGCCAAGGCCGCGGACACGAAGAGGCTCACCGCCTCCACCACGAAGGTCATGACCGCCAAGGTCGTGCTCTCGCAGGCGAACCTGAACCTGGACACCAAGGTCACGATCAGGAAGGAAGTCAGCGACTACATCGTCTCCAAGGGCGCCTCGTCGGCCAATCTGATCGTCGGTGACAAGGTCACCGTCCGTCAGTTGCTGTACGGGATGATGCTCAAGTCGGGCTGTGACGCCGCGATGACCCTCGCCGACAAGTTCGGCTCCGGCACGACGGTCAAGGCCCGCACGGCGAACTTCATCGGCAAGATGAACACCATGGCCAAGAGCCTGGGCATGACAAACACGCACTTCGACTCGTTCGACGGCATAAGCAACGGCTCCAACTACTCGACGCCGCGCGACCTGACGAAGCTGGCGCGCAGCGCGATGAAGAACACCACGTTCAAGGCCGTCGTGAAGACGAAGGCCTACACGGCCAAGACGATCACCAAGACCGGGGCCATCCGGACGATGGCGACCTGGAACAACACCAACACCCTGCTCGGCTGGAACGGCACGCTCGGCATCAAGACGGGCTCCGGCACCGAGGCCAAGTACTGCCTGGTCTTCGCCGCCACGCTCAACGGCGAGTCGGTGATGGGCACCGTCCTCACCGCCCCCGATGAGGCGAGCCGCACGTCGGACGTGAAGAAGCTGATCAGCTACGGCTACGCCCGCATCAGCTAACACCCGCGGCACAGGCAAAGGGGCGGCCACTCGACAGTGGCCGCCCCTCTCGCTGTCGCCCGTGGCTCACGCCCAGGTGATCAACCGCTTCGGCTGCTCCAGGATCGCCGCCGTGTCCGCCAGCACCTTGGACCCCAGCTCGCCGTCGACCAGGCGGTGGTCGAAGCTGAGCGCCAGGGTGGTGACCTGGCGGGGCTTGACCTTGCCCTTGTGGACCCACGGCTGGAGCTTGATCGCACCGACCGCGAGGATCGCGGACTCGCCGGGGTTGAGGATCGGCGTGCCGGTGTCGACGCCGAAGACGCCGACGTTGGTGATCGTGACCGTGCCGCCCTGCATGGCGGCGGGGGTGGTCTTGCCCTCGCGCGCCGTCGCCACCAAGTCGCCGAGCGCCTGAGCCAACTGCGGCAGGGTCAGGCCGTGGGCGTCCTTGATGTTCGGGACGATCAGGCCGCGGGGGGTCGCCGCCGCGATGCCCAGGTTGACGTAGTGCTTCTGCACGATCTCCTGGTTGGCCTCGTCCCAGGACGCGTTGACGTCCGGGTTGCGCTTGATCGCGACCAGCAGGGCCTTGGAGATCAGCAGCAGCGGGTTCACCCGCAGGCCCGCGAACTCCTTGTCCTCCTTGAGCTCCTCGACCAGCTTCATCGTGCGCGTCACGTCCACCGTCACGAACTCCGTGACGTGCGGGGCCGTGAACGCCGAGCCGACCATCGCCGCCGCCGTCGCCTTGCGGACGCCCTTCACCGGGATCCGGGTCTCGCGCGCCGTGTCGTAGGTGACCAGCGGCGCCGGGACGGCGGCAGGGGCCACGGGGGCGGCCTGCGGCACCGGCTCGGCGGCCGGGGCCGGAGCGGCCACCGCGGCGTGGACGTCCTCGCGGGTGATGATGCCGTCGGGGCCGGTGGGCGTCACCGTGGCCAGGTCGACGCCCAGGTCCTTCGCCAGCTTGCGCACCGGGGGCTTGGCCAGCGGCCGGGGCGGGGCCACCGCCGCGGCGGCAGCGGGCCCGTGGCCGTTCAGCTCGGACTGCAGGGCCTGCGCCGCCGGCTCCTGGCGCGGAACGTCCGCTCCCTTGCGCGGGCGGCGCTTGGTCGAGGTCTGGGCCACGCCGTAGCCGACCAGCACCGGCTGGCGGCCCGAGCCCTCCGGCTTGGGCTCCTCGACCGTTGCCTGAGGCTGCGCGGCCGGCGCCTCGACGGCGGCCGGCGCGCCACCCGCCACGTCCACGGCGATGATCGCCATACCGACGTCCACCGTCGTGCCCTCGGGGAAGTGCAGCTCACGGACCACCCCGTCGTACGGGATGGGCAGTTCGACGGCCGCCTTGGCCGTCTCGACCTCGCACACCACCTGGCCGTCGGTGACCGTGTCGCCCGGCTGGACGTACCACTTGAGGATCTCCGCCTCGGTGAGTCCCTCGCCCACGTCGGGCATCTTGAACTCGCGCACGGACGCTTCAGTCATCGTCGTCACGACCCTCTCCTCAGTACGCCAGGGCACGGTCGACGGCGTCGAGCACCCGGTCCAGGCCCGGCAGGTACTCCTCCTCCAGACGCGCCGGCGGATACGGGGCGTGGTATCCGCCCACCCGCAGCACCGGGGCCTCCAGATGGTAGAAGCAGCGCTCCGTGATCCGGGCGGCGATCTCCGCGCCCGAGCCGAAGAACACCGGCGCCTCGTGGACCACGACCAGGCGGCGGGTCTTCTCGACCGACGTCTGGATCGAGTCGAAGTCCAGAGGGGAGACCGAGCGCAGGTCCAGGACCTCCAGGTTGCGGCCCTCCTCGGCGGCCGCGTCGGCGACCTCCTGGCAGAGCTTCACCATCGGGCCGTACGCGGCCAGCGTGAGGTCGGTGCCCTCGCGCACGACCCGCGCCTTGTGCAGCGGGCCGGGGATCGCCTCGGTGTTGACCTCGGCCTTGTCCCAGTAGCGCCGCTTGGGCTCGAAGAAGATCACCGGGTCGTCGCTCTGGATGGCCTGCTGCATCATCCAGTACGCGTCCGACGCGTTGGAGGGGCTGACGATCTTCAGGCCCGCCACGTGCGCGAAGAGGGCCTCGGGGGACTCGCTGTGGTGCTCGACCGCGCCGATGCCGCCGCCGTAGGGGATACGGACGACGACCGGCAGCTTGACCTTGCCCAGCGATCGCGCGTGCATCTTCGCGAGCTGCGTGACGATCTGGTCGTAGGCCGGGAAGACGAAGCCGTCGAACTGGATCTCCACCACGGGGCGGTAGCCGCGCAGGGCGAGACCGATCGCCGTGCCGACGATGCCGGACTCGGCGAGCGGGGTGTCGATGACGCGGCTCTCGCCGAAGTCCTTCTGGAGGCCGTCCGTCACGCGGAAGACGCCGCCGAGCTTGCCGACGTCCTCGCCCATGATGAGGACCTTGGGGTCGGAGTCCAGGGCGCGGCGCAGCGATTCGTTGATCGCCTTGGCCAGAGCCATCTTTTCGGCTGCCATGATCAGACCCCCTCTACGTCCGCGAACGACGCCTGGTAGGCGGCGAACTGGGCGCGCTCCTCGTCGACGAGCGCATGCCCGTCCGCGTACACGTTCTCGAAGATGGCGAAGTGGTCCGGGTCCGGCATGGCGCGGACCGCTTCGCGCACTCGTTTGCCCAACGCCTCGCTCTCGGTCTCCAGTTCCGCGAAGAATCCCTCGTCCGCGTGGTTTGAAGCCTCGAGGTACCGGCGAACGCGCAGGATCGGGTCCTTCGCCTCCCACGCCTCGCGCTCCTCGTCGGCCCGGTACTTCGTCGGGTCGTCGGAGGTGGTGTGGGCGCCCATGCGGTAGGTGTACGCCTCGACCAGCGTGGGCCCCTCGCCGGCGCGGGCGCGCTCCAGCGCCCACTTCGTCACGGCCAGGCACGCCAGGACGTCGTTGCCGTCGACGCGGACGCCAGGGAAGCCGAAGCCCTGTGCGCGCTGGTAGAGCGGCACCCGGGTCTGCTTCTCGGTCGGCTCGGAGATCGCCCACTGGTTGTTCTGGCAGAAGAACACCACGGGCGCGTTGTAGACCGCGGAGAAGGTGAAGGACTCCGCCACGTCACCCTGGCTGGAGGCGCCGTCGCCGAAGTAGGCGATGACCGCGCTGTCGGCGCCGTCCTTGGCGATGCCCATCGCGTAGCCGGTGGCGTGCAGCGTCTGGGAGCCGATGACGATCGTGTAGAGCTGGAAGTTGTTGCTGTTCGGGTCCCAGCCGCCGTTGTTCACGCCGCGGAACATGCCGAGCAGGTTGGTCGGGTCGACCCCGCGGCACCAGGCGACGCCGTGCTCGCGGTAGGTCGGGAAGACGTAGTCGTCCTCGCGGGTGGCCCGGCCGGAGCCGATCTGGGCGGCCTCCTGGCCGAGCAGCGACGCCCACAGGCCCAGCTCGCCCTGGCGCTGCAGGGAGGTGGCCTCGGCGTCGAAGCGTCGGGTGAGCACCATGTCGCGGTAGAGGCCGCGGAGCTCTTCGGGGGTGATGCCGGCGACGTACTTGTCGTACTCGGCGTTCTTGACGCGCTTGCCCTCAGGCGTCAGCAACTGAACGAGTTCGGGGTCCGTACTCGTCGTTTTCCTTGGGGTTGTGGTCTTGCCGGCCGTGCTCTTGGTACCGGCGCTGCGTCGCGGCTTTCGCGCGGCAGTGCTCTCCACGGTCACGTGTGCTCCTCCGTCGGTCCGGCATCCCGGGTTCGCCGGGTGCCAGTGCGGCTCACCTGAAGCCCTACGGGCGCACAGGGTGGGTGCGGCTCGTTGGGAACAGGCGTGACAGGTGCCCCGGCGAGCGCCCTGCAAAAGGCACGTTACCCAGTGCTCCACATTTCTGTGAAACCCCTCCTGACCTGGGATTTTGCTTGGATATCCAAGTAAATCGCCAAAGTCGGGAACAACTCCTGGTCACAGCCTTGCAGGGGGCCGGAACAACGGCACGTTATATCGGTGAGCCAGGTCACGGGAAGAGTCGCCGAGGGGCAGATCACCGGATTGGTGTGACATGGCCCTCGTGGGCGAAGAAGGAAATGTCAGAGTATTCGTGCTCGGTAAAAAACGATCAAGAATGACGAGAGCACCGCTGATCGCTCCCGCGACCGGAAGTGACTGACGGCGACTGGCAACGACTGGCTGTGACAACGCCCAGCTCACGGGATCCGCCGTTGCCCTAGCATCGGCGCGTGCCGCGCTCCTGTGTACCACCGCTTGTGCCTCACGCGCCCCCTCTGGGCGCCCTTCTCCGCCAGTACTCCGCCGGTTCCGCCCTCGCCTGCGATCCCGTCGACCATGGCCTGCTGAACCGCGGCTACCGGCTGCGCACGACCCGCGGCCGCTACTTCCTCAAGCACCACCACGATCCCGAGACCGCCGCCCCGGCCGCCATCGCCCGCCAGCACCGGGCCACCCGGCACCTGGCCGACCTCGGCGTCCCGGTCGCCCCGCCGCTGGCCGACCGCGAGGGACGTACGGTCGCCGTCGTCGGCGGCCAGGCGTTCGCCCTGCACCCCTGGATCGACGGCCGACACCGCCACGGCGGTCAGCTCACGCGCGGGCAGTGCGAGCGGCTGGGGGCGCTGTTGGGCGTGGTGCACACGAGCCTGGAGCGCGTGATGCCGGCGGCGGGGCGGGCGCCGGCCGAGAGCGCCGACCCCGCCGACACCTTCGCCCTCATCGACGACCTGCTCGCCCACGTCCGCCGGCAGCGCCCCGCCGGCTGCTTCGACGCGCTCGCCCGCCACCGGCTCCTGGAACGCCGCGAACTCCTGGAACGACACGCCGGGCGGCGTCCCCCGCACGGCGCCTCGGTCGGCTGGGTGCACGGCGACTTCCACCCCTTCAACCTGCTCTACCGGGGCGAGGCCCCCGTCGCGATCGTCGACTGGGACCGGCTCGGCGTGCGGCCCCGCGCGGAGGAGGCCGTCCGCGCCGCCGCGATCTTCTTCGTAGGGCCCACCGGAGCGCTCGACCTCGCGAAGGCGGCCGCGTACACGCGCGCGTACCGGCGTACGGCGGGCGCCACCGCCGACGAGCTCGCGGCGGCCGTGCACCGCGTGTGGTGGGAGCGGCTGAACGACTTCTGGATGCTGCGCTGGCACTACGAGCGCGGCGACACCCGCGCGGACGCCCAGTTCCCGGCGGCTTCGGCGCTGGCGGTGTGGTGGACGCGGGAGTACGAGGCGGTGCGGGAGGCCTTCACGGGCTGAGCCGGGCGCGTCCCGGTACGCCTTCACGGGCTGAGCCGGGCGCGTCCCGGTACGCCTTCACGGACTGAGCCGGGCGCGTCCCGGTACGCCTTCACGGACTGAGCCGGGCGCGTCCCGGTACGCCTTCACGGACTGAGCCGGGCGCGATCGGGGCGGCTCCGGGTGCCCTGAAACGGCACGCGCGCGTGGAGCCCGTTTCCGGGCCGCACGCGCGCGTGGAGGTCGGGTGCCGATCTGCTGTCGGCCGACCGGTCAGCCCGTGGCCGGCGGGGCGGTCGGCAGCGTCGGCTCCTCGGTGGGCTCCTCCGTCGGCTCCTCGGTGGGCTCCTCCGTCGGCTCTTCCGTCGGCTCGGCCGTGGTCGGCTCCTCCGTCGGCTCCTGCGTGGGCTCCTCGGTCGGCTCCTGCGTGGGTTCCTCGGTCGGCGTGTAGTCCGGGTCGGTGCCGGTGCCCGAGCCGTCGTCCGTGACCTCTTCGGTCGGCTCCTCGGTCGGCTCGTCGGTCGGCTCGTCGGTCGACTTGTCCTCGGTGGTCTGCGACGTGGTCGGCGTCTCCTTGGTGCCCCCGCCGCCACCGCCACCACCGCCGTTGTTCAGCGCCAGTGCGACACCGGCCGCGATGGCGATCACCGCGAGGACGGCGAGGATCCACAGCTTGCCGCGGCCGCTGCCCCGGTTGCCGTGCCCCTCGAAGCCGCCGTCGTCCCCGCCGCCGTAGCCGCCGGGCAGGATCGGCTGCGGGATCTGCGTCGTGCCGGAGGCCGGGTCGCCCGGGTGCCCCATGACGGTCGTGTTCGCGAAGCCCGACGCCGGGGTGTGCCGGCCGTCGTGCATGGCCACCGGGCCGGTGTTCCAGGTGCCGGTGTGACCGCCCTGGTCGTACAGCATCTGCAGGCCGTACTGGACGAGGCCGCGCATCTCCTCGGCCGTCTGGAACCGGTCGTCCGGCTCCTTGGCGAGCGAGCGCATGACCAGGCCGTCGAGCTCCGGCGGCGTGGCGTCGGAGACCTCGGACGGCGGGGTCGGGATGTCCTGGACGTGCTGGTAGACCACCGACAGCGGGGTCTCGCCGGTGAACGGGGGCCGCAGCGCGAGGAGTTCGTAGAGGAGGCAGCCGGTCGCGTACAGGTCGGAGCGGTGGTCGACCGCCTTGCCGAGCGCCTGCTCCGGGGAGAGGTACTGCGGGGTGCCCATGACCATGCCGGTCTGCGTCATCGTCGACTGCGCGCCGTGCAGGGCACGCGCGATGCCGAAGTCCATCACCTTCACGGCGCCGTTGTTGGTGATGATGACGTTGGCGGGCTTGATGTCGCGGTGCACGATGCCGTGCTGGTGCGAGTAGGCGAGGGCCTCCAGGACGCCGGAGACGATGATCAGCGCCTGCTCGGGGCCGGGTGCCTCGGCATTGAGGAGGAGGTCGCGGATGGTGCGGCCCTCGACGATCTCCATGACGATGTACGGCACGCTGTGCGCGCCCACGACATCCTCACCGGAGTCGTACACGGCGACGATCGCGTGGTGGTTGAGGCCGGCCACCGACTGGGCCTCGCGCGTGAAGCGGGCCTTGGACACCGGGTCCTCGGCGAGGTCGGAGCGCAGCAGCTTGACCGCCACGGTGCGCCCGAGACGCACGTCCTCGGCCGCGAACACCTCGGCCATGCCGCCCCGGCCGAGTCTGCGGGTCAGCCGATAACGGCCGTCCCCGACAAGTCCGCCGTTACCCCACATTTCCGGCGCGTCTGACATACCGCCGCCAGCCGCCTCGGGGTCGGACGGGCCCTGAGCGCGCTGCTGCTGTGCCATCAGTCCTCGCCGTCGTTTCTGCCCGCGGTGCGCGCGGTGTTGTTACGGTCTCCGTCGGCCACGCTACAGCCTCGGCGCAAGCCGTCGGTCCGAGACGGTGGCCCCGACCGGACGGAGGCGGACCGGTCATCAAACCGGTATCCCGTCCCCTCGTGCAAATTCTGTGCACCGACCGTACGGCCCCTGTAACGCTTCCGCGACGCTCCCTTCGCGTACGGTCACGGAACGGGCACCGCGCTTGACCTGTCAGTGCCGTGGGGCAGACTTGGCCGGGAATAGCACATTGGATCACTCGCGACCATCCGGTCCACGGGGTCGCAGGCGCCCGAGAGGCACGGGGGACGCAGAACATGAGCCAGGACGGCGCACAGGGCACGGGCGCGGGGCGGGCGCTGGCCGGCGGCCGGTACCAACTGCGCGACCTGCTCGGCCAGGGCGGCATGGCCGCGGTGCATCTCGCGTACGACTCCGTGCTCGACCGGCAGGTAGCGGTCAAGACCCTGCACACCGAGCTCGGCCGCGAGCAGGCGTTCCGCGAGCGCTTCCGGCGCGAGGCCCAGGCAGTGGCCAAGCTCACGCACACCAATATCGTCTCGGTCTTCGACACGGGCGAGGACGCCGTCGACGGCATGACGACGCCGTACATCGTCATGGAGTACATCGAGGGCCGCCCGCTCAGCTCGGTCTTCGACGAGGACGTACGGCAGTTCGGCGCGGTGCCCGCCGACAAGGCGCTGAAGATCACAGCGGATGTGCTGGCGGCTCTGGAGATCAGCCACGAGATGGGGCTGGTGCACCGGGACATCAAGCCGGGCAACGTGATGCTGAACAAGCGTGGCGTGGTCAAGGTGATGGACTTCGGCATCGCGCGAGCCATGCAGTCCGGCGTGACGTCGATGACCCAGACCGGCATGGTGGTCGGCACCCCGCAGTACCTCTCGCCGGAGCAGGCGCTCGGCCGTGCCGTGGACGCCCGCTCCGACCTGTACTCGGTCGGCATCATGCTGTTCCAACTCGTCACCGGGCGGCTGCCGTTCGACGCGGACTCCCCGCTGGCGATCGCGTACGCGCATGTGCAGGAGGAGCCGGTGGCTCCGTCCTCGATCAACCGCGCGCTGCCGCCTGCCGTGGACGCGCTGGTCGCCCGCGCGCTGAAGAAGAACCCGAACGAGCGCTTCCCGAGCGCCGAGGCCATGCGCGACGAGTGCCTGCGCGTGGCCGCGTCCTTCCAGGCGGCGCCGCCGAGCATCGTGCCGGGCGCGCACACGCAGAGCGGCCAGGGCGTCGGCGCCTCGGTGTTCCCGCCGGTCGGCCAGACGCCGCCGCCAGGTGGCCCCGTCCAGTCGCCGTACCAGCCGACGCCGGCCCCGAACCCGTACGGCACGCCGCCGCCGTCCGCGCCCTCTCCGGCGTACGGCTACCCGCAGCAACAGCCCGGCTTCCAGACGCCCCCGCCGGCGGCGTACGCCCCGCAGCCCGGCCACGGGACACCGCCGCCGTACGCCGTCTCGCCCCAGACACAGGCCACTTCGGGCGGCGGCAAGAACAACCGCCCCGTCATCATCGGCTCGATCGTCGTGTCCATCGTCGCGGTGGTCGGCCTGATCGCGGCGCTGGCACTGAACGGCGGCGGCTCGGAGGACGACGGGGGCGGGGGCGCGGATGAGACCAGCACGTCCCATGCGCCGGGATACCGGGCCGGTGACGCCAGCCGCACGATCGAGACGACCAAGTGCACGGAGCCGTGGGAGTCGAACTACGACCCCGACAAAGTGCAGATGCCGAACTTCTCGTACAAGCACTGGGACTCGGTGGTCGCGTGCTTGAAGGCCGCCGATTGGGTCTACAAGGTGACGCGGGTGGACGAGAACACGTGGGGTGACGGAACGGTCATGAGCCAGACCCCGAAGTCAGGGACGGACTTCGACCCGGACAACCCGCCGGAGATGGAGTTCACCGTCTCCACCGGTAACCCGTCCTAGCAGGCGGGGCATGGACGTGCCCCAATCACGCGAGCAAGACCAACGCCGACAACATCTGCCTCGAGCTGATCGACCGTGACGCCGACGGGCACCACGTCCGCATCCGAGTGCAGTCCGACACGGCGCTGGGCTGCGAGGTGTCCTCGTGGGACGGCAACATCTACTACTGACCGGTTCGGGATCGGCATGAGGCGCCCGTGAAAGGAGCCCGGCACTTCGGTGCCGGGCTCCTGCTGTCGTGGGCTGAGTCGTCCTACAGGTACGGCCCGCCCGAGCGGCCGCCCGGGTGTTGTTCGCCGTCCTCGTGGCCGCCGACGCCCGGCGGAAGGGCGCGGCGCATCTGCTCGAGCTGGGCGCGCGCGGCCATCTGCTGGGCGAAGAGCGTGGTCTGGATGCCGTGGAAGAGGCCCTCCAGCCAGCCCACCAACTGGGCCTGCGCGATGCGCAGCTCCGCGTCGGACGGCGTCCCCTCGTCCGTGAAGGGCAGGGAGAGCCGCTCCAGCTCCTCCACGAGCTCCGGTGCCAGGCCGTCCTCCAGCTCCTTCACCGAACTGGCGTGGATCTCCTTCAGCCGGACCCGGCTCGCCTCGTCGAGGGGAGCGGCGCGCACCTCTTCGAGTAGCTGCTTGATCATGCTGCCGATGCGCATGACCTTCGCCGGCTGCTCGACCTGCTCCGTCACCGGGATCTCGCGGGAGTCCTCGTCTCCGGTGCCGCCGGTGAGCGCCATCCCGTCCTGGCCCACGACCAGGATCTGGGGGTTCTCGGGCGACCTTTCGTTCCTCGGCATCTCCATGCCGCCATTCTCTCGCACCCGTACAGCTCATCATCGTGGTGCCCCCGGTGTGGGGTGATCCACCATTTACGTCCCCACCGTTTTCGTCAGGGTTCGGCGTCACGGGTGAGGCGCGTGAGGCGGGCCTCACAGACGTCGAGCCAGCGGCTCTCCGCCTCGGCGTGGAAGACACGCTGCTCCAGCACGAGGAGGCGGGCCATCTCCTCGGGGTGCTCGTGGGCCCGCGCCAGCGCTTCGGCCCGCTGCCGGACACAGGCGTCCAGGGCCTGGGCCACGTGCCGGCGCTGTGCCCGCACGACCTCCCGTACGTCGACGCCGGGCGCCGCCACCGCCATGACCAGCTTGATCGCCAGCTCGTCGCGGGGCGGGCCGGCCCGCTCCACGGGGCGCTCGAACCAGGCCCGCAGCTCGGCCCGGCCCGCCTCCGTCAGCGCGTACAGCGCCCGCCCCGCCTCGTCCGCGCCGTACCGGAGGACCATGCCGTCCCGCTCCAGTTGGCCGAGGGCCGTATGGACCTGCCCGATGTTCAGCGGCCAGGTCCCGCCCGTTCGCGCCTGGAACTCGGTGCGCAACCGGGAGCCGTGGCGAGGGCCGGGTTCCAGGAGCGCCAGCAGCCCGTGTCGTATCGACATACCCGGATTGTGCGCCGGATTGGGTCGGGTGGCGGAGTTCGGAATGCCGGGTTCGGCAGGTGCTGTGAGGGTTGTTCCATGACTTCTTGGCTGGGGGTGGTGCGGGGGCGTACGCGAGCGGCGTCGAGTCGGTCGCGCGCCCTGTCGTGGCCTGCGGGGACGCTGACCGTGCTGGTGACGGGGCTGACCGTCGGGCTGTGGGGGGCCGGTGTGTCGTACGGGCTCGATGAGCCGCATGGTGCGGCCCCGTCCGGCTCGTCCACCGGCTCCGCGGCCCTGTCCTGGTCGTCCGGGTCCTCATCGGCGCCGGCGGCCCGTCCCACGGTCTCCGGGGCTTCGCCGGGCCCTGCGGGCGAGACCGCGGCCGAGCCGTCCTCCGTCCCTCCGCCGCAGGACGAGAAGCCCTCGGCGACCGCCGCCTCGCCCGGTGGTACGACCGAGGAGACCGCGCAGGAGACGTCGGACGAAGCCGAAGAGGCGGAGGGGTCCGAGGGCTCCGGGGAACGGTCCGAGAAGCCGGGGAAGGGACTCGGGGCATCGTCCACGCCCACCGCTCACGGGCCCGCCGCGTCCACACCCGACCCCTCCGACAAGCCCTCCCGGGCCGGCAGCCGGGCGGGAGAGGGGCGGCAGCGGCCCGGCCGGGAGAAGGGGCCGCTGGAGGACCAGGAGGCGGCGCGGGACAAGCCGGACCGCGGGAAGAGGGCCGACGAGAGCGACCGCTCGGGGCGGCCGGAGGCGGAGCATGACGGGGAGGACGACGGCGGCACCGAGCCCGAGAGCTCGGACGCCGCCGACGCCCCCGCCCAGGACCCGGTGCCCTCCGCCCCAGCGACCCACCCCGCGCGACGCCCCGCCCCGCACGCCGACGGGCCCGCCGAGCCCGTGCTCGAAGTGCTGCCCCTCGGCGCCGGGCTCGTACTCATCGGTCTGGGCCTGGGCCTCGCCTTCGTGGGTCTTCGGCTGCGGCGCGGCTAGCGGGTGTCCACGGACGCCGGGCACGGTCCGAGGGTCGCCGCAGGGGTCGTTCCGCCCTGCGGTGCGGCCGCCCTACGGCGCGACGAGGAGCACCTTCCCCACATGCCCGCTCTCCTCCACCACCCGGTGGGCCTCGGCCGCCTCGCTCATCGCAAGCTCGCGGTCGACGACCGGACGCACATGCCCGGCGTCCAGCAGGGGCCAGACGTGTTCGCGTACGGCCGCGACGATCGCCGCCTTCTCGGCGAGTGGGCGGGCCCGCAGCGAGGTCGCGCTGATGGCGCCGCGCTTGCCCAGCAGCGCCCCGATGTTGAGCTCACCCTTGATGCCGCCCTGCATGCCGATGATGGCCAGCCGGCCGTTGACGGCGAGGGTCTGGACGTTGCGGTCGAGGTACTTGGCGCCCATGTTGTCGAGGATGACGTCGGCGCCGGCCCCGTCGGTGGCCTTCTTGACCTCCTCGACGAAGTCCTGTTCCCGGTAGTTGACCAGGATGTCCGCGCCCAGCTCGGCGCACCGGTCCAGCTTCTGGCTGCTGCCCGCCGTGACGGCGACCTTGGCGCCGACGGCCTTGGCGAGCTGGATGGCCATGGTGCCGATGCCGCTGGAACCGCCGTGCACGAGCAGCGTCTCGCCGGGGCGGAGGTGGGCGATCATGAACACGTTGGACCACACCGTGCAGACCACCTCGGGCAGCGCGGCGGCCTGCGTCAGGCTCACGCCCTTGGGCACGGGCAGCAACTGACCGGCCGGCACGGCGACCTTCTCGGCGTAACCGCCGCCCGCCAGCAGCGCGCACACCTCGTCGCCGACCGCCCAGCCGGAGACGCCGGGGCCGACCTCGGCGATCCGGCCGGAGCACTCCAGGCCGGGGTAGGCGGAAGTGCCGGGCGGCGGGTTGTAGAAGCCCTGCCGTTGCAGGATGTCGGCGCGGTTGACGGCCCCGGCCACCACGTCGACCAGCACCTCGCCCTCACCGGCCACCGGATCGGGGACCTCGTCCCACACCAACGCCTCGGGCCCACCAGGTTCGGGAATCGTGATCGCATGCATGGGACGGACGCTACCCCTCGGCCCCACGGCCACGCCCCGGTCCCCGCCCTCTGCCCCGTCCCCGCCCCCGTCCCTGGGAGCTTGTCCCCGTATCCCTCGGTCCTTCGACGGGTCCTTCGAAATCCCTGTGCGCCACCGATGAGTTTGCGCGACCGTAAAAGTCTCTCCATGCGTAGCCCAAGAACGCGGAAGGACCACCCGGAAGGACCCCGAAAAGTATGAGCACGCAGACGACGTCCGGTCTCGCGATCGAGACCGCCGGCCTGGTGAAGACATTCGGCGAGACGCGGGCCGTCGACGGCGTGGACCTCGCGGTTCCGGCCGGCACGGTCTACGGCGTCCTCGGCCCGAACGGCGCCGGCAAGACCACCACGGTGAAGATGCTCGCCACCCTGCTGCGGCCCGACGGCGGAGAGGCTCACGTCTTCGGACACGACGTCGTCCGCGAGGCCGACGCGGTGCGCGGCCGGGTGAGCCTCACCGGGCAGTACGCCTCCGTGGACGAGGACCTCACCGGCACCGAGAACCTGGTCCTGCTGGCCCGCCTCCTCGGACACGGCAAGCCCGCCGCGCGTGAGCGCGCCGCGCAACTGCTGGAAGCCTTCGGGCTGACCGACGCGGCCGGGAAGCAGGTCAAGAACTACTCGGGCGGCATGCGGCGCCGTATCGACATCGCCGCCTCCATCCTGAACACCCCCGACCTGCTCTTCCTCGACGAGCCCACGACCGGCCTCGACCCGCGCAGCCGCAACCAGGTGTGGGACATCGTGCGCGCGGTCGTCGCCCAGGGCACCACCGTGCTGCTGACCACGCAGTACCTCGACGAGGCCGACCAACTGGCGTCCCGGATCGCCGTCATCGACCGCGGCAAGGTGATCGCGGAGGGGACCAAGGGCGAGTTGAAGGCGTCCGTGGGCGCCGGCTCCGTCCATCTGCGGCTGCGTGATCCGGAGCAGCGGCCGGAGGCCGAGCGGGTGCTGCGGCTGGCCCTGGACGCGGACGTGCAACTGGAGCCCGACCCCGTGGCCCTCACCGCCCGCGTCGGTTCCGGGTCGGACAACGGCCAGGGCGCCGCGGAACAGGCCGGCCGCGCGCTCGCCGAGCTGGCCCGCACCGGCATCACCGTCGACAACTTCTCGCTCGGCCAGCCCAGCCTGGACGAGGTGTTCCTCGCCCTCACCGGACACGACACCCACAAGACGGACGCCGACAAGGACGAGGTGACGGCATGAGCACCGTGACGCAGACCGAGAGCAAGGACCTCGCCCCCGTCAGCGCCGAGTCGCTCGCCGCCCTGCTGGTCGCCAAGGACCGCCCGCCGCGGCCGAGTGCCTTCTCGGCCTCCATGACCTTCGGCTGGCGGGCGATCCTGAAGATCAAGCATGTACCGGAGCAGCTCTTCGACGTCACCGCGTTCCCGATCATGATGGTGCTGATGTACACGTACCTGTTCGGGGGCGCCCTGGCCGGCTCCCCGAAGGAGTACATCCAGTTCCTGCTGCCGGGCATCCTGGTGATGTCGGTCGTGATGATCACGATGTACACGGGCGTCTCGGTGAACACCGACATCGAGAAGGGCGTCTTCGACCGGTTCCGTTCGCTGCCCATCTGGCGGCCGTCGACCATGGTCGGCTATCTGCTGGGCGACGCTCTGCGCTACACCATCGCGTCCGTCGTGATGCTCACCGTCGGCGTCATCCTGGGCTACCGCCCGGACGGCGGGATCGGCGGAGTCCTCGCGGGGATCGCGCTGCTGGTCGCCTTCTCGTTCGCGTTCTCGTGGGTCTGGACGATGTTCGGGCTGCTGCTGCGCTCCGAGAAGTCGGTGATGGGCGTCAGCATGATGGTGCTGTTCCCGCTGACCTTCCTGTCCAACGTGTTCGTCGACCCGAAGACGATGCCGGGCTGGCTCCAGGCGTTCGTGAACAACAGCCCGATCACCCATCTGGCCTCGGCCGTGCGCGGGCTGATGGCGGGTGACTGGCCGGCCGACGAGATCGCCTGGTCGGTGGGCTGGGCGGGCCTGTTCGTGCTCGTCTTCGGGCCGATCACGATGCGGCTGTACAACCGCAAGTAGCGCTGACGAGTGCGGGAGCCTCAGCCCTGGGGCAGACGCCGGGCATCGGGTGCGATCTGAGAGCCCGGCGTCGCCCGCATGATGGTGATGAGCCGGTCCGTCAACTCCAGTGTCCCGACGGCCGAATCGTCGTATCCGAGCACCCGGTGCCCGCGGATGACGCTGACCACCAGATCGTCGGTCTGCCGTGGGGTCTTGCCCACCTCGGCCTTTATGACGGGCCGTTCGACGATGTCGAGCCCGCTGCCCTGGTGGATCAGGTCTTCGAGCACCATGCCGGCGGCGGGGCTGAGCACGGACAGGCCCAGCAGCCGCCCGGCCGCGCTGGCGCTGGTGATGACGGCGTCGGCGCCGGACTGCTTCAGCAGAGGCGCGTTCTCCTCCTCGCGGACCGCGGCCACGATCTTCGCGCCACGGTTGAGCTGCCGGGCCGTCAGTGTCACCAGTACGGCCGTGTCGTCCCGCTGGGTCGCGATGATGATCTTCCGGGCCTTGTGCACCTCGGCCCGCTTGAGGACGTCGCTGCGTGTCGCGTCCCCGGTCACCCCGGCGTACCCGTCCGCGACGGCCGCGTCGATCACCTTGGAACTCGAGTCGACCACGATGACCTGGTCCCGCCTCAGACCCGTGGCGCAGACGGTCTGGATCGCCGACCGCCCCTTCGTGCCGAAGCCGACGACGACGGTGTGGTCACGCAAGGTGGACCTCCAGCGGGTCAGACGCCATTCCTCCCGGGTCCGCTCGGTGAGGACCTCAAGGGTGGTACCGACCAGGATGATCAGGAACAGCACGCGCATGGGCGTGATGACGAAGATATTGGTGAGCCGGGCGCCGTCGCTGACCGGGGTGATGTCGCCGTATCCGGTGGTGGAGAGACTGACGGTGGCGTAGTAGAAGGCGTCGAGGAGGTCGACGGAACCGTCCGAGTTGTCGTTGTAGCCGTCGTGATCGGCGTAGACGATCAGGGCGGCCGCCGCGAGCAGCGACAGGGCCAGCAGTACCCGCCTGGCGACCTGGCGGAACGGATGCTCCACGATCTTCTTCGGGAGCCTGACCCGGTAAGTGGCCACCCTCTCGTCCGCTCGGCGGGCGATGGCGTCCTGGCCCGGAAGTTTCACGTGAAACACACCTCGATGCCGGCCGACGCCCAGGGCAGATCGAGCAGTTCGGCCTCCTGACCCGCGCGTGCGCCGCCCGGCGGTACGACGGCGAGGGCATCGGCCGCCGCCATGCCCCGCAGCATGGCCGGGCCCTGGTAGTGCAGCGGCACGGCATGGTCACCGCGCAGCACGACGGGGACGAGCCGGGTGTCGTACGGATGCCCGTGCACCGCGTCCTTCAGGGACAGCGTGTACGCCTCCGGGGCCGGACGGGCTCCGAGGGTGCGCAGCAGGGGCTCGGCGAGTGTGAGCAGGCCGGAGACGGCGGCGAGGGGGTTGCCGGGCAGGCCGACGAGGTGCTGGTCCTCCTTGATGCGGGCCAGCAGCATGGGGTGGCCGGGCCGCACCTTGACGCCGTCCACCAGGAGTTCGGCGCCGATGCGCTCCAGCGTGGGGTGGACATGGTCGACGGGGCCGGACGCGGTGCCGCCGGTGGTGACGATGAGGTCGGCGGCGGACTTGGTGAGGGCCTTGTGCAGGGCCTTGGCGTCGTCGCCGAGCCGGCGCACGGCGGTGACCTCGGCGCCGAGTGCGCGCAGCCAGGGCGGCAGCATCGGGCCGAGGGCATCACGGATGAGCCCGTCGTGCGGGAGCCCCTCGGTGAGCAACTCGTCGCCGAGGATGAGGACTTCGACGCGTGGGCGGGGTACGGCGGTGAGGGTGTCGTATCCGGCGGCGGCGGCCAGTCCGAGCACGGCCGGCGTCACCAGGGTGCCCACGGCGAGGAGTTGGTCGCCGTTACGGCACTCCTGGCCGCGTGGGCGGATGTCCTGGCCGTGCTGGATCTCCCGGGTGGCGTGCAGGTGGCCCTTGGTGTCGGTGCGGCCGTGCTCGCTGCGCAGGACGGCGGTGGTGTCGAGGGGGATACGGGCGCCGGTCGCGATCCGGACGGCCTCGCCGTCGGTGAGCGTTTCGGGCTCGGCGTGCCCGGCCAGGACGCCCTCTTCCCGTACGGCCCAGGGGCCGGGGCCCGCGACCGCCCAGCCGTCCATGGCCGAGGTGTCGAAGGAGGGCAGGTCGGTCAGGGCGGTGAGCGGGGCGGCCAGGGTGAGGCCGAGTGCGGCGTCGAGGGAGACGGAGACGGGAGCGCGGCGGGCTGCCCGGGTGGCGCTGCGGGCGGCGATCTCGCGGGCCTCGGGCCAGGGTGTGGCCCTGTGGTGGCGGTCGGGGTTGTCGCCGTGACGGCGGTCGGGGCCGCCCCGGTCCGGCTTGCGCGCGCCCCGGGTCTGCGGCGTGGGTGCGGGCACATGGTCGCCGGGAGCGCGGTGGCCGTTGTCTTCGTTCACGAGGGCGAGCACCTCCTCGACGTCGAGGTCCTCGGCGTCCCCGCCCGTGCGGATGCCGCGGGCGGTCATCCGGCGTCCGGGCGGGTGTCGGGGGCGGCATCGGGGGCGGCATCGGACTTGGCCGCGGCGGCCTCCTCGGCCCAGCGCAGGGCGAGCGCGGCGGCCTTGCGAGCGGCCTCGGCGACCGCCTCGGGGCCCCCTTGGCCGCCCTTGGCCTGTGCCGCCGCGTACCCGACGAGGAAGGTGGTCAGGGGGGCCGCGGGCCGTGCCACGCCGTGGGCGGCGTCGCGGGCGAGGTCCAGCAGCGCCTTGGTGTCGACGTCGAGGTCGATGCCGAGTTCGTCCTTGACTGCGGAAATCCATTCATCCAACACGTGCCCATGCTCCCTGATGCGTGCCCTGGCGGTGGCGATGTCGTCCCAGGTGTCGCAGTCGAAGGACGCGACGGGGTCGGGGACGCGGGTGAGGTCGAGCGCGCCGGTCAGCCGGCGCAGGGGCAGGCCGGTGAGGCCGTCGTGCTCCCGGGCGAGCGCGTCCAGTTCGCGGCCCAGCGCGGACGCACGGTACGCGGCGACGAGGGGCTGGTCGCGGCCGTCGGCGTCGGTGAGCAGCGCGCCCTCGGCGCCGGTGCGCAGGGCGGCCAGCAGCCGCCGGACCGTGCCCTCGTCGAGGAACGGCAGATCGGCCGAGAGGACGACGACCGACTCGGCCGCCGTGTGCCGCAGGCCGGCGCCGAGGGCGGCCAGCGGACCGCCGCCCGGCGGGTCCTCGCGCGCCCAGGTCACCGGCCGTGCGGTGGGCCGGGGATCGGCGACGACGACGGTGGTCCGCGCGTCGCCGCAGGCGGCGAGCACCCGGTCGAGCAGCGGGCGGCCGCCGACGCTGACGCCGGGTTTGTCCACGCCGCCGAGCCGCCGCGCGGCACCGCCGGCGAGGACGACGGCGTCGTACGCGACGTCCTGTCCGGCAGCGGCGGCGCCCTGCGCGCCCGTCGGTTCGTACGCGGTCATCCCCCGAGTATGCGTGCCTCGGCGATCACAGGGAACGCAGGGGAACGCATCGCGGCCCGGTGGGCGCGCCGCCGCTCGGCCGAGCCGGGGCCGCGCCCGCCGTCGATGTGAACAGCCGACCGCGACGGCTGGGTCAGAGTGTGCGCAGCAGCACCGCCGGCTGTTCGACGCAGTCCGCCACGTACCGCAGGAAGCCGCCCGCCGTGCCGCCGTCGCAGACCCGGTGGTCGAAGGTGAGCGAGAGCTCGACGAGCTGGCGCACGGCCAGTTCGCCCTCGTGCACCCACGGCTTGGGGATGATGCGGCCGACGCCGAGCATGGCGGCCTCGGGGTGGTTGATGATCGGCGTGGAGCCGTCGACGCCGAATACGCCGTAGTTGTTCAACGTGAAGGTGCCGCCGGTGAGTTCCGCCGGGGTGAGGGTGCCCGTGCGGGCCGCCTCGGTCAGCCGGGCGAACTCCGCGGTCAGCGACTCCGCGTCCCGCGCGTGCGCGTCCCGCACCACCGGGACGACGAGTCCCCGCTCGGTCTGCGCGGCGAACCCGAGGTGCACCTGGTCGAGCTGGACGACCTCCCTGGCCTCCATGTCGACCGTGGAGTTGAGCTCGGGGAAGCGGGCCAGGGCGGCGGTGCAGATGCGGGCCAGCAGGGCCAGGAGGGAGATCTTCGGCCCTCCGGCGGCGTTCATCGCGGTCCGCGCCCGCATGAGCTCGGTCGCGTCGGCGTCCACCCAGCAGGTCGCGTCCGGGATCTCCCGGCGGCTGCGGGAGAGCTTGTCGGCGACGGCGCCGCGGACGCCCTTGAGGGGGGTGCGGATGCCGCCGGCGGGGGCGGAGGAGCGGACGGGGGCCGGAGCGGAGGGGGTCGCGGCGGGCGCCGGTGACGCGGTCGTCACGCGGGTGCGCGGCTCGGCCACCGGCTGCGTGGTCCGTCCGTGCACCTGGGCTGCCCGCAGCGCGTACTCGACGTCGGCCCGCAGGATCAGCCCGTCCGGCCCGGAGCCGTGCAGCTCCCGCAGGTCCAGGCCGTTCTGGCGGGCGAGGCGGCGCACCAGCGGGGAGATGACCGGTACGGGTCCTTCGGCGACCTCCTTCGCGACGGCACCTCCGTTGGCGGACACCGGCTCCCCCGGTCGCACCCTTCTGCGTCGCGCGGGCGCCTCCGAGGTGCCGTATCCCACCAGGACGTTCCCTGAGCCCTCGCTCTCGCCGGCGGCGGCCGGCGCGCCCACGGCCACCGTGATCAGCGGCGCCCCGACGGGCAGCTCGGTGCCCTCCTCGCCGAAGCGGGCCGTGACGACGCCGCCGTAGGGGCAGGGAACCTCGACCATCGCCTTGGCCGTCTCGACCTCGACGACCGGCTGGTCGATCGCGACGACGTCGCCGACCTGGACCAGCCAGCGCACGATCTCCGCCTCGGTGAGCCCCTCCCCGAGGTCGGGGAGCTTGAACTCGAGCACCTGTGCCATCAGCTCTCGGCCTCCCACTGCAGACGCCCCACGGCGTCCAGGATCCGGTCCACGCCGGGCAGGTGGTGACGCTCCACCATCGGCGGCGGATAGGGGATGTCGAACCCGGCCACGCGCAGCACCGGCGCCTCCAGGTGGTGGAAGCAGCGCTCCGTGACCCGGGCCGCGATCTCCCCTCCCGGTCCGCCGAACCCGCCCGACTCGTGTACGACGACCGCACGTCCGGTCCGCCGTACCGAGGCGGTGACCGTCTCGTCGTCGAACGGCACCAGCGAGCGCAGGTCGACGACCTCCAGGTCCCAGCCCTCCTCCCGCGCCGCCTCGGCGGCTTCGAGGCAGACGGGCACGGACGGTCCGTACGTGATGAGCGTGGCGCTCCGGCCGGAGCGCCGCACCACCGCGCGGCCGATCGGTTCAACGCTCTGCGGGTCCTCCGGGTTCCAGGAGTCCTTCGACCAGTACAGCCGCTTGGGCTCCAGGAAGACGACCGGGTCGTCGGAGGCGATGGAGGCGCGCAGCAGCCCGTAGGCGTCGGCGACGGTGGCGGGCGTGACGACATGGAGCCCCGGAGTCGCCATGTAGTACGCCTCGGACGAGTCGCTGTGGTGCTCGACGCCGCCGATGCCGCCGCCGTAGGGCACACGGATGGTGATCGGGAGCGGCATCCTGCCGCGGGTGCGGTTGCGCATGCGCGCGACGTGCGAGATGAGCTGCTCGAACGCCGGGTAGGCGAAGGCGTCGAACTGCATCTCCACGACCGGGCGCAGGCCGTACATGGCCATGCCGACGGCCGTGCCGAGGATGCCCGCCTCGGCCAGCGGGGTGTCGGTGCAGCGGTCCTCGCCGAACTCCTTGGCGAGGCCGTCGGTGACGCGGAAGACGCCGCCGAGGGTGCCGACGTCCTCGCCCATGACGTGCACGGACGGGTCGGCGGCCATGGCGTCGCGCAGCGCGCGCGTGAGGGCCTGCGCCATGGTGGCCGGCTTGACGGCGACGGTGGTCATCGGTGCGGCCCTTCGGACTCGGCGTGCAGCTCCGCCTGCAACTGGGCGCGCTGTTCGCGCAGTTGCGGGGTGGGCTCGGCGTAGACGTGGTCGAACAGGTCCATCGGGTCGAGCGCCGGGTCCTGGTTCATGCGTTCGCGCAGGTCGGCGGCCATGGCCTCGGCGGCGTCGCGTGCGGCCTGCCGGCCGGCGTCGTCGATCAGGCCCCGCTCGGTCAGCTCGTGCTCAAGGAGCGCGATCGGGTCGTGCCCGCGCCAGGTCTCCACCTCGGAGTCGCCGCGGTAGCGGGTCGCGTCGTCGGCGTTGGTGTGGGCGTCGATGCGGTAGGTGATCGCCTCGATCAGGGTGGGACCACCGCCCGCGCGGGCGTGCCGTACGGCGTCGGCGAGCACCTCGTGCACGGCGGCCGCGTCGTTGCCGTCGACCAGGCGGCCGGGCATGCCGTAGCCGACGGCCTTGTGGGCCAGCGACGGGGCCGCGGTCTGCTTGGCGAGCGGGACGGAGATGGCGAAGCCGTTGTTCTGGACCAGGAAGACGACCGGCGCCTGCCATACGGCGGCGAAGTTCAGCGCCTCGTGGAAGTCGCCCTCGCTGGTGCCGCCGTCGCCGACCATGGCGAGCGCGACCACGTCGTCGCCCTTGAGGCGGGCGGCGTGGGCGAGGCCGACGGCGTGCGGAAGCTGGGTGGCGAGCGGCGTGCACAGGGGGGCCACGCGGTGCTCGTGCGGGTCGTAGCCGGTGTGCCAGTCGCCGCGCAGCAGGGTCAGGGCCTCGACGGGGTCCACGCCGCGTGCGACCGCCGCGAGGGTGTCGCGGTAGCTCGGGAAGAGCCAGTCGCGCTCCTCGAGGGCGAGTGCGGCGGCGACCTCGCAGGCCTCCTGGCCGGTGCTGGACGGGTAGACGGCGAGGCGGCCCTGCTTGGTGAGCGCGGTCGCCTGCGTGTTGTACCTACGGCCCCGCACCAGCTCGGCGTAGAGCCGGCGCAGCAGGTCGGGGTCGGCCTTCGCGGCCGCCTCCGTCCCGAGGACGCGGTAGGGCTCTGCGTCGGGCAGCAGCGGCGCGGGGTCCATACGGGGCTGCCAGGCGGGTGGCGGCGATGGCCGATACGCGCCTCGCTGCTCCATGACCGTCATGACGGCACCTCCTCGTGGGAGTGGCTACGGGAGGCGCAGCTCCTGTGATGCGCCTCACCTACCGATTGTTCGGTCGTCGGCACATTTTGGCTACAGGCCCCCTGAGGCTGTGGACAAACGGTTCTCCACAGCCTCCAATGAACGCAGTACGTCCACGGAAGGAAGGTGGGGGGACATGGCGCCTGAACAAATGGCCGAGAGCCCGGACGACGGCGTCCCGCTGCCGCCCGCCCGGCCACTCGACGCCATAGATCAGGACATCATCCAGATGCTCCAGGCGGACGGCCGCGCGTCGATACGGTCCGTGGCCGAGCGGGTCCATGTCTCGCGCGCCAACGCCTACTCCCGCATCAACCGCCTCATCGAGGACGGTGTCATCCGCGGTTTCGGCGCCCGCGTCAACCATGAACGCGCAGGCCAGGGCACATCCGCGTACATCACCTTGAAGATCGTCCAGAACTCCTGGCGCACGGTGCGCGAACAGCTCCGCCAGCTCCCCGGCGCCTCGCACATCGCCCTCGTGGGCGGCGACTTCGACGTGCTGCTCCTGGTGCACACCCCCGACAACCGCGCCCTGCGCGAGCTGGTCCTCACCCGCCTCCAGGCGATCCCCGAGGTGCTCAGCAGCCGCACGCTGCTGGTGTTCGAGGAGGAGGACCTGGAGCCGCAGGGCTGAGCCCGGCCGACGCCGGTCAGCCCGAGACCATCACCGCGGCGATCAGCACCATCAGCAGCAACGGAAGCAGCGCGCACACCACCGCGGCCGTGGCCACCGTGGTGCGCAGCATCCGCGCCGACCGGCGCCGGGGGATCAGCCAGGCGAGCGCGAGCAGGACGAACGCCCAGCCGGCCACCCCGCCGAGAACGCCGATGAGATTCGCGCCCCACAGGGTGTACTCCCACGCGAGCACAGGCAGCCCGAGCAGGGTGGCGACGATCGGCGCGCGCCACCACCGCGCGTCACCGGTCGGCGGCGGCATGTCGTTGTGGACCATGCGTCAGAGTCCACCAGCCGCAAACCCCCGGGGCGTCGGGGGACGTACTCACGCGGCCACGCGCGCGTACTCAGGCCCACGACGCATCGCGCGTACTCAGCCCTCCTGGCGCAGTCCCCCGAAGACCAGCCGCACCACGGTGTCCGCGACCTCGCGTTCGTTCATGCCGCGGCCGTCCGGTCGGTACCACTCCACGATCGAGTTGACCATGCCGAAGACGAGCCGGGTCGCCAGCCGCACCTCCACGTCGGCGCGCACCTCGCCCTCGGCGGCGGCTGCCTTGAGCAGTGCGGCGACCTGGTGGTCGAAGTCCCGGCGCCGCTCCAGGGCCCAGCGCTCGGTGTCGGTGTTGCCGCGCACCCGCAGCAGCAGCGTGACGTACGGCAGCTCGGCTATGAGCACCTCGACCATGCGCCGCACGACGTACTCCAGCCGGTCCGCGGCGTGCCCCACGCGTGCGTGCTCCTCGTCGAGGATGCCGAAGAGCCCGTCGAGGGCACGGCTGACGGCACGGCGCAGCAGCTCCTCCTTGCCCGTGACGTGGTGGTAGATCGACGACTTGGAGATGCCGGCCGCCCTGGACAGGTGCTCCATGGAGGTGCCGTCGTAGCCGCGTTCGTTGAAGACCTGCACGGCGACGGAGAGCAGCGTCTCGGGGGTGTACGTGTCGCGCTTGGCGGTGGTCATGAGGTGCTGCCCTCCCGCTTGTCGGAGGCGTACGCGTGGCGGTAGAGCGCGAGGGACGGGGCGTAGCGGCCGGAGGGCTCGCGCACGTGCAGCTCGTCCAGCACGTCGTAGGCCCAGCCGCGCCCGAGGCGGCGGCTCCATTCGAAGGGCCCCAGGGGGTAGTTGACGCCGAGCCGCATCGCGGTGTCGATGTCCTCCACGGTGGCCACACCCTTGGCGACGGCGTCGTGCGCCAGGTCGACGATCCGGGCGACCGTGCGGGCGACGATCATGCCGGGGACGTCGCCGATGACGCTGACGTCCTTGCCGAGCGCCTGGAAGAGGCCGATGGCCTCGGTGAGGGTCTGCGGCGCGGTGTCCTGGGAGGCGGACAGGGCGATCCGGGTGGCGCGGCGGTAGTCGACGGCGAGGTCGAAGTAGACGACGTCCCGGAACTCCACCGACGTCTGGCCGTCGGCGAGCGCCAGTTGGCCGCCGCTGGGCAGCACCAGACGCGTGCCGTGGTCCTCTTCCTCCTCGCGCACCGGGATGCCCGCCTCGCGGATCAGCGACAGGAGCTCGGAGGCGGGGCCCAGGTCGCCCTCGGCGACGACGTAGGCGGGCTGCTGCTGCTTGTCAGCGGTGTGCGGCTCGTCCCGCTCGGCGTCCTCCGCGTAGTCGTACCAGCCGTGCCCGCTCTTGCGGCCGAGCCGGCCGGACTCCACCAGGCGGCGCTGGGCGAGCGAGGGCGTGAAGCGCACGTCGTGGAAGAAGGCCTGCCACACGGAGTGCGTGACGGACTCGTTGACGTCCTGCCCGATGAGGTCGGTGAGCTCGAAGGCGCCCATCTTGAAGCCGCCGCACTCGCGCAGCACCGCGTCGATGGTGGCCGGATCCGCTCCTTGCGCCTCGTAGACCGCGAAGGCCTCGGCGTAGAAGGGCCGGGCGATGCGGTTGACGATGAAGCCGGGGGTGTCGGCGCAGGCGACCGGCGTCTTGCCCCACGCGCGTGCCGTCTCGTACGCGCGCGTGGCGGACGTGACGTCGGTGGCGAACCCGGAGACGACCTCGACCAGCGGCAGCAGCGGCGCGGGGTTGAAGAAGTGCAGGCCGACGAAGCGGCCAGGGTTCGCGAGGGCGCCGCCGATGGCCGTGACCGACAGGGACGAGGTGTTGGTGGCGAGCAGGCAGTCCTCGTCGACGACGCCCTCCAGCTCGCGGAAAAGCTCCTGTTTGACGTCGAGGCGCTCCAGGACGGCCTCGACGACCAGGGCGCAGTCCGCGAGCTCGGCGAGGGACTCGGCGGGCAGCAGCCGGGCGCGGGCCGCGTCGCGGTCGGCGCCGGTGAGGCGGTCCTTGGCGACGAGCCGGTCCAGGCGGACGCCGATCGCGTCCGCCGCCGCCTGCGCCCGCCCGGGAACGGTGTCGTACAGCCGTACGGGATGGCCGGCGATCAACGCGACCTGGGCGATGCCCTGGCCCATGGTGCCGGTGCCGACGACGGCCACGGGGCTGCTGAGGTCGAGAGCTGTCATGTGCGCGATCCTCCCGCACGGGGTTTTCCACAGATGCGGCGGACCCCCTTGAACCGACCGATCGTTCGGTTACTCTAACTCTGTCTGGCTGTTCCTGCCCATGTTTCTGCCCAGGTCATGAGCTCGACGGAGAGCTCTGGAATCGAGGAGTTGGTCCCGCATGGCCGCCGAACTGACCGCCCACGAGCTGATCGCCAAGCACCGGCCCACCCTCGACCAGGCGCTGGAAGCAATCCGTACACGCGCGTACTGGTCACCGCACCCCGAGCACCCCAAGGCCTACGGCGAGAACGGCAGCCTGGACGCGGCAGCGGGCAAGGCCGCCTTCGACGCCCTCCTGGGAGGCCGCCTCGACCTCGGCCAGCCCGGCACCGACGACTGGGTGGGCGGCGAGACGTCCCCGTACGGCATCGAGCTGGGCGTCGAGTACCCGCACGCGGACATCGACACGCTGCTGCCCGCCATGCAGGCCGGCCGGCGCGCGTGGCGCGACGCGGGCGCGGAGATGCGCGCGGTGGTGTGTCTGGAGATCCTCAAGCGGATCAGCGACCGGACGCACGAGTTCGCGCACGCGGTCATGCACACCTCCGGCCAGGCCTTCATGATGGCCTTCCAGGCGGGCGGCCCGCACGCCCAGGACCGCGGCCTGGAGGCGGTGGCGTACGCCTACGTCGAGCAGGTCCGCACCCCCGACACCGCGGAGTGGACCAAGCCGCAGGGCAAGCGCGACCCGCTCGCCCTGACCAAGCAGTTCACGCCGGTCCCGCGCGGGACCGCCCTGGTCATCGGCTGCAACACCTTCCCGACGTGGAACGGCTACCCGGGCCTGTTCGCCTCCCTCGCCACCGGCAACCCGGTCCTGGTCAAGCCCCACCCGCGCGCGGTGCTGCCGCTCGCGCTCACCGTGCAGGTCGCGCGCGAGGTCCTCGCCGAGGCGGGCTTCGACGCGAACCTGGTCGCGCTCGCCGCAGAGCGGCCCGGCGAGGGCATCGCCAAGGCCCTGGCCACCCGCCCCGAGATCCGGATCATCGACTACACCGGCTCGACCGTGTTCGGCGACTGGCTGGAGACCAACGCCCGCCAGGCGCAGGTCTACACGGAGAAGGCCGGCGTCAACACGGTGATCGTCGACTCCACCGACAACTACAAGGGGATGCTCTCCAACCTGGCCTTCTCGCTGTCCCTGTACAGCGGCCAGATGTGCACCACCCCGCAGAACCTGCTCATCCCCCGCGACGGCATCCGCACCGACGAGGGTCCGCGGACCTTCGACGAGGTCGTCGCCGACCTCGCCCGCGCGGTCGACGGCCTCCTCGGCGACGACGCCCGCGCGAACGCGCTGCTCGGCGCGATCGTCAATCCGGACGTCAAGGCACGCCTGGAAGCCGCGGCCGGGCTCGGCGAAGTCGCCCTCGCCTCACGGGAGATCGCCAACCCCGAGTTCCCGGACGCGGTCGTACGCACGCCGGTGATCGTGAAGCTGGACGGCGCCAAGCCGGACGACGAGGCGGCGTACATGAGCGAGTGCTTCGGGCCGGTGTCCTTCGCCGTGGCGATGGACTCGGCCGCCGACGCGGTGGAGCTGCTACGGCGCACGGTGCGCGACAAGGGCGCGATGACGGTCGGCGCGTACACCACCGACGACGAGGTCGAGGGCGCGATTCAGGAGGTGTGCCTGGAAGAGGCGGCCCAGCTCTCGCTGAACCTCACGGGCGGGGTGTACGTCAACCAGACGGCCGCGTTCTCCGACTTCCACGGGTCGGGCGGCAACCCGGCGGCCAACTCCGCGCTGTGCGACGGGGCGTTCGTGGCCAACCGGTTCCGGGTTGTCGAGGTGCGTCGGGAGGCCTAGGCCCGCGGAGCGCCCCCGGAGAGACTCCAGTGGTACAGCGTCATCGCCACGCTCGTCGCCAAGTTATAGCTGGAGACCTGGGGGCGCATCGGCAGGGACAGCAAGTGGTCGGTGCGTGCGCGCAGTTCGGCCGACAGGCCGCTGCGCTCCGATCCGAAGGCGAGGACGGCGTCGTCCGGGAGCTTCACGCCCCGGATGTCGTCGCCCTCCGGATCGAGCGCGAACAGCGGGCCGGGGGGCAGCTCGGGCACCGTCAGCCGCTCCACGACCGTCGCGAAGTGCAGGCCCGCACCGCCGCGTACGACCGTGGGGTGCCAGGGGTCGAGGGTGCCGGTGGTGACCACGCCGGTCGCGCCGAAACCGGCGGCCAGGCGGATCACGGCGCCCGCGTTGCCGAGGTTGCGGGGGTTGTCGAGGACCACGACCGGGGCGGTGCGCGGGGTGTGCGCCAGCTTTTCGAGGCCGGCGGCGCGGGGCGGCCGTACGGCCAGGGCGGCCACCGCCGTGGGGTGCGGGCGCGGCACCAGAGACGTGTACGTCGACTCGGGGACCTCGGTCAGCAGCGCGTCCAGGGCGTCCCGTACGTCCGGGGCCAGCTCGTCGGCGAGGGCCAGCGCGGCCTCCCGGTCCACGGCCACCGCGAGCGGGACCTCGGCGCCGAAGCGCACGGCGTGCTTGAGGGCGTGGAAGCCGTCGAGCAGGACGGAGGTCCCGGCGAGCCGGTTCCAGGAGGTCACGGTCATGCCGAAGAGCCTACGTGCGCGTGCTCGGGGTTCTCGGGCGTGCGCGGTGCCGGAGGCTTCATCGGGTCGTCGCCGCGCCGCACCAGAGCGGCCAGCCGGCCACGCGCGCGTGCGGCCCGGTCGCCGAGACGGCGCAGGAAAGACGTCGGCAGGAAGACCGCGTCCGCCGCGATCATCGCCAGGGAGAAGAACGGCAGGCCGAGGACGACCGCGATCACGGCGTGCTCGGTGATCATCGCGGCGAGCAGGACGTTCTTGACCCGCCGGTTGAACAGCGTGAAGGGGAAGGCGACCTGCACCAGGACCGTGCCGTAGGTGATCAGCATGACCATGGTGCCGCTGGACGACAGCACGTCGGCGAGCGCGGGCCAGGGCGAGAAGTAGTCGAGGTGCAGCGGGTAGTAGACGGCGGTGCCGTCCTGCCAGCGCGAACCCTGGATCTTGTACCAGCCGGCGGTCGCGTAGATCAGACACGCCTCGGCCATGATCACCAGCAGGGCGCCGTTGTGCACGACGTTGCCGATGACGTCCAGCAGGATGCGGGGCTCCGCGGTCCGCGCGCGGCGGCCCACGATCCACCACACGGCCGGGGCGAGCCAGCCGATCCACAGGATCACCGGCACGGTCAGGTCGCCGTCGAGCCGGCCCGCCGCGGTCACCGCGACCAGCACGAACCCGGACACACCCCACAGGACCGGGCCCACCCGGTCCGGCGCCACGCGCTCGCCACGCGCGCGTGCCCCGGGCGTCGACCGTGACCGGCGCTCGTCCAGCGACCAGACCTGACCGCAGCGCGTGAAGACGAGATAGACGCACATCAGGTGCAGGACGTTGTCGCCGCCGTCGCCCATGAAGATGGAGCGGTTCTGGAGCGAGAGCACGCCCACCATGAACAGCACGGACATCGCGCGGGTACGCCAGCCGATCAGCAGCAGCACGCTGGTCAGGACGGCGAAGACGTACACCGTCTCGAACCAGAACGCGCCGCGGAACCAGATCAGCGCGGTGAAGGAGCCGTTCGTGCCGATGAGCTGCTGGGCGAGGTCGAAGTCCCAGGGACCGTCGGGGCCGTACAGCTCCTGGCGGTGCGGGAACTCGCGCAGCAGGAACAGCAGCCAGGTCGCGGACAGGCCGATGCGGATCACGGCCGTCTGGTACGGACCGAGGGCGGACTCCGTGACGCGGGCGATGGCGGAGGAGACCGCGAGGGCGAAGCGGTTCACCGCGTCCCTCCCGTGCCCGTCCCGGCCGCTTCGGCGCCGGCCCGGTCCTCCGGGACCGACCACCACGGCAGGACTCGATAGCTCGGCTTGTTCGAGATCTGCTCCTCGCTCCACTTCGGCGGGGGCACATTGGTGGTGCGCGAGCGGACCTGGACGCGTTCGACGACGCCGCCCTCGCCGGCCGCGTCCCCGCGGTCGAGCCGCAGCTCCACTATGCGCCGCAGATACGTCTCGGACAGGGCACCCCGCAGGCCCACGGGACGGTTCGCGGTGTCGTGCGTGGCGACGAAGAAGTCCCAGGCCCGGCGCAGCTCGTTCTGCTGGGTGTGGCTGGGCAGCAGATTGCCGTCGATGGCCTCGCCGTCCTGGGCGGACAGGTCGTACCAGCCGGTCGTGCGCGTGCCGCCGCCGGCCGTGCCGACCTGGGCCCTGACCTGCACCGCGATGTTCTGCTGCAGCGGGTTCGGGGCGAACAGCTTCCAGTTCTGCTCGAACTCCGGGTATATCCAGTCGTCGATCGCCTGGCCGTGCGCCTTGGTGACCGTGTTCGGCGGGGCGACGTGCAGAAAGACCATCCCCGTGTGGACACAGACGACGATGGCCACCACCGCGACGGCCAGCGCGGCGCAGATCTGGTACCGCAGGGACAGGGCGGCCACGCCGGCACGGGGTTCCGGTTCGGGTGCGGGCGGCGGGTCGGCGGGCGCAGCGGGCTGCGGCACGGCGTGCGGCTCCCGGTCCGGCTCATGCCGGGCGGCCGAGCCTGCGTCGTACGCGTCCATCCTGCCCCGATTCCCGATTCCGGTCCGTCCTGCCTCAGCGCTCGCACGGGAACGGTACTCAGGCTGACCCGCCGGGCACAGCCCCTGCCGTGCCGCCGTTGCCCACACCTTACGGGGGTGCCGACGGGACCATTCCCTTCTTCTAGAACCTGTTCTATCTTGACGCACCGTCAGATCGCCGTGCGTGTGGAAGGGCAGGGACCGTGGACTTCACCTTCTCCGAGGAGCAGCAGGCGGCGGCCGAGGCGGCGCGCGGAGTGTTCGCCGGGGTCGCACCGGACGCGGTGCCCTCTCCCGCGCTCACCCCGGGCGCCGTCGCCGACACCTTCGACCGCCCGCTGTGGGGCCGGCTCGCGGACGCGGACCTGCTGAGCCTGCTCCTGTCGCAGGAGTACGGCGGCGCGGGCCTCGACGCCGTCGCACTGTGCCAGGTGCTGCGCGAATCGGCGAAGGTACTGGCCCGGGTGCCGCTCCTCGAGAGCAGCGCCGCGGCGGCCGTCGTCCAGGCGTACGGCGGCCCGGAACTGAAGGCCGACCTGCTGACGCGCGCCGGGCGCGGCGAGCTCGTGCTGACGGTCGCCGCGCACGGCCGCACCGGCCACGACCCGGCCGAGCTCGCCACGACCGCCCGGCGCGACGGCTCCGGGTGGCTGCTGGACGGGGTGCAGACCGCGGTGGCCTGGGCGTACGACGCCGATCTCGTCGCCGTTCCGGCCCGTACGGACGCGGACCTGACCGTCCTCGCGCTGGTGCCCCGCGATGCCGAGGGGGTCTCGCTCGCCGAGCAGTTCTCGACCAGCGGGGAGAGGCTGGCGGAGCTGCGGCTGGAGTCGGTGCGGCTGGCGGCGCGGCACGTCATCGACACCGAGGGGGCGTGGGAGTGGCTGCGCGAGCTGCTCGCCACGGGCACGTGTGCGCTGGCGCTCGGGCTGGGGGAGCGGGTGCTGGCGATGACGTCCGAGTACGCGAGCAAGCGGGAGCAGTTCGGGCATCCGATCGCCACGTTCCAGGCGGTCGCGGTGCAGTCCGCCGACCGCTACATCGACCTGCGCGCGATGGAGGCCACCCTGTGGCAGGCCGCCTGGCGCATCACCTCGGGGGCATCAGGGGCGCTGCCCGCCGCCGGGGACGTGGCCGTGGCCAAGATCTGGGCCTCGGAGGGCGTACGGCGGATCGTGCAGACGGCCCAGCACCTGCACGGCGGCTTCGGCGCCGACGTCGACTATCCGCTGCACCGGTACCACGCCTGGGCAAAGCACCTGGAACTGGCGCTCGGCCCGGCAGCGGCGCACGAGGAGGCGCTGGGAGATCTGCTCGCCGCGCATCCGCTGGCCTGACTTGCGGATGCCGGGTGCTCCGGAGCACCCGGCCGAGGTGACCCGCGGCCGCGGGAGCCGTGCAGCACGTGGTCGGACCGACCGCGGACGCCGATGCCCTACAGCACGTACCCGGGCTGACCCTCGTCGGTCACGACGGGACGTCCGGCCGCCGCCCACACCTGCATGCCGCCGTCGACGTTCACGGCGTCGATGCCCTGCTGGACCAGGTACATCGCGACCTGTGCCGAGCGGCCGCCGGAACGGCAGATCACGTTGACGCGGCCGTCCTGCGGGGCGGCCTCGGTCAGCTCGCCATAGCGGGCCACGAACTCGCTGATGGGGATGTGCAGTGCGCCTTCGGCGTGGCCCGCCTGCCATTCGTCGTCCTCACGGACGTCCAGGAGGAAGTCGTCGGCCTTGAGGTCGGTGACCTCGACGGTGGGTACGCCTGATCCGAGATGCATGGAGTCGACGCTACCTGACGGGTTCGGGTTGGTCGCAGGCTCCGCACTTCTACGCAGCCCCGTGCCCTTGGGCGATGCCCGTGCCCCTACCCGAGCAGTGCCGCCAGTTCCGCTTCCCTCGCCGCCACCTGGGCCAGGAGCTGGTCGGCGATCTCGTCCAGGAGGCGGTCCGGGTCGTCCGGGGCGAGGCGGAGCATCGCGCCGATCGCGCTCTCCTCCAGGTCCTTCGCGACCAGGGTGAGCATCTCCTTGCGCTGGGCCAGCCATTCGAGCCGGGCGTAGAGCTCCTCGCTGGGGGTCGGGCCCTGCTCCTTGGGCGCGGGTCCCGCGGCCCACTCCGTGGCCAGCTCCCGCAGCAGGGCCTCGTCCCCACGGGCGTAGGCGGCGTTGACGCGGGTGATGAACTCCTCACGCCTGGCCCGCTCGGCCTCTTCCTGCGCGAGATCGGGGTGGGCCTTGCGGGCCAGCTCGCGGTAGAGCTTGCGGGCCTCGTCGCTCGGGCGCACCCGCTGCGGGGGCCGTACCGGCTGCTCCGTGAGCATCGCCGCGGCCTCCGGGAACAGCCCTTCGCCGTCCATCCAGCCGTGGAACAGCTCCTCGACACCGGGCATCGGCATCACCCGGGCGCGGGCCTCGTCGGCCTTGCGGATGTCCTCGGGGTCACCGGTACGGGCGGCGACGACCTCGGCGATCCGGGCGTCGAGCTCGTCGAGGCGGGTGTACATCGGGCCGAGCTTCTGGTGGTGCAGCCGGGAGAAGTTGTCCACCTCGACCCGGAAGGTCTCCACCGCGATCTCGTACTCGATCAGCGCCTGCTCGGCGGCCCGCACGGCCCGCTCCAACCGCGCCTCGGGCCGCTCGGCCGGTTCTTCCGGCGACTCCTCGGCTTCCGCTGCCGACTCCACAGCTTCTTCCGCCGCCTCGTCGGCCGTCACCCGTGCCTCACCACCCTGCTCGGCTCCGCCGACGGGCACCTCGGCACCGCCCTGCGCCCCCTCACCAGCGGGCTCGGCCTGGGACTGCTCAGCTTCCGGCGTCATCACCCGCCCAGCGTAGGCCACACCGGTCCCGACCCCACGAACACCGGCACCGCCCCGGACTCCGGGCCAGCGACACGGCCCCGTCCGCCGACCGCTCTTTCGAAGGAGGCACCCGTCACACGCCCATCTCGGCCGCGATCCGCCCGCCGGGCACCGCCGTCACGAGTACGGACTCGGGGCCGGCGACACTGCCCCTCCACCCGCCGCCCCCACAAGGGAGGCGTCCATCACATGCCCATCTCCGCCACGATCCGCCCCTCCGGCACCTCCGTCACGAGTACCGACTCAGGGCCGACGACACGACCCCTCCGCCCACCACCCCCACAAGGAAGGCGTCCATCACACGCCCATCTCCGCCACGATCCGCCCCTCCGGCACCTCCGTCACGAGTACCGACTCAGGGCCGACGACACGACCCCTCCGCCCACCACCCCCACAAGG
>NZ_JBVJPT010000003.1:533551-700182 GCF_055609385.1 Streptomyces sp. NPDC036764
GGAAGGCGTCCGTCACACGCCCATCTCCGCCACGATCCGGCCGCCCCGCACAGCAGCCAGGAGTTCGGCGTGGTCCGCCTCTGTGCGGTCGGCGTAGGTGACGGCGAACTTGGCGATCGACTCGTCCAGTTCCTCGTTCTTTCCGCAGTAGCCAGAGATCAGACGGGGGTCGGCGCTGTGCGAGTGGGCGCGGGCCAGAAGGGCGCCGGTCATACGGGCGTAGTCGTCGATCTGGTCGGCGGCCAGCGCGGCCGGGTCGACGCTGCCCTTGCGGTTGCGGAACTGGCGCACCTGGAAGGGGAGTCCGTCGACCGTCGTCCAGCCCAGGAGGATGTCGCTGACGACCTGCATCCGCTTCTGGCCGAGGACCACGCGCTGCCCCTCGTGGCCCGTCTCCGGCACCTCGAAGCCGGCCGTCACCAGATGCGGGACCAGGGCCGAGGGACGGGCCTCCTTCACCTGGAGGACCAGCGGCTCGCCCCGGTGGTCCAGCAGCAGGACCACGTACGAGCGGGTGCCCACGCTGCCGGTGCCCACCACGCGGAAGGCCACGTCGTGCACCGCGTGCCGGGAGAGGAGCGGGTGGCGGTCCTCGGACAGCGTCGTGACGTAGCTCTCCAGCGCCGCCGCCACCGCTGCCGCCTCCTCGTCCGCCACCCGGCGCAGCACCGGCGGAGCGTCGACGAATGTGCGGCCGCCGTCCTCGGTCGGCACCGTCGACTTCGCGGCGAAGCGCCCGCTGGTGTTGGCCCGTGCCTTCTCCGCGACCCGCTCCAGCGTGCCGAGCAGGTCATGGGCGTCGGTGTGGGAGACCAGTTCCTCGTCCGCGATCGCGTTCCACGCGTCCAGCACCGGGAGCTTGGCCAGCAGCCGCATGGTGCGCCGGTAGGAGCCGACGGTGTCGTGCGCGGCCTTGCGGCACTTGTCCTCGTCCGCGCCCGCCTCCCGGCCCGCGAGCACGAGCGAGGTGGCGAGCCGCTTGAGATCCCACTCCCAGGGGCCGTGCAGCGTCTCGTCGAAGTCGTTCAGATCTATGACCAGGCCGCCGCGTGCGTCGGCGTACAGACCGAAATTCGCCGCGTGCGCGTCGCCGCAGATCTGCGCGCGGATTCGGGTCATGGGAGTGCGGGCCAGGTCGTAGGCCATGAGCCCCGCCGAGCCGCGCAGGAACGCGAACGGCGTCGCCGCCATCCTGCCCACCCTTATCGGGATGAGCTCGGCGAGCCGGCCGAGGTTGGACCCCTCGACGGCGGCCACGGCGTCGGGGCGGGAGGCGTCCAGGTCGAACACCGCGTGCTCGGCGCGCGGTACCCGCCTGCGCAGTTCCTTGCCCTGCTCCTTCGGCGATCCGCCGCCGGGCCACTCGGCGAACCCCCGCACGCGCGGCAGCCGACGCGCTGCGGATGCCGCGCGCTCCCCGGGCTCCGACGCCACCGCAGCCGCCTCCGCCGCCACAGCCTCGGCACCGACCTCGGTCATACCGACCGCCTCCCCCGCTCACGCACGAACATCAACTCGTGTCGACGTTACAACCGGTGGCCGGAACGCGTCAGACCCTGTGGACAACTCCACGGCTGTGGAAAACCCGCATGAAGGTGCCGAGCGGCATCGCAGGGCCGACGGGGACCCACAACCGCCGGCCTCGCAAAGCCGACGGGGAACCCACTACCGCACCCACAACCGCAAGTCCCGCAAGGCCGACGCGGCCCCACAACCGCAGGGACACGGCTAGCAGGCCCCACAACCGCAGGGACACAGCCAGCAGGCCCCACACCCGCAGGGACACAGCCAGCAGGCCCCACTCGGGCGACGATCTTCAGCAGCCCCCCGGCCGCTCCCCATCCCCCAGATACTTCTTCGCCCACCCGCCCAATTCGGCCAGCGCGGGCTCCAGCGCCGCGCCCGCCTCGGTCAGCCGGTAGACCACCCGCAGCGGCGGACCCTCGTAGACCTCGCGCACCACCAATCCCGCCGCGGCGAGTTCGGTGAGCCGGTCGGAGAGCATGCGCTCGCTGATGCCGGGGACCGCCCGGCGCAGGGCGACGAAGTAGGCGGGGCCCGAGGTCAGGACGGACACGATCGGGCCGGTCCAGCGCTTGCCGAGCAACTGGAAGACGCGGCTGATCCCCTCGTCGACCCGCTTGCACTGCGCCACGTCGTGGCTCTGCTCACCCGCCATGCCCTTCAGAGTACTGCCCTGAGATACGGGGATGAAAAAAAGTAAGTGACTGTGCTATCCATAGTCGAGTACGAACTTTTAGTTCCTGCGGGCAGATACATCCCCGTACGCGGATTCCCCCCTGCCCGCTCCCGTCCTTCCTGGAGACCCCCATGGCCACGCTCCTCCACATCGACTCGTCGGTCTTCTCGACCGACGCCTCCTCCTCCCGCGCCGTCACCGACGCCTTCCGCCGCACCTGGCAGGAACAGCACCCGGAGGGCAAGGTGATCCACCGCGACCTCGCCGCTCAGCCGGTGCCGCACATCGACGCCCACTCCCACACTGCGGGCTTCTCCGATCCGGCGACGCACACCCCGGAGCAGGCGGCCGCCTTCGCGGAGCGCGTGAAGCTGATCGAGGAACTGGAGAGCGCGGACGCCGTGCTGATCGGCGCCCCGATGTACAACCTGACGATTCCGTCGACCCTGAAGGCCTACTTGGACCACGTGGTCCTGATGGGCCGTACCGCGGGCAGCGCCCAGTCGGTCAAGGGAACCCCGGTCACCGTCGTCGCCAGCCGCGGCGGCGCGTACGGTCCGGGCACCCCGCGCGAGGGCTACGAGTACGTGCAGAACTACCTGTCGGCGATCCTCTCCGACTTCCTCGGCACCGACCTCGACTTCATCGTCCCCGAGCTCACGATGGCTCCGGTCAACCCGGAGATGGCCGAGCTGGTCCCCCTCTTCGAGGCCTCCCGCGAGCGCGCCCTCGGCGAGGCCGTCACGAAGGCCAAGCAACTGGCGCAGAAGCTGGCCGCGTAACACCGGCCGCCCGCCCGACAGCCGCACGCACGCGTGGAGCCCCGCAACACCCGAGGGGGCTCCACGCACGCGTGACGATCGGTCACTGCACCGCCGAGCCAGAACAGCACGCCCCGGCACACCCGGGGCTCCACGCGCTCGGGGCTCCGCGGCCCGCACCCCACACCCCGCAGGCCGCACTCCCCACCCCTCAAGCCCCCCTCAGCTCTCAAGCACCCCGCCCCGCAACCACCCGCCCATCAAGCCCCCGGCACAATCACCGCATGCATGCGATCTCTGTCGTCCTCGTCGCCCTCATGGCGTTGCTGCACGCCTACATCCTGGTGCTGGAGATGTTCCTGTGGCAGCGCGGCCCGGGGCGCAGCCTCTCCGGCTTCGATGCCGAGCTGGCCCGCGCCACCGCGCCCCTGGCCGCCAACCAGGGCCTCTACAACGGCTTCCTGGCCGCGGGCCTGGTCTGGGGTCTGATCGCCGACGACCCGACCGGTCGCCAGGTCCAGATCTTCTTCCTGTCCTGCATCGTCGTCGCCGGCGTCTACGGCGCGGCCACCGCCAATCGCCGCATCCTCTTCGTCCAGGCCCTGCCCGCCGCCGTCACGCTCGCCACGGTCATCGCCGCGGGTTGAGCCGACGCCGACCCGGCGCCCGACCCAACACCCTGACCGTGCCGTGACCTGAGAGCTTCATCACAGGTCACGGCGCCCAAGAGGCTGCCGCGAGCGTGGTGGACAGCACACCGTGGCGAACACAACAGAAGAGGCGGCATCGTGTCTACGATGCCGCCTCTTCGAGAGTGCGCGAGGGGGGAGTTGAACCCCCACGCCCTTGCGGGCACTGGAACCTGAATCCAGCGCGTCTGCCTATTCCGCCACCCGCGCATTGGGTGTGTCCTCAGGGCCTTCTCTTGCGGTCCGGCGCCTTCCGACACCCAGAACATTAGCACGCCGCCCAGGGTGGGTTCACATCCCTTATCCGCAGGCGGGCGCCCGCTCAGGCCCGTGCGGGCGCCCACCAGCGCAGTCGGCGACGGGCCCCGCACAGTGACCGAACCAGCGCGCTCTGCGCTCCGTATCAAGGAGTACCTGTTCACGTATCAACCTCGTACCGGTCCTGGGCATCTCCCCAGGAGCCGGTCGGGGTCCACAGTCAGGTGCGGGACACTGGTTTGCGGCCGCCTCTACGATCCATGGCAAGACTGTGTCCTCGAGGAGTTCGAAGGGGAGCTCCGAAGGGAACTTCGAGGGCGTCGACACCCGTCGACAGTGCCGACAGGGGGAACCAGCCGATTTACCGGCGCGTGGATACGATCAGTAAGCAGTACCAGGTAAGGCAGTGCCCGCCCGGCGGGATACAGGACGAAGCAGGCTACGGAGGAGGTGCCCCATGGGAGTCCTGAAGAAGTTCGAGCAGCGTCTCGAAGGTCTGGTCAACGGCACCTTCGCCAAGGTGTTCAAGTCCGAGGTCCAGCCCGTGGAGATCGCCGGCGCGCTCCAGCGCGAGTGCGACAACAACGCGACGATCTGGAACCGCGACCGGACCGTCGTACCCAATGACTTCATCGTGGAGCTGAGCACGCCGGACTTCGAGCGGCTGAGCCCCTACTCCGGCCAGCTCGGCGACGAGCTCGCCGGCATGGTCCGCGACTACGCCAAGCAGCAGCGCTACACCTTCATGGGCCCGATCAAGGTCCACCTGGAGAAGGCCGACGATCTCGACACCGGCCTGTACCGCGTGCGCAGCCGTACGCTCGCCGGCTCCACCGATCAGCAGGGCCCGCAGGCCCCCGCACCCGCCGCCCCGGCCGGGCGGCCCGGCGGTGCCCAGGGCGGCTACGGCTACCCGCAGCCCGCCGCGCCCGCGGGCGCCCCGCCCATGCCGCCGTCGCCGCCGCCCGGCGGACGCCCCGGCGGCTATGGCTACCCGCAGCCCGCGGGCGGCCAGCGTCCCCCCGCCGCACCCGCGGCAGGCGGTCGCACCCGCTACTGGATCGAGATCAACGGCACCCGCCATCAGATCTCCCGCGCCACGCTCGTGCTGGGTCGCAGCACCGACGCCGACGTGCGGATCGACGACCCCGGCGTCTCCCGCCGGCACTGCGAGATCCGGACCGGAACGCCCTCGACGATCCAGGATCTCGGGTCCACCAACGGCATCGTGGTGGACGGGCAGCACACCACCCGCGCTACGCTCCGCGACGGCTCGCGGATCGTCGTGGGCAGCACCACCATCATTTACCGGCAAGCCGAAGGGTGAAGCGGGGGCAATGTCAGAGCTGACCCTCACGGTCATGCGGCTGGGTTTCCTGGCCGTACTGTGGCTGTTCGTGATCGTGGCCGTGCAGGTCATCCGCAGCGACCTGTTCGGTACGCGTGTCACCCAGCGCGGGTCCAGGCGAGAGGCCGGACGGCAGCAGCAGGCCGCCCGGCAGGCGGCCGCGCCTCCGCAGCAACGCGGCCAGCAGGGCGGCGGCCGGCAGCGGCGTAACGCTCCCTCGAAGCTGGTGGTGTCCGAGGGCACCCTCACCGGCACCACCGTCGCGCTCCAGGGCCAGACCATCACCCTGGGCCGGGCGCACGACAGCACGATCGTGCTGGACGACGACTACGCCTCCAGCCGGCATGCCAGGATCTACCCGGACCGCGACGGCCAGTGGATCGTCGAGGACCTGGGCTCCACCAACGGCACGTACCTCGACCGAACGCGGCTCACGACCCCGACACCGATTCCGCTGGGCGCGCCGATCCGCATCGGCAAGACCGTCATCGAGCTGCGGAAGTAGTACGACAATGAGCGAGCGGAGCGAGCACGCAGCGGTGGCCCACACCACGGGCCCCGGCGCGCTCCCGACCGGAGGGTGGGCACCGTGCGGATGTACCCGGAGCCGACGGGCGAGGTGCGCATGAGTCTGTCACTGCGCTTCGCCGCCGGATCGCACAAAGGCATGATCCGGGAGGGCAACGAGGACTCCGGATACGCCGGACCCCGCCTGCTCGCCATCGCCGACGGCATGGGCGGAGCGGCCGCGGGCGAGGTCGCCTCCTCCGAGGCGATCTCCACCATCGTCGCCCTCGACGACGACGTCCCCGGCTCGGACATCCTCACCTCGCTCGGTACGGCCGTACAGCGCGCCAACGACCAACTGCGCTCGATGGTCGAGGAGGACCCGCAGCTCGAGGGCATGGGCACGACGCTCACCGCCCTGCTGTGGACCGGGCAGCGCCTCGGCCTCGTGCACGTCGGCGACTCGCGCGCCTACCTGCTGCGCGACGGCGTCCTCACGCAGATCACGCAGGACCACACCTGGGTGCAGCGGCTCGTCGACGAGGGCCGCATCACCGAGGAGGAAGCGACCACGCATCCGCAGCGCTCGCTGCTGATGCGCGCGCTGGGCAGTGGCGACCATGTCGAGCCCGACCTGTCGATCCGTGAAGTCCGCGCCGGCGACCGGTACTTGATCTGCTCCGACGGCCTGTCCGGCGTCGTGTCCCACCAGACCCTCGAGGACACCCTCGCCAGCTACCAGGGCCCGCAGGAGACCGTCCAGGAGCTCATCCAGCTCGCACTGCGCGGCGGCGGCCCGGACAACATCACGGTGATCGTCGCGGACGTCCTCGACCTGGACACCGGCGACACCCTCGCCGGGCAGCTCTCCGACACCCCGGTCGTGGTCGGCGCGGTCGCCGAGAACCAGCAGCACCACCTGCACGACAACGGCATCATGCAGACCCCGGCCGGCCGCGCCTCCGGGCTCGGCCGCCAGGTGCCCGGACAGGGTGGCGGGGGCGGCGAGTTCGGCCCGCCCGGCTCGGGCGACACCACCGGCTACGCCCCGGCGGGCGGCTTCGGCGACTACACCGACGACGACTTCGTCAAGCCCCGCAAGGGCCGCAAGTGGCTGAAGAGATCCTTCTACTCGGCCCTCGCGCTCGCCGTCATCGGCGGCGGGCTGTACGGCGGCTGGCGCTGGACGCAGACGCAGTACTACGTCGGCACGAACGACAAACACGTCGCCCTGTACCGCGGGATCAGCCAGGACCTGGCCTGGGTCTCGCTCTCGAAGGTGGAGAAGGACCACCCCGAGATCGAACTCAAGTACCTGCCGCCCTACCAGCAGAAGCTGGTCGAGGCCACGATCGCCGAGGGCGGTCTGAAGGACGCCCAGGCGAAGATCGACGAGCTCCAGCTCCAGGCCACCGCGTGCAAGAAGCGTGCCGAGCAGCAGGCCGCCCAGAGCGAGCAGAACGCGAAGACCGGTGAGGGCGAGGCCGGAGGTACCACGGGAACCATCCGTACCTCTCTTACGTCCAAGGCGACATCCACGCCGAATCCGTCGGCGTCGAGCAAGCCCCCGTCCGCGCCCCCCTCCACCTCCCCGACACCGACTGCGACGCCAAGCCCCGGCCCCACACTCTCGGAGGAAGAGCAGAAGGTCGTTTCGAACTGCGGTACGCAGTAGGCAAGCCGCGAGAGGCCCCGTCACACCATGAGCAGTACTACGAACTCGCCGACGCATCACACTTCCACGATCGGCGCGATCGGCGCGCCGAGCAGGCGTAACACCGAGCTGGTGTTGCTTGCGTTCGCGGTCGTCATCCCGGTCTTCGCCTATGCCAACGTGGGCCTGGCGATGAACGACGAGGTGCCGGCCGGCCTGCTGGGCTACGGACTCGGGCTCGGCCTCCTGGCCGGCATCGGCCATCTCGCCGTACGCAAGTTCGCGCCGTACGCCGACCCCCTGATGCTGCCGCTGGCCACCTTGCTCAACGGCCTCGGCCTGGTCGTGATCTGGCGGCTGGACCAGTCGAAGCGACTCCAGCAGTCCAGCGCGTACGTCGAGGCGGCTCCGCGCCAGTTGCTGTACTCCGCGATGGGCGTCGCCCTGCTGGTGGCGGTGCTGATCTTCCTCAAGGACCACCGCGTCCTTCAGCGCTACACCTACATCTCCATGGCTGCCGCGCTGTTCCTGCTCCTGCTGCCGCTCGTACCCGGGCTCGGCGCGGACGTCTACGGCGCCAAGATCTGGATCAAGATCCCCGGCCTCGGCACGCTCCAGCCCGGCGAGTTCGCGAAGATCATCCTCGCGGTCTTCTTCGCCGGCTACCTCATGGTCAAGCGAGACGCCCTGGCCCTGGCCAGCCGCCGCTTCATGGGCTTGTACCTGCCGCGCGGCCGCGACCTCGGTCCGATCCTCGTCGTCTGGGCGATCTCGATCCTCATCCTGGTCTTCGAGACCGACCTCGGTACATCCCTGCTGTTCTTCGGGATGTTCGTCATCATGCTGTACGTCGCCACCGAGCGGACGAGCTGGATCGTCTTCGGTCTGCTGATGTCCGCGGTCGGCGCCGTCGGTGTGGCGAGCTTCGAGCCACACATCCAGACGCGTGTGCAGGCCTGGCTCGACCCGATGCACGAGTTCGAGCTCTCCCGCGCCGGTGTCCAGGACGGCATCATCCACTCCGAGCAGGCCATGCAGGCCCTGTGGGCCTTCGGCTCCGGCGGCACCCTCGGCACCGGCCTCGGCCAGGGCAACTCCGACCTCATCGGCTTCGCCGCCAACTCCGACTTCATCCTCGCCACCTTCGGCGAGGAGCTGGGCCTGGCAGGCGTCATGGCGATCCTGCTGCTCTACGGGCTGATCGTCGAGCGCGGTGTGCGCACGGCCCTCGCGGCCCGCGACCCGTTCGGCAAGCTGCTGGCCGTCGGCCTGTCCGGCGCCTTCGCCCTCCAGGTCTTCGTCGTGGCCGGCGGTGTCATGGGCCTCATCCCGCTGACCGGTATGACGCTGCCCTTCGTGGCGTACGGCGGTTCCTCCGTCATCGCCAACTGGGCCCTGATCGGCATCCTGCTCCGCATCAGCGACACCGCACGCCGACCCGCGCCCGCCCCCGCGCCCAACCCCGACGCCGAGATGACCCAGGTGGTCCGTCCGTGAACAAGCCCCTACGCCGGATCGCGATTTTCTGCGGACTGCTCGTTCTGGCACTGCTCATCCGCGACAACTGGATCCAGTACGTCCAGGCGGACGAGCTCAGGACGGACAAGGCCAACCGCCGGGTCGTCATCGAGCGCTACGGCACGCCCCGCGGCAACATCATCGTCGACGGCAAGGCGATCACCGGCTCGCAGGAGACCTCCGGCAGCGACTTCAAGTTCAAGCGCACCTACGCGAACGGCCCCATGTGGGCGCCCGTCACCGGCTACGCCTCGCAGGCCTTCGGCGCCAACCAGCTCGAGTCCATCGAGGACGGCATCCTCACCGGCAACGACGACCGGCTGTTCTTCCGCAACACCCTCGACATGCTCACCGGCAAGGAGAGGGAGGGCGGCAACGTCGTCACCACCCTCAACGCCGCCGCGCAGAAGGCCGCGTACGACGGCCTGAAGAGCCGGGGCGGAAAGGGCGCGGTCGCGGCCATAGAGCCGTCCACCGGCAAGATCCTGGCGCTGGCGTCCTTCCCGTCGTACGACCCCTCGTCCTTCGCCGGCAACTCCACCACGACCGACTCCAAGGCGTGGACGAAGCTCCAGAAGAAGAACAACGCCGACGACCCGATGCTCAACCGGGCGCTGCGTGAGGTCTACCCGCCCGGCTCGACCTTCAAGGTCGTCACCGCGGCCGCGGCGCTGGAGAACGGGCTGTACACGGACCCGGACGCGAAGACGAACTCGCCGGACCCGTGGGTCATGGAAGGCACCACCACCAAGCTGCCGAACGAGGGCACCATCCCCTGCAAGAACGCGACCCTGCGCGTTGCCCTCCAGTTCTCCTGCAACACCGTCTTCGGCAAGATCGGCTCCGACCTCGGCAACGACAAGATGCTCGAGGAGGCCAAGAAGTTCGGGTTCACCGAGGAGCAGTTCACCCCGACCCGTACCAGTGCCTCGGTCTTCTCCGACGACATGAACCCCTCGCAGACGGCGCTGTCCTCCATCGGCCAGTTCAACACCGCCGCGACGCCGCTCCAGATGGCCATGGTCGCCTCGGCCGTCGCCAACAACGGCACGCTGATGAAGCCGTACATGGTCGACGAGCTCCAGACCAACAACCTCGACGCCATCGAGAAGACCGACCCGGAGGAGATGAGCAAGCCGCTGTCGGCGGAGAACGCGCAGAAGCTCCAGTCGATGATGGAGACGGTCGTCCAGGACGGCACGGGCAAGAAGGCTCAGATCAGCGGCGCGAAGGTGGGCGGCAAGACCGGTACCGCCCAGCACGGTGTGGACAACAGCGAGAACCCCTACGCGTGGTTCATCTCCTACGCCAGGCTCGGCGACGGCAGCGCGCCGGTCGCCGTGGCCGTCGTGGTGGAGGACGAGGACGCGGTCCGCGACGACATCTCCGGTGGCGGCCTCGCCGCGCCCATCGCCAAGAGCGTCATGGAGGCGGTCATCAACAGCAAGAAGTGAACCTGCTCACGTCCCCTTCACATCGGTGCACGTTGCGATACCGGTCCTGTATCGGGTTACGGGCTTGGCCAGGTCACACAAGATGAGCCGGGTACGGTATGCCCGGACGGCACACCGCCCCACCCACAAGGGTGAGGTCGGGACCGACGGAGAGGGCTGGTAGGTAGCTTATGGAAGAGCCGCGTCGCCTCGGCGGCCGGTACGAGCTGGGCCAGGTGCTCGGCCGCGGTGGCATGGCGGAGGTCTACCTCGCCCATGACACCCGGCTCGGCCGCACCGTGGCGGTGAAGACGCTGCGCGCGGACCTCGCGCGCGACCCGTCCTTCCAGGCCCGCTTCCGCCGGGAGGCCCAGTCGGCCGCCTCGCTCAACCATCCCGCGATCGTGGCGGTCTACGACACGGGCGAGGACTACATCGACAACGTGTCGATCCCGTACATCGTCATGGAGTACGTGGACGGCTCGACGCTCCGTGAGCTGCTTCACTCCGGCCGCAAGCTGCTGCCGGAGCGCGCCATGGAGATGACGATCGGCATCCTCCAGGGTCTGGAGTACGCCCACCGCAGCGGCATCGTCCACCGTGACATCAAGCCCGCGAACGTCATGCTGACGCGCAACGGCCAGGTCAAGGTGATGGACTTCGGCATCGCCCGCGCCATGGGCGACTCCGGCATGACGATGACGCAGACCGCGGCCGTGATCGGCACCGCCCAGTACCTCTCGCCGGAGCAGGCGAAGGGCGAGCAGGTCGACGCGCGGTCGGACCTCTACTCCACCGGCTGTCTGCTGTACGAGCTCCTGACGGTGCGGCCCCCGTTCGTGGGCGACTCCCCGGTGGCCGTCGCGTACCAGCACGTACGGGAAGAGGCCCAGGCCCCGTCGGTCTTCGACCCCGAGATCACGCCCGAGATGGACGCGATCGTGTTGAAGGCCCTGACGAAGGACCCCAACTACCGCTACCAGTCGGCCGACGAGATGCGTGCCGACATCGAGGCCTGCCTCGACGGCCAGCCCGTCGCCGCCACCGCGGCCATGGGTTCGGTGGGCTACGGCGGCTACCCGGACGACCAGCCGACCACGGCCCTGCGCTCCGCGGACGCCGGCGCCACGTCGATGCTTCCGCCGATGAACCCGGACGACGGCGGCTACGGCTACGACGACCGCCCGGACCGGCGCCGCCAGAAGAAGTCGAACACCTCGACGATCCTGCTGGCCGTGGCGGCCATCCTGGTCCTCGTCGGCGCGATCCTGATCGGCAAGTGGGTGTTCGACGGCGACACGGCGAGCAACAGCCAGGTGGCTGTGCCGAGCCTCGTCGGCGAGACGGAGAGCAGCGCGCGGGACCTGCTGAGCAACGTCGATCTCAAGGTCGGCGAGGTCACGCCGAAGGAGTGCGCGGACCAGAGCAAGGGCAAGATCTGCTCGCAGACCCCCACGGCCAAGAGCAAGGTCGACAAGGGCACCGCGGTCGACATCGTGGTGTCGACCGGTGCGCCGAAGGTGACGGTGCCGAGCGTGATCGGCCTGAGCCTGGAGGACGCCAAGTCGAAGCTCGAGGGCGACGACTACGACTTCGAGGTCAAGACGGAGACGCGCGAGGTCTCCTCCGACGAACCGGGCACCGTCCTCGACCAGGATCCGCGGCGCGGCGACGAGGTCGAGAAGGGCACGACCATCACCCTCACCATCGCCAAGGAGGAGGAGAAGTCCACCGTTCCGGACGTCCTCGGCAAGACCTGTGACGAGGCGAAGGCGCAGATGACGGCCAACAACCTGGTCGGCACCTGCTCCGAGGTGGACACCCAGGACCCGAACCAGGTGGGCAAGGTCATCTCGACCTCGCCGTCGGCGGGCAGCGAGGCCGACAAGAACTCCACGGTGACCATCCAGATCGGCAAGCAGGCCCAGCAGCAGCAGGTCCCGGTTCCGACCGTGACCCAGCTCTCGCTCAAGGACGCCAAGAAGACCCTGGAGCAGGCGGGCCTGTCCGTGGGTCAGATCAGCGGATCCCAGGACGACAACGCCGTGGTCATCAGCCAGGACCCGCAGCCGAACACCCAGGTCGCCCAGGGCACCGCGGTCAATCTGGTCGCCTTCGGCCAGGGCGGCAACAACGGCGGCGGCGACAACGGCGGCCAGATCTTCGGAGGCGTGACCGGAACCTCGGCCCGCACGGAGGACTGACCCCGAAGCTCATGACTGAGCCCCGGTGCCCTGCTCAGGGCACCGGGGCTCATTCGTTCACGGGTGCGTGCGCTCGGTCAGCGCAGTTCCTCCGGCAGCGTCCGGTCCTCGTCCACCTTGTCCACGCGCTCCAGCTCGCCCCACACCACGTAGCGGTAGCGGCTCGTGTAGATCGGTGTGCAGGTCGTCAGGGTGATGTAGTGGCCGGCCTTCGTCCTGCCCGATTCCTTCGGGATGCCGCCGAGGACCTGGACGTTGTACTTCGAGGTCTCGGGGAGGACGGCGTAGACCTTGTAGACGTACCACTTGTCCTTCGTCTCGAAGACGATCGGGTCGCCCTTCTCGAGCTTGTGGATGTTGTGGAACTTCGCGCCGTGGCCGTCCCGGTGCGCCGCGAGGGAGAAGTTGCCCTTCTTGTCCGACATCGGCAGGGTCGCCTTGACGGGGTCCGTGTAGTAGCCGGCGACGCCGTCGTTGAGGATCTTCGACGTCGTGCCCTTCTCGACCAGGATCTCGCTCTTGGTCATCGCGGGGACGTGCAGGAAGCCGATGCCGTTCTTGGCGTCGAACTCGGCGGGACGGCCGGAGCCCTCGTCCTGGTGGGCCCAGATGTCACGGACCTTGTCGGCCTGCTTGTCCGCCGCCCGGTCGGCGATGACGTTCGTCCACCACAGGGAGTAGACGACGAACAGGCCCAGCACCAGGCCCGCCGTGATGAGGAGTTCGCCGAAGACGCTGACGGCCGTCGCGATCCGGCCCATGCGCCGACGGCGAACCGGGGGACGTCGTGAGGAGGGCGCGGCCGTGTGGTCTTCCGTGCCCTCGGTGGTCGCTGCCACGTTTCATCTGCCCTTAACTGACGAGCGCATCCGGCTTGCCCTTGCTGCGCGGCCGTTCCTCGACCATCTTGCCCCAGACGATCAACCGGTACTTGCTGGTGAACTCCGGCGTGCACGTGGTGAGTGTGATGTAGCGGCCCGGACCGGTGAAACCCGACCCCGGCGGAACCGGCTCCAGCACACTCACATTGCTCGGCGACGTCACCGGCAGGATCGACGCCATCTTGTACACGAAGTACTTGTCCTGCGTCTCCACGACGATCTCGTCGCCCTGGGCCAGCCGGTTGATGTAGCGGAACGGTTCACCGTGCGTGTTGCGATGCCCGGCGAGGCCGAAGTTGCCGGTCTTGGCGTCCGGCATCGCCGTCTTCAGCTTGCCCTCGCCGTAGTGGCCGACCATGCCCCGGTCGAGCACCTTCTTGTTGCTGATGCCCTCCGCGATCGGCACGACGACATCCAGCTTCGGAATGTGCAGGATGGCGAAGCCCTGCCCCGGCTCGAAGGTCCCAGGGTTGCGTTTGCCGCTGGCCCAGTCGTTCTGAAGGCTGCTTGCTTCCTTGTCCGCCTGCGCGTGCGCCCGCACGTTGGTCCACCACAGTTGGTAGCTCACGAACAGCAGCATCAACACGCCGGTGGTGATGAACACCTCACCGATCGCCCGGCTGGCGACGGTGGCCGGACTGGGCTTGCGCGCCCGGGCCTGCCGGCGGGCCTCCATGCGGGAGAGGGGGGCGCCGGAGCTCTCCGAGTCCGCCTCGGCCGCCTCCGACGTGTGGCGGGTGCCGCCATGACGCCCGTGACGCCGCTTGGCGGCCTTTCTGCGGGCCGCACGGCCGCCCGTCGGGGTGGAAGAGGCAGAAGTGGCGGATGAGGCGGGAGAGGCCGATATGGCCGCACCGGAGGGCGGCGGGTCGGGCACCCGCAGGGCCACGGTCTCGTCGTCCGGCGGCGGTATGTACGGCTCCGCGTACGGCTCGTGGGCCACGGATGGCACCTCGTCGCCGTAGCCCTGAGCGCCGTAGCCCTCGCTGCCGTAGCCGCCGGTCCCGTAGCCCTCACCGCCGTACCCGGCGACACCCTGGCCCTCGGCGGCCTGCGCCTGAGTGACGTAACTCTCCCCGCCGTACCACTCCCCGAGCGCACCGGAGCCCTCGTACGGCTGCTGCCCGTACGAGGTCCCCTGGTCGCCGGCGTCGCCGTAGGAGTCCGTGAAGGACTCCCCGTACGCGGCGCCGGACTCGCGCTCGGGGCGCAGGGCGGTCACGCCGTGGCCCTGCCCACCACCGGGGCGAGCCCCGCCGACCTCGCCACCGCGCCCTCGTAACCGCACTCCACCAGCCAGTTGGCCAGCATCCGGTGCCCGTGCTCGGTCAGCACCGACTCGGGATGGAACTGGACGCCCTCGACCGGGAGTTCGCGGTGGCGCAGGCCCATGATGATGCCGTCGTGCGTGCGCGCGGTGACCTCGAGGTCGGCCGGGACCGTCGCCGGTTCGGCTGCCAGGGAGTGGTAGCGGGTCGCCGTGAAGGGCGAGGGCAGGCCGGCGAAGACGCCCTTGCCCTCGTGCTCGACCAGCGAGGTCTTGCCGTGCAGCAGCTCCGGCGCACGGTCCACGACACCGCCGTACGCCACCTGCATCGACTGCATGCCGAGACAGACACCGAAGACCGGCACCCCGGTCGAGGCGCAGTGCCGCACCATCTCGACGCAGACGCCGGCCTCCTCGGGCGTTCCGGGGCCCGGCGACAGCAGTACGCCGTCGAAGCCGTCCTGGGCGTGCGTCGTCGACACCTCGTCATTGCGCAGCACCTCGCACTCGGCGCCGAGCTGATAGAGGTACTGGACCAGGTTGAAGACGAAGCTGTCGTAGTTGTCCACGACCAGAATGCGCGCGCTCACTGGTTGTCCACCGTCACATCGTTGAAGGGCAGGAGCGGTTCGGCCCACGGGAAGACGTAGTTGAACAAGACGTAGACGACGGCCATGGCCAGCGCGAGCGAGAGCAGCGCCTTCACCCACGCATTCCCCGGCAGATGCCGCCAGATCCAGCCGTACATGCCGTCCCTTCCGTCGCACCACGGCACTCAGACTCACGCCGTACAGCCAACAGACTAACGGCGCAACGCCTCCGGTTTCCCGGCCTCCACAGGCTGGGTGGAGTCCAGGTGGGCCCACACGATCAGCCGATGACTGTGCCCCCACTCGGGATCGCACGTGGTCAGCGTCAGGTAGCGGCCTTCACGCGTGTACCCCGACTTACGGGGCACAGGGTCAATCACCTCAACGTCGGCGGGCAGGGTTTTGTAGGGGCCTTTGTCGATCCGATACGTGAACCAGGTCGTTCCGTCCGTCAGCACCACCGCGTCACCGGGCCGCAGCCTGGGGAAGTCCTTGAAGGGATCGCCGTACGTGCGCCGATGACCGGCGACCGAGAAGTTGCCCTTCTGGCCGAGCTGGGCGGTGTTCGCGTAGTGGCCGAGGCCCTTCTTCAGGGTCTTGGTGGCGGTGCCCTCGAGAACCGGCTTGTTCCACGTGAAACCAAGCCGCGGGATGTACATGATCGCGAAGGGCTTGTCCGACGCGTACGGCGCCGGCTTCGGCGGGCTCGCGGTCGCACCCGGACTCACCGCCGCACCGCCGGGAGCCGTGTCCGTCGGGCGCACCGCGCTCTGCGCCCACTGCTCCTGCAGTTGGTTGATCTGGTCGTCCATGACGCTGTCGGCCTTCACGCCCGTCCAGAAGAGTACATAGACGACGAAAAGGACGATCACGGTGCCGACGGTGATGCACAGTTCGCTGACGGTCCTCACGACGACCCGCACCGGCAGCTCCAGGGAAGGTCACTCCACGGGCTTGGCGTATTGCAGATCCACTGTGCCCGAGTAGCCGGGCAGAGTCACCGTCCCGTCCTCGGTGACTTTCCAGCCGAGGCCGTAGACATTGACGTAGACCATGTAGTTCTGGATCGCCTTCGAGGCAGCGAGCGCCTGCTGCATCTTCTCCGGGTCACCGACCGCCGTGATCTTGTACGGCGGTGAGTAGACCCGGCCCTGGAGGATCAGGGTGTTGCCCACGCAGCGCACGGCGCTGGTGGAGATCAGCCGCTGGTCCATGACCTTGATGCCCTTGGCGCCGCTCTGCCACAGGGCGTTCACCACGGCCTGGAGGTCCTGCTGGTGGATCACCAGGTAGTCGGGCTGCGGCTCGGGATATCCCGGAAGCTTGGCCGTGGCGTCCGGCGGGGCGTCGTTGAGCGTGACCGAGATGGCCTCGCCCGTCAGCTTCTGGGTGCCGGCGCTGTGCTCCAGCGCCGCCAGCTTGGCGTCCTCGGCCTTGGTGCTGCCGTCGTCCCGCTCGGCGAGCGCCTCCACGTCGTCACGCAGGGACGCATTCGCATCGTTGAGCTCGCCGTTCTCGCGACTGCGCTCATGGATCAGGTCCGAAAGCTTCAGCAATGAGGCGTCCGTGCGGATATTGGTGCCCTTGGCCGTGTTGAAACTGGTGAAGAAGATAAGCCCGGCGAGAGCGAAGACCGCCGCAGTGAGCACCCGCACCGGCCGGAAACGGCCACGGGCGGGGCTGGATCCCGTCGGGGGAGAGACGGCAGAATTGCTCAACGTACCCTTATCTCCTTCGGCGCCGCGGAAGCACTACGCTAACGGACGCCCGGGGGAGCCATCAGAGTCCCCTTGTACGCTGCCCCGAGCCCGACCAGTTCCCTGCGCGGCCACGCAGCGCATCGACAGGAGAGACCCTCGTGCCGAAGTCACGTATCCGCAAGAAGGCCGACTACACGCCGCCGCAGTCGAAGCAGGCGACCGCCATCAAGCTGACCAGCCGCTCCTGGGTCGCACCCGTGATGCTGGCCATGTTCATCATCGGCCTGGCATGGATCGTCGTCTTCTATGTGACCGACGGTTCGCTGCCCATCGAGGCGCTCGGCAACTGGAACATCGTGGTGGGCTTCGGCTTCATCGCCGCCGGATTCGGCGTCTCCACCCAGTGGAAGTAGCGCACGAACCGTCGGCCACCTCGCGGTGAACGCAGCTCTGCCCAGGGCTATCCGCTGAGTTATCCACAGCCTTGCAGCAATTTCCACAAGCTGACTGGGGAAAAGACGACGATCTGTGGATAACCCATCGGGCGTTGACGCCGGTATGACAGCCACACCGGTCATCCGAAGGCATTCCGAACACGTGTACGCCCCCTGTCTGACCTGCGGAAACACGGGTCAAAGACAGGGGGCGTGACCGTTCCCGCACAGTACGCACAAGATCCGCCACACGCTGTGGACAACAGGGCCGCTCACGTGGATAACGTCCCGGCTCAGGTGAGCTGGACCGTCCTGAGCACCGTCATCAGCACGACCACGGCCAGGACCAGCGCACATGTGCCGTACTGCACCAGGGCCCGGCGCTCACGCGGGGCATGGACCATGGCGTAGCCGATGACGACGCCGGCGACGAGGCCGCCGATGTGGGCCTGCCAGGCGATGTTGCTCCAGCCGAAGGTGAAGATGAGGTTGATCACCAGTAGGGCGATGATCGGCCGCATGTCGTACTGGAGCCGGCGCATCAGCACTGCGGTGGCGCCGAAGAGGCCGAAGATGGCACCGGAGGCGCCGAGCGTGGCTGTGGTGGGGCCGGCCAGCAGATAGGTGAGGGCGCTGCCGGCGAGCCCCGAGCAGAGGTAGAGCGTGAGGTAGCGGACCCGGCCGAGGGCGGCTTCGAGGGGGCCGCCGAGCCACCACAGACTGAGCATGTTGAAGGCGATGTGCCAGATGGCCTCGTGCGTGAACATCGAGGTCACCAGACGCCACCATTCGCCTTCGGCGACTCCCTGGGTGGGGTTGAAGGGGGCGGGCGGCCAGGTGCCGATGAGGACGAGATCGTTCAGCAGCGACTCGCTGGTCTGCACGGCGATGAAGACCGCGAGGTTGATCCCGATGAGGATCTTGGTGAGCAGCCGGGGATCCGCGGTGATGGTGCCGCCCGCGATGGTGCGGGGCTGGGCGGCGGCGGGGGCGTGACCGGTGCCCGAGCCGTCGCGCACGCAGTCGGGGCACTGGAAGCCGACCGAGGCGCTGACCATGCATTCGGGGCAGATGGGCCGCTCGCAGCGGGTGCAGCGGATGCCGGTCTCGCGGTCCGGATGGCGGTAGCAACCGGGCAGGCTGTGCGCGTCCTGCGGGCTGCCTGCCGGCTGGTCCATGAGGTCCCCTAGGTCGTCGTACGCGATGTACGTCCGCATGCACACCGCCCCGCTCATCCTTACGGACGAGCGGGGCGTTTGGTTCCCTGCGGGAGGTGTCGGACTCAGCCCTCGCGCGTCTCCACGACGACCGACTCGATGACGACGTCGCTCACGGGACGGTCCGTGCGCGGGTTCGTCTGCGCGGTCGCGATGGCGTCGATCACCTTCTGGCTCGCGCCGTCGACGACCTCGCCGAAGATGGTGTGCTTGCGGTTCAGCCACGTCGTGGGGGCGACGGTGATGAAGAACTGCGAGCCGTTGGTGCCGGGGCCGGCGTTGGCCATGGCCAGCAGGTAGGGCTTGTCGAAGGACAGGTCCGGGTGGAACTCGTCCTGGAACTGGTAACCGGGACCGCCGGTGCCGTTGCCCAGCGGGTCACCGCCCTGGATCATGAAGCCGCTGATGACCCGGTGGAAGACCGTGCCGTCGTAGAGCTTGGCCGTGGACTTCTCGCCGGTTTCGGGGTTCGTCCACTCACGCTCGCCCGTGGCGAGTTCGACGAAGTTCTTGACCGTTTTCGGCGCGTGGTTCGGGAGGAGCCGGACCTCGATGTCGCCGTTGTTGGTCTTCAGGGTGGCGTAAAGCTGCTCAGCCACGATCTGCCTTCCGTTGTCTTCCTGTGACCCCCCGATCCTCGCACGGACTGCGGGATCCGTCGCCCGCCACTCGTTCACCGGCACGCAACCGGGCGCTTCTCCGGCAGAAAACTGGGCGAGTGCGTCCCTGGCGGGGGCGCGAGGCGGCGAACCGTGGCATTGTCGACGACAAGCCACCGTTGAACCATATTGGTCCGCTATTGGGTTTGATCAAGCTAATCGGCACCCATATGCCCGCCCTCACGTGCCGCGGAGCGCTCCGAGAGGCATGATCCGTAAAAGGGTGGAAAGTCGAAATACCGTACGCCACCGAGGAGGAGGATCCCGTGACCCGCATCGAAAGCGTGCGCGCCGCGACCGGCTCGGCGAAGGACAGCGTGCTGCACGCCGCGGAAGCGGTGGCGCCCTACGCCGACACCGCCAAGGACAGGGCCGCACTGTATGCGCACGAGGCACGCGTACGGCTGGCGCCGATGGTGTCGCAGGCCACCGAGCAGGCCCGCGCCCAGGCCCGTCTCCAGTACGACGCGTATCTCGCACCGCGGCTGGAGCAGGCCCGCACCCATGTCCCGCCGAAGGTCGACCTGGCCGCTCATGAAGCTGCCCTCCGCACCCGCAAGGCTGCCCAGCAAGCCGCCGACTACTCCCGGCCGAGGATCGAGCAGGCGGTCGCCGCGGCCGGGCCCGTGCGGGACGAGGCCGCCGCACGTGGCGCCGCCGCGCTGGCCGCGCTGCGCGGTCAGGTCTCGCCGAAGGAGATCCAGCGCCTGGTCCGCAGGCACGAGCGGCGGGCCAGGGCCGGCCGCAGGGTGAAGATGCTGGCCGTGCTGGGCGTCCTCACGGCCGGCGCCATCGCCGCGTGGAAGTGGTGGGACAAGCAGGCCAACCCGGACTGGCTGGTCGAGCCACCCGCCGCGACGGAGGTACCCGAGTCGAACCGGCTGACGTCCGTGGACGGCAGCGGCAAGTCCGACCTGGACCCGGAGGTCCAGGCGAAGGAGGCCGACGAGGAAGCCGCCCGGCGAGACGAGGGCCGGTGACGGACGAGTGCCGATGACATAGGAGAGCCGGTGCTCTGACGCCTGGCCTTTCCCCTACGGCTTCTCACGCACGGCCCCAAAATGCCGTCGGCGACGACGTGGTGTGCGCCCCGTGTGGCGGGCGCACACCACTTTGTCGTCTCTGCAGCGCACTCGAAAAAAGCCCCCTGACCTGCGTTTCCGTAGGTCAGGGGGCTTGAGTTGTGGAGCCTAGGGGAGTCGAACCCCTGACATCTGCCATGCAAAGACAGCGCTCTACCAACTGAGCTAAGGCCCCTCAAAAAGGAACGTCCGACCGGAGGAAGACCCATACCGGCGGGCGCCCAGACCAGAGTACCCGGTCGCCCCCCGGATCCTGCAAAAGGATTGGGGGTCCCGGTAAACGACCACTCTCCGTAAGATGCTCGGCGTGGTTCGCTACAGCGAACCGCGGTTTTGGGGAAGCGATGGGGAGACGCAATGGACGCCGCACAGCAGGAAGCCACCGCAAGAGCGCGGGATCTGCAGCGGAACTGGTACGGGGAGCCGCTGGGGACGCTCTTCCGTAAGCTCATCGACGATCTTGGTCTCAACCAGGCTCGTCTCGCGGGGGTACTGGGACTGTCCGCACCGATGCTGTCGCAGCTCATGAGCGGGCAGCGGGCAAAGATCGGTAATCCCGCCGTGGTCCAGCGGGTGCAGCTACTGCAGGACTTGGCGGGGCAGGTCGCGGACGGCAGCGTGAGCGCGGCCGAGGCCACCGAGCGCATGGAGGAGATCAAGAAGTCGCAGGGGGGCTCGGTGCTCAGCAACACCACGCATACGACGAACAGTTCGGGCGCGCCCACGGTCAAGCGGGTGGTGCGCGAGATCCAGTCGCTGCTGCGGTCGGTGGCCGCCGCGGGCGACATCATCGAGGCCGCGGAGACCCTCGCCCCCAGCCACCCGGAACTGGCAGAGTTCCTCCGGGTGTACGGCGCAGGCCGGACCTCCGACGCGGTCGCGCACTACCAGTCCCACCAGAACTGACCCCCTGGCCCGGTCGCCGAAGGGGTTCGGCCGCCGGGCCGACGGTGTACGTCCTGAGCGGGCACGAGGGGGTCGTGCGGGGGAGTCCGCGAAGGACGCAGCGAGGGGGAGTCGTATCGCTCGTCGTGGGGGAAGCAAGGGGGGTAACCGGAGGGGGAGGAGCGACGCACAGCCATGGGTGAGGTCTTCGCCGGGCGCTACGAACTGGTCGACCCGATCGGACGCGGGGGCGTCGGCGCCGTCTGGCGTGCTTTCGACCATCGCCGTCGGCGCTATGTGGCCGCCAAGGTGTTGCAGCAGAGCGACGCGCACTCGCTGCTGCGGTTCGTCCGCGAACAGGCGCTGCGGATCGATCACCCCCATGTGCTCGCGCCCGCAAGCTGGGCCGCCGACGACGACAAGGTCCTGTTCACCATGGACCTGGTGGCCGGCGGCTCGTTGGTCCATCTCATAGGGGACTACGGCCCCTTGCCGCCTTCGTTCGTCTGCACCCTTCTCGACCAGCTCCTCGCGGGGCTGGCCGCGGTGCACTCGGAAGGCGTCGTCCACCGCGACATCAAGCCCGCCAACCTGCTCCTCGAAGCCACCGGCACGGGGCGCCCGCGGCTCAGGCTCTCCGACTTCGGCATAGCCATGCGGCTCGGCGAGCCCCGCCTGACCGAGACCAACCTCGTGGTGGGGACGCCCGGTTATCTCGCTCCCGAGCAACTCATGGGCGCGGAGCCGGACTTCCCCGCCGACCTGTTCGCCGTAGGGCTGGTCGCGCTGTATCTGCTGGAGGGCGCCAAGCCGGACGCCAAGGCACTGGTCCAGTACTTCACCGCGCACGGGACGCCGGGTGCGCCCCAAGGCATTCCGGAACCGCTGTGGCAGGTCGTGGCCTCGCTGCTGCAGCCCGATCCGCACGCGCGGTTCCGCACGGCGACAGGGGCGCGCAAGGCCCTCGCCTCGGCCGCCGAGCTTCTGTCGGAACCCGGCCCGGACGACGAGATCATCGAGATCTTCGACCAACTCGGGCCACTGCCGCCGGGGTTCGCACCGCAGGGCCCGCTCAAAAAGGCTCCGGGCATCGAAGGAGAGCGGAGCGGCACCGGGCAGTTCCAGTCCGGTGAGGGCACGGCAGGCACAGCAGGCACGTCGGGCACGGCGAACGGCACCGGACCTGATCCGAGGAGCATCGGCTCCGTACCGAGCGGCACCGGGAGCGGGGCGGCAGGCATCGAGAGCGGGGCGGCCGGCACCGGGCTCGGCACAGCCGGCACCGACTCTGCCGCCGTATCCGGTGATCCCGGTCGCATGGCGGCGAGGCCGACACCGCCCGAGCCGCCCGCCTCCCCGCGGCCAGGCGACAGCGGCAGCTCCGTCAGCATGTCGGACACCGGCAGCTTCCATCTGCCGCTCCCGCAGCCCACGGGCTCCTCCCCACAGGCACAAACGCCCTCGCCACAGCCTTACTACACACCCCAACCGGCACAGGGACCGGTAGAGGGCCAGGTACGAACAGGCGGCCACACCCACGAGGGCGTACAGCATCACCAGGCCAACGGCTCCCAGACCAGCAACCCCCCGACCAACAGCTCCCCCTACGACACCACGCACGTCCTGTCCTCCCCCCAACCGCACACGCCGCAGTACCCGCCTCAGCCTCCGGCAACGCCGCCACAGCACCAGCGCGTCGATGCCTCTACTGCTTCGTACACCGCTCAGAGCCCGCAGGTTCCACCTTCGGCTCCCCCAATTGCGCAGCCGCGCCGCCGCGGCGGTCACCGAGCCGTCCGTCGAGCGGCCCGCGACTCCGCAAGGCGTCCCGGCCCACCCGCCAAGGTGGCGGTGCCGCTCCTGCTGCTGGCGCTGGCCTGTTACGCCGTGGGTTTCTGGGCACTGGCCCAGCTCTGACAACCGGCCCACCCCGGACCCGGACCCGGACCCGGCCCTCAGGCCCGGCCTCGGACGCACTCCTGAGCGCGCCCCCAACCGCCCCCGCCCCCGAAGGCCCCGCGGCTATAAGGCCCCGCTACAAGGCCCCGACCCTCCGCCGAGCCACCACCATCCACATCCCCAACACCACCAGCACCAAGGTCCCGGCCCCGATGCCGCTGACCGCCAGCACAGTCATCGCAGCGTCCCCGCCGCCCCCGGCCGCGCTACCGGCGCCGTCCGCCTCCGCCGCCTCCCGGTCGGCCACGGAGACCTGGAACACGTCCCCCGGCTCGGACTCCCCCGCATAGCCGGGCCCGGCCTGCGCCGCGCCCCCCTCCCGCACGCGCAGGGTCAGCTCGAACGGCCCGTCGCCGTACCTCTCGGCCACCACGGCCGACAGATGCACCACGAGGTAGTAGGAACCCGCGAACCGCATGGCGCCGAACCGGTCCGGTCCGGCGTACCGGTTCTCGTAGGCGACCGGTGGCAGGGGGTCGAGTTCGGCGGCCTTCGCGCTGCCGTCGTAGTTGGCGCTCGCGTCGTCGACGAATCCGCGCACGGGGTTGTAGAGGGCGAGGTTCAGCGCACCGACCGCGTAGCCGTCGCCGCCGTCCGAAGCGCCCAGCTCGGCGGTGGCGTGTATCTGGCGGCCCCAGTCGAGCGGCACCTTGTAGAAGAGCGTCCGCCCGGGCCGGATGCCGGAGGTCCACACGCCCTCGCCGACCGGTACCGCCGAGGCGAAGCCGGGGCCGCCTTCGCGGCGCTCGCCCTCGCCGGTGAGGGGGTCGGGGGATGCGGAGTCCCAGGTTTCGGGGGCGCTCGTCTCACCGGTCTGCTTCAGCGGCGGCTCGGTGGCGGCGAGCAGCTCCAGGTCCCAGGCGTCCGTCGCGGACTCCGCCGTGGAGACGCGCTCGACGATCACGTCGTAGGTACCCGCGCTCTCGCAGCGGGGCCGGTCGGCGGAGATCTCGCGCATGCCCCATGCCGCGATCGGACGCGGGCTGCGGACGACGCCGAAGGTCTCGGTGTCCTGGGAGCAGGAGCGGCCGGCGGCATCCCGTACCGACACCTTGATGCCGTCGCCCGCGTGGATCGTGCTGCCGGACGCGGGAACGGCGGTCACGGAGACGTACGCGTCCGAGGTGGCGTCGAGGTCGAGGCGGTAGTGGATCTCTCCGGCGCCGGGCAGGGAGCTCTTGTAGGTCGTGCCCGGCGCGAGAGGCGCGGCGTCGGCCGTTGTCGTCCCGCCGGTGACAGGCCGGGCGTCCGGTGCGAAGGCGTAGGGACCGGGCGTTCCGGCGGCGAGGGCGGGCCCGTCCGGCAGGGCGGCCGTCGCGCACAGCAGCGCCGCCACGGCGGCCACGCGCGCGCGTGCCGGCGAAGGACCGCGCCACATCCTCGCGGGGCGCCACCGCGCCGTACGCCGCCGCCTCATCACGCGCCACCCCTCGTCACCACAGCCGGACCTCGGACTCGCCCATCCTGCCCAGCCCGGCCGCGCGTCACCCCCACAATCCGTACTGCCGTCCGAAAAGCCCGGCTCTACGACCTTCGGTCCGCTCGCGCAACTCGAGGCGGCGGCGTGCGCTGCGGTGGATACACAAAACCCCGGCCGCAGGGGCGACCGGGGTCTGTGTGCAATCCGATGTGGCTCACGAACCCGTGGGCACGGAGTCAGTCGCCTCCGTCCACAGATCCTGCTCGGCGCGATCCGCCTGGATCTGGCGGTACACGAGGAGCCCGCCGATGGCGGCCAGTGCGACCAGGAGAAGCTTCTTCACCGCGCGACCTCGTCTTTCCTTGACGTAGGGGACCTCTGGCGCCCGACTATACACACCGGTCGATATCAATCGGTGACCTGAGTCCGGGCTCAACTGCCCGCCGATACGCCCCAGTAGAAGCGGATGCCACCGCTCCGATCGGAGGGTGATCACACCCCGACGGACGGTGACCTTTGAGCCCTTTCCTCCACCTTCACGCACTCATCAAGCGCCATGCACCCATTCGAGTGCTGTTCATCTGAAGATCGACGCGCCACGGGCGTCGGTCCATGACTTCAAGGTCCCCATACACATCATTGGGAAAGTACGCAAATCGCCCAACCCGAAAGTGAGGGGCCATGACCAGGAACAAGGTCATGAACCTGTGGACCGCCATCGTCACCGCCTTCCTCGCGCTGTGCACGGCGCTCGGATTCGTCACCAACACCGCGGCAGCGGCCGTACCGCACACCGAGACGAGCCGCCGGAGCAACGGCGACGACAACAACCGCAGCGCCGAGCTGCCGGTGCCGGCGACGCCCCAATGGGCCTGGTCCTACGCCAGAGCACTGCCCCCCACGATGAAGCAGCGCATTCGAGCCGAGGCACACGGAAAGACCCCCAGTTGCCGCCACCGCCCGCTCACCGATACGGAAGCGGCCACCACGGCCTCGGGCACCCGAGAATGCACCCACGCCGCGCAACCGGCGCAGCCACTGGTCCCGCACCAGCGCTGAAACCCGGCTCCATCCGGGCTGTGACCCCCTGTTCCAGACCTTGCAACACCACGGCGAACTGCTTCGCCCGTCCTGTTCCCCGCCTCATCGCGTATCGACGATGTGCCGGAGATAGGTCCACGGGTCGTTGAGGTACCGCCGCCAATGATCGACGAGTTCCAGATCCCGCCAGCCGGCGGGACGCATTCCGTGGTCACCCACCTCGATGATCTCGGCGCCCGGAAGCGCCGTCAGCACGGGTGAGTGCGTCGCGCAGATGATCTGTGCGCCGGAACGCCCCAGATCGTGAAGCAACCCTACGAGTTGAAGACAAGAAGCGAAGGACAGCGCAGCCTCCGGCTCGTCCAGGACGTACAGCCCAGGCTCCTGAAACCGCTCGCGGAAGGCCATCAGAAAGCCCTCGCCGTGGCTCATCTCGTCCGCGGCGCCGGACAGCCTTCCCGTCTTCTGCTCCCGGTCCAGCGCGTCCAGCGCCGTCTCCGCCCGCAGGAAGAAACCTCTGCGGCGCGTCCGAGGCCCGCGCAGCATGCGGCGACCGGCTGCCGTCGCCTCGAACCTCATCCGCCCGCCCAGGGCCGACGGCTCACGCCAACTCGCGTACTTGTAGCCCGCGGATCCGCCCCAGGAGTCCAGGCCGAAGCCCTCCGCCAGCGCCTCTACGAGGGTCGACTTCCCCGAGCCGTTCTCCCCCACCAGGAACGTGACCGGTGCGGTGAATCTCAGGCCGTCGTCCAGCAACTGCCGCACGCACGGCACCGACCACGGCCAGCCGTCGCCTTCCGCTCGCTCGCCCTCCGCGACATGCGCGTATGCCCGTTCGACGATCATGCCGAAAAGGCTCTCATCCGGCACTGACAACCGGGCACACGCGCCGTCGGAGGGCCCTCACTGACGCCGCTGGCCGAGGATGCAGAACTCGTTGCCCTCGGGGTCCGCCATGACGACCCACGACTGCTCACCCTGACCGATGTCGACCCGCTTCGCGCCGTGCGCCTCCAGGCGGGCCACCTCGGCGTCCTGGTCGTCGGGCCGGAAGTCGAGATGCAGCCTGCTCTTGCTCTGCTTGGCCTCGTCGAGCCGTACGAAGTCCAGTCCCGGCAGGCGATCCGGAGCCGGGCGGATCTCGAACTCGTCGTCGGAGGAGTGGACCACGACCCAGCCAAGAGCCTCGGCCCACCACTGCCCCAGCGCCGCCGGATCCGCCGAGTGCACGATTACCTGTTCCCATTCCAAGGTCATCCGCAGAGCTTAGTTCTGCCGGGGCCTAGGAAACAGGCACTGAATGCCGAAGACCCCCAGCCGTGATCGCTGGTCACGCGCGACGTCGCGCTGCTGGTCGACATGCCCAAGGTCACCAAGGCGTGCATGGTCTTCGGCACGCTGAATGAGAGCGACGAGGCCAAGAGCGTGCTCGTGGTGACGAACAACAGCTCCAAGCCCATCGCGCTTGAGGGCTCGATCACTCAGACCTGGAACGGGCAGACCATCGACTGCCAAGCCTCGGTACTCAACCCGGGCTTCACCCGCGGCTGCTACAACCACCAGTGGCAGATCAAGTGCGGTAGGAACACTGCGTACGGCGACCTGCGGGTCAACGGCGTTTGGAGCCGGACAGCCTCGAAGCATCACGACTGGAACCCGGATCCGATCTGGTGTCCATGACAGTCCACTGATCGGCTGATGTCAGCCGTAGATGTCAAAGACCCCCAGCCGATACCGGCTGGGGGTCTTTTCGCATGTGGGGCTAACAGGATTTGAACCTGTGGCCTCATCCTTATCAGGGATGCGCTCTAACCAACTGAGCTATAGCCCCGCCGCGCTCTGCGGTGTGTGTCCCGCGCGCTGACTCCTGAAGATTAGCGCACGACGCGGGCAGTCCCAAAATCGGTTGTCGGGGAACCGTCAGAAGAGGTTTGAACCCGGCTCCCGACGGCAACCGTCAACCGGCCTCGGTGAACCTCACTCGTCCTCGGCGAGCGTCAGCTCGACGCCGCCCACGAAGCCCGCGGAGAGGTTGTAGATGAACGCGCCGAGCGTCGCCAGCGCCGTCGCCAGGACGACGTCGATGACCGCGATGATCGACGTGAACATCAGCACGTGCGGCAGCGACAGGAACGACTGGAGGTCGAAGCCGTTCGACTCGTTCGAACCGGTCGCCTCGGAGATCGTGCCGCCGACCGTCGAGAAGACGCCCATCGCGTCCATGACCATCCACAGCACCGCGGACGCGACGATCGTGCAGATGCCCAGCGCGATGGAGAGCAGGAAGCTGACCTTCATCACCGACCACGGGTCGGCCTTGGCCACCCGCAGCCGCGCCTTACGGGTGCGCGGCGTCGTACGCGCGCCTGTGCGCGGTCGGCGCACCCCGCCCGCCGGAGCGCCCGTCTGGTACGCCTGCGGCGGGTGGTAGGGCCCGGCGGCCTGCTGCGGCTGCCGTTCCCCGGGCAGCGGCGAGCCCGGCGCGGGAGCCGCCTGCTGCGCCCCCGCGGGCTGGGGCTGCGGCTGGGCGCTCGAGGCCGCCGTGCCTGCCCCGCCCGCGTACTGCTGGGCCTGCGGGCCTCGGGTGTCCGTCACGGTTCCCCCCTGGGATCCAGATGCGTCGGACGAGGCAGAGCCCTTCGCCGGCGACTTGATCGCTTTGAGCTGGGTGGTGTGCGTGTCCGTCGCAGGCGCGGCGGAGCCACGGCCGCCGCCCGTCTCCGTACCGGCGTTAGAACCGGTCGAGGTACCGGACGATCCGGCGCCCGTGGCTCCGCTCACGATGACTCTCTCCTCGTGCTACTCGGCCGAGGGTGCGTCCTCGTCCGTGCCGGTGGTCGCGGCCCCCTCGGCGGTCTCGTCGACGACCACGTCGCCGTCGACTTCCTCCGCCTCGCGTCCCGCCTCGGCGTTACGTGCGACACCTACGACGGCATCGCGCTTGCCCAGGTTGATCAGTTGGACGCCCATGGTGTCACGGCCCGTCTCCCTGATCTCGTTGACTCGCGTACGAATCACACCGCCGCCCAGCGTGATGGCGAGGATCTCGTCGGTCTCCTCGACCACCAGCGCCCCGACGAGAGAGCCGCGGTCCTCGACGATCTTGGCGGCCTTGATACCGAGGCCGCCGCGACCCTGGACGCGGTACTCGTCGACGGCGGTCCGCTTCGCATACCCGCCGTCGGTGGCAGTGAACACGAACGTACCGGGTCGAACAACATTCATCGAGAGCAGCTCGTCTCCCTCACGGAAGCTCATGCCCTTGACACCCGAGGTGGCACGGCCCATGGGGCGCAGCGACTCGTCGGTGGCGGTGAACCTGATCGACTGTGCCTTCTTGCTGATCAGGAGCAGATCATCGTCGGCCGAAACAAGCTCGGCGCCGATCAGTTCGTCGTCGGAACCGTCCTCCATCTCACGGAGGTTGATCGCGATGACACCGCCGGAGCGCGGCGAATCGTAATCCTTCAGAGGCGTCTTCTTCACCAGTCCCGCCTTCGTGGCGAGTACGAGGTACGGCACCGCCTCGTAGTCGCGGATGGCGAGGATCTCGGCGATCGCCTCGTCCGGCTGGAAGGCCAGCAGGTTCGCGACGTGCTGCCCGCGCGCGTCCCGGCCGGCGTCGGGGAGCTCGTACGCCTTCGCCCGGTACACCCGGCCCTTGTTGGTGAAGAACAGCAGCCAGTGGTGCGTGGTCGACACGAAGAAGTGGTCGACGATGTCGTCTTCCTTGAGCTTCGTGCCGCGTACGCCCTTGCCGCCGCGCTTCTGGGCGCGGTAGTCGACGGTCTTGGTGCGCTTGACGTACCCGCCGCGCGAGACCGTGACGACGATGTCCTCCTCGGCGATCAGGTCCTCGATGGACATGTCGCCGTCGTAGGGCACCAGCATGGTCTTGCGGTCGTCGCCGTACTTCTCGACGATCGCCGCCAGCTCCGCGCTGACGATGCCGCGCTGGCGGACCGGCGAGGCCAGGATCTCGTTGTACTCGGTGATCTTCGCCTGGAGCTCGTCGTGCTCCTGGATGATCTTCTGGCGCTCGAGGGCGGCCAGTCGGCGGAGCTGCATCTCGAGGATGGCGTTTGCCTGGATCTCGTCGATCTCCAGGAGGTCCATCAGGCCCGTACGCGCGATCTCGACCGTGTCACTTGCCCGGATCAGGGCGATGACCTCGTCGATGGCGTCCAGGGCCTTCAGCAGGCCGCGCAGGATGTGCGCGCGCTCCTCGGCCTTGCGCAGCCGGAAGCGCGTACGGCGGACGACGACCTCGATCTGGTGCGTCACCCAGTGGCGGATGAACGCGTCCAGGGAGAGCGTGCGCGGGACACCGTCGACGAGCGCCAGCATGTTGGCGCCGAAGTTCGTCTGGAGGTCGGTGTGCTTGTAGAGGTTGTTCAGCACGACCTTGGCGACCGCGTCCCGCTTCAGGACGATGACCAGGCGCTGTCCGGTACGGGACGACGTCTCGTCGCGGACGTCCGCGATGCCGCCGATCTTGCCGTCCTTCACCAGGTCGGCGATCTTCTGCGCGAGGTTGTCGGGGTTGGTCTGGTACGGCAGTTCCGTGACCACCAGGCACTGGCGGTTCTGGATCTCCTCGACCTCGACAACGGCGCGCATGGTGATGGAGCCGCGGCCGGTGCGGTAGGCCTCTTCGATGCCCTTACGGCCGACGACGAGTGCGCCGGTCGGGAAGTCGGGGCCCTTGATGCGCTCGATGAGCGCGTCCAGGAGCTCCTCGTGCGAGGCCTCCGGGTTCTCCAGGTACCACTGGGCGCCGGCCGCGACCTCGCGCAGGTTGTGCGGCGGGATGTTGGTCGCCATGCCGACCGCGATGCCCGCCGAGCCGTTGATCAGCAGGTTCGGGAAGCGGGCCGGCAGGACGGTCGGCTCCTGGGAGCGGCCGTCGTAGTTGTCCGTGAAGTCGACGGTCTCCTCGTCGATGTCACGGACCATCTCCATCGACAGCGGCGCCATCTTGCACTCGGTGTAGCGCATGGCCGCCGCCGGGTCGTTGCCCGGAGAGCCGAAGTTGCCGTTGGAGTCCACCAGCGGCATCCGCATCGACCACGGCTGGGCGAGGCGGACCAGGGCGTCGTAGATCGAGGAGTCGCCGTGGGGGTGGTAGTTGCCCATGACGTCGCCGACCACGCGCGCGCACTTGTAGAAGCCGCGCTCGGGGCGGTAGCCGCCGTCGTACATCGCGTACAGGACGCGGCGGTGGACGGGCTTGAGGCCGTCACGGACGTCCGGCAGCGCACGCGAGACGATGACGGACATCGCGTAGTCGAGGTACGAGCGCTGCATCTCGGTTTCGAGCCCGACAGGCTCGACACGCTGGGCGATGTCGCCGCCCTCGTCAGGCGTGACGGAAGTGTTCTCGTCGGTCATTGCTGGTGAAGATCCTTTCTGATGCGGTCAGCTGAGACCGACTCAGATGTCGAGGAAGCGGACGTCCTTGGCGTTGCGCTGGATGAACTGGCGACGTGCCTCGACGTCCTCGCCCATCAGGACCGAGAACAGGTCGTCGGCCTGGGCAGCGTCGTCGAGGGTGACCTGGCCGAGGACACGGTGCTCCTGGTCCATGGTCGTGATGCGCAGCTCCTCGGCGTTCATCTCGCCGAGACCCTTGAAGCGCTGGATCGAGTCCTCGCGGACGCGCTTGCCGCGCTGACGGCCCATCTCCAGGAGCGCGTCGCGCTCGCGGTCGGAGTACGCGTACTCGACCTCGTCCCGGCCCCACTTGATCTTGTAGAGCGGGGGACGGGACAGGAACACGTGCCCGGCCTCGACCAGCGGCCGCATGAAGCGGAACAGGAAGGTCAGCAGCAGGGTGTTGATGTGCTGGCCGTCGACGTCGGCGTCCGCCATCAGGATGATCTTGTGATAGCGGAGCTTCTCGATGTCGAAGTCCTCGTGCACACCCGTGCCGAAGGCCGAGATCAGCGCCTGGATCTCCTGGTTCTGCAGGATCTTGTCGATCCGCGCCTTCTCGACGTTGAGGATCTTGCCCCGGATCGGGAGGATCGCCTGGTACTCGGGGTTGCGGCCGGACTTGGCCGAGCCGCCGGCGGAGTCACCCTCGACGATGAAGATCTCGCACTTGGTCGGGTCGTTCGACTGGCAGTCGGAGAGCTTGCCCGGGAGCGAGGCGCTCTCCAGCAGTCCCTTGCGACGCGTCAGGTCGCGGGCCTTGCGGGCCGCCACGCGCGCGGTGGCCGCCTGGATGCCCTTGCGGACGATGTCCGCCGCCTCGACCGGGTTGCGGTCCAGCCAGTCGTTGAGGTGCTCGTAGACCGCCTTCTGCACGAAGGTCTTGGCCTCCGTGTTGCCCAGCTTGGTCTTCGTCTGGCCCTCGAACTGCGGCTCGCTGAGCTTCACCGAGATGATCGCCGTCAGACCCTCGCGGATGTCGTCACCCGTGAGGTTGTCGTCCTTCTCGCGCAGCAGCTTCTTGTCGCGCGCGTACTTGTTGATCAGGTTGGTGAGCGCCGCGCGGAAGCCCTCTTCGTGCGTACCGCCCTCGTGCGTGTGGATGATGTTGGCGAAGGAGTACACGCCCTCGCTGTAACCGCTGTTCCACTGCATGGCGACTTCGAGGGAAAGGGCCTTGTCCTTGTCCTCGGCCTCGAGGTCGATCACCGAGGGGTGCACCACGTCGCCCTTGCGGGAGTTGAGGTACTTCACGAAGTCGACGATGCCGCCTTCGTAGTGGTACGTGACCTTCTTGACCTCGGCGGTCTCGTCCGCGCCGGCCTCGTCCGCGCCGGACGTGGCCTTCGCCGACTCGCGCTCGTCAGTGAGTTTGATCGTCAAACCCTTGTTGAGGAACGCCATCTCCTGGAAGCGCCGCGAGAGCGTCTCGAAGGAGTAGTCGGTGGTCTCGAAGATGTCGCTGTCGGCCCAGAAGGTGACCGACGTGCCCGTCTCCTCAGTGGCTTCGTGCTGGGCGAGCGGGGCGGTGGGGACGCCCATCTTGTAGTCCTGCGTCCAGCGGTGGCCGTCGGTCCTGACCTCGACGGCGACCTTCGAGGACAGCGCGTTCACGACGGAGACACCCACGCCGTGCAGACCACCGGAGACCGCGTAGCCGCCGCCGCCGAACTTGCCGCCCGCGTGCAGCACGGTCAGCACGACCTCGAGCGCCGGCTTGTTCTCGGAGGGGACGATGCCCACCGGGATGCCACGGCCGTTGTCGACGACGCGCACGCCGCCGTCGGCGAGGATCGTGACCTCGATGGTGTCCGCGTGGCCGGCCAGCGCCTCGTCGACCGAGTTGTCGACCACCTCGTACACGAGGTGGTGGAGTCCTCGCTCGCCGGTCGAGCCGATGTACATGCCGGGTCGCTTGCGGACCGCGTCCAGACCCTCGAGGACGGTGATGGCGCTGGCGTCGTACGCCGTGGCCACTGCTGAGGCCTCGGCGCCTTGGGCCGGGGCCTCGGTGGACGGGATGATCTCGTTGGGGTTGCCGGAATCGGCCACGAAGCGCCCTTTCTGGCACAGCACTAGCCAGGCTCGCCGGCAGGTTGCCGGAGCGGCTGCGGCATGTTGCGTTGGTAAGCCTTGATCAGCGTTGCTCAGCTTTTCCCGGACGGTCCCCACGATTGGGGCGGGATTGGGCTCCAGTCTACCGGTAGCGCCGACAGTGATGGGGGTTTGCCGGTACCTGAGTCCGCATGTGCCGCCCTGAACCTGCCTCTTCCGACTCCCGATATACGGATGGGGGCTCCAAGAGGCTCACGGAGCCACTCAGCGCTTCCGGCCGTCAACCCTTGGCTACTTCGGAGTCAGGTCGCGATTCGCAACCGCGTGCGGTCGCACGATGAGGAGGTCGCCGACGGCACTTCGTGACCGGCGATGGCTACTGATGTGATGTCGGTCACCTGTGGCCGACGGGGCTGTGGAGGCTGCTGTTACGGGGGCTCGCAGGGCCGTCGGCGGCCTGAGGCGGGGAGTCGGCGGAGGCGTTTCGCAGAGGCGGGGCCATGAGTGGTGGCCCTGCTCCGGAGCTGATCAAGCGGGCCGGCCCGCTCACCCGTAGGTGTCGCCGGGGCCGGTGCTGCCGGGGGCGCGCAGCGGGCCGTAGCGGCGGGCCGGGCCGCCGGGGCCGTTCACCTTGATGTGCCGCACCGCGCCATGGCCGAGGTCCTCGTTGAGGCGGGCGACCAGCGTCGGGGCGAGCAGCCGCAGGTTCGTCGCCCAGGCCGTCGAGTCGCAGCGCACGACCAGGACCCGCTCGTCCTCGTCGTACTTCTCCGGCACGCAGTGCTTGGCGACGTCGTCGCCGACGATCTGCGGCCAGCGGCCCATCACACCGCCCACCGCGGCCGGGGTCTCCCAGCCCCGCTCGGTGATCAAGCGGTTAATGGCGGAGCCGAGCGCCATGGGGTCGCGGCCGTCGGCACGCGCGCCGGAGCGCAGACCCCCGCGCCGCGCCTGCTTCTTCTGCTGCGCCACGTCCCCACGCGCGCGTGCCTGCTCCTTGGCCGCCCTGAGCGCCACGCGCGCGAGGTCGACGCCGGAGGGCTCGGGGGCCTTCTTGGGGGCGTCGGGGGCGTTCTCGGGCGGGTTCTCGCTCATACGCGCTCCACCGTCCCCTCGGACACCGAGTACCGCGCCCCCGTCAGCACGTGCGGCACGTCGTCGTCGACCGCGGCCGTCACCAGGACCTGCTCGCCGGGCGCGACCAGCTCGGCGAGGCGCTCACGCCGCCTGGAGTCGAGCTCGGCGAACACGTCGTCCAGGACCAATACCGGCTCATTGCCCTCGGCCCTGAGCAGGTCGTACGACGCCAGGCGCAGCGCCAGCGCGTAGGACCAGGACTCGCCGTGCGAGGCGTAGCCCTTGGCGGGCAACTGGCCGAGTTTGAGCAGCAGATCGTCCCGGTGCGGGCCCACGAGCGTGACGCCGCGCTCGATCTCCTGTTTGCGGGCCTCGGCGAGGGCCGCCATCAGTTGCTCGAAGAGATCGTCACGCGTGTGCGCCTCGCCGGGAGCCGACGGCTTGTAGTCGAGCGCGACGGGGCCGCCGCCGGGGGCCAACTGCTCGTACGCCTTGTCGGCCAGCGGCTGGATCGTCGCGATCAGGTCCAGGCGCTGGGCGAGCAGCTCGGCGCCGGCACGCGCGAGGTGCTGGTCCCAGACGTCGAGGGTGGAAAGGTCCATCGAGCGGCCGCCGTGCCGACGGGCGAGCGCGGCCGACTTCAGCAGGGTGTTGCGCTGCTTGAGGACGCGCTCGTAGTCGGAGCGCACGCCCGCCATGCGCGGGGAGCGGGCGGTGATCAGCTCGTCGAGGAAGCGGCGCCGCTCGCCGGGGTCGCCCTTGACCAGGGCGAGATCCTCCGGCGCGAACAGCACGGTCCGCACGATGCCGAGCACGTCACGGGGTCTGACCTGGGAGGACCTGTTGATCCGGGCCCGGTTGGCCCTGCCCGGGTTCAGCTCCAGCTCGACGAGCTGCTGCCGGTCGCCCTGGCGCACCTGCGCCCGGATGACAGCCCGGTCGGCGCCCATGCGGACGAGGGGGGCGTCGGAGGCGACGCGATGGCTGCCGAGGGTGGCGAGATAGCCGACGGCCTCGACGAGGTTCGTCTTGCCCTGGCCGTTGGGGCCGACGAAGGCGGTGACGCCCGCATCGAGCGGGACTTCGACCTGGGCGTACGAGCGGAAGTCGGCCAGCGACAGATGCGTGACGTGCATGGTCGTTCGCCGACCTCCCCCAACATGTGGTTGAACCGTCCCCAGTTGTGGACAACCGGGCCACCCCCCGAGGGTGCCAGGCCGGCATCCCCAGGGTGTGGATTACTTGTTCTCGTTTCTCGGTCTTGTCGTGCTCGGTCCTGCCGCGCCGAGCGGGCTACTTCTTCTCCACCGCGTGGCCGCCGAACTGGTTCCGCAGCGCCGCGATCATCTTCATCTGCGGCGAGTCGTCCTGACGGGACGCGAACCGCGCGAACAGCGAGGCGGTGATCGCCGGCAGCGGGACCGCGTGGTCGATGGCGGCCTCCACAGTCCAGCGTCCCTCACCGGAGTCCTGTGCAAAACCCCTGAGCCTGTCCAGGTGCTCGTCCTCGTCGAGGGCGTTCACCGCGAGGTCCAGCAGCCAGGAGCGGATCACCGTGCCCTCCTGCCAGGAGCGGAAGACCTCCCGGACGTCGGTCACCGAGTCGACCTTCTCCAGCAGCTCCCAGCCCTCGGCATAGGCCTGCATCATCGCGTACTCGATGCCGTTGTGGACCATCTTCGCGAAGTGCCCCGCGCCCACCTTGCCCGCGTGCACCGCGCCGAGGTCACCCTCCGGCTTGAGGGCGTCGAAGAACGGCTGCACCTTGGCGACGTGCTCCGCGTCGCCGCCGTACATCAGCGCGTAGCCGTTCTCCAGGCCCCAGACGCCGCCGGAGACTCCGCAGTCGACGAATCCGATGCCCTTGGCCGCCAGCTCCTGCGCGTGCCGCTCGTCGTCCGTCCAGCGAGAGTTCCCGCCGTCCACCACGACGTCACCGGGCTCAAGCAGCTCGGCGAGCTCGTCGATCGTCGACTGGGTCGGGGCACCTGCGGGGACCATCACCCAGACCACGCGCGGGCCCGGGAGCTTACCCACAAGCTCTTCCAGGCTGTGGACATCCGCGAGGTCCTGGTTGCGGTCGTATCCGACGACGGTGTGGCCCGCGCGGCGTATCCGCTCGCGCATGTTGCCGCCCATCTTGCCGAGGCCGACGAGACCGAGCTCCATCAGTTGTTCCTTAGGTTGCTGTGGCGTGTGAGGCACCTTCGTGCCCGCGTATGAGCCTAAACCCGGACGCTCGCGCACAACTGTGGGCATACGCGCTCATTCGTAGCCCCTCACCTGCGGGTTTCCCCACAGGCCGAGAAGGGTTTCTCCACGGCCTGTGGACAACTCCGTCCGCTCAGCCGCTCAGGCGCACCGGCATGATCAGGTACTTGTAGGCCTCGTCCGCCTCGGCGTCCAGCGCCGGCTTGCCGCTCAGCAGTGCGGGCTTGGTGGACGTCGTGAACGAGAGCTGGGCCACCGGGGAGTCGATGGCGCTCAGGCCGTCCAGCAGGAACGTCGGGTTGAAGGCGATCGAGATGTCGTCGCCGTCCAACTGGGCGTCGACCCTTTCCACAGCCTGTGCGTCGTCGCTGGAGCCCGCCTCCAGGATCAGCACGCCCTGCTCGAAGCTGAGCCGCACCGGGGTGTTCCGCTCGGCGACCAGGGCCACACGCTTGACGGCCTCCACGAACGGGGCGGTCTCGATCACGGCGACGGAGTTGAACTCCGTCGGGAACAGCGTGCGGTACTTCGGGAGGTCGCCCTCCAGCAGACGGGTCGTCGTACGCCGACCCGCGCCCTCGAAACCGATCAGACCCTCGCCCGCGCCGGAGCCCGAGAGCGCAAGCGTGACGCTGTCGCCGCTGGTCAGCGCCTTGGCGGTGTCCAGGAGCGTCTTGGCGGGGACCAGGGCGACCGCGGAGGCCTCCGGGTTCTCCGGCTTCCACAGGAACTCGCGGACCGCGAAGCGGTAGCGGTCGGTGGAGGCCAGCGTCACGGTGTCGCCCTCGATCTCGATGCGCACACCGGTCAGGACGGGCAGCGTGTCGTCACGGCCGGCGGCGATAGCGACCTGGGCGGCCGCGGAGGCGAAGACCTCACCGGGGACGGTGCCCGTGGCGCTCGGCATCTGCGGCAGGGCCGGGTACTCCTCCACAGGCAGGGTGTGGAGTGTGAATCGCGAGGAGCCGCAGACCACGGTCGCCCGTACACCGTCTGTGGAAATCTCCACCGGGCGGTTGGGCAGAGCGCGGCAGATGTCGGCGAGCAGTCGGCCGGAGACGAGGACCGTGCCCTCCTCCTCGACCTCGGCCTCGACGCTGACGCGAGCGGAGACCTCGTAGTCGAAGCTCGACAGGCTCAGATGGCCGTCGTCGGCCTTCAGCAGGAGCCCGGCGAGGACAGGCGCCGGCGGACGGGCCGGGAGGCTGCGCGCCGCCCAGGCCACGGCCTCCGCGAGTACGTCGCGTTCCACCCGGATCTTCACTGTTGCCGCCTCCTGCTGTTGCCGGCGCTTCTCGGCCTGCCTGGCTTCGTCGTCTGTCTCGGTGTCGTCGGCCCCAGTGAGGGGAAGGACACCGGGAACAGTCTGACGCACCCCACTGACAGTAGGTGCCTCTCGGGGTCAAGTCGTGACGAGGGGCAGCCGGGAGCCGGACAGCGAGTTGTGCACAGGGCCCTCTTCGAAACGGATTCCCAGCTCTCTCTAGTTGGGAGTAGTAGTAGGGCCTGTGGAAACCGTGGATAACCGTGTTTGCCCAGGTCAGGGCAGAGATTTTGTCCACGGGCCCTGTGGGCGACGGCGGTGGACAACCGGCCGTTTCTGTGGAGAACAGAAAGTTCTGCACACCCCATGCACAGCCTGGGCCGACTTCTCCCCAGCGCCGTCCCCAGCTTTACCCACCTTTCCCACAGGCCAACCCGGCACCTTTGTGTGACGCCTTTCACTCGACCCGGTGAGGAGGCGCGTCGCGTTGCCGAACAGTGGACAGCGATGTGGAGAAGCTGGGGATCGCTGGGGACAACTGCCCTCAGCCTGTGGGTTGTCGGTGGACAACTTCATGCACAGCCTGTGGATCTTCTCGCTGTCCACAGTCTGTGGAGATCGTTCGTCCACGAATCCACATGCAGTTGACCTGGTCTGATCGTCTTTCAACAGGAGCGCCTGTGGACACAGTCTGGACAACTTCCCAGTCCCCAGGGTGTGGACGCCAGAAAGTCACCGAATCTGTGGAGAGTGGCCGTAACCCGGCAGGTATTCGAACAGCCGGCGTCCGCGGCATGACGAAGGGCGCCCCGGGATCTCGTCCCGAAGCGCCCTCAGTGACGTACGGCCGGCTTCGTCAGCCGTTCTTGATGCGGTTGGTCAGCTCGGTGACCTGGTTGTAGATGGAGCGTCGCTCGGCCATCAGATTGCGGATCTTGCGGTCGGCGTGCATCACCGTCGTGTGGTCGCGGCCGCCGAACAGCGCGCCGATCTTCGGCAGCGACAGATCCGTCAGCTCACGGCACAGGTACATGGCGATCTGCCGGGCCGTGACCAGTTGGCGGCCGCGGGAGCTGCCGCACAGGTCCTCGACCGTGAGGCCGAAGTAGTCGGCGGTCGCGCTCATGATGGCCGTCGAGGTGATCTCCGGTGTCGCGTCGTCGCCGCCGGGGATCAGGTCCTTCAGGACGATCTCCGTCAGGCCCAGGTCCACCGGCTGCCGGTTGAGCGAGGCGAACGCCGTCACCCGGATCAGCGCGCCCTCCAGCTCGCGGATGTTGCGCGAGATGCGGGAGGCGATGAACTCCAGGACCTCCGGCGGGGCGTTGAGCTGCTCCTGGACGGCCTTCTTGCGCAGGATCGCGATACGCGTCTCCAGCTCCGGCGGCTGGACGTCGGTGATCAGACCCCACTCGAAACGGTTCCGCAGCCGGTCCTCCAGGGTGACCAACTGCTTGGGCGGCCGGTCGCTGGAGAGCACGATCTGCTTGTTGGCGTTGTGGAGCGTGTTGAAGGTGTGGAAGAACTCCTCCTGCGTCGACTCCTTGTCCGCGAGGAACTGGATGTCGTCGACGAGCAGGATGTCCATCTCGCGGTAGCGCTTGCGGAAGCTGTCGCCCTTGCCGTCGCGGATGGAGTTGATGAACTCGTTGGTGAACTCCTCCGAGCTCACGTACCGCACGCGCGTGCCCGGGTAGAGGCTGCGCGCGTAGTGCCCGATCGCGTGCAACAGGTGGGTCTTGCCGAGGCCCGACTCCCCGTAGATGAAGAGGGGGTTGTAGGCCTTCGCGGGGGCTTCGGCCACGGCGACCGCGGCCGCGTGCGCGAAGCGGTTGGAGGCGCCGATGACGAACGTGTCGAAGAGGTACTTCGGGTTCAGACGCGCGGTCGGCTCGCCGGGGCCGGGGGCCGGCGCGGGCTGCGCTGCCAGTGGGCCGGGGGCACCGGTGGCCGGCAGACCGGGGCCGACGGGGCCGCCGCGGTGCACATGGCCGGAGCCGACTGGCGGCTCGGGCATCTCACGGCGGGCGTCGCGGTCGTAGTCGGCGCGCGGCTGGTCGTAGTCAGGCCGCTGCTGCTCATAGTCGGAGCGGTGCTTGTCGTAATCGGAGCGGTGCTGTTCGTACTCCGAGCGGTGCCCGTCGTACGACGGCCGGTCCATCGGCTGCGGGCGGTAGTCCTGGGAAGGCCCGCCGTAGGAGTCCTGCTGATAGGGGTCCTGCGACGGCGACGCGTACGGGTCCCGCTCGGGGAAGCCCAGCCGTTGCTGCTGCCAGCCGTACTCGTCCTGCGTCGGACGCGGCCAGCTACCCGGGGCGTGCTCGGGGCGCTGGTACTCGCCCGGGTAGGCCGGGCGCGCGGTGGGCAGCGGGTCGGGCATCTGGTCGTCGGCGCGGTGGCGGCCGTAGCCCTCGTACGACGGGAGCTCGGGCTCCTCGTAGCGGGGCTGCTGCGGGGCTTGGGGCACCGGCGGGGCCTGGGGTTCGCCGGCGGAGTCGTCGACGGTGATCGCGATGCGGATCGGACGGCCGCACTCGCGGCTCAGCGTGTCGCTGACGATCGGGGCCAGACGGCCCTCCAGTACGCCCTTCGCAAATTCGTTCGGTACGGCGAGCAGGGCGGTGTCCGCGACGAGCGCGAGGGGCTGGCAGCGCCGGATCCAGTGCTCGTCCTTGCCTTCCACACCCTGCCCTCGGCCCTCACCGAGAAGCTGCTCCAGTACTCGTGGCCACACTGCGGCAAGATCGGCAGGTACGTCAGCCACAGGGCACGCTCTCTCACGGGTCCCACGAACGTGTGATTGTGGGACGGGTTGGGATTCAAAGGGGTGGAGCCAGAATCAAGGGGACAAGGGAACGAATCGGAGTCCAGCCACGGTAGTCAGGGCGGCGGGTGCGGTTCAAGTTGTTGTCCCCAGCCTGTGGATAGTGTCTCCCAGTGACCTCTGGTTTGACCGGATGGCGTAGCCGCGCGTACCGTAACCAGGTCGAGTTGTCGATGGCTGCTGCCGCCTGCCTCCGATGGGCACAGATCACGTCAGGTGATCGGGAAGCGGTGCAATCGGGCGTAACTGCGAGCTACTCGTGGGCGCACGGTGACAGCCAGGACGGCACCCGCGAAACACCGATTTATTTCTGGAGCCCCCGAGTGAGCAAGCGCACCTTCCAGCCGAACAACCGTCGTCGTGCGAAGACCCACGGCTTCCGCCTGCGGATGCGCACCCGTGCCGGCCGCGCGATTCTCGCGAACCGTCGCAGCAAGGGTCGCGCCAGCCTGTCCGCCTGATCCCGATCAGGTCATGACGCCGTGCTGCCCACCGAGAACCGGCTGAGGCGGCGCGAGGACTTCGCGACCGCGGTACGACGGGGTCGCCGGGCAGGCCGCCCGACACTCGTCGTCCACCTTCGTAGCGGTGCCACGGACCCGCACGCGCCTGGGGAGAGCGCTCCCCCGACGCGTGCGGGTTTCGTCGTGAGCAAGGCCGTGGGCGGAGCAGTCGTACGGAACAAGGTGAAGCGCAGGCTTCGCCACCTGATGTGCGACCGAGTCGACCGGCTGCCCCCCGGTAGCCTGGTAGTCGTACGAGCGTTGCCCGGTTCGGGTGATGCAGACCATGCACAGCTGGCCCGAGACCTGGATGCCGCTCTGCAGCGGCTGCTGGGAGGGGGCGCGCGATGAAGTACCCACTGCTGGCTCTGATCAAGCTGTACCAGTGGACGATCAGTCCGCTGCTCGGGCCGGTGTGCAAGTACTACCCGTCGTGCTCCCACTACGGGTACACGGCTATCGACCGGCACGGTGCGATCAAGGGCACGGCGCTCACCGCCTGGCGCATCCTGCGGTGCAACCCGTGGTCGCTGGGTGGTGTGGACCATGTCCCGCCGCGCAAGCGCCCGCGGTGGCACGAGATGCTGCGCAACGCGTGGCGTGCACGGAAGGGCGGGCCCTCCGCCGCCGAAACGGCCATCGAAGGCAATGTTCCTTCGAGCCCGGCCGCAGAGACCCCGTCCCATGTCCAAGGAGCATGATTAGTGGACACGATTGCCAGCCTCTTCAGCTTCATCACGACACCCGTTTCCTGGGTCATCGTCCAGTTCCACTCGGTGTACGGCGCCATCTTCGGCCCTGACACCGGATGGGCCTGGGGCCTGTCCATCGTGTCCCTGGTGATTCTGATCCGTATCTGCCTGATCCCGCTCTTCGTGAAGCAGATCAAGGCGACCCGGGCCATGCAGACGCTGCAGCCCGAGATGAAGAAGATCCAGGAGCGCTACAAGAACGACAAACAGCGTCAGTCCGAAGAGATGATGAAGCTGTACAAGGAGACGGGCACCAACCCGCTCTCCTCGTGCCTTCCCATCCTGGCGCAGTCGCCGTTCTTCTTTGCCCTGTACCACGTGCTCAACAGCATCGCGAACAACGACACCATCGGTGTCATCAACCAGAGCCTGCTGGAGAGCGCCCAGAAGGCGCACATCTTCGGGGCCCCGCTGGCCGCGAAGTTCACCGACAGCTCCTCCGACGTCGCCGCGCTCGACGCCTCGCTGACCACGGTCCGCATCGTCACCGCGGTCATGATCGTCCTGATGTCGGCGTCGCAGTTCTACACGCAGCGCCAGCTCATGACGAAGAACGTCGACACCACGGTGAAGACGCCGTTCATGCAGCAGCAGAAGATGCTGATGTACGTCTTCCCGGTCATGTTCGCCGTCTTCGGCATCAACTTCCCGGTCGGTGTCCTCGTCTACTGGCTGACCACCAACGTGTGGACCATGGGCCAGCAGATGTACGTGATCCACAACAACCCGACCCCGGGTTCCAAGGCCCAGGCCGCCTACCTGGAGCGTCTGACCAAGCACGTCACGAACCACGGCAAGACCCGCCGCCGGGGCGAGCGCGCCATCATCAAGGCCATCGTCGCCAAGGGCCGCGACCGCAACGAGCACGAGCGCAAGTTCATCAACGGCCTGAGCAAGGCCGGTCTCGCCGCGCAGGCCGACGGCACCGTGATCAAGAGCGAGGGCGCCGTCGCCACCGTGGCCGAGGACGGTACGCCGACCACCGCGACGCCCAAGCGGCAGCAGCCGAAGCGGCAGAGCAAGGCCCAGCGGCAGTCCGGCGGTGCGAAGCCGGCCGACGAGCCGACCTCGCTTGAGAAGTCCGAGCCCGAGGACGCCAAGCCCGACGCCGCCAAGAAGGCCGCGTCGAAGCCCGGCAGCGGCGGCCGCAGCAAGGCCCAGTCCGGGCAGCGCAAGGGCGGTCCGCAGCGCCCCAAGTCCCCGTCCAAGAAGTAAGAAGGAGCCCATCCCGTGACGGAAGGCACCACCTCCGCCGCTGCCGAGGGTGCAGACACCCTGACCCGCCTGGAGCAGGAGGGCGAGATCGCGGCGGATTACCTCGAAGGTCTGCTCGACATCGCCGATCTCGACGGCGACATCGACATGGACGTCGAGGCCGACCGCGCCGCTGTCTCGATCATCAGCGACGCGGGCGGCCGAGACCTGCAGAAGCTGGTCGGGCGCGACGGCGAGGTGCTGGAGGCGCTTCAGGAGCTCACGCGCCTGGCCGTGCACCGGGAAACCGGGGACCGCAGCCGGCTGATGCTGGACATCGCGGGCTACCGGGCCCAGAAGCGCGCCGAGCTCTCCGAGCTGGGCGCCAAGGCCGCCGCCGAGGTCAAGAACACCGGCGAGCCCGTGAAGATGAAGCCGATGACGCCGTTCGAGCGCAAGGTCGTGCACGATGCGGTGAAGTCGGCGGGCCTGCGGAGCGAGTCCGAGGGCGAGGAGCCGCAGCGGTTCGTCGTCGTGCTTCCCGCCTGATCGGTCACTACGTCTCCTCCGGCCCCGTCTGTGCGCAGGCGGGGCCGAACTTTGTCAGCCTGTTAGTTCTGGTGGTTCTGGTGATCGGCGCCCGGGTGCCGACGCGGTACGGAAGGACGGTCCCCCGTGACGGAGGCAGCGGAGCTTCCCCCTGTGCCCGAGGAGGCACATGCGGTGTTCGGCGATCGCTACGCTGATGCGGTCCGCTACGCCGAACTGCTCGCCGAGGCGGGTGTGCAGCGCGGCCTGATCGGCCCGCGAGAGGTGCCCCGTCTGTGGGAGCGCCACCTGCTGAACTGCGCGGTGCTCTCGGAGGTCGTACCCGAGGGCGTGACGGTGTGCGATGTCGGCTCGGGAGCCGGCCTGCCCGGCATCCCTCTGGCACTGGTCCGGGAGGACCTGAAGATCACTCTCCTGGAGCCTCTGCTGCGCCGTACGAACTTCCTGACGGAGGTCGTGGAGCTGCTGGGGCTCGATCATGTGACGGTCGTCCGTGGTCGGGCCGAAGAGGTCATGGGCAAGCTGCCGCCCGTGCATGTGGTGACCGCACGCGCCGTGGCTCCGCTGGACCGGCTGGCCACCTGGGGCATCCCGCTGCTGCGCCCGTACGGCGAGATGCTGGCGCTCAAGGGCGACACCGCGGAGGAGGAGCTGAAGAGCGCAGCGACGGCTCTGAGCAAGCTGGGTGCGGTGGAGACGTCGATTCTCCATGTCGGCGAGGGCGTGGTGGATCCGATGTCCACAGTCGTGCGCGTCGAGGTCGGGGAGAGCCCGGGCGGTGTGCGCTTCGCGGCGAAGCGGGCGAAGGCGGCCAGGACGGGTCGGACGCGCCGGCGTCGCTGATCCGTCGGGACCGGGTTGGCGCCCGCAGCGACGCTGATCCGTCCTGACGACGAGACGTACTCCACACAAGCTGGCAAACCTACCCATGCCGGAGTGTCGCGGCAGTTCAGCCACGGCTGCTGTGCATCGTGTTTCACGTGAAACGTCGCTCACTGCTGCACGGCATCATCAGCCGCGGCCGCGCTGCCGAACCGCGCGATCGAAAGCCCCTCGGCTCCCTCAGAGAGGGTGCTTCCGACGACTCTCTGTCCCCCAGGAGGGGCACGGAGCTTTCCACAGAGGTGGATTTCTCCACAGAACAACAGGCCTCACTGGTTCACGACCCCGAAGGCATGGGAGGCTCTGTTCATTGCGAGCCTGAAGTCGAGGAGAGTGAATCCTTGCGGTCCGACGCCAACATCGCGGGACCGATGACCGATCCGGTCCCCGGTCCCCGTACCGAGTCGATGGGGGACGATGTTTCACGTGAAACACCGCCCCCGATGGACGACACTCCCATCGGTCGTGCTGCCCAACTGGCGGTGGAGGCTCTAGGCCGCGCCGGCGAGGGCCTGCCACGGCCCGAGCAGACCCGTGTCATTGTGGTCGCCAACCAGAAGGGGGGCGTGGGCAAGACGACGACGACCGTCAACCTTGCCGCGTCGCTCGCCCTGCATGGCGGCCGTGTGCTGGTCATCGACCTCGACCCTCAGGGCAACGCGTCCACTGCCCTGGGGATCGACCATCACGCCGAAGTTCCTTCGATCTATGACGTGTTGGTCGAGAGTAAGCCGCTCGCCGAAGTCGTCCAGCCGGTCCCTGATGTCGAGGGTCTCTTCTGTGCCCCCGCCACGATCGATCTCGCCGGTGCGGAGATCGAGCTGGTGTCTCTGGTGGCACGTGAGAGCCGACTGGAGCGGGCTATCCAGGCTTACGAGCAGCCGCTGGACTATGTCCTCATCGACTGCCCGCCCTCGCTCGGCCTGCTGACGGTCAACGCGCTCGTGGCCGGGCAGGAGGTCCTGATCCCGATCCAGTGCGAGTACTACGCGCTGGAGGGCCTGGGGCAGCTCCTGCGCAACGTAGACCTTGTGCGGGGGCACCTGAACCCCGCCCTGCATGTCTCTACGATCCTGCTCACCATGTACGACGGCCGGACGCGGCTCGCGTCCCAGGTCGCGGATGAGGTACGCAACCACTTCGGCGACGAGGTGCTGCGGACGAGCATTCCCCGCTCGGTCCGTATCTCCGAGGCGCCGAGCTATGGGCAGACGGTTCTGACATACGATCCAGGATCGAGCGGTGCCTTGTCCTACCTTGAGGCCGCACGAGAAATCGCGCTGAAGGGCGTCGGCGTCAGCTACGACCCGACGAACGCCCACTTCGGCGCCCAGAGCAACCCGAGCATGGTGGAGGGCATCCAGTGAGCGAGCGACGGAGGGGTTTGGGCCGTGGACTCGGCGCACTGATCCCGGCTGCACCGACGGAGAAGACGGTGCCCCCGGCTGCGGTGGGGGGAGCTGCTTCCGCCTCCCCGGCCGCTATGCCGGTGCTGACCGAGCGCGGGGTGGCTGCGGCCAAGGTGGCTACGCTGCCGCCTGTTTCACATGAAACCGAGGAGCCGTCGCTGAACGGCGTCGCGGAGACGACCGCGGCCCCGATGGGTGCGCACTTCGCGGAGATCCCCCTCGACGAGATCACGCCGAACCCGCGTCAGCCGCGTGAGATCTTCGACGAGGACGCGCTTCAGGAGCTCGTCACCTCCATCCAAGAGGTTGGTCTCCTCCAGCCGATCGTCGTACGGCAGATCGGTCCCGCGCGCTACGAGCTCATCATGGGTGAGCGTCGCTGGCGGGCCTGCCGTGAGGCCGGCCTTGAGGCGATCCCGGCGATCGTGCGGGCCACGGATGACGAAAAGCTTCTGCTGGACGCGCTGCTGGAGAACCTGCACCGCGCCCAGCTCAACCCGATCGAAGAGGCGGCTGCCTACGATCAGCTCCTGAAGGACTTCAACTGCACGCATGACCAGTTGGCTGACCGCATCGGCCGTTCCCGGCCTCAGGTCTCCAACACCCTGCGTCTGCTGAAGCTCTCGCCCAAGGTCCAGAACCGAGTGGCGGCCGGAGTGCTCTCGGCCGGCCATGCGCGTGCCCTCCTGTCCGTCGAGGACCCGGAGGAGCAGGAGCGGCTGGCCTATCGGGTGGTGGCCGAAGGGCTGTCCGTACGGTCCGTCGAAGAGATCGTGACCCTGATGGGCTCCCGGCCGCAGAAGACACCGCGGTCCAGGGGCCCCCGGGCCGGCTCCGTTCCGTCGCCCGCGCTGTCCGACCTCGCGACCCGGCTCTCCGATCGCTTCGAGACGCGAGTGAAGGTGGAACTCGGTCAGAAGAAGGGCAAGATCACCGTCGAGTTCGCCTCCCCGGACGACCTCGAGCGGATCCTCAACACGCTGGCTCCGGGCGAGAAGCTCGCCCTGCAGAAGAGCCTGTTGGCTGAGAACGACGAGGAGACCGAGGACTGAGGCTCGGCCTGTCGGGTCTGCTGCCCGACTCGTTCATGCGGGCCGTGTCCGGTGTGTACCGGAACACGGCCCGCACTTTGCTTTCTGGCGGTATCGATGGAATCGCATCGTGGATACGATGCGATCGGGTATGGCGCATCCACCTGGCAGACCTCTTAGGGGAGGCGGGGTCCATGCGAACGGTGAGCCGCACCGGACTGGTGAGCGCGGGTCTTGGGCTGGGCGCGGTCGGCGGATTCGTCGGCAGTCTGCTCAGGGAACGAAGCGCCCTGACAGCCGCTCGCGATGCCGCGGGCGAAGGAAGCGAGGATCAGCCTTCATGGGGCGTCGGCTCGTACCGCTCACGCTGGACAACCTTCCGGACCTTCCCAAGCGCTGCCGCTCGTGTGTCTTCTGGGAGTTGGACCCGGTCAGCGGTGAGGCAGCGGTAAAGGCCGGCACTTCCGTGCTGGAGAAGGAAGCCTGGATCTCCGCCGTCCTGTTGGACTGGGGCTCCTGTGGGCGAGTGGTCTACGTCGATGAAGTGCCGGTCGGCTTCGTGCTGTACGCGCCTCCGGCCTACGTTCCTCGCGCGACCGCGTTTCCCACGAGCCCTGTCTCACCGGACGCGGTGCAGTTGATGACCGCGTTCATCATGCCGGGCTATCAGGGGCAGGGGCTGGGCAGAGTGATGGTCCAGACGGTCGCCAAGGACCTCCTGCGTCGAGGCTTCAAAGCGATCGAGGCCTTCGGGGACGCTCGGTGGAACGAGCCGGCGTGTGTTCTGCCCGCAGACCATCTTCTGGCCGTGGGCTTCAAGACGGTTCGCCCCCACCCTGCCTTCCCACGTCTGCGGCTGGAGCTGCGGACGACGCTGTCCTGGAAGGAAGACGTGGAGATGGCGATCGACCGGCTTCTGGGCGCGGTGCAGAAGGAACCGGTGCTGAGGCCCCTCTAAAGCAAATGGGCCAACCCCAGGGGGTTGGCCCATTCGTGTTTCACGTGAAACATCACTCGGCGATGAAGTCCTCAAGGTCGCGGAGGATCGCAGCCTTCGGCTTCGCACCGACGATGGTCTTGGCGACCTCGCCGTTGTGGTAGACGTTCAGCGTCGGGATGGACATGACGCCGTACTTGGCGGCCGTACCCGGGTTCTCGTCGATGTTGAGCTTGACGATCTCGATCTTGTCACCGTGCTCGGCGGCGATCGCCTCAAGGGACGGCGCAATCTGACGGCACGGACCGCACCAGGCGGCCCAGAAGTCCACCAGGACGGGCTTGTCGCTCTTGAGGACGTCCTGGTCGAAGGAGTCGTCGGTCACGTTCTTCAGGGTGCCGGCCACGGCGGGCTCCTTAACTGGTTGGTGCGTGGGGCGGATGGGGGGTCAGACAGAGGTCTTCTCGGGCTCGGCCTTCTCCTCGTCCGCGAGGGCGGCGAGGAAACGCTCGGCGTCGAGGGCGGCGGAGCAGCCGGTGCCGGCCGCGGTGATCGCCTGGCGGTAGGTGTGGTCGACCACATCGCCGGCGCCGAAGACGCCCGTGAGGTTGGTGCGGGTCGAGGGGGCGCTGACCTTGAGGTAGCCCTCGTCGTCCAGCTCGAGCTGGCCCTTGAACAGCTCGGTGCGCGGGTCGTGGCCGATCGCGATGAACAGGCCGGTGACCGCCAGGTCCGAGAGCTCGCCGGTCTTGATGTTGCGGAGCTTCAGGCCGGAGAGCTTCTGCTCGCCCTGGACCTCGGCGACCTCGCTGTCCCAGACGAACTTGATCTTCGGGTCGGCGAAGGCACGCTCCTGCATCGCCTTCGAGGCACGCAGGGTGTCCCGGCGGTGGACGATCGTCACGGACTTGGCGAAGCGCGAGAGGAAGGTCGCCTCCTCCATCGCGGTGTCGCCGCCACCGATCACGGCGATGTCCTGGTCCTTGAAGAAGAAGCCGTCACAGGTGGCACACCACGAGACGCCGCGACCGGAGAGGGCGTCCTCGTTCGGCAGGCCGAGCTTGCGGTGCTGCGAGCCCGTGGCGACGATGACGGCCTTCGCACGGTGGACCGTACCCGCGGTGTCGGTGACGGTCTTGATCTCACCGCTCAGGTCGACGTTGACGATGTCGTCCGGGACGAGCTCGGCTCCGAAGCGCTCAGCCTGGGAGCGCATGTTGTCCATGAGCTCCGGGCCCATGATGCCGTCCTGGAAGCCCGGGAAGTTCTCCACGTCGGTCGTGTTCATGAGCGCACCACCGGCGGTGACGGCGCCCTCGAACACCAGCGGCTTCAGCGACGCGCGCGCGGTGTAGAGCGCCGCCGTGTAGCCGGCGGGCCCGGAGCCGATGATGATCACGTTTCGGACGTCGCTCACGGCTTGATTCCTCGTCTCTGGAATACGTCGTCGGACCGGTGGGAGCCCGTTCAGAACTCTCACCCCACCCAACGGATCCTAAGGGGCGTGCATTCCCGCTGTGTCCGGGCACACGGTGACGCCTCACCGTAGGAGTTGCCACGCTGGATGAAGACGAACCGCCGGACTCTCAGGAACGTGCGTAGGACTCCGTCAGGAGAACCTTGGCACTGGTGGTCGACGGGTGTGTCACACAGCTCGCGTCGACGAGATAGGCGGTGACCTTGCTGGCGTCAGAGGCATCGGTGAGCACGACGAGCAGAACGTCCTTGCCCTGGAAATGACCTTCCTTGGCGGCGAGTGCCGCGTCATCGCGACCGATGCCCTTCTGGATGCATTCGGGCACGTTGATCTTGCGCAGGATGTGCGGGCTCTTGGTGTCGCGTTCGCCGGCCACGCCCATGCTCTTCTCCGGAGGGAGGGACTTGCCGACGGTGCTCTCGCTCTTGGCGAGGAGATCGTCGACCTGACGCTCGAGCGTCGCTGCGGAGAAGGTGTCGGCGCTGGTTTGCCCGCCTTCGGCCGAGGGACCGGATCCCCCGCCACCCATCAGTGAGGTCAGCAGTACGGAGCCGAGGCCCAGAGCGGCGGCCGTGAACGCGGCACTCAGGATGGCGACCTTGCGGCGCCCCGTCCTCTTGCGGTCCTTGCGGCCGGGGCCCGTGCTGGAGGAGCGCGCGTGGCCTGCCGGACGGCCCGCGCCTGTCGATGTTTCACGTGAAACATGCGCGCCGCCGTCCACCGTGGACATGCCGCCCTCGGCAGGGGAGACCGCAAGGGTCCCGCCGGCATGCCTGGGTGCTCCGGTGTCATGGGGCGCCGTCGCGTTCAGCAGAGCCTCCGCGGCGAGCGCGGCGTCGATGCGTTCAGCGACATCGGAGGGCATCCGTACCGGGCCGGGCAGCGTGCCGAGCAGTCCCCGGATCTCCTCCAAGGAGGCGTGGACGTCCGCGCAGAGCTCGCACTCGTCCAGATGCCGACGTAGATCGGCGGTCTTGGACGGGGGGAGGAGGCCCTCGGTGAGGTCGGAGATCTCGGCGACGTCCGGGTGTCCGGTCGTGTCTGTCGTGGATGTCACGCTCGCCCACCTCCGCCCTTCACTGCGGCTGAATCACTCGGCCCTGTATCGCGCGGATCCGTGGCTTGTGGCTCCCTGGCATTCGCACCCGCTGCCGGTGGGACGGATGTCCCCTGCGTCCGGTTCCGCCTCTCACCGGGATCCTTGCCGCCACCGGCCCTTTCCGGCCGTAGATGGGCAAGGAGCGGCAGAAGTCTGGCTCTGCCCCGCGCACACCGACTCTTGACGGTGCCGGTCGGGACATCGAGAACCCGGGCGGCCTCGGCGACGGGGTAGCCCTGCATGTCCACCAGGACGAGGGCCGCGCGCTGGTCGGGCGGCAGCGTGCCGAGTGCCTCCAGCAACTGGCGGTTGAGATCGTTGCGCTCCGCGGGCGCCGAGGCGGACTCGTGCGGCTCCAGGAGCTGTTCCAGGCGCTCGGTGTCGTCGACCGGGGAGGTCTTCCGGGAGGCCGCCTTGCGGGCGCGGTCCAGACAGGCGTTCACCGTGATGCGGTGCAGCCACGTTGTGACGGCCGACTGGCCCCTGAAGGTGTGGGCGGCCCGATAGGCGGACACGAGGGCGTCCTGGACGGCGTCAGCGGCCTCCTCGCGGTCGCCCAGTGTCCGCAGCGCCACGGCCCAGAGGCGGTCGCGGTGACGCCGCACGATCTCCCCGAAGGCGTCGGGGTCGCCCTCCACATGCAGGGCGAGGAGGTCCTGATCGCTTGTGTCACCGTATGCGCTGCCATCCGCCATCGGACCCCCCTCCCCTCGTCTGCGGTGAGCTGTCAGCCGGTGAACTTCACGTCGGTGATGGCCTGCTTGTAGCCGGCACTGCTGTAGCCGTCCGAGGGTGCGTTCGGGACGGCCGTGATCCACAACAGCACGTACTGCGCCTTTACCGACTTCGACGCCTTCACGGTGAGAGAGGTGCCGTCCGTCGTGGCGGTTCCGATCTGCTCCATCCCGTCGACCCCTGTCGTGGGGGACAACGAGTCGGTGGCATACAGGGAGACCGTAGTGCGGGCGCCTGCGTACCGGAGCCCTATCGACGCAGCGGAGATCTTCTCGGACGAGCCGAGTTCATAGACGATGCCCACTCCCGGCTTGTAGGGCGCGAGCGTCGGGCCGGCGTTGTAGCGCTTCGTGCGCCAGTAGGTCGAGCTGTCGCCGTCGTACGTGTTGCCGACGTCGCCCGGCGCCTGGGCGTCGCCGCTCGCGACGTACTCCTGGGCGCCCGCAACCTTGATCGGCTTGCCCGGCTTGTTGTTGTCGTTGCCCTTGTCGTTGTCGTCCGTCGTCTGCGTCTGGTTGGAGTCCTCGGACTTGCCGCCCCGGTCCATGAGCGCGTCCGCCAACTGCCAGCTACCGAGGCCCAGGGCTGCGATCAGGAGGGCCGAGACGGCCCACTTCAACGCTTTGCCGGTGCGGCTCTGAAGCGGGGGCGGCGGGGTGGGCACCGGCTGCGTGACGCCGGGACGCGCTTGGCGGCCGTATGTGCCCTGCTGGTACGTCGTGCGCTGATAGTCCGGCGGGGCCGTGAACGAGGGCTCCGGCGGGCGGATGCGGGGCATCTCACCGATCGCCTTCACCAGTTCCTCCGGCGTGGTGCACGCGGACTCGTGGCGGGAGGCGGTCGCGCCGTCGTTGGCCAGCGCGCGCATGGCGAGTTCGGACAGCCCACGGTGGACACCGGCACGCACCTGGTCGGGTGCGATCAGACCGACGTCCTTCGGCAGCCCGGACAGGCCGTAGGCGTCGCTCTCGTACGGCCAGCGCTGGGTGAGCGCCGCGTACAGCAGGGCGCCGACGGCCTCTGTGTCGGTGCGCTGCGGGGTGTCGGAGCTGATGCCCCGCAGCGCAGCGTTCACGGCGAGGCCTCGGATGCGCCACTGCCCGGAGGAGGTGCGCAGCACGGCGTTCGGGTTGAGCCGCAGATGGGCCAGACCCTCGCGGTGGGCGGCGGCCATCGCCGCGGACACCTGGGTGACCATCTGGTAGGTGTCGTACACCTCCAGCGGGCCGGACGCGAGAAGGGTCGTCAGTTCCGTGGCGTCGGGGAGCCATTCGTGAACGACGTAGACGAGGTCGTTCTCGTCCACGGCGTCGAGCACCTGGACGAAGCGCGGGTCGCCGAGCAACGCGGAGGAGCGGGCCGCGGCCAGAACGGAACGCGCCCGTGCGTGGTCCGCGGGCAGGATGTGTACGCCGACGGCGCGACGGAGTTTCTCGTCGACCGCACGCCAGCTACTGAAACCGTCCAGACGGGTGACGCACTCCTCGAGGCGGTAGCGTCTGGCGAGTTTGTGGCCGCTGTGCAGTTCGGGCGGTGAGGCCTTCCCGGGACTCTCGGTCCCGCCACTCCCCTGTGCCTCGTCGATGTCCGTGTCCCGCTCCCGATTCTTGGCCACCCCGTCGGCCGTGGACTGGTCCGCTTGTGCGGTCAGCGGCTCGTCGCCGCTGTTGTCTGCCACGTCGACGGCAGCCGTGCTCCGTTCTGCCACCGTCGTTCCTGCCTCCCCATCCATTGCGCGCCGTTGGACCCCGAGCGCGCCGTCCGACGCCGAAACCAATTGTGCCCACAGTCCGCCGCTATGCACGACACACGGTGGCGGACGATGGTTGTGCGCGTACCCCGGTTCAGCGACCCAGACGCCCGCGAACCATGCCGACCAGTGAGTTGAGCTCGTCGATCCGCATCCTGCGCGCGGCGACGAAGAAGGTGGCCAGCAGTACCGCTCCACCGGCCAGCAGGGCGGCGAAGGAGCCCAGGGCGCCCTGGCCGAGCGTCTGGGTGACTCCGTAGCAGGCCGCACCGCTCAGCAGTGCCGCGGGCACCGAGGCGATGCAGAGTCTGGCGTACGTCCGCATCACCCGGGTGCCGTCGAGGTCGCCGCCGAGCCGCTTGCGCAGCCGGCTCCAGGCGACACCGACACCGATCGCGTAGGCCAGGCCGTACGAAGCGGCCATGCCGACCACGGCCCAGCGGGCCGGCAGCACGAGGTAGCAGAGCACCGATGCCCCCGCGTTGCCCGCGGCCACGATGACCGTGTTGTAGAAGGGGGTGCGGGTGTCCTCGTAGGCGTAGAAGGCGCGCAGCACGACGTACTGCACCGAGTAGGGGATCAGGCCGAGGCCGAAGGCCATCAGCATGTAGCCCATGTTGGTCGCCTCGCTCGTGCCCGAGGAGCCGAACATCAGCGTGCACATCGGGATGCCGAGCGCCACGAAGCCGAAGGCGAGCGGCACGATCGCCACGGCTGTCGTGCGCAGACCCTGGGAGATGTCGTCGCGTACGGCGCCGGGGTCGTCCTCGGCGGCCGAACGCGAGATGCGCGGCAGCAGGGCGGCCATCAGGGACACGGTGATGATGGCCTGCGGCAGGCCCCAGATCAGTTGGGCGTTGGCGTAGGCGGCGAAGCCGGTGCCGTCGACGTCGGAGGCGATTCCGGCGGCCGTGGAAAGCTGGGTGACCACGAGCGCGCCCGCCTGGTTGGCCAGGACGAACAGGATGGTCCACTTGGCGAGCACGGCGGCCTTGCCGAGGCCGTGGCCCCGCCAGTCGAAGCGCAGCCGCAGCCGGAAGCCGGTCTCGCGCAGATACGGGATCATCGCCAGGGCCTGGACGACCAGACCGAGCAGGACACCGATGCCGAGAAGCTGCTGGCCCTCCGCCGGGATGTTCGTGACCGCCATGCCGGAGTGCTCGGCGGTGCCGTACACCCACAGGAACATGCCGAGCGTCACGATGATGACGATGTTGTTCAGGACCGGGGTCCACATCATCGCGCCGAACCGGCCGCGCGCGTTGAGGATCTGGCCCATCACCACGTGGACGCCCATGAAGAAGATCGAGGGCAGGAAGTAGCGGGTGAAGGTGACCGCGACGTCGTTGGCGGCGGGATCGTTGGCGACCTTGGTGGACAGCGCGCTGACGAGCAGCGGCGCGGCGTACATCGCGAGCGCGGTCAGGGCGGCGAGCGCCACCATCACCAGCGTCAGCAGACGGTTCGCGTAGGCCTCGCCGCCGTCCTCGTCGTCCTTCATGGCACGCACGAGCTGCGGCACGAAGACGGAGTTGAGGCCGCCGCCGACGGTCAGGATGTAGATCATCGTCGGCAACTGGTAGGCGACCTGGAACGAGTCGCCGAGCAGGCCGAGGCCCAGTGCCGAGACGATCAGCATCGACCGGACGAACCCGGTGAGCCGGGAGACCATCGTCCCGGCCGCCATCACGGCGCTCGACTTCAGCAGACCGCCGGCCCGGCCGCCCTTCTTCCCGGTGGGGGCGGGGGCAGGGGCGGGCGCCGGCGGGGCCGTCTCGGCCTGTGCGGGCGGCGTAGGGCCTGCGGCGGGCGCGGGGGAAGGTCCCGGGACCGTGGGCTGTGCCTGGTACTGCGGGTGGCCGCCCTGCTGCTGGTCGCGGAAGAGGTGCGCGAAGGCGTCGTGCTCCTTCTGTTCCCCGGCGGAGTGCGAGACGAGGTCGTCGACGCCCACGTACTGGGTCGTCCGGGGGTCGTCACCGTACGGCAGGTACTGGGTCGGGCCTTCCGGCTCGGGTGCCGGGGTCTGGGCCCACACGTGCGGGTCGGGGGCGTACGGCGACTGGGGCGGCTGGGAGTAGAGGGGCTGCTGTGGCTGGTAGGTGCCCGGCGGGGGCGGCGGGTGCGCGGCACGGTCGTACAGCGCCTCGGCGACCGGGTCCTGGGCGGAGAGCTCCTGGCCCCGGTAGGGGTCCTGGTCGTAGGCGTCCTGGAGGTACATGTCCGCGGGCGGCTGCGGCGGCACCTGGCCGGGCTCGGGCGGCGGGCCCTCGGGGTGCCCCGAGCTGCCCGCGGCCTGGCCGCGGTCACCGTCGTACGGCGCGTTCATGGTTACCCCACCTCATCGTCCCGGGCCCACCGGCCACGACATCGCTCAACGGTCCACTCTCTCACCCGTGCCGGACGGGTCGGCGCTTTCCGCTGCGGTGTCCGGGGTCGGGTCACTCGGCTGCTCCGGGGCGTCTTCCCCGTCACCGGAGCGGGACTCCTCCTCGGATACGTCCTCGGGCGTGAGACGGTCCGCGGGGCCTTCCGGGTTCTCCGGATCGTGGTCGTCCGCGCCCGTCTCCCGGGAGCCGTCCTCGTCCGCGTCACGGGCCGCGGCGCGTTTGCGCTGCGTGTACATCCGGAACCCGGCGAGGACCAGCAACAGGAAGCCGCCGCCGATGACCAGCATCACGGTGGCCGTGAACTCGGTCACCCTCACGTTGAAGGTGACGGGCGAACCGTACGCCTGGCCGTCCTCGGTGTATAGCTGGGCGATCACCGTGGCCTGCCCGTTGGCCTGGGCCGAGGTGGGGAACTTCACCGTCTGGCTGTGCCCGCCGGAGACCGAGACGCGCTGCTCGTAGTAGGTCTCGCCGCCGATCTCCAGACGCCTCGGGCTCGTGGAGGTGAGCCGCAGCACCAGGTGCTCCACGCCCTGCACGAGGTTGTTCTGCACGGTCACGGGGATCGTGGCGCTGCGTCCCGAGAGCTTGGTCTCGGACTTCTCGATGAGGGTGACCTGGCCGGCCAGGGAGTTGATGTACGCCTCGACGCCGTTGCGGTAGTCGGCCGCCTCCGCCGAGCGACCGCGCCACGACGTGGACATCTCGCGGTTCATGGCCCGGCCGAAGGGGGTCACCACGCGGGACGGGTCGCTGAGGATGACCTTGAAGTTGTCGAGCTTGTTCTGCGTCGTCGCGATCTGCTCGAAGGCCGCGCGCGGCAGCTCCTGCTTACGCAGCGAGGAGGGGTACCTGGACGTCGACGGCACCTTCGTGGTGGCGCCGGAGTCCGGCTTGGCCGTCGCCGCGGCCGTGAGCTCCTGGGGCTGGGACCAGGAGCCGTTATGGAGCGCCGCCACCGCCGCGGCCATGGCCTGGGCCTGGCTTGCCGACGGCATCCGCTGGGGGGCGACGACGATGCTGCGCTGCTTGTCCGACTGGAGGTTCAGCGCCAGGCTCTGGGCGAGGAACCTCTGCACGGCCAGCGTCGAGTCCGACGCTCTCGTGAGGTTGCCCTGGAAGACCGTCGACATCCGTGCGTCGGTGACCACCGCCGTCGTGCCGCCGCCGATGGGGCGGGCCGCGGAAGGCGTATAGGGCAGACCGCCGGTCTCGACCAGGCTGTCGCTGCGCGCGATCACCTTGTCCGCGCCGGCGGAGGTGGCGACCTTGACGATGGACGGATCGACTGCGCCGTTCACGGGCCAGGCGAAGTCGGTGGTCGGTACCACGTGGAGCACTGATTCGACGGTGTCGGCGGCGACGTCGGTGGCCTCCTTGAGGTGGCTCAGGGAGCCGGTGACGTTCGTGCCGTTGTGTGCCAGGGAGGCCAGGTCGGGGTCGGCGAAGGGAAGGGCGACGACCTCCTTGTCCTGCACCGCCCCCTGGAGCTCGGACAGCCACTGGTTGGCGACCCCCTGGTGGGTGCCCGCCGTGGTCGTGTCGCCCTCGCCCTGGACGCGGTAGCTCTCCGTCATCGCGTCCACGGAGGCCAGCAGGTCGGGGTCGATCACCCAGGTGACGTCGAGTTCCTTGCCGAGCGCCACGAGCTGCTGGAGGCGCCCGCCGGGGGAGATCTCCTTGGCGAGGTCGTCGTCACGGAAGACGGGCGTCTGAGACTCGTCCGATCCCGTCTGCGCCGTCATGTGGGATGTGGAGATGAGCGGCCACAGAACCGTCGTCCGCGTCTTGGTGTCGGCCCCGTCCGGCTGCCACGGCAGGAACGTCCGCTCGATGCCCAGCACCTGGTTCCAGGGCCGCGCGGACGTCTCGCCGGACAGGGAGACGGCGAACTGGTAGACCCCGTCGCCGCCGAGGTCGAGCTTGTCGACCGGCACCGAGATGCTGAAGCTCTGGGAGACCCCCGGGGTGAGCTTCTTGAACTCCTTGACGTATTTCCCGCCGACCGGGGATCCGTCGAGACCCTCCTGATAGTCGGTGCGCCCGGCGACCGTGTCGATGGCGGAGCGGGTGTTCAGGACGCCCCCGAGACGCAGGTCCACCTGCGCGTCGGTGACGGTCTGCTTGCCCTCGTTGGTCACCGTGCCGGACACGGTGAGGGTGTCGTCCTCACCGGGCACGGCCGGGGTGAGCGAGTCCACAGCGACGGCGACGGTATTCGAGCCGGAGGCGGCCTTCAGGGAGTCCTGCGCGGCGTGCGAGGGCGCCGCGGCAGGTAGCTGGAGCAGGCCGGCCAGCAGTGGCGCCCCGGCGAACAGTGCTCCGGTGCGCCGCAACCAGCGGCGGGCAGGTGAGGGAGTCATCCCCTGGAAGTCTGCCGCCTCGGCCACGCGCTCGCCCGTCCCTCGTCGTCGTCAGTGGTCGTCGGAATGTGCGTCCACGCATGGTAACGATGCGCGCTGAGGGGAAGTGCCGCGGACCGCCCCACAAGATCGGCCCGGGGTGTCGGCCCGTCCCCTATGTGCGTTTATAAAGGGAGGGCCGTCACCAAGTCGTAAAGGTGGTGACGGCAGCCGCTGGGCCGCATCGGTGTAGGCGTCTGTGCGCGCCGCGTGCACGTTTAATGGAGGCGCCCGGGCCCGCCGGGGCCACGTACCCTCTTCTGTTGTGCCGAACGCCAACGAAGACAAGTCCAGTGTCCTGAGTCAGGTGCAGCACCGCGCGGTGAGTGAGCTGCTGCGGGTCGCGCCTGTCGCCGACGACCTCGCCCGCCGTTTCAAGGACGCCGGGTTCTCACTCGCCCTGGTCGGCGGATCGGTCCGCGACGCGCTCCTCGGTCGGCTCGGCAACGATCTGGACTTCACGACCGAAGCCCGTCCCCAGGACGTGCTGAAGATCGTGCGTCCCTGGGCGGACTCGGTGTGGGAGGTCGGGATCGCCTTCGGCACGGTCGGTGCCCAGAAGGACGGCTATCAGATCGAGGTGACGACCTACCGCTCGGAGGCGTACGACCGAACTTCACGCAAGCCCGAGGTGTCCTACGGCGACTCGATCGAGGAGGACCTCGTCCGGCGTGACTTCACCGTCAACGCGATGGCGGTCGCACTGCCGGAGAAGGAGTTCGTCGACCCGCACGGCGGACTGGAGGACCTGGCGGCGCGTGTGCTGCGGACTCCGGGTACACCGGAGGCGTCCTTCTCCGACGACCCGCTGCGCATGATGCGTGCGGCGCGCTTCGCGGCCCAGCTCGACTTCGAGGTGGCTCCCGAGGTGGTGACGGCCATGAAGGAGATGGCCGAGCGGATCGAGATCGTCTCGGCGGAGCGGGTTCGGGATGAGCTGAACAAGCTGATCCTCTCCGCCCACCCGCGCAAGGGTCTGACGCTGCTCGTCGACACCGGGCTCGCCGAGCATGTGCTGCCCGAGCTGCCGGCGCTGCGGCTGGAGAGCGACGAGCATCACCGTCACAAGGACGTCTACGAGCACTCGCTGATCGTCCTGGAGCAGGCGATGGCACTGGAGGAGAACGGTCCCGACCTGACCCTCCGGCTGGCCGCCCTGCTGCACGACATCGGCAAGCCGCGGACGCGTCGCTTCGAGAAGGACGGTCGGGTCTCGTTCCACCATCACGAGGTGGTCGGCGCGAAGATGACCAAGAAGCGCATGACGGCGCTCAAGTACTCCAACGAGCTGGTGAAGGACGTCTCACGTCTGGTCGAACTCCACCTGCGCTTCCACGGCTACGGCACCGGGGAATGGACGGACTCCGCCGTCCGCCGCTACGTCCGCGACGGCGGCCCGCTCCTTGACCGCCTGCACAAGCTGACCCGCTCGGACTGCACGACGCGGAACAGGCGGAAAGCAGCGGCGCTGTCTCGCGCGTACGACGGCTTGGAGGAGCGGATCTCCCAGCTTCAGGAGCAGGAGGAACTCGACTCCATCCGCCCCGACCTCGACGGCAACCAGATCATGGAGATCCTCGGCGTCGGACCCGGTCCGGTGATCGGTCGCGCGTACCAGCACATGCTGGAGCTTCGGCTGGAGAACGGCCCGATGGAGCAAGACGCGGCGGTGGCGGCGCTGAAGGAGTGGTGGGCCGAGCAGGGCTGAGCCCTGGAAGTCAGGGTGTGTTTCACGTGAAACACACCCACCGGGATACGCCGAGGGGCGATGTTTCACGTGAAACATCGCCCCTCGCTATGCGGAGAGCTCAGATCAGACGTCCGAGAGGCACAGCACGAAGTTGTCGCCGTCGCCGGTCTGGGCGTAGAAGCTCGTGGCGCCGCTGACCTTGCGGCACTCCGTCTCGGCGGTGAACGAGGTGTAGGTGCCGTCGACCTTCTTGAGGACCTTGGCCTCCGCCTCCGAGGAGGAGCAGTCGACGACCTCCATCTCATCGCTGGAGGACGACGAGGAGGCGGACTTCAGACAGTCGCCCACCTTCGCCTGGTCCGCGTCGTCCAGGCTCGCTATGTAGCCGACGACAATCGCGGTCACGACGCCCACACCGACGAGGATGTTCTTCACCGTCTTGAAGCTGACCTTGCGGCGCGGCTGCTGCGGCGGGACCGGTGCATACGGTGCCCCGCCCTGCGGGAAGCCCGGCTGGCCCGGCTGCTGCGGGTACGGAGCCTGTCCCTGCGGCTGCTGGCCCTGGGCGTACGGGTTCTGACCCTGGGCGAATGGATTGCCCTGCGGCGGCGTTGTCACTTGGGAGTCCCCCCTGGAACATGGGTTCGTGATCGCGAACAATGGCGCGATGTAAGACGGACGTAAGCTACCGGGCCCCACTGACAACTCTGTACTCGGGAGTGGCTCTGTGTCATTGATGTGACACAGCCCGATACTCAAAGCGGGCCATAGCCACCGCAACTGCCGCGTAGATAACGGAGACCGTGACAACCAAAGGGGCCGAACGGCCGTCCGGGGGGAGTATCAGAGCGGCCACTCCGGCCGCTCCGACGAACGCGACGTTGAACAGCACGTCGTAGACGGAGAAGGTCCGGCCTCGGAAGCCGTCCTCGACCGAGGACTGCACGATCGTGTCTGTCGCGATCTTCGCGCCCTGCGTCGTCAGGCCCAGCACGAATGCCGCCACCAGCATGGGAGTTGTGGCGAACGGCAAGCCGAGGGCGGACACCAGAACGGCGGCGGCACCCGCGCACACGGCGATCCAGCGGCCGGGGCCGAGTCGTGCGGCGGCCCAGGGGGTCACCACGGCCGCCGCGAAGAAGCCGGCACCGGAGATGGCCAACGCCAGCCCCAGCAGGGCCAGTCCGTCATCGGCGCTGGAGGAGAAGGCATACCGGCACAGCATCAGCACCATGACGAGCAGGGCGCCGTAGCAGAAGCGCATCAGCGTCATCGTGAACAACGCCCAGGCGGCCTCGCGGCGTGCCGGAGCGGAGAGATGGCGCACGGCCGCAGCCAGGTCGCGCGCGGTGCCGGAGAGAGCCGTCGCGAGACGTGGCTGCACCAACTCGCGATCGGGGCCCAGCAGTTCCGGCGCCATGCGCAGCGAGGCCAGCCCGGCGCACAGATACAGGGCGGCTCCCAGCAGCACGACGGCGGCATCGGAGTCCCACACGACCAGCCGTACGACGAAGGCCAGGCCGGCTCCCGTGGTCGCGGCGAGTGTTCCGGCGGTCGGGGAAAGGGAGTTGGCGATCACGAGCCGCTCTTCGTCGACCACGCGTGGCAGCGCGGCGGACAGGCCGGACAGGACGAAGCGGTTGACGGCGGTGACGCACAGGGCGGAGACGTAGAACAGCCAGTCCGGGACCTCGGTGATGATCAGGGCGGCGGTCGCCGAGGCCAGCAAGGTGCGCAACAGGCTGCCGTACAGCAGGACCTGGCGGCGCCGCCAGCGGTCCAGCAGGACGCCGGAGAACGGGCCCACCAAGGAGTACGGGAGGAGCAGCACCGCCATGGCGGAGGCGATCGCGGTGGGCGAGGTCTGTTTCTCCGGGGAGAAGACGACGTAGGTGGCGAGGGCGGTCTGGTAGACGCCGTCGGCGCCCTGTGAGAGCAGGCGTACGACGAGCAGGCGCCGGAAGTCCCGCAGGCGCAGCAGGACCCGCAGGTCGCGTACGACGGACATGGGGCACAGCCTCACATACGGGAAGGTCCCCGGGCGGTACAACCCGGGGACCCTCGGCAGCTCTGGCAGGAGCGTTCTAGCGCGGCGCCGCTGTGCTCAGCGCTCGACCTCGCCCTTGATGAACTTCTCGACGTTCTCGCGGGCCTGGTCGTCGAAGTACTGGACCGGCGGGGACTTCATGAAGTAGCTGGACGCCGACAGGATCGGGCCGCCGATGCCGCGGTCCTTGGCGATCTTCGCGGCGCGCAGGGCGTCGATGATGACGCCGGCGGAGTTCGGGGAGTCCCAGACCTCGAGCTTGTACTCCAGGTTCAGCGGGACGTCACCGAAGGCACGGCCTTCGAGGCGGACGTAGGCCCACTTGCGGTCGTCGAGCCAGGCGACGTAGTCGGACGGGCCGATGTGGACGTTCTTCTCGCCGAGCTCCCGGTCGGGGATCTGCGAGGTGACGGCCTGCGTCTTGGAGATCTTCTTGGACTCGAGGCGGTCGCGCTCGAGCATGTTCTTGAAGTCCATGTTGCCGCCGACGTTGAGCTGCATCGTGCGGTCCAGGACGACGCCGCGGTCCTCGAACAGCTTCGCCATGACGCGGTGCGTGATGGTGGCGCCGACCTGGGACTTGATGTCGTCGCCGACGATCGGGACGCCCGCGTCGGTGAACTTGTCGGCCCATTCCTTCGTACCGGCGATGAAGACCGGCAGGGCGTTGACGAAGGCGACCTTGGCGTCGATGGCGCACTGGGCGTAGAACTTCGCCGCGTCCTCGGAACCGACGGGCAGGTAGCAGACGAGGACGTCGACCTGCTTGTCCTTGAGGACCTGGACGACGTCGACCGGGGCCTCGGCGGACTCTTCGATGGTCTCGCGGTAGTACTTGCCGAGACCGTCGAGGGTGTGGCCGCGCTGGACGGTCACGCCGGAACGGGGCACGTCGCAGATCTTGATCGTGTTGTTCTCGCTCGCGCCGATGGCGTCCGCGAGGTCGAGGCCGACCTTCTTCGCGTCGACATCGAACGCGGCGACGAACTCGACGTCACTGACGTGGTAGTCGCCGAACTGGACGTGCATCAGGCCGGGGACCTTCGACGCCGGGTCGGCGTCCTTGTAGTACTCGACTCCCTGAACCAGCGACGCGGCACAGTTGCCCACGCCGACGACGGCTACGCGAACCGAACCCATTCCGGTTGCTCCCTGTGTGTACGAGTGAGGCCCTGACTGGGCTCTCACGTGGCGGTGTCGCCGGGCGAATCCGTCCTGGGGTTGCCCCCGGGACGGGGCAGATCGCCCGGCTCTCCATTTGTGGTGTCCTGCTGAGCGGGCCCCCCGGAACCGGAACCCTTCAGGTCCCGCCCGGCCCGCTCGCTCTCGATGAGCTCGTTCAGCCAGCGCACTTCGCGCTCCACGGACTCCATCCCGTGGCGCTGAAGCTCAAGCGTGTAGTCGTCGAGGCGCTCCCGGGTGCGCGCCAGAGAGGCGCGCATCTTCTCCAGGCGCTCCTCCAACCGACTGCGACGGCCCTCCAGCACGCGCATGCGCACGTCCTGGGGTGTGCGTCCGAAGAAAGCGAATCGGGCAGCGAAATGCTCGTCCTCGTACGCATCGGGTCCGGTCTGGGAGAGCAGCTCCTCGAAGTGCTCCTTACCTTCCGCCGTCAACCGATAGACGATCTTGGCGCGACGGCCCGCGAGGGGTGCGGCGAGCGCGTCCTCGGTGGTGTTCCCCGGTTCCTCGATCAACCAGCCGTTGGCGACCAGCGTCTTGAGGCAGGGATAGAGCGTGCCGTAGCTGAACGCACGGAACACGCCCAGGGACGTATTGAGTCGTTTGCGCAGCTCATAGCCGTGCATCGGGGACTCACGCAGAAGGCCGAGTACGGCGAACTCGAGGATCCCGGAACGTCGGCTCACCCCTCGCCTCCTCGGCCCTATCTCGCGCTGATGTATCGACTCGATACATCAAGACGATAGAACGGCCTTCCGGGCAGGACAAGTGGGGGAACGGTGAACGGGATCACATCAACGATTCATGTGGAGCGAGTTGCCTGATTTGGGGTGAAGTTCGGGGCTAGGTGGGCTTTGACGGTGCGTAGTCTGTGCGCCATGCACAGCACCGGGAACCGAGTGACACCTGAGGGCGTCGTCATCCTTGGTGCAGTACGGGTGAATGAGGAACCGACCACATCCGTACTCCGGGGGGACCGGAAAACCGCCGCCGTTGCCAGGCGCCCAGGGGTGCGCCTGTCCAAGGAGTAGTCGTTCGATGAGCGAGCACCGTCGCAAACCGCCGCAGCCGCAGGGAGGCGGACGTGCCGCGGCCCGACGCGGTCAGGCCGGCTCGTCCGCCGGCCGCCGAGCGGCACCGCGAGGCGCCACCGGATCTCCCTCCGACTCGTACGGGTTGGGTTCCACCGGTTCGGTAGGCGAAGAACGTCCGTACGGCGGCCGCGCCGAGGCACGACGCGCGGCCCAGAGGAGCGCCGGTGGCAGGCGCAAAGCGCCTGAGCCGGGCAGAGGCGGCCGTCGCGCCGGCCCCGGCGGGCCGAGCGGTCCCGGTCGTGGCAGAGGGCGGGCGGTACCGCCGCCCAACAAGCGGTTCATCGACTATCCGCGCGCGGGCAAGGACGGCCTCGCGCGCTGGGTGCCGTCGTGGCGGCTCGTCACAGGAGCCTTCCTCGCGTTCCTGGGCGGCCTGGTCGCCGCTGCCGGCATCGGGTACGCCATGGTCGGGATCCCGAAGGCCCAGGACACCGCCCTGGCACAGAACAACGTCTTCTACTGGTCCAACGGCAAGCAGATGGCGGCGACCGGCGGTCAGACGAACCGCCAGCTCGTGAGCGATGCGGAGATCCCGCGGGAGATGAAGGACGCGGTGGTCTCCGCCGAGAACGCGTCCTTCTACGACGACAAGGGCATCGACCCCGCGGGTATCGCGCGAGCTCTGCTCAACATGGCGAAGGGCGGCGAGACGCAGGGTGGTTCGACGATCACCCAGCAGTTCGTCAAGAACACCTACCTGAGCCAGGAGCAGACGGTCTCCCGTAAGTTCAAGGAGCTGTTCATCTCCATCAAGGTCGGCCAGCAGATGTCGAAGGACGACATTCTCGCGGGCTACCTGAACACTGCCTACTACGGCCGTAACGCTTACGGCATCCAAGCGGCGGCTCAGGCGTACTTCGGTGTGGACGCCAAGAACCTCACGCCCACGCAGTGTGGCTTCCTGGCCTCCGTCCTGAAGGGCCCGAACTTCTACAACCCCGACGGTGGTGTGGGAGCGGGTGCCTCGGCGGAGGAGAACACCAAGCGGGCCAAGGAACGCTGGTCGTGGATCCTGGACCGCATGGTCGAGGTCGGACGCATGACGCCGGCGGACCGTGCAAAGGTCGGAGACTTCCCCAAGCTGAAGAAGCAGAACTCCAACCTCTCCGGGCAGTCCGGCTATCTGATCGACATCGCCAAGGAGTACGTCGCCAAGAAGGCAGGTCTCTCTCCCGAGGACCTGGAGAAGGGCGGCTACCGGATCTACACGACCTTCGACAAGGACAAGGTCAACCAGATGGCGGCGGCCGTCGAGAAGACGCGCAAGAGCTTCCTCAACGTCAAGAAGCGGGAGAAGGACAAGTACGTCCAGTTCGGCGGGGCGTCGGTCGATCCCAAGTCCGGAGCGATCGTCGCGCTGTACGGCGGCGAGGGCTACGACAAGGGGCACTACTCCAACAACGCCAACACGCTGGGTGTGCCGGTCGGATCGACCTGGAAGCCCATCGTGCTGGCGGCCGCGATGGAGTACGGGACCTACAAGACCAGCCCGGAGCCGCTCTCGCCGCTGGCCAAGTACAACGGCAACGACCTTCTGGAGATCAAGGACCAGAACGGCGATCCGATCATGGGCAATAACGGAAAGCCGTTCCGGCAGAAGAACGAGGGCACCACGGCCTGGGGCGAGGTGACGCTCAGGAAGGCCATGGAGCAGTCGATCAACAGCCCCTTCGCGCAGTTGGGCATCGACGTCGGCCTGTCCAAGACCCAGGAGATGGCGAACAAGATGGGTATCTCATCCGCCTTCTTCGACAAGGGCAACATCAGGAACGTGTCCTTCTCGCTCGGTACGTCGACCCCCAGCGCCATCCGCATGGCTGACGCGTACGGCACCTTCGCGGCGTCGGGCAAGCACTTCGAGCCGTACTCGGTCACCAAGGTCCTCAAGGACGGCGAGCCGCTCGAAGGGTTCGAGGAGCCGGAGGAGCAGACCGCCATGGACGAGAACGTCGCGAACAACGTGACGGACGTCCTGGAGAACGTGGTCAAGAACGGCACCGGTAAGAAGGTCGCGGACATCGGGTTCCCGGTGGCCGGCAAGACGGGTACGACCGACGAGAACAAGTCGGCGTGGTTCGTCGGCTACACCAGGGAGCTGTCCACGGCCGTCACGCTGTTCCGGACGGACCCGGGCAAGGGCAAGCTGCTCTCCATGAACGGCACCGGCGGTGTGCCCTCCATCCATGGTGGTGACATTCCGGCGCAGGTCTGGAAGGACTACATGGCCGAGGCCATGAAGGGCATCGACAACGAGCCCTTCCCCGATGCAGAGCCCATCGGGGAGATCATCGAGGAGACGCCTACGCCCACCGTGGCGCCGTCGCCCACCGAGACGGTCGAGGAGAGCCCGACGCCCACCCCGACGCCGTCGCAGACGGAGACCTCGCCGACGCCGACGCCCACCGGCACCTGTAGTGAGTTCGACTGGCAGTGCGACAACGGCAACGGTGGACAGAACGGCGGCTCGGACGGGGGTACAACCTCATCACCGACGCCAACAGCAACAGAGACGGACAACAGCGGAGGTAATGCCAACGGCAACGGAGGCATCTTCGGCGGACCGTCAGGCTGACCGAGGGCTCATCTGACGCGCGAAGGCCGGTGGCCGGCACCCAGTAGGCGGGTGCCGGCCACCGGCCTTTGTCGCTCGTGCGGGACCTGTTTCACGTGAAACGTCGGTTTCACGTGAAACACTCAGCCGCCCTACCCCTTTGCCCTCGCACCGTTCTCAGACTGGTACGGCAGGATGTGCCCCATGCCCAGTGCAGAGACGACGCCCACGAGCGTGCACGAGCCGGACCCGGTGCGGCCGACCAAGGAGGACGAGGTCGCCGCCAGCGGGAGCGAGCTGATTGGTGGCCCCATCGGACGGCGCGCCCTGCTCGGGACGTCATGGTGGACTCCCCTGCGGATCGTCGCGCTCGTGGCGATCGGCATGTTCGCTCTCGGGCTGATCCAGAAGGCGCCTTGCTACAACGGTGCCTGGTTCTTCGGTGCCAGCTCGCAGTACACGCATGCCTGCTACTCGGACATCCCGCACCTGTACCAGGGGCGCGGCTTCGCCGACGGGCTCGTGCCGTACTTCGACAAGCTCCCCGGCGACATGGAGTACCTGGAGTACCCCGTGCTGACCGGAGTTTTCATGGAGGTCGCCTCCTGGCTCACGCCGGGCAGCGGCACCATCCAGGACCAGGAGCAGTGGTACTGGATGGTCAATGCCGGGATGCTGATGGTGTGCGCGGCCGTCATCGCCGTCTGCGTGAGCCGCACGCAGGCTCGACGCCCCTGGGACGGCCTGCTGGTCGCCCTGGCCCCCGCCTTCGCGCTGACCGCGACCATCAACTGGGACCTGCTGGCCGTCGCCCTGACGGCTGCGGCGATGCTGATGTGGTCACGAGGCCGCTCCCTCGCCTTCGGGATCCTGCTGGGGCTCGCAACGGCCGCGAAGCTCTATCCCGTCTTCCTGCTCGGCCCGTTGTTCGTCTTGTGCTGGCGCGCGGGCAAGTGGCGGGACTTCGGCAAGGCGCTCGGCGGCACCGTACTCGCCTGGCTGGTCGTGAACCTTCCGGTGATGCTCCTCGCCTGGGACGGGTGGTCGCAGTTCTACCGGTTCAGCCAGGAGCGGGGCGTCGACTTCGGATCCTTCTGGCTGATCCTGGCCCAGAACTCCACCGACCCGCTGAGCACCGAGACCGTCAACACGCTTGCCACGCTGCTGATGCTGCTGTGCTGCGCCGGCATCGCCGCGCTCACGCTCACCGCGCCCAGGCGTCCGCGCTTCGCCCAGCTTGCCTTCCTGATCGTCGCGGCGTTCATCCTCACCAACAAGGTCTACTCGCCGCAGTACGTCCTCTGGCTGGTGCCCCTGGCCGTCCTGGCCCGGCCGCGGTGGCGGGACTTCCTCATCTGGCAGGCGTGCGAGGTGGCCTACTTCCTCGGGATCTGGATGTACCTCGCGTACACGACCAGCGGTGACGCTCACAAGGGGCTGCCGCCGGACGGCTACCACTGGGCCATCGGCGCGCACCTGCTCGGGACGCTGTACCTCTGCGCCGTCGTCGTACGGGACATCCTCATGCCGGAGCGCGATCCGGTGCGCCGTACCGGTGAGGACGACCCGTCGGGCGGCGTCCTCGACAGGGCGGAGGACGCGTTCGTGCTCGGCGCCGCGACGCATCCACCGCGGCATGCGGCCCACTCGATCGAGGAGCCTCACGTGGAGTGGGGCAACCGCGGGGCGGCCGGCGGTTCGCTCTGAGCGAACAGAGCGTAGGAAGGGCACGTCCAAGGCTGTACGCGAAGTGGGGCCAACACCGAGAAGGCCGTACACGGAGGAGTCCGTGTACGGCCTTTCGTGGTTACGGCGTTGCCGGGCGAGGGGGTCGTTCAGCGGCCGAGCGGCGTTGGATCAGCGGTCGACGATGCGGTCGAACTGGGTGGTGGTGTGCCGCAGATGGGCGACCAGCTCGTCGCCGACCTTCGGCTCCGGGGCGTCCGACGAGACGAAGAGGATCGAGACCTGCATGTGCGGCGGCTCCGCGAACCAGCGCTGCTTGCCTCCCCACACGAAGGGAGAAAGGTTCCGGTTGACCGTGGCGAGGCCGGCCCGTGCGACGCCCTTGGCGCGCGGCATGACGCCGTGGAGGGCCTTCGGGGCCTCCAGACCCACCCCGTGCGACGTACCGCCCGCCACGACCACCAGGAAGCCGTCAGAGGCCGCCTTCTGCTGCCGGTAGCCGAAGCGGTCGCCCTTGGAGACGCGCGTGACGTCCAGGACCGCGCCGCGGTACTCCGTGGCCTCGTGGTCACCCAGCCACAGCCGGGTGCCGATGCGGGCGCGGAAGCGGGTCTGCGGGAACTGCTGCTGGAGACGCGCGAGTTCCTCGGCCTTGAGGTGGCTGACGAACATCGTGTGCAGCGGCAGCCGGGCCGCGCGCAGCCGGTCCATCCAGCCGATGACCTCCTCGACGGCGTCGGAGCCGTCGGTGCGGTCCAGCGGCAGGTGGATGGCGAAGCCCTCCAGCCGGACGTTCTCTATGGCGGCGTGCAACTGAGACAGGTCGTGCTCGTTCACGCCGTGCCGCTTCATCGAGGACATCACCTCGATGACGACACGGGCGCCCACCAGGCCGTACACGCCGTCAACCGACGACACCGAGCGGATGACCCGGTCCGGCAGCGGGACGGGTTCCTCGCCGCGCCGGTACGGCGTCAGCACCAGCAGGTCACCGCCGAAGTAGTCCTTGATGCGTGCGGCCTCGTACGTCGTGCCGACGGCGAGGATGTCCGAGCCCAGCCGCGTGGCCTCCTCCGCCAGCCGCTCGTGCCCGAACCCGTAGCCGTTGCCCTTGCAGACCGGTACGAGACCCGGGAACTGCTCCTGCACGTGCTTGTGGTGCGCCCGCCAGCGCGCGGTGTCGACGTAGAGCGTGAGCGCCATGGCCGGACCTGGAACCTTTCTGGTGGCTGCGGTGTATCAGAGATATGGAAGCTATCGACGGTGCAGCTATTGACGGTATCGAAGCAGAGATCGCAAGGTCAGCGACGCGACATGTAGATGTCGAGCGCCTTGTGCAGCAGCTTGTTCAGCGGGAAGTCCCACTCCCCGAGGTACTCGGCGGCCTGGCCGCCCGTGCCCACCTTGAACTGGATCAGGCCGAAGAGGTGGTCGGTCTCGTCCAGCGAGTCGGAGATGCCGCGCAGGTCGTAGACGGTGGCGCCGAGCGCGTAGGCGTCGCGCAGCATCCGCCACTGCATCGCGTTCGAGGGCCGGACCTCACGGCCGATGTTGTCGGAGGCGCCGTAGGAGTACCAGACGTGCCCGCCGACGATCAGCATCGTCGCCGCGGACAGGTTCACGCCGTTGTGGCGGGCGAAGTACAGCCGCATGCGGTTGGGGTCCTCGGTGTTGAGGGCCGTCCACATGCGCTGGAAGTACGACAGCGGACGCGGCCGGAAGTGGTCACGCACGGCCGTGATCTCGTACAGGCGCTGCCATTCCTCGAGGTCCTGGTAACCGCCCTGGACGACCTCGACACCGGCCTTCTCGGCCTTCTTGATGTTGCGTCGCCAGAGCTGGTTGAAGTTCTTGTGGACCTCTTCCAGGGACCGGTTGGCCAGTGGCACCTGGTAGACGTAGCGGGGCTGCACGTCGCCGAAGCCGGCCCCGCCGTCCTCGCCCTGCTGCCAGCCCATCCGGCGCAGCTTGTCCGCGACCTCGAAGGCGCGCGGTTCGATGAAGTCGGCCTCGATGTCGCGCAGCCGCTTCACGTCCGGGTTCTGGATGCCCGCCTTGATGGAGGTGGCCTCCCAGCGCCGGATGATCACCGGCGGGCCCATCTTCACGGAGAAGGCGCCCTGCTGCTTCAGGTGCGCGAGCATCGGTTCCAGCCACTCGGTCAGATTCGGCGTGAACCAGTTGATGACCGGACCCTCGGGCAGGTAGGCGAGGTAGCGCTTGATCTTGGGAAGCTGCCGGTAGAGGACGAGACCCGCGCCGACCAGCTCACCGCTCCTGTCGAACCAGCCGAGGCTCTCCGAACGCCACTCAGCCTTGACGTCAGCCCAGGCCGGGACCTGCATGTGGCTGGCCGCCGGCAGGCTCTGGATGTAGGCCAGATGCTGCTCGCGACTGATCGTCCTCAGGGTCAGGCTCATTCGGGGCGCTCCTCGGGCTGGTGTGTCCCCATGGGTTCAGGGGCTCCGGCTCTCGCGGAAGCCTACTGCGCCTTTGGAGCGCCCCGACTGGGCGTACGGCAGCTTCGCCCCGGCCAACGCGCCGCCGAGGCGTTCGAGAGTGTTCTATGCGCTGTTCTACCGGTGTTCGGGGGACGGACTCCCCGGCCGGTGCCAGGAGGGCATTGCCCGGGCGTCAGAAGCCGCCGAAGAGCCCGCCGTGCGCCATGCCGAGGAAGAAGCCGACTCCGGAGGCGCCGAGGCCCACGATCAGGCCGAAGCGCTCACGGGTCGTCACCGAGATCCACTGGCCGTACGCCCCGGCGATGATGCCCACCAGACCCGTCCAGGAGCTGAGCAGGTGCAGGAAGTCGAACTGTGCCGTGATGAACGAGGTGATGCCGAGCACCAGGGTCACCACGAGCAGGGTGTCCTGGATGGGATGGGGCTTTCCGTCCGTGGCGAAGAGGCCTCCGACGGTGTTGGGTCGCAATGCCTGTGCCATAGGGCACCTCCTGCGGAAGGCGGCGCATCGTAGCGCCATACACACCCGATGTGTACAGATTGTGGGCGACGGCGGCCGGATTTCAACCGGAAGCGGGTGTGCGGGTACTGTGTACCGTCTGCACCGATGTCTGCCCGGGCCGGCTTGAGGAAACCGCAAGGTCACCCTCGATTGTCAGTGCCCGCAGATACCGTTGCGTACGCATCACAACCCTCCTGCCACGGAACGACCGTGGCCGCTGAGTCCAAAGGAGGTGGGTTCCACATGCGTCACTACGAGGTGATGGTCATCCTCGACCCCGATCTGGAGGAGCGCGCTGTCGCCCCCCTGATCGAGAACTTCCTCTCCGTCGTCCGTGAGGGCAACGGCAAGGTCGAGAAGGTCGACACCTGGGGCCGTCGTCGTCTCTCGTACGAGATCAAGAAGAAGCCCGAGGGCATCTACTCGGTCATCGATCTGCAGGCTGAGCCCGCGATCGTCAAGGAGCTCGACCGCCAGATGAACCTGAACGAGTCGGTCCTCCGGACCAAGGTCCTCCGCCCCGAGACCCACTGAGCTCTCCCGCTCATCTGATCTCGGGATCCGAGTAGCAGCACAAGCAGCCAGCAGCAAACCCGCCGAGAGGTTCCCCCAATGGCAGGCGAGACCGTCATCACGGTCGTCGGCAATCTTGTCGATGACCCCGAGCTGCGCTTCACCCCGTCCGGTGCGGCGGTCGCGAAGTTCCGTGTCGCGTCCACTCCCCGCACCTTCGACCGTCAGACGAACGAGTGGAAGGACGGCGAGAGCCTGTTCCTGACCTGCTCGGTCTGGCGTCAGGCGGCGGAGAACGTTGCCGAGTCGCTTCAGCGAGGCATGCGCGTCATCGTGCAGGGCCGGCTGAAGCAGCGGTCCTACGAGGACCGTGAGGGCGTCAAGCGCACGGTCTACGAGCTGGACGTCGAGGAAGTCGGCGCCAGCCTGCGGAACGCCACGGCGAAGGTCACCAAGACCTCCGGTGGTGGCGCCCGCGGTGGCCAGGGTGGTTACGGCGGCGGTGGCGGCCAGGGTGGCGGCGGCTGGGGTGGAAACTCCGGCGGCGGCCAGCAGGGCGGTGGCGGTGCTCCCGCCGACGACCCGTGGGCGACCGGCGCTCCCGCCGGTGGCAACCAGGGCGGCGGCGGTGGCGGCGGCTGGGGTGGAAACTCCGGCGGCGGCGCTGGCGGCGGCTACTCGGACGAGCCCCCCTTCTAGACCCTCGGGTCTGGGGTGGGCCGTACCCAAACTTCTTGATCACACAGGAGAATCACCATGGCGAAGCCGCCTGTGCGCAAGCCGAAGAAGAAGGTCTGCGCATTCTGCAAGGACAAGGTCACGTACGTGGACTACAAGGACACGAACATGCTGCGGAAGTTCATTTCCGACCGCGGCAAGATCCGTGCCCGCCGCGTGACCGGCAACTGCACGCAGCACCAGCGTGACGTCGCCACGGCCGTCAAGAACAGCCGTGAGATGGCGCTGCTGCCCTACACCTCCACCGCGCGATAAGGGAAGGGTGACCGAAACATGAAGATCATCCTCACCCACGAGGTCTCCGGCCTCGGTGCCGCGGGCGACGTCGTTGACGTCAAGGACGGTTACGCTCGCAACTACCTCATCCCGCGGAAGTTCGCTATCCGCTGGACCAAGGGTGGCGAGAAGGACGTCGAGCAGATCCGTCGTGCTCGCAAGATCCACGAGATCCAGACCATCGAGCAGGCCAACGCTGTCAAGGCCCAGCTCGAGGGTGTGAAGGTCCGTCTGGCCGTCCGCTCGGGCGACGCCGGCCGTCTCTTCGGTTCCGTCACGCCGGCCGACATCGCTTCCGCGATCAAGGCTGCCGGTGGCCCCGAGGTCGACAAGCGCCGCATCGAGCTGGGCTCCCCGATCAAGACGCTGGGCGCCCACGAGACGTCCGTGCGTCTGCACGCCGAGGTTGCCGCCAAGGTCAACGTCGAGGTCATCGCAGCCTGATCGCTGCGCTCGGCTTGAGTGCTGAATGAAGGGGCCGTACCTGTTGAGGTACGGCCCCTTCATTGTGGGGCAGGCGAACGTGCGGCTCGGGAGGCGGCGACAGGCCGGGGTCCGTTTCACGTGAAACAGCGTGTTTCACGTGAAACAGTCAGCGCGTCGCGCCCGTGACGATCCAACGCCCCGAACGGGCGCGTAGCCAGAGGGTCAGCATGCGTACCGCCATCATCAGCGTCATGGCCACCCAGATCGCTGTGAGGCCGCCGCCGACCACGGGAACGAGCAGCGCGACTGGAGTGAACACTGCCAGCGTGAGCACCATGGCCCAGGCGAGGTAGGGCCCGTCTCCCGCTCCCATCAGGACGCCGTCCAGTACAAAGACGACGCCGCAGATCGGCTGGGAGAACGCCACCACGAGAAGGGCGGGCAGGGCAGCGTCCTTGACTACCGGGTCGCTGGTGAACAACGGCAGGAATAGCGGTCGGGAGATCACTACGAGCAGGCCCAGGACGACGCCTGCTGCGATGCCCCACTCCACCATGCGGCGGCAGGCGGCTCGGGCACCCTCGGCGTCGCCGGCGCCGAGATACCTGCCGATGATGGCCTGGCCTGCGATGGCGATGGCGTCCAGTGCGAAGGCGAGCAGGCTCCACAGCGAAAGGATGATCTGGTGCGCGGCGATGTCTGCATCCCCGAGGCGGGCAGCGACAGCCGTCGCGATCATAAGGATCGCCCTCAGCGAGAGTGTGCGGACCAGCAGAGGCACTCCGGCCTGTGCGGAGGCCCTGATGCCGGCCGCGTCGGGACGCAGGGAGGCCCCGTGCCTGCGAGCTCCGCGCACTACGACCACGAGATAGATCACGGCCATTCCGCACTGGGCGATGACCGTGCCCCAGGCGGAACCTGCGATGCCGAGGTCGGCGCCATAGACGAGGCCCACGTTGAGGGCGGCGTTCGCGACGAAGCCGGCCACGGCGACATAGAGCGGTGTCCTGGTGTCCTGGAGGCCGCGCAGGACGCCGGTGGCGGCGAGCACGACGAGCATGGCCGGTATGCCGAGTGCCGAGATCCGTAGATAGGTGGTGGCGTACGGAGCCGCGGTGTCCGAGGCGCCGAAGAGTTCCACGAGGAACGGTGCTGTGGGCAGGACGACCGCGATGACGGCGACACCCAGGACGATGGCCAGCCAGATGCCGTCCATGCCCTGGCGTATCGCGGCCTGAAGGTCACCGGCGCCCACTCGTCGCGCGACGGCCGCTGTGGTGGCGTAAGCGAGGAAGACGAAGACACTGACGGCGGTCATCAGGAGGGCCGAAGCGACCCCGAGCCCGGCGAGCTGTGCGGTGCCGAGATGGCCGACGATCGCACTGTCGGCCATGACGAAGAGGGGCTCGGCGACGAGCGCGCCGAAGGCCGGGACGGCCAGTGAGACGATCTCTCGATCGTGCTGTCGCCGGGCAGCCTTGGGTGTCGCGGGGGCCTGTGTCATGGCCACCAATCTAATCGTCCACAGGTAAGAGATGCAATCAGGCAGTGACCCTTACTCGCCGTCTCGCGTCGTGTGCTTTCGCGCACCGTTCGAAGCGATCTTGGTCCGACTGGGAAAGTTTTTCTTCTGCACAGCCGGTGGACGATAAACCGGCAGGTCAGAGAGGGTCATCGGGAATGAGTCGGAGCTTGTTCACAGGGCTGTCCACCGGGTCGTGCACAGGTTTTGAGGAGTTCTCCACAGCATCCGGGCCGTCGTCCACATGGCCTGTGGATAACCAGATTGGCTGACGGTGCCCGCGGGCCTACCGTGGTCCGGCGCCCGCTCCGTTTGTCGGCCGTGAAAGCGTCACAAAACCGACGTGCCAGAAACGGAGTTGGGCCTCTTATTTGTCAGTGGCGTGCCGTAGAACAGAGGGGCACGGCGAGGTCCGCTTTCGGCGGACGGGAGGAGGTGGCTCGGTGAGTATTTCCGAGCCCTTGGACGACCCCTGGGCCGACAGCGGTCCCAGTGATCGTCTGCCTGCCTCCCGTCGACGTGGTGACGGTGGCCGAGGACGCGACGAGCAGCATGACCGCGGCCGCGACAACGGCGAGTGGGACGGGGGCGGTTCCACGGCCTTCGAGCGGGTCCCGCCGCAGGACCTCGACGCCGAGCAATCCGTCCTCGGCGGCATGCTCCTGTCCAAGGACGCCATCGCCGATGTGGTCGAGGTCATCAAGGGCCACGACTTCTACAAGCCCGCGCACGAGACGATCTTTCAGGCGATCCTCGACGTCTACGCCAAGGGTGAGCCGGCCGACCCCATCACCATCGCCGCCGAGCTCACCAAGCGCGGTGAGATCAACAAGGTCGGCGGGGCCTCGTATCTGCACACCCTAGTCCAGACGGTGCCGACGGCGGCGAACGCCGAGTACTACGCGGAGATCGTCCACGAGCGGGCCGTGCTGCGCCGCCTGGTCGAGGCCGGCACCCGCATCACGCAGATGGGATACGCGGCCGACGACGACGTCGACGAGATCGTCAACCGCGCCCAGGCCGAGATCTACGCCGTCACCGAGCAGCGCACCAGCGAGGACTACCTCCCGCTCGGCGACATCATGGAAGGCGCGCTCGACGAGATCGAGGCGATCGGCTCACGCACCGGCGAGATGACCGGTGTGCCCACCGGGTTCACGGACCTCGACTCGCTCACCAACGGTCTGCACCCGGGCCAGATGATCGTCATCGCGGCCCGTCCCGCGATGGGTAAGTCCACGCTCGCCCTGGACTTCGCGCGGGCGGCGTCGATCAAGCACAACCTGGCGAGTGTCATCTTCTCCCTGGAAATGGGGCGCAACGAGATCGCGATGCGTCTGCTGTCGGCCGAGGCGCGCGTGGCCCTGCACCACATGCGTTCCGGCACCATGACGGACGAGGACTGGACCCGGTTGGCGCGACGGATGCCCGAGGTCTCGGCGGCGCCGCTCTACATCGACGACTCCCCGAACCTGTCGATGATGGAGATCCGTGCGAAGTGCCGTCGGCTGAAGCAGCGCAACGACATCAAGCTCGTGATCATCGACTACCTCCAGCTCATGCAGTCCGGTGGTTCTAAGCGTTCCGAGAGCCGTCAGCAGGAGGTCTCGGACATGTCCCGAAACCTCAAGCTCCTGGCGAAGGAGCTGGAGGTCCCGGTGATCGCGCTGTCGCAGCTCAACCGTGGTCCCGAGCAGCGCACGGACAAGAAGCCGATGGTGTCCGACCTGCGTGAGTCCGGCTCCATCGAGCAGGACGCCGACATGGTGATCCTGCTGCACCGCGAGGACGCCTACGAGAAGGAGTCGCCGCGCGCCGGCGAGGCCGACATCATCGTGGGCAAGCACCGTAACGGTCCGACGGCGACGATCACGGTCGCCTTCCAGGGTCACTACTCGCGGTTCGTGGACATGGCGCAGACCTGATCCGCCTCCCCGCGGGGGAATCGGGTCGACTCCCGAGCAGCCGACGGGGTGGACTGTGGGCATGACGACATCTCAGGACGAGCTGCTTCCCACCACACGCCGTGCACTGCTGCACCGCATCGCCAGGGCCCAGGCCGAGGGACGGGCGCCCTCGATGGTGGCCGCGGTCGTGCGGGACGGCCGGGCGGTGTGGCACGGCTCGCGTACCTCGGTGGACGGGCACGGGCCGGACGAGCATGTGCAGTACCGCATCGGCTCGATCACCAAGACCTTCACCGCCGTTCTCGTCCTGCGACTGCGTGACGAGGGCCTGCTCGCCCTCGGAGACCCGCTGGAGAAGCATCTGCCGGGCACCCGCGCGGGGGAGGCCACCATCGCCGAACTGCTCGCGCACGCAAGTGGGCTGGCGGCCGAGTCGCCCGGTCCTTGGTGGGAGCGCACCTCCGGATCCCTGCGGCCCGAGCTCTCCGACGTCCTCGGTGAACAGCCTTTCCTGCATCCGTCGGGTCGCCGGTTCCACTACTCCAACCCCGGCTACACGCTGCTGGGCGCGTTGGTCGAGAAGCTGCGCGGGGCTCCGTGGGAGGACGTACTCCGGCTAGAAGTGCTCGAACCCCTGGGGCTGAGCCGCACGAGTGCGCGACCGCAGGCGCCGCATGCCGGGGGCTGGGCCGTGCACCCCTGGGCCGATGTGATGCTTGCCGAGCCGGTCGAGGACCTCGGCCGTATGGCGCCCGCCGGGCAACTCTGGTCGACCACCGCTGACTTGGCGCGCTTCGCTGCCTTCCTGATCAAGGGTGACGACCGGGTGCTCAGTGCCGAGTCGCTGCGAGAGATGAGGACGCCGGCGGCTCCGCAGGAGGCCGCGGACGTGGCGAGCGGCTATGCCTACTGCCTGGGCCTGGAGCTCCGACACCAGGACGACAGGGCCCTGCTCGGACACACGGGGTCGCTGCCGGGCTTCCTCGCCTGCCTCACCGTCAGCGTGGAGGACGATCTCGCCGCTGTCGTCCTGGCCAACTGCACCTCGGGGCCGCTGCTGTTCACGGTTGCCGCAGACCTCGTCCGGATCGTCGCCGAGGCCGAGCCGCGGATTCCCGAGCCGTGGCGCCCGATGCAGGACGTCGACCCGGCAGTCCTGGATCTGGCCGGGCAGTGGTACTGGGGTACGCATGCCTTCGGGCTGCGGTTGACGGCCGACGGACTGGTCTCCTTGGAGCCGTTGTCCGGCAAGGGACGCAGCTCGCGGTTCCGGTCCAACGGCGATGGCACATGGACGGGCCTGGAGGGCTACTACGCCGGCGAGCTCCTGAAGGCCGTACGACGCCCGGACGGGGCCGTGGACCACCTGGACCTCGGGTCGTTCGTGTTCACGCGCCAGCCGTACGACGAGGGGGCCGCTGTGCCGGGTGGAGTGGATCCCGACGGGTGGCGGGGGATCGGCCGGCTCTGACGGTTCGACCAGGAGAACGTTGGCTCATAGAGCCCGTCGGGCGCCATGCAGGTGCTGCGTAACGCTCGACCGGCGAGGTGCCTGTTTCACGTGAAACAGGCACCTCGCCGTTTCACAGCTCGAGCTTGAAGCCCGCGTGCGAGGACGCGAAGCCAAGCCGCTCGTAGAAGCGGTGGGCGTCCGTACGGCTCTTGTCGGAGGTGAGCTGCACCAACTGGCAGTTCTGACGCCGGGATTCATCGATCGTCCACTCGATGAGCTGCGTGCCCAGGCCGCTACCGCGCTCGTCGGAGTGGATGCGTACGGCTTCGATGATCGACCTGGTCGCTCCGCGTCGGGAGAGCCCAGGAATGACGGTGAGCTGAAGCGTGCCGATGACACGGCCATCGCGGACGGCGACGACCAGGTGCTGGTTCGAGTCGCTGCTCAGCCGCTCGAACGCGGCGAGATAGGGGGTCAGGTCGTCGAGCGACTCGCGCTGGGCGCCGAGCGGATCGTCCGCGAGCATCCCGACGATCGCGGGGATGTCGTCGGTGACCGCGGGGCGTATCTCAAGATCTCCCATGCCCGCACCCTATGTGGGCGCCGGGAGCGACTCCACGACCCGTACCAGCGGAACGAGCTCAGGGTTCTTCATGGCCTCGTCCAGGGCCTCGCGTAGTGCCTTGTCGTTGGTGGGGCGGGCTTCGTCGAGGAGCGTCAGGCCTGCTTCGGTGACGTCGGTGTAGATGCCGCGGCGGTCGGTGGGGCAGAGGTAGCGGGAGAGCAGGCCGCGGTCCTCGAGGCGGGTGACGAGGCGGGTGGTGGCGCTCTGGCTGAGGACCACGGCGTCGGCGACCTGCTTCATCTGGAGGTGGCCACCTTCGCCGTTGTGCTGGCGGCTGAGGACGTCGAGCAGGGAGTACTCGCGGACGCTGAGGTCGTGCCCGGCCTGCAGGGCGCGCTCGATGTGCGTCTCGATCCTGCCGTGCAGCAGGGAGAGGGCGCACCAGCCCTGGGCGAGGGCGGTGAGTGCGGGGTCTGTCGCTGTCATGGCGGTTCCTCCGTCCCGGAGCGGCTGAAGTCAGGGTAGAGCAGGGTCGCAATAGCCTGCGCTTGCAAGTATGCCGCGTCTGCAAGTATTGTCTTCGAATGTAAAGCGCTCCTGCAATCTTCCCGGAAGGTGTTACCCCTCCATGCCTCTCGCGCTTCTGGCCCTCGCGATCGGGGCCTTCGGAATCGGAACGACCGAGTTCGTGATCATGGGCTTGTTGCCCGAGGTCGCGGGGGACTTCGGCGTCTCCATCCCCTCCGCCGGGCTGCTGGTGACCGGATACGCGCTCGGCGTGGTCCTCGGTGCCCCGCTGATGACCGTGCTCGGCACCAAGGTCTCCCGCAAGCGGATGCTGATGCTGCTGATGGGACTCTTCATCGTCGGCAACCTGCTGTCCGCCCTCGCTCCCGCCTTCGCGGTCATGCTGATCGGCCGTGCGGTCGCCTCGCTTGCTCACGGCGCCTTCTTCGGCATCGGTTCGGTCGTGGCGGCCGACCTGGTCGCCCCGGACAAGAAGGCCGGAGCCATCGCGATGATGTTCACCGGTCTGACCGTCGCCAATGTGGTCGGCGTACCGCTGGGCACGTTCGTCGGACAGTCCGCCGGCTGGCGCGTCACCTTCGGCATCGTCGCCGCCCTCGGCGTCGTCGGCCTGATCGGCATCGCCAAGCTCGTCCCCGATATGCCCAAGGCTCAGGGCGTACGCCTGCGCCATGAGCTCGCCGCCTTCAAGAACGCCCAGGTCCTGCTCGCCATGGCGATGACGGTCCTCGGCTTCGGCGGTGTCTTCGCGGCCATCACCTACATCGCGCCGATGATGACCCACGTCGGCGGCTTCGCGGACGGCTCCGTCACCTGGCTGCTGGTCCTCTTCGGGCTCGGCATGGTCGGCGGAAACCTGATCGGCGGGAAGTACGCCGACCGCGCGCTGATGCCCATGCTGTACGTCTCCCTGGGCGCGCTCGCCGTCGTGCTGGCGCTCTTCACGGTCACGGCGCACAACAAGGTGCTCGCCGCAGTCACCATCACGTTGATCGGCGCACTGGGCTTTGCCACTGTTCCCCCGTTGCAGAAGCGCGTCCTCGACCAGGCGCACGGCGCTCCGACGCTGGCCTCGGCCGTGAACATCGGCGCCTTCAACCTCGGTAACGCCCTCGCAGCCTGGCTCGGCGGCATCGTCATCACGGCCGGCTACGGCTACACGTCCCCCAACTGGGTCGGCGCCGCCCTCGCCGCGTCCGCGCTGGTCCTTGCGTTCCTCTCGGCCGCGCTGGAGCGCCGCGACGGAGCCGCAAGCAGCGCCGTAGTCGCGGGCCGTGCGCCCGCCGAGCAGCGAGCGGCCGTACACCACTGAGTCGACCCGGGTGCGAGGTCAGGGCCGCCCCCGCACTCCCGGCTCCGAAACGGTCGCCGCAGCACCGCTCCACCTCAGTACATCCAGCAAGGAGAACCCCTCATGAGCACCACCACCGCAGTCGTCCCGCTGACCACCCAGGACGCCGACCTCCTCATCGCCGCCGCGCACCGAGCCGCCGAGGAGGCAGGAGTCAGCGTCAGCGTCACCGTCCTGGACGCCGGAGGCCATCTGCTCGCCTTCCGCCGTGACGACCGAGCCGTGCTGATCGCCGGGGAGACCAGCACCCGCAAGGCCTACACGGCACTCCAGCTCAACACGCCCACCGCCGACCTCGTCGACGCCGTACAGCCCGGAGGGCTCTTCCACACCCTGCCCACCGCGCTCGACCGGCCGCTGCTGTTCATCGCGGGCGGTGTGCCGGTTCACCGGGACGGTCGACTGATCGGCGCGATCGGAGTCGGCGGCGGTGCGCCGGACCAGGACCACGGCTTCGCCGCGGCCGCGATCGAGGCGCTCGCCTGACGGCACCCACGCATCGATGAGGAAACGCCGGTCCCCGATGGGGGCCGGCGTTTCCATGGGTGTCGGAGCCTGCGGTCGAGCCTCAGCCCGCCGCGACGGTCAGCGGGGCGAAGCGCCGGGTCCAGTCGCCCGGCAGCTCGGAGATGCCGTACGTCATGACCGCGTTGAAGGCAACGGAGGCCAGGCCGTGTTCCTTCGCCCAGGCCAGCAGTTCCTCATGGCGTACGTCGATGTCCGTGCGCAAGGGGCGGTCGGTGTGGGCGGCGAGGGAGGCGATGAGTGCCTTCGCGGTCTCGGTGTCGCGGGCGATCAGCGGGCCCACCACCTGGGTGTCCATATTGGGCCAGGCACCCGTGTAGCCGATGATCCGGCCGTTCTCCTCGGCGACGCGCAACTGGTCGACGAAGGCGGGCAGCCGCGTGATGATATGCGTGCGATCGGCGCCGAACACCTCCTCGTCGAGCCGCACGATGGCGCTGAGGTCCTCAGCGGTGGCAGCACGCGTGGCGACCGAGGGCACGGACGCACCGGGCGTGAAGTGTCCGAGCAGCATCTCCGCCCGTCCAGTGACCTTGAAGCCGAGCTCCTCGTACAGCGGCCGGCCGTTCGGCGTCGCGTGCAGCGTGAGCGGCGTCGTGCCCATCGAGTCGACGATGTGACGCATGAGCCGACGTCCGATGCCCCGGCGGGCGTGCCGCTCGGCGACCAGAACCATGCCGATGGCTCCCAGATCGGGTCGTTCCCGTGGACCGTACTCCGTGACGACACATGCGCTGACGAGTCCGCCGTGGGGATCGTCGATGCCGTAGCCCCTTCCGGCTGTGAGCAGGAATCCCCACTTGTGTTCCTCACGGGGCCAGCCCCGATCCTCGGACAAGTCGGCGCAGGCGGCGAGGTCGCGAGGCGTCAGACGGCGGATGGGCAGAGCGGCGGGGGAAGGAGTCGGCACGCAGGTCAGGCTGTCTGACGACGGCCCTGATCGTCTACCTGTTTCCGGGGAGACGTACGACCTTTTGGCCATGTCATGGGCCCGCGCACAGCACGCCGACAGACGCTGGGTGTTTCACGTGAAACATGGGCGAACGGCGATCATCCCCCAAAGGGCCTTCCAGGAATGTCCGCCGAAAGGCACCGTGACTGTGCGCCGAGCTCCTTCTGGCCGGCCTCGCGACCCATACCTACATGGGGATGGATCTGTGGGAAGCCTATGAATTGGTATGCAGCGGAAGGTAATTGAAGGAATTGGCCGTCCGTCCCCTCGCCCATTTCGTGAGGGCGGAAGGGGGGACTTGTGATCGGGGCTTCGGCCGGTAGGGTCGACTCCGGTTCGTGTCCGAGCTGTGATCCAAGCTCCCGGCGTGGACCGAACGCAAGGCAGAGCAGCGTAATGGGACGGAGAGATCGAAGACCCGCATTCTCGGTTATGGAGCCAAGGCGCTGACTCTCGGTGGGATGCTGCGGTGAGTTTGCTGCGGCCAATGTCACACTCTCGCCTTACTTGTCCGTACTGGGTGTGAATACGGGTTGAATGAGGCCGTATTGGATCGCGGCAACGAACGGAGAACGCAAGCCGTCGCGGGGGAACAGGCACCTTCCGATCGAGGAAGTGCGCAGACCGACCGAAAGATGTTCGAGGCGAGGCACACCATGGACGCTCCGACCACCACGTCGGCCGACAACGGCACTTCCGGCGGCGGGGGCGGCTGGTTCACGCCGCGCAAGCAGCCGGCGACGACTCCGGGCACCGAGCAGGAGGCGGCCGAGGGCCGACGGCTTGCCGCCATGCGCCCGGTGGGCAGGACCTTGACGGCCGACGGCACGGACCCTCAAGCCCAGGACCGTGACCCCGGGCCCGACGACGCGCACAACACCGCCGGCCCCGACGACGCGCATCACACCGCCGGCCCCGACCACGCCCACCACGCGGGCGACGGAACGACGGCACCGCAACCGGGGGCGCCGCCCGCGATGTCGCGCCCCGAACCACCCGGCTCGGGGCACATACCGCCCCCGCAGCAGACGCCCCCCACCACTCCGGCCTCAAGCCAAGCGCCGTACGCCGCCGCCCAGGCGGACACAGCACGGCCCCAGGCGTCGGGCTCCAGCCCCTTCGCGACATCCGAGCCCCTCGCGGCGCCCACCTCCCGCGCGCAGCCGGCATCCCCTATGCAGCCGGCGTCCCATAGGCAGCCGACACCCCCTACGCAGCCGGCGTCCCCCACGCAGCCGACAGCCGATGCGCAGCCCGCCCCGCAGTTGCACGTCCCGACCCAGCGCCCCGCACCGGCCCAACCCGCCTCCCCGGACGCCGTACTGATCCGCCGGACGATGGCCGAAGTGGGCCCCGTGGCCGACAAGGTCACCTCGTACTTCTACGCGCTGCTCTTCGTACGCCACCCCGACCTGCGCTCCCTGTTCCCCGCTGCGATGGACACCCAGCGCGACCGGCTGCTCAGGGCCCTTCTCACCGCGGCCGAGCACATAGACAACAAGCCCGTCCTCGTCGACTACTTGCAGAACCTCGGCCGTGGCCACCGCAAGTACGGCACCCGGCCCGAGCACTACCCGGCCGTCGGTGAGTGCCTGATCGGCGCGCTCAGCCAGTACGCGGCCGGCGTCTGGAGCGCGGAGATGGAGGCCGCCTGGGTCCGGGCGTACACGACGATCTCGCAGGTCATGATCGACGCTGCGGCGGCCGACGAACTGCGCGCCCCCGCCTGGTGGTACGCGGAGGTCGTGTCGCACGAGCTCAGGACGTCGGACGTCGCGGTTCTCACCGTCCGCCCCGACCAGCCCTATCCCTTCCTCGCCGGGCAGTACGCGAGCGTGGAGACGCCCTGGTGGCCCAGGATCTGGCGGCACTACTCCTTCGCCTCCGCGCCCCGCTCCGACGGCCTGCTGACGTTCCATGTGAAGGCCGTGCCCGCGGGCTGGGTCTCCAACGCGCTGGTACACCGTGCCCGGCCGGGCGACGTCATCCGGCTCGGTCCGCCGGGCGGCTCGATGACCGTGGACCACACGACCGACAGCGGGTTGCTCTGCCTGGGCGGCGGCACCGGCATAGCGCCCATCAAGGCACTGGTCGAGGACGTCGCCGAGCACGGCGAGCGGCGACCGGTCGAGGTCTTCTACGGCGCCCGCACCGACCAGGACCTGTACGACATCGACACGATGCTGAGGCTCAAGCAGTCCCACCCCTGGCTGGAGGTCCGCCCCGTGGTGGACCGGCAGGGACTGCTCCAACTTCCCGAAGCCATACGCGAGTACGGACCCTGGACCGAGTACGACGCCTATGTCTCCGGGCCTCCCGGCATGATCCGCAGCGGTGTCGACGTCCTGCGGAACCTCGGCATCCCGGTTGATCGCATACGGCACGACTCGGTGGAGGAACTCGTCGTCGCCAACTGATGTCAGCCCAGGTCGGGCGCGTGCATCGCGCGCACGCCCTCGATGTTCCCGTCGAGGTAGTGCCGCAGCGACAGCGGCACAAGGTGGACGGACGCGATCCCGACCCGGGTGAAGGGCACCCGCACGATCTCGTACTCGCCGATGGGCTCGTCCACCTCGGGCCCGTGCCGCAAGGACGTGTCCATGGACCCCAGGTGGCAGACGAAGAAGTGCTGCACCTTCACGCCGGTCGCCCCGCCGTCCTCGCCGATGTGCTCCACGGTGTCCACGAAGCAGGGCACCACATCGGTGATCTTGGCGCCGAGTTCCTCGTAGACCTCGCGATGCAGGGCATCGACGACGGTCGTGTCCGTCGGCTCGACTCCGCCACCGGGCGTGAGCCAGTACGGATCCATGCCGGGCTTGGTTCGCTTGATCAGGATCAGATCGTCACCGTCAAGCAGAACGGCTCGGGCGGTGCGCTTGACCACGGGTCGGACGGTCATGGGAGAAATGTGGCCCGGCTGGTTCCACGTGAAACATCGCGAAACGTCACCGGTCGAGCTCACCGGGTGATGTTCCGGACGGCCCAGCACAGTTGGATCCAAAGCCGCTGCTCAGATCCGTCTGGAGATGCTGTTCAGGCCCTGTCGGAAGCCGCTGTTCAGGCCCAGTCCGAGGCCGCTCGCAGCAGCCACTCGTGAGCCCGCGCGATATGCGGCATCGCCAGCGTGCCGGTGCGGACCACCAGGAAGTACGTCCGCAGCGGCGGCACCGGCGGATCATGCAGGGCGACGACCTCGCCGCGCTCCAGGGCGGTCGCGCACAGATAGCGGGGCAGCACCGCGAGCCCCGCTCCCGCGACCGCGCAGGCAAGGACCGCGCGCAGATCGGGAACGATCACCGTGCCCGGGGCGACGGGACGGGAGTCGTAGACCGAAGCCCAGTAGCGGGAGGCGAAGGGGAGGGACTCGTGCACCTCCACCACCGGGACGTCCTCCAAGGCATGCGCGCCCTTGTGGCGCAGTTGCCCCGCGCCGATCCGCTCCACCCAGCGGGGAGCGGCGACGAGCACATGTTCTTCGTCGCAGAGCGGAGTCGCCGTGAGCAGAGCACCGCGCGGTCGGGCCGTACTGATGGCCAGATCGTGATGCCCGGCTGCCAGTCCTTCCAGGGTCTCCTCGGCGTTGCCGAAGGACGCGCGCAACGCGAAGCCCTGGCCCTCCTCGCCGATCAGTTCGGTGAGCGCGGGCAGCGCACGCTCCGCCGTGAACTCAGGAGGCCCGGCGAGGTGCAGGGATCGTAAGGAGGACTCGTCGTCGAGACCGGTCTCGGTGATCTCCACCAGGGCGTCGAGATGAGGCGCGGCCTTGTGGGCCAGCTCGTCGCCGATGGTCGTGGGTGTCACTCCGCGGGCCTGCCGCAGAAACAGGGGACGGCCCAACTGGCGTTCCAGGGTGCGTATCTGCGAGGTCACGGCCGGCTGCGACAACCCGAGCAGCGCGGCGGCGCGGGTGAAGGAGCCGGCCCGGTGCACGGTCACAAAGGTGCGCAACAAGGCCAGGTCCATACCCGATGCTCCCCTTCCCCGCCCTTCTCCCCATCCCCAGGGAAGGGCCCAACTATAAATAAGTCGATAGGTCGCTGTCGCTACTGTGATTGGACACTGACAGAGAGTCAACTAGCCTTGTTCGCGCGGTTCTTCGCGCGCGGAACCGAGGGCGGTCCGAGCCACGAGGGGGGAGGTTCGGACCGCCCGTTCTACGTATCGGGCCATCGACGGGCGCGGGGTCGGCCCCAGCCACGGAAGGACGCGGCGGTCGGCCGCGGTCTCCCGCGCAGGCGGCGGCGCCCCCGGTCACCGGGCCGATTCGTCCAGTGCGTGCAGCACATCAGCCACGAGATCCTCCGGATCCTCGGCACCGACCGACATACGGATGAAGCCCTCCGGTACGGCGTCGCCGCCCCAGCGTCCGCGCCGCTCGGCCGTGGAGCGCACCCCGCCGAAGCTGGTCGCGTCGTCGACGAGCCGCAGGGCCGCCAGGAAGCGCTCGGCACGCGCGCGCGTGGGCAGCGTGAAGGACACCACGCACCCATAGCGCCGCATCTGCCGCGAAGCGATCTTGTACGAAGGGTCGCCGGGCAGCCCCGGATAGCGCACCCCGAGATCCTGCGGCCCGTCCCGCAAAGCCTCGGCGACCGCGAGGGCGTTGGCGCTCTGCCGCTCGACGCGCAGTTGGAGCGTGGCGAGCGAACGGTGGGCGAGCCAGGCCTCCATGGGGCCCGAAATCGCCCCGACGATCTTGCGCCAGCGCCGTACGGCGGACATGGCCTCGGCGTCGCGGCCCGTGACGTATCCCAGCAGCAGGTCGCCATGGCCCGTCAACTGCTTGGTGCCGCTGGCCACCGAGAAGTCGGCGCCGAGTTCGAGCGGGCGCTGCCCGAGCGGAGTCGCGAGCGTGTTGTCCACGGCGACGAGGGCGCCACGCGCGTGTGCCTCCGAAGCGAGCCGCCGGATGTCGCACACATCGAGGCCGGGGTTGGACGGCGTCTCGATCCACAGCAGCTTCGCGCCGTCCAGGACGCCGAGCTGGGCGTCCCCGCCGGTTGGCGCGGTGCGTACCTCGATGCCGTACGCCTCCAGTTGCGCGCGCACCAGGGGCAGCGCCTGATAGCCGTCGTCGGGCAGGACGACCGCGTCCCCTGACCGCAACTGGGAGAAGAGCACCGATGAGATGGCGGCCATGCCCGAGGCGAAGACCAGCGTCTCGACGCCGTCCTCCCCCGGCGCCTCCAGCTCGCTGACGGCGCGCTCCAGATGGGTCCAGGTCGGGTTCTCGTCCCGCCCGTAGGTGTACGGCCCTGTCGGCTCGCCCGGCAGGTGATAGTGGGCGGCGAACACCGGACCCGGCAGGGTCGGCTCGTACTTGACCGGCTCGGGCAGGCCCGCCCGTACCGCGCGCGTGCCGTCGCCGCCGGAAGGCAGCCCCTGGGGGCCCGGATCGCTCATGCCGCGTGTCCCTCCACTTGCTCGCGGACCGCGTCGAGCAGGCCTGTGCTCGCCGCCTCCACCATGTCGAGGCACTCCTCGAACCCGTCCCTGCCGCCGTAGTACGGGTCCGGCACATCGAGATCGTCGCCGGCCGCGGGATCGTAGGAGCGCAGCATCCGTACCTTCGCCGCGTCCTCCGCGGACGGAGCGAGCCGCCTCAGGGCCTTGAGGTGGCCGGTGTCGAGGGCGATGACGAGGTCGAGGCGGTCGAACCAGGACGGCTGGAACTGGCGGGCCGTGTGGCCGCCGTCATAGCCGTGCTCCTCCAGGACCGAGACGGTGCGCGGGTCCGCCGGGTCGCCCTCGTGCCAGCCGCCGGTGCCGGCGCTGTCGACCTCGACCCGGTCGTCGAGTCCGGCTTCCTCGACGCGGGCGCGGAAGACGGACTCGGCCATCGGCGAGCGGCAGATGTTGCCGGTGCAGACGAAGCAGACGCGGTAGGTCATCGGGTCCTCAGTCCCCGTCGGGCAGGGCGAGGTTGAGCGCCCAGGAGACGATCGAGATGATCAGGCCGCCGAACACGGCCGTCCAGAAGCCGTCGACATGGAAGCTCAGGTCGAGCTTGTCGGCGAACCACGAGGTCAGCAGCAGCATCAGCGCGTTGACGACCAGCGTGAACAGGCCGAGCGTCAGAATGAGCAGAGGCAGGCTGAAGAGCTTGACTATCGGCTTGACCAGGAAGTTCACCAGGCCGAAGATCAGCGCGACGATGAGCAGGGTGCCTATCTGCTTGCCCGTGCTGTCACCGGTGAGAGTGATCTTGTCGAGCAGCCAGACGGCGACCGCCAGGGCGCCCGCGTTGGCGATCGTCTTGACTACGAAATTCTTCATGTGTCTGATCGTGGCAGACGAGATCGGCCACGAGCACTGGGATGAGGGCGGACAACAGCGATGAAGGCATTCCGGCTGGACGAACTGGAGGCGGAGCGCGCCGCCAACGAGGGCGCCTACCTGCAGTTTCTGCGAGAGCGGAACATGTCGGTCGGCCTGTACGCGCTCAACGCCGGCGACCACGATCCACAGAAGCCGCACAACCAGGACGAGGTCTACTTCGTTGTGAGCGGCCGTGCCCAGATCACCGTCGGCATGGAGACCACGAACGTGGCGCGCGGCAGCGTCGTGTACGTGCCGGCCGGGGTCGCCCACAAGTTCCACCACATCAGCGAGGATCTGCGGGTGCTGGTGATGTTCTCTCCGCCCGAGAGCTGACCTTCGGTCTCGGGGTTCCCTAGGGGTTCGATCAGGGGAGGACAAGGGCTGCGAGGCCCCCGCGGGGGCACCTGCCCGCCCTAGCATCGAGTGCAGGGAATCAGCAGATTCGCGGAAATCAGGACCCGGCACAGGACGGGCGCAGAGGTAAGGACGAGGGCGATGCGTGAGATCTTCGCAGGACTGCCGTGGTGGGTGAAGTGGATCGCGGTGCCGGTCATCGCCTTGGTCGTGTTCGGCGGACTGATAGCCAGCGTGGTCGGATTCGTGATCGGACTGCTCTTCAAGCTGCTGGTCTTCGTCGCACTGGTCGGCGGACTGATCTACGTCGTACGGAAGTTCATGTCGAGCTCTTCGTCACGCAGCGACTGGTGAGGGCCGTGGGGACCGGGGGGCGGTAACAGGAATCACCGGTTCCCTCGGGCGAGGGAAGTTTCCCGGACAGAGCGACCGTGGGCGGTCGCGGGCCAATAGAGTCCGGAAATCGACGCGGGGACCGACCCCGCGAGCGGCGTACACCCCACCCGTGTTCCCGCACGGGCTGCCCCCCTCGCGCTTCGGGAGTGACCCTTGGCCAAGGTAGACACCGCACCATCGGACCTCCACTCACCCCCGGCCCGGCCGCGCTCCTCCGTACCCCAGGTGCCGCGGCAGGCCTCGCCGGAACCCTCCGAGTCGCCGAACTCCGCGACGCTCATCGGATCCGTCCAGCGCGCGATGCGCCTGCTGGAACGCGTCGCCGAGCACGAGTACGGCGCTCCCGCCAAGCAGCTCGCCCGCGAGACGGGCCTGGCACTGCCCACGGCGTACCACCTTCTGCGCACGCTGGTGCACGAGGGCTATCTGCGCCGCGACAAAGGGCTGTTCTTCCTCGGCGACGCGGCGGTGCGGCTGAGCAGCAGCGGAGCCGAGCAGAAACGTCGCAGCACGGTAGCCGACGCGCTCGCCCAGTGCCGCGATGCCATCGGCGTCCCCGTGTACTACGCCCAGTACCGCGACGGCGAGATCGAGGTCGTGTGCGTCTCCGACACCCCCGGCAACCCGGCGGTCGAGGAATGGGCCGACTTCCGCGAAACCGGCCACGCCCACGCCATCGGCCAGTGCCTGCTGTCCCAGCTCGACGAGGACGCCCGTCGCGACCACCTGGATCGCCACCCTGTGCAGTCCATCACCCCGTACACGGTGCGCGACAGCAGATCGCTGCTCCGGCGCCTTGAGCGGGTGCAGCGGATGGAGCCGGTGATCGAGCGTCAGGAGTACGCGCTGGGCACGGTGTGCGCGGCGATCCCGATCACGCTGGGCACCACGGCCGCGACGATGGCCATTTCTCTGCCCGTCGAGCAGTCCGACCGGCTGCTGTCGGCGGCGCGCCAGCTCCAGGAGGAGGTCGGGCGGCTCCTGGGGTCACTGGCGATCTCTATCAGTATCTGAAAACTCACTCCTTGTGATCTCTCGTGTACGTTCAGCAAGATTCCACCAGGCCTGGGGTCCGGTCCCGGCCAGTCGAAGGCAACCGACGGGGTAGGCGATGCGAGAGTCCGTACAGGCAGAGGTCATGATGAGCTTTCTCGTGTCCGAGGAGCTCTCTTTCCGCATCCCGGTGGAGCTGCGCTACGAGACCTGTGATCCCTACGCGGTACGGCTGACCTTCCACCTGCCCGGGGATGCCCCGGTGACCTGGGCCTTCGGCCGGGAGCTGCTGGTGGACGGGGTGGGCAGGCCGTGCGGGGAGGGTGATGTACGCGTCTCACCTGCCGGTTCCGAGACGCTGGGGGACGTGCTGATCCGGCTTCAGGTCGGTGCCGACCAGGCGCTGTTCCGCTCCTCCGTGGCGCCGCTGGTGGCCTTCCTCGACCGCACCGACAAGCTGGTGCCGCTCGGCCAGGAGGGCGCTCTCGCCGACTTCGACGCCCACCTCGACGAGGCCCTGGACCGCATCCTCGCGGAAGAGCAGAGCGCCGGCTGAAGCGTTACATCGGTGCCGTGGAGGGGTGGCGTAACGCTTCAGCGGTGCGCAAGGGGCGCGCGGGAGCGCTCCTTGTGTGCCGGGTTTGCTTTGCGCTCCGCCGGATGGGCGAAGTCGGCCGCAGCGGTTTGGAGCTCTCCAGGGAGCACCGCCTCGGCTGTCCGCCCGCCGCCGGCGCTGCTTGAGTCCTCCGTGGGCACGGCTTCCGCCTCTTCGCCCCGCACTGCTTCAGGCGGCCCCGTCGCCGTTACCGCGCCCCCTGTCGCCCCCGCGTCACCGCTTCCTCCGGCGGCCACGGCCGCCGGGCCTGGGCCCCGGCTGAGCGCCTCCCTGGCCCGGCTGGGCGCCCGCAGGGACCGGGTGGGCGCCGACGGGCGCCGAGCCCGTCTCCGGCCGGTCGGCCGAGACGACCAGCGCCGCGAGGGCGGTGGTCACCGGTACCGACGCGACCAGACCGATGGAGCCCACCAGCGTGCGCACGATCTCCTCCGCGACCAGCTCACTGTTGGCGACCGTGCCCACACCGCTCTGCGCGATCGAGAAGAGCAGCAGCAGCGGCAGCGCGGCGCCCGCGTAGGCGAGGACGAGTGTGTTGACGACGGAGGCGATGTGGTCGCGGCCGATGCGGATGCCTGCCCGGTACAGCCCGCGCCAGCCCATCGCGGGGTTGGCCTCGTGCAGCTCCCAGACCGCCGAGGTCTGGGTGACCGTCACGTCGTCGAGGACACCGAGCGAGCCGATGATGATGCCTGCGAGCAGCAGACCGCTCATGTCGATCGACGGATACAGCCCATGGATGAGGCCGGTGTTGTCGTCGGTGTTGCCGGTGAGCGCGGCCCAGTCGATGAACACCGAGCCGAGTACGCCGATCAGCAGCAGCGAGATGAGCGTGCCGAGCACCGCGACCGATGTTCGGGCCGAGAGGCCGTGGCACAGATAGAGCGCGACCAGCATGATCGCGCTCGACCCGACCACCGCCACGACCAGCGGGTTCGAGCCCTGGAGGATCGCGGGCAGGATGAAGAAGTTGAGCAGCAGGAAGCTGATGGCCAGCGAGATCAGCGCCATGACGCCCCGCAACCGCCCGACGACCACGACGGCGATGGCGAAGATGCCGGCGAGCACCGACAGCGGAACGCGCCGGTTCACGTCGGTGACCGAGTACTGGAGGTCCTTGGGCGCGGAAGGCTCGTAGGCGACCACGACCTCCTGGCCCTGGTGCAACTGGCGCGACTGGTCGGGCTGCACGATCTCCGTGAACGTACGGCCCTTGTCGTCGCCGGTGTCGACCCGGATCGTCGCCTTCTTGCAGGTGCCGCTGTCCTGCTGCACCGCGGAGGAACCTTCGGCGGTGGAGGTGCCGCCGGTCGGCGGCACACCCGAGGCGCCCGCGGCCTTGCAGCTCAGCTCGACGACCTTGGTGACCGTGGCCTGCTGCGTCTGCCGGTCGAAGCCGACACCGGTGCGCTCGTGCCCCGGGGCACCTCCCGGCCACAGCACCACGAGACCCACCACCACCGCGGCGGCGAACGGGATCAGAACCGCCGCGATGACCTTGCGCAGATGCCGGGAGACGGGAGCCGCGGGACCGTGGGCGTGGCTGTGAGAGTGTCCGTGGCCCTGCCCGGGCCCATGTCCATGGCCGTCATTGCCACCGCCGCCACCGCTCTGCCCGCCGCCGGATCCGTGGCCGTGACCATGGCCACCACCGGCGTCGGGGCCGGGACGATCCCCCGGACCAGGTCCTTGCCGGTACGGGCCACCGGAGATGTGTCCACGATCCTGCGGGCCGCCGACTCCGCTCCCGTGCTCGTGCGGGCCACCAGGGCGAGGGCCGGGTTCATGCCAGTCGCCGGCTTCGCCCCGCGGCTCCTGCATTCCGCCGGGGCGGAGGTCGTGCTCGTGCCAACCGCCGGTTTCAGCCGTGCGACCGTCGGGGACGCCCGTGGAACCGTGGCCGAATCCACCGTCGTATCTGCCTCCGGGGACGCCCGAACCCCGGCCGTCCGTACGGCCGTTGCCGCGCGCAGGGCTGTTTCCGGAGCCCGAGCCGCGGGGCGGATCGGGCGGTGGGTACGGAGGTTCATGCGTCGTGGTCACCGCCCGATCATCGCAAGAACGGTGGGGGCCCTCTGTTCACCGCGCCCGAATTGACGCTAGCGTGGTGCCACCTTTGTACACGCGGGAGCTCGGAGCACCGGGCTGAGAGGGCGCTGACCTCCGTCCCAGCGATGTTTCACATGAAACATCACCCATCGCGAGTGATGTTTCACACGAAACGTCGGCAGACGGATACCGCTGCGTCGACCGCCGAACCTGTTACCGGGTAATGCCGGCGTAGGGAGTAGGTCTCATGACCATCAAGGACGCGCGCACGCCTGCCTCCAGCCAGGACGAACGGCCCATTCAGGGCGAAACGTCCCCGGAGGCCGGGAAGTCCATCGGCTGGCACAAGGCGTATGTCGAGGGCACACGCCCCGATCTGCGGGTGCCGGTCCGCCAGGTGCACCTCACCAACGGGCAGTCGGTCACGCTGTACGACACCTCGGGCCCGTATACCGATCCAGTGGCCGAGACGGACGTCCGCAGGGGGCTTCCCCCGCTGCGGGAGAACTGGATCATCGCTCGCGGCGACACGGCGGAGTACGCGGGTCGTCCCGTCCGTCCGGAGGACGACGGGATCAAGCACACCTCGCCGCGCGGCGGTCTGCGCAACCTCGACGCGGTCTTCCCCGGACGTCCGCGTCAGCCCCGTCGCGGCCGTGACGGCCAGGCGGTCACGCAGCTCGCCTACGCCCGCCGGGGCGAGATCACACCCGAGATGGAGTTCGTGGCCATCCGGGAAAACGTCTCTGCCGAGGTGGTCCGCGAGGAGATCGCCGCGGGCCGGGCGGTGCTGCCGGCCAACGTCAACCACCCGGAGATCGAGCCGATGATCATCGGCAAGCGGTTCCTGGTGAAGGTCAACGCCAACATCGGCAACTCCGCGGTCACCTCCTCCATCGAGGAGGAAGTCGAGAAGATGACCTGGGCGACCCGCTGGGGCGCCGACACGGTCATGGACCTGTCGACCGGCCGCAACATCCACACGACCCGTGAATGGGTGCTGCGCAACTCCCCCGTGCCGATCGGCACGGTGCCGCTCTATCAGGCGCTGGAGAAGGTCGACGGCCGCGCCGAGGAGCTGACCTGGGAGATCTACAAGGACACGGTCATCGAGCAGGCCGAGCAGGGCGTGGACTACATGACCGTCCACGCGGGCGTGCGCCTGCCGTACGTCCCGCTCACGGCCAACCGCAAGACCGGCATCGTCTCGCGCGGCGGCTCGATCATGGCGGCGTGGTGCCTGGCGCACCACAAGGAGAGCTTCCTGTACGAGAACTTCGAGGAGCTCTGCGAGATCCTCGCGGCGTACGACGTCACCTACTCGCTCGGCGACGGGCTGCGGCCCGGCTCGATCGCGGACGCCAACGACGAGGCGCAGTTCGCGGAGTTGCGGACGCTCGGGGAACTCAACCAGATCGCCAAGCGTTTCAACGTACAGACCATGATCGAGGGCCCGGGCCACGTCCCGATGCACAAGATCAAGGAGAACATCGACCTTCAGCAGGAGATCTGCGATGAAGCTCCGTTCTATACGCTCGGCCCGCTGACCACGGACGTCGCGCCGGCGTACGACCACATCACTTCCGGTATCGGTGCCGCGATGATCGCCTGGTGGGGCACGGCCATGCTCTGCTACGTCACGCCCAAGGAGCACCTGGGCCTGCCCAACCGCGACGACGTCAAGACCGGCGTCATCACCTACAAGATCGCCGCCCACGCGGCCGATCTCGCCAAGGGGCACCCGGGTGCGCAGGAGTGGGACGACGCGCTGTCCGACGCCCGCTTCGAGTTCCGGTGGGAGGACCAGTTCAACCTCGCCCTGGACCCGGACACGGCACGGGAGTTCCACGACGAGACCCTTCCGGCCGAGCCCGCCAAGACGGCCCACTTCTGCTCCATGTGCGGGCCGAAGTTCTGCTCGATGAAGATCTCCCAGGACATCCGCCGTACCCATGGCGGATCCCGGGAGGAGATCGAGGAGGGCATGGCTCAGAAGTCGCAGGAGTTCGCCGCGGCGGGTAACCGGGTGTACCTGCCGATCGCGGACTGACGTCGCGTAGTGCCGGCTGTTCGGCTTGCGCCTCCCCGAGGAGGTCTCCCCGGGGGTTTCGCCGAGGAGGAGGTCCCCTCACGGGGCCTTCTCACGGCGGGGGCGCAAGCCGAGGGGCTACTCCGGCTGGTGTTCGGGCCCTCCGAAGTCCGGGCTCGTGTAGTCCGGGCTCGTGTAGCTCGGACGCGGGCTCGGGACGGCACCGTTGTCCGGGCTGCTGAAACCCGGACGGTCGTAGCCGAGGTTCGGGATACGGCCGGCCGGTGTCGTCGGCGGCGTGCGGTGCAGGGCCGCCGCCGTGCCGGGGTCGGCGAGTGCCTCCCGTAGGAAAGGCAGGACACCGCGCTCCAGCAGGGCTTCGCGCCAGACTTCCTTGGCCCGGGCCACCTCTTCGCTCAGTTCGCCGTACGGCCCGGAATCGAAGGCCGGCCGGTTGCGCAGGGCGGTGAGCAGGAGTCCGACGGCGGCGACCAGGATCGCGGCCGCCGCGATGGCGCCGAACACCCATCCGGTGGTGAGCATCGTCTGGGCGAACGCCGGCTCGGGGTTGAACATCTTCAGGATGTAGCCGACGAGGAGGAAGATCGCCGCGGCGGTACCCGCGAGGACGGGTGCCAGGACGGCCACCACGGCGACGACGCCGGGGCCGGCCGTCTCGGCGACTTCTCCCATGGTGGTGGCGAGCCCCATCGCGCCCGTGCCCGACTCGGTGGAGCCGGACTCGCGGGTGGACGACGGGGTGGACGGCGCCGGCTGGCGCAGTTCCTCGCGGACCTTCACGTAGTGCTGGTACTCGGTCGCCGCGGCCGCCGTGATGAGTGCGGTGGCGTTCAGCGCCATGGTGCGCAGCTGTTCGGGGTTGAGCCGCTGTCCCACAGCGGCCAGTTCCGGGCGGTGTGGTGCGGAGCGCAGCGCCTCGTCGAGGATCCGCTCGTACTCCTGGCGGTCCTCGCTGTGCAGGTGCTGCGGAACGCTGTTCATGTGCATCCCCCGATGCTCCGTAGGGCTTGGGGCTCGCATGCCAACGAGCCGTCGGGCAGAAACGGAGGGGAGCCTGCTACGGATAAGCCGATGGTAGAGCGGTGACGGCACACGGTGACAGGGGGTTTGCCAAAATTGGGCCCTGGCCTGCGCCGTCCTCCATCCCTGCGTGATGGGGGGACGTCTGCCCGGTGAACGTTCAGATATCCAGGGGAAGTTGCTGGACCAGCAGCTTTCCGGCCATGGTCACGCCGCCGTCCATGGCGATGGCGAGCCCTTCGGCGTAGAGGTGCGGTCCCTCGACCAGGGGCCCGGTGCTGTCCTCGCCCTCCTCGGAGCCGACCTCGCCCAGCAGATACGGAATGGGGCTGTGGCCGTGAACGATGCGGGTGCCGCCGTACGTATCGAGCAGCGAGCGGACATGGTCCGGACCGCCCTCGTCGCGGAAGGAGAAGCGCCTGGTGAACTTGCGGAAGAGATCCCAGACCTCGTCGGCGTCGTTGCGCGTGAGCGTCTCGCGGACGGTGTCGTTGACCGCTTCGATCGAGTCGCCGTAGTCGAGATAGGCGGTGGTGTCCGAATGCACGAGCAGATGCCCGTCGACCTCTTCCATGGCGTCCAGCCGGGACATCCACTGCAGGTGGTGGTCCTGGAGGCGGTCCATGTCGGTCTTCTGGCCGCCGTTGAGCAGCCAGGCCGCCTGGAAGGTGGCGGTGCCCGCGCCGGAGTTGACGGGCGTGTCGCCGAAGCGCTTGGCGCCGATCAGCAGCAGCTCGTGGTTGCCCATGAGGGCCTTGCAGTAGCCGCCGGCCGCCGCGGCCTCGGCGGACAGCCGCATCACGAGGTCGATGACGCCGATGCCGTCCGGGCCGCGGTCGGTGAAGTCGCCGAGGAACCACAGCCGTGCGGTGCCCGCGCACCAGTTCCCCGCCGAGTCGATCAGGCCCTTCTCCTGGAGAGCGGCCACCAGCTCGTCGAGATAGCCGTGCACGTCGCCGACGACGAACAGCGCACCGGCGCTGCCAGTCGGCTGCTGCGCGGGCAGGGAGGCGGGGTCGACATGCACCTGAACAGTGTCGCCGCGATTGATGACCGGCAGGTCGCGCTGCGTGGGCGTGTACCCCTCGGGATGGCTTTCCTCGAGGGGCGGGGCGACCTCGCCCGGGTGCGTGCTGTGGCCGTACGGACCGGTCTCGTGGACGTACGCGGGTACCCGGAAGTCGCGCAACGTCGCCGTGCGCTCCACCTCAGGTCCCTGACCGGCCCCCTGAGTCATCAGACCCCTCCACCATCGCGCCGCATCTGCACCGCATCGGACTGCCTGGTCGCAGCGGCCCGCGGTGTCGTGGGCCCATCATAGGAATGCCGATCGCGCCATGTGATGACCCAGGGGTGGTGAATCGGAGCAGGACCCCTGTTCACTGCGGCTTTCGCCCCGATTGGGCAGGGCTTCTACCACTCGACGACCTCGCCCTGCCCGCCCCCCGACCAGGCTGCGCCCTGCTTCGACGCCCGCCTAACGCTCCTCGGGAGACCGCGGCGGACTGACCGTCGTGCGCGGCGGGCGTCGCTGGGACGAGGTACGCACGATCAACTCCGTCGGTATCACCTGCTCGACCGGCTGGTCCGACTCGACCCCCTCGATGGCGTCGATGAGGAGCTGGACCACCGCCGTGCCGATCCGGCGCGGCTTGAGCGAGAGCGTGGTGATGGGCGGCTCGGTGTTGGCGTACACCGTGGACTCGCTGCAACACACCAGAAGCAGGTCGTCCGGTACGCGCATGCCGTAGCGGCGGGCGGCGGCGAGCAGATCGGTGCCGTTCGGGTCGAACAGTCCGTAGACCGCGTCGGGCCGGTCGGGCCGGGCGAGCAGCCGGTCGGCGGCCACGGCGCCCGCGCACGGGTCGTGCGCCGGGTAGGCCTCGTACACCGGGTCCTGTCCGACCCGTTCGCACCAGCGCAGATACGCCGTGGTCGACAGGTGGGTGTACGTGTCCGTCGTGGTGCCGGTCAGCAGACCGATCCGGCGGGCGCCCGCGTCGGCCAGGTGGTCGAGGATGCCCATCACGGCGGCCTCGTGGTCGTTGTCGACCCAGGCGGTGACCGGAAGCGATCCGGCGGGGCGCCCGTCCGAGACGACCGGGAGACCCTGTCTCACCAGCTCGCTGACGACCGGGTCCTGGTCGGACGGGTCGATGACCACCGTTCCGTCGAGTGCGACGTTCGACCACACGTCATGGCGTGAGGTCGCGGGGAGGATCACGAGGGCGTAGCCGCGGGCGAGCGCGGCCGAGGTGGCCGCGCGGGCCATCTCGGCGAAGTACGCGAACTCGGTGAAGGTGAAAGGTTCATCCCCGTACGTCGTCACGGTAAGGCCGATGAGACCTGACTTGCCGGTTCGGAGTGTTCGGGCCGCGGCCGAGGGCCGGTAGCCCAGCCGGTCGGCGACCTCGCGGACATGGCGTCGGGTGGCGTCGGGGAGCCGGCCCTTGCCGTTGAGGGCGTCGGAGACGGTCGTGATGGATACCCCGGCGGCGGCCGCCACATCTCTGATCCCCGCCCGACTGGGCCGACTGCCTCGACGTGAGGTTTCCGCGCGGCTCACCTGGTGCTTCCCTGCTGCTGTCATGGCGAGCCGATAGTAGGGCTCATGCGGTGGGGTAGTGCGGACGCATATGCAATCGTTGACAGGCACGTTTCTGCAAGGTCATAGACCGTCAGATCCCTTTGAAAGCAAGAGAGTTGAACGATCCAATGGCAGGACGTGACTTGTCGGCGCGCATGGGCCTGCCAAGTGTCCGATGTTTCGAAGAGGTCTCAACTCACCTTCACGGGGGATGCGCGCCACGGCGCGAGCCACCGGCGCGTAGATATATGTGCGGCGCGCCCCCCGATTCGTACGCCTTCGTACGACGATGCCCTTGATGCTGGTGTGACAGGTGTGATCAGCGGACGGGCCTGCCCCGCCGACAGGCATCGGCTCCTCCTCACCTGTACGCATCGGCGCGGAATCCTCATAAGGTGAGAAGTATTGGAGCCGGCGGTGGTGATGGGCCGCCGGTGGTCGCGAGGAGGACTGTGGTGAGCGAGACGAGCCCCAAGCTGCGCGCCGAGCTGGAGGGTATCCCCACCTACAAGCCGGGCAAGCCCGCCGCGGCCGGTGGGCCGGTGGCCTACAAGCTGTCCTCCAACGAGAACCCCTATCCGCCGCTGCCGGGCGTGATGGAGACCGTGGCGGCGGCCGCCGCGTCCTTCAACCGCTACCCGGACATGATGTGCACGGGGCTGATGAACGAGCTGTCCGAGAGCTTCGGCGTCCCGCTCTCCCACCTGGCCACCGGCACCGGCTCGGTCGGTGTCGCCCAGCAGCTCATCCAGGCCACCGCCGGCCCCGGCGACGAGGTCATCTACGCCTGGCGGTCCTTCGAGGCGTACCCGATCATCACGCAGATCAGCGGCGCCGCCTCCGTGCAGGTGCCCCTGACGGCGGGCGAGGTGCACGATCTGGACGCGATGGCCGCCGCCATCACCGACCGCACCAGGCTGATCTTCGTCTGCAACCCGAACAACCCGACGGGCACGGTGGTGAAGCGGGCCGAACTCGAGCGCTTCCTCGACCGGGTGCCGAGCGATGTCCTGGTGGTGCTGGACGAGGCGTATCGCGAGTTCATCCGCGACCCCGAGGTGCCGGACGGGGTGGAGATCTACCGCGAGCGTCCGAATGTCTGCGTCCTGCGGACCTTCTCCAAGGCGTACGGCCTCGCCGGTCTGCGCGTCGGTTTCGCGATCGCCCATGAGCCGGTCGCTGCGGCCCTGCGCAAGACGGCCGTGCCCTTCGGGGTGAGCCAGCTCGCGCAGGACGCGGCCATCGCCTCGCTGCGTGCCGAGGACGAACTGCTCGGCCGGGTCGGGTCGCTGGTGTGTGAGCGCAACCGCGTGGGCGAGGGGCTGCGGGCCCAGGGCTGGACGGTGCCCGAGACCCAGGCCAACTTCGTGTGGCTGCGGCTGGGGGAGCGCACGGTCGCCTTCGCTCAGGCGTGTGAGCAGGCGGGCGTGGTGATCCGGCCGTTCCCCGGCGAGGGTGTGCGGGTGACGATCGGGGAGACCGAGGCGAACGACATCTTCCTGAAGGTGGCGGAAGGGTTCCGGAAGGAGCTCTAGGGCTGCGCGGGCGCGGTCAGGCGCCGGCGGGTTCTACGGGCGCGGTCAGGTGTCCACGCATTCCACGCGGGCAGAGTCAGGCGTCCACCAGTTCCACGCGCACGGGGTCGCCGTCGCGGACCGTCGCCAGCAAGCGGGGGTCGCCGTCGAGGCGGCCCAGGATGTTGCACGGGCTCGCGAGGCGGCATTCTCCCCCAAACTCCGTTTTGGGGGACCCCCAGCCTCGCGAGATCGGTGTGGGTCCGTAAGGGAGGGCGAGCGCGTCGCCATCGGTCCAGAAGGCGACCGTGCCAGGCTCGACCACCTGTCGTGCATCCGTTTCACGTGAAACGGACACTCTTGTGTCGAAGTACACCTCCTCGCCCCAAGTGCGAGCAGTGGAGCTGAGAGGGAGGGCCTTGCTGAGGGCCTGTGCGGTCGGGGTGTCGTCGAGGGTCGCGGTGAGATGGCCTGAGGGCCAGGAGATCCGTATCTGAAGCGGTCGCTGTGGCTGCATGCTGGCGATTCAACAATATGTTGAAGTTCTCGCCAAGGGGTTGGTCCGAACGAGGGACCCCCCGTGAGGGCCCGGAATGTTCGTACTGCATAATTGCTTGTGAATGTGAACGCTTTCACAAGCGTATGTAAGGAGCGGCGACGTGGACCTGGCTTTGGCGCCGGAGACCTTGGCGCGATGGCAGTTCGGCATCACCACCGTCTACCACTTCCTGTTCGTCCCCCTGACGATCTCGCTGGCCGCCCTCACGGCCGGGTTGCAGACCGCCTGGGTACGCACGGAGAAGGAGAAGTACCTCAGGGCGACGAAGTTCTGGGGCAAGCTCTTCCTGATCAACATCGCGATGGGTGTCGTCACCGGCATCGTGCAGGAGTTCCAGTTCGGCATGAACTGGTCCGACTACTCCCGCTTCGTCGGTGACGTCTTCGGTGCTCCGCTCGCCTTCGAGGCGCTGATCGCCTTCTTCTTCGAGTCCACCTTCATCGGCCTGTGGATCTTCGGCTGGGACAAGCTGCCGAAGAAGATCCACTTGGCCTGCATGTGGATGGTCTCCATCGGCACGATTCTGTCGGCGTACTTCATCCTGGCGGCCAACTCCTGGATGCAGCACCCCGTCGGCTACAAGATCAACGAAGCGAAGGGGCGGGCCGAACTCACCGACTTCTGGCTCGTGCTGACCCAGAACACCGCGCTCGCGCAGGCCTTCCACACCTTGTCGGCGGCCTTCCTCACGGGTGGCGCGTTCATGGTCGGCATCTCCGCCTTCCATCTGCTGCGCAAGAAGCACATCCGCGAGATGAAGACCTCGCTGCGGCTCGGCCTGGTCACCGTCGCCGTCGGCGGCCTGCTCACCGCCGTCAGCGGTGACACGCTCGGCAAGATCATGTACGAGCAGCAGCCGATGAAGATGGCCGCTGCCGAGGCCCTGTGGGACGGCGAGGAGCCGGCGCCCTTCTCGGTCTTCGCCGTCGGCGACGTCGACAAGGGCCACAACAAGGTCGCCATAGAGATCCCCGGCCTGCTGTCCTTCCTGGCCAAGGACGACTTCACCTCGTACGTCCCCGGCATCAACGACGTCAACAAGGCCGAGCAGGAGAAGTACGGCCCCGGCGACTACCGGCCCAACATCCCCGTCGCCTACTGGGGCTTCCGCTGGATGATCGGCTTCGGTATGACGTCGTTCGCCATCGGCCTGGTCGGACTCTGGCTGACCCGCAAGAAGTTCATGCTGCCGCAGCACCTGAGGGTCGGCGACGACGAGGTGCCGCATCTGGTGCTGCTCCCGAAGAAGGCACTCGGCCCGAAGCTGACCAAGTGGTACTGGCGCATCGCGATCTGGACCCTGGCCTTCCCGCTGATCGCCAACTCCTGGGGCTGGATCTTCACCGAGATGGGCCGTCAGCCCTGGGTCGTCTACGGCGTCCTGCAGACCCGCGACGCGGTCTCCCCCGGTGTCTCCCAGGGCGAGGTCCTCACCTCGATGATCGTCTTCACCACGCTGTACGCCATCCTCGCCGTCGTCGAGGTCAAGCTGCTCGCGAAGTACGTCAAGGCCGGCCCGCCCGAGCTGACGGAGGCCGACCTGAACCCGCCCACGAAGATCGGCGGCGACTCCCGTGACGCCGACAAGCCGATGGCCTTCTCGTACTAGGCCGAGGGAGCTGCACAGTCATGGAACTTCACGACGTCTGGTTCGTCCTGATCGCCGTCCTGTGGACCGGCTACTTCTTCCTGGAGGGCTTCGACTTCGGGGTCGGCGTCCTCACCAAGCTGCTCGCCCGCAACCGGCCCGAGCGGCGGGTGCTGATCAACACCATCGGCCCCGTCTGGGACGGCAACGAGGTGTGGCTGCTCTCCGCGGGCGGCGCGACCTTCGCCGCCTTCCCCGAGTGGTACGCCACGCTCTTCTCCGGCTTCTATCTGCCGCTGCTGCTCATCCTGGTCTGCCTGATCGTCCGGGGTGTCGCGTTCGAGTACCGGGCCAAGCGGCCCGAGGAGAACTGGCAGCGCAACTGGGAGCAGGCCATCTTCTGGTGCTCGCTGCTCCCGGCGTTCCTGTGGGGCGTGGCCTTCGCCAACATCGTGCGGGGTGTGAAGATCGACCAGAGCCATGAGTACGTCGGCAACGTTCCGGATCTGCTCAACCCGTACGCGCTTCTCGGCGGTCTCGTGACGCTGTCGCTGTTCACCTTCCACGGTGCGGTGTTCACCGCGCTCAAGACCGTGGGGGACATCCGGGAGCGCGCGCGGAAGCTGGCCCTGTGGGTCGGCCTCGTGACCGCCGCGCTGGCCGTGGTGTTCCTGCTCTGGACGCAGGTCGACAACGGCGACGGACAGAGCCTCGTCGCGCTGATCGTGGCCGTGGTCGCGCTGGTCGCGGCGCTGGCGGCGAACCAGGCCGGACGCGAGGGATGGTCGTTCGCCTTCTCCGGCGTCACCATCGTGGCCGCCGTGGCCATGCTCTTCCTGGCGCTCTTTCCGAACGTCATGCCGTCCTCGCTCAATGACGAGTGGAGCCTCACGGTCACCAACGCCTCGTCGAGTCACTACACCCTGAAGATCATGACCTGGTGCGCGGTGATCGCCACGCCGATCGTGATGCTCTACCAGGGCTGGACCTACTGGGTCTTCCGCAAGCGGATCGGTACGCAGCACATCGCTGAAACCGTGCACTGAGGTGTGTTTCACGTGAAACCAATCGACCCGCGTCTCCTCCGGTACGCCCGGGCCACCCGCCTCTTCCTGATCGCGGTCGTCGGCCTGGGCGCCGTAGGGGCGGGACTGGTCATCGCGCAGGCGATGCTCATCGCCGAGGCGGTGGTGGGGGCGTTCCAGGACGGGATGTCGGCCGCCGAACTGCGCACCCCCCTGCTGCTGTTGGCGGCTGTCGCAGTCGGCCGTGCGGTGGTCGCCTGGCTCACCGAGCTGGCCGCCCATCGAGCCAGCGCGGCCGTGAAGTCGGAGCTGCGGGGGCGGCTGCTGGAGCGGGCGGCCGAGCTGGGGCCCGGTCGGCTGAGCGGACAGCGGACCGGTTCGCTCGTCGCCCTCGCCACGCGCGGCGTCGACGCCCTCGACGACTACTTCTCGCGCTATCTGCCGCAGTTGGGCCTCTCGGTCGTCGTGCCGATCGCGGTGCTGGCGCGGATCGTGACCGAGGACTGGGTCTCGGCGGCCATCATCGTCGGCACCCTGCCGCTCATCCCGATCTTCATGATGCTGATCGGCTGGGCCACACAGTCACGGATGGACCGTCAGTGGCGGCTGCTGTCCCGGCTGTCCGGGCACTTCCTCGACGTCGTCGCCGGCCTGCCGACCCTGAAGGTGTTCGGACGGGCCAAGGCGCAGGCCGACTCGATCCGGCGTATCACCGGTGAGTACCGCAGGGCGACGATGCGCACCCTGCGGATCGCCTTCATCTCCTCCTTCGCGCTGGAGCTGCTCTCGACGCTCTCGGTGGCCCTGGTCGCCGTCACGATCGGCATGCGGCTCGTCCACGGCGAGATGGAGCTGTACGACGGCCTGGTCATCCTCGTGCTGGCACCCGAGGCCTACCTGCCGTTGCGTCAGGTAGGTGCGCAGTACCACGCGGCGGCCGAGGGGCTCTCCGCGGCCGAGGAGATCTTCGAGGTGCTGGAGACGCCGGTGCCGGCGTCCGGAACCACAGCGGTGCCGGCCGGTGGGGTGTCGTTCGAGGGAGTCTCGGTCCGCTACGCCGGACGCTCGGCCGACGCCGTTTCGGACGTGTCCTTCGCCGTCGGGCCCGGGGAGACGATCGCGCTCGTCGGGCCGAGCGGTGCGGGCAAGTCGACGCTGCTCAATGTGCTGTTGGGGTTCGTGCGGCCGACCGAGGGGCGGGTGCTCGTCGGGGGAGCCGATCTCACCGACCTCGACCTGGCGGAGTGGCGCTCGCGTATCGCCTGGGTGCCGCAGCGGCCGCATCTGTACGCCGGGACCATCGCTGAGAACGTACGGCTGGCGCGTCCCGACGCGGACGGCGCGTCCGTGCGGCGCGCGCTTTCGGATGCCGGAGCGCTGGAGTTCGTGGACGCGCTGCCCGAGGGCGTCGACACCGTCCTGGGTGAGGACGGGACCGGGCTGTCCGCGGGCCAGCGGCAGCGGCTCGCCTTGGCCCGGGCGTTCCTCGCGGACCGGTCCGTCCTGCTGCTCGACGAGCCGACGGCAGCGCTCGACGGGGCCACCGAGGCCGAGGTCGTCGAGGCCGTGCGCCGGCTTGCCGTGGGGCGGACGGTGCTGCTGGTCGTGCACCGGCCTGCGTTGCTGGGGGTGGCGGACCGGGTGGTGCGGCTCGCCGAGGCCGATGTGCCCGATCGTGCGGAGGCTCTGTCCAAGGAGCCGGCCGAGGTGCCCGCCGAGGCGTCCGGCGCCCTTCCGGACGAGGGCGGCGGCGAAGCGCTCGGCGGGTCTGCTGCCACCGGGTCCGAGACCGAGGCTGTGCCGCTCGCGGCGGGCACGCGCGGTGTCCTCGCCCGTGTCCGTGCCATGTCCGGCCCCCGCCGCGGCAGGCTCGCCCTCGCGCTGCTGCTCGGAAGCCTCGCGCTCGGCAGTGCCGTGGGGCTCATGGCCACCTCCGGGTGGCTCATCTCGCGGGCCTCGCAGCAGCCGCCCGTGTTGTATCTGATGGTGGCCGTGACGGCGACGCGGGCCTTCGGCATCGGGCGGGCCGTGTTCCGGTACGCCGAGCGGCTCGTGTCGCACGACGCCGTGCTGCGCATGCTGGCCGACACCCGGGTCGCCGTGTACCGGCGGCTGGAGCGGCTGGCGCCCGCCGGGCTGCGCCGCACACGGCGGGGCGATCTGCTGTCGAGGCTCGTCGCCGATGTGGACGCGCTTCAGGACTACTGGCTGCGCTGGCTGTTGCCCGCGGCCGCCGCGACGGTCGTGTCCGCAGGGGCCGTCGGCTTCACGGCATGGCTGCTGCCCGAGGCGGGCGCGGTGCTCGCGGCGGGGCTGCTGGCGGCCGGGATCGGCGTCCCGCTCGTCACCGGTGCCGTCGCCCGGCGCGCCGAGCGCAGGCTGGCCCCCGCCCGGGGAGTCCTCGCGACGCGCGTGACGGATCTCCTCACCGGCACCGCGGAACTGACCGTCGCCGGTGCGCTGCCCAGCCGTACGGCCGAGGCACGCCGAGCCGACGGGACGCTCACCCGGATCGCCTCGCGGGCCGCCACCGCGACCGCGCTCGGTGACGGGCTGACCGCGCTGATCTCGGGGCTCACCGTCGCCGCCACCGCCCTCGCGGGCGCCCAGGCGGTCGCGGACGGGCGGCTGGGCGGTGTGACGATGGCCGTCGTCGTCCTCACCCCACTGGCCGCCTTCGAGGCGGTTCTCGGGCTGCCGCTCGCCGCGCAGTACCGCCAGCGGGTGCGCAAGAGCGCCGAGCGGGTCCACGAGGTCCTGGACGCACCCGAGCCGGTACGGGAACCGGAGCGTCCCCGGAAGGCGCCCGCATCGCCCTTCCCGGTCGCTCTCAGGGGCCTGACCGCCCGTCACTCGGGGCAGGACCGGGACGCGCTCGCCGGTCTCGACCTGACCCTGGAGGAGGGCCGCCGGATCGCCGTCGTAGGACCGTCCGGGTCCGGCAAGACAACGCTGGCGCAGGCACTGCTGCGCTTCCTGGACGCGGACGCGGGCTCGTACACGCTGGGCGGCGTGGACGCCTACGAGCTGGACGGCGACGACGTACGGCGGCTCGTCGGGCTGTGCGCGCAGGACGCGCACCTCTTCGACAGCTCCGTGCGCGAGAACCTGCTGCTCGCCAGGAAGGACGCCACGGAGGCCGACCTGCGCGACGCCCTGGGCCGGGCGCGGCTGCTGGACTGGGCCGACAGTCTGCCCGACGGGCTGGACACGCTCGTGGGCGAGCACGGGGCGCGGCTGTCGGGCGGGCAGCGGCAGCGGCTGGCGCTGGCACGCGCACTGCTCGCCGACTTCCCCGTCCTCGTGCTCGACGAGCCCGCCGAGCACCTGGACCTCCCGACCGCCGACGCCCTCACCGCCGACCTGCTGGCGGCCACCGAGGGCCGTACGACCCTGCTCATCACCCACCGGCTGACCGGCCTGGACGCCGTGGACGAGGTGGTCGTGCTGGACGAGGGGCGCGTGGTGCAGCGGGGGGCGTTCGCTGAGCTGGCCGCCACGGACGGGCCGTTGCGGGCGATGGTGGAGCGGGAGGAAGCGGCGGACCTGTTGGTGGGGGCGCCCTAGCGCGCAGATCTCCCCGGCGCGTCAGCCGCGCACTGGACCGTCCGCGTCAATTGTCCCCCAGGTGTACGACCTGAACGAGGTCCCGGCGCGACTTGCGGGTCAGGATCGCTGACATGCGCTCATATCGCCGTCGCCTTCAGGTCGTTCCGGCACTGCTGTGTGCGCTCGCGCTCCTCGCGGCCAGGCCCGTCGAGGCCGTCGCCGACGACTCGGACACCCACGGCGGCAGCGGTCTCGGCCTCAGCGCACAAGTGGTGAAGCTGTACGAGGACGCAGCGCGGGCGACGAAGCGGTACGAGACGGGGCGGCAGGAGGCCGAGGGGCAGCGGGCGCAGGCGCAGCGGATCGAGGGGCTGCTCGACCGCGAGCGGCGGGAGATCGGCGTCCTGCGCGAGGACCTGGGCCGGATCGCGCGGGCCCAGTACCGCACCAGCGGCGGGATGCCGCTTACCGCGCAGATCATCCTCGCGTCGAGCCCGGAGCAGCTCATGCGCGGTCAGCATGTGTTCTCGCAGACCAACATGGCCGTCAACAACGCCATCGAGAAGAGCCGGCGCGCCGAGACCCAGCTCGTCAAGGACGAGGCCAAGGCCGCGGCGGCCTGGCACGGCCTGGAGAAGCGCAACGCCGAGCTCGCCGAACTGAAGAGCGGCATCGAGCAGAAGCTCGAAGAGGCGCGGTGGGAGTTGCAGGGGCAGGCCGACGCCTTCGTGGCCGCCGGCTCCTGCCCCGGTGCCGTGCGGCTGGACCAGAAGCAGGAAGAGTTCGACGGCGCGTGGGCCACGCCGGTGGAGTCGTACGAACTGTCGGCCTCGTTCGGCAGCGGCGGGTCGCGGTGGGCGAACCGGCACACGGGGCAGGACTTCGCGGTGCCGATCGGCACGCCGGTGCGGGCGGCCGGGGACGGGCGCGTGGCCAGGGTGTCGTGCGGCGGAGCGTTCGGCATGGAGGTCGTCGTCCAGCACACGGACGGCTACTACACGCAGTACGCCCATCTGGCCTCGGTCGCAGTCGACCAGGGCGACCGCGTCGACACCGGGCAGTGGATCGGCCAGTCCGGCACGAGCGGCAACTCCACCGGTCCGCATCTGCACTTCGAGGTGCGGATCACCCCGGAGATGGGCTCGGCGCTGGATCCCGTGCCGTGGCTTGCGGACCGGGGAGCGCCGCTCGGGTAGGGCCAGGGACTGTCCGGCGGATGATGCCGGCGTCGCGGGCTAGCCGCGCTCGGCCAGCATCCGCTCGATGACGACCGCGACCCCGTCCTCGTTGTTGTCGACCGTGCGTCCCGACGCGGCGGCTACGACGTCCGGATGGGCGTTGCCCATCGCGTACGACCGGCCCGCCCACGTCAGCATCTCGACGTCGTTGGGCATGTCCCCGAAGGCCACGACCTCCTCGTGCGAGATACCGCGCTCGGCGCAGCACAGAGCCAGCGTGCTGGCCTTGGAGACGCCGGGACCGCTGATCTCCAGCAGGGCGCTGGGGCTGGAGCGGGTGACATTGGCGCGGTCGCCGATGGCGAGGCGGGCCAGGGTGAGGAAGGCGTCGGGGTCGAGCGTGGGGTGGTAGGCGAGGATCTTGAGCACGGGCTCGCCGGCGCCGGGAGCGTCCGGTGCCAGGAGGTCCTCGGCCGGCGCGAGATCGTCCGGTACCTCCATGTGCAGCTTGGGATAGTCCGGCTCCTGGTAGAAGCCGTACGTCTGCTCCACCGCGTACACCGTCCCAGGCGCCGCGTCCCGCAGCAGCCTTACGGCGTCCAGCGCGTTCTTCCGCGCAAGCTCCCGCACCTTCACGAACCGGTGGGTGCCGGGGCCGCCGTGCAGGTCGACCACGGCGGCGCCGTTACCGCAGATCGCCAGGCCATGACCGTGTACGTGGTCGCTGACGACGTTCATCCAGCGGGCGGGGCGGCCGGTGACGAAGAACACCTCGATGCCCGCCTCCTCGGCGGCGGCCAGCGCGGACACCGTGCGTGGGGAGACCGACTTGTCGTCCCGCAGCAAGGTGCCGTCCAGGTCGGTGGCTATGAGCCGCGGGCGCACGGCGGCGTCCGGGTTCTGAGGCTGTCGAGTCGCTGAAGTCACCGCGTCATTCTCCCGCATATGCCTGCACAGCCGTGCGGCAGTCCGCACATCTGAGGCGACCCTTGAGGAGATCCCGCCCCTGAGGACACCGCCGATAGTGCCCTCACCAGCATCGTCGTGCCTGACTCACGAACCGCGGCCGCCGTACTCACCGAAGCTGTGCCCCGGCTTCCATGGCGATCTGCTCGAAGACCTTCTCGTCGGCGGCGAAGTCCGAGTCAGGGATCGGCCAGTGGACCACGATCTCGGTGAATCCGAGCTCCTGATGGCGTCCCGCGAAGTCCACGAACGCATCGAGCGACTCCAGGACCCGACCGCGCTCCGGGGTGAATCCGGTGAGCAGCACCTGGTCGAGGCCGGCCACGTCCCGGCCGATCGCGGCGCACGCGTCGGACAGCTTCTCGACCTGCCCGCGAATGGCTTGAAACGACTGCTCGGGGGTGCCGCTCTCACTCACCTTCGGGTCGCCCGTGGTCACCCACGCCTGCCCGTGCTGCGCCGCCAGCTTCAGCCCGCGCGGCCCGGTCGCCGCCACCGCGAAGGGTAGCCGGGGCCGCTGCACACAGCCCGGGATGTTGCGGGCCTCGTGCGCCGAGTAGAAGTCGCCCTCGTAGGACACCGAGTCCTCGGAGAGCAGCCGGTCCAGCAGCGTGATGAACTCGGCGAAACGGTCGGCACGCTCACGCGGCGTCCAGGGCTCCTGAGCGAGCGTGGTGGCGTCGAAGCCGGTGCCGCCGGCGCCGATGCCGAGCGTGATCCGCCCGCCCGAGACGTCGTCGAGGGAGATCAGCTCCTTGGCGAGGGTCACCGGATGCCGGAAGTTCGGCGAGGTCACAAGGGTGCCCAGCCGCAGTTGGTCGGTGACGGCCGCCGCCGCGGTCAGGGTCGGCACGGCACCGAACCACGGGCCGTCCCGGAAGCTGCGCCAGGACAGGTGGTCGTAGGTGTACGCGGCGTGGAAACCGAGCTGCTCCGCCCGCTGCCACGCCAAACGGCCCCCTTCGGACCAACGGCGGTACGGGAGGATCACGGTGCTCAGGCGCAGACTCATGTGTCGAGCGTATGCGGCCGAACGGGTTTCACGTGAAACGGTCACCGCACGCGGCTGCTCAGCCACGGAGTGAGGGTGATCATCGGCATGAACTCGCGATGCGTGCGGTCGCCGGGCAGCGGCACGATCAGGAAGTAGCCCGGCGGGAAGCGGCGCGCCTTGACGTAGGCGAGGCCGTCGTAGAGGGAGCGGAGGAAGGCGGGGACATCGTCGCGGGGGATGTCGGGGCACTCGACGCCCTCGACGGTGATCAGCGCGTCGTCCTCGGGGAAGAGCCGCACGCTCACCCGGGGCGAGCCACCCAGATCGACGTGCGCCTCGTGGGGCAGCGAGCCGTCCGGGTCCGTGGTGATGCCGACGCCGGCGGCGCTGCGGCGGGAGGTCTGGTCGGCGCCGATGTCATGGGTCACCTCGATCTCGCGGCCGAACTCGGCGGCGAGGGCACGGAGCGCGGTGACGGCGGACTCGGTGGTGGGAAATTGGTCCATACCACTGATCATGCCGGACCGGGGGTCGGTTCATGCCGGAAGGCGGGCAACTCCGGGCCTGGGCTCACGGGGCCGGTAGTCGCGGGCCGGTAGTCGCCGGGCCGCCCCCCGGGGGTCAGTGCGACTCGGGGAAGCGCAGGTACTCCGGCGGCACGGCCTTCGTCAGCCACACCCCGTTCGCGCTGACGTGGAAGACATGGCCGTCGCGATGCATGGCGCCGGTGTCCACGGAGAGCACCACCGGGCGTCCGCGTCGGGCACCGACCCGTGTCGCGGTCTCGCGGTCGGCCGAGAGGTGTACGTCGTGCCGGTTCATCGGCCTGAGCCCCTCGCTGCGGATCGCGTCCAGGTTGCGGGCCACGGTGCCGTGATAGAGGTACGGCGGCGGGGTCGCCGGGGGCAGTCCGAGGTCGACGTCGACGCTGTGGCCCTGGCTGGCCCGGATCCGGGTGCCCTCGATCGCGAAGCGTTTCTTGTCGTTGGCGGCGACCACGTGGTCCAGCTCTTCTCGGGTGAACCGGAATCCGTGCGCGGTCGCGGCGGCGATCAGCGTGTCGATCTCGACCCAGCCGCCCTCGTCGAGGGTCAGTCCGATGCGCTCGGGCTGGTGGCGCAGGTGCTTCGAGAGATACTTCGACACCTTCACGGTGCGTCTTTCGTCCATGCCACCAGACTGCCGGGCGCGATGGGAATCACGCGAATGATTTCGCTCTCGATGTTTGATCCACAACCAAGTGCGGTTATCCACAGGGGAATTGGCGATTCTGTGGACAACGAGCGGTCACTTCAAGGGGTTTCGTCAAGATCACCTGATGGGCTGTGATTTGCGGCGAGACGGTCCAAGGACCGTGCCCGCACCTCGCGTTCGGCGGCCAGTGCGATGAACTCGGCGGCCTTCTCCGGACCAACCAGGGCTTCGACGGCCCGCATTGTCTCCGCTGGAATTGCCACGGTTCGATCAATTCCGCGAGGTTCCACCTCTTCGGCCGAACCAAGGTGCTGACGCAGGTGCCGCCCCGCCAACAGGCGCATCGCACACGCGAGTTCCGCGTCCACCGTGTGCTGTGCCAGCGGGCGTAGCCGTCGTACGAGTGAGGCCGCTTCCGCTGCTTCGGCGTCCGTCGGGCGGTGCGGTCCGTCGAGGTAGCGGGCGAAGACGTGCTCGGTGGTGAACTCCAGGAAACGGGCGGCGATGTGCTCGACCTGGCCCCTCAACTCCCGTAGATGGCCGGAGATCGCCGAGAGCGGCACGCCCGCGGCATACAACTCGACTGCCACGGAGAGCTCTTGGGGACTCGGCACGACGAACGAGTCCTCGTCGCCGGGGTCCGGCTCCAGGACGCCGAGCTCCACGGCGTCGGCCACCGCGGCATCATCCGGAGCGCCGCCGAAGCGCTCGTCCAACTCGGCACGGGAGATCCGCACCGCCTCCTCGTCGGTCCACGGCCCGTCCACCTCGGCGGCCAGCCCGAGCACCCCGCCGAGGCCGCGGCCGGCGTCCCAGGCCTCCAGAAGCTCCTTGATCGAGGCCAGCGTGTAGCCGCGGTCGAGGAGGTCGGCGATCTGGCGCAGACGCACGAGATGGGCGTCGGAGTACAGGTTGGCGCGGCCACGGCGCTCGGGGCGGGGGAGCAGGCCCCGGTCCTGGTAGGCGCGGATGGTTCGGACGGTGGCACCGCTGGAGTGCGCCAGGTCCTCGATCCGGTAGGTCTTGTCCACGCCGGTCCACCTCCGTCCGCATCCGAGGGCCACCGCGCCGACCCTCCCGCCCAGCTCAACAGCCCTTCGAGGGACGGCCCGATGCCCCGCTCCCCCGTGAACCCCTCAACCCCCGCGCACAGTTCCGGCTCCCGGACTCACAACGGCGGCTCCAGCCGAGCGATCCTGCGCAGCGCCCTAGGCGTGAACCGCGACATCAGATACGCCCCGCGCGCCTCCGGCGTCACCGGCACGACGGCCTCGCCACGCACCACCGCCCGCAGGATCGCGTCGGCGACCTTCTCCGGCGGATAGTTCCGCAGCCCGTACAGCCGCGCGGACTTCTTCTGGCGCCGCTTCTCCTCCTCGGCGTCGACGCCGGCGAAGTGCGCGGTCGAGGTGATGTTGGTGTTGACCAGGCCCGGGCATATCGCCGTGACGCCGATGCCCTGCCCCGCGAGCTCCGCGCGCAGACACTCGCTCAGCATCAGCACGGCCGCCTTCGAGGTGCTGTAGGCGGGCAGCGCCTTTGAGGGCTGGTACGCCGCCGCCGACGCGGTGTTGACGATGTGGCCGCCCTGCCCGCGCTCGGCCATCTGCTTGCCGAAGAGCCGGCAGCCGTGGATGACGCCCCACAGATTGACGTCGAGGACCTTCTTCCAGTCCTCGGGAGTGGTGTCGAAGAAGGAGCCCGACAGGCCGATGCCGGCGTTGTTCACCAGCACGTCCACCACGCCGTACTCGGCGGCCACGCGCGCGGCGAGCTTCTCCATGGCCTGCTCGTCGGAGACGTCGACCGTCTCAGCCCAGGCCTCGGGCGCTCCGATGAGCCGGGACATCTCCGCGGTGCGGCCCGCGGACTCCGCGTCCCGGTCGACGGCCACCACGCGCGCGCCGGCCTCGGCGAACGCGTACGCCGTCGCCCGCCCGATGCCGCTGCCCGCGCCGGTGACCAGCACGAGCTGCCCCCCGAAGCGGTCGGCGTACTTGCCGGTCGCCGTCACCCCTTCCGGCCGCCCGCCCTCGACGGACGTCACGAACTCCGTGATCCAGGCCACCAGTTGGTCGGGCCGGGTGCGCGGTATCCAGTGCTTCGCCGCCAGCGTGCGCCGGGTGAGCTGCGGAACCCACAGCTCCAGTTCGTCGTAGAGCTTCTCCGACAGGAAGGCGTCCCCGAGGGGCGTGATGAGCTGCACGGGCGCGTGCGCGTACGCGTCCTGGCGCGGACGGGACAGCCGGGACCGTACGTTGTCCCGGTACAGCCACGCCCCGCGTGCCGCGTCCGTCGGCAGGGACGGGGTCGGGTAGTCGCCGCCGGGGACCTGCTCCACGCGCTCCAGGATGCGCGGCCAGCGCTTGCCGAGAGGGCCTCGCCAGGCCAGCTCGGGCAGCACGGGCGTGTGCAGCGCGTAGACGTACCAGGACTTGGCGCCCTGGCCGAGGAGCTGGCCGACCCGGCGCGGAGTGGGACGCTTCAGGCGCTGGTTGATCCAGTGGCCGAAGTGGTCGAGGGACGGCCCGGACATCGACGTGAAGGACGCGATCCGGCCCTCGGTGCGCTGGACCGTGGTGAACTCCCAGGCCTGCACCGAGCCCCAGTCGTGCCCGACCAGGTGCACGGGACGGTCGGGGCTGACCGCGTCCGCGACGGCGAGGAAGTCGTCCGTCAGTTTCTCCAGGGTGAACCCGCCCCGCAGCGGCTGCGGCGGCGTGGACCGGCCGTGGCCCCGGACGTCGTACAGCACGACGTGGAAGCGGTCGGCCAGTCGCGGGGCGACCTCGGACCACACCTCCTTGCTGTCCGGATAGCCGTGCACCAGGATCACCGTCGGTTGCCCGGGGTCGCCCAGCTCGGCGACGCACAGCTCGACGCCGCCGGTCCGTACGACGCGCTCGCGCGCGCCCTGAAGAGTCAACGGCACCGTCACTTCTCCTCCGCCCAGCGCCGCACGTGCGGCAGATCGTCGTCCAGCCAGAAGGCGCTCTGCTCGGGGTCCGCGGAGTCGGTGACGACCAGGATCTCCTCGAACTTCGCGCCCGTGCCCCGGAAACCCAGGTGGGGTTCGACCGCCCACAGGCCCGGCTGCGGCGGGTGGTCGGAGAAGCGGTACGGCGACCACAGCGGGGACCAGCCCTCGCGGTGACCGTGCAGCGCGTCACTCGCCAGGCCCTTCAGGGACTGGGTGCCGAACCCGAACACATGCGCTGACCAGCGGCGCTGCTCGACCCGGTCGACCTTGTGCGCGATCACACCGAAGGGATAGGCGCGATGCCGGTTGGCGTAGCCCTGGCGGACCATGAGGCGGTCCACGTCCTCGTAGATCTCCCGAAGCGACCTGCGCTCGCGCACCTCGCGCAGGATCAGCTCCCGGTGCGCCTCCAGGTCGGCCATCAGCTTGTCCTGGACCGGGTTGATACCGAGCGAGCCGGAGTAGCCGATGTCGGCCGTGTAGCCCTTGTACACGGGGGCCATGTCCAGGATGAACGGCATCCCGGGCGCCAGCCGGCGGTTGGTGGGGAAGAACTGCAAGGGGATCCGGAAGTTCACGAACGCCGTGCGGTCCCCGAACCAGGCGAAGGGCAGATGGAACCAGTCACGGACGCCGCGCTCACGCAGCCACTCGCGCTGCATGCGCGCCGCCTCGCGCTCGGTGATGCCCGGTTCCAGTTGCGCCGCGACGGCCTCCGCGCACTCGTACGCCAGCCGCTGGACCTGCCTGAACCCGCGCAATTCCGCGGAAACCACCGAGCTCTCGCCCGAAACCGCCGTAGTCATGCCACCGCCCCACCTGTCCACATCGACTGCGGTACGTGTCCGTAACTTGACACCGGTGAATGTGACAGTTGTTAGAGGCTGCGTCAATAGGGCCGTCGAAGGCTGTGGAAAACCCCCATGATGTGGAAAACCGGGGCGTCGTTGTTCGACCTCAGGGTGACCCCTAGGGCCCCGTAGTCCTGGAGGTTGACTTCAAGACAGCTCTGCGGGGTGACGCCGGGCGTGGTCCGCGTCACTACCTTCGTGGTGTGACTGTGATCGCGACCGAAAGCCTGAGCAAGCGGTTCCCCCGGGTGACCGCGCTTGACCGGCTGACCATGGACATCGGGCCCGGGGTGACCGGACTCGTCGGAGCCAATGGAGCCGGCAAGTCCACCATGATCAAGATCCTGCTGGGTCTGTCCCCCGCCACCGAGGGCCGTGCCGAAGTGCTCGGACTCGACGTCGCCACCAAGGGCGGCGCCATCCGCGAGCGCGTCGGGTACATGCCCGAGCACGACTGCCTGCCGCCCGACGTCTCGGCCACCGAGTTCGTCGTGCACATGGCCCGCATGTCCGGCCTGCCCCCCACCGCCGCGCGCGAGCGCACCGCGGACACCCTGCGCCACGTCGGCCTGTACGAGGAGCGCTACCGCCCCATCGGCGGCTACTCGACCGGCATGAAGCAGCGGGTGAAGCTGGCGCAGGCCCTGGTGCACGACCCGCAGTTGGTGTTCCTGGACGAGCCGACCAACGGCCTCGACCCGGTCGGCCGCGACGAGATGCTCGGCCTGATCCGCCGTATCCACACCGACTTCGGCATCTCGGTCCTGGTCACCTCGCACCTGCTGGGCGAACTGGAGCGCACCTGCGACCACGTCGTCGTCATCGACGGCGGCAAGCTCCTGCGCTCCAGCTCCACCACCGACTTCACCCAGACCACGACGACCCTCGCCATCGAGGTCACCGACAGCGACGACCACCCGGACGGCACCCGCGCGGTGCGTGACGCGCTCCACGCGCGCGGGGTGGAGGTCCTGGACGGCAGCGGCGGCCTTCCCGGCGCCGGCCACATCCTGCTGCTCACCGCGCAGGGCGAGGAGACCTACGACCTGGTGCGCGACGTGGTCGCCGACCTCGGCCTCGGTCTGGTGCGCATGGAGCAGCGCCGGCACCACATCTCGGAGGTCTTCACCGACGGCGAGCAGAGCAACAGCACCGACGCACAGCGGAAGGAGGCGGTCGGCCATGGCAATTGAGCACCCCGTAGCCGCGAAGACGGGTGACCAGACCCGTATCCACAACATCGGCTATCGCAACTACGACGGCCCCCGCCTCGGCCGCTCCTACGCGACCCGCTCGCTGTACTCGCAGTCCCTGCGCGGCTCCTACGGCCTCGGCCGCTCGGTGAAGTCCAAGGTGCTGCCGATGCTGCTGTTCGTGGTGATGTGCGTGCCCGCGGCCATCATGGTCGCCGTCGCGGTCGCCACCAAGGCCAAGGACCTGCCCGTCGACTACACGCGCTACGCGATCATCATGCAGGCCGTGATCAGCCTGTACGTCGCTTCGCAGGCACCCCAGTCCGTCTCCCGCGACCTGCGCTTCAAGACCGTGCCGCTGTACTTCTCGCGGCCGATCGAGACCGCCGACTACGTCCGGGCGAAGTTCGCGGCGCTGGCCTCCGCGCTGTTCACCCTGACCGCGGCCCCGCTGCTGGTGCTCTACGTGGGCGCACTGCTGGCCAAGCTCGACTTCGCCGACCAGACCAAGGGATTCGCGCAGGGACTCGTCTCCGTGGCACTGCTCTCGCTGCTGTTCGCCGGCATCGGCCTGGTCATCGCGTCCGTCACGCCGCGCCGCGGCTTCGGCATCGCCGCCGTGATCGCCGTGATGACCATCTCCTACGGAGCCGTCTCCACGCTCCAGGCCATCGCCGACGCGCAGTCCATCAACGGCGGGGGCAGCGCCGACGCCATCGCCTGGATCGGCCTCTTCTCGCCGGTCACGCTCATCGACGGTGTGCAGTCCGCCTTCCTCGGCGCGACCTCCGCCTTCCCCGGCGGGGTGGGCCCGAGCAATGGTGAAGGCGTCGTCTACGTCCTCGTCAGCCTGGGCCTGATCGCCGCCAGCTACGGCCTCCTGATGCGCCGCTACAAGAAGGTGGGACTGTGACCACGCTCCAGATCGACCACGTCTCCCGCTGGTTCGGCAACGTGGTCGCCGTCAACGACATCACCATGACGATCGGCCCCGGCGTCACCGGCCTCCTCGGCCCCAACGGCGCCGGGAAGTCCACCCTCATCAACATGATGGGCGGCTTCCTGGCCCCCTCCACCGGCACCGTCACCCTCGACGGCCAGCAGGTGTGGCGCAACGAGTCGATCTACAAGCACATCGGTATCGTCCCCGAGCGCGAGGCGATGTACGACTTCCTCACCGGCCGCGAATTCGTCGTCGCCAACGCCGAGTTGCACGGCCTGGGCGACAAGGCCGCCCAGAAGGCGCTGGCCACGGTCGAGATGGAGTACGCGCAGGACCGGAAGATCTCCACGTACTCCAAGGGCATGCGCCAGCGCGTGAAGATGGCGAGCGCCCTGGTGCACAACCCCTCGCTGCTGCTGCTCGACGAGCCCTTCAACGGCATGGATCCGCGTCAGCGCATGCAGCTCATGGACCTGCTGCGGAAGATGGGCGACGAGGGCCGCACGGTGCTGTTCTCGTCCCACATCCTCGAAGAGGTCGAGCAACTCGCCTGGCACATCGAGGTGGTGGTCGCCGGACGGCACGCGGCCAGCGGTGACTTCCGCAAGATCCGCCGCCTGATGACCGACCGCCCGCACCGCTACCTGGTGCGCTCCAGCGACGACCGCACCCTCGCGGCCGCGCTGATCGCCGACCCGTCGACGTCCGGCATCGAGGTCGACCTCACCGAGGGCGCGCTGCACATCCAGGCCGTCGACTTCGGCCGCTTCACCACGCTGCTGCCGAGGGTGGCGCGTGACCACGGCATCCGCCTGCTCACGGTCTCGCCGTCCGACGAGTCCCTCGAGTCCGTCTTCTCGTATCTCGTCGCGGCGTAGGAGGCCGAAGATGTACGACCCCACAGTCGCCAGGCTCACCTATCGAGCCCTGCTCGGCCGCCGCCGGGCCCTCATCCTGGGCGCGCTGCCCGTGCTGCTCATCGCGATCTCGATCGTGGTGCGCGCGCTCGCCGGAGCCGACGACCAGACCGCGTCCGACCTGCTCGGCGGGCTGGCGCTGGCCACCATGGTGCCGATCATCGGCGTCATCGCCGGCACCGGCGCGATCGGGCCCGAGATCGACGACGGCTCGGTGGTGTACCTGCTGTCCAAGCCGGTGAAGCGGCCGACGATCATCTTCACCAAGCTGATCGTTGCGATCGCCGTGACGATGGTGTTCTCGGCGCTGCCGACCCTCATCGCCGGGTACATCCTCAACGGCAACGGCCAGCAGATCGCCGTCGCCTACACGGTCGCCGCGCTGGTGGCCTCCATCGCCTACGCCGCGATCTTCCTGCTGCTGGGCACGGTGTCCCGGCACGCGGTGGTCTTCGGTCTCGTCTACGCGCTCGTCTGGGAGGCCCTGTTCGGCTCCCTGGTCGCGGGCGCGCGCACGCTGAGCGTCCAGCAGTGGTCGCTGGCGGTGGCCCAGAAGGTCGCCGGCGGAGACCTGGTCACCTCGGACGTCGGCCTGACGACAGCCACGGTGCTGCTCGCGGTGGTCACGGTGCTCGCGACCTGGTACGCGGGCCAGAAGCTGCGGTCGCTGACGCTCGCCGGCGAGGAGTGAGCAGGCGGCGAGTGAGCAGCCGGGGAGAAGGAAGCGGGGCGTAAAGGAGCGGGCCCCTGAGCGGGCCCGCTCTTGACGAGGGCTTCACCCGTGGCCGGGGACACTGGGCCAAACGGGGTGTACTGCACGAACTGGAGGACGGGGATGGCAGGCGGCCAGTCACAGCACGAGGATCGCGAGCAGTCGCGGGACGACACCTGGGACGCCCCGGTCCTGGACGACCTGGCCCGGGACGCCCCGGTCCTGGATGACCTGGTCCGGGACGACCTGGTCCTGGACGACGACTTCATCCGTGCTGCCGAGACCTCGGAACCGTCCGCCCGGGCCCGGATGCTGGCCGCGCGCTGGCGCCGGGAGGAGCCCGAGCCGCAGCCGTGGCGCTCCGACGAACCGCCCGCGGGCTGGTTCTTCAGCAAGGCGCGGCGGCGCAAGTGGCGCCGCAGGTAAGGGGCGTACGGCGCCTTCCCGGGGCCTCTTAATCGGTGGCGCCCAACTCGTCGTACAGGCACAGTGGTTATGTCCACATCGCCGGACGGTGAGTCCGGCGCCACGTTCTGGGAGAGGAGCCGGACGATGTCCATGCACGACAGTACGTCCAGCTCCCGTCAGGGCAGCCGGCGGCGGACTTCGGGGTAATCCCTACTCCTCCGTAGAGTCCGTACCGCACGGGGAGCTGCCCGGGGCGGCCGCTTCGAGCACGCGATGTCGCTCTCGCGTGGGCCGCCCACCCGGAGGATTGGCCGAGTGGTAAGGCACTGGCTTGCGCTGTGTTCCATCAGGGGCGAGTCATGGTCGGGTTGGAAAGCCCGCGCACGTTCGATCCGTGCATCCTCCGCAAGACGTTGCCACTGGGGCTGGGCCGTTGTGCCGGGCTTGGCGCCTGCTGAGAAGTGACCCATGCCGGGGTCGCGCAGCCCGGCGTCAGGCGCCCAGCAACCGCTCCAGCACCACCGCGATCCCGTCCTCCTCGTTGGAGGCCGTCACCTCGTCCGCCACCGACTTGAGCTCGTCATGGGCGTTGGCCATGGCCACGCCTCGCGCCGACCAGGCGAACATCGGGATGTCGTTGGGCATGTCGCCGAAGGCGATCGTGTCCGCCGCCTTCATGCCCAGGCGGCGGGCCGCCAGGGACAGGCCGGTCGCCTTGGACAGGCCGAGGGGGAGGAGCTCCACGATGCCCTCGCCCGCCATCGCCACGGTGACGAAGCCGCCCGCGGACCGGCGAGCGGCCTGCGCCAGCTCGTCGTCCGTCAGGTCCGGATGCTGTATGTAGATCTTGTTCAGCGGGGCGGTCCACAGGTCCGACGCGTCCGTGAACGGGGTCGACGGAAGGTTGCCCGTGACCGCGTAGCCGGGGCCCACCAGGACCTCGCCTTCCAGACCGTCACGGCTCGCCGCGAGGAACAGCGGGCCGACCTCCGCCTCGATCTTGGCCAGTGCCACGCCCGCGAGCTGGCGGTCCAGGGTCACCGACGTCAGCAGGCGGTGCTCGCCGGCGTCGTACACCTGCGCTCCCTGACCGCACACGGCCAGGCCCCGGTAGCCGAGGTCGTCGAGGATGTGCCGCGTCCAGGGGACCGCCCGGCCCGTGACGACGATGTGCGCGGCACCGGCCTGTGTGGCCGCGGCGAGCGCGTCACGGGTGCGCCGGGAGACCGACTCGTCGGAGCGCAGGAGCGTTCCGTCGAGGTCGGTCGCGATCAGCCTGTAGGGGAAGCCGGCACTCACTTCGCGACCGGCTCCAGGAATTCACGGCCGCCCAGGTAGGGGCGCAGCACCTCGGGGACCCGGACGGTGCCGTCGGCCTGCTGGTGGTTCTCCAGGATCGCCACGATGGTGCGCGGTACGGCGCACAGCGTGCCGTTGAGCGTCGCCAGCGGCTGCACCTTCTTGCCGTCGCGCATGCGGACGGACAGCCGGCGTGCCTGGAAGCCGTCGCAGTTGGACGCCGAGGTCAGCTCGCGGTACTTGCCCTGGGTCGGGATCCACGCCTCGCAGTCGTACTTGCGGGATGCCGACGAGCCCAGGTCGCCCGAGGCCACGTCGATCACCTGGAAGGGCAGCTCGAGACCGGTGAGCCACTGCTTCTCCCACTCCAGGAGCCGCTTGTGCTCGTTCTCCGCGTCCTCGGGGGCGACGTACGAGAACATCTCGACCTTGTCGAACTGGTGCACGCGGAAGATGCCGCGCGTGTCCTTGCCGTATGTGCCGGCCTCACGGCGGAAGCACGGCGAGAAGCCCGCGTAGCGCAGCGGCAGCTTGTCGGCGTCGAGGATCTCGTCCATGTGGTACGCGGCGAGCGGGACCTCGGAGGTGCCGACCAGGTAGTAGTCGTCCTTCTCCAGGTGGTAGACGTTCTCCGCGGCCTGGCCGAGGAAGCCGGTGCCCTCCATGGCGCGCGGGCGGACCAGCGCCGGGGTGAGCATCGGGGTGAACCCGGCCTCGGTGGCCTGGGCGATCGCGGCATTGACCAGCGCCAGTTCCAGCAGGGCGCCTACGCCTGTGAGGTAGTAGAAGCGGGAGCCGGACACCTTGGCGCCACGCTCGACGTCGATGGCGCCCAGCGCCTCGCCGAGCTCCAGATGGTCCTTGGGCTCGAAGCCCTCGGCACCGAAGTCGCGGATGGTGCCGTGCGTCTCCAGCACGACGAAGTCCTCCTCGCCGCCCACGGGGACGTCGGGGTGGACGAGGTTGCCGAGCTGCAACGCGAGGCGCTTGGTCTCGTCGTCGGCGTCGTTCTGCGCGGCCTCGGCGGCCTTGACGTCGGCCTTGAGCTGCTCCGCCTTCTGAAGGAGCTCCGCGCGCTCCTCGGGAGAGGCCTTGGGGATGAGCTTGCCGAGCGACTTCTGCTCGGAACGGAGCTCGTCGAAGCGGACGCCGGACGACCTGCGCCGCTCGTCGGCAGACAGGAGGGCGTCGACGAGCGCGACGTCCTCTCCACGGGCGCGCTGCGAGGCGCGCACTCGGTCGGGGTCCTCACGAAGCAGGCGAAGGTCAATCACGCGCTCAAGGCTACCGGGGCGGGGTGACAGCCCACGACCCGCTATTCCGAACTGCGGCTTACGTTCCGTCATGAGGGAATTGCGAGGCGTGTCAATAAAAGGTGTCTCACTCCCTGGAACGGGTAAGGCGCACGGTCCCGGGTTGACTCGATTCCCTTGTGGAGAACGGGACTTGGGCCGCGGTTGTCCACAGGAGTCCCCAGCCTCCGAAGAGTTATCCACAGGGTGTGTGGATGAACTGTGGACGCCGGAATTGATCACTCCGTAACTCGGTGATCAAGTAGAGGATTCCCAGGACAAACCCATCCCACCCGCTCTTTTGAGTGGAAAACGGTCGCCCCAAAGGATTGCCCAAAGGAAAAGAGTGGACGAAGGGTGACTTGCTTACCGGTGGACTCCGGGACGGCCTGGGGGGCGATTTGTCGACAGGTTCACCCTCGACTATCGACTTGTCCCCAGGTCGAGATGAGTACCTGTGGATAACCTCTGTGGATAACGATAATCGGCTGGTAGTACCGGTTGGAAACCGGCACGAAAGCGGCTCCGGAGCAGCTTGGGAGCAGCTCGGGAACCGCAGGCCGACCGGGGCGACGGCGCCGCTCAGAACCGCCCGTCCTGGCAGCGCGCCACCCAGTCCGCCGCCAACACGAACGCCTCGTCCGACGTCCCCAGGCGCGGCCGCTCCGCGTCCCCCGGCTTGATGTCCGCACGCGGATACGACCCCAGGAAGCGCACCTCCAGGCAGATCCGCTTGAGCCCCATCAGCGCCTCGGCGACCCGGCGGTCGGAGATATGGCCCTCGGCGTCGATGCAGAAGCAGTAGTTGCCGATGCCGGCGCCGGTCGGCCGGGACTGGAGCAGCATCAGGTTGATGCCACGTGTGGCGAACTCGCCCAGGAGGTCGCGCAGTCCACCGGGATGGTCGTCGCGCTGCCACAGCACGACGGACGTCTTGTCCGCACCCGACGGCGCGGCGGGCCGTGCCGGCCGGCCCACCAGTACGAACCGGGTCTGGGCGTTCTCCGCGTCGTGGATCCCGGTCTCCAGGGCCTCCAGACCGTACAGCGCGGCGGCGAACTCGCCGGCGAAGGCCGCGTCGTACTGGCCCTCCTGGACCAGTCGCGCGGCGTCCGCGTTCGACGCCGCCGACTCCCAGTGGGCGTCGGGGAGGTTGTTCTTGAGCCAGTTGCGCACCTGGGGCTGGGCGGCCGGGTGCGCGGAGACCGTCTTGATGTCCGACAGCTTCGTGCCCGGCCTGACCAGCAGCGCGAAGGTGATCGACAGCAGCACCTCGCGGTAGATCATCAACGGCGCGCCCGCGACCAGCTCGTCGAGCGTGGTCGTGATGCCGCCCTCGACGGAGTTCTCGATCGGTACGAACGCGGCCTCGGCCTCACCGACGCGCACGGCGTCCAGCGCGGACTGCACGGACACGTAGGGGATCAGTTCCCGGGTCGCGGCCTCGGGAAGCGTGCGCAGGGCGGCCTCGGTGAAGGTGCCCTCAGGGCCGAGATAGGCATAGCTCGCTGGCATGACCTCACCCTAATGGGCCTAGTGAAACCCGGCGCACGCCTCTCGGCCCCGCGCCACCCCTCAGAGCGACCTCACTGCCGTATGACCGACCTCACTGCCGTACGACTGTGCAGAACCCGCACGCCCCTCCCGGCCCCGTCACCCCTCCAGCAGCCGCTGCCCCACGTACTCCCCCTCCGCCGCGCCGCCCGGGACCGCGAACAGGCCGCTTGCCTCGTGGCGGATGTACTTCGACAGGGCGTCGCCCCGGTCGAGCTTGCGCTGGACGGTGACGAAGCCGCGCAGCGGGTCGGCCTGCCAGCAGATGAAGAGCAGGCCCGCGTCGGGCACGCCGTCCGCGTCGATGCCGTCGTGGTACGAGAACGGGCGTCGCAGCATCGCCGCCCCGCCGTTCTGGTCGGGCCGGGTGATACGGGCGTGGGCGTTGATGGGGACGACCAGGTTCCCGGCCTTGTCCGTCTTCTCCAGGTCCATCTCGGTCGTCTCGGTGCCCCCGGACAGCGGCGCCCCGTCGGACTTGCGGCGCCCGATGACGTCCTCCTGTGCCTTGACCGAGAGCTGCTCCCAGTCGTCGAGGAGCATACGGATGCGGCGTACGACGGCGTAGGAGCCGTTCGCCATCCAGGCCGGGTCCTTCGAGCCGGACTCCGGCACGAAGATGCGCTCGTCGAAGTCGGCTTCCGCCGGCTTCGGATTGCGTGTGCCGTCCATCTGGCCCATCAGGTTGCGGGCCGTCATCGGATGCGAGGTGGCACCCGGCGAGCGGTTGAAGCCGTTCATCTGCCAGCGCACCTTGGCGGCCTGCCCCGCGTCTTTCTGGATCGCGCGCAGGGCGTGGAAGGCGACCAGCGCGTCATCGGCACCGATCTGCACCCACAGATCACCGTTGCTGCGCGCTTTGTCGAGCTGGTCGGAGGAGAAGTCGGGCAGCGGGTCCAGGGCGAGCGGACGCTGCTTCTCCAGGCCGGTCCGCGCGAAGAAGCTGTACCCGAAGCCGAAGGTGATCGTCAGCGATGACGGCCCGGCGTCCCGGGCGACATCCGTGTCGTCCTGTTGGGCGGCCTCGCCCGCCATCAGCCGCCGTGCCGTCTCCGACCAGCGGCGCAGCAACGCCGCCGCCTCCTTGCGGCCCGCGCCCGCTGCCAGGTCGAAGGCGACGACGTGACCACGCGCCTGGAGTCCCTGGAGGATGCCGGGCTGATGTTTCCCGTGAAACATCACCTGATCGGCCCCCAGCGAGGCGAGCGGTGTCGCCTCGGCGGGCCGGGCTGCATACCCCACGGCCCCGCCCGCCGCGCCCAGCACCAGACCGGTGGCACCGGCCGTCCCGAGCAGCCGTCGCCGCGAAAGGACCCCCGCGCGGGAGGCGCCTTCGGAGGCGTCGTCGGAAGCGCCGCCATTAAGTGGGCTCTCGCCCTTGGGCGCCGGCGTCGACGTCGGCTTGGACGTCGCTTTGGACGCCGCCTTGGGCGTCCTCGGAGTGCGGGCCTCCGGAATGGACTGGTCAGCCATGGTGAGGGTCAGCCGATCTGCGCGTTCTTGGAGACGGTGGCCTGGTCGATGTCGGAGGTCCGCACGGTCACGGCGACCTTCCATTCGCCGGCCATGGGGATCTGTACCCCGCTCGCCGACCAGTGTCCGGTGGCGATGTGGTCGGGGACGACGGGCAGCGGACCGATGTCCTGGGACTCCAGGGTGAAGGCGACCTTCACCTCGGGGATGTCGAAGGCGCGGCCGTTGGGACGCTGCACGTACACATGCATCTCGTTGCCACCCACGCGCGCGGGATCGAGATCGACCCGGACCACGCCCTTGCCGTCCTCGCCACCGGTGTCGAAGGACATGTCCAGGGTCAGCGCCCCGGCCGACGACGCGTCCGCCGCCGAGGACGAGGCCGCGGCCCGGGCCTGCTCCTCCGTACGCCCCGGCTCGGTCGACGTCAGCATGGTGGTGACGGCGAGCAGGACGACGGCGACGCCCGCCTCGGCGAACACCGAGCGGCGCAGCCCGAACCGGTTCGGGTCGGCGTCGCGCCGCTGCTTCTGCCGTGCGGTGTCGATCGCGGCCTGCTGCCGGGCGAGCTGAGCGACCCGCTCGGAGTCGCCGTCCGACTCGTCCGACACGGCTGCGGTGGCGCTCTTCTTGCCGGAAGCCGCGGTTCCCTTGCCCGCGGAGCCGGAACCCGAACCGGAGGCGGAGGCGGAACCCGAACCGGAGCCGGAGGCCCCCGCCCGCGCGGCGGCAGGCTCCTTCTCGTCGGCGCCCGCGCCCGACTCCTCCCGCGGCTTCACCACGACGGCCTCGGCCAGCCGGCCGGTCCACCGCCGCGAGAGGCACGCGATCCCCACCAGCAGCACCACGAGCCCGATCTTGACCAGCAGGAGCTGCCCGTAACGCGTGTCGGTGAACGCCGTCCACGAACCGAGCTGCCGCCACGACTGGTAGATCCCGGTCGCGACCAGCGCGAGCACGCTGCCGAAGGCGAGGCGCGAGAACCGTCGTACGGCCGTTGCGTCGACCGGGGTGTCCGCGGGCGCCCGGTAGAGAGCGACGAGCAGTGCGGCCAGCCCGCCGAGCCAGCCCGCGACGGCCAGCAGATGGATGATGTCGACCGGCATCGCGATCCCGGCCTGGAGCCCGGTCGAGGCGTGCTCGGACATCGCCCAGCTCGCCGCGAGCCCCGCCGACACCACGACCCCGCCGATGGCGAGCCCGAACGTCAGGTCCCGCTTCTCCTCGTCCTCACGCTTCTCGTACGCCCCGAACAGCACGGCGATGAACAGTGCCGCCGCGGCGAGCAGCAGCAGCCGGGACACCAGTGCCGCACCGGTCTTGGTCTGGAGCACCTGCCCGAGCAGGTCCAGGTCGAAGATGTCGCCGACCTTGCCGGTGCCGGTGTACGAGCCGCGCAGAAGCAGCAGGCCGAGCGTGGCCGCGGTCAGCGCCAGCCAGCCGGTGACGGTGAGCCGCTGAAGCGCCCGCACCCCCGCCCCGCGCTGCCAGCAGGCGAGCACGAAGGCGGCGCCGCCGACCATGACGATGAAGCCGGCGTACGACACGTACCGCCCGAACCCGTAGAGCGTGCCGACGACTCCGCCGCCCGCGGTCTGCCCGGAGACGGAGACGGTGGTCTGGGAGGGCGCGCCGATGGAGAAGGTGTAGGCGCCGGCGACGGGATGGCTGTCCTCGGACACCACCTGGTAGGTGACGGTGTACGTGCCGTCGGGCAGGCCACCGTGGAGCTTCACGGCGTACGTCGAGCCGCTGAGGTTGGCCGGGTCGCCGCGGTCGACGCGCTTGCCCTTGGGGTCGAGCACCCGCAGGGAGTCGTCGGACAGGGCGACCTTCTCGGAGAAGGTCAGCGAGACCTGTGCCGGGGCCTTGCCGACCACCGCCCCCTGCTGGGGGGCGCTGCCGGTCACCGCGGCGTGCGCGGAGACCGGCCCGGCACCGGCGAAGAGCAGGCCGGTGGCGGCCAGGAGCAGCAGCACCAGGGTCCGGACGCGGGGTGCGATGGTCTGGGTCAAGGCGATCTCTCCCTCAGTGTCCGGTCTTCGGGTTGTACGTCGCCGACTTCACCGGCATCCGGACCGTGACGGTGCCGGACTCGGTGAAGTGGAGCTTCACGGTCACCGTCTCGCCCTGCACCGGCTTTCGCTTCAGCTTCTCGAACATCAGATGGCTGCCGCCGCTTTTGAACACGAGTTGACCGTGCGCGGGGACGGGGAGGTCCTTGGCCTCCTGCATCGACGAGTCGACGGTCTCGTGGGCGGTCACCTCGCCGACGTCGCTGGTCACGGACGTCAACTCGTCCTTCGTACCGCCCTTGTTGGTGACCGTCAGATAGCCGGCCGCCATGGAGTCGGACACGGGCTGCGGCATGTAGGCGCCGCTGACCGACACCTCGGCCGCGGAGCCCTGGCCGTCATCGGAGCCGCAGCCCGCCAGGACCAGGGCACCGGTCAGTACCGCGACGGGCGCGACGAGGCGCCTCACGGCTTCTCTCCCTTGATCAGCTTGGGGAGGTCCTTGGTGTAGTCGTCGACGGTGGCGTCCTCGGTGTAGAGGACGTACCCGGCGTCGGTCTTCGGCGAGAACGCCACGACCTGGGTGCCGTGGGTGGAGACCATCTTGCCGTTCTTGTCCTTGTGCGGCGCCTCGATGGAGATGCCGAGGGTGCGGGCGCCGGCCTGGATGGTGGCGAAGTCGCCGGTCAGGCCGACGACCTGCGAGTCGATGCCCTTGAGCCACTTGCCGAGCGCGACAGCGGTGTCGCGCTGCGGGTCGGTGGTGACGAACACGATGTTCAGCTCGTCCTGCTCCGCCTTGGGCAACTGCTTCTTGGCGACGGCGATGTTGTTCATCGTCAGCGGGCAGACGTCGGGGCAGTTGGTGTAGCCGAAGTAGATCAGCGTCGGCTTGCCCTGGGTCTCCTTGCGGAGGTCGTACTTCTTGCCGTTCGTGTCGGTGAGGACCAGGTCCGGCTTCTCGAACGGCTTGTCGAGCACGATGGCCGCCTTGTCCGAGCCGGGTTCCTCGGAGACCACGGTCACGGGCGAAGCGCTGTCGTCGCCGTTGCCGCAGGCGGTCAGGGTCAGGGTCGCGGCGGCGAGCAGGGCAGCCGCGGCGAAGGTCTTCTTACGCATGCCAGGTCTTCTTACGCATAGAAAATGTCCTAGTTGTCCAAGTCGGCCCATGGGCGAGGGCTCAGGCGCGCACCGGGGGCGTGCCCCGGTGCGCGCCGTGAACCGAAGGGGCCGTCAGGCGTCGGTGCGCCGACGGCCGGCGAGCACGCCGTACGCCACACCCAGCGCGCCGACGACGATGCCCACCACGCCGAGGACACGGGCGGTGGTGTCGCTGCTGTCGGCGGGCTCGGCGGCCTCGGTCTTCGCGGCGGCGGCCTCGGCGTCCTCGGAGTGGGAGGCCTTGTCGGAGGAAGAGGAGCCGTGGTGGCCTTCCTCGGCGGCGGACAGCGCGAGCACCGGAGCCGGGTTCTCGGGCTCGTCCTGGCCCTCCTGCGGGACCTCGATCCAGCGCACGACCTCCTTGTTGGAGTACGTCTGGATCGCCTTGAAGGCGAGTTCGTCGGTGTCCTCGGGGAGCTGGCCGATGGAGACCGGGAACTTCTGGAAGTAGCCCGGCTCGACGCCCTTGCCGTCGGCGGTCCAGGTGATCTTGGAGACCGCCTCGGAGATCTTCTCGCCGTGCATCTCGATCGGCTTGTCGAGCTTGGACTTGGTGACCTCGATCTTCCAGCCGTCCATGGCCTCCGGCATCGCGGACGCCAGCGGGTGGTCGGTCGGGAAGCTGACCTCGAGCTTGGTGGTCGAGGCGTTGTCGCGCTCGTTGGGCACCTTGAAGTCGACGACCGCGTAACCACCCTTGGCGGCCGTGCCCTCCGGCTGCACGCTGACGTGGGCGAAAGCGGGCACGGACAGGGCGAGCACGGCCGTGCCGGCGAGGGCGCCTGCGGCGGCGATACGAGAGGCCTTCATGCGGAGCACTCCACTGTGAGTGAGATTCGGATTCCGGTGGTGAAGAGGAGTACGCGCGCGTAGTGGTGCCCGATCAGCGGGAAGGCCGGGAAGTCCGGCCGGAAGAGATCGCTGGATCGGAGAATTCGCGCACGCGCGCGTGCCGCACGACGGCGGCCTCCCACGGAAGTGGAGTCAACCCACGGAAGTGGAGCGAAGGTCGCGTCGTGTCAGGCGGCGAGGGCGAGCGCGTCGGCCGGCGGGCCGCGCCTGATCACGGTGTGCTGGAGGGCGACCGTGCGTGGCGCGCGGCGCGCGGGGGACTCGGTGCGCAGGAAGCGCGGGCCCGCCTCGGGTGCGCCCGGGAGCCCGGCACGCAGGGCGCGCACCAGCGCGAGCGCCCCGCGCAGGGAACGTACGAAAGCCCCCTCGGCGACCGAGTGCGCCGACAGCGCGGACATCTCGACTATCCGCAGCAGGGCCAGGTCCCCGCGCCGCAGCAGCCACCCCGCGACGACCGCCGCCAGTACGTGGGCGAGCGCCATCGGCAGGGACGGCAGCAGCGAGGCGGGAGAGCCGGCGGCAACGGACATGGCGTCCGCCGAGGAGTGCGAGGCGTGCGCCCCCGTGGCCGGGCCGATCCGCGCATCGGTGAGGAGCCGTTGGGCCTGGGCGGGGCTGATGGCCGCCGCGGCGGTGCCGCACACGAGCCGCGCGGCCCGCTCGACGAGCGCGGCGTCGGACAGGGACCCGGACCCGGATGCCGCGGACGGCGCGGTCACCGTCACATGCTGACCCAGCCCGAACACCGTGTGCAGAACGGTCTGGCCGACCGCGAGCAACGCCGCGATGCCGGGCAGCGAGCGCTCGCGCCCCGCGAACGGCAGGGCGACGACCAGGACCCCGAGGAACCCGGCGCCCAGCGTCCACAGCGGAATCGTGGCGCAGGAGCCGAGTACATGCCCGACCCCGGCCAGCACGACGCAGACCGCGGCGAACACCGCGGCCCGCAGGACCCGGAGATCGCTTCCGGAGCGCGCCGTGCGCGGGTGGGGGGCAGTCATGGCGGGCTCATCATCGCACTGGCCTTATGACCGCCATACGGCAGGTCCGCAAGATGAGGTACGGGCGGTTGGGGACGAAGAAGAGGTACGGGGTATACGGGGCTGTAGAGCCGGAAGATCACCTTCTGGTGTGGGCCGCCCCCACATACACCGATTACGGCGTGGGCGCATCGACCATATGGGCGGCATCACGTCAAGGATGTGCTTACGGCCGGGCACTCGTGGCAATACGTAACGGTATGTCGAGCCGCGGCCAGGAGGCTGGAGCATGAGCATCTGGTGGTCACTCCATTTGCGCCGTGAAGCCGCGAGCGTTCCCCTCGCCCGGCGCCTGCTGCTCGGCACCATGGAGACGGCGGGGGTGGACCCGGACATCTCCTACGACCTCTCCGTCGCGCTCAGCGAGGCCTGCGCCAACGCCGTCGAGCACGGCGGCGGCGTCACGACCGACGGCTCCCCGCAGGCGTATCGAGTCACGGCCTATCTGGACGGCGAGAAGTGCCACATCGAGGTCGCCGACTCGGGTCCCGGCTTCACGGCACCCCATCGCGCCCCCCGTCTTGCGTCCTACGACGCCGAGGACGGCAGGGGCCTGTGCCTCATCAGCGAGCTCGCCGACCACGTCCAGATCGGCAACAAGCCGGACCGGGGCGGTGCCGTCGTGAGCTTCGACAAGATCCTCAAGTGGCGCAAGGACGCCCCGCTGATGGCGGTGTAGCGCCGGCGGAAAGGTCCTGCGCCGCCTGCTTCCTCGGCACTCACAGCCGTCGCACAGCGGCGCCCCAAGCCCCTGATGGGCGGCGTCCCTAACTTCCTGGCCATGACGGGAAACCACAAGGACAAGTCGATCACCCGGCGCCGCGCCCTCGCGGTGACCGGGGGCACGGTCGCGGCGGGCGGACTCGCGGTCGCCGGTTATCAGGCGGCCTTCGCCGACACCGCCACGACCACGGCCGAAGGGGCAACGGCGGCTTCCGCGAGCCCCTCGGAGAGCTCCGGCTGCATGACGCTGATGTCGAGCGTCACCGAAGGCCCGTACTACCTCGACGGCGCCTTGGTGCGGAAGGACATCACCGAGGGCAAGAGCGGCGTCCCGCTGACCCTGCGGCTCACCGTCGTCGACGCCACCGACGGCTGTACTCCGGTCAAGGGCGCCGCCGTCGAGATCTGGCACTGCGACGCCTGGGGCTACTACTCCGGCTACACCACGGCCAACCCCGGCGGCTCCGCGCCCGCCGAGAGCGAGGACGGCTCGACCGCCGACGACGACACCTACCTGCGCGGCTACCAGATCGCGGGCGCCAACGGGGTCGTCAAGTTCGAGACGATCTTCCCCGGTTGGTACACCCCGCGCACCTGCCACATCCACCTCAAGGTGCACACCGGCGGCCAGCAGGAGGACGGCACCTACGAGGGTGGCAAGGTCAACTACACCGGCCAGCTCTTCTTCGACGACGAGAGTGCCGAGGAGATCTTCACGCTGGAGCCGTACTCCAAGCACTCCGGCAGCTACACCACCCTCGACGACGACATGGTCTACGACGGTGGCGGGGCCTCCAGCGGCCTGTTGACCCTGAAGGCCGTACACAAGAAGGACCCCTCCAAGGGCTACAAGGGCTTCCTGACCGTCGCCATCGACCCCGACGCCGAGAACACCGGCGCGGGCAGCGGGGGCGGTGGCGGTACGCCGCCCGGAGACGCGCCCAGCGGCACGCCGTCGGCCCCGGCGTCCTCTTGAGGAGTACGGCCATGAGCAGCCGCGAGGACGAGGCGCTGGCGCAGGCGGCCGTGAGCGCGCTGACCGGACAACTGGCCCTGGCTCCCAAGCCGGGCCTGCCCGACCCGCGCGACCTCGACGCCCGTACCGGTCGCAAGGACCACTGCACGCTGCGCTGGTCGGCCAAGGCGCTCGCGCCCGGCCTCGCCGCGATGGCCGCGGCCGCCCGGCGCGCGGGCGGGCCGACCCCCGGGCTCCGTACCGAGCTGGGCGCGATCGGCAGGTGCACCGAGCACTCGGTGCACCTCGCGGGAGGCGGTCACCGGGGCGCGCTGTGGGCGCTCGGCCTGCTGGTGGCCGCGGCCGCGCTCGACCCCCGGGCCGGGGAGGGGGACGTCGCCGCGACCGCCAAACGCATCGCCGCGCACACAGACAAGCGTGCCCCGCGCAGGCCCTCCCGGGGCTCCTCGGTGTCCGCGAAGTACGGCGCCGCCGGCGCCCGGGGCGAGGCACGAGCCGGATTCCCGCATGTGCGGCGGGCGTTGGACACGCTCACCCAGGCCCGCGCGTCCGGCACCACCGAGGAACAGGCCCGCCTGGACGCCCTGCTCACGGTGATGTCCACCCTTCAGGACACCGAACTCCTCCACACGGCGGGCCCCATGGGGCTGCGCCACGTCCAGGCGGGCGCCCGCGCGGTCCTGGAGGCGGGCGGTACGGCGACCGAGGCAGGCGCGGACGCCCTGGCGTCGCTCGACGCCGACCTGCACGCACGCGCGTGGAGCCCGCGGGGCAGTGCGGGCCTGCTGGCAGGCGCGCTCTTCCTGGACTCATTGCCAGTACTGGTACGCGCCGCGTAGGGCAACGTCCCGGGGGCGCGGGGAACTGCGCGACAAGCCACCTGAGGCCCGCAGCCCGCGACGATGGCCGGACACCCTTCGGCATCCGGCCATCAATCCAACGTCAGCCCTTCAGCGAGGCCATCCAGCTCTCGACCTCGTCCGACCGCCGGGGCAGCCCGGCGCTGAGGTTCCGGTTGCCGTCCTCGGTCACCAGGATGTCGTCCTCGATCCGGACCCCGATGCCCCGGTACTCCTCCGGCACCGTCAGATCGTCGGCCTGGAAGTACAGCCCCGGCTCGACGGTCAGCACCATGCCGGCCTCCAGCGTGCCGTCGACGTAGGACTCCACGCGCGCGGCAGCGCAGTCGTGGACGTCCATGCCGAGCATGTGCCCGGTGCCGTGCAGCGTCCACCGCCGCTGGAGCCCGAGCTCCAGCACCCGCTCCACCGGCCCCTCGACGAGCCCCCACTCGACCAGCTTCTCGGCGAGCACGCGCTGCGAGGCGTCGTGGAAGTCCCGGTACTTCGCGCCCGGCTGCACGGCCGCGATACCGGCCTCCTGGGCCTCGTACACGGCGTCGTAGATCTTCTTCTGGATCTCGCTGTAGCGGCCGTTGATCGGCAGCGTGCGCGTGACGTCGGCGGTGTAGTACGTGTGCGTCTCGACGCCCGCGTCGAGCAGCAGCAGGTCACCGGAGCGCACGGGCCCGTCGTTGCGCACCCAGTGCAGCGTGCAGGCGTGCGGGCCGGCCGCGCAGATGGAGCCGTAGCCGACGTCGTTGCCCTCCACGCGCGCGCGGAGGAAGAAGGTGCCCTCGATGTAGCGCTCGGAGGTCGCCTCGGCCTTGTCGAGGACCTTCACCACGTCCTCGAAGCCGCGGACCGTGGAGTCGACGGCCTTCTGCAGCTCGCCGATCTCGAACTCGTCCTTGATCAGCCGCGCCTCGGAGAGGAAGACGCGCAGTTCGGCGTCCCGCTCGGCGGTGACCTTGTCGGTCAGCGCGGCCTCGATGCCGGCGTCGTAGCCACGCACGACACGGACCGGGCCGGTGGCCTCGCGCAGGCTGTCGGCGAGCTCGCGCACGTCGGAGGCCGGGATGCCGTACAGCTTCTCCGCCTCGGTCAAGGAGTGCCGGCGGCCGACCCACAGCTCGCCCTGGCCGGAGAGCCAGAACTCGCCGTTGTCCCGGTCGGAGCGGGGCAGGAGGTAGATCGTCGCCTCGTGGCCGTCCGCGACGGGCTCCAGGACGAGCACGCCGTCCTCGGTCTGGTTGCCGCTGAGGTAGGCGTACTCGACCGACGCCCGGAAGGCGTACTCGGTGTCGTTCGAGCGCGTCTTGAGGTTGCCCGCGGGGATCACGAGGCGCTCGCCCGGGAACCGTGCCGACAGTGCGGCGCGGCGCGCGGCGGTCTCGGCGGCCTGGGCGATCGGCTGCAGGTCGTGCAGCTCCGTGTCGGCCCAGCCGGACTTCATGTTCTCGGCGAGCTCGTCGGACACGCCCGGGTACAGGCCGTTCTTGCGCTGCTTGATCGGCTCTTCTGCGCCCTCTTCCGGGCCCGCTGCGGTAGCAGCAATGGACTCGGCCGGGGTGAGCTCGTCGGCCACGGTCATCCTCCTCGATACGGCACTGGACCCCATCCATCGTACGGTCGTACGGGACGGAGCCCAGGGCAGCAGGACGGCATGCCCGCCGGTGCTATGGCGCGGACCACGTGCCTGTTATGGCGGACCGCGTCCCTTTCACGGGCGGGTGACCAGGGCCACTTCACGGGCGGGTGACCAGAGCCACACGGGCCGCCTATTCGAAGCGTGCGGCCAGCAGGACGACGTCCTCGTCGCTGTCCGCCAGGTCCGCCCCGTCCGGCAGCACGGTCCGCAGGACGTGGTCGACGAGGGCGTCCGGATCGTGCCGGATCGCCCGCGGCACCCCGGCCGCCGCCGCGTGCAGCCGCGCGAAGGCGCGGTCGGTGGCGTCGCCGGTGCGGTGCAGCAGCCCGTCGGTGTACAGCAGAACCGTCTCTCCGGGTTCCGCGGTGACCTCCACGCTCGGCGCCTCCCAGCAGGCCAGCATGCCCAGCGGGGCGGAGACGGAGGTCTCCACGAACTCCGTGCGCCGGTCGCCGATCAGCAGCGGCGGGGTGTGCCCGGCGCCGGCGAGCGTGATCTTGCGCAGGGCGGGCTCGCAGTAGGCGAACAGCGCGGTGGCGGAGCGGGCCGGTTCGGTGAGCCGGAGCAGCAGCTCCAGGTCGGACAGGACCGCGACCGGGTCCTCGCCCTCCATCACGGCGTACGCCCGCAGGCTGGCCCGCAGCCGCCCCATCGCGGCGACCGCGCTGGGGCCGGACCCGGTCACCGAACCGACCGCGAGGCCGAGCGCGGCGTCCGGCAGCGGCAGGGCGTCGTACCAGTCGCCGCCCCCGCGCGGGCCGGTGCGGTGCCGCACGGCGAGCTGGACGCCGGCCATGCGCGGCAGCCGGGAGGGCAGCAGTTCCTCGGCCATCGTCCGCATGCACGCGCGTGTGCGCTCGACTTCGAGGAGCCGGGCCAGATGCTCGGTGGCGTAGCGGGTGTACAGGCCGATGAGGTGGCGCTGGCGCTCGGCCGGTTCGGCGGGCTCGTCGTACAGCCAGACGGCGGCGCCGAGACGCCCGGCGTCGTCCGTGGACAGCGGCAGGGCGTAGCTGGCCGCGTAGCCGAGGCGGGCGGCCACCTCACGGTGGCGCGGATCGAGTCCGTCCTCGGAGAGCAGGTCGGGCTGGGCGATCTCGCCGTCACCGCCCGGCAGCCCGTCGAGGATCCTGCCGTACGACATCGCGCTGCGCGGCACGGTCTCGATGTGCCCGAGGTCGGCGCGGGCGAGGCCGAGGCCGATGGTCGTGTCGGGGCCCAGTCCGTCCGCGGGTTCCAGGACGACGAGCCCGCGCCGGGCGCCGACGAGGGCGGAGCCGGCCCGCAGCAGTTCCTCGAGGGCGTCGGCGAGCGTGGCCGTGCGGGCCAGGCTTTCGGTGAGTTCGTGGAGCGTCGTGAGGTCCGAGACCCAGCCGGCGAGACGGTCCTGGAGCAGTGCGCTGGGTGCGCTCGGCGGGGTGACGGCTGAGGTTGCCGAGGTCGCGGGCGCGGGCGCGACAGTGTGTGCGGGCGACGGAACCGTCGAATCGATTCCGGCCACTTTCGGAGGGTGAGGAGCGTTCATGGCGTCCGGCTTTCCGACCGGTGCGTATTGCTCAAAAGCATCGCAAACCCCCATGTCATTCTGCGCCGCTAGCAGTGTCTCCACATGTACACGCACTCGTAAGGGGATGTCCAGCATTGTCCTGCTGGGATTCCTGGTGTCCGTGGGCAACCAGAGCACTCCTCGTAGACCTCTTGCGCAATGGCAAAGTTGGCTTAAAACTGCCTCAGGGAACGGGGTATTGCGGTCGACTGGTTTCGCTCCACGGAGCGTCACAGCGGTCGTGATGGGTACGTACTCGGTGAAGGCCAGGGGCGGTTGACAACCGCCCGGAACCTGGTGACGGACCCGGGCGTCTTAGCCACCGACGATCGTGCCCCATCCTCCCGTGGCGGAGGCGAAGAGAAATACGCGCGACGGTAAAACGCCAGACTTCGCCACCCCACGCCACGCCCATGCTTTTGCTGGACGCAGTATGGACGAGGCTGCCGCGGAAGCAGCCAACGCTCGGCCCATAGGGGTTTCCCTTGCTCAAGGCAGGGGTGTGATGCGCCAACAGGTACGCACAGTGAAGTGATCGACACATGGTGTGATGTGGTCCACGGTGTTGCCAGCGGTGCAACGGAAAGGAACGAGCGCTCATGCGCGAGATCCTCGGAAGGCGACGCAGGCTCCTGCGCGGTGACGGGAAGTCTGAGCTGATCAGCGCGGCCCTGACCTTCGCGACGGAATGGCAATGGCCCGTACTCCCGGGCGTGACGACGCAGCCACAGGGGCACTCCCGCTGCGGCTGCCCCGACCCTGACTGCACGGTTCCCGGTGCCCACCCCTTCGACCCCGGCCTCCTCGCGGCCACCACCGACGAGCGCATGGTGCGCTGGTGGTGGACCAACCGGCCCGCGGCGCCGATCATCCTCGCCACCGGCGGTCAGGCGCCCTGCGCGGTCAGCCTCCCCGCCCTGCCGGCCGCTCACGCACTGACCGCACTCGACCGCATGGGCATGCGCCTCGGCCCGGTCGTCGCCTCGCCCGCCCGCTGGGCGATCCTGGTGAAGCCGTACTCCATGGAGCAGCTCGGCGAACTGCTCTACGCCAAGGACTTCGTCCCCGGCTCGCTGCGCTTCCACGGCGAGGGCGGCTATCTCGCACTGCCCCCCTCCGAGACAGGTCAGGGTCCGATTAGCTGGCAGCGCGCCCCGCTGCCCGGCTCGGCCTCCCCGTGGGTGCCCGATGTGGAGGCCGTCGTCGACGCCGTGGTCGAGGCCCTCACTCGTACGGGTGTGAGCGCCCCCGAGTTGTAGGGGTGTCCGGCGCGCGCGGAACGGCGCACGCGCGCGCGGTCGTTATCTTCCGGATATGCCGCGTCATTCCAGGGGAAAAAGGGCACCGTCGTCGTCGCATCGCCGCGGGCCGAACCAGCGAAGAGTCCGTCTGATCGCCCTCGCGTCCGTCGCGGCGGCCGCGATCGCGCTGCCGCTCGCCTGGGCCGCCGCCGGTCAGGTCGTCGAGGCGGGCCGCGCCGCTGTGGGCGCGCCCGCACGCGACGCCGTACGGTCCTCCCCGCATGCCCCGAAGGACGGCACCGGACGTCAGGCCCCGCCCGGCGACGCCAAAGCGCCCACGGCCACGCCCAGCGACTCACCGGCACTGCTCGACCTGGGCCTTTCGACCGCCGTGCGCTGCGGTCCCGAACTCACCTCGCCCGAGGGCGTCGAGGCGCAGACCTGTGTCCTCACCCAGGGCGAGGACACCTGGGCGCGTACCTACTACCGCAATGCGACCGGTGGTGCGCTGGACTCCGTACTGAGCCTCATGGGGCCCGGTGGACGCACGATGCAGATGCGCTGCGAAGTGAGCGCCGAGGACGAACCCGGGACGTGTGAGACGCCGCGGCAGCCCACGCGCGCGGGACTGGACGCCTACACCGCGGTCACGGAGTTCGCGGAGCGGGCCGGTGGGGGTGCGCTGCTGCTGCGTTCGGCGAGTAACTCCGCGCCGGACAAATCGGGCGGACCCACGGACGGTTGACGGTCGACGTCATTCCGTAAAGAACCGTGCACATGGAAAGACCCGGTTGCTGGCGACGGGGGATGCACCAGCAACCGGGCTAATGGAACGGTAACAAGAGATCGGCGGTTCGCAAATTCGATCCGGGCTTTCAAGTCACGGATTCCCTTGCTCCGCAGGGGAGTTGTGATCGGTTTCACCCTCCCGCACGGCCCGGTTCGGCTGAACGGCCGTTCAGCCGAACCCGGTCTTCGCGCCGCGCGTCAGCTAAGCGTGACCTGCCGGTTGGTCAGGCCGCCACGCGCGCGACGCTCGTCCGGCGTGAGCGGAGCGTCCGTGGCCAGGGCCGCGGCGAGGCGCTCGGCGAACTCGGCCGCCGGCTTCTCCACGTCCTCGGCGCCGACGCCGCTCGGCAGGTCCCAGACCGGCACGGTCAGGCCGTGAGCACGGAAGGAACCCACCAGCCGGGTGCCCTCGCCGAGGCTCGACCGGCCCGCCGCGTGCAGCCGCGCGAGGGCGTCCAGAAGCTGCTCCTCGGGGTGCGGCATGACCCAGCGCAGGTGGTTCTTGTCCGGCGTCTCGCACCAGTAGGCCGCGTCCACACCGGTCAGCTTCACGGTGGGGATGGCCGCGGCGTTCGCCCGCTCAAGGGAGGCGGCCACCTCCGGAGTGGCGTTCTCCGCGTCCGGGACCCAGAACTCGAAGCCCGGGTGGACAACTGGCTCGAACGTGCCTTCGGGGTCGAGCAGATCCTGGAGCCGGGGACCCTCGGCGGGGGCGCGGCGGCCCTGGACCGGGGTGCCGGGCTGGGCGGCGAGGGCCTGCTGGAGGGTGTCGGCCAGGTCGCGGCTGATGTCGCCCGACGCCGTGTCGTTCTGCAGGCCGAGCAGCACCGAGCCGTCGTCGCGGCGCAGGGCCGGCCAGGCCATCGGCAGCACCGTGGCCAGCGTGACGGACGGAACGCCTTCCGGCAGGCCGCCCTTCAGGGGCAGCTCGACGGTGGCGGCCGGCACCAGCTCACGCAGCGCCACCCAGTCGCACTCGCCGGGCAGTCCCTCGAAGGGACGCTGCACCAGCTCGGTCACCGCCTGCGCGGCGGCCCGGCCGTGACAGGCCTTGTAACGCCGGCCGCTGCCGCAGGGGCAGGGTTCGCGCGCGCCGACCACCGGGATCTCTGCGTCGCTGAGCTGCGGGCGCTTGGCCTTGGTCTGGACTCGCTTCTTGGCCATCGTGGGTGTCTCCCGGTTACGGCTCGTCTGGTACGGGCGCGAGCCTAGCCGTTCACGCCATGGCCGATGGGAGGCTGTGGACAACGCAGCGGGTCGTGCCGGGAGTCTGTGGACAAACCGGGGTCGTAGTGGCCGGGAGCGCGTGGACAAATCGCCGTCGCAGTAGCCGGGAGACTGCGAACAAACCGCCGTCGCAGTGGTCCGGAGTCTGCGGACAGACCGCCGTCGCGGTAGCCGGGAGCTGAGCTGGTGCGGTCCGTCGTCAGTCCAGGTCGTCGAAGGCGTCCGCGAAGTCGAGGCGGGGTATCGCGTGAACCGACGGGGCTGCGACGCGCGTAGCGAAGTCGTCCCGGCGGGGCCCGGCATCGGGATCGTGCACGTCGTCGTGGACCACGACCCAGACCGTGACCTCGCCCCGGGCGTCGTCCCGTACCCCCCAGTCGTCGGCGAGGGCGGTGATGATGTTCAGCCCGCGGCCGCCGTGCGCGGTGACCGAGGGCGTGGCCGGAGCAGGGCGGGTGGGTCCGCCGCCGTCCGTCACCTCCACCGTGAGCCTGCCGCCGGACCCCACACGCCATGCGGCCCGGACGTCACCGTCCCCTGACAGCGCGTCGCCGAGTGGTCGGCCGTGCTTGCACGCATTGCTCAAGAGTTCGGAAAGAATAAGTACGGCATCGTCGATGACCGATTCCGCAACGCCACCCGTGCGCAGTTGCTTGCGCATCCGGTGTCTTGCTTCCCCCACGCCCGCAGGACCATGGGGTACGGCCATGCTCGACGACGTGGGCACCTCCTGTGCCACCACCAACGCCACCCCCGAGACCTCCTTTGCCCCACGCCACGGTGTGGATGCCCCATTGGCCTGTACCGGAAACCGGCCAATCAACGTCCGGCGACGCATTCGTAACGATCGAATACGGACCGAACGCGCCGGAGCACTCCCTGTAATCGAGATGGCTGGAATTCTTCGGTGTGGCCGAGAGTGGAGGATGGGGCCGGAGGGGCAGTGGGGTCAAGAGGTTGTGCAGGGATTGAAGGGGATATAGGGGTTTCCCGGTGTGCGACCCCCTCCGAAGGTGCGCGTGGGTCGGGTGTGGGACCCGCTTCGCGGGCGCGCGTGGGTCGGGTGTGCGACCCGCTTCGCGAACGCGCGTGTCAGCGGCCGAGCTGGTGCAGCACCGCGCGCGGGCGGTTGGTGATGATGGCGTCGACGCCCAGCTCGACGCAGAGATCGATGTCCTCGGGCTCGTTCACGGTCCATACGTGCACCTGGTGGCCGGCCTGCTTCAGGCGGTCCACGTAAGCCGGGTGGCTGCGCACGATCCGGATCGAGGGCCCGGCGATGTGGACCCCCGCGGGCAGCCGCCCGTCGCGCAGCCTCGGGGAGACGAACTGCATCAGGGAGACCGTCGGCAGCGTCGGGGACGCGGCACGCACGCGATGCAGCGAGCGCGCCGAGAAGCTCATGACCCGCACCGGGGACTCGGCCGCCGAGGCGGGCGTATCGAGGCCGAAACGCTTCAGCAGAAGCAGCAGCCGCTCCTCGACCTGCCCCGCCCACCGGGTCGGATGCTTGGTCTCGATGGCCATCTCCACGCGCCGCCCGGCGTCGGCGACGAGCTCCAGCAGCCGCTCCAGGGTCAGCACCGAGGTGTCCTCGGGGTCCTCGGGCCGGAACTCCCAGTCGGGCTCCTCGGCCCGGTTCTTCCACGAGTCACGGTTCTTGCGCGAGCCGAAGTCGAGGGCGGCGAGCTCGGCGAGCTCCAGCGCCGAGACCGCGCCGCGGCCGTTGGACGTACGGTTGACGCGGCGGTCGTGTACGCAGACGAGATGGCCGTCCGCGGTGAGGCGTACGTCGCACTCGAGGGCGTCGGCACCGTCCTCGATCGCCTTCTTGTACGCGGCCAGGGTGTGCTCAGGAGCGTCCTCGGACGCTCCTCGATGGGCGACGACTTGGATCTGGTGCTGCCGTGCGTGGGTCACCGCGTCATGGTGCCACCGCCCCGGGGTATCCGTGCGACCGGAGCGGATTCGGGAGTGGTTTCCCGAGCCGTTTCCGAAGCGTAGGGGTTGCGCCCCTTTAGTCGCTGATGACCTATATAAAGAGTGGCCGCGGACGCACAGGCACCGCTTATGGTGCTCTGACGGCCCGTGGGAAAAGCTGACGGCATACAAAAGACATGCATAGCTGAAGCGCACCGGCCATGAACAAGCGTGAACGGGCGTGACCGAGTGCGACCGACAACACCAGCCGTGGATCTATAGGAGAGAAGCTGTGAGCACCGAGAACGAGGGCGCCGCGGTCCCCCCGGCCCCGTCCGCACCCCCCGTGCCGGCGGATGCTCCTGCTGCTCCGGCATCCCAGGAGCCCCCGGCTCCGCCGGCCGACGCCGAGCCCACCACCCCGCTCCCGCCCGTGCCGAACACCGCCCCGGCGAGTTCGAACGGCACACAGCCTTACGCCGCGCAGCCGCACGCCGCACATGCCGCCGCCAACGGCGCGCAGCCGCCGGCCGACGGATCCCAGCCGCCGGCCGACCCCCACGGCGCCCAGCCGCCCGCCTCCCAGGGCTCGGCCCCCGACGCCTCCTGGCCGCCTCCGCAGCCGCCCGGCGCACCGTCGTACGGCGACAGTGGTGGCGCCGGTGCGGGTGGTGCGGGTGGTGCCGGTGGGGGCTCCGGCTGGGGTGCCACGTACCAGCAGCCGGCGCCGAAGTCCGGCCGCGGGCGCGGCGGTCTGCTCGCCGCGGTCCTCATCGCCGCGCTGGTCGCCGGCGGTCTGGGCGGCGGCCTCGGCTACACCCTGGCCAAGAACGACGACAACACCTCCTCGACGACCGTCTCCGCCCCCGACAGCGGCGGCTCGGTCAAGCGCGACCCGGGCACGGTCGCGGGCGTGGCCGCCACGGCGCTGCCCAGCACCGTCACCATCCAGGCCGAGAGCAGCAGCGGCGAGGGCGGCACCGGCACCGGCTTCGTCTTCGACACCGAGGGCCACATCCTCACCAACAACCACGTGGTGGCCGACGCGGTCGACGGCGGCAAGCTCACGGCGACGTTCCCGAGCGGCAAGAGGTACGACGCCGAGGTCGTCGGCCACGCACAGGGCTACGACGTGGCGGTCATCAAGCTCAAGAGCGCCCCCTCGGACCTCAAGCCGCTCACGCTCGGCGACTCCGACAAGGTGGCCGTCGGCGACTCGACGATCGCCATCGGCGCCCCCTTCGGCCTGTCCAACACGGTCACCACGGGCATCATCAGCGCCAAGAACCGCCCGGTGGCCTCCAGCGACGGCACCGGCAGCAACGCCTCCTACATGAGCGCCCTCCAGACGGACGCCTCGATCAACCCCGGCAACTCCGGCGGCCCGCTGCTGGACGCGAAGGGCAACGTCATCGGCATCAACTCCGCGATCCAGTCCGCCGCCAACGGCCTGGGCGGCACCAGCCAGTCCGGCTCGATCGGCCTCGGCTTCGCCATCCCGATCAACCAGGCCAAGTACGTCGCCCAGCAGCTCATCAAGACCGGCAAGCCGGTGTACGCCAAGATCGGCGCCTCCGTCTCCCTGGAGGACACGGGCGACGGTGCCAAGATCACCGAGCAGGGCGCCAGCGGTTCGGACGCGGTCGAGGCGGGCGGCCCCGCGGCCAAGGCCGGCCTCAAGCCGGGTGACGTCATCACCAAGCTCGACGACTCGGTGATCGACTCCGGCCCCACCCTGATCGGCGAGATCTGGACCCACCAGCCCGGCGACAAGGTCACGATCACCTACGAACGCGGCGGCAAGACCCACACCGTCGAACTGACCCTGGGTGCCCGCACCGGCGATAGCTGACACGACGGGCACGCGCGCGTGGGCCGGCTTCGACAGGAGCCGGCCCACACGCGTGCCCGGTACTTTTCGGAGCCGGGGCCCCGGTCTGGCCGGCCTGCCATTTCACCGGCAAGTGCCTGCTGGGCTCGGCGTGGAGGGCCTGTCCTATACTCGGATCGCCGTTGATCAACTGATCGGCAAAGCTTCACGAACAGGCAGTGAGAATCGGCTATTTGGCCAAAAAATCTCATTGGGCGAGTCAAAGCATCGAGCAGAGCATCGAGCGGCTCGGTCGCCATTCGTGAATGCAACCCCCCACGAAGAAGAGGTTCATATGCGGAAGTTGGCAACACTTGCTGCCGCCGCCATTGTTGCAGCGGGCATCCCGCTGTTCGCTGCTGCTCCGGCACAGGCGGCCCCGGATTACGCCTACAAGTGCATGAAGTACCTTGATGGCAAGGGCTACAGGATCGGGCCCAAGGTGCAGGCGGCGTGCAGCGACGAGATCCTGCACTGCCAGCAGGGTCTCCAGCGGGCAGGCGTCAGGCAGTCTCACGCCATTTGGGCGTGCGAAGAGGGACGAGGCTAAGCCCAACTTCTCTCTGCGAGGCCGCACCGCCTGTGCAGGTCAAAAACGTGCCGGCGATGAAGGGGTGCCCCAATATAGGGGCACCCCTTCATTGGATCCGATCACCCTGCACTGAGCGGTCACGGGCGTCGCTGTGCTACCAAATGCCCTGCTGACGCGCTGCGGCCCTGACCACCTGAGGAGCCTCGCGGGACACCTTCTTGTTCGTGGCGAGTATCGCTGCCTGCGACGCCGCGACCGCGGCGGCGTCCTTGAACTTGGCCGTCGGCCAGAGATTCTGCAGCGTCTGATACATGATCAGAGTTCCTTCGGCGATGCCTATTTCACGGCAGATCAAGTAGAACCAGCGGTTGGTGATACCCGACATGAGGTGCGGGTCCGCCGGCTCGAAGTAGCCGCTCATGTCACGTGGTTGCGGATCGCGCCCCATAAGGGGGTTGTCGTACGCGGTTCCTGGTTCGGCCATGTTGCGCAGGGCCTCTCCGATCAGCTTCGGGGCCATGATGTCGTCACCGATCAGCCAGTCGTGACTGTCCGCGTCGCGACCGTTGACCCACGCGTCGATCGCCGAGGCGATCATGTCGCTGAACGACTCGTTGAGGGCGCCGCTCTGGTCGTTCGTGTAGTTCAGACCGCTGGTGAACTGTGTCACGCCGTGGGTGAGTTCGTGGGCCGATACGTCGATGTCCGCGGTGAGGTCCCGGAAGACGACGTTGCTGCCGTTTCCGAAGACCATGAGGAGTGCGGTCGGATCAAAGAACGCATTGTCGAAACCGACTCCGAAATTCACGTTGGCGACCACGTTTAGTCCGAAGTTGTCCAGGGAGGAGCGCCCCAATTTATCGCGATAGTACTCCAGGACCTTGTGCATGTGATCGTACGCGTCGTTGGCGTTCTGACCGGCGACGGCAGGGTCACCCTCGCCTCGCACGGCCTTCACGTTGTACTTCCACTGATTCAGGTCGTCATAGACGATGACGCCGGCAGATCCTGGCTTTGGGATCTGGACGCCTTGGATCAGTCCCTCGTCGATTTCTTGAGGGGCAGGCGCGTTCGGTGCGAACACGGGTGCCTGATTGCGCGTCCTGCGGAATTGATCTGACACGACCGCGGACCGTTGGGCGTCAGTCGGATCGAGGCCTTCCCGTGCATGGACCCTCGCAATGTGGTCCAGCACATGGGCGGGGACGAAAGAGCAGACGTAGGGCATGAAAGATCCTCCCGGATGGTGTTGGCTGCCTATTCATCTACTCCCGATGTCCACGTGTGTCGATGGGGCGTTGCGGCGTAAAAATGACTGACTTGCGGGCTGATTCCCTTGGCTCTCTGGCCCCTCATCCGTCTACTCAGCCTCGGTAAACCACTCCTATGTAATCGCACTTCAGTAAGACCCTGGTTTCCGGAACTTGCAGTTCCCGTACGGAATCGTGAGATCCGCAGGGGGGATTAATATACGAGTTCCCGAGGACGGCGTTGACAGATTCCGTGTGTGCCGCTCAGGGTGCCCAATGGCGCGAGTTCGCGCATCAGACGGGAGGGGTGACGTCATGGACGAGGGTGCCCTGCTAGGGAATGATGTTGGCCGAATTGATCTCCTGCGCCGCCGATCAGTGGAGGATATGAAACCGGCGGACCTCAAGTTCGATGTGACGGCACAGGAGATCGAACCTCGCGCGGGAGTGGGCTGGGGGCAGTGCACGAACGCCACAGACGAGACACTTCTCGTGTATGGCCCCAAAATGGGAACGTCTCCATGGGACAACAGTCTTTACTGCCTCCCCTCTGGATGGACGACTCCGACCTATTGGGACTGTGACGGATTCTTCGTCCCCGACAATCGTTTTGCAGACCAGGCACTCAACGTGATTCGGGGACCATTGGCTATCAAGTACTTTGACGGCATGCATTTCGTTGTCACCAAGTCCGCTCCGGATCGCTATCGCTGCCCGTTTAACGTCGGTGCGTTCCGGCCTGGGCAAATCAACTGGTTTATACCTGGCATACATTCCGGAATAGTCCAGGCTGTGTGCTCATAGATGGAGGGAGACGAAAGGCGTGAGCGAAGAAGCGAAGAAGCTGTTGCTGGATGTCGCCTCTGCAGCCGGTGGCGCCGCAGAGTCATTCGACTACAAAACCACCGCACTTGAGGGGGCGGCGGAGCGTGGGGTAACTTCCCCAGCGGCTGGCGGCAGCTATTACGTCGTCTGGTTCCAAAATCAGACGACGGAGAACTTTGTAATTCGGGTCTATTACGCATCGTCCGCAGTCGCGGGCGTCCAGCAGATCGAACAAGGCGTTGCCAGCGGACAGTCGGTTCCCTTCCTTCTTGGAGGAGCCGGCCAGTGCCAGAATCTGGTGGCCTACCTGGTGCATCTCTTCTGGAATGGCGACCTGGTCTACCAATTTCCTGAAGAGGGCGTGATGACTCCGGCGCGGGCCTCGCAGTACAACCCAGCCGACAATGAACCCTGCATCGATTTCTGGGGTATCGGATAGCAGTCATCCGGCGCAAATCCGAACATCGCCGCCGCCCTCGCGCTCACGGCTCCGCGTGCGCGAGGGCGGCGCAACGGCTTTGGGGCGGTGATCGTCGAGGCTCGCGCTCGGTTCCACCGTTGAGCCCTGACGGCAACGACGGCACACAGAGGCCGTTGATCTCGGCCATCAGGGATCATCTGGGAGGAAGGCGGAGCCCCCACCTAACCGCCGGCCGGACCTCCCCACGCCTGGCTCGGACTGGTCATCGGGTGCTGAGCGAGGCGATGGGGCCGGCGGGCGAAAGCAGGGCCAGTGGGCCATGTGTGGACCATGAACCCCGCCCAACCCGCGAGGCCGGTACGCTGTACCCGCTCCGCCCCTGGTGGGCCGGGGCGAGGTGGGTTGCCCGAGCGGCCTAAGGGAACGGTCTTGAAAACCGTCGTGGCAGCGATGTCACCGTGGGTTCAAATCCCACACCCACCGCACCTGCCTGAAGGGGCGTCTCTCCTGGAGAGGCGCCCCTTCCGTTCTAGAGCGCGTAGTCCCGCGCCAGTCCCTCCCAATCGACCTCCCGAAGCGTGTCCTCGGCGTCGCAGCCGGTCGGCACATGCGTCGTGGGCTGGAACCAGATGATCGTCAGGGTGGAGCGGTGCAGGACCGGGTCGGAGTCACGGTCGAGGGCCGTGGAGTGGAACGCGCCCACGCAGGCCACCGGTGGCAGCACCTCGACCGGGCCGAACGCGCCGGAGTACTGGTCGGGATACTCGCGCGGCGGCGGCACGAGGTGCACCGGTGCGGCGGGGTGGGCGCGTTCCGCGGCGATGACGAGGCTCTTGATCTTCATCTCGTTGAGCGGCTTGCACGGGTAGCCCTCCAGCATGCCGCCGTACGTCGAGGAGAGCCGCAGCTCCGATAGGTCGAGCGAGCGGCCGGACGTGAGGACGACCCTGGTCAGCGACATGGTCGGCACTCTAAGGCGGTGGCGCATCGAGCTCCCGTGAATTTCAGGGCCGGTCAGTCGCCCGACTCCGTCGAGGTCGGCGGCCTCACGCCGTCGGGCGGTCGTACGTGTGCGTCTATAGCGTCGTCTGTTGCCTCTGTCGCCTCTGTTGCGTCCGTTGTGCCTGTCGGGGCGGTCGTACGGCCACGTCCGTCAGGGTCGGTGCCCCGTCATACGTGCCGCCGACGCGATCGTCGCGCGGGCCTCTCGTTCGGTCAGGCCGGTGTTGAGGGCCGCCTCGACCAGCGGGTCGACGAGGGCGGGGCCGATGCCGTCCTCGTAGGCGCGGCAGGCCGCCCAGAACAGGCGGGTGTTGCGCTGGCCCTCGTGCGCGGCGAGCACGAACTGGACGAGGCCCTGGCCGTGACCGCCGGTCGACGGGGGCGCGGGGTGGTGCGTGCGAGGTGGGGGGAGCAGCAGGCGCAGGAGGGCGCGCGGGCAGCGCGCGGGGGCGATGTGGGCGGTGCCGGGGGCGGTGCTGTAGACGCCGTGGTCGGTGCGGGAGCCGGGGCCGACGAGGTAGCCGCCGGCGCCCCGGATGTCGATGCCGGGTGCGAGGCGGCCCGCCGAGTTGGGGACGACGACGTCGGGCGGGCCGGTCAGCCAGAGGTGCCGGCCGCCGCTCGGGGTCAGGACGACCACCGTGGGCGGAATCGTGAACAGATGGCGCAGCGCCAGTTCGCGCAGGGCTGCGGAGGAGTCCGTACCGGATTTGGTGTCGAGGTCGATGCCGATCAGTTGGTGCGGGGGCAGCCCGCAGGCGATGCCGTAGCCGGTCGCCCATGGGGCGGCGGCGAAGAGTTCGCGGATGCGGGCAGGGTCGGTGGAGGCGTCGTAGACGCCGTGCCCGAAGCGGCCGCACTCGCCGTGGCAGGGCGCGGGGTCGGGTTCGTCGCGGTGGGGGGAGCGCAGGGCCGGGAGCTTCGTCCGGGACAGGGGGATGACGGCCAGTCCGCGTTCGGCGGCTGACAGGGCGTGTGCGAGGGCCAGCGTCGTGGCCTGCCGGTCGGTGGTGGCCATGCCTCCATGTTCGTACGGATGTTCGAAAAAAGAAAGAGGGATTGGCTGCGACTCGCCGAGGACTCGTCTGTGGGCGGAGGTTGGCCGGAAGGGTGCTGGAACCTTTCACCTCTTGTGCCGCTTGAGGTCGACCTGTCCGTACTGCCCTGGACTGTGGGTTGAGAGTGACGAAAGGGGTTTATCGACTTGTCATCACGCTTGAGGGCGAATAGGGGCTTCCGGGGTGGTTCGCCGGGGATTCGGTGGGCAACTCTGATCTCGCGACGTCGTGAACGACTCCGGGGTGGTCGGCCAACTGCCTTGGAACAAGCCGTACTTCATGCACCACCAAAGCGCCCGGCGGGGAGCCTGGGCGCACCTGTTCTGGAGGAACAACATGGCAAGCATCCGTACTGCCCGCGTCATCGCAGCCGTCTCCGCCCTTCCGCTCGCTGTCGCCCTGTTCTCCGGCGTCGCGACGGCGGACAACGGCGCCATCGCGGACAACGGATCCAGCGCGGCTGTCACGAACGCCGCTCAGGGCCTCATCGGCAGCGGGGTCGGCGGCGACAACTACGGCACCTCGTCCACCACCCAGCAGCAGGCGACCGGCTCCGGTGCCTCGAACCAGAGCAACACCGCCCAGGTCAACGGCTCCGCCTTCACGTCCGTCAACCAGGGCAATGACAACACGGCGGTCAACTTCACCCCGCTCTGGTGGTGAGCTGAGGGGGTCGGTGCTCCGGTGCTCAGGCATCGGCCTCCTCGCAACTGTGGGTGTGCTGTGGGGTGTAACGCGTCTGCGCGGCGGTACTTCGGTACCGCCGCGCAGGCGTTTTCGGCTGTCGCGACGGGGGTGCTGCCGTGTGTCGCGGTGCGGGTGCTGCCGTGTGCCGAGGTGCGGTGCTTCCTGCTCTCGATGCGCGGGCGTTCGCGGCCCTCGCCGTACAGGCGCTTCCCGTCGCCTTGACAGTGCATCGCATCTGACGGACAGTCAGAAATCTTGACGGGGCCTCACGGCGGACTGCACGGCGTGCGGAACGAGGCATGTCGCGTGCGGCGTGCGGTGGACAGCCAGGGGCCTCGGAAAGTTCTCCAGAACTCGTGGGAACCGGATCGGCGGGCGCGGTGTACCAGAAGTGTCAGCGCGATGCGCCGTGGGGCGATGAGGACGAGGGGGCGACGGTGGGTTACGGGCCGGAGGTGAGCCGCGAGGTGGCGGCGGACGACGAGCTCGACACGCGGCTGAAGGCCTACGAGGGCCGGCCCGCGGCGGTGGCACGTGCGGGCAAGGACCCCGTGAACGCGCCCATGATCCGGCACTGGTGCGAGGCGATGGGCGACACCAACCCGGCGTACTCGGGCCCGGACGCCATAGCGCCACCCACCATGCTCCAGGCGTGGACCATGAGCGGCCTCACCGGCCAGCCGGGCCGCGCGCACGCCTACGACGAGCTGCTCGGCCTGCTCGACGAGGCGGGCTACACCTCGGTGGTCGCCACGGACTGCGAGCAGGAGTACCTACGGCTCCTGCGCCCCGGGGACGAAATCACCTTCGACTCGGTCATCGAGTCGGTGTCGGAGAGGAAGACGACGAAGCTCGGCACCGGTTACTTCGTCACGACCCGCATGGACATCCACGTCGGCCCCGACCTCGCGGGCACCCACCGCTTCCGCATCCTCAAATACGCCCCCGCACACCGGGCGGCAGGACAGCCACGGCCGGACCGTGACCGTGACCGTCAGCCGCGGGCGGACCGTGACCGTGACCGTCAGCCACGGTCGGACCGTGACCGTCAACCGCGGCCGGACCGTGACCATCAGCAGCGGCCCACCCGCCCCCGCCCCGTCGTCAACCGCGACAACGCCGGCTTCTGGGAGGGCGTTCAGCACCACAGACTGCTCATCCAGCGCTGCACCGCCTGCGGCACCCTGCGCCACCCCTGGCTGCCCGGCTGCAACGCCTGCGGAGGCCCGGACTGGGACACGGTCGAGGCGTGCGGCGAAGGGACCGTCTATTCGTACGTCGTGATGCACCACCCACCCTTCCCGGCCTTCGACCCCCCTTACGCGGTCGGCCTGATCGAGCTGTCCGAGGGTGTGCGGATGATCGGCAATGTGCTCGGGGTGCCGTACGACAAGGTGCGCATCGGAATGCCGGTTCTGCTCGAATTCCACGCGTACGACGAGGAGTTGGTGCTGCCGGTCTGGCGGGCCCGGGACGCCGAGGAGGCTGTCGCATGAGCGGCGACGAGCGGATGGTCGAACGGATCGCGGAGCGCCGGTTCAGGGTCGGTGACGAACTGGCGCCGCTGGAGATCCCGATCACTCGCACGCTGATCGTCGCCGGAGCCATCGCCTCCCGCGACTACCAGGACGTGCACCACGACACGGAGTTGGCCCACCAGAAGGGCTCCCCCGACATCTTCATGAACATCCTCACGACGAACGGCCTGGTCGGCCGCTACATCACCGACCACTTCGGACCGACGGCCGTTCTGCGCAAGGTGGCCATACGACTCGGGGCGCCCAACTACCCCGGAGACACGATGGTTTTGACGGGCAGGGTCGAGGAGGTCGACGGCGACACGGCGACGGTACGGGTGATCGGAGCCAACGGCATCGGCAAGCACGTGACCGGCACGGTGACGGTGACCGTGCCGGCGGGAGAACCGTCCGCCCCGGCGACCGCGACCGCCACCGTCCCCGCGACCGCGACCGCGACCGTCCCCGCGACCGCCACCGTCCCCGCGACCGCGACCGCGACCGTCCCCGCGACGGCGACCGTCCCCGCGACCGCGACGGCGACCGTCCCCGCGACCCCGACCGCGACGGCTACCGAGACCGCGGAGCACCCGGCATGAGCGTGCGCGAGCGGGACGTCCTGGGTGGTCGGGCGGCGATCGTCGGTGTCGGGGCCACCGAGTTCTCCAAGGACTCCGGGCGCAGCGAGCTACGGCTGGCCGTGGAGGCGGTGCGGGCCGCGCTGGACGATGCGGGGCTGACACCCGCAGACGTGGACGGGCTGGTGACGTTCACGATGGACACCAGCCCGGAGATCACCGTGGCGCAGGCGTGCGGGATGGGGGAGCTGTCCTTCTTCTCCCGTATCCACTACGGCGGCGGCGCGGCGTGCGCGACCGTCCAGCAGGCGGCGCTCGCGGTGGCGACGGGGGTCGCGGAGGTGGTGGTCTGCTACCGGGCCTTCAACGAGCGGTCGGGCCGGAGATTCGGCTCGGGCGTGCAGCATCGGGAGCCCTCGGCGGAGGGCGCGGCGCTCGGCTGGTCGCTGCCGTTCGGGCTGCTCACCCCGGCGTCCTGGGTGGCGATGGCGGCGCAGCGCTATCTGCACACCTATGGGCTGACGCCGGAGGCGTTCGGGCATGTGGCGGTGGTGGACCGCAAGTACGCGGCGACCAACCCGGCCGCGTACTTCCACGGCAGACCCATCACTCTCGCCGACCATGCCGCCTCACGCTGGATCGTCGAGCCGCTGCGGCTGCTGGACTGCTGCCAGGAGACGGACGGCGGCCAGGCGCTGGTCGTCACCTCCGTCGAGCGGGCCCGCGACCTGCCGCACGCACCGGCCGTCATAGCGGCCGCGGCTCAGGGCGCCGGCCGCGGGCAGGAGCAGATGACGAGCTTCTACCGGGACGACCTCTCCGGTCTGCCGGAGATGGCCGTGGTGGCGCGGCAGCTCTGGCGGACGGCGGGGCTGGGGCCCGGGGAGATCGATGTGGGGATTCTCTACGACCACTTCACGCCGTTCGTGCTGATGCAACTGGAGGAGTTCGGGTTCTGCGCAAAGGGCGAGGCCCCGGGCTTCGTGGCCGAGGAGCGGCTGCCGCTCAACACCCATGGGGGCCAGCTCGGGGAGGCGTATCTGCACGGGATGAACGGAATAGCGGAGGGGGTGAGGCAGGTGCGGGGGACGTCCGTGAACCAGATATCCGGTGCCGAGCGGGTGCTGGTGACGGCCGGGACAGGGGTGCCGACATCCGGGCTGGTGCTTGCTGCCGACGGGTGACCCTCAGGGGTAATCCCGCAGTAGGCGTCCCTCCCTCGTCCACCTTCAGGAGGTGGAGTCAGCCCCACCCCTACAACCTGAGGCGGACGCGGCTTCGGCACCTGCGGCCGATCCGCCGAAGTAGGGGCCGCTCATAGCGTGGAGCCATGACCACACCCGTCTGCACCAGCGCTTCCGACGCCGCGACGCGGTCCCGTCCGAGCGCGACGTATCCCTCGTTCACGTCGTACGTACGGGCCCGCCAGCCGGTGCTGCTGCGTACCGCCCGCTCGCTCACCGCGAACCCGTGCGACGCGGAGGATCTGCTGCAGACCGCGCTGACCAAGACCTACGTCGCCTGGGAGCGCATCGAGGACCATCGTGCCCTCGACGGCTATGTGCGCAGGGCGCTGGTCAACACCCGGACGTCGCAGTGGCGCAAGCGCAAGGTCGACGAGTTCGCCTGCGACGAGCTGCCGGAGCCGGAGCCGGTGGCGGGCCAGGACACCGACCCCGCGGAGCAGCAGGCGCTGCACGATGCCATGTGGCGCGCGATCATGCGGCTGCCGGCACGGCAGCGGGCGATGGTCGTCCTGCGGTACTACGAGGACCTCAGCGAGGTCCAGACGGCCGAGGTGCTCGGGGTCTCGGTGGGCACGGTGAAGTCGGCGGTGTCGAGAGCGCTCGGCAAGCTGCGCGAGGACCCGGAGCTGGGGCTCGTCCGATAAGGGCGGCCTGCGGTCGGCGGTGAGCCCCTCCCTCTCACCCCTGACGGCAGAGCTCCCCCTCGCGGCAGAGCTCCTCCCTAGCGGCAGGGCTCTGTGAACGCAACGTGACATGATCGATCACCCGGCCCTAGTGACATACCGCGCGGTATGCGCGCAGAATCTCCGCAACCCTTACCACCGCGTAGGCAATGTCGCCCCCGGGAGGACGCCGTGCTGAGCACCATGCAGGACGTACCGCTGCTGATCTCGAGGATCCTGGCCCACGGGTCCACGATCCACGGAACATCGCAGGTCACCACCTGGACGGGTGAGGCCGAGCCGCATCGTCGTTCCTTCGCCGAGGTCGGTGAGCGCGCGGCCCAGCTCGCGCACGCCCTGCGCGAGGACCTGGGGGTGACCGGCGACGAGCGGGTCGCGACCCTGATGTGGAACAACGCCGAGCACGTCGAGGCCTACTTCGCGATCCCCTCCATGGGCGCGATCCTGCACACCCTCAACCTCCGACTCCCGGCCGAGCAGTTGGCCTGGATCGTCAACCATGCCGCCGACCGGGTCGTCATCGCCAATGGTTCGCTCCTCCCCCTGCTCGCCCCGCTGCTCCCGCACCTCAAGCCGGTCGAGCACGTGGTGGTGGCCGGCCCGGGTGACCGCTCCCTCCTCGCGGACGCCTCCGTCCAGGTGCACGAGTACGAGGACCTGATCGCCGGCAAGCCGACCACGTACGACTGGCCGGAGCTGGACGAGCGGCAGGCCGCCGCCATGTGCTACACCTCCGGCACCACGGGCGACCCGAAGGGCGTCGTCTACTCGCACCGTTCGATCTATCTGCACTCCATGCAGGTCAACATGACCCAGTCGATGGGTCTGACCGACCAGGACACCTCGCTCGTGGTGGTCCCGCAGTTCCATGTCAACGCCTGGGGCCTGCCGCACGCCACGTTCATGACCGGCGTCAACATGCTGATGCCGGACCGCTTCCTGCAGCCCGTGCCCCTCGCCGAGATGATCGAGCGCGAGAAGCCGACGCACGCGGCCGCCGTGCCCACCATCTGGCAGGGCCTGCTCGCCGAGCTCAACGCGAACCCCCGTGACGTCTCCACCCTCGGCCAGGTCACCATCGGCGGCTCGGCCTGCCCGCCCTCTCTCATGGCGGCGTTCGACAAACTGGGCATGCGGGTCTGCCACGCCTGGGGCATGACGGAGACCTCCCCGCTCGGCACGGTCGCCCGTCCGCCGGCCCACGCGATCGGCACGGAGGAGGAGTTCGCGTACCGGCTCACCCAGGGCCGCTTCCCGGCGAGCGTCGAGGCCCGGCTCACCGGCCCCGGCGGCGAGCGCATCCCGTGGGACGGCGAGTCGGCGGGCGAGCTGGAGGTGCGCGGCCCGTGGATCGCCGGCGCCTACTACAACGGCCCCGACGCCGAACCGCTGCGCCCCGCCGACAAGTTCAGCGAGGACGGCTGGCTGAAGACCGGCGACGTCGGCACCATCTCGGCCGACGGCTTCCTCACCCTCACCGACCGGGCCAAGGACGTCATCAAGTCCGGCGGCGAGTGGATCTCCTCGGTCGACCTGGAGAACGCGCTGATGTCCCACCCGGACGTCGCCGAGGCCGCCGTGGTCGCCGTCCCCGACGAGAAGTGGGGCGAGCGCCCGCTGGCCACGGTCGTTCTCAAGGAGGGCGCCAGCACTGACTTCGAGGCGCTGCGGAGCTTCCTCGCCGACGAGGGCAAGATCGCCAAGTGGCAGTTGCCGGAGCGGTGGACGGTCATCGCGGCGGTGCCGAAGACGAGCGTGGGCAAGTTCGACAAGAAGGTGCTGCGCAGGCAGTACGCCGAGGGCGGCCTGGACGTCACCAAGCTCTGACGGAACGCCGTTGCGGGGAACTGCGCGACCGGGCCACGGACAACCCGCGGCCGATCGACGACAGTTCCCCGCGCCCCTTTCGGGGCGCCTCCGGTCGGGAGCTAGTTGGTCCCGATCCGCGACAGCAGGTCCACGATCCGGGCCTGCACCTCGCCGCTCGTCGAGCGCTCCGCGAGGAACAGCACCGTCTCGCCGGAGGCCAGCCGGGGCAGGTCGGCCTGGTCGACCGCGGCCGTGTAGACGACGAGCGGGGTGCGGTTGAGCTGGCCGTTCGCGCGCAGCCAGTCCACGATCCCGGCCTGGCGGCGGTGCACCTGCATCAGGTCCATCACGACCAGGTTCGGCCGGAAGTCGCCCGCCAGTATCACCGCGTCGGTGTCACTCGCGGCCCGCGCCACCTGCATCCCGCGCCGCTCCAGCGTCGCCGTCAGAGCCAGCGCGATCTCCGCGTGCTCCTCGATCAGCAGCACCCGCGGCGGGTGCTGCTCGCTGTCCCGAGGGGCCAGCGCCTTCAGCAGTACGGCGGGATCGGCGCCGTACGCCGCCTCCCGCGAGGCCTGCCCGAGCCCTGCGGTCACCATCACCGGCACCTCGGCCGCGACGGCGGCCTGCCGCAGCGACTGGAGCGCGGTCCGGGTGATCGGCCCGGTCAGCGGGTCGACGAACAGCGCGGCGGGGAACGCCGCGATCTGCGCGTCGACCTCCTCGCGCGAATGCACGATCACCGGCCGGTAGCCGCGGTCGCTCAACGCCTGCTGGGTCGTCACATCCGGCGCGGGCCAAACCAGCAGCCGCCGCGGGTTGTCGAGCGGCTCCGGCGGCAGCTCGTCGTCCATCGGCTGCGGACGCGGAGTGTCGGCCACCTCGACGGCACCGCCCGGCCCGTCGAGCGGCTCGGGTCCCTCGGCGGCGTTCTCGTCCGGCGCGCCTATGGCGTACGACCGTCCGGCCGCCTCGGCAGTCGGCGCGAGCCGCGACTGCCCGGCCATCGACGGCTGCGGCTGCCCGCCGGGCGAAGGCTGCGGCTGGGCCGGGGGCACCGGCTGCTCGCCCTGCGGATGCGGCCGCGCCGCCTGCTCCACGGAGGCACCGGCCCGGGCGGCGGGATCGGGCGGCGTACCCAGCTTGCGGCGGCGTCCGCCGCTGGTCTGATGCGGGGGAGGCGTCGCCGACGACTGTGCGGCGGGCGCGGGCTGCTGCACCTGAGCGGCCTGCCGGGTGAAGGGCACACCCTGCCCCAACGTCCGCACACTGATCGCGCGCCCCTGCGTCGAGTTCGGGTCGACGGGAGCACCGGCTTCGGCCGGAAGGGGCTGCGCCGCCCGCTGCTTCGAGCCCGCGGCTGCGGCTTCGGGAGGCAGCGGTGTACCCGGAGCGGGCGTGCCCTGCCCCTGCGGCGCCCGGCCCGGCTGAGCGGGCTGCGCCGGCTCGGGGGCGTTCGGATGCGGCGGTACGGGGGTGGCGGCACCGTTCGGCGCTACGGCCGTACCGGCGCCGGAGGTGTCGTCGGCGGCCGGCCACGGCTGCGGGGCCGGGACGCCCTGCGCCGGCGTGCCCTGCGCGGGGACGCCCCGACCGGGGGCCGCCTCGACGGGGAGGGGCCCGCCCGGGGCGGCGGCGCCCGGCGCGGGCACGCTCTGCGCGGCGGCCTGAACGGGCTGCCCGGGCACCGGCTGGGCCTGCTGCCCCGGAACCGGCTGGGCCTGGGTCTGCTGCACCGGCACCGGCTGCCCCGGTGCCACCTGCCCCGGTGCCACCTGCCCCGGTGCCACCTGCCCCGGTGCCACCTGCGCCGGGACCTCCTGCGCGGCCGCGCCGACCGCTTCCGCCGGCGGAGCCACGGCACGTCGGCGACGCCCGGTCGGCGCGCTGGTGGGGTGCGGCTGCGGCGGGGTGTGGTCGTCGGCCTGATCATGCGGCACGGCATCGTGCCGGCCCTCGTCGCCGCGTACGCCGCCCGGCGCCCCCTGCCCCGGAACCTGCGGCTGCGGCTGCGCCTGTGCAGGCGCCGGAGCGGCAGGCGAAGCCGGAGTCGGCCCAGCCGTGCCCGGTCCCTGTGCGGCCTGGGCGGGCACGCGGTCCGCCTCGGCCGGCGGCAGGGCGAACACCGTACGGGCACCCGCCTCCTGCGCGGCACTTCGTTCGGCCGCCGCGGCCAGGGCACGACGACGGCGCCCACTCGGCTGGGAGGCATCGCCCGAGGTGGCCGTACCGGACCCGGCAGCCGCCGGAGCCGGGTCGGCGGCCGCAGCGGGCAGGGCGGGCGGCAGCGCGTGCTGCTCCCCGCCGTCCCGCCGGGCACGTCGTCCGCCGGGAGCGGGAACGCCCTGCGGCGGTACGGTCCCGCCCAGGCCGTTGCCGATCGCGGCGGTCCCGGCCGCGTGCTCGGCGGCCGTCATGACGGCGCCCTCGGAGACACCGTCACCGCCTTCGCTGCCGTCATCGGCGGGACGTCCGCGGCGCCGGCCGGTGCCGCCGGATGCCTCGCCGCCGCCGTCACCCGTGCCCGCGGGGAGCTCGGGTGCGGCCGCCGCACGCCTGCGCCGTCGTCCGGTGGGCGCGGCGGCCTCCGCGTCGGCGGCGGAACCCTCGGCGTCGGCCTCGGGCGTGTCGCTCTCCAGGAAGGCGTCGACGGAGGACCGCCGGGCGCGCCGGCGTCCGGTGCCGCCGCCCTGCCCGGCACCCTCGGTTCCGTTCGCCCCATCGGCCTCGCCGGCCCCGTCCGCGGCGGCATCGCCGACAGCGGCGGCCACGGCGCCCGCCCCGCCCCCGATGGGCACTTCGAGGACGAACGCACTGCCGCTCATCCCAGGAACCTCGTGCGTCTGAAGCACCCCACCGTGAGCCCGCACGATCCCGCGCACGATCGGCTCGTGCACCGGGTCTCCCCCGGGATACGGCCCGCGCACCTCGATCCGTACGACCTCACCGCGCTGCGCCGCGGCCACGACGACGGTGTTGTCCATGTAACCGCCCGCCGACACCGGCGAGTTGCCGGTCGCGTCGACCCCGGCGACGTCCGCGACGAGATGCGCGAGCGCGGTGGCCAGGCGCTGCGGGTCGACCTCGGCCTCGATGGGCGGCGCGTGCACGGCGAACTGCACCCGCCCCGGGCCGATGAGCTCGACGGCCCCGTCGACACCCGCGGCGACGACGGCGTCGAGCATCACCTTCGTACGGACGACCTGATCGCTGCCGGAGTCCAACTGCTGGTAGCCGAGGACGTTGTCGATCAGCGTCGTGATCCGCGAGTAGCCGGCGGAGAGATGGTGCAGCACCTGGTTGGCCTCGGGCCACAACTGCCCCGCGTCGTCGGCGGCGAGCGCGGCCAGCTCGCGGCGCAGCTCGTCCAGCGGACCGCGCAGCGACCCCGCGAGCAGCGTCAGCAACTGCTCGTGCCGCCCGGACAGGGCCTCGTACCGGTCCTTCTCGCGCTCGCCGAGCGCGGCGTAGCGATCCTCGCCGGCGGCGAGTTCCTCGGCGTGCCGCTCCTCGAGCTCCTCGACCTCGGTGACGTGCTTCTGCCGCAGGGCGGTCAGCTCGGAGGCGTGCTCCTCGGCGAGCCGTTCGAGTTCTTCGTCGTGCCGCTTCTGCGCGGCGTCCTTCTCCTCGGCCAGCGTGTCGTAGGGCCGCCGGTCGGTGAAGGTCATCACGGCGCCCACGAGCTGGTCGCCGTCGCGCACGGGCGCGGTCGTCAGGTCGACGGACACCTTGGCGCTGCCCTTGGACCAAAGCACCTGCCCGCGCACCCGGTGCTTGCGCCCGGAGCGCAGCGTGTCGGCGAGCGGGGACTCCTCGTACGGGAAGGGCGACCCGTCGGCACGGGAGTGCAGGACGAGCGTGTGCAGCTCGCGCCCGCCGAGGTCGCTGGCCCGGTATCCCAGTATCTGGGCGGCGGCCGGGTTGACGAGGACGATCCGCCCGTCGGTGTCGGTGCCGACGACGCCCTCGGAGGCGGCGCGCAGGATCATCTCGGTCTGCCGCTGCGAACGTGCCAGCTCGGCCTCGGTGTCGACGGTGCCGGAGAGGTCGCGCACGACGAGCATGAGCAGCTCGTCGCCGGTGTAGCCGTAGCCGTCGTAGGCCTGGCCGCCGTTCTCGAGATTCGCGGACGTGACCTCGACCGGGAACTCGGTGCCGTCGGTGCGCCGGGCCATCATCCGGGTCGGCTTGGTCCTGCCCTGCGGGTCCATGTGATCGGGCCGGCGCATGGACCCCGGGATCAGCTTGGAGTCGAACTGGGGCAGCAGATCGAGCAGCCCGCGCCCGACCAACGCGGTCCCGGGAGCCTCGAAGGCCTCCAGGGCGATGGTGTTGGCGTTGACGACGGTCCCATTGGCGTTGACCAGCACCAACGCATCGGGAAGCGCGTCGAGTATGGCTGCGAGGCGAGCAGCGCCTCGGGATGGCCTGCTGCTCACGAGACGCTTCCTCCCTGTTACCGCACCTTGCCGACCGCTCGGGCCATCTTGCCAACCGGCCCGCGGCGTGTCACGCGAGGGAGTCTAAGGGCTGGGGTTGCGCTCGCGACGCCGGATGAGAGGGAGGTCGCACGACGAAGTGACCCAGAACGTATGACCGCCTGTGTCGTCGTCCTTCCTGCGTCCGCCTGGTGTCCATGCCGACTTCGCGAGACCTTCGCGGGACTTTTGCGGATCCGGTGCGTCCGGTATGGAAAGCCTGTGCGACGGGGGACGGGGGATGCGTACGCCGGACCGCACATCGGACGGTGGGCTCATCGACGCCCGTCCACGACCCTCCGGCGATGTACGACCGTCCACGACCGTCCGCTGATCTGCGAACGCCGGCGACCCTCCGGTGATCGCCGCCCGTCCACGACCCACCGGTGATCTACGACCGCCGACGCCCCTCCGTCGGCCTGCGACCGCCGACGACCTTCGACCGCCGATGACCCTCCAGCGCCCCTTCGACCGCCGGCGGCCTTCGACCGTCGATGACCCTCCGGTGATCTACGACCGCCGCCCTTGCGCCCGCAGGTCGGGGAGGAGCGGCACGAGCCGGTCCCATCGGGCGATCTCGCACCCGTCGCTGCGGTCGTAGCGGGCGTCGACGGGGCGCCCGGCCCAGGTCCCGGTGATCTGAGCGGTGGCCGACCCGCCGTACTGCATGGTGCACAAGGTGCCCTCGGGTACGGGTGCGAAGGCGTCCTTGCCCCAGCGCGTCTCGCGGTCGAGCGCGGCACAGGCGTCGGCGGCGTGAGGGTGGCCGCCGCCGGCTGGATGGCAGGTCAGCTCGTAGGTCACGTCGGCGCCGCCGTCGGCGTCGTGGACGGTGACGGTGAGGTGGTCGCCGGCGCGGTCCGGGCCCTTGAGGGACGGGACGGCGGCGGGCGCGGCGGTGGCGGGGGCGAGGGAGGTGAGGCCGACGGCGGCGAGGGTGCCGGTGGCGGTGAGGAGGACCCGGCGAAGGCCGCCGGCCCCGGCGGAACGGTTGACCTGCAACATGACCTGACTAACGCCGCACACCGTCGGACGTTGCGCCCCTCGAAGCACGCCGGGAAGGGCTTTGCCCTGCGACCTCTCCGCCTAGTACCGTGGGAGTCGATTGGTGACAGCACGCTCGACTGTGTCATCATCTGCACGCACCACTCGCGCTCGCGCGGGCGGCTGTGCTGGAGGCGTCGCCTAGTCCGGTCTATGGCGCCGCACTGCTAATGCGGTTTGGGCCTTAAAGCCCATCGAGGGTTCAAATCCCTCCGCCTCCGCGCTCGATCACGAAGCCCCGGTCCCCTGGACCGGGGCTTCGTCGTTCACGCCGCTCGGACCGCCGGTGCACGGCCCGCCCGTCGAGCGCCCCAGAGGGCGTTTTCGCAGGTCACAAGGGGTGGACCAAACGGATTTCACATGGCGGCGGCAGTCATGTAATGTTCTTCCTGTCGCCGCGAGCGGGCCAGAAGGGCCGGGAGCGGCGGAGAAAAACACAACAAGCACTCGTAGCTTAACGGATAGAGCATCTGACTACGGATCAGAAGGTTGCAGGTTCGAATCCTGCCGAGTGCACACAGGTCAAAGGCCCGTTGGGATCATCCCAACGGGCCTTTGACATCAGCCGGTGACATCAACGCGGTTGAAAAGGGCCCTCAGTCCTCGGCGGCTGGCTGTCCCTTGTCCTCCGAAATGTCATCAGAGTTGTCCAGCCTGAGAGCGTCGTCCATCTGATCGGCGGCGGCTCGCAGTGTCGTCCCCATGACGTGCGCGTAGGTGTCCAGCGTCATTGTGATTGTGCTGTGCCCGAGTGTCTCCATGATCGTGCGGGCGTCGACCCCCTGTGCGAGCAGGAGCGAAGCGCAGGTGTGCCGGAGGTCGTGCACGCGCACGCGGCGGACGTTCGCGTCCCGGCAGAGGATCGTCAGCATCCGGTTCAGGCTGCGGGGGTCGGTGACGCGACCCGACACCGTGGTGAAGATCAGCCCGTCAGGCTGCCCAGGCGCAGGCTTCCATTTCTCGCCCGCTACCTTTCGCTCTCGCTCCTGCTGCTCGCGGCGGAGAGTGAGCGCCCGCACACACGACTTCGGCAGGGACACCGTACGGACGGATCGCTTCGTTTTGGGGGTGCCGAATAGCAGCTCACGCCGGATGCGCTGCACGTTCCTGCGGACCCGGAGCTGACCGTTCGCGAGGTCGACGTCAGACCAGGTGAGCGCGAGAGCCTCGCCACGGCGCAGGCCGGTGGACACGAGCAGCAGCCACAGGGCGTAGAGACGGTGGGAGCGAGCTGTCTTGAGCAGCAGGCGGACTTCTCCGGCGTCCAGCGGACGCACCTCCTTGGCGTCAACAGTGGGGGTCTCTACGATCCGGGCGACGTTCCGCGCGATCAGCTCCTCGCGCATCGCCTGTTGTAGAGCGGACCGCAGGACGGCATGGACGTACTGGACGGTGCGAGCTGACGGACGGCGCTCACAGCAGCGGCCCAAGGCGCAGCACGAGCGCTTCTCCTCCGGCCGTTCCTTGTCGGCGCCGCGCAGGCAGCACAGGCAGGACACCTTGAACTCCGTCAGGAAGCGGCGTACGTCTGCCGGGGAAAGACGGTTCAGCCTCTTCTTGCCGAGTGCCGGCCGGATGTAGAGGCGGGTCAGACCCTCGTAGCTGCTCAGTGTTGAAGGCTTGAGTCGCTCCGGCGCGATGGTGGCAAGCCAGTAGGTGAGGTAGTCGCCGAATGACATGGTTGACTCGGCGGCAGGGATGCCGTTCCGGGTCTTCTCCTGCAACTCCGTGAGCTTGTCGGCTACTTGCTCACGCGTCTTGCCGTAGACGAACTTGCGGGTTCGCGTCCCGTCGGGACGGTAGACGTAGGCGGCGGCGTGGAAGCGGCCGTCTGCACGCTTTGTGATCGTTCCTTCGCCGTTGGCGCGACGCTTGGCCATCAGGCAGCTTCCTCCATTCGATCGCGCATATAGGCGCGTACGGCATCGACCGGGATGCGGCGGGATCGGCCGATCGTGAAACTCGGGAGCTCGTTCGAGCGAATGAGGTCGTAGACCTTTGAGCGGCTGAGGCGTAAGGCCCGCATGACCTCAGGCACCTTGAACGCTTCGGGAGTGGCGGGGACAACGGTGAGCACGTCGAACCTCCGTGAGGGGCTGGGGCGGCCTCTGGCCCCGTCTCTGAGGGGCGCTACTTCCGCTACCGCCGCTACCGTGCAGGTCAGGGGCCTGTTTGGGGTAGCGGGGAGGGGTAGCGGTAGCGGATGGGTAGCGACAACCGAAGCCGGTTGCCGCTACCGCGTTATCGCTGGTCAGGCCGGGTTTTCGGTGCCGGGTAGCGGAGGTAGCGGAGTTTCCGGGGGTGGGGCGCAGTAGCGCTGCCAGGCGTCGTGCAGGTCGGTGGCGTAGTAGCCCTTGAGGACGCTGCCGGCGGTCTTGATGTTGCGGGATGCGATGGGCTCGTTGTCAGCCGTCATGTACTCCGCGAGCATCTTCGACAGGCGCCGGTTGTCGAGCGGCTTGCCGTGCAGGTCGGCCCAGGGGGCGTCATCGAGGGCGTTGAGCCGGTCGAGGATGGCGACGGTGGGCAACCGGTCGATGCCGATCATCACGTGGTCGCGCAGGTCGGTCAGCAGACGGATGCCGATACTGCCCTTGTCGTTGACCTGCGATGCCTTGACCAGCGTCAGGCAGGCTTCACGGGCCCGGCGGGGCCAGTCCCCGCCTGCCGCGTCGGCGATGGCGAGCAGTGGTTCCCACACGTCCGCCGGCCGGTCGGCGACCCCGTCGGGCATCTCCGGGAACACGTCTGTGACCTGCTCCTGGACCGTCTCGGCCCACTTGGCGAGCCGGTCACGGAGCTGGTTGCCCTCCCGCACGTGGATGCGGGTGCGGAACTGCTCCACCTTTTCGTTGCGGGCCCGGCGGCGCATGCGGATGATGACGGACCGGGTCATGATCGTGGCGGGCAGGGAGCCGAGTCCGGCGACGGCGACGGCGCAGTACGCGGGGAAGCCCTGTACCTGCTGGTTGGCTCCGTCGCCGACGCACCGGTACATCTCCCTGCCGCGGGTGTGGCCGGCGTTGATGAACCCTCGGAGCTGTTCGTTCTCCCCTGCCTTGGGCCCGAAGATGGTGTCAATCTCATCGAACAGGATCGTGGGCCGGCCGCCGTCGACGCCGGACACGGACCGGAACAGGGCGGCGGCGGAGGCGTCCACGGCCGCCATGGCGCGCGGCACGAGCGTCTCCACCACCTCCAGCGCCCGGGACTTCCCGGAGCCCGGTTCCGGAGAGAGGAACGCAAGCCGCGGGGTGGAGTCGAACGCGTCGAGCAGGTGCGCGTGCGCGTCCCACAGCGTCACAGCCACGAACGCGGCCTCGGTGGGAAACACGTTGAAACGGCGGTGAAAGTCTTCCACCTCGTCGAGCAGCGCGGCCCCGTCGATACTGTCGGTCATGCGGCGGCCCTCCCTTCCGTGGAGGCTGCGGGTGTGTCGGTGCAGCCGGATGTGTGGGCGGCGTACTCGTAGACCAGCGCGGCCACGGAGTCATGCCCCTTGGCGGTGCCGGTCTGCCCGCAGGGGCAGGCGTAGGCGGCGTTGGGGGTGTCTCCCTGGCGCTTGGACCAGCGGGCGCCGTCGTAGTGGTCCCGGTAGACCGGTGGGGCATAGATGCGGATACCGGGCCGCTCCGGCGTCGGGTCGGTGCTGGGGCGGACGTCGCTGCGCCGGAAGCCCTTAGAACGAAGGGCAGTTACGACGCCCTTGCGGGCGGCGCCTTTCGGCTCGCCAACGGCCGGCATGTCCACAGCCTGTGGAGCGGCCGACGGTCCGTCCGGGGTGCTGGGGATGCTCTTCAGGCTGGGGCGGGATGAGGCGCTCATGCCGTGGCCCCCGTGCGGCTGTTGTGGGCGATGGACCAGTTGAGGGCGCTGCGGAGAGTGGAGCGGCACTCGGACGCGGCGAGTCCGGCCGTCTCCCCCGCCTCCTGAAGAGCCTGCTCAACCACGTGTCGGGGGAGGTCGCCCCACGCGATGAACCGACCCAGGGCGCGCGCTGCGGTGAACAACTTCCGCTCGCGTTCGCCGTGTTGGGCCGTGCCCACGTTCCGCACCTCATTGGCGAGCGCTACATCCGCATATCGCCGTGATTGCCCCGCTGTAGCCACGGAGGGCGCCTGAGAGCGTTTGGGGGCCGGTTGTAGGACGGTTTGGAGCCACGATGGCAGTACGGCCGCCTCAGGGGTGCTCAAGACTTCGTACTGTCCGGCGGGCAGGATGCTGCCGGCAGCGACGACGTATCCACCCCATCCGCGGGTATCGACGGATGGAGCCACGGTGCCGGCGGTGTTGCCGATGCGCACGCCCGTCGGGGCGGTGAAGTACAGGTGGGTTCCACCGCTGGTGGTCCGCACCCGGTAGGTATCGGGGACGGCATGCCCGGTGCGCTCGCAGAGCGCTCCAAAGGTTGCCGCGCCGTCAGGCGCGTCCGAACTGCCCTTGTGTTCTGGCGTGTCGAGGTCGACGACCAGCAGCCCGGAGGGGCCGGTGGCGATGCCGACGTTGAACGGTGCTCGCGACCAGGCCGCGCGGATGCGGTCGGGGTCGGTGGTGGCGCGCTGCTCCCACTTCTGGTGCCCACCGGCACACTCGCCGGTGCGGGTGCAGGACTTCTCTCCGTGCAGGGCAGGCGGCTTGCCACCAGGCCGGAGAGGGAAGACGTACCAGCCCCGTTCGGCCGCGTCTAAGGCGGCGCGGAGCAGCGCGGATCGAGGGTCATGGGTCATGCTGGATGTCTCCAGTTCCTTGATGGGCGACTGGCGAGCAAGGGCGGTCCCGCGTTCTTTGGCGAGAGGTGGGGGCCGCCCTTGGCGTAGCTAGTCCTGAGGGGTCCGGCGGTGCCAGACGTCGCGGCGCGGGGCGTGCGGCAGCAGGCCAGTGGCAAGCAGGTCCTCGTAGTCCAAGCCGGTGCAGGGGCGGCGCTGCTCGGTGCCGTCGGGCAGGAACCAAAGGGTCATGCCGTCCTCGTCGCAGAGGGGGCAGTCGGCGTGGCTGCTGCGGTGTTCGGCGGCGATGAGCAGGTTGCTGCGGGTGCCGCCCGCGACCGGGATGCGGCGTACGGAGGTTGCGTCGACCGAACCGAGGACGGTTTGGGCGATGACAGGGACGTCGGAGTGGTCGCAGAGAATGCGGATCTCGATCACGGTTCTCCTTGTCAGCGTTTGGAGCCGAAGAGCTTGAGGCTGATGCCGCCGACGCTGAGCGGTCCGGTGGCGGCGGCGATCTGGACGGCGGTGTGGGCGGCGAAGTCGAGCAGGGCGAGGAACGCGGCCACGGTGGCGAAGATCCCGATGGCCGCTGCTCCGGCGACGGCAAGCGGGATCAGGTAGTGGCGCAGCGGCCGTCCGTTCGGGGTGGCGGTGTGGACGACGATGACGACCGGGGCGCCGGTGGCTTCGGCGCGGCGGTAGGCGTCGGCGGGGATGTGCGGGGCGATGATCCCCGGCGGATCACGGTGGGACATTCGGGCTCCCTCGGGTGAGCCGCGGGCCCGCGCCACGAGGTGTGACGCGGGCCCGTGCGGATGGGTGTCAGGCAGGCGTGAGGGGGTGTGACGCGTCGGGTGTTAGGGCGCGTAACACCGCGCCTGCCTAGGGGTTTGGGTGTTAGGGCGCGTAACACCGTTACGGGTGTTACGCGGCCGTGAGGACCGGGATGATGCGCCACCGGCCGGTGGTGTTCGTCGCCTCCAGCCGCCCATCGAGGGCAGCCTCCTTCAAGCGAAGGGAGACCCACGAGCGCGAGAGGCTGTGGCGGTCGCACCAGTCGGTGAAGTCCACCGGGCCCACGATCATGCGGCCCTCTTCCTCGAACTCCTCCAGCGCGCGAGCGAACAGCTCCCGGGCCTCCTCCGGGGAAGGCTTGTGCCCGCTCTCCTGGCCGAAGATCGGGGCATCGTCGCCCTCTTCCGGCTCCGGCAGTTCCGCCTCCGGGTCAATGCCGTCGTCCTCGGGGTCGATCAACGGTCCGTCGTGGTCCATGTCGTCGTCCCCGTCCACGAGGGTCAGGCGCGGCCCGGCGGTGTCGCTGTCGCCGGCGCGGTGGGTGTAAGCGGTGCCGGCGACGCTCGCGGCGGCACCGGCCGTAATCGGGTCGGCAGGGGCGCGGTTGGCCAGGGCCCACGCGGCGAGCTGCTCCATGATCGGGGCAGCACGATGGGTGAAGGCGCGAGTGCGACCCGGCGACGGGTAGCGGTCCTCATCAATGCCCGGGGTGACCAGGTAGCAGTAACCCGGGCGCCGGTTACCCCACGCACCCGGATGAGCGCCTGCGTCGATGACCGTCTCCGGCAGGGAGAACCCCTCATCTCGCGGGTCGCAACCGAGTGCGATCACGGACGTGAGGGATGCGCGGGTGCTGGTGGACATCTGGTCGTAGGAGGGGCGCTGGAGCGAGACGATCAGCGAGATACCTGCCGACCGTGCTTCCTGGGAGATGCCGGTGAAGGCGTCGTCTCCGAGGTTGCGCAGGGTGTTGGCGGCCTCTTCCATCCACGCGACCAGGTACGGCATGCCCTCACAGCCGCACGCCCGTCCGTCCGGGCGGCAGGTGTGAGCGGTGCTGTTCTGCACCTGCGCCGCGGCAGGGATCCACTGGCGGTAGCCGTGCTGGCCCAGCCACCCCGTACGCGCCGGGATCACCGCTTGAAGCGCCGCCACCATGACCTCGGTGGGGCTTCCTCCTTCGGCTGCCCAGTCGATGCCGGGCAGCAGGGGGCGGAAGTCCTGGAACATCTTCGGATCCGACAGCCACAGCATCACGTCCGTGCGGGAGAGGATCTCCGTTTGGACGTTGAGGGCGGTGTCGCCCTTGCCGGAGCCGGTGCCGCCCGCGATGAGCAGGTGGCTGGCGTTGCGGTTCGCCTCCGGATCCCCGGGCAGCCACAACAGCATCGGGGAGCCGTCGTCGTAGCGTCCGATCACGATCGGATCCGCGATCGACCCACCCAGGTTCGAGGGTCCGTCCCACTCGACAACGTCGTGCAGCATGTCCTCCGGCACGATCACCAGCTCGCCCCGCCGCTCGGAGCCCGGGTCGGGGCGGTAGCGGACGGCGTTGCGGGGCAGGTCGAGGGCGGAAGCGAGCCGGGACAGGCTCTTGGTGACGTCGTCGTGGGTCTGCTCGCCTGCCTCCAGCGCGAGCGGTGCGGTGACTCGGTTCGGTTCCACCTTCACCGCCCCCACCTGCGCCCGAGCGAGACCGACCTTGGCGAGCAGGCCCTTGTCGGTGCTTTCGCCGGTGGGGTCGGGGTTGCGGCGCAGGATCATCCGCACGTTCCACGACAGCGCCACCACCGGGCCGCCCATCAGGTACAGATCATCGATCGGCCCGGTGGTCGGTCCGGCGAGGCACGCGGCGGTGAGCCAGGCGGAGCCGGCGGCGACGGTGATGGCGGAGTGGAGGCGGCGCTGCTGGCTGGTCGACTT
>NZ_JBVJPT010000004.1:0-432336 GCF_055609385.1 Streptomyces sp. NPDC036764
GCGCCGCAACCAGATCCACGGCAACAAGGAGAGCGGCGTCTTCGTCCAGGACAACGGTATGGGCACGCTGGAGGACAACGACATCACCGGCAACACCAGGGCGGGTGTGACGATCAGGACGGGCGGCAACCCCACCCTGCGCGCCAACCGGATCAACCGCAACACATATGAGGCGGTATGGATCTACGACGGCGGCGGTGGCGTGATCGAGGACAACGACCTGACGGCCAACACCAAAGGCGCATGGGACATCGCGAAGGAGTGCGAGGCGAACGTCACGCGGGCCCGCAACACGGAATGAATGGCCTGCAAACGCCGCCAGGACCCGTGCGCTCAACGACGATCGTGATCAATACCCCTAGGGCCTGTGGTCGATCACGTCTGCTTGGGCGCTGCTCACACAGCCAGGAGGCGACTGGTGAAGCCTTCGGCCCGCAGCCGTTCCACGCCACCGCCACATCAGCGGGGATCATCCGTTCACTTATGAATCGGTGGCGGGCGTCCGATGCTCTGTGACCTTCAGCCATAGTTGGCCACCCGTCTGACGGGAGCGCAGGTAGCGGACTCGGGTTGAAACACTGATGGCCATTTTACTCAGTGACAGTTGGCCCAGACCAACCGGATTCACGGGGCGAGATGGACTCTGACCTGCTACTTCGGTGCACCGATTCGCGTCGCCCGCCTCATGTTGGCCAGAGGATGGCCACGGTGCCCCGTGCCGGGCAGGGGCACGGTCCGCCGCGGACGCTGACCGACGTTGGGGTGCTGGTAAGAATCGTGTCACCAGCGCAGGGCGATTCCCCTCCCCGTACGGGTGCCTGGTCCGCGATCGATGACGCCGAGCTGTGCCATCTGGTCGAGCTGGTACGCCACGGACGCCGTGCTCGACAGACCCACGCTCCTGCCGATCTCCCGCATCGAGGGCGCCTCGCCGTGCTCGGCCACCTAACCCCTGATGCACTGCGGGATCCGCTCCTGCCGGTCAGTGAGAAGTTCTTCCAACTCCTCCAGCGTCCGGACACGTTGGCGCAGTTCAACCCTGGCCGCGGGTGATCGGCCGGCTTCCGTTCTCGTGAGGGTTGTCCACCAGTGACTGCGGCTCCCCGCCGTTTCCCGACCGAACGGGCACGAGAGGGGCACGTTGACTGGCGATCTCTAGACGGCGAGCAGCCCGGCGAGGACCACAGCCCCCGCCGCGGAGAAGACCCGCAGCTTTCTCCAGCCTGGTCCCGAAGCCTGGCGGTTCAGCTCCCACATGAACACCAGACCGCCACCAAGGCCCAGCGCACTCCGCAGCAGGAAAACGGTGGTGTGCACAGGGAGCCTCCAGGGACCTTCGAATGGACGGGAAGGCTACCCCGGGCGGCGGTCTGGTGGTGGATGGGGCGCTCATACGGGGGCGCGGGGGCTCGCGCGGTCGGCGTAGCGACTTTGGCCGGGAGCTGCTTTGGCGCGAGTGATCATGGCCCCGTAGGCTTCCGGCGCGTCGGGCAGTCTGTGGACCTGCCCGGTAAAGCACGACGAGGGGCTGGGTCAGCCTGCCAGTTGGGCGAGGGCCAGCGCGTGTGCGTGGTCGAGGGAGTCGGCAGCAGCGCAAGGGATGTCCGGCTGCAAACCGGTGCCCTCCCAGTTCGTGCCGGAGACGGGGTTGATGGCACGGCCCATAGGGATGGTGGCCTCCAGGTGCGGGTGCACCGTCCAGCCCTTGCACGGATGTGCGCCGCCGCGGGTGCGCTCGCCGACGACTACGGCGCGGCCGAGCTGCTGGAGGTCGTACGCCAGCTCCTCAGCGGCAGAGAAGGTGCTGCCGCTGGACAGCACGTACAACGGCTTGCTGCCACCGAAGCGGGCGCCGGGAACGTGCGGCAGGCTCCAGGACTGCTCGCGGCGCTCGCCGTCGCGCCAGTGCATGGTGTTGAGGTGGGTGCGCTTGTCCAGTAGGTAGCTGCAGACGAAGGCGACCGTGTCCGGGTCGCCGCCCCGGTTGGCGCGAAGGTCCACGATCAGCGCCTGGGCGCGGGAGACCAGGGTGAGTGCGGCGCCCAGTGGTTCGGCGGCCCACTCCAGCGGAAACAGCATCGGTGCCAGCTCCAGTACGGCGACCCCTCCGTCGAGCAATTCCACCCGGGGTGCACCGCCCAGCGAGGTGTCGAAGTCCCGGCGCATGGCGTCCAGGGTGGCCGCGCCCTCCTTGGGGGGCACCGGGTCAGTGTGGTGCTTCAGTCTCAGGTGCCGGTCGCCGTTGACGGACTGCAGGTCCGCGGTGACCACACGGGCGAGCTCCTCGACGCCGTCGACGTCATAGGCGCCCTCGGCGAGGCGTCGTTGCAGCAGGCCGGCGACCTGCTCGGCTATCTCGGGGAAGACGTAGTGCTCGGTCAGTAGCCGGGTGGTCTCGTCGATGACAGGGGCGGGCTGAAGCTCCGTAAATGTCGTCATGGAAGGTAGTAGAGCACCGCCTTCGCGGAAGCGTCGGAGAGTTTGGACCGAGGATGCTCTTGCAGCCCTGCCTGCCGACGACCACCGCGCGGCCCACAGGCGGCCCCATGTTGGTCATTCGCCGCAGGGTCACATCGAGTTGGTGGCACGCGGACCTTGGAGTACCGAACCCTCACCCGCCGACCAACTGTGTCGTGGCTGCTCTCCGCCCTCGCCCGCCGTCGGCAGGTCGCCCTCACCTGGGGACACCCGAGCCACTCAACGTGCTGGTTCGGGGGCCTTTTACGTGGGCAGTGCGCGCATTGTTCGAAGCGGCGACAGGAAGTTGGGGAGGGCACTCAGCGTCATACCGGCTGCACCAATCCACAAGGTGCCTGTTGCTCCGAATACAGAGCCCGAGACCCCGCCCAAAAGCCCACCGAGAGGAATACCGCCCCAGGAGACGAATCGAGCTGTTGCGCTCATCCGGCCCAGAAGCCGATCCGGTGTCAGGGCCTGTTGGAAGCTTGATTGAGCCACCACGCGGACGACTCCGCCCAGAGAAAGGGCCGCGAGTCCGATCGCAGCCACATACACGCTCCAACCCGTTCGAGCCATCGGCATGAGGCCGGTCAACGGACAGGTGGCCAGTGACGCGAGCCAGATGACCCGACCGCGCCCGACTCGCTTCGAGACCCTGGTCGCCAGCAGTGAGCCCAGCAAGGCACCACAACCCATTCCCGACAGTATGAGGCCAATAGAAAAGGACCGGAGGCCCATCTCCCGTTCCAAAAAGACCAGCAACATGGTTTGATACACGACCAGGAAGAGATTGAATATTGCATCCCCCAGCATGATTGCACGTAGGATAGGGTTCGTGACTACGAACTTCAGTCCTTCCTTGATCTCTCGGCTCAACTGAGGGTGCTCACTCGGCTCTGGCTTTTGCTCGCGCTTCCGGATGGTGGCCGCAAGCAGCCCCGACGTAACCATCCCGGCCGAACTCACCAAAAGCGTTGCAGGAGCTCCGATCAGGCCGACCAGCGGCCCTGCCACAGTCGGCCCGCTGATACTGGTCACTGACCGTATTGCCGACAGTTTTGAGTTTCCTTCCACGAGATTGCTGCGTCCCACCAAGTGCGGGAGATAGCTGGCGTACGCAACATCGAAAAAAACGGTCAACACTCCATGAACCAAGGCGACTGAGTAGAGCCACCAGATGGTGAGAGTGTCTGCCCACCACGCCACCGGTATCGTCAAGAGGGCCAACGCGCGAGTGAGATCAGTGCTGATCATCACCGATCGCTTCCGCATGCGGTCCACCCACGCGCCTGCCGGCAGCCCGACCAGGAGCGATCCTGCCGTAGTCATCGCGGTCAGTAATCCCACTTGGAACTCGTCTGCATGCAATGCCGTGATGGCGGCCAGAGGCAAAGCTAGAAAGATGATGCGGTCGCCCAGTTGACCGAGCGCAGTGGCAGCAAGCAATCGCTCAAAGTCCCGATCGTGTAAGAAGCCGAGCCGGGATGATTTTGGCATGGAATACCCTACTGTCGAATTTGCGATGTCTCTCTAATGGCTTCAACGGTTACGGACGGTCGACTCCGAATTCGTAGACCACTTCACGGCGCACATCCGGAATGACCATGTCAGCCGTCTCCACCGGACGTCCGTCCGTGTCGAAGATGGTCCGCTCGATCTGAAGCACGAGGTCCCCCACGCTGATCCCCAGGAGGTTCGCCTGCACCTGGGTGGCGCGAGCTGGGCGTGGCACCTCGACCACAGTCGAGATATCCACGCCGATGGAACGCATGCGCTCGAGCACCCCCTTTCCCGCCAGGGGACCCATCTCGGGCAGCACAACCGGCGTTCCACCCGTGATGGCCATCGGCTCCCAGGATTCGGAAAGCTGCACGGGTTGCCCGTCGGCGAGGAACTCGTAATGCGTATGGACGCAGAGGTCCCCAGGGCTGATGGCGAGCCGCTCGGCGATTGGCTCGGAGGCGGGGACGCGCACCTGACTGTGTGAATCCCAGGCGTTGGCCCTGCCCCGCTCCCTCCTGTCCTGCCAGAGGGGAGAGACCTCCCGGCGTTCGCGGTGCCGCGAACGGACCAGCCGCAGACGCTCTCGCGGCATGCGGACGTAGGTGCCCGAGCCGGCGCGTCCCTCAAGGAGACCGTCGATGATCAAACGGTCCATAGCCCTCTGCATGACGTTGCGTCCGATCCCGTACTCCACGGCGAGCCGTGCCCGGGAGGGCAGACGCTCCCCGATCTCCCACTCTCCCGCGAGAATCCGTGCGCGCAGCACGTCGGCCACTGCGAGGTACGGCGCCTCTCGGGGCATGGACGATCCTCCGGCTGTTCTACTCGACGGCAATTGGTCGTTTCCAGTGGGGCGTTGGCAAGCTACTGCACCGGGTGGAAGCTGCTGGAGTAGAAATACGCTCGGCGCTCTGGCCGGACGAGAAGAAGCCACGGCCAAGAAGACACCGGCGAGGCAGTAGCCCGCCAAGAAGACGGCCCCAAAGAAGACCACCGTGAGAAAGGCGTCGGGGAGCCGGCCCCGCAGCGCTTAGTCCACGAAGCCGAGCGCCTTGTGTGGGAGGCGGAGGCGGGTCGGACGGTCGACATGATGGAAGCCGTCCTGAACGAGGTGCCCTGAGAGTGCCCTGAGGGCGTGACTGACGGCTGGCTTCCCAGGTCAGGAAGCCAGCCATACCCCCTGTGCGGGGGTGCCGCCCTTCGGTGTGTGTGGGTATGTCTGCGTTCGTGGGTGCACGCGCAGGGTGGCGTTAGCTGTCGCAGCCCACCCCGTCGTTGTCGCGGTCGAGGTGGGAGGCGTAGCCGGGTTCGCCTCGGTGGATGGGGGCGGCGCCGGCTGCGCGGGCCTCGGTGCAGTTGGCGTAGTAGACGTCCGCGCCGGAGGAGTCGTCCTCGGCGGCGGCGCCGGTGTCCGTCGCGGGTGTGGCGGTGACCGTCGTGGTGACCTTGACGGTCTTCGTGGCTGTCACCGTCGGTGCCGGCTCGGGTTCGGGTGCCTTGGCCGTCATGGTCGCGGTGACGGTGACCGTGGGCCGCGGTGAGGCCGCGGCCGGCTTCGCCTCGGTGGTCTTCGAGTCCTCGCCGGACGCGCCGCCCGCGCCGATGCCGATGAAGAAGGCCAGGGCGAGGGCGGGGATCGCGTAGCGCTTGCGGGCCCAGGCCGGGGCCGGGCGGACGGGCGGCTGCGGCATGGGTGCCGAGGTGTACGGATTGGTCATGTCATCCCCCCACTGGTGTTGCGTGAGGGGATGACCGTATTGCTCTGCGACCGTGCGTGAAGGAGATGTGGCTGTTTTGTGATCGCTATGCGCGGAAGGGGCCCGTCACCTCGTACGTGATGCCGCCCGAGGAGCTGCCGCTCGTGCCCCGCTGGCTGGAGAAGTACAGACGCCTGCCGTCCGGGGAGAACGCCGGGCCCGTGATCTCCGAGCCGGACTGGCCGTCGATCCGCAGGAACGAGGCGACCACGTCGTCCGGGGTGATCACGCAGATCTCCATGTTGCCGCCGTCCTCGGCGACGAACAGGTCGCCTGAGGAGGCGCCGGTGATGTTGTCGACGCCGGTGAGCGGGGCCGTGCCGTTGACGAGGGAGTCGTCGTACGCCAGCTCGTAGGTGTTCGACGTGAGATTGAGCTGCCAGACGCGGTTGTCGCCCTTGGTCGTGAACCAGACCGTGTCGTCGGCGTAGTGGCAGCCCTCGCCGCCGTTGAAGGACTTGGAGCCGGAGACCTGGGAGCGGGTGGCGGTGGGGGAGCCGTCCGGGTCGGGGATGTTCGCCCAGGTGAAGGAGCCGCTGGTGGCGCTGCCCGCGACCATGACCTGGAGCGTGCCGGAGGACAGGTCGCCCCAGGTCGTCGGCACGAAGCGGTAGAAGCGGCCGTTGGTCTCGTCCTCGGTCAGGTAGACCACCTTGCGGACCGGGTCGGCGGCCGCCGCCTCGTGCTTGAAGCGGCCCATCGCCGCGCGCCGCACCGCGGCGTTCGTGCCCCAGGGGTCGGTCTCGTAGACGTAGCCCAGGGACACCTCCTCGCAGGACAGCCAGGTGTTCCACGGCGTCTTGCCGCCCGCGCAGTTCTGCCGGGTGGACGAGAGGATGCGGTACGCGCCCGTGATCGCGCCCGCCGCCGAGAACTTCACCGCGCTCGCGCCGCCGGAGGGGTTGATCTCCGAGTTGGAGACATAGATCCAGCCCGAGCCGTCCGCGTAACAGGCCCCGCCGTCAGGGGCGTTGTGCCAGGTGTACGACGTCCCGGAGACCGTCTGTCCGGAGCGCGCGATGACGCGGCTGGTGAAGCCGCTCGGCAGTCTGATGCCGTTGGCGTCGGGGGAGCCCAGTGCCCCGTAGGGGCCCGAGCCGGGCTGGGCGGGCGCGGCGTACGCGGCGCCGCGCCACAGGGTTCCGCCGAAGACGGCCGAGCCGCCGCCGATGGCGGCCGCACGCAGGAAGGTACGACGTTCCACTTTTGCTCCAAAGGGTGCCGTGACCGGCCCCGCCGCCCGGTCGGGGGCGGGGTCGCGCGGTCACGGACGCTAGGGGTGCGGGGTTAAAGACCCCAGGGGTGCGCGGTGGACGCCCTATGGACAGGCTGTGAAGCGGGTGTGCGGGAGGCGCGGGCCCGCCGACACGGCGGCCCTGCGTCGGGAGCGCCGGGGGCGGCCTTGCGCTGGGAGTGGCGGGGGCGGCCTTGCGCTGGGAGTGCCGGGAGGCGGCCTGCCTTGCGCAGGGAGTGCCGGGGCGACCTTGCGCCAAGAGTGCCGGGAGTGCCGGGGCGACCTTGCGCCGGGAGTGCCGCGGGACCTCCCGGCGACGCTACGTCGGGAGTGCCGGGGCCTCCCGGCGGCACTACGTCCGGAGCACCGGACCCCCACCGCCCCTACGCCCGCAGCGCCGGAGCCTCCCGGCGGCGCTGACCGCCTCTGCCCAGCGGGTGGCCGCCCCCGGCACCCTGCGCGGGTTCCGCCGACGGCAGGCGGATCACCGCGTCCAGGCCGCCCGAACTCGCGGCGTGCAGGCTCGCCTCGCCGCCGCTCGCGTGGGCGAGGCGCTGCACCAGCGACAGGCCGAGGCCCGTGCCGCCCTTGGGGGCGCCCGGTGCCCGCCAGAACCGGTCGAAGGCGCGGGCCCGCTGCTCCGGCGTCATGCCGGGGCCCTCGTCGGTGATGTGCAGGTCGACCCAGGCAGGGCGGGCGTCGCGCAGGGCGCGGCGGGCCGGGACACGCAGCCGCAGCTCCATCGTCACGGTGGAGCCGCGCGGGGAGGCGCGCAGGGCGTTGGAGAGCAGGTTGTCCACGATCTGCTCGACCCCGCCCGGCACCGCAAGCACCGGCCCCACACTGCCCGCGAACAGCACCAGCGAGACCCGCTGCTGCTCGAAGAGCGGCAGCCAGGTGCGGTGCCGTTCCGCGCAGACGGCCCCCACGTCGACCTGGGCGGGCGTCGCGGAGTCCTCCTCCAGGCGGGCCATCGCCAGCAGCCCCTCGACCATCCGGGAGAGCCGGTCCGTCTCGGTCACGGCGGCGGTGAGGCTGCCGAGGCCACGGTCGGAGACGTTCGGCTCCAGGTTCTCAAGGCGCAGTCGCAGCGCCGCCAGTGGCGTCTTGAGCTGGTGCGAGGCCTCGCCCGCGAACGCCCGCTGGGCGGCGAGGAGATGGGCGAGCCGGGCCGCCGTACGGTTGAACGCGGTGGCCAGCCGGCGCACCTCCGGCGGGCCCTTCGTCATCGTCACCGGCGTGGCCCGCCCGCCCGCGGCCAACTCATGGGTGGCCCGCTCCAGTTCGCGGATCGGCCGCCCGGTCCAGCGCGCGATGGCGAACCCCACGACCGCGACCGCCGTGAGCACCCCGAGCCCGCCGAGGGCCAGCAACAGCCAGACGTGATGGACGCGTTCGTGCACTGTCCTGGTCGGCAGCGTCAGCCACACGGCACCCTGCAACCCCGTGGCGTGCCGGACCGGCGCCGCGACCGAGAGGTACTGGACCCCGCCGATGGTCGACGTACGGACGTCCACCGTGGAGGTGCCGTGCAGGGCTGCCGCGATACCGGGCCGCGAGGCGAGGTCGGACGACATGACGGCGGCCCGCGGATGCGAGGTGGCGAGCAGCGTGCCCGCGGCGTCCACGATCACCACCTTGCCACCGATGCGCTCGGCACAGTGCACCGCCCTGCGCGGCAGGTCCCGCTCGGCACGGCCCGCGCTGAGCGAGAGCGAGGCGTACGCGGAGACCGACTCGGCCTCGTCCTTCGCCGCGTTCACCACCCGCTCCCGCTCGCTGCGCGAGTACACGAAGCCCAGCGGGATCTCCAGGCACAGCAGCACCAGCGCGGCGAGAGAGAGGTAGCTGAGCAGCAGCCGGCGGGTCACGGCGAGGACACCCGCTGTCCGCCCGGCTCGGTCTGCACCGCCAGCCGGAAGCCGACCCCGCGCAGCGTCTGGATCCACGCCGGGTCGCCCAACTTGCGCCGCAGCGAGGCGACATGGACGTCCAGCGTCTTGGTTGGGCCCTCGTAGTGCGGATCCCACACCCGGTCCAGGATCTGCTGCCGGGAGTACACCGCACCCGGATCCTCGGTCAGCAGCGCCAGCAGCTCGAACTCCTTCGGTGTGAGGGTGACGGGGATCTCGCCGACCCAGACCTGACGGGTGCGGCGGTCCACGACCAACGGGCCGGGCGGGTAGGAGGGCCGGGGTGTCGGGTCGTCGTACGACGGAGGCGGCGCGGCCTCGTACGAGGGTGCGGCGCGCGGCGCAGCGGCCGCCCTTTCCGCCAGTGCCCCGGCGCGCAGCCGCTCCACCAGCGCCTCCGTACGGCCACGGTCCATCGCGGTCTCCATACGGACCGGCTCGGCCGGGGTCTCCGTACGGCCGCGCTCCGCCATCGCCTCCGTACGGCCGCGCTCCGCCACCGTCTCTGTACGCACTGGCTCCGCCATCGCCTCCGTACGCACCGATTCCGCCTTCGCCTCCGTGCGCTGGGTCCGCCGGGTCACGGCGCGCACCCGTGCCACCAGCTCCCGGATACTGAACGGCTTCGCGAGATAGTCGTCCGCCCCCAGCTCCAGGCCCAGCACCCGGTCGGCCTCCTCACCCCGCGCACTCAGGATGATGACCGGCACGTCCGAGACCTGCCGGATGCCCCGGCACACATCGATGCCGTCCATGTCGGGCAACCCGAGGTCGAGCAGGACGACATCGCCGTACGCGCTTCTCAACCCCTCCGCCCCGGTGGTCACGTGATCCACCGTCAGCCCGAAGTGACCCAGCCCCTCGGCGAGCGGTTCGGCGATCGTCTCGTCGTCCTCGATGAGCAGCACTCGTATGCCCATACGTCCTGTCTCTCCGTGAATTTGCATTCTCTGCCCTGACGGGCACACGCTACAAGAAACAAGCGCTTGCGGGGCGTTGCGACAAAGAATGTCCAATTGCTGGACGCGCTCTGGCCTTTACTTAACCTTCCTCTGGTGTGCCCTCCTCTACGGTGCTGTGAGCTGGTCGAACTCCAAGCTGAGGAGGCATCGTTGAAGGCATTGCTGGACCGTGCCCGCTCGTTCAGGCGCAGGGTCGATTTCGAGAGCGTTGAATACCGGAAACTGGCCGAGGGGCAATATCCCGAGGCGCTCTTCATTACCTGCTCGGACTCGCGGGTCATACCCGCACTGATTACCGGCGCGCGGCCCGGAGAGATATTCGAGCTGCGCAATGCGGGCAATATCGTGCCGCCGTACGGCAGTCCCGGCGCGTCCGGAGAAGCCGCCACCATCGAGTACGCACTGGAGGTGCTCGGGGTTCAGGACATCGTCGTGTGCGGTCACTCACACTGCGGCGCGATGGGTGCCCTGAAGTCCGGCGACGACCTGACCGCGCTGCCCGGCGTGGACGCCTGGCTCCAGCTCGCCCGCCCCGAACTGGCGCCGGTCCTCACCGCCGCCTCCGACGACCCCTCCCTGCCCGACGTGGCGCAGGGCAACGTCGTCAACCAGCTCGCCGTACTGCGGACCCACCCGGTGGTGCGGCAGCGGCTGGACGGGGGGCGGCTGCGGCTGCACGGCTGGTACTACGAGGTCGACACCGGGCAGGTGCACGAGCTGGAGGGCGACGGGCGGTTCCGGGTGCATACCGGATGAGCGGGGCGCATGCGCGCGGGCGCGCGTCGGGGCGTACGAAGAGGGCAGTGCCGAAGCGGGCAGTGCCGGAGGGGGCCGTGCCGGTCAGGGCCGCGGCGCCGCCCCCGAATCCCGGCTCTCGGTCCGGTGCCGGCTCCGGCCCCGAGTCCGGTCCGAAGCGGTCCGGTGCCAGGCCCGACCTCGCCAACGAGATCACCGCGTCCCTCGTCGTCTTCCTCGTCGCCCTGCCCCTGTGTATCGGCGTCGCCGTGGCGTCGGGTGTGCCCGCCGAGCTCGGGATCATCTCCGGGGTGATCGGCGGCCTGGTCGTCGGCGCGGTCCGGGGCAGCACGCTCCAGGTGAGCGGGCCGGCCGCCGGGCTCGCCGCGCTGGTCGCTGAGACGGTGCTGGAGCACGGCCTGGCGATGCTCGGCGTGATCGTCCTGTTCTCGGGCATCCTCCAGATCGTCCTCGGCGTCGTACGCCTCGGCCGGATGTTCCAGGCGATCTCCCTGGCCGTGGTCCAGGGCATGCTGGCCGGCATCGGGCTGCCGCTGATGTTCAGCCAGGCCTATCCGATGGCCGACGCCAAGGCGCCCGGCACGCCGATCGAGAACATGGCCGGGATGCCGGGCCTGTTCGCCGGGATCCTCACCGATCCGCAGGCGATGATCGCCACGCTGCTCGGGGTCGCCACCATCGTGCTGAGCTTCGTGTGGAAGAAGGTGCCGGGCCCGGCGAAGCGGATCCCGGCCGCGCTCGTCGCGGTCGGCGTCGGAGTGGCGGTGGCCGCGCTGCCCGGCGTGGACGTGAAGACGCTCCAGGTCGGCAACCTGCTGGCGTCCGTGCGGGTGCCGGGGGCCGGGGAGTTCGCGGGGCTGGCGGACGCGGCGGTCATCACGTCCGTCCTCACCTTCACGGTGATCGCCTCCGCGGAGAGCCTGTTCACGGCGGCCGCCGTGGACCGTATGCACAGCGGGCCGCGCACCCGCTACAACACCGAACTCATCGCCCAGGGCGCCGGGAACACCATCGCGGGCATCCTCGGCGCCCTCCCCATCACGGCGGTCGTGGCGCGCAGTTCGGCCAACGTCCAGGCCGGAGCGAAGACCCGTATCTCGCGCACCCTGCACGGCCTGTGGCTGCTGGCCTTCGCGCTGCTGCTGCCGCAGGTACTGGCGCTGATCCCGATCTCGGTGCTCGCGGGTGTCCTCGTGCACAGCGGCTGGAAGCTGTTCGCGCCGGAGGAGTTCCCGAAGATGTGGCGTCAGGACCGGGGCGAGTTCGCGGTGATGACGGTGACGACGCTGGTCATCGTGGCGACGGCGCTGCTGGAGGGCGTCCTGATCGGCCTCGCGGCCGGGATCGTGCTGGCCGCCCTGCGTATGTCGCAGACGGTGATCCGCCAGCACGTCGAGGAGGACACCGCGAAGGTCGTCATGGCCGGCAACGCGACGTTCCTACGGCTGCCGCAGGTCATCGAGGCGCTCGAGAACGCGGCGGCCTCGGGCAAACCGCGCATGCGCCTGGATCTGACCGGCGTGACGCATCTGGATCACGCGTGCCGCAGCCAGGTGGAGGAGTTCACGGCGCAGCAGCGGGGGTTGGGGCTGCGGGTGGAACTGCTGATGCCGGGACCGGCGAGGACGGAGACGCCGGTCGGCACCGGGCCCGCCCCGCAGCCGGAGGCCGCGCCGGCGTCGGCTCCCGGCCCGGACGCGCAGTGGTTCTACCTGGACACGGGCCCGCTACCCGGCGACCACGCGGACCCGGCGCAGATCCATGCGGAGAGCTACCGTCCGGTCACGTCACGTTAGCATCACGGGCCCTTCATAACTCCGCCGCGGGCGGCGCGGCCCTCCTCGCCGGGGGCGGGCCAGTGCTGCTGGTGGCGCACAGGCGCCGCACCAACCGCTGAACCCCAAGCCCACCAACGCGACGGCCCCACCACCCGGTGAGCCCCGCCACCCGCTGAGCCCCGCCACCTGCTGAGCCCCGGACTCAGGCCGTCGCCCCGCTGTCCACCACCAGGTCCGTGCCCACCACCGACGTGGCGTCGTCCGAGGCGAGATAGAGGACGGCGGCGGCGATCTCGTCCGTCGTCGAGATGCGGCCGAGGGGCAGGGTGGTGCGGGCGCGGGTCGCGCGGGCCGCGTCGTCCTCGCCGGGGCGCAGGGACATGGGGGTCTCCACGGCGCCGGGGCTGACCGCGTTGATGCGGACGCCGTCGCGGATGTGGTCGAGGGCGGCACCCCGGGTGAGTACGGAGACGGCGGCCTTGGAGGCGGAGTAGGCCGCGGCGCCGGGGTTGCGGGTGTGGACGCCGAAGGTGGAGGCGATGTTGACGATCGCGCCGCCCGTCGACTGGGTGCGCATCTGCCGGATCTCGGCCCGCAGGGCGAGGAACACGCCAGTGACGTTGATGTCGAGCTGGGTGCGCCAGTCCTCCTCGGAGAGTTCGGCCAGCGGGGCGCCGCCCCGGAAGACACCCGCGTTGTTCACCGCCACGTCCAGGGAGCCGAACCGGTCGACGGCGGCGGTGACCGCGGCCTCGACGTCCGCCGCGCGCGAGACGTCGGCGGTCACCGCCAGCGCCTTCCCTCCCGCCGCCTCGATCAGCGCCACCGTCTGCTGCAGTTGCTCCCGCCGGCGCCCCGCCGCGACGACGTTCGCCCCTTCCGCGGCGAGCGCGAGTGCCACCGTCCGTCCGATGCCCGAGCCGGCGCCGGTGACCAGGGCGGTCCGGTCCGTGAAGCGGGTGCGGTGGTGCGAGGTGGTGGTCATGGTCTCCCCTATGTCGACTGATCGGACATTTTCTTGACCGATCGGTTCAGTATCAGCGCAAAGAAAAGAGCACCCCGTGAGGTGCTCCTCGGTTCTCAGTCAAGCAGGGCCAGGGCCTGCTCCGCCGCGTCCCGCACCCGCGCCGGGTCCGACGACGCCTTGCCGACCACGCGCAGGCCCTGCAGCAGGACCAGCAGCATGCGGGCCAGGGTGAGCGGGTCGCGCCCGGCCGGCAGTTCGCCCTGCGCCTGCGCGCGGACCAGTGCCGAGTGCAGCACCGTCTCGAGCTGGTCCCAGTTGCGCTCCACGTGCCGGGCCGCGGCCGCGTCGTGCGGGCCGAGTTCCGCCGCGGTGTTGGTGATCATGCAGCCGCTCAGCCGCAGTTGGGCGTCCGTGGCCTCCGCCGCGTACCGACGGACGAGGCTTCGTACGGCCGGCAGCGCGGGGCCCGGCTGGGACAGCTCCCGCACGATCGGCGGGAGCCCGGCCCGGTCGTAGCGCTCCAGCGCCTTCAGGTACAGCTCGTGCTTGTTGCCGAAGGTCGCGTACAGGCTCGCCCGTCCGATGCCGAGGTGCTCGACGAGGTCGGACATCGACGTCGCCTCGTAGCCGCGCCGCCAGAACAGCTCCAGGGCTGCCTGCAGCGCGGCCTCGGGGTCGAATTCCTTGGTCCTGGCCACGACGGCCAGCCTAGGATCAGTCAGAACGATCAGTCAAGAAATATCGACGCTACGACGCCCGTACCTCGTACGTCGCGATCCGCACGCTCTCGTCGTCCAGGCACTGCCCCGTCTCCAGGTCGAACCGCTGCTTCAGCAGGGGCGACGCCACGAACGGGCGGCCCTGGTGGGTGCCGGTCAGGCCGCGGGAGAGGACCGCGGCGCCGCCGAACGGGTCGCGGTTGTCGATCGCGTACAGCGTCCCGGCGCGGTCGCGGAAGAGGGCCACCTGGCCGCCGTCGGGCAGCAGGGCCGCCACGCCGCGGCCCGGGAGCAGCCGGGTCAGGTCGCAGACCGTCAACCAGTCGTCGGCCAGCCGTACTTGGACCTTCAGGTCAGTGGTCTCGGGTGCGAGGGTCATCGCTGGGCGCTTCCTTCCAGGGGACGGTGGCCGATGGTCAGCAGCGGCAGGTCGGGCTTGATCTGGTCGCGCTCGGGCACGAAGCCGACGACCGGGTCGGGGGTGTCGGGGGCGTTGACGAAGGAGACGAAGCGGGCCAGCTTCTCGGGGTCGTTGATGGTCTCCGACCACTCGTCGCGGTAGTTCGCGACATGGGCCGCCATCAGCGACTCCAGCTCCTCGCAGATGCCCAGCGAGTCCTCGACGACCACGTCACGGACGTGGTCAAGGCCGCCGGGGAGCCGCTCCAGCCACACGCTCGTGCGCTCCAGGCGGTCCGCCGTGCGGATGTAGAACATCAGGAAGCGGTCGATCAGACGGATCAGCTCGGCGTCGGACAGGTCCTGTGCGAGGAGGTCCGCGTGGCGCGGCGTCGCACCGCCGTTGCCGCCGACGTAGAGGTTCCAGCCGTTGGCGGTGGCGATCACGCCGAAGTCCTTCGACTGGGCCTCCGCGCACTCGCGCTGGCAGCCGGATACCGCCGACTTCAGCTTGTGCGGCGAGCGCAGGCCCCGGTAGCGCAGCTCCAGATCGATCGCCATGCGGACCGAGTCCTGGACGCCGTAGCGGCACCAGGTCTGGCCCACGCAGGACTTCACGGTGCGCAGCGACTTGCCGTACGCGTGCCCGGACTCGAAGCCCGCGTCCACCAACCGCGCCCAGATGAGGGGGAGCTGCTCGACCCGCGCGCCGAACATGTCGATGCGCTGACCGCCGGTGATCTTCGTGTAGAGGCCGAAGTCGCGGGCGATCTCACCGATCACGATCAGCCCCTCCGGGGTGATCTCACCACCGGGGATCCGCGGCACGACGGAGTACGAGCCGTTCTTCTGGATGTTGGCGAGGAAGTGGTCGTTGCTGTCCTGCAGGGACGCCTGCTCGCCGTCCAGGACATAGCCGCTCGCGCCGATCGTCGGGGCGAGCGAGGCGATGATCGAGCCGACCGCCGGCTTGCAGATCTCGCAGCCGTCGCCGCCCCGGGCGCCGTCGCGGCCGTAGCGGTCGAGCAGGTCCTGGTAGGTGTTGATGCGCAGGGCGAGGACGATCTCGTAGAGCTCCTCGCGGGTCTGCGCGAAGCAGCCGCACAGGCCCTTGTCGACCTCGACGCCGGACGCCTCCAGCTCGGCGGTGACGAGCTGGCCGAGGACCTTGACGCAACTGCCGCAGGTCGTACCGGCCTTGGTGCACTTCTTCACCTCGGGCACGGTCGTGCACTGGTGGTCGGTGACCGCGCCGCGGATCGTGCCCTTGGTGACGTTGTTGCAGGAGCAGATGATCGCCTCGTCCGGCAGCGCGGACGGGCCGAGCTGGGCGGGCGCCCCGGCGCCGGCCGGCAGCACGAGAGACTCCGGCGAGACCGGCGGGACCGAGCCGGTGAACGCCTTCAGCGTGCCGTACGCCTCCGCGTCGCCGACCAGGATGCCGCCGAGCAGTGTGCCGTCGCGACCGATGACCAGCTTCTTGTACAGGCCCGCGCGGGAGTCGGAGTAGACGACGTCCAGGCAGTCCTCGGCGGCGCCGTGCGCGTCGCCGAAGGACGCCACGTCCACGCCGAGCAGCTTCAGCTTGGTGGACAGGTCGGCGCCGGTGAAGGACGCCTCGTCGGCGGCGATCGTCGCGGCGGCCGTCTCGGCCTGCTCGTAGCCGGGGGCGACCAGGCCGTACACCCGGCCGTCCGACGCCAGCGCGCACTCGCCGATCGCGAACACGTGCGGGTCGGCGACCGTACGGCACTGCTCGTCGACCGCGATGCCGCCGCGCTCGCCGACCGTCAGACCGCAGTCGCGGGCCAGTTGGTCGCGGGGGCGGACACCGGCGCTGAACACCACCAGGTCGGTGGCCAGTTCGGAGCCGTCGGACAGCTTCATGCCGGTGACGGCACCGGCGTCGTCGACCACGATCTCCTGCGTGCCGACCCCCGTGTGCACGCTCAGGCCCATGTCCTCGATGGTGCGCAGCAGCGCGGCGCCGCCGCCCTCGTCGACCTGGACGGGCATCAGCCGGGGCGCGAACTCCACGATGTGGGAGGTCAGTCCGAGACCCTTCAGCGCGCCCGCGGCCTCCAGGCCGAGCAGGCCGCCGCCGACCACCGCGCCGGTCGTCGCCGTCTTCGCGTACTCCTCGATGGCGAGGAGGTCCTCGATCGTGCGGTAGACGAAGCAGCCCTCGGCGTCCTTGTTGGGGACCGGCGGGACGAAGGGGAACGAGCCGGTGGCGAGGACGAGGGTGTCGTAGTCGAAGACCTGGCCGGACCGGGCGGTGACCTTCTTCGCCTCGCGGTCGACGGAGACGGCCGGATCGCCGACGTACAGCTCGATGCCGTGCGTGGCGATGAACTCCATGTCCGTCATCGACAGGTCCTCGGGTGTCCTGCCCGAGAAATACGAGGTGAGCGCCACGCGGTCGTAGGCCGGGCGCGGCTCCTCGCACAGCACGACCACGCGGTGCGTGGCCGTCAGGCCGCGCTCGGCGAGCGCTTCGAGGAAGCGCTGGCCGACCATGCCGTGGCCGACGAGCACGATCGTGGGGGTGGCCCCCGGGGCGGCGGTCATTCAGGAGCCTCCATCGTTGGTGAGCAGGTGGAGCAGGGGGGCGTCGTCGGGGAGCGGCTCCGCTCCCTCCCAGGCGCGGGCGAGCGCGCCGACGGTGCCGAGTTCGCCGACGAGAACCCCGCCGACCAGGCGGTCGTCGCGGACGACGACCTTGCGGTAGGTGCCGCGGGTGGCGTCGGCGAGCTGCACGACGTCGTCCCCGGGGAGGGCCTCCGTCTCGCCGAAGGCGGCGAGGTCGAAGGCGCTCCGCCCGGCGAGCGTGAGCCGGGTCAGTGAACGGGTGCCGGTGTAGCGGGCGTTCGTACGGCCGGACAGCGACTCGGCCAGGACGTCGGCCTGTTCGAGCGCCGGGGTGGCGAGGCCGTACACCTGGCCGTCGTGCTGGACACAGTCGCCGATCGCCCTGATGTGCGGGTCGGAGGTGCGCAGTTCGTCGTCGACGAGGATGCCCTTGTGGACGGCGAGGCCCGCGTCCTGGGCGAGACCGACGCGCGGGTGCACCCCGCAGGCGATGACCACGAGGTCCGCGTCGAGCGCGTATCCGTCGGCCATCTCGACCGAGCGGACCGCACCACCCACCGAGCGCACGTCGCGCACCCGGCACTCGGTGTGGACCTCGACGCCGAGGTCCTTCAGGTGCCGGTGCACCAGTTTCGACGCGCTCGGATCCAACTGACGCTCCATCAGCCGCTCGGACTGCTGGGCGAGCACGACCTGCGCGCCGCGCAGCGCCAGCGCACGGGCCGCCGAGACCCCGAGGAGCCCGCCGCCGATCACGACCGCCCGCACCCCCGGCCGTACCGCCTTGGACAGACCCAGGCAGTCGTCCATGGTGCGGAAGGCGTGGACGCCCTCCGGCAGTTCGTGATCGGGGGTGAACAGCCCGCGCAGCGGCGGCAGCACCGGGTTGGAGCCGGTGGCCAGTACGAGGGTGTCGTATGCGATCTCCGACCCGTCCGCGAGGTGTACGGCTCGCACCTCGCGGTCGATGCCGGTGACCCGGCCCCGGGTCAGCTCCGCGGGCGCCGGCAGGGCGATCACGTCGGGGCTGTAGCGGCCGGCCAGCACCTCGGCGAGCAGCACCCGGTTGTACGGGCGGTGCTCCTCGTCGCCGACGAGCGTCACGGGCGTGCCCAGCTCGCCGAGCCGCCGGGCGAGTCGTACGCCCGCGAGGCCGGCGCCGATCACCACCACACGCGTATTCGAGGTCATGCCAAGGAGCGTGCGGTGCCGGTGTTTCCCGACCGCATCACGTCTGTTTCCCGCGGGGAACGCTGCCCTCAGCGAGGCCCGCGAGGGGATGTGAGGGTTCGCAGGGCGCGGTGCGGGCGGGCTGTGAGGCCGGGTGGGAAGGCGGCGGGGTGGGGTGAACCGTACCTCCGGTTTCCGTGCAGGCCCCATCGTCTACGACCCGGGGCGAGGGGAACCTTGGGACATCCGGTTCCAGCAGCACATGCCCAGGGGGAGCGCGTCATGGACCTCATTCGCAAGATCCCGGTCCCAGAGCCGGGACCGGCGGGGCGGGACGTCGCCGCGGTGTGGGTCTGGCGGTTCGTGCGCGAGCCGTTCGACGCGGTGACGTGGCGGCGGACGGCGTACGCGGTGACCGCTCTGCCGGTGGGAGTGATGTGTGTCCCACTCGCCCTGGCCGGGCTGCCGACCGGGCACTGGCAGCGGGCCCTCGCACGGCGGCTCCTCGGTGCCGAGATCACCGCCGGCCCGCGCGCCGGGCTGGTGCACGCGCTGGTGGCGCTGCCGCTGAACCTGATCTGTGCCGTCGTCACGCTGTACGGCTGGTCGATCGTGCCGATGAACCTGGGCTGGCCCCTGCGCGCGGGCGGCGATCCCGCCGGCGCGTGGGGCGGGCCGACGTTCGCCGGGGCCTGGGCGTTCCACGCGATCGTGGGCGGGCTCGGCTTCCTGCTGCTCATGCCGTGCGTCGTACGCGGGCTGACCGGGCTCCAGCTCCGGTGGGCCCGCGCGGCCCTCGCCTAGGTTGGCCGCCGTGAACCGCCTCCGCTCCCTCGCCGCCGCCACCTTCGGCCGCCGCGCCCTGGCCGCCCTGCTGTACGCGGTGATCGCCTTCCCGCTGGCGCTGGTCGGCTTCGTGCTGGTCCTGGTCGGGCTGGCGCTGGGCGGGGCGCTGTCCGTGACCACGCTGGGGCTGTGGCTGATCGCCGGGACGGTGCGCGGGGCGCTGGTGCTGGGCGCGGCGCAGCGGGCGCTGGCCCGCGGGCTGCTCGGGGTGGAGATCGAGGCGCCCACCCCGCCGGGCGGCGCCGGGGTGCTGGGCCGGCGGCGGGCGCTGCTCGGGGAGCGGGTGGGCTGGCGGGCCGTCGCGTGCGCGCTGTCGACCCCGTTCACCGCGGTACTCGGGCTCGCGGCCGTCCTCGCCGGATACGTGTACGGCGTCCTGTTCACCCTGCATCCGCTGCTCAAGCACCTGAACAACCGGACCGTCCACCATGCCGACGGCTCGGTGACGCGGGTGTCGCTGGAGTTCTTCGGGTACCAGGTCGACAGTTGGCCGCGCTGGCTGATCCCGGTCACGGCAGGGCTGCTGCTGCTCGCCGTCGCGCCCGCCCTGCTGCGCCACGCCCTCACCCCCCACCGCCTCCTGCTGACGGCGCTGCTCGGGCCGAGCGCCGCCGACCGCCGGATCCGTGCCCTGGAGGAGACCCGCGCACACGCAGTCGAGGACGCCGCCGCCACCCTGCGCCGGATCGAGCGCGACCTGCACGACGGCACCCAGGCCCGGCTCGTCGGCCTCGCCATGCATCTGACCGTGATCCACGAACTGGTCACCGCCGACACCGACCGCGACCGCGTCCTCGCCGCCGTCGACACCGCCCGCTCCAACGCCACCCAGGCCATCGCCGACCTGCGCCACCTGGTCAAGGGCATCCACCCGCCCGTACTGGACGAGGGCCTGCCCGCGGCCCTCGCCACCCTCGCCGCCGACAGCGCCCTGAGCGTCGACGTCACCACCGACATCCGCACCCGCCCCACCCCGGCCGTCGAGTCCATCGCCTACTTCTGCGCCGCCGAACTACTCGCCAACGCCACCAAACACAGCGGCGCCGACGCGGCCACGGTGACGGTCACCGCCCACGACGGCCCGCTGCGCCTGCGCGTCGCCGACGACGGCCGGGGCGGAGCGGTGATCGGCGCGGGCTCCGGACTCACCGGGCTGCTCGCCCGGGTGCGCACGGTCGACGGCACCCTCACCTGCGACAGCCCGCCGGGAGGGCCTACGGTGGTCACCGTCGAGCTGCCCCGCGCCTGACTCGGCCGCACGGACCACCCGCCGACCGCCGATCGGAGCCGCATGCGCGTCGTCATCGCCGAGGACTCCGCCATCCTGCGCGACGGGATCGTGCAGCTCCTCCGGCTCAGGGACGTCGAGGTCGCCGCGGCCGTCTCCGACGCCGAGGCGCTCCTGGCCGCCGTCGCCGAACACGCCCCCGATGTCGCCGTCGTCGACATCAGGCTGCCGCCCACCCAGAGCGACGAGGGCGTGCGGGCGGCCCTGCGGCTGCGGCGCGAGCATCCCGGCCTCGGGGTGCTGCTCTTCTCGCAGTACGTCGAGACCGCGCACGCCGCCCGGCTGCTCACCGACCCCGCCGGGTTCGGGTATCTGCTGAAGGAACGGGTCGTCGACATCGGGGAGTTCGTCGGCGCGCTGGAGCGGGTCGCGGCCGGCGGCACCGCGCTGGACCCCGAGGTAGTCGCCCAGCTCTTCGGCGCGAGCCGGCGCGCCACCGCCCTGGACGCGCTCACGCCCCGGGAGCGCGAGGTGCTCGCCCTGATGGCGGAGGGCCGTACGAACCACGCTGTCGCGGCGGCGCTCACGATCTCCGAACGGGCCGTGGAGAAACACGTCTCCAACATCTTCACCAAGCTCGACCTGCCGCCCTCGGAGACGGGACATCGCCGGGTGCTGGCGGTCCTGCGCTATCTGGAGGGCACGCGCACCTGACCGGAGCGCCGCGAACCTCAGATGCTCCTCAGGTACATGGACGGCACACGCATCCCCTGCCTAGGGTCGCGATCATGCCCGACATATCCCTGACCACGGTCGTCGTCCTGTGCCTCGCGGCCCTCGCGGCCGGCTGGATCGACGCCGTGGTCGGCGGCGGAGGACTGCTGCTGCTCCCCGCCCTGCTGCTCGGCCTCCCGGCGAGCACCCCGGCCGCGTACGCGCTCGGCACCAACAAGGCGGTCGCGATCGTCGGCACGACGGGCGCCGCGGTGACCTACGCCCGCAAGGCACCGGTGGACGTAGGTCTGTCCGTGCGCATCGGCCTCGCCGCCCTCGCGGGCTCCAGTGGCGGTGCCTTCTTCGCGGCCGGAATGAGCACCGAAGTGCTCAAGCCCGTGATCATGGTCGTGCTGCTGGCCGTGGCCGCCTTCGTGATCCTGCGCCCCGCCTTCGGCACCGCCCCGGCGACCGGCCCGGCCTCACCCCGCCGGATCCTCGCGGCGATCGGCCTCGCGGGCCTGGGCATCGGCTTCTACGACGGCCTGATCGGCCCCGGCACCGGGACGTTCCTGGTCCTCGCCCTCACCGCCGTGCTCCACCTCGACCTCGTCACCGCCTCCGCGACCGCGAAGATCGTCAACTGCTGCACCAACGCCGGCGCGCTCGCCACCTTCGCCTGGCAGGGCACCGTCCTGTGGCAACTGGCCGCGGTGATGGCCGTGTTCAACCTGGCGGGCGGCACCCTGGGAGCCCGTACGGCATTGAAGAAGGGCAGCGGATTCGTCCGGGTCGTGCTGCTGACGGTGGTCTTCTCTCTCGTGGTGAAGCTCGCGTACGAGCAGTGGGTGGCCTAGGGCCCGATCCAGTGGCTGGCCTAGGGCCCGATCCGGCCGACCGGCCCTAGGAGGGCCGCCCCTGACCCCGCCGCGCATCGAGCAGTTCGACCGCGCCTGTGGTGTCCTCGTCACCGTGCCCCTCGGCCAGCCACCGCTCCATCAGCGCCATGTACGGCGTCAGCAGCTCCGGGCTCACACCCTGCTCCTCGGCCGTGGCCAGCAGGGTGGCGTTCCCCGCGACCTGCATCGCGAGGTTGGAGACGACGTCCTTGCCGTAATCACCGCTCTGCAACTGGTCGGCCGCCTTGTGCGCGGCGGGGGCCATCGCGCCGAGCCACGAGGCCAGCAGCGGCGCGAAGTCCTTCGGGGCGATGTCCTCCCGGCGGATCAGCGCGAAGGCGTGCAGGACGCCGGCGAACATGCCGCTCATCGCGCTCAGCAACGCCACGTCGTGCAGCGCCGCGAAGCCTGGGTCCGAGCCGACGTAGCGGGTGCCCGCCGGGACGGCGAGGGCGGCGCGGTGCTCCTCGAAAAGGGCGGACGAGCCGCTGTAGAGGACATAGGCGCCGGACTGCGCGTTCCCGATCATCGGCGGTACGGCCATGATCCCGGCGTCCAGGAAACGGGCGCCCCGGGCCTGCGCCCAGGCGGCGCGGGCGCGGCCCTGGGCGGGCGTTCCGGTGGTCAGGTTCACCAGGTCACGGCCGGACAGGTCGACGCCGTCGAGGGCCTCGCCGACCGAGGCGTCGTCGAGCAGACAGAGCACGACCAGCCGGCTCGCGGCCACCGCCTCGGCGGCACTCGCGGCGACGGTCGCGCCCGCGGCGGCGAGGTGCCCGGCGCGGGCCGGTGTGCGGTTCCAGACGGTGACCGGATGGCCCGCGGCGAGCCAGGCGCGGGCCAGGGCGGTGCCCATGGCGCCGGTGCCGAGAAGGGACAGGGGGGTTCGGGAGGCAACAGGGTTGTCAGTCATGGCGTTTAGGCTCGTCGCAGGGAACGGCCTGCTCAAGTACGTACTTCCAAGTGGGCGGTTACCTGTGGGAAAGGGTCCAGGCAGGGGAGGGGCGGCATGGCGGTCGGACGGCGGCCGGGGGCGTACGTCTGCGGGATCGACGCGGCGATGGACGTGGTGGGCGGCAAATGGAAGGTGCTCGTGCTGTGGGCGCTGAACGAGCGTCCGTGCCGCTTCGGGGAGCTGCGCCGGGAGCTCGCGGGGGTGACCGAGAAGGTGCTCGCCGCCCAACTGCGGGAGCTGGAGGCCGACGGCATCGTGCACAGGGAGGCGTACGACGAGGTGCCGCCGCGCGTCGAGTACTCCCTCACACCGCTGGGCACCTCGCTCAACGCGGCGCTGGCCCCGCTCGGGGCCTGGGGCCGGGAGAACATCCTGGGTCCTCGCGAGGAGCGGTCAGCGGCTGCCCGTCAGATGCGCGAACACGACGACGTTGCCCCGGTACCCGGTCGTCCGTGAGTAGCCGCCGCCGCAGGTGATCACCCGCAGTTCGGGGCGGGCCGCCGGGCCGTACACCTTCTCGTCGGGGAAGGCCTTCGCTTCGTACACCTCGACGGCGTCGACGGAGAACAGGGCGGTGCCGCCGTCGCGGCGGTCCACCTCGATCGTGCTGCCCTTGCGCAGGGCGCCGAGACGGTAGAAGACGGCGGGCCCGTCGGCGTTGTCGACGTGGCCGGCGACGATCGCGGTGCCCGTCTCGCCGGGCGTGGTACCGGCCTCGTACCAGCCGGCGAGGTTCGCGCGCCCGGCGGGCGGGACGTCGAGGCTGCCGGTCCTCGTCAGGCCGAGGCCCATGAGGGGGGCGTCGACGCGGATCGACGGTATGCGTATGCGGTCGGGCGGGGAGGGCGCGAGCGCGAGCGCGGCGGCGTGCAGCGGGTCGCGCGGGCCGGTGCGCGGACCGCTGCTCTCCCGGGCCCCGGCGAGGCCGTCGCCCTGCGAGGTCTCCCCGGCCTGTGCCGGCGACGGCTGCGGCGGGGCGTGCGTCTCGCCGCCGTTGTGCAGCAGCCAGGCGCCGGAGCACAGGGCGAGGACGGTGGCGGCGGCTATCGCGGCGTCACCGACGCTCCTTCGACTGCGCACGCGAGCCTCCTGTGACTCTCCTCGGGCCGCCCGTTCCCCCTCCGGGCCGCGAGGGGTGTCGGACCCGGAGGGGGAGGGGACGTGCGGTACCGGCGGACGGACAGCGGAGGGTGTCCGTCAGATCCCGTCGCCTCTCGCCCGGCGATGCAGGAGCCAGGTACCGCCCGCGGCGGCGACGGCGAGAGCCGCCACGCCGGCCGCGGTCTGCACGGGATCGCGGCCAAGAGCGCCGCCGACCCCCGTCTTCACACTTCCCCTCGGATGGACCTGCTGCCCGCTCGCCGGCGTCAGCGTGACCACCAGGTCGCCCGCGACCCGTTTGCCGCCGTCGGCGCAGGTCGCGACGATCTCGTACGTCCCCGGCTGCGCGCTCGGCGGCACCCGGAACCGTCCGGTCGCCTTCCGCTCCCGCGGCGCCAGCGTGAACGAACCGGCGCCGACCGCGCTGGCGTCGCCCGCCGCACCGCCGCCGGGGCACGCGGATGTGTCCACCGTGACCTGCTCGCCCGGATCCACCGAGGCCGGGCGCAGCTCCAGGCCGTCCGCGTCGGCGCCGTACGCGGGCGCGACGACTGTGGCCAGGGCTCCGACGGCCAGCGCGGTCCCGGTCAGCAGACGGGCGGTACGACGCATCGATGCTCCTTCGAGCGCAACGGACCCACGACCCGCGACACCCCCATGTGCCGCCGTCGGCCGAGCCCTGCCCTTCCGAGGAAAGTCCCGAAGAGCCGCCCGCGCCTGCCGAGGCAACACCGAAAGCGGGGTGAACGGGCGCGGGGAGGGACCGGAGGAATACGCGGAGAGAGCCGTTTCAGCAGGTCAATGGGGCGATGCGGGGAAGCGGAGGAAGAGAATCGGTTGGGTGGGGCGCGGGGGTGTGAACGGGTGACGGAATCGGCCGGAGGGTCCGATGGGGTCGCCGGGCAGTCGGCCGGAGGGTCCGTCGGGGTCGCCGGGCAGTCACCTTGACAATGGGCGACGACGACATACGGCTCCATGACGACTGGGCAGGCCACTGCCAACCCAGGGGCGCGGGGAACTGCGCGACCGGCCATCTACGACCCGCACCCGCCCACGCAGCACGGCAGGCGGCGAGCACAAGCGTCCTCGCCGCCGAACCGGCGTCGACCCGGCCAACCCAGGGGCGCGGGGAACTGCGCGACCGGCCAACTACGACCCGCACCCGGCCACGCAGCACGGCAGGCGGCGAGCACAAGCGTCCTTGCCGCCGAACCGGCGTCGACCCGGCCAACCCAGGGGCGCGGGGAACTGTGCGACCGGCCATCTACGACCCGCACCCGCCCACGCAGCTCACCCCCCGACCCCTGCCCCGACCGGTCAGCCCACGTTCACCGCACTCCAAGCCGCGGCCACCGCCCGCTCCTCCGCACTCCCGGCCCCGTAAAGATCCTTGGCCGCGCTCAGCGTCGCCGCCCGCGCCCCCGCGTACTTCGTCGAGGACGTCATGTAGACGGTCAGCGCCCGGTACCAGATCTTCCCGAGCTTGGCCCGCCCGATCCCGCTCACCGAAGAGCCGTCACAGGTGGGGGAGTTGTAGCTCACCCCGTTGATCGTCTTCGCCCCGCTGCCCTCGGCCAGCAGATACGCGAAGTGGTTGCCGATCCCCGACGAGTAGTGCACATCGAGCTGCGCGGTCGCCGTGCTCCAGCAGTCCACCGAGACCCCGTCCTTCGACGGCTTGTCCATGTACCGCAGGGCATCCCGCCCGAGCCCCGACCGGACGACCTTCTCGCCGATCCGATAGTCCCCGGGGTCCGAGGAGTTGCCCGCGTGGAACTCCACCAGCGTCCCGAAGATGTCGGAGGTCGCCTCGTTCAGCCCGCCGGACTCGCCCGAGTACGTCAGCGCGGCCGTCTTCGACGTCACGCCGTGCGACATCTCGTGCCCGGCGACGTCCAGCGACACCAGCGGCCCGAGCTGGGTTCCGTCACCGTCGCCGTACGTCATGCAGAAGCAACTGTCGTCCCAGAACGCGTTGTTGTAGCCGTTGCCGTAGTGCACGCGGTTGAACGAACCCTTGCCGTCACCCGCGATGCCGTTGCGGCCGTGGACGTCCCGGTAGTAGTCCCACGTCGCGTCAGTGCCGAACTGCGCGTCCACCGCCGCCGACGAGCGGTTGGCCGACGTACCGCTGCCCCAGTGGTTGTCGGCGTCGGTGAAGACCGTCGCCGGCGCCCGGTTGAGGCAGATGTTCAGGATGCACAGGTCCGTCTTGTTCGCCGCGTCACCCGTGTAAGTACCGCCGCGCGTCGCGTCCTTGAGCTGGTACGCCGACCCCGACGCGGTCGTCTCCAGCGGCACCGTGCCCGCGTACAGCGACTTGCCGTCACCGGACGCCGTCTCGATGCTGTCCCACGCGTCGATCTGCGCACCCGTGCCGGCGTCCGTCAGCACGGTCCGGGCGACCGGGTTGCCGAGGGAGTCCTGCGCGACCGCGTCGGTCCGCCAGGCCAGCTTCGGGGCGCCGTGCAGGGCGTCGACGACCAGCTCGGGCCTGGAGGTGAGCCTCTTGAGCGTCTCGCCGACGTTCACGGCGCGCAGCGCGCTCGCGGCGAGGTCGGCGGCCCGGGGCCCCGAGACCTTCGGTGACACGCTCTTCAGGGAGATCGGGCGCCCGACGGCACGGGAGGCGCCGCGGTACGTACCGTCCTTCTTCAGATGCACGACGAAGTCGCCCCCGAGAACGGGCAGTCGGTGATATGTCCGGTCGTAGCGGACATGCTGCGTGCCGTCCGAGTCCACCACCACGTCCCGGACGCTTGTGTCCTGCGCGGCCGTCAGCCCCAGACTCCCCGCGACGTCGGAGAGGACGGAGGCCGCGTTCTCCACGGCATCGGCCCTGCTCGGCGGTTCGTCCGCGTCGGCGGTGGGGGTGAGGACGGCGGCCAGCAGGCCGGCGACGGCGACGGCGGCGCCCGCGGTGGCAAGACGGGAACCTCGGATGTGCGCCCGTATTCGGCTCATCGGTCTCCTTGAACTGGACGGCTCGGAAGCTGACCCAGATTCAAGGGGGCATGAACATGCTGTGGCCAGGGTGAATACGTGGAGGTGTGTGAGAGGAGAGAATCGTTTCCGTGACCCCCTCTCCTCGACTCCCGTTCTTCGTCTACGGCACCCTGCGCCCCGGTGAGCCCAACCACGACCACTTCCTGCGTGGGCGCGTCCGCGCGGAGGAACCGGCGCGGCTGGAAGGGGCGGTGCTGTACGACGGGCCGGGTTATCCGTATGTCGTGGAGGAGGCGCGCGGGGGTGGCGTCGTGTACGGCGATCTGGTCGTCGCCCGGCCCGAGGAGTACGGCGCGCTGCTGGCCGCCCTTGACCTGCTGGAGGAGTACGCGCCGGGTGATCCGCGCAACCTGTACGAGCGGGTTGCCCGCGACGTGCTCCGCGGTGCCGACGGAACTGTCGTGCGGGCGTGGGTGTATGTCGCCGCCCCGGCTGTTGCCGCGCGGCTGCGGGCGCGGGGTGTGGTGATCGAGAGTGGGGACTGGGGGCGGCGTTGAAGGAACCACTGCGGGTGCCGCGATGAGTCGTCTTTCGGCCGCGGCGCCGTCGTGGCCGGTCGCGCAGTTCCCCGCGCCCCTTGGGGCGTTGGAGCCGCCGTCCGCCTACAACGCACCGCCTCCCCCCGCCCCTTAGGGCGTTGGGGTCCTGTCCCTCATGACTGCACCGTCTCCACCCGTACCGCGCACGTCTTGAATTCCGGCATTCGGGACGTCGGGTCCAGTGCCGGGTTGGTCAGGGTGTTGGCGCGGCCCTCTCCGGGCCAGTGGAAGGGCATGAAGACGGTGTCGGGGCGGATGCCGGTCGTGATGCGGGCGGGGGCCACCGCCCGGCCCCGGCGTGAGATCACGGCCACCGGGTCGCCGTCGGCCGCCCCGAGCCGCGCCGCAAGCCTTGGGTGCAGCTCCACGAAGGGGCCCGGCGCGGCGGCGTTCAGCTCATCCACGCGGCGGGTCTGGGCGCCGGACTGGTACTGGGCCACGACACGTCCGGTGGTGAGGAGAACCGGGTACTCGTCGTCGGGCTCCTCGGCGGCCGCCCGGTGCGAGACGGGCACGAACCTCGCCCGTCCGTCGGGTGTGGCGAAGCGGTCGAGGAAGAGGCGAGGCGTGCCGGGATGCGGTGCCGCGGCGGCATCGTGGTCCTGTGCGGGGTCGTCGGGCCCGGCGTCCAGCGAGGCGTCCTCGCAGTCGCCGGCGTCGTCGGCCGTCCCCGTCGCCGCGGGACACGGCCAGAACACGCCGTTCTCCTCCGCGAGCCTCCGGTAGGTGATCCCCGAATAGTCGGCAGGTCCGCCCGCGCTCGCCCGGCGCAGCTCCTCGAAGACCTCCTCGGCGTCGGTCGGGAAGCCCTTCTCCAGCCCCCGTTCCCCACCCAGCCGCGCCGCGAGCTCGTGCATGACTTCCAGGTCGCTGCGGACGCCCTCCGGCGGGCTGATCGCGCGGCGGCGCAGCAGGACCCGGCCCTCCAGGTTGGTCGTCGTGCCCGTCTCCTCCGCCCACTGCGTGACCGGCAGGACGACGTCCGCGAGTTCGGCCGTCTCCGACAGCACGACGTCACAGACCGCGAGGAAGTCCAGGGACCTGATCCGCTCCTCGATGTGCGCGGCACGCGGCGCCGACACCACCGGGTTGGAGCCCATCAGCAGCAGCGACTTGATGTCGGTGCCGAGCGCGTCCAGCAGTTCGTAGGCGCTGCGTCCCGGGCCGGGCAGGCTGTCGGGGTCCACGCCCCACACCTCGGCGACATGCCGCCGCGCCGCCGGGTCGTCCAGCTTGCGGTACCCGGGCAACTGGTCGGCCTTCTGGCCGTGTTCGCGCCCGCCCTGCCCGTTACCCTGCCCGGTGAGGCAGCCGTATCCGGACAGCGGCCGGCCCGCCCGCCCCGTCGCCAGGCACAGGTTGATCCACGCGCCCACGGTGTCCGTGCCCTTGGACTGCTGCTCGGGCCCGCGCGCGGTCAGCACCATGGCGTGCTCCGGCTCGCAGAACAGCCGTACGGTCTCCCTGAGTTGAGGCACGGACACGCCCGTGATCCGCTCCACGTACTCCGGCCAGTGCGCCATCGCGGCGGCCCGCGCGTCCTCCCAGCCGGCCGTGCGCTCCCGGATGTACTCCTCGTCCACCCGCCCCTCGGCGACGACCAGGTGCAGCAGGCCGAGGGCGAGGGCGAGGTCGGTGCCGGGACGGGGTGCCAGGTGCAGGTCGGCCTGCTCGGCGGTCTTCGTGCGGCGCGGGTCGATGACGATCAGCGTGCCGCCGTTCTCACGCAGCTCGTTGAAGTAGCGCAGCGAGGGCGGCATCGTCTCCGCGGGGTTGGAGCCGACGAGGATGACGCAGCCCGTCCTCGGGATGTCCTCCAGCGGGAACGGCAGCCCCCGGTCCAGGCCGAACGCCTTCATCCCGGCCGCCGCCGCCGACGACATGCAGAAGCGGCCGTTGTAGTCGATCTGCGAGGTGCCGAGCACGATCCGCGCGAACTTGCCGAGGCCGTACGCCTTCTCGTTCGTCAGGCCGCCCCCGCCGAAGACGCCGCACGCGTCCGGACCATGTTCCGTACGCGTGCGGCGAAGGCCCTCGGCGACGCGGTCGAGTGCCTCGTCCCACGTGGCCGGCACGAGCGTACCGCCCGACCGCACCAGCGGCGAGGTCAGGCGGACGCTCGAGGTCAGCACCGCGGGTGCCGTACGGCCCTTGCCGCACAGCGCTCCCCGGTTCACCGGGAAGTCCGGGCGCTCGACCACCGCGACACCCCCGTCCTGCTGGGGCGTGAGGTTCATTCCGCACTGCAGGGCGCAGTACGGGCAGTGGGTGGGCGTCGCGGAGTTCGGCATACCGTTCAGCGTGCTTCCGGCGTGTTACGCGCGCGGCGGCCCCCTGTTACGCCGCCGGGACGGTGACCTCCCGGCCGCCTCCCGACCGCCGTGAGCTTCGCCGGGATGCCGCATGGGTTGTCGGTCGTCTGCCGCTCTGTCGTGGCTGGTCGCGCAGTTCCCCGCGCCCCTCGCGGGGGCGTTGCCCAGCCGCCGGCGCGAGCCCTCCGGACGTGAGGAGGGCGGGAGAAGGGCACAAGCCCCGCTCCCGCCCGTTCAGGGACGGTCCTTGGTCAGAGGACGCCCTGGGTCAGCACTCGTACGCGTAGTACGGGACGTCGCCGGGCTCCAGGCCGATCGTTCCGATCGCACCGGGACCGATCTGGATGCACGACGGGTCAAAACCGTCGACCTCGACGCTGGCGAAGATGGTGTACCCGCATTCGTTGTAGATGTCCGCCCACCCGGGGCCGGAGCCGACGAGGTGGGCGCAGCCCGGCTCCCTCGGCTGTCCGGCCTCGGCCGCGGTGGCGGTCCCCGCGGCTGCCGCACCGGTGATCAGCGCCACCGCCGCGGCCGTGGCGAACAGAGAGCGAAGACGAGTCATCAGGTGTCCTTTCCCCCAGACGCGGCGGCGGTCCGATCCGCCGCCGCACTGTGACGGACGCTATGAGTAGTCGAATGACTACGGAAAGTGCTCGCTGAGGGGATTCACGCGGTTGGCTGGCGTGCGCGCGTCAAAACCTGCGTGTGAGAGCGTGGGCCACTCGTTTCGGGCGCCGCTACCGCCCTGCCGCCAGCGCGTTCGCCACCCCCGGCTCCCTCGGCCCGAGGAAGTGCGGGTCCGGCTCGAAGACGGCGTCCAGGGCCGCCTTGCCGGCCGCGAGGATCTCCCGGGTGCCGCCGTAGTACCAGGTCATGTCGTGCCTGTCCTGCACCCCGACGCCGTACGACGCCACCCCCGCCTCCTCGCACAGCGCGACCGCCCGCCGGATGTGGAAGCCCTGGCTGATCAGCACGGCCTCGTCCACCCCGAAGATCTTCTTGGCCCGGACGCAGGAGTCCCAGGTGTCGAAGCCGGCGTAGTCGCTGACGATGTGCGCGTCGGGCACGCCGTGCCGGGTCAGATACGTACGCATGGCGTCGGGCTCGTCATAGTCCTTGCGGCTGTTGTCACCGGTGACCAGGACCACCTTGATCCGCCCCGCGCGGTACAACTCGGCCGCCGCGTTCAGCCGGTGGGCGAGATAGGGGGAGGGCTCGCCGGCCCACAGCCCGGCGCCGAAGACGACGGCCACGTCGGTGCGCGGCACATCGGCCGTGCTGCGCAGCCGGTCGCCGGTGACGATGTGCATCCAGGTGGCCGGAAGCAGCGCCAGCACACATCCGGCCACCAGGGCCTGCACCAGCCGCCGCTGCCCGGCGCGGGTGCGCGGAAGTCTCGGTCGGCCCAGCTTCGGTCGGCGCATCGGACGGTCCCTCCCCGGTCGGCACACGGCCCGTTCTCGACAGTCAGGGACGCCCTGCCGACCGCCGCGGTTCACTCCCCATGGTGTGAGCAGTTGCACTCCGGCAAGTGAAACCGCAGGTCACACCACCTCACACCGCCCGGGTGCGGCACCGTGAACCCGGCGAAAGAACCCGTCATTCCTGTGAAACGGGGCGGCAACGTCGCGCCGCCACCATCGGTTCATGACGGCGTCGAACCACCTTCACGACGAGTCCACGACGGCCCACCTCGACAGTACGGCGCACCTCATGAACCGGATCAGCAGCCAGCTCGCCAGCCAGCTCAGCCTCGTCCAGCTCGACGGGCGCCGGCGCCCCGAACCGCCCGCGCTCGTGGTCGTGGCCCACGGCAGCCGCGACCCGCGCGCCCTGAGCACCGTCCGTGCGCTCCTCGACGAGGTCCGTGCGCTGCGCCCCGGCCTGCCGGTCCACCTCGGCCACATCGAGCTGAACGAGCCCCTGCTCCCCGACACCCTCGCCGCCCTCGGCGACCGCGAGGCGATCCTCGTCCCGCTCCTGCTCAGCCGCGGCTACCACATCAAGCGGGACATCCCCGAGATGGCCGCCGAGTCGTCGGTACGCGCACGCGTGGCCGGCGCGCTCGGCCCGCACCCCCTGCTGGTGGAGGCCCTGACCGCCCGTTTGGTGGAGGCGGGCTGGCGCACCCGCATGGACGAGCCGACGCGCCGCACAAGCGCGGTGGTCCTGGCCGCGGCGGGCTCCCGCGACCCCGCGTCCAAGCTCGACACCTCCCGCACGGCCCGCCTCCTCGCCGACCGCCTGGGCGTCCCGGTCATCCCGGCCTACGCCACGACGGCGACCCCGACGGTCCCGGACGCGCTGACCGCACTGGCGGCCCGAGGCCGCACGCGGGTGGCGGTGGCCTCGTACTTCACGGCCCCGGGCCGCTTCGCGACGGAGTGCGCCCAGGCGGCCCCATGGATCGCCTCGGCCCCCCTCGGCACCCACCCGGCGATGGCCCGCCTCCTCCTGCACCGCTACGACCGGATGGCGACAACGCCGGTCACGGCAGCAGTGGAACTGGCGTCGGCTTAGAACGCCGGGAGCGTATGCGCTTCCAGGGGCGCGGAGAACTGCGCGAACGGCCACACACCACCCGCACACGCAATCCGACACATCCCGGCAGACGAGTAGGCGAAACACAGCCCCCCGTTTGTCACTGTCTGCCTTTACTGTCGGGTGCATGTACTACGACGAGTCGGCAGTCGAACGCTGGGCAGCCGAACCCGACAAGCGCCCCGGCCGCACCGCCTTCCAGCGCGACAGAGCCCGCGTACTCCACTCGGGGGCCCTCAGAAGGCTCGCAGGCAAGACCCAGGTGGTCACGCCGGGCACCCACAGCCAGGCATGGGACCCCAGCCCCCGCACCCGCCTGACCCACTCCCTGGAGTGCGCCCAGGTCGGCCGAGAGCTGGGCGCCGCCCTCGGCTGCGACCCCGATCTCGTGGAAGCCGCCTGCCTCTCCCACGACCTCGGCCACCCGCCCTTCGGCCACAACGGCGAAGTCGCGCTGAACGAGTTCGCCGAGGACTGCGGCGGCTTCGAGGGCAACGCCCAGTCCCTGCGCCTGCTCACCCGCATCGAACCCAAGCGGTTCACCCCGGAGGGCTCCGTCGGCCTCAACCTCACCCGCGCCACCCTCGACGCCGCCACCAAGTACCCCTGGCCCCGCGGCGCCCACCCCGCCGACCCCAAGTCCCCGAAGTTCGGCGTCTACGAGGACGACAGGCCCGTCTTCGACTGGGTCCGCAAGGACGCCCCAGCCTCCCGCACCACCTTCGAGGCCCAGGTCATGGACTGGTCCGACGACGTGGCCTACTCCGTGCACGACGTCGAGGACGGCCTGCACGCCGGCCACATCGACCCCAACTGCCTGCACGCCGAACCCGAACGCCGCGAGGTCTTCGCCGTGGCCGTCGGCCGCTACGTCCCCGAGGACACCGACCCCGCCGAACTCGCCGCCGCCCTCGACCGGCTCCAGGACGCACCCTGGTGGCCGCACGGCTACGACGGCTCCGCCGTCGCCCAGGCCCGCCTGAAGGACGCCACCAGCCAGCTCATCGGCCGCTTCTGCCTGGCCGCCGAGTCCGCCACGCGCGCGGCGTACGGCGACGGCCGGCTCACCCGCTACGGCGCCGAACTCGTCGTACCCCGGCAGACCCGCCTGGAGTGCGCGGTCCTCAAGGCCGTCGCCGACCGGTACGTCATGCAGCGCGCCGAGCAGGAGCGGCTGCGCGCCGATCAGCGGATCGTCGTCGCCGAACTGGCCGAGGCGCTCACCGCTCGCGCGCCCGAGGGGCTGGACCCGCAGTTCCGGGCCCTGTTCGACGCGGCCGGCGACGACCGCGCCCGCAAGCGCGTGATCGTCGACCAGATCGCGTCCCTCACGGACGCCTCCGCGCGCGCCCTGCACACGCGGCTCACACAGCGGGCCTGAGCGCGGGTGCCGTCACCCGCGCGCGACAGGTGAGACACCGGGGACGAACGGGCACTCGAAAGTGACCCTGCGTGGCCTGATCGGGTCACCCCCTCTTCCCGCATCACGCTGCGTGCGGGACGCTCATGTGGCGGCACCCTTACGAGGAGGCATCAAGTGGTCGACGCGGATCAGACATTCGTCATCGTCGGAGGAGGGCTCGCCGGCGCCAAGGCGGCCGAGACGCTCCGAGCGGAGGGCTTCACCGGGCGGGTGATACTGATCTGCGACGAGCGCGACCACCCGTACGAGCGGCCGCCGCTGTCCAAGGGCTACCTCCTCGGCAAGGAGGAGCGCGACAGCGTCTTCGTGCACGAGCCCGCCTGGTACGCGCGCAACGACATCGAGCTGCACCTCGGCCAGACCGTCGACGCGATCGACCGTACGGCGAAGACGGTGCGGTTCGGCGAGGACGGCACCGTCGTCCACTACGACAAGCTCCTGCTGGCCACCGGCGCCGAGCCGCGCCGCCTGGACATCCCGGGCACCGACCTGGCCGGCGTGCACCATCTGCGCCGGCTCGCGCACGCCGAGCGCCTCAAGGGCGTCCTGACCTCGCTCGGCCGGGACAACGGCCACATCGTGATCGCCGGAGCCGGCTGGATCGGCCTGGAGGTCGCGGCGGCGGCCCGTGAGTACGGCGCCGAGGTCACCGTCGTCGAGCCGTCGTCGACGCCGCTGCACGGCGTGCTGGGCCCCGAGCTGGGCGCGGTCTTCGCCGAGCTGCACCGTGAGCGCGGGGTGCGGTTCCACTTCGGCCGGCGGCTGACGGAGATCGTCGGCCAGGACGGCATGGTGCTGGCCGCGCGCACCGACGACGGCGAGGAGCATCCCGCGCACGACGTGCTCGCCGCGATCGGCGCGGCCCCGCGCATCGGTCTCGCCGAGGCGGCCGGGCTGGAGATCGCCGACCGCGCCCACGGCCGGGGCGTCGTCGTCGACGAGCGGCTGCGCACCTCCGACCCCGACATCTACGCCGCCGGCGACGTGGCGTCCTTCCCGCACGTCCTGTTCGACACCCGGCTGCGGGTGGAGCACTGGGCCAACGCGCTCAACGGCGGCCCCGCGGCGGCACGGGCGATGCTGGGGCAGGACGTCACCTACGACCGCGTGCCCTATTTCTTCTCCGACCAGTACGACCTGGGGATGGAGTACTCCGGCTGGGCGCCCCCGGGGTCGTACGACGAAGTGGTGATCCGGGGCGACGCCGGGAAGCGGGAGTTCATCGCGTTCTGGTTGAAGGACGGCCGGGTCCTCGCCGGGATGAACGTGAACGTGTGGGACGTCACAGAGCCGATCCAGCAGCTCATCCGCTCGAAGGCACCGGTGAACACGGAGACCCTGGCGGATCCGCATGTGGCGCTGGAAAGCCTGATCCCCTAGGCGCCTGCCGGGTTCCCCCGGCTCACGGGTGCGGGCGGTCCGTGGCCGGTCGCGTACTTCCCCGCGCCCCTGGGCGTTGCAGCTCGCCACAGACATGTCGGTGCGCCCCCGTAGAATTCACGCGTGGCAGGACGGATCAACGACGAGGACGTGAAAGCGGTACGGGACGCGGTCCCGATCGACGCCGTGGTGTCCGAGTACCTCCAACTGCGCAACGCGGGCGGCGGGAACCTCAAGGGGCTGTGCCCCTTCCACGACGAGAAGTCGCCGTCCTTCCAGGTCAGCCCCAGCAAGGGGTTCTTCCACTGCTTCGGCTGCCAGGAGGGCGGCGACACCATCACGTTCGTGATGAAGGTCGACCACCTCTCCTTCTCGGAGGCGGTCGAGCGCCTCGCCGCCCAGGCCGGTATCACCCTGCGCTACGAGGAGGGCGGCTACAACCCCTCCCACCAGCGCGGCGAACGCATCCGCCTGGTCGAGGCCCACAAGATCGCCGCCGACTGGTACATGGAACAGCTCGCCACCAGCCCGGAGGCCGACACCGGCCGCCAGTTCCTCGCCGAGCGCGGCTTCGACCAGGCCGCCGCCCAGCACTTCTCCGTCGGCTACAGCCCCCAGGGCTGGGACCACCTCACCCGCTTTCTGCGCGGCAAGGGCTTCACCGACAAGGAGCTCCTGCTGTCCGGGCTGTCGCAGGAGGGCCGCCGCGGCCCGATCGACCGCTTCCGGGGCCGCCTCATGTGGCCGATCCGCGACATCGGCGGCGACGTGGTCGGCTTCGGCGCCCGCAAGCTGTACGAGGCGGACAACGGCCCGAAGTACCTGAACACCCCCGAGACGGCGATCTACAAGAAGTCCCACGTCCTGTACGGCATCGACCTCGCCAAGAAGGACATCGCGAAGGCGAGCCGCGCGGTCGTCGTCGAGGGCTACACCGACGTCATGGCCTGCCATCTCGCCGGCGTCACCACCGCCATCGCGACCTGCGGCACCGCCTTCGGCGGCGACCACATCAAGATCCTGCGCCGGCTGCTGATGGACAACGGCTCGGCGCGTGTCATCTTCACCTTCGACGGCGACGCGGCCGGCCAGAAAGCGGCCCTGCGCGCCTTCGAGGACGACCAGAAGTTCGCGGCGGAGACGTACATCGCCATCGCGCCCGACGGCATGGACCCCTGCGAACTGCGCCTCGCCAAGGGCGACGAGGCGGTCGCCGACCTGACCCAACCGCGCACCCCGCTCTTCGAGTTCGCGCTGCGCCAGATCGTGGTCCGCTACGACCTCGACACCCCGGCGGGCCGCGCCGCCGCGCTGGACGAGGCGGCACCGATCGTCGCCCGCATCAAGAACAGCGGCGCCCAGCACGAGGTGGCGGTCCAGCTCGCGGGCATGCTCGGCATCCTGGACACCCAGTTCGTCGTCAAGCGGGTGGCCCAGTTGGCGCGCTGGGCGCGTGATCGGGGCGGCAGGGGACAGGCGCCGGCGTCCCGCGGGCAGCAGCAGTACGACTCCGCACCCGCGCCCCGCACCTCCGGCCCGGCCCTGACCCTGCGCAACCCCGTCTACGCCACCGAACGCGAACTGCTCAAACTCGCCCTCCAGCGACCCGAGTTGGTCTCACCGGCATTCGACGCGTACGGCATTGACGAGTTCACCGCCGCCCCCTACGCCGCCGTACGCCAGGCGATCATGGACGCGGGCGGCGCGGAGTACGGCATCCAGGACGCGCAGGAGTACCTGGTCCGCGTCCGCGACGCCGCCCCCGACGACCAGGTCCGCGCGATGGTCACGGAGCTCGCCGTCGAGGCGATCATGCGCAGGACCGTCGACGAGAACTACGCCGGCGAACAGCTCGTCACCGTCCGCCGCCGCGCCGTGGAACGCCGCGTGCGCGACGTCCAGAGCCAGCTCACCCGTCTCGGCGCGGGCGGCGACCCGGCCCAACTGACCTCCGTGCAGAACGAACTGTGGGTGTTGCAGCAGTACGACCAGGCATTGCGCGGACACGGCGCGGCAGCGCTCTGACCGTCCCCCCGCTTCCCCGTACGTCGGGGTAACCGCGCGGTCACGGCCCGATTGCAAAAAGTCACCGCACGCCCCTCGTGGCGGCTATGTGTCGTACTCCACACTGGGTTCCGGTGCCTGAGTCCTCGGAGCGCGGCCGACCCGTTTCCCACGAGTCCCACACCCCCGCGGTTCCGCTCATCGCGTACGGGACGGACAGCGGCAAGGCCGCCGACTCCGCCCTCGAAGCAGCGCTGCCGTACGCCTCGGCAGCGATCATCCTGGAGGTCGCCCCCGTGCAGACCCAGACCCTCATCCAGAACGACACCGGTACGGACGACACGGCCGCGGACGCGGAGCCCGACGTTCTCGTCGCGGTGCCCCCGCAGAGCCGTGTCGTGCACCACCCCGGGGCGGAAACCGACGCCTCACCCGAGCCGGCGGAGCCGCCGGCCGAGGCGCTGGACACCGCCGACACCGCCGAGCCGGTCGAGACACCGCTGCCGGCCCGTGCGCGCGCCGACAACAGCGGCCCCTCCTCGGACCTGTTCCGCCAGTACCTGCGGGAGATCGGCCGCATCCCGCTACTCACGGCGGCAGAGGAGGTCGACCTCGCCCGCCGCGTCGAGGCCGGCCTGTTCGCCGAGGAGAAGCTCGGCAGCACCCCCGACCTGGACAGCCAGCTCGCCCTCGACCTGGACCGCCTGGTCGTCATGGGCCGGATGGCCAAGCGGCGCCTCATCGAGGCGAACCTGCGGCTCGTGGTGTCCGTGGCCAAGCGGTACGTCGGCCGTGGCCTGACCATGCTCGACCTCGTCCAGGAGGGCAACCTCGGCCTGATCCGGGCCGTCGAGAAGTTCGACTACGCCCGCGGCTACAAGTTCTCGACGTACGCCACCTGGTGGATCCGCCAGGCCATGTCCCGCGCCCTCGCCGACCAGGCCCGCACCATCCGGGTGCCGGTCCATGTCGTGGAGCTGATCAACCGGGTCGTCCGCGTCCAGCGCCGCATGCTCCAGGAGCGCGGCTACGAGCCGACGCCGGAAGAGGTCGCCGACCACCTCGACCTGCCGCCCGAGCGGGTCAGCGAGGTGCTGCGCCTCGCCCAGGAACCGGTGTCGCTGCACGCGCCCGTGGGCGAGGAGGACGACGTCGCCCTCGGTGACCTGATCGAGGACGGCGACGCGGCATCGCCGGTCGAGTCGGCGGCGTTCCTGCTCCTGCGCGAACACCTCGAAGCGGTCCTGTCGACCCTCGGCGAACGCGAACGCAAGGTCGTCCAGCTCCGCTACGGCCTCGCGGACGGCCGCCCCCGCACGCTGGAGGAGATAGGCCGCATCTTCGGCGTGACGCGGGAGCGGATCAGGCAGATCGAATCGAAGACCCTGAACAAGCTCAGGGATCATGCGTTTGCGGATCAACTACGGGGCTATCTGGACTGATGCCGTCCCCGCGCCCCTGAAGGGGCGCGGGGAACTGCGCGACCAACCACAACGGACCCGCAGCCGCCCCACGACCCCCGTGGCACCCCCGGACCGCGGATCAGTCCACCTCGGCCACCGCCTGGGCGAACTGCGCCTTGTACAGCCGCGCATACGCCCCGTCGGCCGCCAACAGCTCGCTGTGCGCGCCCTGTTCGACGATCGAGCCGTTCTCCATGACGAGGATCGTGTCCGCGTCCCGGATGGTCGACAGCCGGTGCGCGATGACGAACGACGTACGCCCGTGCGCCAGCTTCGCCATAGCCTTCTGGATCAGCACCTCGGTACGCGTGTCGACCGAGGACGTCGCCTCGTCGAGGACCAGGATCACCGGGTCGGACAGGAACGCCCGCGCGATGGTGATGAGCTGCTTCTCGCCCGCGCTGACCCCCGACCCCTCGTCGTCGATCACCGTGTCGTACCCGTCGGGCAGCGTACGCACGAACCGGTCGGCGTGGGCGGCCCGCGCCGCCTCCTCGATCTCGCCCCGGGTGACGTCCCTGGACGCCCCGTACGCGATGTTCTCCGCGATCGTGCCGCCGAACAGCCAGGTGTCCTGCAGCACCATCCCGATCCCGGCGCGCAGTTCGTCGCGGGACATACGGGCGATGTCCACGCCGTCGAGGGTGATGCGCCCGGACGACACGTCGTAGAACCGCATCAGGAGGTTCACGAGCGTCGTCTTGCCTGCGCCCGTCGGACCGACGATGGCGACCGTGTGCCCCGGCTCCACCTTCAGTGACAGATCCTCGATCAGCGGCTTCTCGGGGTCGTACCGGAACGACACGTGCTCCAGCGCCACCCGGCCCCGCAGCTCCTCCGGCCGCAGCCCCGGCACGGGATCCGCCTGCTGTTCCTCCGCGTCGAGGAGCTCGAAGACCCGCTCGGCCGAGGCGACACCGGACTGCACGAGGTTCGCCATCGACGCGACCTGCGTCAGCGGCATCGAGAACTGCCGCGAGTACTGGATGAACGCCTGCACGTCACCGATCGACAGCGAGCCCGAAGCGACCCGCAGACCGCCGACCACCGCGACCAGGACGTAGTTGATGTTCGACACGAACAGCATCAGCGGCTGCATGATGCCGCTGTTGAACTGCGCCTTGAACCCGGCCTCGTACAGCGCCTCGTTCTGCTCGGCGAACTGCTCGGCCGACTCCTCCTGGCGCCCGAACACCTTCACCAGGGTGTGCCCGGTGTACATCTCCTCGACGTGCGCGTTGAGCTTGCCGGTGGTGCGCCACTGCTGCACGAAGTGCGGCTGCGACCGTTTGCCCACGCGCGTGGCGACGAAGAACGACACCGGCACGGTCACCAGCGCGACCAGCGCCAGCAGCCACGACACCCAGAACATCATCGCCAACACACCGATGATGGTCAGCACCGAGTTGATGAGCTGCCCCATCGACTGCTGGAGCGTCTGCCCGATGTTGTCGATGTCGTTGGTCGCCCGCGACAGCACTTCACCGCGCTGGCGCTTGTCGAAGTACGACAGCGGCAGCCGCGACAGCTTCGTCTGCACGTCCTCGCGCATCCGGTACATCGTGCGGTTCACGGCCCGGTTCACCAGCCGCGTCGCCACCGCCATCAGCAGACCGGCGACGACGAACACCGCGAGCGCGAAGAGCAGGACGTTCCCGACGGCGGTGAAGTCGATGCCCTGGCCCGGGGTGAAGTCCGTGCTGCGCAGCATGTCGGCGATCTGGTCGTCACCGCGCTCCCGCATGGCCGCGAGGACCTGCTCCTTGGTCATCCCGGGCTCGAACTGCCGCCCGACGATGCCGGCGAAGACCAGGTCGGTGGCCTCGCCGAGGATCTTCGGCCCGGCGACCGACAGACCCACGCTCACGACCACGCAGAACAGCAGCACGTAGATCGTGATCCGCTCCGGCTTGAACTGGCCGATCAGCCGCCTGCCCGACACCTTGAAGTCCAGCGAGCGCTGATCGGGACCTCCGCCGGCCATCATCCGTCCCATGGGCCCGGCCATCAGGCAGCCTCCGCTTCCGTGAGCTGGGAGAGCACGATCTCTCGGTACGTCTCGTTGTCCGCCATCAGCTCGTGGTGCCGGCCCGTGCCGACGACCCGGCCCTCGTCCAGTACGACGATCCGGTCCGCGTCCCGGATGGTCGCCACCCGCTGGGCGACGATGACGACGGTCGCCTCGGACGTCTCACGCCCCAGGGCGGCGCGCAGGGCGGCGTCGGTGGCGTAGTCGAGGGCGGAGAAGGAGTCGTCGAAGAGATAGATCTCCGGGCGCTGCACCAGCGTGCGCGCGATCGCGAGCCGCTGGCGCTGACCGCCCGAGACGTTCGTGCCGCCCTGGGCGACGGGCGCGTTCAGCCCGCCCTCCAGCCGCTCCACGAACTCCTTGGCCTGCGCCACCTCCAGCGCGTGCCACAGCTCCTCGTCCGTCGCCTCCGGATTGCCGTAGCGAAGGTTCGTCGCCACCGTCCCCGCGAACAGGTACGGCTTCTGCGGCACGAGCCCGACGGTCTTCGCCAGGAGCTGGGGATCGATCGTCGCCACGTCCTCCCCGTCCACCAGCACCCGCCCGTCGGTCGCGTCGAACAGCCGGGGGACCAGCCCCAGCAGGGTCGACTTGCCGCTGCCGGTCGAGCCGATCACGGCCGTCGTCTCACCCGGCCGCGCGACCAGGTCGATCGACTTCAGCACCGGCTCCTCGGCACCCGGGTAGCGGAACCCGCCGCCCTGGATCTCCAGATGACCGTGCCGGCGCAGCTCCCGCACGGGCGCGGTCGGCGGCACCACGCTGGAGGAGGTGTCCAGGACCTCCTGGATGCGCTCGGCGCACACCTCCGCGCGCGGCACCATCATGAACATGAAGGTGGCCATCATCACGGACATCACGATCTGCATCAGATAGGCGAGGAAGGCGGTCAGGTCACCGATCTGCATGCCGCCGCTGTCGATGCGGTGGGCGCCGAACCACACCACCGCGATGGACGACAGGTTCACCACCGTCATGACGATCGGGAACATCAGCGCGAGCAGGTTGCCGGTGCCCAGCGCCATGTCGGTGAGCCCGGCGTTGGCCTTGCCGAACCGGTGCTGCTCGTACTCGTCGCGCACGAACGCGCGGATCACCCGGTTGCCGCTGATCTGCTCGCGCAGCACCCGGTTCACCGTGTCCAGGCGCACCTGCATGGTCCGGAACAGCGGCCGCAGCCGCCGCACGATCAGGAGCACGCTGATGCCGAGGACGGGCACCACGGCCACCAGCACCCCGGACAGCGGCACGTCCAGGCCGAGCGCCAGCACGATCCCGCCGACGCACATGATGGGCGCCGACACCATCAGCGTGAACGTCATCAGCGCCAGCATCTGCACCTGCTGGACGTCATTGGTCGTCCGGGTGATCAGCGACGGCGCGCCGAAGTGGCCGACCTCACGCGCCGAGAAGGACTGCACCCGGTCGAAGACGGCGGCCCGTACGTCCCGGCCGAGCGCCGACGCGGTCCGGGCGCCGTAGTAGACGGCACCGATGTTGCACACGACCTGCGCCAGCGAGATGCCGACCATCAGGGCGCCGTAGCTGAGGATGTAGCCGGTGTCGCCGTTGACGACACCCTTGTCGATGATGTCCGCGTTCAGCGTGGGCAGGTAGAGAGTGGCGCAGGTCTGCAGGAACTGCAGCAGCACCAGCAAGGTGATGGGTTTTCGGTACGGACTGAGGTGGGTCCGCAGAAGTCGTATGAGCACGCTGCATCTCTCGGAGTCGGCGATGGGACGGCTTTTGGTTGCCCCTGGCCCCTATCGTCGAACACTCCAGTGGTGTTACCTCAACCGATTAAGCCGTCAGCGCCGCCTCGTACCGCCTTCCGGGTCCGGTTCCTACCGGGCTCTTACCTTCCGGAAGATCGACAGCGCCCCGGCCGCTACGACCGGAACGCCCCGGGGTGCGTCTGCTCGCGCACCGACACGAACTGCTGACGCACCGCCTGGCCCACCGCCAGCTCCTCGCCCGGCTCCAGGACCTGCGCCGCCGCACCCTGCCAGACGGGTGGCGTACGCGGGTCGAGCGAGCCCTGCGACACCCCGAGCGCCCAGGCGGCCTGCCGGGCGGCCCCGATCGCCGCGTAGTCCGCGGGCTGCGGTACGACGACCTGCGTCCCGAACAGGGCGGGCGCCGCCGTCTGCACGGCCGGCAGCTCGGCCACCGCCCCGAGCAGGAAGACCCGCCGCACCTCGACACCCCGGCCGCGCAGCACGTCGAGCGCGTCGGCGAGGCCGCACAGCATGCCCTCGAAGGAGGCCCGCGCCAGATGCTCCGGCTTCATCGACTCCCGCCGCAGGCCCGCGATCGTGCCCGCGGTGTGCGGCAGGTTCGGCGTCCGCTCGCCCTCCAGATAGGGCAGGAACACCAGGCCGTGCGAGCCCGGCGTCGACTTCATCGCCAGGTCGGACAGGCCCTCCAGATCGGGCACCCCGAGGAGTTCGGCGGTGCCGCGCAGGGTGCGCACGGCGTTGAGGGTGGTGACGACCGGGAGATGCATGCCGGTCGCGTCCGCCAGGGAGGTGATCATCCCGGAGCTGTCGACGAGCGCCTCGGGGTGCACGGCCATCACGGAACCGGACGCGCCGAGCGACACGACGGCGTCGCCCAGCCCGATGCCGAGCCCGAAGGCGGCGGCCATGGTCTCGCCGGTCCCGGCGGAGATCAGCAGCCCCTCCGGCGTCGTACCCGCCGCCTCGGCCGGCCCGATCACCTCGGGCAGCATCGCCTGGTGGCCGAGCGCCAGCTCGACGAGGTCGGTGCGGTAGACGCCGGTCGCCGCCGACCAGTAGCCGGTGCCGGAGGCGCCGCCCCGGTCTGTGGTCCTTCTCACGGGCCGGCCCAGGAGCTGCCACACCAGCCAGTCGTGCGCCTGCATGAGGACGGCGGCGCGCGCGGCGTTCTCCGGCTCGGTCTTGGCCAGCCAGCGCAGCTTGGTCACCGGCTGCGCGGCCTGCGGCACACAGCCCACCGCCTGCGCCCAGGCCTCGCGCCCGCCCAGCGCGTCGATCAGATCCGCCGCCGCGACCTGGGCGCGCTTGTCGCCGCCGACCATCGCGGGGCGCACGGTGTTGCCCTGCGCGTCGAGCGGGACCAGCGCGTTCTGCTGCGCCGACACGCCGATGGCCTGCACACCTTCGAGCAGCCCGCCGGTTGCCGCCTCACCGAGTGAGAGCAGCCAGGCCTGCGGGTCGACGTCGGAGGGACGCGCGCCGCCCTCCGGCGACTCCACCGGGTGCGGGGCGTACCCCTGCCTGAGCACGGCGCCCGTGTCCGTGTCGCAGACGACGATGCGCGTGAAATCGGGCGAACTGTCCAGCCCGGCGACTATCCCCATGGCCCAAATTGTGCCGTAGCGCTGCGCTTGCTTGGGCCGTGGGCGTCGTGGGGGTTCGTGGCGGCTTTCGGGTGCGGGTGCGTGAGGGGCCGGTCGCGCAGTTCCCCGCGCCCCTGGAGTGGCTGCCCTGCCCGGCAGCGCAGAGGTGCTGTCACGTGTTGCTCGTACCCCAGTCGTCCTCCGCGCCGCCGTTGTGGGCGCTGCGCTCTCGCAGTGAGCGGACCCGCTGGGCCACCGTCTCCGGGACCCGGTCGCCCACCTTCTCGCTGACCGTGTGGTACGCCTTGCCCGCGAACACGCGGCCCTGCTGTGCCGCCGACTCCGCGGTGTTGCGCACCGCGGGGTTCTGGGAGATCTCCCGGGCGGTCTTCTTTAGCTGCTCGTAGCGCTCGCGTCCGGCGTGTGTCCCGAGGACGTAACCGACGGCGAGTCCGATGACGAACGTGAGCCGGTAGCGCATGGCTGCCACCCTTCCTCTGAGTAGGTCCCTGGTGCGGCGTCGGTGCCGGGGGGAACCGATTGGCGGAGCACCCCCCTGCTTGCGCTAATGTATGTGTCGCAGCGAGCGCACGCCCCCTGGCGAATACCCAGGTAGGTGCGTTCGATGCAACGAGGCATTCCTCCGTAGCTCAATTGGCAGAGCAGCCGGCTGTTAACCGGCAGGTTACTGGTTCGAGTCCAGTCGGGGGAGCTTCGATCTTCCGTAGCTCAATTGGCAGAGCAGCCGGCTGTTAACCGGCAGGTTACTGGTTCGAGTCCAGTCGGGAGAGCGCGATGAACGAGGACCCCGATGGGGTCCTTTTTCATGTCTGCTCGTCCGCCCCGGGAACCGCGCAGGTCACGGCGGAGTCCTTCAGGGCATGCGAAGTCGACCATGCGAAGCAGGAGATCGTATGAGCGGCTATGCTGCGGCAGACGGCGCGCACACTTGTACGCGACACGCCGCTATGGGGCGGTAGCTCAGCCGGTTAGAGCAGCGGACTCATAATCCGTCGGCCGTGGGTTCGAGTCCCACCCGCCCCACTGTGCGCCTCTGTGACTCGCGGAAACGTCTCAGCAGAGGCGCGTATTCAGGACTTTGAGCGGACCGGTCCGGCAGGCGCCTTGGTGAGAGGGCCCCTGCGGGCGGGTAACCGCCAGGCATGATCCTGTCGTGGGAGGTACTGCCGGAGTCGGACCTGCGTGAGGCGATCGGCGTCCTCGTCCGCGTGGTGGAGACCGCGGGCGCGGTGATCATTTTCGTGGGGGCGGTCTGGGCGGTCTGGGCGTTCGCGCGTTTCCTCGCGGCCCTGGCGGGCGATGTGCTGCGTACCGCGGTGGCGCCCAGTCTCACTGAGATCGGACAGCTCGCCGCGATCGCGCCGTAGCGTGAAAGACGCGATCGAGGCAGCCGCGCTTCTGGTCACCGCACTCGGCGTCGTGTCGTTCTTGACGGCCTTACGCGGCCACGCGCACGATCCGCGTCGCTCTGGCGCTCCTCCTGGACTTTCTCACCGCGGCCGGCCTGCTGCGCCTCGCGGGTGATCTGTCGTGGGCCGCCATCGTGCAGACGGTCGCCGTCATCGCCGTCCGCAAGGTCGCCGCTTTATGCGTCACCGAGAAGAGCACGGCATGAGCGGTGCCCAAGGCGGGCGGAGGCTTCAGGCGGGCGACATGGGGACGCGCATGTAGACCGTGCCGCGCAGGTCCAGCCAGGCGGCGTCGGGGGTCCGTACGAACCGCAGGATCACCGTGTCGCAGCTCGGGCAGCGGGCCACCAGGCCGGGGGCGCGGGCGTAGACGCGCAGGTCGGCGACGAGAGCGGTGCGCCCGCAGCCGGCGCAGCGCCCGGCCGCCGAGGTGACGTCCGCGGTGAACAGTTCGCGCAGGGGGCCGGCGAGGGCGTTGCCGTCCTCGTAGTCCGTGGTGTCGGGTCGGTCCATGTCAGCCTCCCGTGGGGCCGAAGCGTTCGGTTCTGATCCGGCGCGGGTCGTGGCCCAGGGCCACCAGATGGGCTGCGGCGATCTCGACGAAGCCGGTCGGCCCGCAGACGAAGCAGATCGGTTCGAAGTCCGGTGGCCAGCCGTGGGTCCGCAGGTCCGCGGGTTGCAGGCGCCCCGCCGGTCTCGGCCAGCCCTCGGGCGTGTGCCGGGTGTATAGGTGGGTCACGTCCAAGCCGCCGTCACCGGGCTGCGCGATGCGCAGTTCGGAGGCGTAGTACCGGTCCTTTGGTGTGCGGACCGAGTAGACCAGCCGGAAGGGGACACGGCTGCCGAGGCCGCGACGCGTGCGGATCATGGCCATCAGCGGGGCGATCCCCGATCCGCCGCCCACCAGCAGCACCGGCCGGGTGTCGGCCGGGCGCCAGACGAACCAGCCGCCTACCGGTCCCCGGAGCTCCACCAGGTCACCGGGCTCCATCACATCGACCAGATACGGCGAGACCTCCCCGTCGGGTACGCGCTGCACCGTCAGCTCGATCCGGTCGCCGTCGGGTGCCGAGGCCAGCGAATAGCTGCGCTGGGTGCTGTATCCGTCCTCGGCCGTCAGGCGCACATCCACGTGCTGACCGGCCAGGTGACCGGACCAGCCGGGCACGTCGAAGACCAACGTGCGGGCCGAAGGCGTCTCGTCGCGCAGACCGGCCAGCCGGGCGGTCTGCCAGGTCAGGGGCGCCGTCAGTCGCCCTGGTACCGCTGCTCGCGCCATGGGTCACCGTAGTCGTGGTAGCCGGCGCTCTCCCAGAACCCCGGTTCGTCCTCGGTGAGCAGCCGCATGCCGCGCACCCACTTGGCCGACTTCCACAGGTACAGGTGCGGCACCAGCAGCCGGGCCGGGCCGCCGTGCACCGGAGCGAGATCTTCGCCCTCGTACCGGTAGGCGATCCAGGCCCGGTCGCCCAGCAGGTCCTCCAGCGGGAGGTTCGTCGTGTAGTCGCCGTAGGAGTGGACCAGCACGAACTCGGCCGCCGTCTCCACATCGGCGAACAGCGTGTCCAGCGACACCCCTTGCCAGCCGGTGCCCAGCTTCGACCACTTGGTCACGCAGTGCAGGTCCACCGTCGGCCGCTCGCTCGGCAGCGCCAGCAGTTCCCGCCACGACCAGCGGTGGCCCGTCCCGCTCTCGGTCGTGATGGTGAATTCCCACTCCTCCTGGGCGATGCGAGGCGTGGGTCCGGCCGCCAGCACCGGAAAGTCCTCGGTCAGGTACTGGCCGGGAGGCAGTTTCACATCCGCTGGGCGCGCCCGGCCGTGGAAGCCTCGCGAAACAATTCCCATGGATCTGCCTCATTCCGTCAGGGGACGACACCGACGGCCCCTGGGGCGACATCTCAATTGTGGGAGACGCGAGCGGAACTCACATCTCGTGGCGTGGCCGGTTCGCCGGGCTCAAGGACGGCCTCGATGTCCACCACGACGTCGACCATGGCGCTGACGACGACTCCGCCCCGGTCGACCGCGTCGTTCCAACTCACCCCGAAGTCATGGCGGTTGATGCGGGCGGTGGCCGTGAAGCCGGCACGTCGTCGAGGGCCGAGGTCTCGGTCGTCCTCCCACCAGGGAGTGTCCCACTGTCCCAAGTGGGTGACGTCGAAGGAGACGGGATGCGTGACGCCCCGAACCGTGAGATCCCCGGTGACCTCGAACTCGGTGGCGCTGAGCTGGTGAACGCGTGACCCGATGAAGGTCCACGTCGGGTGGTGTTCGACATCGAAGAAGTCGGCGCTGCGCAGGTGGGCGTCACGCTGGGGCTGACCGGTGTACACCTGGGTCGCGTCGACGGTCGCCTGGACGCGGGCCGTCTCCGGCTCGTCGGGATCGACCTGCAACCAGCCGTGCACATTCTTGAACTGTCCGCGCACGTAGGTGACCATCATGTGCCGCGCGCGGAACTCCGCGCCGGTGTGGCCGGGCTCGAAGAACCATTTGGTCGTGGCCATGTCGGCTCCCCTGGCGCCATCGCCCCTGGGGTTGAGTTTGACCTCACTCCCGCTTTCCACCATGTCACCGGTCCGAACTATGTCAAACGGGAGCCTGGGGCGGCGATCACCGCAGGTGCGGATGGCGTTCAGCTCAGTGCGCTGATGTGGCAGTTGGAGAGTGCCGGCCCCCCCCGCTCGGCGGGGGAGCCGGCAACGGCTCCGAGGTCAGTCCGCCGCCACCTCGTCGTGGCGGCGGGCGCGTAGGGCGCGGGACACGTCCTCCCGTGCGTCCAGCAGCAGGCGGCGCAGGGCGGGGGCCGGGCTGTGGGTGGCGAGATAGGCGTCGGTCGCGGCCAGGGTGGCCTCCTCGACCAGGGTCCGGGGATACAGCGCGTCCACCACGCCCTTGGCCACGTCGCCGCCGCGCTCGCGCCAGAGGTCCTCGAGCACCTCGAAGTACGCGGCGACATACGGGCGCAGCAGCTCGCCGCCGTCCTGCGGCAGGCCGCTGAACGCGCCGGCGACGGCCGTCTGCACGGCGTTCGGCAGGTCCGTGTGGTGGACGACCGACTCCCACGCGTGCGCCTTCGCCTCGGCGGTCGGGCGGGCGGCGTGGGCGCGGGCCGCGTGGCGCAGGCCGACGGCCGTGTGGTCGCGGGCTGCCTCCGCGTCGACGGCGGCGGCGTCGGCTCGGCCCGCCGCCGAGAGCGCGGTGAGTAGCTGCCAGCGCAGTTCGGCGTCCACCTCCAGACCCGGCACCACCAGTGCGCCGGACAGCAACGCCGCCACCCGGTCGAGGTCGGCGTCGGCGCGGGCGGTCTCGGCGAACGCGCGGACCCACATGAGCTGGAAGTCGCCGCCGGGCTTCGCCCGGTCCAGCAGCCGCCACCAGGTGGCGGCCAGCGCGTCGCGGGCGCCGTCGCGGTGGGCGGGGGCGGTGAGCTGGGTGACGGCGGTCTGCGCCTGCCGCTGCTGGACCTGCGCCACGCCGAAGTCGGCCTCGTGGGGCAGGCAGTCGGCGATGGTGCGCAGATAGGTCCGGGCGGGCAGTTCGGCGCTGCCGACCATGTCCCACAGCGCGTACCAGCACACGGCCCGCTGCACCGGGCCGCGCAGCGCCGTGACATGGCGCAGCAGGGTGGCGAGGGAGAGGTCGTCGAAGCGGACGCGGGTGTAGCCGAGGTCGTCGTCGTTGAGCAGGACGAGGTCGGGACGGTGCACCCCGTGCAGTTCGGGCAGCTCGGTGCGGGCGCCCGTGATGTCGGCCTGCACGCGCCGGACTCGTTCGAGGTGGCCGTCGCGCAGCTCGTACAGGCCGACGGAGATCCGGTGGGAGCGCAGCACGGGGTGGTCGGCGGGGGCCTCCTGCAGTACGGCGAAGGAGGTGAACCTGCCCTCGGTGTCCACCGCGAGTTCGGGGCGCAGGGTGTTGGGGCCCGCGGTGCGCAGCCATTCACCGGCCCAGTGGGCCAGGTCGCGGCCGGAGCTCTTGGCGGCGACGGACAGCAGGTCCGCGAGGGAGGCGTTGGACCAGGCGTGCCGCTGGAAGTAGTCGCGGACCGCCTCGTTGAAGGCTTCGTCACCGACCCAGGCGACCAACTGCTTGATGACGGCGGCGCCCTTGGCGTAGGTGATGCCGTCGAAGTTGACCTGGACGTCGGTGAGGGTGTCGATGTCGGCGACGACCGGGTGCGTGGTGGGCCGCTGGTCGGCCTGGTAGGCCCAGGTCTTCTCGACGTTGGCGAACATCGTCCACGACTGGGTCCACTCGGTCGCCTCCGCCTGGCAGCGGGCTGAGGCGTAGGTGGCGAACGACTCGCTGAGCCACAGGTCGTCCCACCACCGCATGGTCACCAGGTTGCCGAACCACATGTGGGCCATCTCGTGCAGGATGGTCCCGGCCCGGCGCACCTGGACCGCCTCGGTGGCCAGGGAGCGGAAGACGTAGTTCTCGTGGACGGTGACGCAGGCCGCGTTCTCCATGGCCGCGACGTTGAGCTCGGGGGCGAAGATCTGGTCGTACTTGGCGAACGGGAACGACCCGAAGAGCTCGGTGTAGTGGGTGAGTCCCTGGCGTGTGGTGTGCAGGATCTCGTCCGCGTCCAGGTGCGCGGCGAGCGAGGTGCGGCAGGCCACCGCGAGCGGGATCCGCCGGCCGTCGGGGGCCGTGTACGTGTCGTCGCGGACGACGTGGTACTCGCCGGCCACGAGGGCCACCGCGTACGTCGGCAGCGGCGGGGTCGGCTCGAAGTGCCAGGTGGCGCCGTCGGGTTCGGCGGGGGTGGGCGAGGTGGAGAAGACCTGCCAGCCGGCCGGCGCGGTGACGCTGAGGCTGAAGCGGGCCTTGAGGGACGGCTGGTCGAAGCAGGCGAACACCTTGGCCGCCTCGGCCACCTGGAGGTGGGTGTACAGGTACACCCTGCCGTCGGCGGGGTCCGTCATCCGGTGCAGGCCGGTGCCGGTGTTGGTGTAGCGGCAGTCCGCGACCACGCGCAGCTCGTTGCGCTCGGCCAGTTTCTCGAGCCGGATCCGCCCCTCGGCGTACACCGCACCCGGCGCCAGCTCCCGGCCGTTGAGCTCGATGGCGTGGATGTGCTCGGGCACCAGCTCGACGAAGGTCGCGGCGTCCGGTTCGGCGGTGAAGCGGATGAGCGTCTCCGACCGGAAGACCTCGGGGCCGTGGGTGAGGTCGAGGTGGATCCGGTAGGAGTCGGTCTGCAGCAGCCGGCCGCGCGCGTCGGCCTCGGCTCGGGTGAGTTCGGTGATCGCGGACACCGGTGGGGTGCTCCTTGTCTGCGGTGGGAGTGGCGGGCCGGCGCGGCGGGGCGACGCCGTACCCCGGATCTGCTCGGGCCCGTCAGTCCAGCGGCGCGAACGTCAGGTGCGCGCCACGGGCGGCCTCGTCGAGGCTCCGCTCGCAGGCGGCCCGCTCGGCAGCGGCGCACACGACGTAGGCGTACCGGCTCAGGTACCCCCCGGGGGGCAGGCGCAGTTCGGCGCCCTCGTCCGCGATGGCCTCGGCCCGCAGCAGTCCCTCGACGGAGTCGACGGAGGGGACGGACACCTCCTGGACGCGGCAGTCCCGCGGGGGATAGGTGAAGCGGATGCCGGCCGTGCGGTCCTCGGTGCGGGTGAGGTCGGGGCGCACCCCGAGGGCGAGTTCGGCCGCCACCCGGCCGGGCCTGATGCCGGTGGCCAGTTCGCCGAGCCAGGGGATGAGGTCGCCGCCCAGGCGCGCGTTGACCTCTACGATGACGGGACCGCGCTCGGTGAACAGGACCTCGGTGTGGGTGATGCCGGTGGAGACGTGCAGCGCCTCGTGGGCCGCCCGGAGCACGTGCAGCAGATCCGGGTCGCTCAGCAGGTCGTCGGCGGCGTCGACGACATGGCCGGTCTCCTCGAAGTAGGGCTCGAAGCCGGTCTGCTTGTGGGCGATGAACATCGGCTCGTACACGCCGTCGACGCAGACCCCGTCGATGCTGATCTCCGGGCCGGTCATGTACTCCTCGAGCAGCACGCCGCCCTCGTAGTCCGGTGAGCCGCCGTGCCCGGCCTGCTCGGCCATGGCGAAGGAGTCGTCGAACTTCTCCGGGTCGTCGACGCGTACGACGCCGATGCTGGCGCCCATGCCGCGCGGCTTGAGGACCATGGGGAAGCCGACCGCCGGTGCCGCCTCGCGTGCCTCCTTCAGGGTGTACGCGAGGGCGAAGCGGGGCTGCGGCAGCCCGACCAGGGTGAGGGCGGAGCGGGTGCGGTGCTTGTTGCGGCAGCGGTCGGCGCCGTCCACGGTGAGGCCCGGCAGGCCCAGCTTCTCGGCGATCAGCGCGGCGGTCGTCACCAGCGTCTCGTCGTAGGTGAAGACGCCGGCGATCCGGTGCTCGGCGGCGATCTCCTGTGCCGTGGCGAGGATCCGCTCGCGGTCCGGGATGAGCCGGGCGCGGTCGAGCAGGGGCACCACGCTCCAGCCCGCCACGTGGGGGCGCTGCCAGGTCGGCTTGGCCGCGTCGATCAGCCACAGCGGGTGCCGCTCGGCGGCCGACGCGAGCAGGTACTCGCGGTAGCGCTGCTGTCCGCTGCCGATCACTAGCAGGGCGTCGGTCTGTGCGGTCATGGTGCCGGCTCCTCAGCCTCGATGGGATCGGGGACCGCAGGCCGGCCCCGTCCACCACCATCGCCGTTCGGTCACGAGTTGACGGGGTGTACGCGGGGCCAGAAATCCGCCAGGCGGGAACCTGCCGGGTGCAGGAACCAGGTGAAAACTCCGAAAACCTCAGGAAAACGAGCACAGGGGGACGAAGAGCTGCTCTCAGCGTGCCGTTTCCGGATCCGGGCGGGCACTCGGCGTTACCGGAACGGTTCATTCATCATCGTTTCCTGGCATATGGGCGGTCTGTCCAAGTGCCGTATTTCTGCCAGGCGGTTAGACGGTCGCAGGGAATCCCGCACTCCGCCCGACGGGCTGTCAATGTTGCCGAGGCATCCCGAGCGAACCCGCCGGTTGAGGCCCAGTTCCCACCCGAACTCAACGATTCGAGGAGCACTCATGTCCCGCACCCGTGCTGCCGTAGTCGCCGCTCTGTCGCTCACCGCCCTGGTCGTAGCCCTGACCGGTTTCACCAACACCACCAACAGTGACTCCGGCTGGGGTTCGGTCCAGGCGAACGACTCCGGCTGGGGCCGCTCGATCACGGCGGCCGAGGCCGCGTCGACCGAGCCCCGCGTCTGAAGCCGTTCAGCCCGCTCCGGCACATCGCCAGGAGCAATGCCACTGCACCGAGGGGAAGTTCATGTCCAACCACGACGTCGAAGTCCTGGCCATCGGAGCTGGCCCGGCCAACCTGGCCCTGGCCGTGGCGCTGGAGGAGCTCGCGCCAGCGAACCTGGCGGACCGCACGCTCCTGCTCGAACAAGGTGACAGGGTCACCTGGCAGCGCGGCATGCTGCTCCCGTGGTCGCAGAGCCAGGTCTCCTTCCTCAAGGACCTGGTGACCCTGCGCAATCCGAGAAGCAAGTTCTCCTTTGTCAACTACCTCCACGAGACGGGGCGACTGGAGGACTTCATAAATCTCGGAACCTTCACCCCCTACCGCAGCGAGATATCCGACTACCAGCGATGGGTGGCCGAGTCCCTGGAGCGCGTCAAGGTGCGCTACGACTCCCGGGTCACCTCGCTTCGCCCGCGCCGCGACGGAGGAGGCGCGGTCGACGGTTGGGTGGCGCGCATGGCGGACGGCACCACCGTCACGGGCCGTCAGCTCGTGGTGGGCGCCGGCCGCGACGCCAACATCCCGGCGGTCTTCCAGGGACTCGGCGTGGACCGGATCATCCACAGCACCGAGTACATGGACCGGATCGCCGAGCGGCCGCGGACCGCGGGCCAGCGGGTCGTGGTGATCGGCGGGGCGCAGAGCGCCGCCGAGATGTTCCACTCCGTGCAGCAGGACCTGCCCGGCTGTGAACCGACGCTGGTCATGCGCTCGATCGGGTTCAACCACTACGAGACCAGCAAGTTCACCAACGAGCTGTTCTACACGGGGTTCGTCGACGAGTTCTTCCACGCCGAGCCGGAGGCGCGCGCCCGCATCCTCCAGGAGATGCACCGCACCAACTACGCGGGTCTCACCCCGCCGATGCTGGAGACGCTGTACCGGCAGGTCTACCTGGACCGGATGCGCGGCCGGGACCGGCAGTCGATCCGCACGATGACCCATGTCACCGAGGCCAAGGACACCGGCGACGAGCTGGTCCTGACCCTGGTCAACCAACTGACCGGCGCCGAGGAGCAGATCTCCTGCGACGTCGTCCTGCTGGGCACCGGCTTCCGTTCCCAGCAGCCGGCCGTCATCCAGGGCCTCGCCGACGCGCTGGGGATCAAGGACGTCGAGGTCGGCCGGGACTACCGCCTGGACATCGGCGAGCAGTCCACCGCCACCGTCCACCTCCAGGGCGTCAACGAGGCCACGCACGGCATCGCCGACTCCCTGCTGAGCATCCTCGCGCAGCGCAGCGAGGAGATCGCCCGGAGCCTGATCCGGCACGCGGCACCCGCCGCCGACCTGATCGAGCCCGCACCGACCGGCAGGGACCGCGAGCCGGTCGTGGCGGGCAGCCACTGATCCGGCCCCGGCCCGCCCCGCCCCAGGCCCCATCTCCCGAAGGAACTCCCTTGGACATCCGTCATTTCGACCGTGCCGCACTCAGCGCGGAGAACAGTTGGTCGCAGCGGCTGCTGCCGTGGCCCACGCTCAACGCGCCCTTCGAAGGGGCCCAGAGCGTCATCCGGGCCGGCTCATCGTCCCCCCGTCACGCCCACCACGAGTACGAGATCTTCGTCGCGGTCAAGGGTGAGGCCTGGATCGAGTCGCGCGGTGAGCGGCTGCCGTTCGTCGCCGGCGACATCGTGCACTTCCCGCCCGGTCACGAGCACCAGGTCATCAACGACACCGACACCGACTTCGAGATGTTCAGCATCTGGTGGGACACCGACATGACCCGGGCCTTCAGCACCCGGCACGAGAGCGAGGCCTGACCATGACCTCCGTCGACGAGCTCGGTGACCGCCGCGTCATCGTCATCGACACCCCGCCCACCCCCAACGGCAGCCTGCACATCGGCCACCTCGCCGGCCCGTTCATCGGCGCGGACGTCCACGCGCGCTACCTTCGGGCCACCGGCCGCGGCGTCCTCTACTCCTCGGGCACCGACGAGAGCCAGACGTACGTGCTGGCCAGCGCCCGCAAGCTGGGCATCAGCCCCGAGGAGCTGGCCACCCGCTCCTGGCACGGCATCCGCGACACCCTGACGACGATGGGTATGTCCGTCGACGGCTTCGCGCCGTACGACGACGGCTACCGGGCCACGGTGCTGCGGTTCGTGCAGGAGCTGTACGACACCGGCAAGTTCCGGCTGCGCACGGTGAACCTGCCCTACTCGGAGAAGACCGGCGAGTTCCTCGTCGAGGGGCTGATCTGCGGCGACTGCCCCATCTGTCTGTCGGAGAGCCGCGGCGGCCTGTGCGAGACCTGCGGGCACCCCAACAACTTCGACGAGCTGATCGGCACCCGCTCCACCGTCGACCCCACCGACGTCCTCACCACCCGTGAGGCCGAGATCCTCGTGCTGCCCATGGAGGAGTACCGGGACCGGCTCACCACGTACTACGCCGAGAAGCTCCCCTACCTCCGGCCGCACATGGCCCAGCTCATCCGTGAACTGCTGGACCGCCCGCTGCCCGACTTCGCGATCACGTACCCGATCGGCTGGGGCATCCCCGCGCCGTTCGCCGAGACGCCCGGCCAGGTCATCAACGCCTGGGTCGAGGGCATCCCGGCCGTCATGTACACCACCGACTACGCGGCCCGGCAGCTCGGTGAGGAGACCGAGTCCTCCGACGAGCTGTGGCAGACCCGGCGCGACCACGAGCTGGTCTACTTCATCGGCTTCGACAACATCTGGTTCTGGGGACTGACCCACCTGGCGCTGATCATGGCGCACGAGGGCCGGTACATCGTGCCGGACGCCATGGTGGTCAACGAGTTCTACGAGCTGGAGAACGAGAAGTTCTCCACCAGCCGCGGCCATGTCCTGTACGCCGAGGAGCTCCTCAAGGAGGTCCCCCGGGATCTCGTGCGGTACTACCTCGCACTGGCGAACCCGGAGAACCAGCGCACCAACTTCAGCCGGGCCGCCCTCGACAAGGTCACCGACGAGCGCCTGGTCCGGCCGTGGCAGCGGCTGAGCGCCCGGCTCGCCGAGGCGACCGAGCGGGCCGGGGCCGACGCGCTGCCCGTCTCCGACCGGGCCCGCAAGCACGCCGCGATCATGCTGGACCGCTTCGCCGGCTGCTACGAGCTGGAGAGCTACAGCCTCACCCGCGCCGCCGACCTGATCTGCGTCCAACTGGAGCGGCTGACCCGGTGGGCCGAGCAACTCGACCTGACGGCGGCGGAGTTGGACCGCACCGCGCTGGGTGACCTGTTCGTCGAGGTCCGGGCACTCATCGCGTGTGCCTCGCCGATCCTGATCGACCTGGCCGAGGCGGCGACCCTGGCCGGCGGGTTCGACGGCTCCCTCGGCTTCGAGGCCTTCGCGATCTCCGAGGTCAAGCCGTTCGCCCTGCCCTCGTTCGACACACTCCCGGAACAGATCGGCTGACGTCGTGCGGATCATCGTCGTGGGCGGCGGGGTCATCGGCCTCCTCACCGCGCTGGAGTGCTCCCTGGCCGGCGCCGAGGTCATCGTCGTGGACCGGGGCGAGATCCCCAACCCGGAGGCCACCTCCTACGACCGGCACCGGGTGCTGCGAGCCCTGCACCCGGGTCCGGCGGAGGCCGCCGCCGCGATCGAGGCCCACCACCGGTGGGCCGAGGTGGAGTCCCGGCTGGGCAGGACCGTCTACCACCGGGTGGGCGCGCTCACCGTGCTGGGACCGGGCGAGCCCGAGGCCTCGGCGGCCACCTTCGCCGAACTGCCGGGCGCGCGTCGGCTCAGCGAACACGAGACCGCCGAGCGGTATCCGCAGTTGCGGCTGCCGCGCGGCAGCCGGGCCGTCCTCGAACGCGACGGCGGCGTGCTGCTCGCCGACCGGATCCTGGCCGGCACCGCCGAGGTGCTGGCCGCCCGGCCGGGGGTGAAGCTGCTGCCGCGGCACCGGGTGACCGGTGTCGAGGCTCCGTTCGGCCTGGTGCGGCTCGCGGACGGCACGGTGCTGCGCGGCGACGCCGTGGTGGTCGCCGCCGGCCTGTGGTCGCGCGAGCTGCTCGGCCCGGAGTTCTCCGGCGGACTGACGCTGTACCGGCAGACCCAGCTCATGTGCGCGGTGCCGGCGTCCATGCGCGAGGTGTGGGAACGGACTCCGGCCATCCCCTCACTCGGCACCGCCGAGGGCGCCTGGCTGGTGCCGCCGGTGGGCGGCGCCCCGCTGAAGCTGAGCGCGGCCGTCGCCTGCCGCCCGGTCGAGCGGACCGGCGACCGCGTCGCACCCCGCGATGTGCAGACCCGCCTGGTGCTGCACTTCACCTCCCTGCTGGCCGGCTTCCGGGCCGAGTGGATCGAACAGGCCGAGGACAGCTACTACCTCGCCGACCGGGAGACCCATGGCCCGGTCCTCGGGCAGCTCGGCGACGACAACGCGTGGATCTACGCCGCCTGCGGCGGGTCCTCGTTCAAGTTCGCACCGCTGATCGCCCGTTCGCTCGCCCGCCGGGCCCTGGGCACCGGACCGCGGGTGCCCACCGGCCTGACCGCGGTCGACCACCCCGTCCGGATGCCCGGCCAACTGGCCCTCCCCGAGCCCCTCGAGGCCGCGCCGGCCGACGAGGATCCGCAGGCCCCGCACGCCGCGGCCACTTCCCCCCACCAGTCGACAACAGGAGTCGCACCATGACCACGGCACCGTCCGCCAAGGCCGACCGGGCCGGAGGGCCGCCCAAGGCCGACCGCGCCGAGTGGCTGATTCTCCCGGCGAACTTCGTCACCTACCTCGGCAACGGCATCCAGCTCCTCGGCGCCTCCCTGCTGGTGCTGGAGGAGCAGCAGACCGCGCTGTCGGTGGGCTGGCTGTTCATCGTGATGGCCATTCCGCAGGTGCTGCTCTCGGTGCCCTTCGGGCGGCTCGTCGACCGGTTCGACCGGCGGGTGATGTGCCTGGTGTGCGACGTGGCGAGCGCGGTGGTCGCGCTGGCGCTGCCCGTCGCCATCGCGCTGGGGGCGTCGACGCAGTACACGGCCTACGCGGTCACCTTCGGCCTGTCGATGATCGCGGCGCTGTTCAACCCCGCGAGCAACGCGCTGGTGCGCGAACGCGTCCGCTACGAGCGGCTCGGGCCGTTCAACGCCAACTTCTCGATGTCCACGCAGGCCGGCTCGCTGCTGTCGGCGGCCGTCGGCGGCTTCCTGATCCAGATCTTCGGCCTGATGCCGATGTTCTACTTCAACGCCGTCACGTTCGCCTTCTCCGCGGTCTGCTGGATCCTGCTCGGCAACAAGCCCGCCGTGAGCACGGCCGACGCCGCCGAGGACGCGGCCGAGGCGCCGGTGACCGGCGGACCGGTCAAGCGCCTGGGGCTGCTCCTGGCGGTCGGCAGCGTCAACATCACCGTCAGCAACGTGCTGCTCGTCGTCCTCGTCATCCAGGTGTTCAAGCAGAAGGAAGGCATCTTCGGACTGGTCGACGCGCTGGCCGGAGTGGGCATGCTGATCGGTGCGGCCGTCTACAAGCGGGTCTCGCACCGGTTCTCCAACCTGACGCTGGCCGCCTTCGGCTTCTTCGGCAACGCGGCGCTGATCGCCGTGGAGCCGTTCCACATCGCCGGGCTGATGGCGGCGATCCCGTTCGCCGCGTTCTCCTTCGGCTTCGCGGCGATCTCCTCGCGAACCCTGCTGATGCGCGCCATCGAGGACAGCCGCTCGGGCCAGGTGTTCGGCACCGTCAACGCGGTGAGCCTCTTCGCCGGCCTCGTCGTCACGATCTCGCTCTCCTACCTCGCCGACCACCACTCGGTGGCCTCCGCCTTCTGGGCGCTGTCCTTGCTGATCGGCGTGGTCCCGCTGGTCGCGATCGCCACCATGCGGGGCTTCTACGCACAGCACGAGGGAGTGGCCGAGGCGAAGGCCGCCACCACCGCCCCCGACCTGCCCGGCGCGACGGACGCGGCCGACGCGGCCGTGGCCCCGCAGCCCACCAACTGACCCAAGGAAGGAGCACGAGCCATGAAGCTGCTCGCCGTCGAGGCCCTGCAGAACGCGCACTACTACCTGTCGCGCTACGGGCAACTGGAGGAGTTCGGGGCCGACCTGTACGTACTCAACGGCCTGGGCGAGGAGGACTACTGGCCCGCCGAGCGCTATCGCGTCGCCGGTTCCCAGCAGATCGACGACATCGTCGCCGCCGCCCGCGCCTGGCACGAGGAGGAGCGCTTCGAGGGCGTGCTGACCTTCTCCGAGGCCGGCGTGGTGACCGTGGCCGCGGTCGCCGAGGCGCTGGGGCTGCCCGGCGTCGGCGTGGAGGCCGCGCGCACCAGCCGCAACAAGTACCTGATGCGCCAGGCCCACGAGAAGGGCGGGGCACCCATCCCGCGCTTCCGCTTCGTGCCCGAGCTCACCGACGCGCTCGCCGCGGCCGAGGAGTTCGGCTACCCGGTGATCCTCAAGCCGACGCTGGGCGCGGCCAGCAACTTCGTCTTCCGGATCGAGAACGCGGACGACATGGCCGAGCGCTTCCCGCAGGCGCTGGCGGGCATCGACGACATGTCCTGGTACCGGATGGAGGCCCACGGCATCGACCTCGGGCCGCAGGGCCTGCTGGTGGAGTCCTTCCTGGACGGCCGGGAGTTCCTGTGCGAGGCGGTCGCCTGGGACGGCGAGGTGTACCTCGGCTCGATCGTGGACCGGGTCACCGTCGAGGGCGACACCTTCGACGACGACGTGCACGCCGCGCCGACCTCGCTCGCCCCCGACCAGGTCGAGGCCCTGCACCAGGCGGTCCGGGCCGGTGTCCGCGCCCAGGGCGTCACCCACGGCACGCTGCACGCCGAGGTGCGCTACCACCGGGGAGCGCCGCACATCCTGGAGATCGCGATCCGGCCCGGCGGCGGCGGCCTCGACCACATCGCCCGGCTGACCGCCGACCACTGCCCGATCCGGACCCTCATGGACACCGCCCGCGGCGTCCCCCCGAAGACCGGTCCGTACACCCCGACCGGCGTGCACATCGCCGGCATGGCGCTGCTGTGCGACTCCGGGCAGATCGAGGAGGTCGTCGTCCCGGACGAGCTCACCGACTCCGACAAGGTGTTCTTCTTCAAGATCACGGCCCGTCCCGGGGACATCATCCGCCGTCCCCCGGAGGGCAACTCCATCCTCGGCTTCCTCGGTGTCACCGGCACCTCGTTCGAGGACGCGATGAGCACGGCGACGGACCTCGCCCGCTCCATCGACGTACGGCTCACGCACTGACCACCGTCACCCGCCCCACCCGAGTCCCACACCCCAGGGAGAGAACTCCGATGCCGTACACCGAACCGATCCTGCCGCGCCAGACCGTCCACGAGACCGTCGCCGGCGCCCGCACCGTGACCCGGCGCAGGCTGCTGATGTGCCGCCCCAGCCACTTCGACGTGCACTACTCGATCAACCCGTGGATGCACCCGGAGAAGCCCGTCGACACCGAGCTCGCGCTCGCCCAGTGGGAGACCCTGCGCGCGCTGTACGAGGAGCTGGGGCACACCGTCGAGGTGATCGAGCCGCTGACCGGACTGCCCGACATGGTGTTCGCCGCCAACGGCGCCACCGTCGTCGACGGCAAGGTGCTCGGCGCGCGCTTCCGGCACGCCGAGCGCACCGCCGAGGGGCCCGCCTACCTCGACTGGTTCCGCGCTCAGGGCTTCACGGAGCTGCTGTGGCCGGAATACATCAACGAGGGGGAGGGCGACTACCTGCTGGCCGGGCGCAGGCTGCTGGCCGGCACGGGCTTTCGCACCGACCCCCGCTCGCACGCCGAGGCACAGGAGTTCTTCGGGGTCCCGGTCACCGGACTGACCCTGGTCAACCCGGAGTTCTACCACCTGGACACCGCGCTCGCGGTGCTGTCCGACACCGAAGTCATGTACTACCCCGCCGCGTTCACGCCGGGCAGCCGGGCCGTGCTGCGCGAGCTGTACCCGGACGCGATCCTCGCGACCGACGCGGACGCCGCGGTCTTCGGTCTCAACGCCTTCAGCGACGGCCGCAACGTGCTGCTGCCGCAGGCGGCGACCCACCTCATCGACGAACTGCGGGCGCGGGGCTTCGAGCCGCGAGGCGTGGACCTGTCCGAGCTGCTCAAGGCGGGCGGCAGCGTCAAGTGCTGCACGTTGGAGCTGCGCGACGCCGCCTGAGCGACCCCACCAGCCACGGAGCGCAAAAGTGATCAACTACGACGGCAAACGGTTCAGGAAGGTGACGGCCGGCCCCGAGGCCCCCGTCGCCCACTACCGCCAGGACGGCGACCTGGTCTGGGGCTCCTCCGCGGGCGCGGACGTCCGCCGCGGGTCCCTGACCGGCCTCGCCGCCCCCGACGGCAGGCTCACCTTCGCCTACACGATGGTGCTGTCCGACGGCAGGACCGTATCCGGACACTGCGAGAGCGTCCCGGAGATCCTGCCCGACGGCCGGATCCGGCTGCACGAGACCTGGGAGCGGTACGGCCCCGACGCCGACAGCGGCACCTCCTGCATCGAAGAGCTCCCCCGCGACGCCACTTCCACCGACCGAGGACAGTCATGACCCGGACTCCCCGCAAGGGCGGCACGATTAGCTGGGCCTGCACGCCCGGCTTCCCGCCCGCCTGCATCTTCCCGCTGCTGCCCCCGGGCCGTTTCGGCGCCCGCAGCCTCTACGAGTTCCAGATGCTCATGTACCGGCCGCTGTACTGGTACGGCACCAAGGGCGACGCGAGCGTCGACTACGAGCTGAGCATGGCCGAGCCGCCCGAGTGGAGCGAGGACGGCCGCACCGCCACCCTCACCGTCAAGCCGTACAAGTGGTCCAACGGCGAGACGGTGAACGCGGACGGCGTGATGCTCTGGATGCATCTGCTGGAGGCGAAGAAGGAGGAGTACGGCGGCTATGTGCCGGGCTTCTTCCCGGACAACCTGACGTCCTACGAGAAGGTCGCCGAGGACAAGGTCCGCTTCACCTTCGACAAGGCCTACGCGCGCAACTGGGTCCTGATGAACCAGTTCAGCCTGATCACGCCGCTGCCGAAGGCCTGGGACCGCACCGCCGAGGGGCCGGCCGACGCCACCCGCAACAAGGACGAGGCGTACGCCGTCTACGACTACCTGATGGCGCAGAACGGCGACGTGTACGCGGAGGACAACAGCGCGCGCACCCGCTGGGCCGACAGCCCGATCTGGTCGGTCGTCAACGGCCCATGGAAACTGGCCGAGTACGCGATGGACGGCCTGGTCCGGATGGTGCCCAACCCGTCCTACTCCGGCCCCAACAAGCCGTACGCCGACGAGTTCCGCCTGGTGCCCACCGACACCGACGAGCAGCAGTACCAGTGGCTGGAGCAGGGACCGCACGGCCCGGACGCCATCCACATGGGCTTCCTGCCCTTCGACCGGATCACCGAGCCGGCCGCCGACCCGACGACGGGCGGCCCCAACCCGCTCGCCGAGCACTACCGGATCGTCCCGCAGATCCTGTACTCCATCCACTACTTCCCGTTCAACTTCTCCAACCCCACGATCGCCGGGAAGATCTTCCGCCAGTTGTACTTCCGGCAGGCCCTTCAGACCTGCCTCGACCAGGACGGCTCCTTCCAGGAGATCTACAAGGGCTACGGCTATCCGACCTACGGCCCGGTCCCGGCCCTGCCGGCCACCGAACTGCTGTCGCCGGCCCAGAAGTCCAACCCGTTCCCCTTCGACGTCGACAAGGCCCGCCGCCTGCTCACCGAGAACGGCTGGGACACCTCGGTCACCCCAGCCGTCTGCGTCAACCCGGGCACCGGCGCCGGCCAGGCCGGCGAGGACATCCCCGAGGGCACCCGGCTGACGGTCACGCTGCGGTACGCCTCCGGGCACGAGAAGACCCTCGCCAGGCTGCTGCGCAAGTTCCGCGACGACGCCGCCCGGGCCGGCATCGAGCTGGTCCTCGAAGAGGTGCACCCCTCCGTCCTGGTCGGCCAGGACACCACCGGCACCACCACCTGGGAGCTGTCCTGCTGGAACGGCGGCTGGGTGTACGGGCCGAACTTCCACCCCACCGGCGAACTGCTCTACCGCACCGGCGCCGGCTGCAACTTCGGCAGCTACTCGGACCCGGTCGCCGACGAGCTGATCGAGAAGACGGTCACCAGCGACGACCTCGCCGACATGTACGCCTACCAGGACTACCTGGCCGAGCAGGTCCCGGTGATCTGGATGCCCAACTTCCCGCTGCGCGTCTTCGAGGTCGCGAACGACCTGCAGGGCGTCGAGCCGGTCAACCCGCTCGGCTTCATCAACCCCGAGAACTGGTACTTCACGGATGAACAGGACGCCTCCGATGGCCACTGACCTGGCCGTCGGGCTCCCGAAGCTGGAGCTGACGGGCCATCTGCTGCTCGCCCTGCCGATCATGATGATCTGCTGCCTGCTGGCCGGCCGGGTGGCCCGCCGGCTCGGCCAGCCCCCGGTCATCGGCGAGATCCTCACCGGCATCGCACTGGGCCCGTCGCTGTTGGGCGCGGTCTGGCCCGAGGGGCAGCACTGGCTGTTTCCCGAGGAAATGCTGCCGGTGGTCAACGCGCTCGCCCAGCTCGGCCTGGTCCTGTTCATGTTCCTGGTCGGCTACGAGCTCAACCTCGGCCATGTCCGAGACCGTGGCCGCTCCGCCATCCTCGTGAGCAACGTCAGCATCGCGATACCGCTGCTCGGCGGGGTGCTGCTGGCCTTCGCCATGTACGACCGGTTCGCCGAGAAGCACGTCAGCTTCCTGACGTTCGCCCTGTTCATCGCGGTGTCCATGAGCATCACCGCCTTCCCGGTGCTGGCCCGCATCCTCACCGACCGCAAGATCGACCGCACCCCGGTCGGGGCACTCGCGCTGACCTGTGCGGCCGTCGACGACATCACGGCCTGGTGCCTGCTGGCCCTGGTGACCGCGCTGGCCAAGGGCGGCTCGCCGCTCTCGGTCCTGCTGACCGCGGCGCTGAGCGTGGCGTTCATCTGCGCCGTGTGGTTCGTCCTGCGGCCGATGCTGGCCCGCGGCGTCGAACGGTGGCCGGCCGGTCGCAGCGCCCTGCCGCTGGTCCTGTCCGGGATCCTGCTGGCCGCGTTCACCACCGAGTGGATCGGCATCCACGCGATCTTCGGCGCGTTCCTGTTCGGCGCGGTCGTGCCGCGGGACAACGCCGTGGTGGCGAGCGCGGTGGACAAGATGCGCTCGCTGACCCTGGTCATGCTGCTCCCGCTGTTCTTCGTCCAGTCCGGCCTGCGCACCGAGTTCCGGCTGATCGGCGACGACCCCACGCTGTGGGCCTGGTGCGCGCTGATCACGGCCGTCGCCATCCTCGCCAAGTGGGTCGGCAGCACGGGCGCCGCCCGGCTGACCGGGTTCGGCTGGCAGGACTCGTTCTCCCTCGGCGCCCTCATGAACTGCCGTGGCCTCACCGAGCTGGTGGTGCTCGGTGTCGGTCTCCAGCTAGGGGTCATCACCCCCACCGTCTTCACCATGCTCGTGGTGATGACGCTCGTCACCACCATGCTCACGGCTCCCGCTCTGACCCTGATCGACCGTGTGTCCGCACGCCGTACGCACGCCGCTCCACGTACAGAAATGGTGATGAAGTGACAGCAACAGCAGGCATACCCACCGGAGCCGATCCGGCGGTGTTCGCCCTGACCCCCGACGATACGGCCCGCATCGAGGCGGCGGCCCGTGACCTGTGCGGCACGCTGCCGGACGTGGACGACCCGCGCTGGGTGGCCGCCGCCCGGTCCGCGTGGGAGGAACTGCCGGCCTCGCTGCGCCGCGCGGCCCGCGAGTACCGCCGCGACTCCGGCCCCACCGGCGCGCTCCTGGTCCGCGGCCTGCCGGTGGACGCCACCGCCCTGCCGCCCACGCCGATCGTGAAGGGGTCCGTCCAGCGCGAGGTCAGCGTGCCCGCCGCGGTGCTGATGATGATGGCCTGCGGCCTGGGCGACCCGGCCGCGTTCCGCGCCGAGAAGGCCGGTGCCCTCGTCCAGGACGTGGTGCCGGTGCCGGGCCAGGAGACCTTCCAGGGCAACGCCGGCTCGGTGGCGCTGATGATGCACAACGAGAACGCCTTCCACGAGCACCGCCCCGACCATGTGATGCTGCTGTGCCTGCGCGCCGACCACGAGAGCGAGGCCGGGCTGCGCACCGCGGGCATCCGCGAGGCGCTGCCGCTGCTGCCCCCGGCCGTCGTCGAGGCGCTGTCCGCCCCGGAGTTCTCCACGCAGCCGCCGCCCTCCTTCGGCGCGCAGGACGAGGCGACCCCGGCCCACCCGGTCCTGTTCGGCGACCCCAACGACCCCGATATCCGGGTCGACTTCGCCGCGACCACCGGCGTGACCCCGCGCGCCGAGGAGGCGCTGCGCACCCTGGAGAAGGCGCTCGACGACGTGTCGTACACGATCCGGCTGGCCGCCGGCGATCTGGCGATCGTCGACAACCGGGTGACGCTGCACGGCCGTACCGCGTTCTCCCCCCGCTACGACGGCAACGACCGCTGGTTGCAGCGCACCTTCGTGCTCACCGACCTGCGCCGCTCGCGCGGCCACCGACCGCAGGACGGTTACATACTGTCCCGGTGATCACCGCCCCACCCCCCTCCGAGGAGTAGTCGTGCCCGAACTGCAGATGAACCAGGCCTCGTTGACCTCCGCAGTGCAGCGGTTCGCGCAGTACACGCGGGTCGACGAGATCTGGCACGACTACGTGACCGCCACCGGAGACCGGCCCGACCTCGCCGAGCTCGCGCACCGCAAGGCGTTGCTGCGCTGGCTCAACGCGGCGGGGTGCCGGATCCGGTATCCCAAGCCGGGCGAGCCGGACCCCTTCGACGAGGGCCTGGCCGCCTGGTGGCGGAGCCGGGGCGCGGACCTCCCCCGCCGCGCCCTGGCCGAGCTCACCGACGACGACGTCGACGCGCTCGGCGACTGCTTCACCGAACTGGCCGCTGCGCCCGCGGCCCTGTCTCCCGCCACCGGGCGCGTGCGCGCCCTCGGCCCGACGGCCGCGGCGAAGGCGCTGCACGCCCTGCGCCCGCACACGCTGATGCCGTGGGACGAGGCGATCGCCGCAAGGCTGCACGGCGCCCGCGACGGAGCCGCGTACGCGGCGCACCAGCGGCTCGGCCGTGACTGGGCGGCCCGCCTCCTGTCCGAGGCGGGGCTGGGCATGGGTCTCAAGGACGCGCTCGCCTTCGCCGAGACGCTCGGCCGCCCGTCCCGCCCGCTGCCCAAGATGCTCGACGACTACTGCTACCTGGTCATCACCGTCGGCGCCAACTCGACGTCGCCGTAGGCCCGTTGGCCGACTCTCATTCCTCGAAGGGTTTTCACGTGGCTCGCAACGCGCTCACCGCGCAGTTCCTCAAGGCCGTGCCCACGCCGGTCCCGGTGGATCCGCAGTCGGAGCTGGTGCGCATCTTCTACCGGGGTTGCCTGCTGACCCGCCCGCTGTTCATCGAGGCGGACGAACGCCGGCGGCTGCTCGCCGACCTGGACGTGCTGCGCAGCGCCCTGATCAGCCTGCCCGACCGGCTGTTCGACGGCGATCTCGCGGCGTTCGCCCGCGCGCTCGGTATGAACGACGACCAGATCCGCTGTGTGCTGCGCGGACGGGGCACCAGTGTGACCCGGTTCAGCCGGTCCGACCTGTACGCGGACGCGGGCGGCTTCCGGCTGCTCGAGTACAACATGGGCAGCGCCATCGGCGGATCGGACATGGTCCACATCAACCGCGCCCTCCTCAACGACGCGCGGATGAAGGAGTTCGTCGAGGAGCACGACCTGGACCACGTCGACACGATGCGGGCCCACCTCGACACGATCCGCCTGGAGTGCGGGATCGAGCCCGGCACCCGTCCGGTGGTCGCGATCACCGACTGGCCCGAGAGCTACGAGTCGCTCGCGCCGTACATGCGGGCGGTCGCCGAGCACTGGAGCACGCTCGGCATCGACGCGCACGCCTGCCACATCGGCGAGCTGGAGGCCCGCGACGGCGGCCTCTGGCTCGGCGAGCACCGAGTGGATATCGTCAACCGGCTGTTCATGCTGGAGGACGTCGCGTCGGCACCCGAAGCGGTGGCGCTGATGGATCCGGTCCTGGACGCCGCCGAGCGCGGTGAGGTGAAGATCTTCACGCCGATGGATGCCGAACTGTTCGGCTGCAAGGCCGCCTTGGCGATGCTCTCCGACGAGGCCAACCGCCATCTGTTCGACCCGCAGGAGCTGGCCGCCCTGGACCGGATCCTGCCCTGGACCAGGACCGTGCGCGAGGGCGAGGTCACCCTGGAGGACGGCAGCCGCGTCGACCTCCTCGCCCATGCCGTCGAGCACCAGGAGGAACTGGTGCTGAAGGCGACTTTGGCACACGGTGGCAAGGCGGTGCTGCTCGGCTGGCAGGAGGGCCTCACCTCCGAGGAGTGGGCCGCGCGGGTGCGGGACGCCGTCGACGGCCCGTTCGTCCTGCAGCGGCGCATCCACCCCGTCCCGGAGTACTGCGCCGACGAGGACGGCACCCTTGTGCCGTGGACACCGGTGTGGGGCGTGTTCAGCACCGCCACCGTCAGCGGCGGCGTCTTCGTCCGGGCGACCCGCACGGACTCCCGCGTGGACGTCATCAACCTCGGTACCGGGGCGTCGACCGGCACCGTCTTTTACGCGCGTACCCCGGGCGCCTGATGAGCCGGCCGACGGTGACCGAGGACGCGTACACCCGGCTGATCACCCTCCTGGACGGCGCCGGCGCGCGCTACCGCCTCATCCACCACGCCCCCGAGGGACGCACCGACCTCGCGTCCCGGCTGCGCGGCCACACGCTGGAGCAGGCCGCCAAGTGCCTGGTCATCCGGGTCGGGCTCGGCAAGAAGCACCGCCGCTACGTGTTGACCGTGGTGCCGGGCGACCGCCGGGCCGACCTCGACCGGGTGCGCGGTCTCTACGACGGCACGGACGCGGCCTTCGCGGCACGGGACGTCGCCGAGCGGCTCGCGGGCAGCGTCAGCGGCTCGATCATGCCGTTCAGCTTCGACCCCGGTCTCGACCTCCTCGTCGACCCGGACCTGCTGGGCCACGAGGAGATCTTCTTCAACGCGGCCCGGCTGGACCGGTCGGTGGCCCTGCGGACGGGGGACTACGTGAAACTCGCCGACCCCCGGATCGAACCGGTGGCCGACATGCCTGTGCCCACGGTCGCCTAGCGCCACCGTGCTGCGAGCGCCCCGCCCGTCACCTCTTGGTGAGCCCCTCGGTGTCGAACACCGCGGGCGGGGTGCCCGCGACCGTCGGCTCGTTCTCCGCGGGGTCCGTGTCGTCGAGCAGCCCGGCCCGGCCGATCAGATAACCGGCGTGCAAGCGGCTGCGCGCGCCCAACTGCTCCATTATCTCCGCTATGTGGCGCTGGCAGCTCCGCAGGCCCATGCCAAGCCGGCGGGCGATGGCCCGGTCGTCGAGGCCGGACACCAGCAGCCGGGTGATGTCCTGCTTCACCTCCGTCGACAGGGCGTGCACCTGCTCCTTCTGGTACTCGGCGGTGAAGGGCGTGGCGCTCGGCCAGGCCCGCTCGAAGGAGGCGACCGCGAAGTCCACGATGCTCTGGTCGTGCACCAGGACCCCGCCCAGGGGACGGCCGTGCAGCGTGATCACGGCGGCCTGCCGGTCGAAGACGATCAGGCGCGGGAACCCGTCGCTGAGCGTGCGCACCTCGGCGCCGAGCCGGGCGACCCGCTCGACGTAGGCGACGGTCGGCTGGTTGTAGCGCGCCGTGTGCTGGTAGAGCGTACGGACCTTGACCCCGCGGCGCAGCATGTCCTCGTCCCGGGCGATCGCTTCCTCGAGGACCGGGGTGGGGCGGCCGCCGCCGGGCTGCGAGGTGAGCATCTCGCTGGTGCAGGCCGCGCCGAGTTCGCTGAGCACGCTCCGCACGGCGCGCAGGCTCGGCAGTATCTCGATCGCGCTGTTCTGCAGCCACTTGGCACGCGCGGCTGCATACAACGGACGCAGCCGCTCCATCTCCGCACGGGCCTCGGCGATCTCACCGAGCTGCTCGCTCACCGCCTGCTCCCTCGGGAACAGTGTCTGCGCGGCGGCACTGTCGGGGCTGACGGCCGTGAGCATCCCGCTCTCGTCGTCGGACGGGCACAACAGGCCCAGTGCCTGGAGGTCGGCGAGCGCACGCTCGATCACGGCGGGTTCGCGGGCGAGTTGCCCGGGCAGCGCGGAGGGCAGCACTCCGGGACCCGTCAGGGCCAGCTCGTAGATCGCCCTGCCATCGGGGCCGAGCCTCGGCAGGCCTGACGCTCGCAATCTGATCGACATCCTTCCGATGACGGGGCGTTACAGTTCAGCGTCCCTTTTTCTACGTGGCTCGCGGGCCGTACACAAGGCATTTTGATCGTTGGCCATGCGGCGTGTCAGATGCCGTCATCTGCCGTAACCAGCATGAGGCCATCGGGTCACCGGACGCTCACCGCAACTGCGGAGCCTCGCAGACGATCTCGTCGCGGGGCTTGTAGTGGGTGCGGAACGGCTCCCGTCGTACCACCTCGCCGTCCTGGACGAACACCCGCTGCACGGTGACGTCGAAGCCCTCCAACGGGGTCTGCGGGACGCACCGTTCGTCGGCGTTCACCTTTCGCTCCGGCTGCTTCACGTTCGTACGCGGCCCCGTGATCGAGCCGATGTCGTCGTACTTGCGGGTGCCGAGGAACGAGATGGTCACCGAGGAGTCGGTGGAACGGGCCTGGATGTAGATGGCGTTGCCCGAGTCGTTGTCGAACTTCAGGTCCAGGCTGCCCCAGGCGACCGTCGCCTCCCGGCCCTCCGGGTAGCGCTCGATGTAGAACGAGTGGGCGCCGTGCTCCACGGGCTTGACGCCGGCGAAGAACATCGCGTTGTAGAGGGTCGTCGCCACGGCCGACACCCCGCCGCCCGGCGCCTTGGTGAACTCGTTGTTGAGGATCATCACGCCCTCGACGAAGCCGTTGGCCTCGGTGCGCTGGCCGACGGTCCGGTTGAAGCTCCAGGTCTTGCCCGGCATGACGACGGAGCCGTTGATCAGTTCCACCGCACGGCCGATGTTGCGCGAGCGGTAGGGCGCCGGTTCGAAGTTGACGGTGAAGGAGGACATCTCCTCCCGCAGCCCCAGTCGTTCGACGTTCGCACGGGTCACCTGCGGCTCGGCCACGAGCGTGGCGATCTCGCCGCTGCGGGCGGCCCCTCGCCGGGTGAGCAGCGGCAGCACGGCCTTGCCCAGCGCCTTGTCGGTGACGACATGGCCGGCCCGGCCGTCCTCGGCCACCCCGACCCGGTTGCCGACGAGACGCAGCTCGGCGTTGTGCGCCCGCGCGGGCAGGACGGACAGGGCGCGGGCCACCGCGGGGTCGGTGCGCAGGCCCTCGGCGTCCAGTCGCGGTGTGAGGTGCCCGGCGTCGTCCGCGCGCATCGTCAGGTGATCGCCCAGGACGGGCTGGTCGATGGTGAAGCGCCGGTCGGCCGCGGTGAGGGTGACCGGCGCCGACATGGCCGGTTCCGCGAACTCGCGCACCGCCCGCCGCAGCTCCCGCTCGGTGACCTCGGGCTTCGTCTCCCGGGTGGGCAGGGCCGTGACGGCCTCGGGCTCGCCTTGGAGGAAGGCGGTGCGCAGGGCGCCGACGGCGGCGTCCGTGTCGAGCGCGTAGCCGCTGCGCGGGGTGACCGGCCGCACCTGGCCGTCCTCGAAGGTGACGGCGCCCTCGCGGACCTTCTGGTCGAGCGCCTTCGCCATCTTCCCAAGGGTCCCGCGGGCCCTGTCCTCGTCGACCCGTACGGCCGGCTCGACCGGGCCGCCCGAGCTGAACAGGCCGCCGATCACGCTGAACGGATCGGCGCTCTCGGTGCGGCCGGCGCGGTCCACGGTCCTGTCGTAGTCGAAGGTGATGCCCACCTTCCGCGGATCGACTGTGGTGGTGCGGTCACCGATCGTCACGGCCAGGTCGCGGGTGCCGGCCGGTCCCAGTCGGTCCTCCAGCTTCCTGACCGCTTCCGCGCGGCTCAGGCCGCCGATGTCCACGCCGCGCACCGTCGTGCCGCCCTCTATGTCGCCGCCCGCGAGCAGCAGCCCGGCGAGATAGAGGCCGCCGATGCCGACGGTGAGGGCACCGCCGGCCAGGGCCAGGGGCGGAAGCGAGGTGATACGGCGAGCCGGGGTGGTTCGCGGGACGGAGGGGGCGCGGAGGCGCATGAGTCTCCAGGGCGGGCGATCGACGAGGACGGCGCGTGGACGACGCGACGCTGTGCGCGAGGCAAACACATCCAGCTAGCCATAATCGGGCGAAAACGCCTATGTCGTGGACCACGTTTGTCGCAGATCATCCCTTGTGTCCCGCTCGGGAGCCCCTCGTCGGTGTCTCACGCCCCTGACGGCGCCTCCAGTTCCTTGTTGCGGCGCACGGAGGCGAGGAAGGACGCGGCGATCAGGACGACGCCGATCAGGCCGGTGATGATCTCGCTGATCTGGTGCTGGATGGTTATCAGCAGGATCGCCGCGAGGGCGCCGATCGCGTAGTGGGCGCCGTGTTCCAGGTAGACGTAGTCGTCGAGGGTGCCCTGGCGGACCAGGTAGACCGTGAGGGAGCGGACGTACATCGCGCCGATGCCCAGGCCGAGCGCCATCCAGAAGATGTGGTTGGTGATGGCGAAGGCGCCGATGACGCCGTCGAAGGAGAAGGACGCGTCCAGCACCTCCAGGTAGAGGAAGAGGAAGAACGCGGCCCTGCCGGCGAGGGCGACCGCCGAGACCTGCTTCCCCTCGGCCCTGGCCTTCTCCTCCTCCTCGTGCTCGTGTTCCTCCTCCTGTTCGAGACGGTCCTCGAAGTAGCCGGAGAGGCCGCCGACCACGAGGTAGGTGATCAGGCCGGCGACGCCGGACAGCAGGACGGTGGCGGTCTTGTCCGCGTGGCCCGTGCTGACGTGCGCCTGCGTGGCGAAGGTCATCGCGGTCGCCAGGAGGGCGATCAGAGCCAGGCAGACCGCCAGCATGTCGATCTTGCCGAGCTTCGCCAGCGGGCGCTCCAGCCAGGCCAGCCACTTGATCTCGCGGTCCTCCAGGACGAAGTCCAGGAAGATCATCAGCAGGAACATGCCGCCGAAGGCCGCGATCGCCGGGTGGGCGTCGGTGACCAGGTCCTGGTAGCGGTCGGGGTCGTCGAGGGCGAGCCGGACCGCCTCCACCGGGCCGACCTCGGCGCTGATGGCGACGATCACGACCGGGAACACCAGCCGCATGCCGAACACCGCGATCAGGATGCCCAGGGTGAGGAAGATGCGCTGCCAGAAGGCGTTCATCTTCTTCAGGATCCCGGCGTTGACGACCGCGTTGTCGAAGGACAGCGAGATCTCCAGGACGGAGAGGATCAGGACGATCCCGAAGGCCTCCCAGCCCCACTGCCACCAGGCGAAGGCGAGGCCCACCGCCGTGACGGCGAACGACCAGCCGAAGGTCCGCAGCACCATGGTCAGCCCTCCGCCTTCACGGCGAGGACCGGGCAGCCCACACCCAGCAGGATCTGCTGGGCGGCCGAGCCCATGATCAGCTTGCCGACCGCACTGCGCCGCCGCAGGCCGATCACCACCAGGGAGACGCCCTTGGTCTCGGCGAGGTCGATGATCTCCTCGGCGGCGTCCCGGGCGCCGAGGACCTGGCGGACGTCGAAGTCGATGCCCAGCGCCGTGAGGTCCTCGCGGACGTGGGTCAGGTCCGGTTCCTGGGCGAAGCGGGGGTCCACCAGAGAGTCGCCCCGGGTGGTGTTCACGACCAGGAGTCTTTCTTTGCGGCGGCGGGCCTCGTCGATCGCGGCGCGCAGGGCCGCCTCCCCCTCGGGCGAGGGGACGTAGCCGACCAGGATGGTCATCTCTGTTTCTCCAGAAGTCTCAGGCGGCGCTTCGCGCGCGAAGGGGACGTACGGCGAACCTGCGGATCAGCGGCCACACCAGGACCAGGACGATCACCGAGTAGACCGTGTACGACACCGGCCCGCCCAGCAGCCCCGACAGCTCGCCGCCGGACAACTGAAGGGAGCGGCGGCCCTGGAGCTCCGCGCGCGGGCCCAGGATCACGCCGACGATCAGCGGCAGGACCGGCAGCCCGAAGCGTCGCATGGCGAAGCCGAGGAGGCCCAGGGTGAGGAGGATGAACAGATCGAGCGGCTGGGCGTTGACGGCGTAGGCGCCCATCGTGGCGAAGAAGAGGATGCCCGCGTACAGGTAGGGGCGCGGGATCTGGAGCAGCTTCGCCCACACCGGGGCCAGCGGCAGGTTCAGCAGCAACAGCAGCAGGTTGCCGATGAAGAGACTGGCGATCAGGACCCAGACCAGGCTCGCCTCGCGCTCGAAGAGCAGGGGTCCTGGCTGGATGCCGTACGACTGGAAGGCGGCCAGCATCACCGCCGCGGTGGCGTTGGTCGGCAGGCCGATCGCCAGCATCGGGACCAGGGTGCCCGCGGCGGAGGCGTTGTTGGCGGCCTCCGGGCCGGCCACGCCCTCGATGGCGCCCTTGCCGAAGTCCTCGGGGTGCTTGGTCAGCCGCTTCTCGGTGGCGTACGACAGGAAGGTCGGGATCTCCGCGCCGCCGGCGGGCAGCGCGCCGAACGGGAAGCCGTACGCCGTCCCGCGCAGCCAGGGCTTCCAGGACCGTTTCCAGTCCTGCCGGCCCATCCACGGGCGGCCGACGGGTATCACCTCGGCCGGCCGGCGGCGCAGATGCGCGGCCACCCACAGGGCCTCGCCGACCGCGAAGATGCCGACGGCGACCACGACGACGTCGATGCCGTCGGCCAACTGCGGTATGCCGAGGGTCAGGCGCTGCTGGCCCGAGACCGTGTCGATACCGACCAGGCCGATGGTCAGGCCGAGGAGCAGGGATATGAAGCCGCGGATGCGAGACGAGCCGAGGATCGACGTCACGGCGACGAACGACAGCAGCATCAGCGCGAAGTAGTCCGGCGCGCCCAGGCTGACCGCGAAGTCCACGACGAACGGGGTGATCAGGACCAGCAGCAGGGTGCCGATGGTGCCCGCCACGAAGGAGCCGATCGCCGCCGTCGCCAGCGCCTGGGCCGCGCGGCCCGCCTTCGCCATCTTGTTGCCCTCGATGGCGGTGACCACGGACGAGGACTCGCCGGGGGTGTTCAGCAGGATCGACGTCGTCGAGCCGCCGTACATGCCGCCGTAGAAGATGCCGGCGAACATGATGAACGCCTGCACCGGCTCCATGCCGTAGGTGACCGGCAGCAGCAGGGCCACCGTCATCGCCGGGCCGATGCCCGGCAGGACGCCCACCGCGGTACCGATGACCACGCCGACCAGGGCGAGCAGCAGGTTCAGCGGGTCCATGACGTCCGCGAAGCCCTGCATGAGGTTGTTCAGGTTGTCCATCGCGGCCTCACAGGATTCCTTGCAGCACGCCGGCGGGGAGGTTCACGCCGAGGCCGATCGCGAAGGCGTAGAAGGTCGTCAGGGAGAGCGTCGCGGCGATCAGCAGATTGCGGACGTAGTGCCGGTTGCCGAGCGCGAACGCCGTGCCCCAGAACAGCAGGCCGCCGCTGATCACCCAGCCGAGCCGCTCGATGAGCAGCGCGTTCGCCACGAACACCGCGACCAGCAGCGCCACCGTGCGCCAGTCGGCGCCGCCCGACAGGTCGACGTCCTCGCCGGCCTCCGGCTCACCGTGGCCGCCCCGGGCCACGTCGACGGCGTACAGCACCGCGAGCACCACCAGCAGCGTGCCCAGGATCAGCGGGACCGCGCGCGGGCCGACCGGGTCGGTGCCGCTGGTGATGTGCGCGATGCCGAGGGCGTCCACGATCACGGCGGTGCCCAGCAGGGCGAGGAACGCGCACATGCCGTACTGCGCGCGGTCCCCGCCCTCCCGGGGCGGAGGGGAGTCCTCCACGGTCCGTTCGTCCTTCACCTGGGAGCTCATGCCAGCCCGAGCTCGGCCAGCAGGTCGGCGACCGCCTTGTCCTGCTCGGTCAGGAAGGTGCCGAACTCGTCGCCGGTGGCGAAGGCGTCGACCCAGCCGTTCTTCTCGAGCTGCGCCTGCCACTCCTTCGAGTCGTGCATCGTCGTCATCGAGTCGACCCAGCTCTTCTTCTGCTCCTCGCTGATGCCCGGAGGGGCCACGATGCCGCGCCAGTTGGTGAAGACCAGGTCGATGCCGGAGTCCTTCAGCGTGGGGGCGTCCTTCAGCGCGTCGATCGGCTTCTCGCTGGTGACCGCGAGGACGCGGACCTGGCCGGCCTCGATCTGGTCGAGGAACTCGCTGTAACCGCTGGCGCCGAAGGCGAGTTTGTTGCCGAGGATGGCCGGCAGCAGCTCGCCGCCGCCGTCGTAGGAGACGTAGTTGACGTCCTTCGGCTTGATGCCGACGGCCTTCGCGAGCTGCATCGGCAGCAGGTGGTCGGGGCCGCCCGGCGACGAACCGCCGCCCACCGCGAGCTTCTTGGGGTTCTTCTTCCAGGCGGTGACGAGGTCGTCCATCGTCTTGTACGGGGAGTCCTTCGGCACGACGATCGCGCCGGCCTCCTCGATCAGCTTGGCGATCGGCGTGGTGTCGGTCAGCGTCGCCTCCGACTTGGAGGTGTACGAGGCTCCGACGACACCGAGGCCCATCTGCATGGCCATCTTGCCGTTGCCCTTCTCGTTCACCAGGCGCTGCAGGCCCACGGTGCCGCTGGCGCCGGGCAGGTTGAAGACCTGCACGCCGGAGGCGACCTCGGTGTCCTGCATGACCTGGGAGACGGTGCGCGCGGTGAGGTCGTAACCGCTGCCCGGGGTGTTGGGCACCATGAGGCGCAGGCCCGTCAGGGGCTTGCCGGAGCCGCTTCCGCTTCCGGCCTCCTCCTTGTCGGCGGTGGCGCCACAGGCGCTGACCGCGATCATCGAAACGGTGGCAAGAGCTCCGACAAGTGCGGCTCGTCGACTTCTCATGGCTCATCTCTTTCGCTCGGCTCGATCCGGCGCCATGATTGTGCGGTTCCTGAGACACCCCGTCTCGGTTGTGTGACCATTGAAGGTTGAGTTCATAGTGGTCATAACGTCACGGTCACCGTCGCGGAAGCAGCGCCGTCAGACGCTCGCAGGCGAGCTGCTGGTGTGGCAGCTCGCCATTGTCGTGATCGTGCTGGCGGCCGTCGCGGCGGTGTCGCTGGCGCAGTCGAAGGCCACGTTCGACCGGGTCGAGGGGCGCCGGGTGACCGCGCTCGCCGAGGAGATGGCCGGCAACCCCCTGGTGCGTACGCAGCTCGTGCGGCCCGCCCCCGCGGAGATGCTCGCCCCGCTCCTGCAGTCCACGCTGACCAGGTCCGGCGTCACCTCCGCCATGGTCGCCGACACCGACGGCGAGATCGTCGCCGCCACCGACCCGACCCTGGTCGGGACGCGGATGCCGGTCGAGGGACCGCAGGTCGCCGAGGCCGTCGGCTGGTCCGGGGAGCTGCCGGTGGACGGCGTCACCCAGCTCGTGGCGCAGGCACCGGTGCTCGGGGCGGAGGAGGAGAACGCCGGGGACCACCTCGGCACGGTCATGATCGGGCGGACCTCCCCGTCCGTGTGGCAGCGGCTGGTGGGCGCCTCGTCCTACCTGCTGGTCTACCTCGGCGTCGCCAGCGTCCTCGGGGTGGCCGGCTCCTGGCTGCTGGCCCGGCGGATCAAACGGCAGACCTTCGGCATGGAGCCGCGCGAGATCGCCGGGCTCGCCGAGCACCGGGAGGCGATGCTGTTCGGGATCGCCGAGGGCGTGGTGGCCCTCGACCCGCATCAGCGCCTCACGCTCGTCAACGCCGTCGGCCGCGGGCTGCTGGACCTGCCGGAGAACTGCGTCGGGATGAGCCTGTCGGACCTGGGAATCGAGGGGCGGCTGTACGACGTCCTGGCCGGGACCGCGCGCGAGGGCGAGCCCGGCGATCTCGCGCGGCGGGACGAGGTCGTCATACGCCGGGGCCGCGTCCTGGTGATGAACCGGATGGACGTCACCAAGGACGGCCGCCGCCTCGGCTCGGTGACGACCCTGCGCGACCGCACCGAACTCGCTCAACTGGAGCGGGAGTTGGGCTCCTTCCGCAGCACCGCCGAGCTGCTGCGCGCCCAGGCCCACGAGTTCTCCAACCAACTGCACACCATCTCCGGGCTCATCCAGATCGGCGAGCACGACGAGGTCGTCCGCTACGTCCGCGCCCTGCGCAAGCACCGCGAGTCGCTCGACGTCAGCATCGGCAGCCGGGTCGGCGACCGGGCCGTCGCCGCGCTGCTCATGGCCAAGTCGGCGCTGGCCGCGGAACGCAAGGTGCGGCTGAAGGTCTCCGAGCGCACCTCCCTGGACAGGCTGGAGCCGACCGACTCCGCGGACGTGGCGACCGTGCTCGGCAACCTCGTGGACAACGCGGTCGACGCGGCCGCGAGCGGCTCCCGGCCCAGGGACGGCGACCCCGGCGCGTGGGTGGAGGTGGAACTGCGCCAGGACGCCTCCAGCGTGGAGATCGTCGTACGGGACTCGGGGCCGGGGGTGGCGCCCGAGCTCGCACAGGAGGTGTTCCTGCACGGGTTCACCACCAAGGCCGCGCAGGGCGGCGACCGCGGCATCGGCCTGGCGCTGACCCGGCTGGTGTGCAAACGCCGGGGCGGTGAGGTGTCGGTGGCCAACACGCAGGCGGGCGCCATGTTCACCGCCCGGATGTCCGTCGGCCGACCGGCCGACCGAGCGACGGAGGCAGTCCGATGATCGACGTCCTGATCGTGGAGGACGACTTCATGGTGGCGCGCATCCACCGCGGATTCGTCAACGACGTCGACGGGTTCCGGGTGATCGGCACCGCGAACTGCGGCGAGCAGGCGCTCACCGCGGTCGGCGAGCTGCAACCGGACCTGGTGCTGCTCGACCTCTACCTGCCCGACATGTTCGGCCTGGAGATCATTCCCCGGCTGCGCACCGCCGGGCACGACTGCGACGTCATGGTGATCAGCGCGGCGCGCGAGTCCGAGGCGGTCCGCGGCGCCGTACGCCAGGGCGTCGTCGACTATCTGCTGAAGCCCTTCGACGCGGAGGATCTGCGCACGCGCCTGGAGCAGTACGCGGCCCGGCGCAGCAACCTCTACGCGGCGGTGGTCAGCGGCCAGTCCGACGTGGACCGGGCGCTGGCCCGCGGCGCTGCGCCCGCCACCACGCCGGCCGCCCTGCCCAAGGGCATGAGCGTGGAGACCGCCGAACTGATCGAACGCGAGCTGCGGGCGGCCGTCGGCAGCCTCTCCGCCGCCGAGTGCGCGGCCCGGTCGGGGGTGTCCCGGGTCAGCGCCCGGCGGTACCTGGAGCACTTCAGCGTCACCGGGCGGGCCGAGGTGTCCCTGAGATACGGGCAGGCGGGGCGGCCGGAGCGGCGCTATAGCTGGGCGGCGGACTAGCGGGCCGGCGTTCGCGCCCGGTCACCCGCGCCGCTCACCGGTCGACGGGTCCGGTGAGCTGGACGATGTCGTCGGACGCGACGTCGTGCAGCCTGATCGCCAGGTCCTCCAGGGCACGGCAGGCGGCGAGTTCGTCGCCGATCTCGGGGACGGGCCGGTCGATCGGGTTGCGGCGGGCCACACCCCGGCCGGTGACGGCGAGCATGTCGTCGGGCGTGTCGTCAGTGGTCAGCACGGCTTCGGCACGGGTGTCGTCGCCGTCCTCGGTGATGTGGATCCGGACGGTCCACTCCTTGTCCTCCATCGAGATCACTTCCTCACGGGGGTGGGAGAGCGGCCCCACTGACGAGCGTGCGCCTGTTCGCGGGCCGGGTCCAGCGCCGCGAGTCGACGCCGCCGGATCCCCGCCGGACGATGGAAGGAGAGCCGGAAGGAGGCCGGATATGACGGACGTCCTGACACGGCCGGCAGGCCGTAAGCAGTTCGAACTCGGCAAGAACCGCAAGGAGAGCCATCCCTGGGAGATACGCGTCGTCAAGCACCCGGAGCGCACCCAGTCCTCGCAGTTCCGCGCGGCGAAGACGACCGCGAAGATGATCCTCGCCGAGCTGGAGGCGGAGGACGCGGCCCTGCCGTACGGGCCGGGTCCCTGGGAGATGCACCACGGCGGCAGCCTCTGGGTGAAGGCCGAGGAGGGCAAAGGCGGCTGGCGGATGTACCGGGCCCGGGTCGGCATCGAGTGGAGCGCGCAGTTCTGCGCCGACCCCGCGAAGGTCGACCGGCTCCGGCGGGAGGCCGCCGAGCTGATCGCGGCCTTCCCGCTGACGGTGCCCGCCCTGGAAGAGCTGGGCTACAAGCGGGCCCGCGGCCTCCTGGAGACGCCGATCACGGATGCCGACGGCGTCGAGGCCTGGACCGACTCCCTCTTCAACTCGTGCGTGCCCGTCAGCACCCCCGACCACACGGGCGTCCTGCCCAAAGCGGCCGGCGAACACCACTACCCCTGGCCGATCAAGTCCGCGGACTACTTCCGGTACGACGACTTCCAACTGTGGGTGACCCTCCCCGACGGCACCAACGCCGGCGTCACCCCGGTCGGCCGGCGCGGCTCCGGCGACGGACACCTGCGCATCGTGCACGCCCGGCACGGCACCGCGGCCGGGGAAGCCGTCGCGGAGGCGCAGCGGCGCCACATGATGGCCGTCGTACCGCCGGACAGCCCGATCGCGCTCGCCGCGTTCGAGCAGCAGATCCCGCGCGGCGCCGGCACCGCGTCGGGGCCGCTGCACACCCGGCGGCGCGGTTCGGACGGCGGCGCAAAGGGTGGTACCCGGAGGTGAGCCAGGGGCGCCCTCCTCCCCCGGAAGTAGCCCGGCCCCCATCCGCTTATGCCACGGAGGCATGACAAGTGCCTCCGTGGGCACGATGTGCCGAAAGGTTGCGGAGAGAAGGCTGGTCGCAACGGACCCGAGATACGAGGAGGGCGCCATGAACCGCCAGACCCACGTTCGCGTTCGTGTCACCCGCCGGCCCGCCGCTCCCCGCGACACCAGGGGCGAGATCGACCGGCGCACGCCTTCGGGCCGGATCCTGCCGTACTGACACCGGGCCCAGGTGCCCTCGCGGACGTAGCGTGAGGGCATGCGGGTGCTGGTCATCGAGGACGAGGAGCGGTTCGCGGCGGGGCTCAGGGACGGCCTGGAGGCCGAGGGCTTCGCCGTCGACGTCGCACTCGACGGGGTGGACGGGCTGTGGCTGGCCCGGGAGCGCGGCTACGACGCGATCGTCCTCGACGTGATGCTGCCGAAGCTCAACGGCTACCGCGTCTGCCGGGCCCTGCGCGCCGAGCGCGACTGGACGCCGATCCTGATGCTCACCGCCAAGGAAGGCGAGTGGGACGAGATCGAGGGCCTCGACACCGGCGCCGACGACTATCTGACCAAACCGGTCTCCTACGCCGTACTCCTGGCCCGGCTGCGCGCGCTGCTGCGGCGCGACGCACGCCAGCGGCCCGCGGTGCTCGCCGCCGGTGATCTGCGGCTCGACCCGGCGTCCCGGACCGTCAGCCGGGGCGGCCGCGACATCGACGTCACCGCCCGGGAGTTCGCGGTGCTGGAGTTTTTGCTGCGGCGGGCCGGGGAGGCGGTGTCCAAGCGGACCATCCTCGACCATGTGTGGGGCGACGACTTCGAGGGCGACCCGAACATCGTCGAGGTGTACGTACGGCGGCTGCGCAACAAGGTCGACCGGCCCTTCGGGCGGCAGTCGCTGCTGACGTCGCGGGGGCACGGGTACCGGCTCGTGCCCGACGACGGGTGACGGGAGCTCTGACGCCCGATGACGAGCGAGCGGTACGAGCGCAAGCTGCGGGCGGTACGGGTCCGGGCCACGGCCGTCGCCGTGCTCGCCGTCGCTCTCGCCCTGATCGCGGCCGGTGTCGGGCTCGTCTTCGGACTGCGCACCGAGCTCAGCGACGACGTACGGGACGCGGCCCGGGCGCGCGCCTCGGAGGTGGCCCAGGTCATCGAGGCGGGACGCGGGGTGCCCGCACCGACCGTGTCCGCGCCCGACGAGGAGTTCCTCCAGGTCGTCGCGGCGGACGGCACCGTCGTCGCGGCGAGCGAGAACGTGGCGGGACGGCCCGCGCTGGCCCGACTGGACCCCGGCGGCAGCGCCACGGTCGACACCCCGCTCGACGACGACCCCTTCCTGGTCGTCGCGGTCGGTGCCCGGGAAGGGGACCGGGAGCTCGTCGTCCTCGACGGGCGGGACTCCTCCGGCGTCACCGACGCCACGGACACCGTCACCTGGCTGCTGCTCATCGGCCTGCCCGTCCTGCTGGTCCTCGCCGCCGCCGCCACCTGGGCCGGCGTCGGCCGCGCCCTGGGCCGCGTCGCCCGCGCCGAGGCCGCGCAGCGCCGCTTCGTCTCCGACGCCTCCCACGAACTGCGCTCACCCGTGGCCACCGTCCGCCAGCACGCCGAGGTCGCCCTCGCCCACCCCGAGCGTGCCGACACCGGGGCCCTGGCCGGAACGGTGCTCGAGGAGGCCGTCCGCATGCAGCGCCTCGTCGACGACCTGCTGCTGCTCGCCCGTGCCGACGAGAGCGCCCTGCTGCGAGGCGGACTGCGGCCGGTCGACCTCGACGACCTGGTCCTGGCGGAGGCGGCGCGGCTGCGCTCGGCGTCGCCCGGCATGCGGGTCGACGGCACGGCCGTGAGTGCGGGGCGGGTGAGCGGGGACGAGGAGGCGCTACGGCGGCTGGTGCGCAACCTCGGCGAGAACGCGGCGCGGCATGCCCGTGCGCGGGTGGCGTTCGGGCTTTCGGACGCGGGGGACGGGTGGGTGCGGCTGGTGGTCGAGGACGACGGGCCCGGTGTTCCGGCCGCCGAACGGGGGCGTGTCTTCGAGCGGTTCGTACGGCTGGACGAGTCGCGGGCGCGGGGGGCGGGCGGTGCGGGGTTGGGGCTGTCGATCGTCGCGGAGGTGGCGGTGGCGCACGGGGGGCGGGTCGAGGTGGGGGTGAGTGAGGGGTTGGGCGGGGCGCGGTTCGTGGTGACGATGCCGGCGGAGTGAGCGCGGTTCGCCCAGTGGCTCGGGTTCGGCGGTTGTGGGGCGGGTGCGGGTGGTTCGTGGTCGCTCGCGCAGTTCCCCGCGCCCCTGAGGGGCGTGCAGCGGGGGCACCTTCAGGGGCGCGGGGAACTGCGCGGCCGGCCCTCACACACCCGCAGCCGACCGGCTCAAGCCCTTTCTGACACGGCGTTCAGGGACGTTCAGGGTCTGTTCAGCGCCCCCGAGGCACTCTCGGACCGTCGGAGCGTCGGACCGGCACCGAGGAGGCCGTCATGAACAGCCACCGCAAGCTCCTGTGGCCGGAGGCCGTCGTGGGGGCCGTCGTGCTGATGGCCGGCGCCTGCGCAGGCGGATCGGGGAACGCGAGCGCCGGCGACTGCGTGCATGTCGTCGACGAGCAGACCGGCGAGACGGGCAAGGACTGCCTCCCGCTCGCCCCCGGGAGCGACCGCGTGGACCTCACCGACCCGACGTTCTCCCACCCGACCCGGATCACCAACCCCCTGCACCCGACCGCCGGGACCGACCAGGTCATCATGGGCGGCCAGGTCGACGGCCAGCCCTTCCGCACCGAGGTCAGCACGCTGCCCGGCACCAAGACCATCAACCTGGACGGCGACCAGGTCCAGGCCCTGACCTCGCAGTACGTGGCCTTCGAGGGCGGCCGGGTGCACGAAGTCGCCCTCGACTGGTACGCCCAGGCCGACGACGGTTCGGTCTGGTACCTCGGCGAGGACGTCTTCAACTACGAGGACGGCGTCGTCGCGGACACCGAGGGCACCTGGCAGGCGGGCCGCGACGGCGCGCCCGCGGCGATGATCATGCCGGCGCATCCGGAGCGGGGCGACGTCTACCGGCCGGAGAACCTGCCGGGCGTCGTCTTCGAGGAGGTCACGGTGAAGCAGACCGACCGGACCGTCGAGGGGCCCTACGGGGCGGTCGAGGGCGCGATCACCGTGCACGAACTGCACATGGACGGCTCGACCGAGGACAAGACCTTCGCCCCCGGCTACGGCGAGTTCTCCACCGGCAACGACGGCGGCGACCTCGAGGCGGTGTCGCTGGCCGCCCCGACGGACACTCAACAGGGCTCACTGCCAATGGAGTTGAGGACACTCGACCGTGCCGCACGGGCCGTGCAGGACGGCGAGGCGACCACCGCCGACGTGCGCGCGGCGCGCGACGCGTGGACGGCCTACCGCGACTTCGACGCCGTACCGAAGCTCCTGCAGACGCAGATGACACGCGACCTCGACTCGCTCGACAGGGCCGTGGCCGCGGGGGACGAGGAGGGGGCGCTCGCCGCGGCGCTGCGGGTGGCCCAGAACACGTCGGATCTGCGGCTGAGGTACGAGCCGGTGCGGACGGTGGACCTGGACCGGTTCGCCCTGTGGGCACGGCAGTTGGGGATCGACGCGAAAGCCGGGGACGAGGGCGCCGTCGCCGGCGACGTCACCGGTCTCGAACTCGTCTGGGAGCGGCTGAAGGACCAGACGCCCGAGGCCGGGGCGGCCGCGGTCACGGCCGACCTGAACGAAGCCCGCGCGGCGGCCGACCGCCAGGATCTGCAGCGGGCGGGCGAGCTGGCACCCGGTCTGGCGCAGCACTTGGCGCAGGCGACGCGCTGAGACCGGCCGTGTGACCGGGTGCGCCCGGGCTTCAGGAGGCCGGGTTCAGTTCCATCGGCTCGACCTTGCCCTCCAGCATGGTGCCCAGGCCCTGGACGGCGCAGATGTCGGGTCGCTCGGCGATGTGCACCGGCATGCGGGTGGCCTGACGGAGCATCTGGTCGAAGCCGGGCAGCAGGGCGCTGCCGCCGACCATCATGATGCCGCGGTCGGCGAGGTCGGCGACCAGGTCGGGCGGGCAGTCCCGCAGCACCTTGCCGATGCTGTCGAGGACGGCGGTGAGCGGCGTCTGGATGGCGTCCCGTACGGCGGCGGTGTCGACCTGGACGGACCGGGCGAGGCCGGTGCAGACGTCGCGGCCGTGGATCTCGGTGGAGGCGGGGCCGTGCGGGGTGAGACCGTTGCCGGACAGGGCGAGCTGCAGCGGCCGTACGTTCTGGCTGGGCAGCATCAGCTCGTGCTCGTGCCGCAGGTGCTGCACGATCGCGTGGTCCACGGCCTCGCCGCCGACCCGGACCCGCTCGGCGGTGACGATGTTGCCGAGGGAGAGCACGGCGACCTCGGTCGCGGCGGCTCCGCACACCATGATCATGCTGGCCTCGGGCTGCTCCACGGGCAGTCCGCAGCCCACGGCGGCGGCGATGAGGGTGTCGACGAGCTCCACGCGCCGCGCGCCGAGACCGACCAGGGTCTCGATCGCCGCCCGCTGGGCGAGCGGGTCGGCGTCGTGCGGTGTGCAGGCCGCCGCGCGCAGGAACGGCTTGCGGCGCAGGGCGCGGCGCATCTTGTCGCCGAGCAGGTGCCGCAGCATGCGCTGCGCCATCTCGATGTCGACGACGGTGCCGCCGGAGACGGGCCGTACGACGCGGATGTAGTCCGGGGTGCGGCCGGTCATCCGCTCCGCGAACTCGCCGACCGCGATCAGGGCGCCGGTCCGGGTGTTGACGGCGGCGGCCGAGGGCTGGTCGACGACGAGTCCGGAGCCCTTCACGAAGACGCGGGTCCTGGCCGCCCCCAGGTCGACGGCGAAGTGGCAGCGGCGTAGCTGCTCCAGAGTGGCGGTCATGGGGGGGTCCTCCCGGAAAACGCAGACCATGGGTCCGCCGGGTGGGTGGCGGGCCTCGCTCGGTGTGTGGGGATCGTGTTGTCCGGGCCCGCCGCGCGGCGGGCCTCCTTGACATCGATCGTGCGGCCGTCCTGCCGGGGGGCGCCTTTTGAAGGGGGCCGGGTGGGGTGCCGCTGAATGGGGGTTATCCGCCCCGCCCGCCGCGAGTCTCCTTGCCCGGGTGCCCTCGCCGCGGCTCAGCAGGAGTGATCGGCTTCGCCCGGGAGCATCCCGTCGCCGGCCCGGATCACGCCGAGCTCCGCCAGGTCCTGGGGACGGATGCGCAACTGGTCGGCGGTCGCCTCCACCTCCTGCGGCGCCCGCTTCAGGATCGCCGCCGCGAGCTCCGGCGCGATCACCGAGAAGTAGCTGTCCGGCGTGGCGAAGGTGTTGCCCGGTGCCGCGAGTGCCAGTGCGCCGCCCGAGCCGCCCTCGCCGATCAGCAGCGTCGTGATCGGTGTCCGCGCGGTCGCCACCGCCTCGAACAGGTCCGCGATGGCAGCGCCCACCCCCTGTCGCTCCGCCTCCGCGTCATTGGCGGCGCCCGGCGTGTCCACCAGGGTCAGCACGGGGATGCCGAGCCGGTCCGCGAGACGGATCAGGCGGGTGGCGGTGCGGTAGCCGGCGGGGCGGGTGGCCGTGCCGGTCTGCGCGGCGTAGGCGACCGTACGGCCGTCGTGCTCGCCGAAGCCGCACAGCATGCCGTCGGGGTCGGTGCCGCCGCAGCGGTCGCCGCTGATCGCGACGCGGTGGGTGAAGTAGGAGTCCAGGTAGGCGCCGGCACGGGGGCGCCCGGATGACCGGGCGCGCTGGACGGCGGCCCAGCCGGTGGCCGGCAGGGCCGTGGCGCCGAGGGGCACCGGTGGCGGGGCCGGGGCGGTGGAGGGCGCCGTCAGCAGCCGTAGCCACCGGCCCAACTCCCCGCGCAGCGCCGCGGGCCGCACCACCGCGTCCACCGCTCCCGCCGCCACCTGCGCCTGAGCCGTGTACGCCGCCGGGTCCGCGTCCGGCGGGCGGACCCGGGAGCCGGCGAAGCCGACCTGGGCACCGGGCAGGGCCAGGGTCACGTCGGCGCCGGCGCCGAGGGTGGCCCAGCCGCCGCCCGTCGTCGGGTCCCGGAGCACCGCGATCTGCGGCAGCCCGGCCTCCCGGGTGAGCGCCGACTGGCGGGCCACGCGCTGGAGTTGGGTGAGGGCGAGCATGCCCTCCTGCATCCGGCTGCCGCCCGTCGCCACGAGCGGCACGACGGGCAGGCGGCGGGCGCGGGCGTAGGTGTACGCCGCCTCCAGTCGGTCGCCGGTGCGTTCGCCCAGCGAGCCGCCCAGGAAGCCGAATTCGAAGACGATCAGGACCGCTCGCGTCCCCTCGATCGTGCCGGTGCCGCAGACCACCGACTCCTGCTCCCCGGTGCGTTCGACGGCACGGGCGCGTGAGGCGTCGTAGCCGTGCCAGGCGAGGGGGCCGTCCGGCGCCGACCGGCGTTCCGGGTGGGGGAGTTCGGCGAAGGAGGAGGCGTCGGTCATCAGGGCGACGACCTGCCGTGCCGCGAGCCGTTCCGTCATGAGGTCAGCGCCCGCTTCATGATCTTCCCCATGTCGTTGCGCGGGAGCGCGTCCAGGTGGTGGACCTTGCGGGGCCGTTTGTGCGGGGCCAGCCGGGCGGCGACGTGGTCCGCCAACTCGGCGAGCGTGGGCGGCGACTGGGGGTCGGCCGGGACGACCCACGCCACGATCCGCTCGCCCAGGTCCGGGTCCGGCTCCCCGGTCACCGCCGCCTCCCGCACCCCCGGGTGCTCCAGGAGCGCGTTCTCGATCTCGCCCGCCCCGATCTTGTAGCCCCCGCTCTTGATCAGGTCGGTGGCCTTGCGGCCGACGATCCGGACGTACCCGTCGGCCTCCCGCACCGCCATGTCGCCGGTGCGGAACCAGCCGTCGGCGGTGAACGCCTCCGCCGTCGCGTCGGGGCGGTTGAGGTATTCGGTGAACAGGTTCGGGCCGCGCACCTGGATCTCGCCCACCGTCTCGCCGTCGTACGACGTGATCGGCGCCCCGTCCTCCTCCACCAGTCGCAGCTCCACGCCCGGCAGCGGCACGCCGACGGTGCCCGCCCTGGCCTCGCCGTCCGCGCGGACGCTGGTGTTCATCAGCGTCTCGGTCATGCCGTACCGCTCGACGACCCGCTGCCCGGTCGCGGCCGTGATCCGCTCGTGGTCGTGGACGGGGAGCGCCGCCGAACCCGAGACGAGCAGCCGGGCCTTGCCCAGTGCCTGCGCCAGGCCCGGGTCCTCGGGGAGGGCCTGGGCGACGCGGTGGTACATCGTCGGCACGCCGAACATCATGGTCGCGCCCTCGTGCAGCTCACGGGCCACGCCCTCCGTGCTGAACCGGCCCAGATGGCGTACCGATCCGCCGCGGCGGAGCGGGCCGAGGATGCCGAGGACGAGGCCGTGCACATGGAACAGGGGCAGGCCGTGGACCAGTACGTCCTCGCCGGTCCACTGCCAGGCGTCGGCGAGCGCGTCCAGGGTGTGGGTGACGGCCCGGCGGGGGATGACGGCGCCCTTCGGCGGGCCGGTGGTGCCGGAGGTGTAGACGACCAGGGCGGGGTCCTCGCCGGACGCGTGCGGGTCCGGGAGCGGGGCGGCGCCGCGCACATCCACGTCGATGCACGCCAAGTCGCCCAGAGAGGCGGGGAGTTCGTCCCCGGCCGCGGCCAGCACCACCGTCGGCGCGCAGTCGGACAGGATGTGCCCGAGCTCCTTCTCCCCGGACTTCGGGTTGAGTGGCACCGCGGCGACACCGGCCTCCAGCGCCGCCACCACCGCCACGGCGGTCTCCAGCGCCGGGGTCGCCCAGACGGCCACTCTGCCCGCCCCGCCGATCCGCGCCGCGAGGGCACCGGCGGCGGCGCCGAGTTCGCCGTACGTCAGGGTCCGGTCGCCGAAGCTCAGGGCGACCCGCCCTGCCGGACCGGCCGTCAGGGCCGGGAAGAGAGAGGACACGCGTCTTACTCCTTAGCTGTTCAACGGACACCGAGTGCTGTCGTCCACCGGCCTACCCCCAGCCCGGCACGACCATCACCAGCCACACCACCGCGGGCACCACGGCCACCACGATCCCTCCGTACACCATCAACTGCCGGAAGAAACGCTCACGGTCGACATCGGGTGCCGCGGCCAGCACCAGCGCGCCGTTCGTCGAGAAGGGGCTCACGTCCACGACCGTCGCCGACACCGCGAGCGCCGCCACCATGCCGACGGCCCCGATCTCGCCCTGCGCCAGGAACGGCACGGCGAGCGGGATGAGCGCGCCCATGATGCCGACGGACGAGGCAACGCGGAGACGATCGCGCCGATGTAACAGAGCAGTACGGCGGCCAGCAGCGGTACGCCGATGCCGCCGACGCCCTCGCCGGCCCAGGTGATGGTGCCCATCTCGTCCAGTACGCCGACGTACGTCAGCACACCGCAGATCAGCAGCACCGTCGGCCAGGCGATCTCGCCGACGGCCTTGCGGCTGTCCTCCGGCCAGACGGCGCTCAGGACGACGGCGAGGGTGATCGCGCTCAGGCCCGCGTCCAGGTCGAACACGAGGACGGCGATGACGAGGGCGACCAGGGAGAGGAGGGTCGCGATTCGGGGTGGGGTGAGGGGGAGAGGAGAGGTGGGGGCGGGGGCCGTTTCGCGGGTGGCGGTCGCGGTGGTGGTGGGGGAGGAGTGAGTGCCGGGATCTGTCGTGGTCCCTGTGCCGGTCGGTTGTGGCTGGTCGCGCCCGCGCGGCGGTAGCCGCAAATCGATGGCAGCCCCGCGCCCCTCAGCGGCGTTTCCCGCGCCCTTGGTGAGTGACTCCTGGCCCTCAGGGGCCTCTCCCGCGCCCTTGGAGAGTGAGTCCTGTCGCCACAGCCGCAGACCCCCGCATACGACGAACACCACACCTGCGATGACGACGTTGACGATCAGGGACGCCAGGAACAGCGTGACCTCGTTGCCCGGCAGCTTCTCGCGCTCGACGATGCCATTGACGATCGAGCCGTAGATGCTGATCGGCGAGAAGCCGCCGCCCTGCGCGCCGTGCACGACCATCGCGCCCATCAGCAGCGGGCTGATCCCGTAACGCGCGGCGAAGCTCAGCGCGATCGGCGCGACGATCGCCACAGCGGCGGGGCTCACGGCTCCGATCGCGGTGAGCGCGCCGGTCAGGGCGAACATCACCCAGGGGATGAGCGCCACCCGGCCGCGCACGAGCCGGACGGAGGCGTGCACCAGCCAGTCGGTGGTGCCGTTGGAGCGGGCGATGGCGAAGAGGTACGTGACGCCGACGAGGACGACGAACAGGTCGCCGGGGAAGCCGGCGAAGATGCCGTCCGCGTCGAGGTCGGCGACCAGCGTGCCGACCGCGAAGGCGGCGGCGAAGGCCAGCGCGCCCATGTTGATCGAGCGGGTCGTCGCGATGACGAACACCACGGCGAGGACGAGGATCGAGATGAGTTCGGGGGACATACGGGCTCCCGTCTTTGGGTCCCGGAACGGTTGCGGGCTGCACACCCGGCGGATTGGCAAAGTGGCTGAGCCAATTTGGGTGATGGCTGGACAGCGTGGGCGGGCGCGCCCCGAACGTCAAGGGACCGCGCAAGAATTGGCTCAGCCACTTGCCCACTTGATCCGCCCGGGGGCCCGCCAACCCGGTGTTACGCTCCGGACGAGAAGGGGGAAACCGTGACCGACGCCCTGCGCCCCATGACCAGACAGCGCCTCTACGAGCAGGTGCTCGACCGGCTGCGCGCCTACGTCGCTGAGGGCGGTCTCGGCGCCGGTGACCGCCTGCCGACCGAACGCGATCTGGCCCAGCGGCTGGGCGTCAGCCGGGCCTCCGTGAAGCAGGCGATCGTCGTCCTGGAGGTGCAGGGCCTGGTCGAGGTGCGGCACGGGGGCGGCATGTACCTCGTCCGGGACAGCCTCGACGTGGAGCCCGTGGAGCGGATGGTCGAGCGCCGCCGGCGCCTTCCGGACGTCCTGGAGGCCCGCGAGGCGCTGGAGACGAAACTCGCCGAACTGGCCGCCGAGCGCCGCACGGAGGAGGACCTCGCGGCGATGCGGTCGGCGCTCGCGCACATGGCGAAGGAGATCGAGGACGACGGCCACGGCGTGGAGGGCGACCGCCTCTTCCACGCCGCCGTCACCGCCGCAGCGCACAGCAGCATCCTCGCGGAGTTCATGCGCTCCATCGCCGGCCAGATCGCCGAGAGCCGCACCGAGTCCCTGCGCCAGCCGCACCGGCCCGCCCGCTCCCTCGCCCAGCACCAGGCCATCCTCGACGCCGTCGCCGCCGGCCTGCCGACCCGCGCGGCCGCCGCCATGCGCCGTCACGTCCGTACGGTGGCGAAGGTGCGGCTGCTGGACTGGGAGCCGGACGGAGAAAGCTGACCGCGGGTTCCATCCTGCGCCGACCTCTCACAGCCGGGTCCGTGAACCCACCCATCTCCTTGGCGTGGGCACGTAAAGGCAATGAAGGCTTTACACCGGCGCAGGTGTGGTGTCACAGCGCTCGGTGAGGCTACTTGCACGTACCGACAAAAGGTCCTCCCCCCACATCCGAACAGGATCGGACCCATACATGCATACCGAACTGAGGCGCACACCAGCGCCCCGGAACGCTCCGGCCTGCCCGCCGGCCGACGGGCCGGCACAAGGCCATGTCCTCGCGGTCGGCACCCCCGGCCCCCGGCGCGAAAAGCTCACCCGCACCCTCGAATCCACCGGCTATGCCGTCACCCACGCCGTCCCCGGCGACGTGGACCGCAGCGTCCGGCAGGCCCCGCCCGACGCGATCGTCGCCCTCGACGACCCGGGCGGCGTCGACCAGGCCGTGGCGGTCGTACGGGAGATACGCACCGCACCCCGGGGCCAGGTCCTGCCACTCGTCATGGTCACCGCCGGCCGTGAACCCGCCGGTGTCGCCCGCCTGTTGCGCAGCGGCGCCGACGACTGCCTGCCGGAGGCCGCCGACCCGGTCGAACTGTCGGCCCGGATCGCCGCCAAGCTCCACCGCGTCCCGGTCCCCGTCGAACGGCTGGCCCTCGACCCCCGCACGGGCCTGTACTCCGCACCCCACTTCCGCGCCGAACTCGACCGCGAACTGCGCCGCCCCGGAAGCCGCGCGGGCCACCGCGAGGGGGTCCTCGCGGTGGTCGCCGTGGCCGAGGCGGACGCGCTGGAGGAACGCTTCGGGGCGCGGGTGCGCCGCGAGGTCGCCGAACGCCTCGCCGCCGTCGCCGAACGGCTCGGCAACGGCAGCTCCCGGCTCGGCCGGGACGAGGAGGGGCGGCTGCTCGTCCTCATGCCAGGCGTGGACGAGGAGACGGCCCGGCGCGCGCTGACGGAGTTCGCGACGACCGTGGCCGGTACCCGGTTCGTCGTCGCCGACGAGAACGTACGGCTGACCCCGGCCGTCGGCTGGCTCCCGCTCGCCGATGCCGACGGCCGCGCGGTCGAGCGGGCCGGTGACGCCGTCGCCGAGGCACTGCGCCACCGCGACCTGCGTCCCGTCCGCTACGAGCCGTGGATGCGGACCACCGCCCCGCGCCGCGGCACCCGGAAGTTCGTACGCCCCCTCCTGCTGGCCCTCTCGCCGCTGCTCACGCTGCTGATCGGCGTCGGCGTGCCGTTCGCGCTGTACGAGCAGACGTACGCGGCGCTCGGCTGGGACATCGCCTCGCCGGTGTACTGGGTCGTGGTGACCGGGCTCGTCCTGTCCGCCGGGCTGATCCTCCTCGAATGCCTCTTCTCGCTCGACGCGCCGGCCCGGCCCGCCGCGCCCGCCCAGCCGTACCCGCCGGCGAGCGCGGTGATCGCCGCGTATCTGCCGAACGAGGCGGCGACGATCGTCGACACGGTGGAGTCCTTCCTGCGCCTCGACTACCCCGGCGACCTGGAGATCGTCCTCGCCTACAACACGCCCCACGCGCTGCCGGTCGAGGAGACCCTGCGCGACATCGCCCGCCGCGACCGGCGGTTGGTGCTTCTCCCGGTGCCCGGCAGCACCTCCAAGGCGCAGAACGTCAACGCCGCCGTCTCGCGGGTGCGCGGCGAGTTCGTCGGCATCTTCGACGCCGACCACCACCCGGCGCCGGACGCCTTCCGGCACGCCTGGGACTGGCTGTCGAACGGGTACGACGTCGTCCAGGGCCACTGTGTGATCCGCAACGGCGACAGCTCCTGGGTGGCCCGGCAGGTGGCCGCCGAGTTCGAGGCGATCTACGCCGTCAGCCACCCCGGCCGCACCCGCCTGTACGGCTTCGGCATCTTCGGCGGCTCCAACGGCTTCTGGCGCACCGATCTGCTGGCCCGCACCCGGATGCACGGCTCGATGCTGACCGAGGACATCGACTCGACGCTACGCGCGTTGACGGAGGGCGCGCGCATCGCCACCGACCGGACGCTGATCTCCCGCGAGTTGGCGCCGACCCGCCTCAAGCCCCTGTGGAACCAGCGCTCGCGGTGGGCCCAGGGCTGGCTTCAGGTGTCACTGCGGCACCTGGGCCGGGCACTGCGATCGCCGTCCTTCACCCGTCGCCAGAAGGCGGGACTCGTCGTCCTGCTGGGCTGGCGCGAGGTGCAGCCGTGGCTGTCCCTCCAGATCCTGCCGATCCTGCTGCACTCCGCGATCCGCGCGGGCGGAGCGGACCGGATCGACTGGGCCACCCCGGCCTGCCTGCTCGCCTTCGCCTTCACGCTCTCGGCCGGACTGGTGCAGACGGCGTTCGCGGGCCGGCTCGCCCTGCCCGAACTGCGGGACAGACGCGGCTGGTTCTGGCGCCACGCACTGGTCTCGACGGTCTTCTACACCCACTTCAAGAACGTCGTCGCCCGCCAGTCGCACCTCAAGGAACTGCTGGGAGACCGACGTTGGCGGGTCACCCCCCGCACGGCGGCGGCCAAGGCGGTGGGGCAGGAATGAGCAGCAGCACCCGCCGCCTCGAACTCCAGGGCTTCCGGGGCGTGGCCGCCCTCAGCACGGTCGTCTTCCACGTCTGGCAGCAGTACTACGTGTACGACGCGCAGGGCGCCCACCCGCCGGTCGACAACCCCTACCTCGGGGCGCTGATCTCCCTGGAGGTCATCGACCTGTTCTTCGTCATGTCGGCGTACCTGCTGACGCTCTCCTACGCCCGCGCCGCGATCGACGGCGTCGACCGGACCCGCCCGGCGGCGGACTTCCTCTTCCGCCGCGCGACACGCATCCTCCCGCTCTACTTCCTCGCGGTGCTCCTGGTCTGGTCCCTGCGCAACCCGTCCCTCCCCGGCGACTGGCGCGACCTGCTGGAACACCTCACGTTCACGCATGTCTTCGACCAGCAGCGCATCTTCTACACCCTGGGCCCGACCTGGTCGCTCTCCCTGGAGATCGCGTTCTACCTCACCCTGGTAGCCGTCGGCCCGCCGGCGATCCGCGCCTGCCGCCGCCTGCGCACGCGGCGAGCCCGGGTGGCCCTGTGCGCGGCGGGCTGCGCGGCGCTCTACCTGGCCCCGCTCGCCTGGATCGCCGTCGCCCACCACGCCCTGGACATCCCGCACACCAACTGGCCCGTGTACTTCGGCCCCCAGGCCCGCCTCGGCGGCTTCGCGGCCGGGATGTTCCTGGCGGTGCTGCTGGTGGCGCTGGGCGAACGGGGCCGGATCAGTGCCCGCGCGGCGACGGCGACGGCGGTGACGGCGGCGGCCGGCCTGTACGCCCTGTCGTACTACTCCACCCCCGAGAACACCTGGCACACCTACTACCACCCCCTCGCCGCACTCCTCTGGTTCGCCCTGCTCTACGCCACCCTCCACATCCGCACGACGGCCCACCCCCGCTGGCACGGCGTGCTGCGCGCCCGATGGCTGACGGGCGTCGGCCTGGTCAGCTACAGCCTCTACATCTGGCACGAACCCCTGATGCTGGCCCTGTACGACACCGGCGCCCTGCCCCGCTCCCAGGCGGCGTTCCCGCTGGCGGCGGCACTCGTGGTCGCAGCCGGGGTACTCCTGGCGACCGTCAGCTACTGGGCGGTCGAATACCCGGGAAGCCTCCTCGCCGCCCTACGGGACAAGAAGGGCCGCCCCCGGGATTTCTATCCGGAGCCGACCCCACAGCCACAGCCGGAGCCCGCGCTGCGGTGACCCGTCCGCATCTCGATACGCCGCTGCCCGCCCGTCTCCGGGCCAGGGCAGCGGCGTGCGGGCGACCCGTGCGGGGGTCATTGAGACTGCCCCGCCCGCGCGGGAACGCTCCCCGTGTCCTGGACCCGCAGGGCTATGATCACCAGAGTGGATGACACTCCGATACCCCGAGCTCTGACCAGTGAGGCGCAACTCCGGGAGTTGTACGCGGATCCGGGCGAGCGGGCGGTACGCAAAGAACTCGACCACATCGACGAGATGTCGCGCCGCCTCATCGCGGTCTCGCCCGTGGTGTTCGTCGCCACCAGTGATGCCGATGGCCGCTGTGACGTGGCCCCGCGTGGCGGCACCCCCGGTTTTGTCACGGTCCTCGACGAGCGTCATGTGGTGATTCCGGACGCGACCGGGAACAACCGGCTGGACGGCTATCGCAACATCCTGGCCAACGGGCACGCCGGGCTCAACTTCGTCATCCCCGGCCGGGACACGACGCTCCGTGTCAACGGCGCAGCCTGGATCACGGCCGACGAAGATCTGCTGGCGCGGCTGACCCCGGTCGGCAAGCCGCCGAAGACCGCGCTGGTCGTGCGGGCCGACGAGGTGTACGTGCACTGTGCCAAGGCGTTCGTGCGGTCGAAGATCTGGCGCCCCGAGGCCTGGCCGCGCAAGGAGGAGCAGCCGACGCCGGCCGAGGTCGCCCTGGCTCATCAGCGCGACCCCGACCTGACGCTCGCCGAGGTCGAGCAGGATCAGCGTGACTCCCTCCTGCACCGACTGGCCTGAATCCGTCCGCCGCGGCGAGCGCGTGGCACGCGGCTCAGGGGGCGTTTCTCAGGCCGCCGGCTCCACCACGTCCGCCACCACACAACTGACGTTGTCCGGGCCGCCGGCCTCGTTCGCCGCTGCGATGAGGGTGTGTACGGCGGTGTCCGGGGACGGGGCGGCGGCGAGGAGGCGGCGGATGCGGGTGTCGGGGACGACGCGGGAGAGGCCGTCGGAGCACAGGAGGTAGCGGTCGCCGGGTTCGGTGTCTTGAAGGCGCATGTCCGGGGTGGCGGTCGGGGTCAGGGCCTTGAGCAGCAGCATCCGCTGAGGGTGGGTCGTGGCCTCCTCCGGTGTCAGCCGGCCCTCGTCGACCAACGACTGGACCACCGTGTGGTCGTCGGTGATACGGAACAGGGCGCCGTCGCGCAGCAGATAGGCGCGGGAGTCGCCGATGTGGACCAGGGCCAGCCGGGAGCCCGTCCACAGCAGTGCGGTCAGGGTCGTACCGGCGTCCTCCCCGGCGCCGTCCACCGCGTCGCGTACGGCCTCCGTCGCGCCCCGCACCGCGTCGTCCAGCAGGTTCAGGACGTTGCCCGCGGGAGCCTCGGCCGTGTCCAGGACGCGCAGCGCGTCCACGGCCGCGCTGCTCGCGGGCAGGCCCGTCGGCCCGAAGCCGTCGGCGACCGCGAGCAGCCGTGAGCCCGCGTAGGCGGTGTCCTGGTTGGCGGGGCGGACCAGGCCCCGGTCCGAGTGGGCGCAGTAGCGCAGTTCCAGCATGGTGGTGTCCTTCCTCGGTGCAGCGGACAGTTCCCTGACGAGGAACCCGGCGAGATCCCGCCGCGCGGCCGTCTCCGCCTCCACCTGCGCCCAGTAGGCGCGGATCTCACGGGCGGCGTCGGCCGGTGGCAGCGCGCACACCTGACGGATCCGGGCCAGCGGCATCCCCAGCCGCCGCAGCCACGCCACCAGCCTGGCCCGCTCGAGCTGTGCGACGGCGTAGTACCGGTACCCGGTGTCCGGGTCGACCCGGCCGGGCTTCAGCAGAGCCAGCTCGTCGTACAGCCGCAGCGCCTTCGGTGACAGCCGGCAGGCCTTGGCGAACGCCCCGATCGTCAGCATGTCCTCGCGCATCGCATCCCCTCCGGTTCCTCGCACCGATGCTGTGGCTTCACCGAAGGTGAAGGTCAAGCGGCCTGTCCCGGTTCCGGAGGCGCTTGTTAATCTGCGCATCGCACAACCGTCCGACGTGGAGGAGCCCGGCGTGCCCCGCACAGCCCTCGTCACCTGCCGCCCCGGCCCCCGGATCAGCGTCGATCGCGACCTCCCCGTGCTGGCTCGGGCCCTGACGGAGGCCGGGGCCGAGGCCGACATCGTGCACTGGGACGACGACACGGTCGACTGGAGCGGCTACGACCTCGCCGTCATCCGCTCCACCTGGGACTACTCCTGGCGCGCGGCCGAGTTCCTGGCGTGGGCGGAGCGCTGCGGCAAGGCCACCCGGCTCGCGAACCCGGCCGGCGTGGTGCGCTGGAATGCCGACAAGCGCTACCTCGGCGACCTCGCCGCGGCCGGGGTGCCCGTCGTGCCCACCCGCTACCTCGCCCCAGGCGACCCCGCCGAGCTCCCGGCCGACCACGAGTACGTCGTCAAGCCCACCTCCGGCGCGGGCGCCCGGTTCGCCGCCCGCTACACGCCCGACGAACACGAGACGGCCGTACGGCAGGTCACGCGCATGCACGCGGAGGGGTTCACGGCGATGGTGCAGCCCTACGTCGAGAGCATCGACGTCAGCGGTGAACGGGCGATCCAGTTCTTCGGCGGCCGCCTCCTGCACGCCGGCCGCAAGGGCGCCGTCCTCACCCCGGGCACGCCCTACGACGAGCGCAAGGTCGCCCACCCCGGCCTGGAACCCTGGACCGCGACCCCGGCGGAACTCGCCGTCGCCGAGCGCGCCCTGGCCGCCGTACCCGAGGCCGCCGAGCTGCTGTACGCGCGCGTGGACCTCGTCGACGGCGAGGACGGGCAGCCCCGGGTCATGGAACTGGAGCTGGTCGAGCCGAACCTCTTCCTGTGGCTGCACCCCGGGTCCCTGCCGCGCGTGGTGGAGGCGATCCTGGCGGCGGCCGCGCGGTAACCGCTCGGCCCGTCAAGACCGGCCCGTCAAGACCGTTCGGTCGTCGGGCCGGACCCGGGGGGCTGCGCGGGCGGGTCAGGCGCCGCTCCCGAGCGCAGGCGCTCGAAGACGAGGTCAAAGGTGAAACCTGCGCTGAACCCCAGCGGCAGGGTGAAGAACAGGAGCCTGCGCACGTCGAGTTCGTCGAGCAGCGAGGGCACCGTGAGCAGTTGGGACGCCACGTACAGCAGAACGGAGACGACCCCGGCCCCCAGTCCCCGTACCGCGGACCTGGGCCACTGATCGGCCGTCTCGAAGGAACTGCGGATCACGGCACCGGCCATGGCCGCCAGCAACGGCGTCACCACCAGCACCCCGAGCCGGCGGCCGGTCGCCGGGCCGGGCTCCCCGGCGAGCGCGAACCCCAGCAGCGAGCACACCAGTAGCAGCAGGGCCACCGTCAGGCCCAGACCGGTGGACAGTGCGGCCCGGCGCGCGGTGCGGTCGCGTTCCCGCAGCCACCGCGCGCGGCGCTGCCGCTGGAGGTTCAGGCACTCGACGAGCCGCCGGGCGGAGTCGGGCCGCCAATCCTGCCCGAGGAGGGTGATGTCGTCGTCGGTCGTGTCGTTGCGGACCTTGTCGAGGTTGACCCACACCTGGCCCGCCCCGCCGCCGAACGCGGCGACCGGGAGCACCGGGATGCGCTGCGACAAGGCGATGACCCCGGCCACCCGGGTCGACTGGCCGCCGCCGACGAGCAGCACCGCGTCGCAGGTCATCAGCGTCCGGTAGAAGGAGACCTCCCACTCCGGGCCGGTGTCCCGCACCGTGTGCACCGCCACCGCACTGCCCTGCGGCAGGCCGAAGTCGGCCTCGCGGTGCCGCGGAACGTGCGCGAAGACCGTGCCGTCCTCCTGGGCGTACCCGTGGACGACGTCGTACTCGACGTACTTCGGCTTCGCGGAGAACACGGCGAGGTCGTAACCGGCCAGGGAGAGTTGACGGCCCAGCTCGCGGCAGGCGGCGGGGGCGGTCCCGGGGTGCTTCAGTTCGGGTGAGAACGCGCGCTCGGCGTCGACGCTGCCGACGATCGCGACGACCGGGCGTGCTCTGTCGGGCGACACCATTGCCCCGCTTCCCCGCCTTCCCCTCGACGGTGATCCGCTGCCTTCGGGAGGCTTTCCGGCCGCTGAGCCGGTCACACGTGAATGCCGTATTTACGGACCGTCAATTCGTCGACATAGAGCCGAGTTGACCTATGTCCCTATCACCTGTCAACCTCTCCGTCCTACAGGGACGGCTTGAGTCCCTATTGGGCACGTGCGGCAGGACGGTCAGTGGTCGATGGCGATCACCTTCATCAGTCACAGCTCGGCGAAGACCGAAGAGGACCAGGCGAACGCCGATTCGGTGCGGGCGGAACTCAGAAAAAGGCTGCCGGACTTCGGCTGGGAGGTCCGCGTGGACGACGACCTGCCGGCCGGCACGGAATGGCGGTCCGACCTCTACGAATGGCTCTCGGACTGTGACGCGGCCGTCGTCCTGGTGAACCGGGACGGGCTGGCGTCGACCTGGCTCAGGCGCGAGGTCGAGGTCCTCTGGTTCCGGCGGTCGGTGGGGTCGCCCCTGACCATAGTTCCCGTGCTGCTGAAGGGGCTCACCGCGCGGGAGCTGCGGCACTCGGAGATGTCCCGGCTCGCCGATCTGCAGTGCATCCTCCAGGAGGACACGGAGGGGGCGGGTCTGGTCTCACGGATCGTCGAACGCCTGGGTGACCTGGGCGGGCGCGCGGACACCCCGGCGAAGCGCTCCATGACCACCAAGATCGAGCACTGTCTGCACGAGGTGACCGACCGGTTCAGGCTGCGGGCCATGGCCCACGCACTCGGCTCCGAGGGGGACTGGCGGTTTCCCACCGCGGCGGAGGAACGCCGCCACATCGCACACCACTGCCTGGAACCGGTGCCCACCACCAAGCTGCCGTCGGCGGTGAGCGAGGTCGAGTTCCTCCTCGCGCTGGACCGGCTCGACGGGCTCATCAGCCTGCTGCTGCCCACCTGGATCGACCCGGTCGCCGTACAGCTCCTGCTTCCCGGGGACGGCCAGGTGGTCGCCACCCTGGCCGGGCGCCGGGCCGACACGGCCAGGCAGCACATCGCCCGCGCCTCGTACTCCTGCGGCCGCTACCGGGCCGAGGCCGTCTCCCTCGTGGCGGGCGAGGCACAGGACGCGGAGCACATGGAGGCCTGTCTGGCGGCGGTGCGGGCCCTCCTGTGGTCGGACGACGAGAACGACCCGCCCTTGGAGGGCCATGTGCTCTTCCTCGTCATCGACCCCGCCGGCTGCGAACTCGGCGCCGTCGGCCAACTGGTGCACCGCCTGACCGGGCGATTCGACTGGCTCAACATCGTCGTCCTCACCGACGAGTCCGACCCCGTGGACCTGGGCCCGCAGCCCGCCCGCACCCTGCACATCCCGCTGCAACCCCGTGCCGAGCGGCAGGCGGAGCGCACCGACCGGGCGCTGGCCGGCATCCGCGCCTCGCACTCAGGCCGCGGAAAGGGGCAGGCGTCGTGATCAGTGAGCCGATCCCGCCGCAACCGACCGCGCGCAACGCCCCTGACCGCCCCGACGGGCGGGCATACGTCGTACGCGGCGACCTCGACCTGGCCGTCGACATCGCCCGGGCCACCGGACGGCCGCTGCTGCTGCGCGGCGACCCGGGCTCGGGCAAGTCGTCGTTCGCCGCGCACGTGGCGTGGCTGAACGGCTGGGCCTACCACGAGCACGTGGTGACCTCCCGCACCCAGGCACCGGACCTGCTGTGGTCCTTCGACCATGTGCTGCGGCTGGCCGACGCCCAGGCCCAGCGGCTCAAGCCCATCGACGCGTACGTGGAACCCGGTGTGCTGTGGAAGGCGTTCGCGCCGCGCTCCGCCCGCGACCACGCGTTGCGCGCCCGCGCCCACCGCCTGCCCCGGCCCCGCGGCCGGCGTCCGGTCCGCAAGGACACCGCCGACCTGTGCGCGCAGTCCGTCGTACTGATCGACGAGATCGACAAGGCGGACCCCGAACTGCCCAACGGGCTGCTCGTCCCGCTCGGTTCACGCCGCTTCACCCTCTCCCAGACCAGCCGGGACATCGAGCCCGAGGACGACGCCAAGGCGCTCGTGGTGATCACCACCAACGAGCAGCGCGAGCTGCCCGAGGCGTTCCTGCGCCGCTGTCTGGTCGTCAAGCTCGAACACCCCGAACCCGAGGAGCTGGTCGAGGTCGCCCGCACCCATGTGGACGCCTACGACGGCCCCTTCACGGATGCCGACCGGCTGCTCGCGCAGGAACTGGCGGAGGTGGTGCGGCAACTGCGCGAGGACGCCGAGCGCAGGGCGCACCGCAAGCCCAGCACCGCCGAGTTCCTGGACGCCTTCCATGCCTGCCGGCAACTGGGCATCCGGGTCGAGGACAGCGACGAACGCTGGCGGACACTGCGCCGGATGGCCCTGCTGAAGCAGGACAACGTGGCGTGAGCGCACACGTCCCCCAGATCTGGCTGGCCGACCTGGCCAGGGCCCTGCACGCCGCGGGCGACGATCCCGCCCGGCAGGACCGGGCCGCCCGGATGCTCGGCTTCCGACCGCAGGCACCGTCGCCCGCACTCCGGCCGGTCCCGGCGGGCGGCGCGCCCGCGCACCCTCCGCCGGCCGCGGACCCGCCGCCCTCCCCGCCCCCGCGCTTCCCCGGTGACACCACCGTCCCGCCCGGCCCACCGCCATCGGACATCGAGCCCAGGCGGTACGAGGGACGGACCCGCACAGGCGGTCCGCCCGTACTGGAGCCCGTCGCGCACGAGGCCCCCGACCTCACCGACTGGGCCGCCGTCTCCTCCCTCGACCAGGTGACCGACCGTCACCTCACCGCCCGGCCGCCGCTGGAGCCGCTGCTCACCGAGCGCTCCTCCACCGCGATCCTCAACGCCGCCCTGACCACCCTGGTCCGCGACGACGGCGAACCGGACATCGACGCCCTCGTCGAGGCCTTCGCCCGGGGCATCCCCCTCACCCGGCTGCCCCGGGCGCCCCGCCCCACTCTCCGCTTCGGCGTGCAGGTCCTGGTCGACCAGGGCGACGGCATGCAGCCGTACCGGCGTGACCAGCATGAACTCGCCCGCCGGATCACCGGTCTGGTCGGCGCCGAACTCACCCAGATCCGCTACTTCGCCGACGCGCCGAACCGGGGCACGGGCCCGGCCTCCCCGCGCACCTGGCAGCCCTACCGGCCACCCAGTCCCGGAACCCGCGTGCTGCTCGTCTCCGACCTCGGCGTCGGCGGGCCCATGCTGCATCCGCGGCGCGCCTCGGTCGCCGAGTGGTACCAGGTGTGCCACGAGATCGTCCGGGCCGGCTGCACGGCCCTGGCGCTGGTGCCCTACCCGGTCACCCGGGTGCCCGCGGAACTGACCCCGCTGCTGTCCGCCCTCACCTGGGACCGGACCACGACGGTGAGCACGGTGGCCGCGCTGGTGGGACGCCGGCGGTGACCGTGACACGCGACCGGCAGGCCCTCGACGCGGTCGAGAAGCTGGCGACCGCGCTCAGCGTGGCGGTGCGTGTGGAGCCCGAACTGATCCGGGCGGTGCGGTTGGAACTGTTCCCGCGGTTCGGCGTGGAGACCGAGTCCGAGCTGTGGTTCAGCGGACTCGTCCGCGCCCAGGGGCCCACGGGTCTCGTCTTCGACACCGGCGAGCGCCGCCGGCTCCAGGTGCGTCTGGAGCGATGGCTGCGGCAGCAACGGCAGCACCCGGACGCCCCGGTCCACTCCCTGTGGCGCATCGTCCAGCGCGTACACGCCGACCTGTCCCCGGCCCTCCTGCTGGAGGAACAGGTCACCTGGCTCGCCGTGTCCGGACGGCACCGTGAGATCGACGATGCCCTGGCCCCGGCGTTCAAGGCGATCACCCAGCAGAACCGCGACGGCGTCGGACAGTGGCTTGCCTCGGCCTGGGACCGGCTGCCGCCGGCGGTCCAGGACTCGCCCATGGGCTGGCAGCTCGCCCAGGCCGCCCGCCCCCGGTTCCGCGCCCGGCGCTTCCCGTTCGGCGTCGAACGGGCCCCGCTGCCCGCCCGGCAGCTCGGCGACCTCGCCCGCGTCCTCGACGACATCCTGATCACCGTACGCAGGGACGGCGACGAGCTGGAGATCGACGGGCGGACGGTCGACCCCGAGGCCGCCGCAGGCGTGCCACCGGGTACCTACGCCCTCCCGGTGCCCGACACGGCTCCGCGCGTGCTGACCCTGCTGGCCGGCGGCTCGCGCACACGGGACGAGGACCTGTCCGTGCCGGGGGCCTGGCAGATCCGCGTCCACGTCGGTCCCGGACCGGTCCTGCTGCGCTGCGCCCGCGGCCATGTGTACGAGCTGCCGGAGCGGACCGTACCGGTGCGCGAGGTGAGACCGGCCGGGAGATTCCTCGGGATCTCGGTGGCCCGGTACGACGACGAACGGCTGCCGCCGCTGAACCAGTCGCCCGACCTGTGCCGCGAGGTGGGTGCCGCGTTCGGCGACACCTACGCCAAGGAGTTCCTCGCCGACCCGTCCCTCGCGGCCGTCACCGAGCGGCTGACACGGCTGTCGGCGCAGCGGCACGACGGGCCGCTGGTGGTGTACGTCCGCGGGTACGCGGTACAGGGCAGGGGCGGCCCGCAGATCGCCTTGCGCGACAGCGATCCCCAGCGACCGGACACCTTCCTGACCGGCGAGGACCTCTGCCTCCTCGCGAACGAGTCGGGCGCCGACCAGGTACTCGTACTGCTCGACAGCGTTCGGCCGCCGGGCAGCGGCCAGAACTGGGGCTACGGGCCGCTGGCCAGGACGCTGAGAACGGCGAGCTGGACGGGCCAGATCTCCGTCCTCGTGCCCCACGGCACCGGATGGGACAGGCTCTTCGGCTCCTGGCTGGTACGGCTGCTGCGGCACGGTCCGGACGCCGGACCCCAGGGCTGGGGCTGGTCGCCCCGGGACCGGTTCATCACCGGCGGTGAACTCATGCGGGCCGTCGCCGTGGACTGGCCGGGTGACTATCCGTCGACACCGCGGAACTTCGCCACGGGCGTGCCGCGCGAGCTGCTGCCCAACCCCCGTTACGCCCTGCGGGACTTCCCGGACGACCTGAACCCCGCCGACTTCGGGGAGGCCTACGCACAGGAGGCCGCCGCGTTTCTCGGCGAGGTGATCAGGGACAGCGCCACCTCGCCGCAGATCCGGGACCGCGCCGTGTCCAACATGCTGCTGCTCGGCCCGGACCGGGGCGTCGAGGCCGCCGTCGCCCTGGACGACCTGGCGGAACGATTCTCGGCGGCGGGGCGCAGGTCCGACGCGGTCGCCGCGCACCAGCAGGCGATCGACCTGCTCCGGCCGCTCGCCGGGCAGTGGCCCGACAGCGCGCTGCCGGCGCTGGGTTCCGCGCTGTACGGCCTCGCCGGCCGGCTCGCCGACGCCTACCGCTGGGCGGAGGCGCGGCCGTTCGCCGAGGAGGCGGTCGCCCTGCGCCGCCGGCTGGCCGAAACCCGGCCGGACCAGCGACCCCGGTTGGCCGAGAGCCTGCACCTGTGGTCCCTCGTCCTGCGGGGTGCCGGTCTGCACGACGCCGCCCTGGACGCGGGCGTCGAGGCCGCCGACCTGTTCGGCCGGCTCACCGCCGACGATCCGGACACGCACCGCTCGGCGCTGGCCGTCTGCCTCAGCAGCCTCGCCAACCGCTACGGCGAGGTCGGCCGGCCGCAGCACGCCCTGACGGCCGCGGTCCGGGCGGAGGCCATCCGGCGGGCCCAGGCCGAGGCCGACCCGCGGGCCCGCGCCGACCTGGCCCGGAGCCTGCACGTGCGCTGGTACTGGGAGCGTCTGCTCGGGCACGTGGACACGGCGCACGCCACGATGACCGAGTGCGTGAGCATGCGCCGGGAACTGGCCGCGCGGCGACCCGAGGCCCACCGCTCCAAGTACGCGGAGAGCCTCAACTGCCTCGCCGTCAGCCTCGCGGACCTGGGGCACGTCAACCGCGCGATGGCCCCTGCCCGCGAAGCCGTCTCGATCTACCGGGAACTCGTCGCCGGGGGCGCCGTCGACCTGCGTCAACCCCTCGCCCGTACCCAGCGCAACCTCTCCCTCTGGCTCTGCGCCCTCGGCCGGTCCGCCGAGGCCGTGTCGGCGGCGTCCGACGCGGTGAGCCATTACCGCGAGCTGGAGGCCGAGCAGAGGGGCCTGCACCGCGCCGACCTGGCGGACGCCCTGGAGATGTGGTCCGGGGCCCTGGACCAGCTCGGCGAGGGCAGACCGAGAGCGCTCGACTCGGCCCGCCAGGCGGTCGCGCTCTACCGCGAGCTGTTCGCCGCCGAACCGGACAAGTACCGGCGGGCCCTGGCTCGCAGCGTCAACACCCTGTCGATCCGTCTCGACGCGCTCGGCCGGTCGCAGGAGGCGGCACGTCTGCGCGCTGAGGTGCGCGACATCGTCTCCGGCGCGGCGCCCGGGTTCTGACCGCCCTGACTAGCGGACCGCGACCCGCTGCAACAACCCCCAGGTGAACTCGGCCACCACTTCGTGCCGCACACCCCCCTCGTCCGGCGCCGTGAACGCCAGGCCCCATCGCGTGGGGGCCGTGCCCTCCAGCGGACGGGCGGGGGCGAAGGCGCGGGACGCCTCGTCGACCGTGCAGGACCAGGGAGCGAGATCGGCGAGGGTGTGCAGGGGCGGGGGCTGGGCGCCGGGGGCGCGGACCAGCCACTCGTTCCACACCGCGCCGTTCGGGGCGAGCAGCACCTCGAAGCGCAGCCCGGGCCAGAGCGGCAGCGGCCACAGCCATGCCTCGCACTCCAGGTCGCCCACCTTGCGGGTGACGACCGACTCGGGCGCGCCCAGCACCGACCGGTACCGGGAGGCGGCGGCGCGCGCCCGGGGGGACCGGACCATCGCCTGCCACCGCTTGTTCGCCTCGCGCATCTCGGCGAGGGAGACGCCCAGTTCACGGCGGGCGTCCTCCACCAGGTCCGGATTGTGGTCGGCCATGCGGCGCAGCAGCACCAACTGGAAGTCGAGCGGGGTGAAGGGGCTAGCGGGCGGCTTTGCGGAGGGCATGCGATCCATGGTCGCGCACCGGCCGGGCGGGCCGGCGGCCGTCCGGGAGGAAGAGGACGGAGTTGACGTAGCGCGGGCCCCGGAACGGCAGGACCCGGCGGAGCAGTCCCTGGGAGGCGACGTACGACGCCTGCGCCTGGTGTGCCTCCAGCGGGAAGGACGCCAGCGGCACCCAGGAGCTGCCGGGCAGTACCCAGCCGTCGTAGCGCAGCAGGGACAGGTATGTCACCACCGGGGCGATCGGCTGGATGCGGGACTCCAGCTCCACGAAGAGCGCAGGGCGGTCGCGGGCCAGGATGCCCGTCGCGCCGCGCAGCACCTTCAGCTCGTTGCCGTCCACGTCGACCTTGATGAAGCCGACGTCCTTGAGGCCGAGGTCGTCGAGGGCGACGCACGGGACGTGCAGGGCGCGGGCGTGGATGTCCCGGCGGACCAGCGACGACACACCCCGGTCGCCGGAGTCGCCCGGCGGCAGCCACAGGCGGGCCGTGCCGGGGCGGTCGGAGGCGGCGGCCTGGATCACGCGCACGTTCGGCGGGGTCCCCGCAGCGAGGAGCCGCGCCAGATGGGGGACCGGTTCCACGGTCACCACCTGCCGTGCGCGTCTGCGCAGCCGGTGCGTCCAGGGGCCGTACCAGCCGCCGACGTCGACCGCCGTGCCGCAGTCGGGCGGGCACAGGTCGGCGAGCCGGGCCAGCTCCGGTTCGAAGCGCGGATAGACGGCCCGGGCGGTCGCCGCGACCAGCCTCACCGGCAGGAACGGGGCCAGGCGCGCCGCCATCGTCCTGGTCATGGGGCCATCCGTTTGAGGAGTTCCTCGTGTTCGTCGTCGGAGACCTGCTGTCCGGAGGCCGGCAGCAACTGCGGAATGCCGTCGATGATCGGGTAACGGCGGTGCAGGCGCGGGTTGTACAGCGCCTCGGCCGCGTCCTCGGCGCCCTCGTCGGCCGGGGCGTCCGGCACGACGAGGTGCAGCGGCCCCTTGTCGAGCGGGCAGGCCAGGATCCGCAGGAGCGGGTCGTCGGGTTTCATGGTGGTGTCAACTCCTTGGCACCGATGGAGGGTTGCGAGGATGGTGCGGGCTGCGGGTCGTGCCGGGGCATCGACATCAGCACGGTCAGGGCGAGCGCCGTACCCGCCACCCGCAGCGCCAGCCGCAGCGGGTCCTCGGGCAGTGCCTCGCCGAACGACAGCGTGCCGAGCACGGCCGTGTACACGCACGTCACCGTCGTGCACACCGGCACGATCAGCGAGGCCCGGCAGCGTTGCAGCGCCGCCTGCGACATCACCAGCCCGAACGCGCCGGTGAAGAGCAGGAGATACGGGTACGGCGAACGCAGCAGCCCGAGCACCGCGCCGCCCACCCCGCTGGTCGTCAGATGGCTCGACACCCCCTTGATCGCGAGGGAGCTGACCCCGTACAGCAGCCCTACGGCCACGCCGTACTCGACGCCGGTCGTCGGCAGCCGGTGCCGGTGCCGGGCCCTGCGCTCGGCGGAGCCGTACAGCCACACGCCCGCCGCCAGCGACGGCACGCACACCAGCAGGATCAGCGGGTACGGGGCGGCCTGCCCGACCGTCTCCCCGCCGTCGGGCCCTTCCCGCAGCGACAGCACGACCATCAGCAGCGCGGCGAGGATCGCGCCGAGCGCGTACCGCTCCCGTCCGCTGGTCTGCTCGCCCAGCAGCCGCGCGGACAGCAGCACGAGCAGCACGAGGCCGGAGACGAAGATGCCCTGCGCGGCGGCGATCGGCAGGGTGCGGTAGACCACGAGCTGGGCGGCGAACCCGGCGGCGAGGGCCACGGAACCCCCGATCCACAGCGGGCTGCCGAGCACCAGTCGCAGCAGCCGCGCGGGTTGCCGGATCGTCACCTCCGGCAGGGCGGTGAGCGCCCGTTTCTCCAGGACGAAACCGAGGCTGTACAGGGTGTTCGCCATCAGCGCCGCGGCCACTCCCCACCACATGGTCCCCGCCCCCTAGGTCCGCCGCGCGTGCAGGAGCAGGATCGACGCGAGCGACGGCCTGGCACAGGCCAGCCGGTCCAGCGGGCGCAGCGCACGCGGTACGCCGTGGAAGGGCGCCCCGGCCAGCCGTACGACCTCGAAGCCGGACGCGGCCACGAACTCCCGCAGCGCACGGGCGGTGTAGAGCCGCAGATGCCCCACGACCTCCCGCCCCGGCCGGCCGTGGATCCCCCGCAGGCTGACCTCCGAGAACACCGGCTGCACCCCGGCCAGCAGCAGGGCCCGGTTGTACCAGGCGGCCAGGTTCGGGGTGGACAGCATCAGATGGCCGCCGGGGCGCAGCACCCGGCGGATCTCGTCCAGGGCTGCGTCCGGGTCGACGAGGTGCTCGATCACCTCGCTGAACAGCACGGCGTCGGCGGAGCCGGTGCGCAACGGCAGCCCGCCGTCGGTGAGTTCACCGCGAACGGCGTACGGGATCCGGGTGCGGGCCCGGCGCAGGGCGTCCTGGGACCAGTCGAGGCCGACGATGCGGTGGCCGGTGAGGAAGGGCGCGGCGGTGGCCGCGGCGGTGCCGTCGCCGCAGCCGATGTCGAGGATCGTGCGGGTCCGTTCCGCGGTCGCCGGGCCCAGCGCCTCGGCGAGCATGCGGGCCTGGCGGCGACTGCGGGGGTTGCCGGAGGCGACGGGGACGGCGGGGTTCTCGTAGAAGTCGCGCAGGTCCTTGGGGGCGGGCGCGGTGGTCGTCGCCGGCCTCGTGGATGCCGGGGGTGTCATGGGCTCACCTCCGTGGTGTGCAGGTAGTGCTCGAACAGGTCCCGCAGATGGGCGCCGTCGCCGTGGCTGAGCAGGGCCCGCGACCAGCGCAGCGCGAGGTGGAGACGGCCGGCCGTGGAGGCGGTGGTGACGGTCAGGCCGCGCGGCATCCGGGCGGGCGCCGAGAACCACACGGCGTGCGCCCGGCCCGCCTCCTCGCCGAAGTCCAGGGCGTAGGGGATACGGCCGATGTTGCTGAGCAGGGTCGTCGAGGTCCAGGGCGCTGCCGCTCTGCGCAGGCCCCGGGTGAGCGCGGCGCGCCAGGAGACCGGGGTGACGGGGGCGGTGAGCAGGGCTGCTCCGTGGCCGAGCTGCGGGCGTGGAAGTGACTTCAGGGCACGGGTCCGGGTGGCCGTGCGGTGCAGCAGGGCCGGCATGTCGGCCGGGGCGTGGGCGGCCAACTCCTCAGGGGCGAAAGGGACTTCGACGAGTCGGGTGCCGTTTCCGATGGGCATGGTGGCGTCCCGGGGACGGTCGTCGACGGGCATGGTGATGCGCAGCGGGCGGGGCCGGTCGCCGTGTTCCCTGTTCCAGTGGGCGATCGTCAGGGCCGTGGTGACCATGAGCTGGTCGTTGACCGTGTACGGGGAGCCCTTGGGGCGGTGCGGGAGGGGGAGCTCGGTGACGAGAAGGCCGTTGCCGGGGGAGGGCTCGGGGGTGCCGGGCGCCACCCGGGCGGGGGGTGACCAGTTGGAGGGGGTCTCCTGAGGCGGCGGTGGGGTCTCGGCCGCACGGACCGGTGCGCCGGCGGGGGAGTTGTCCCGGCCGCCGTAGAGCTCGGCGGCGGTGGCGAGCACGCGCAGGCAGGCGGGGCCGTCGAGGGCGGTGTGGTTGATGGTCAGGAAGAGGACGGTGCCGAGCGCTTCGCCCGGCCTCGGCATCTCCGTCCGCTCCCCGCCCCGCGCCGCACCGCTCTCACCGACGGCGTCCATCGCCTCGCTGCCCTCGACCGGCCCGCCCCGCTGTACGACCTCCAGCCTGATCGGCGGCGACAGGGACAACGGCGGCGCCTGCGTGAGCGCCCGGGTCCGCGCGTCCCTCAACGCGTCCCGCCCCGGCGCCGGAAAGCTGACCACCTCCACGTCCGGCTCCGTCGTCAGCTCCCACTCGTACCGGCGCCGGTACCACCGCCCCGGCGCCTCCCGCATCAGAATCCGGGGATGCCGGCCCAGCGCCTGAGCGAAGGCCGTACGCAACCGTCCCTCGTCCAGCCGCCCCGGCAGATGGACCTCGATATGCACCGTCTCCGGCTCCTCCTCCTGGAGACAGTGCCGGGCGACTTCGTCGACGACGGGGAACGGGATGCGTATCGGCGGCTGCGGCGGGCCTTCGGCGCGTGTGGGCTGGTGGAGTGCGGTCATGAGGCTCGGCCCTTCCCGGAGTCGTCCCTTCCCTCGCCGGCGGTCTCGGTGGGGGGCGCCGCGTCCTTCTTCTGGGGGTGGTGCGGGGCGACTTCGTCCACGACGGGGAACGGGATGCGTATCGGCGGCTGCGGCGGGCCTTCGGCGCGTGCGGGTTGGTGGAGTGCGGTCATGGGGCCTGGCCCTTCCCGGTGTCGTCCCTTCCCTCGCCGGCGGTCTCGGTGGGGGGCGCCGCGTCCTTCTTCTGGGGGTGGTGCGGGGCGACTTCGTCGACGACGGGGAACGGGATGCGTATCGGCGGCCGTAGGGGGCCTTCGGCGCGTGCGGGTTGGTGGAGTGCGGTCATGGGGCCTGGCCCTTCCCGGTGTCGTCCCTTCCCTCGCCGGCGGTCTCGGTGGGGGTCGCCTTGTCCTCGGGACCGGTCGCCCGCAGGCGCGGTTTGCGTGGTGCGATGCGCGCGGTCGGCGGGTCGGGGTCCGGTCCGCCGGGGCCGCGGGCGGAGACGGTCGGCCCGGACTCGGAGACGGGCGGACCGGACTGGGAGGTGGTCGGTCCGGACGCGGGGCGTCGACCGCTCGTACCCGGCTCCCGCTCACCCTCGGGGTCGGTCCCGAGCGGGCTGCGCCCCCGCACCCGATGCGGCAACCGCTGTGCCGGCGCCTCCGGAGCACCGCCCGGAACACCGCCACCGGTACCGGGGCCCGTTGGCGCGCCGGCATAACCGCCGGTGGCCGCAGGCACCCCCGCCGTCCTCTCCCGCACGCCCACGACGCCCGCGAACAGCCCGATCAGTGCCAGTACTTGGGCCGTGTGCCCGAATGCCCCGTCCCCGGTCCCCACCGGCTCCCCGGCCCCGATCGCGGCGGCGACCCCCGCCCCGGCGAGGGCGACGAACGCGAGCGGCACCAGCAGGGCGTGCCTGCGCCATGCCAGCAGCGCCAGTGCCGGCACCAGCAGCGCGAACCAGCCGGCGACGAACACGCCCACCACCGTCACGGCGACCGTGCCGAGCCACAGCCCCGGCAACGGCGGCGCGGCCTGCGGCTCGTCGGTGTTCGGCGCCCGCCGGCGCCACAGCACCAGCCCGGCCAGCAGCGCGACGGCGACCGCGCCGCCGATCAGCCCGGCCTCGTAGGTCACCGCCGGCTCGTACGACAGCTCGACCGTGCCGCCGGCGCCCGCCGGGATGCGCCAGCCCTGCTGCCAGCCGTCCAGCCGGACCGGCGTGAGTTCCTTGCCGTTCAGACTGGCGTGCCAGCCGTCGTTGAAGTTCTCGTACATCGTCAGATAGCTCGCCGCGCCCGTGCCCACGGTCACCGCGCGCCGGTCGCCGAGCCAGTCCCGTATCCCGAGGTCGCGTGCCGCGGTCGTGGCCTCGGCGACCGTGCCGCGGGTCAGCGTCACCTCGGACAGCGCGAGCGGCCCGCCGTCCCCGGCCTCCACCCGGTGCTCCCCGGACGTCAGCCGCAACTCGGCGTCCTCGCGGCCCTGTTGGCAGAGCGTCACCTCCACCTGGCGCCGTTCGACCAGATCCCCCACGGTCCCGCGCACGCTCGTCCGGTACAGCTCCCCGTCCACCGAGACGACCGGCCCCTTGCCGCACGGCAGCGAGAACGGCCGGGAGTCCTTCGGCTGCGGGGTCCGGTACTGGTCGAGGGCCGGGACGTAGGCCTCCGTGAGGCCGACGGGCAGTTGCAGGTCCTCGTCCACGACCGGGTTGTAGAGGGTGAGCGGGGCGGTCTTCGTGATGGTGATGTCCAGGCGGTCGGTGGTGATCGGCGGGAAGCGGACGTTGCCGTTCTCGTCGACGCCCGCGATCGCCGCGCCGTCCGGGGAGCTGATGTGGACCTCGGTGGGCCGGGTGGAGAGCCCGCCGGCCGGCGCCAGCACGATCTCCCCGACCGCCTGCTTACCGGGCCAGCGCAGATGGATCGTCGGCCGGTCGCCGGCGATCCACGCCGTGGTCAGGTCGCCGTCGGTCAGGTTGCGCGGCGACAGCCCCGCCCCCAGCCCGGCCGTGGAGTCGGCGGTCGCGACGATCCGGTTGCGCTGGTCCGGCGCCACCTCGTACAGCAGCTCGTCCAGCTCCTCGCCGGCGACCGGCAGCGCGCTCGCCCGCACCTCGTACGTCCCCGCGCCGGCGGTGCTGAAGCGCCGGTGCAGGCCCGCCTCCGTGCCGGTCGCCGACAGGCCGGTCGGGTCGGCCGCACGGGACAGCGAGACGATCTCGGCGGCGGCCGCGGATTCCTCGGCGTCCGTCGGCAGCCGCAGCAGCCGGGTCACAGTCACGTCCGGCAGGGCGATCTCGGAGAAGCCCGCGCCGGTCAGCCCCGCATGCCGGGCCACCGAGTCCGTGATCGTCAGCTTCATCCAACGCGTCGCGCCCGCAGGTGCCTTGACGCTCTGGGCCGTACCGTCCGGCCGCAGGAAACTGCTCACCGCCCCCTTCTCCGTCTCCACCCGCACCCGCGTCGCCGCCGCCCGCACCGCCTCCTGCGGCAGCGGCGTCACCTTGAACGACGACGGCATGTCGTACGACCCGCCCGCGAAGGCGATCCGCAGCCACTCACCGTCCGGCGAGCCCTCCGAACCCTCGGCCCACGCCGTGTCCGGGTTCCCGTCGAAGGCGTTCACCGGGTCGAACTGCGGCAGATGGAAGAGCCAACTGCCGTACGAGGACGCCGTCACCGACTGTGCCCCGCGCAGCTCGGCCACGGTCTGGTGGCCGGCGCCGGTGGTGGGCAGGATCTGGTGCGGCTTCTCGCCCGCGTCCTGCGCGGCGTCCGGCGCGTTGCGCTCGTCGCGGGTGTACGTGTACGAGGTGTTGGCGTTGACCAGCCCGAACCGGGTGTCCGCGCGCCGCAGCCCGTCGCCCGTCACCTGCACCTGCGGTGAGCCGAGCCCCGGGTGGTTGTCACCGGTCAGCACGCTCGCCCGGCCCCGCAGTCGGGACGCCAGCGGCAGCAGCGCCTCAGGGCCGCCGGAGACGACGGCGGTGTCGGCGACCGGCTGCAGCCCGGCCTGGTGCGGACGCGGCACGTCCTCACCGGCCGGCCGGTAGATCTCCACCGCGCGCCGCTGCGGATACAGCCCCTCCACCTGGAGCGGGGTGTCCTCGGCGATCCGCCCGCCGGTCATCACCGGCCCGATGCCGGTCACCCGCTGGTACCCGGACTGCTCCAGGGCCCGCTTCACCGTCGTGGTCGGGACCGAGCCGATCTGATCGGGGTCGAGGTCGTTGCGGACGACGACGTAGTACACGCCCGCCCGGCTCAGGAAGTCGGCGAGCCCCGGCACCTCGCCCCCGCTCATCAGCGCCTGCTCGACGGCGTCCATCGCACGCCGGTTGCCGGGGGTGCCGAAGGGGACGTAGTCCCGCTGCGCCCAGCGCGAGTCGGCGAGGACGTCGAGGGGCTGGTCGATGGTCGAGCCCCAGGTGTAGATGCCGTGCGCGGTCGCCGGGACGACGAGGGCACGGGCGTCGGGGGAGTACTTCTCCATCCAGTCGGCCGTGCTCTGCCAGTACTTGGGGATCTCCTTGAAGGAGCCCGGGCTGAGGAGAGAGCCGTTGAGATACGGCCACAGCAGACCCGGCAGCACCAGCACGGCCGCGATCAGCGGGGCGAACCGCCGCCCCGGCACCGGACGTGCCCCGCGCGCCTGGGCCGCCACGCCCACCAGATGGGCGAGGCCCAGCACCAGCGCCAGGGCCAGCCCCGTCTGGAACTTGTAGATGTTGCGGAAGGGGACCAGCCAGCCGTTCAGCCAGTCCTGCACCACCCCGTGGAAGGGCGCGCCGAACGCGCCGCCGTACCCGGCGAGCAGGACCAGCGCCACGCTCACCACGGTCAGCACCAGCCAGCGCCGCTCCGGCATGTCCCGCCGGGCCAGGCCCGCGAGCCCCAGCCCGGCGGCGAGCGCCGAGCAGACGATCACGACGACGGACGCGGCGACGGTCCAGCCGGCCGGCAGCCAGGCCTCACCGAAGTGCAGATAGGCGACCCAGTTGCCGCCGCCGCGCAGCGCCTCCGTCGCCGACATGGTCTCGGTCGTGGTCTGCGAACTCTCCACGTAGGGAAGGAAGTTCTCCCCGTACGTGCCGAGCAGCAGCAGCGGGACCACCCACCAGGCGGTCGCCAGGATCACCCCCGGCACCCACCAGCCGATCAGCTTGCGCTGCCGTGGCCCCGGCGGACGGGACAGCAGATACAGGCCGACGGGCAGCAGCGAGGCCAGCGTCGAGGCCGCGTTGACGCCGCCCATGAACGGGATGACCAGCGCCGACCGCAGCGCGGCGACCCGCGCCGTGTACCGCTCGTTCGTCAGCGGCAGCAGCACCCACGGCAGGAACGCACCCGGCAGCGCGGCGGCGGACGTCGACCCGATGACGATGGTGAAGACCGGCCACAGCGCATACGCGAAGGCCGCCACCAGACGCGAGCCGCCACTGCCCACCCGCAGCCGCTCCGCCAGCCGCAGCGCGCCCCAGAAGGCGACCGACACGATCAGCGACATCCACAGCCGCTCCGCCATCCACACCGGCAGCCGTACGAGATCGGTCAGCCAGTAGAACGGCAGCATCGGCCACAGATAGCCCGCGTACTGGTCCTGGATCCCGCCGAAACCGCCCTCGTCGTGCCACAACTGCCCGAGGTCGGCGAGGAACTGCCCCGGGTCGACGGTCACACCCAGCTTGGTGTCGAAGGTCTGCCGCCCCGGCTGCACCGCGAGGAACAGCACGAACACCACGGCCCAGAACCCCAGCAGCCAGCGCCGCGACCGCGGACCCTCGGGCGGGCCCGAGGCGGGCGCGGAGGCGGGTACGGCCGCCGGGGGAGGAGCCTGGACCGTGGTCGTCGTCATGGTGGACACCGCCTGAGGATGAGGAGGAGGTTCCAGGTGGCGAACTCGCGGATGCCGGGCACCTTCACCACGGTCTCCGCGAGGAACGGCCAGTAGCGGGAGCGCGCCGCGACGACCGCCACGTCGTCGCGGGCGCGGACCTGCCGCAGGGTGGCGCCGATGTGCACGGCGAAGAGGTTCTCGCCGAGGGTGTGCTTGGCGGCCCGCCCGGTACGCCGGCGATAGCGGGCTCGGGCCCGCTCGGCGCCGAAGTAGTGCCAGGGGGCCCACTCATGGCCGCCCCAGGGGGACAGCCAGTTGGTGAACGACACGTAGATCAGCCCGCCGGGCCGGGTCACCCGGGCCAGCTCACTGAGGAAGGTCTGCGGATCGGCCACATGCTCCAGCACATTGGAGGAGAAGGTGACATCGGCGACGCCGTCCTGGAGGGGCAGCAGATACCCGTCGGCGACGACGGCCCCCTCGGGCGGCTTCTCGCCGAGTTCGCGCAGGTCGGGCTCGAAGAGGTAGGCGTAGGCGCCCCGCTGTCGGAACTCCTCGGTGAAGTACCCACCGCCGCCGCCGACATCGACGACGACTCGCCCGGCGACGGACCCGTCGTAGGCCTCGACCTGATCGACGGCGTCGCGGGCGAGCAGCGAATAGCAGGCTTCGGGATCGTCCTGCTCATGCAGGAAGGCCCGGAAAAGAGCGAGGGAGCGCCCAAGAGACGGATCCTTCATACGCCGGTCCGGTGGTGTGCCCTTAAAGGGGCGCGGGGCTGTTGTCGATTTGCGGCTACCGCCGCGTGGGCGCGCCAAGCCCCCACGAACCGGCACCCGCGACACGGCCCAACCCCTACGGCGCATAGGCGTCATGTCCCCTCACCGCCTCCCCGGCGACCGCCAGGAACTGCCTCACCGTCCGATCCCACCGATACCGCGCCGCCCGGTCCCGCGCCGCCTTGCCCATCAGCTCCCGGCGATGGCCCGACAGGGCGAGCGTGCACCAGGCAGCCGCGAACGACGACTCGCCCTGCGCCAGCACCCCGGTCTCCCCGTCCACGACGGAATCCCGCAGCCCCGGCACATCGAAGGCGACGGTCGGCGTCTTCCGGGTCGCGGCCTCGGTGACGACGAGCCCCCACCCCTCGATCGCGGACGGATGCAGCAACAGCCACGCCGCACACAGCAGCCGGTGCTTCTCCGCCTCGGAGACGTGCCCCGTGAACTCGACGCCCGGACCCGCGAGCGCCTGCAACCTGCCGCGCTCGGGCCCGTCCCCGACGATGAGGAGCCGGCCGCCGGTGACCGGCCGCACCCGCTCCCACAACCGCAGCAGCAGATCGATCCGCTTGTACTCCACCAGCCGCCCGACGGCCACGAACAGCGGCTCCGGCGAGCGGTCGTCCAGGGGGCCCGGTTCCTCGACCCCGTTGTGCACGACACGAATACGGTCCCGTTCGACCCCGATCGCCCGCAGCGCGTGCGCGGTCGACGGCGACACGGCGACCAGCAGACCCTGCTGCTGCGCACCGGTCAGCGCCCAGTGCTCCAGTCTTCGCCCGAGCCGTGCGGCAGGCGCCAGCGGCCCGCCGAACCGCATCTGCCACAGATCGGTGTGCACATGGTTGACCAGGCACAGTGTGGGTCCGCGATGCCACAGGGGGGCGAAGTACGGCATTCCGTTGCAGACCTCGACCAGCAGATCGCAGTCCCCGACCTGACGGGTGAACGCGGATCTGGCGCGCAGGTAGTGACCGTACGAGCCGCCCGCGGAGACGACCCGGTAGTCGCGGTAGGCGGCAGGGCCTCCGCACAGCAGGGTGACCTGGTGGCCGAGCCGGGTGAGGCCGTCGGCGAGGCGGTCGACCAGCAGCTCGGAGCCGCCGGCGGATCGGTTGCCCAGGTCACGGTGGGCGAGAAAAACGATTCGGCGCGGTTGTGGGGGGTGCGCCGGAGAGTGTTGCGATGCCCAGGGGAGAGTGGCATGCAACGGGGAGGGCACGTGCTGGGGCATGGGTGCTCCAACTCGTCTCAGGGTGCGGAACTCAGCGTGGGGGAGGGAGGGTTTGGGTTCCTGTGGGGGGAATCGAAGGTTTTCAGGCGTCTTACGGTCGTTGTACGTGGGGTGTGGACAGGCTGTGTCCGGGTGGGGTTGGACAGTTTTCGCCCAGCGGATCCCCACGGCTACTCACCGACGTGACAATTTCCGGCTTTATTAGAGCTGACGTCACGTCACATTGTGAGTGATGGCTGGGGCATCTCGACCGTGCCCGGCGCTTCCGGGCGCTTTCGCCCGCGTGCCACCAAAACCCCGCCCACCACCGCAAGCGCGAATCCCGCCACAGCGGCCCCGATCGGCAACGTCGTTCCCACGAGCCGCAGTTGATCGGTGTCCTGCCGCGCCTGCCGTACGGCCTCCTTCTGCGTGGCCGTCGTGAACGCGATCTTCTCGCTGTCCAGCAGCACCGCCGCGTCCTTGTCGCCGCCGGGCGCCCGCAGCGTGCGGCGCGGGCCGGTCTGCGCGTAGATCACCCGGCCGGTGCGCTGGTCCACCACCAGCACGAACCCGTGGTTGGAGTACCACTCCTCCGCCAGCACCTGCGGCCGGTTCGGCTGGTCGACGATGCTTCCGGGGACGAGCCGGGTGCCGACCTTGCGGGGCGCGACCGTGGCGGTGAACCGGTAGCCCGTGTACCCCTGGATCTTCTCGGTGCCGTCGTAGCGCATGGTCACCGTCGTGCCGCCGGTGTTGTCCCACCACTGGTAGGAGCGTTTCTGCACGTCGAAGGGGAACTTCAGATAGGCCTCGCCCTCGATGTACGGCTTCTCGCCGCAGCAGTGCACCGGCCTGGTGGTCGTGCGGTCCATCACCCAGCGGTGCGGGGTGTAGTCCAGCGCGTCGTGCGGGTCCGCGGCCGGCAGCGACTTGTCGGTGTCGACGGTGGTGATCACGTCCCAGACGGCGTTGCCGCTGCGCTCGCTCGCCGCCACGTCGCCCCGCACCCGCTGGGTGACGGTGATCCGCTGGTCGGGCACGGTCTCGATCTTGTCGGTGTCGAAGACACTCCCGGTGCCCTTGTAAACGGCGGTGGTGTCGATGTCGATGGGGTTCACGGCGGCGCGCGGGGTGACGTACCAGGCCAGCATCGGCGCCAGTACCAGCAAAAACGTGCCGAGGCCCAGCAGGATCAACGAGAGAGGTGAGGCTGTACGGCGCATCCGGCACTCCTGGGGGTTGACGCACGGTCGATGCTCGGTCGATGCCTGGCCGTTCTTGGGCCGGGAACCGTAGGCGTCCATTGACGGAGTGTCAATGTCTTGACGCGCTGTCACGGCTTGTCGAGACTGGGCCGACAGGCAGGGGTCTGGATCGGGCAAGTGACACCGGGTTGGGGAAAACCACCGGGACCACCGGGACCACCGGGACCGCCGGGACCGCCGGGACCTTCGGGTTCTCCGGAACCGTCGGGACTTTCGGGACCTTCGGACAGGAAGGCTGACCCTGCGATGTCCAGACTGCTCGCCGCCGGGCTGACCGTCGCGCTCGCCGCCGTCCTCGCGGTGGGAGCCGCGCTCGGCGTCGTCGCGCTGCTCGAAGCGACGCCCGACCAGCCGAACACTCCCCTGATCACCTACGAGCAAGCGGGCCAGGGGAGTTGACCGTGGCCGCCACCCGCTCCACCGCCTCGTCCGCAGCCGTCACCCGCTCGGCCTGGCATGACGTACCCCGCTTCCAGGTCCGTCGTTTCGCGGAGCTGGCCATGGCGGACGCCCCCGCCCTCGCCGAGGAGATCCTGCGCGAGATCAGGCGCGAGTACCCGCATCTGCCGGTCGTCCTCAACGAGTCGGGCGAGCCGATGGCCCTGGTCGGCATACGGCGCGCGATCGAGGTCTTCGTCCAGCACCTGGAGACGTCGGAGGGCCGCCCGAGCGTTCCCCCGGGCGTCTTCCAGGAGTTCGGCCGAGGCGAGGGCCTGAACGGCAGGTCCCTCGACTCCCTGCAGGCGATCTACCGGATGGGCGTACGGCTGGCCTGGCGCCGTTTCGCCGAGATCGGCCAGCGCGTCGAGATCCCGCCGCCCGCGATGTACGAGCTGGTGGACGCCGGTTACGAGTATCTCGACGGCCTCGTCGACCAGTCGGTGCGCGGCTACGCCGAGGCGGCGGCGCGCCAGGCGGGGGAGCGGCTGCGTCTGCAGCGCCGGCTGATGGAACTGCTGCTGGCCGAACACCACCGGGGCGATCCCGCGGACGCCCTCTCCGAGCGGGCGGCCCGGATCGGCTGGCCGCTGCCCGAGAAGGTCGCGGTGGGCGTGCTGCTGCGGCCGGCGCGCGAGGCGGTGGCTCCCGCCGTGGGGCAGGGGGTGCTGCTGGACCTGGAGTACGAGCAGCCGCGCATGGTCGTCCCCGAACCGGACGCCGCCGGCCGCCCCGAACTCCTGCACCGGGCCCTGTGCGGCTGGTCCGGGGCGATCGGCCCCCCGGTCCCCCTCTCCGACGCGGCGAAGTCGCTGCGCTGGGCCGAGGCAGCGGTCCATCTGATGGAACGGCGGCTGCTGCCGGCCGGGGAGGTCCTGTACTGCACCGAGCACACGGAGGCGCTGGTGCTCCTGCAGCCCGAGGAGCTCATCGACGACCTGGCGGTCAGGTGTCTCGCGCCGCTGGAGCAGTGCGGGCCCACGCACGGGCGGCGGCTGGCGGAGACGTTGCTGGCATGGCTGGAGACCAGGGGCGGGGCGCCGGAGGTGGCGGCCCGCCTGGGGGTGCATCCCCAGACGGTCCGCTATCGGCTGCGGCAGATCCGGGAGCTGTGGGGCGAGGAGATGGACGACCCGGACCGGCGGTTCGAGCTGGAACTGGTGCTGCGGGCACAGCGGTTGAAGGGGGCGCTGGGCGAGACGCGCCGGCCGTGAACGCGGGCGTGGCCTCTCCCCGGGGCGACCTCTTGCACCGACTTCGGACTACCTCTCGCTCGCCGCCGGCAACGCCCCGCAGCGCGGCGCGGTCCGCGCACGGCACTCGCGCGGTCAGCGCGCCGTCGCCGTGGAAGGAGCCGGCCGCCGAACCGGCGCCGCACGGCGTCGTCGTCGCCCAGGGCCGGTCAGGCCGCCTGACGGGCGGGCCCGGTGTTGTCGACCCGTCGGCGGGTGGACGCGGCGCGCAGCCTGCGCCCCCGCTTCGTCAGCCCCCAGGGCTTGAGGATCGAGATCACCGTCATGAAGACGTACGCGGACAGCGACACGATCGGTCCGAACAGGACGTCACCGGCGTCGGGCAGCGGCCCGCCCGCGGCTACGGCGGCGACCGCGGAGTTCACGCCGGGGCGCAGGGCGAAGACGGTGGCGGTGGTCGTGGCGAGGGTCATCCAGAACTTGACGTAGACCCAGCGGTGCCGCGCCAGACCCCACTGAGTGCCCAGCGACAGCACGACCCCGCTGACCAGCGTGAGGAAGGCGACCGGCAGCAGCAGCCAGTCGGCGAACAGCTTCATCGCCCGCACCGACGCCTCCACGGTCACCGCGGACCCGGTGCCGGCCGCGGTGATCCCGAGCGCGAGCAGCCCGAGCGAGAGCCCGACCCAGCTCGCGGAGGCGACGACATGGACGACGAGGGCAGCCCGGCGCGCGGGCCGGCTCAGCCTCCTGGCCGAGGCGGACGACTGGTTCTTCGAGGACGTGGAAGGCATGGACATCACGGTGCCGGGCACGGGCGGCGAGCACGTCTGACAGCGGGAGTAACCCCGCGTACTGAGGTCGGCGTACCCGCCACGCCTGCGCCTGCTCCGCGAGCCGGTCGGAGGCCCCCGCCTGCCTTCTCCGCGAGCCGGTCGGAGGCCCCCGCCTGCCTTCTCCGCGAGCCGGTCGGAGGCCCCCGCCTGCCTTCTCCGCGAGCCGGTCGGAGGCCCCCCGCCCGCCCTCTCCGCGAGCCGGTCGGAGGCCAGCCCCCCGGCCTGCTCCGCGAGCCGGTCGGCACCGATGATTTCCGGCCGCGCCCGCGGTCATCACCACTGACCCCGATCCCCCGTTGCGCCACAAGGCAGGAGGCCCCCGATGCGCCAACCGACACCCCACCCCGCCCTGCGCCGACTGGACGCCATGGTCGGCGTGTGGGACCTGTGGGCCGCCGGCCGTACCGTCGGCCCGATCCGCACGGAGTTCGCCTGGACGGAGGGCGGCGCCTTCCTGGCCCAGCGCGCGGACATCGGCCCCGACGCGTCCCTCCCCGGAGCCTGGGCCCAGAACGCCCCCTTCCCCACCCTCGCCCTGATCGGCTACGACGACACGTCCGACGAATTCACCGTCCTGTACGCCGACGGCCGTGCCGTAGCCCGCGTCTACCAGGGCACCATGACCGACCGAACCTGGCTCCAATGGCGCACGGCCCCCGGCTTCCACCAACGCCTCACCGCCACCGTCAGCCCCGACGGCAACACGATCGAGGGCACCTGGGAACAGTCCCCCGACGGGGAGCGCTGGACGACGGACTTCGACGTGAGGTACGTCCGGGCCGGGGGGGGCGGGCGACTGAAGGGCCACCGACCACCCCACGGCGTCACCCCGCGTCGGCGGTCTCCTTCGCCGCCGTTCGTCGCGGTGCGGGTCGGTCCAGGTGCACCACCACCGTCGTGTAGAAGCGCTGCACCGCTTCATCCACGCTGCGGATGAACCCGGACTCGGCATTGCCGCGGGTGCTGCCCATGCCCTTGAAGAGGGAGAGGCGGAAGCCGGTGATCCGGGTCGCTGTGTTCTTGGGGAGCAGGTCCGCCGGTTCGGGGCGCAGGCGTTCCAGGGTGCCGCGAGGGCCCCCGGTCTCAGCCTCGACCAGGGTCTCGACGTGAAGATCGGCGGGGGCTTCGGCAAGGCGGCGGACGAGGCGCTTGACCCAGGTGAGCGGATAGCCCTGGTCCGGAGCCGGGATCCCCACGGACGTGCGGAGCTTTCCGGTGCGCAGGTCGGCACTGACGGCCAGGACACCGGTGGTGCCCTCGATGCGCAGCTCCGCCTCAAGCCTGCCGTCCAGACACAACTGATCGGCCAGTAGAGCTCTACGGGCTCCGGGATCGGTGCCGCGCTTGGCGCGTTGGACGGGGAGAACCTTCTGGCCCAGCTCGCCGCCCATCCGGAGGCACACCTGACGGATCAGGCGCTCCCAGCTCTCGACGACTTCCAGAGCGCGCGGGTCGCCCTGGCACAGGGTCTCGTCGTCGATGCCGTTGCGCACGGGGACCCATGCCGCGCCCATGTTCTGGAAGCCGTGGCAGCCGGAGTTCTCGTGCTGGAGGTAGTGCAGCAGCTCGTGGAGCAGCCAGGCGTGCGCCGCGTTGCCGACCCCCTCGTGGCGGATCAGCATCTGTGCCTGGTGGGCGACTTCGGCCCAGGACAGATGCCAGAGAGCCACCTTGTGCTTCCGTCGCCCGTCGATCTTGACGTCGACGAGCGGGCGGCCCTCCAGCGCGACGTCGTTCGACAGCGTGATCACTGCCTCGTAGCCGCGCCGTGCGGCGATGTCCATGTACGCCTGGACCTGATCGGCCTTGAGGGAGTTGCCGTTGGTCTTGGTCTCCACCAGTGCCGTCCACAACTTGCCGGCCCGTTCCACGCGGATCACTCCGTCGGGGCGGCGTGGTGTGTCGCCGTGCGGCAGCGAGACCTCGGTGAACGTCTCCGTACGGCCCGACGGGGCGCCGAATGCGGCCGTGAGCCGCCTGCCGAACTCCGGCACCTGCGCCATCACCGACAGCAGCACAGAGGTGGCGCGCATCTCCCGGTCACGGTCGCTCTTGAGGACGGAGACCGGGAAGAGCCTGGCCTCCTTCCACGACTCGTTCTCCGCCAGCGACTTCCTGGTGACCTTGGGCAGCGTGACCTTCTTCTTCGCCGTACGCGGCCGCCCTGCCGCAGTCGCCGTCCGCTTCGCCGGCTCGGTCTCGGCGGTGTCCGGCCGGCGTGGGGCCGGGACCGCCTCCAGCGTCGCGGCCCCGGCGGCCGGGGTCATGGGATCCGGCTGCCCGCTGCCGTTCGCCGAGCCCGGCACCTCCATCACTTCCACCGCAGACGCTGCCTCCGCCTCGGCCTGCGCCTCCACCTCCGCGGCGTCGTCCTCGATGTCGACGCCGAAGTCCGTGGCCAGACCGGCCAGGCCGCTGTCGTAGCCCTGGCCCACAGCACGGAACTTCCACTCCTCCCCGCGCCGGTACAGCTCCCCGAAGATGATCGCGCTCACCGTGTCGACGTCGGCGATGACGAACCTGAGGAGGCTCTCGCCGGCCGCGTCGGCCAGCTTCACCTGCACGTTCTCAAGCTCGCCGAAGCGGGCTTCGCCGTATCGGCTGGCGGCCACGACGATCCGCTCGACCTCGGGCGGGACCGCCGTGAGATCGAAGCAGATGCGGTCCTCGTTGCCGTCCTCCGTCGGAGTCTTGCCCAGCAGTTGCACACTGCCGTCGGCGGCCACGGCGTTGTTGTAGAAGTAGAAGTCCCCGTCGCTGCGGACCTTGCCTTTGTCGTCCAGCAGCAGGACGGACACGTCGGCGTCGCCCTCACCGGTCGGGCTGACCCAGCCCAGGCTGACGATCACCGTGCCGACGTCTTCGCTCAGGGCCGTCAGTGCCACATTCGAGCCCTTGATCATTTCCCGCACAAAATCCCCCCAGATCGCTCACCCGGGGGCATGCGTCAGCGATTCCCCCCAGGTGCCTCCCCGTGCGGCAGATGTGACGTGCCGCACATGGGCAACGGTACTGGCCATCTATCGCGTCCGAGGAGCTTTCGGGCCGGTCCGCGCAGGGCCATTGCCGGGGTAAACGGACTTTGAGTAGCCTGTGTTCGTTATCCCGATCGGCTGTTGAAATATCGAACGCAGCCACACTGACCACCCAAGGGAGGGGGCCGGACGTGGGACGCCTCGTACCAGCCGTGACGCGGGCTCTGGACATTCTCGAGCTCTTCCTCGACGGGGACGGCACGCTCTCCGCCCCCGACATCGTGCGCAAGCTCCAGCTTCCGCGCACCACCGTGCACGAGCTCGTCACCACGCTCGCAGCTCGGTCGTACATCGTCCAGGTTCCGGGTCAGCCGGGACGGTACCGGCTGGGCGTACGGCCGTACCAGCTCGGGAGCCGATATGCCGAGCAGCTCGACCTCGCGGCCGAGGGGCAGCAGGTCGCGCGGTCCGTCGCCGAGACCTGCGACGAGACCGTGCACGTGGCCATCCTCGAGGGCACCGACGTCATCTACATCGCCAAGGTCGACTCCACGCACGCGGTGCGCATGGTGTCCGCCGCCGGACGCCGGCTGCCCGCGCACTGCACGTCCGTCGGCAAGATGCTGCTGGCCTCGCTTCCCGAGCCGGAGCTCAGCTCCCGTATCCCCGACGGGGCCGAGCTCGTCGCCATGACACCCAACAGCATCACCGAACCCGGCGCCCTGCGCGAGGCCCTCGCCTCGATCCGGCAGCGCGGCATCGCCGTGGAGAGCCGGGAGTCCAACCCGGACGTCTCGTGCGTGGCCGCGCCCGTGCGGGACCGCACCGGGCAGGTCGTCGCCGCCCTCTCCATCTCCGTCCCCATGATCCGCTGGAGCGACGAGCGCCGCGCCGAGCTGGAGCAGCTCGCCGCCAAGGGCGCCGCCGAGCTGTCGGAGCGCCTCGGCCACCGGAGCGTGGCGTGAGCGCGCGCTACGAGGTCGCGGTCCGGGCGGAGGCGGAGCTCGGTGAGGGCCCGACCTGGGACGCGAGCAGCGGGCGGCTGCTGTGGATCGACATCCTGGGGGCGCGGATCCACACCTACGATCCCGCCTCCGGGCGGCGGACCGTCCGCACGACCCCGCAGCACGTCGGCGCCGTCAAACCCCGTGTCGGCGGCGGGCTCGTCCTCAACCTCCGTGACGGCGTCGGACTGCTCGACCCGGACGACAGCTTCCGCTGGCTGCACCACGAGCCCGTCCCCGACCGCCGCGCCAACGACGCCGCCGTCGCCCCCGACGGCTCCCTGTGGGCGGGCACCATGCGCTACGACGAGGCCCCCGGCGGCGGCAGCCTGTCCCGCTTCACCGGTGACGGTTCGGTCGACCTCGTCCTCGACGACGTGGCGGTCAGCAACGGCACGGGCTGGAGCCCCGACGGCAGCCTCATGTACTACGTCGACTCGCCCACCCGGCGCATCGACGTCTTCGACCACGCGGACGGCGGTGTCGGAGGCCGCCGGCCGTTCGTCGAGATCGAGGACGGCGCCGGGTTCCCCGACGGACTGACGGTGGACGCCGACGGGTGCGTGTGGGTGGCCCTGTGGGACGGCTCCGCGGTACGCCGTTACACGCCGGCCGGTGACCTGGACCGGGTCATCGAGCTTCCGGTGCCCCGGGTGACCGCGTGCGCGTTCGCCGGGCCCGACCTGAGCGACCTGTACATCACCACGGCCCGCGTCGGACTCTCCTCCCCGCTCCCGCTGTCGGGCTCGCTGCTCGTGGTCCCGGGTGCGGGGAAGGGGCTGGCGCAGCCCGCCTTCGCCGGCTGACGAACGAGGCGCGGACGGGTGCCGGTGGCGGTGCCCGTCAGCTTCCCGTCCGGTCCAGCTCCCGCAGGATCTCCCGCTCCTCCTTCGTCAGCGGCGCACCCACCGCCGGCGGCAGCGGCGGCCCGCTCAGCGTCGCCAGCACCGTCGACGGACGCAGCAGCCGCGTCGGCCCCGTCGTCATGCTCGTCACGTCCCACACGGCCGACGCCGCCGTGTAGGAGGCGGTCGCCGTGCGGATCATGCGGCGGGTGTACGCGGTGACCAGGCGGTCCGCGAACCCGGGCGAGCCGCCCCGGGTGCCGGGGAACCAGACGTCCTGGCTCACCGCCATCGTCCACGCCCCCTCCACCGACCGCGCCGCCGCCTTCTGCACCCGCCGGGCGAGGCCTTCCCCGGCCAGGCCCGTGCGTCTCAGCTCCCGGCTCAGCACCTGCGCGCCCATCGCCGCCACCGACATGCCTTGCCCGTACGCCGGGTTGAAGGTGGCGAGCGCGTCGCCGAGGACGACGAAGCGCTCGGGCCAGTGCCGGGTCTTCTCCAGGTACCGCCGGTGGTTGCTGGTGCTGCGGCTGACATGCACGCCGGTGAGCGGTTCGGCGCCGGAGATCAGCCGGCCCACGATGGGGTCCGGCAGGCCGAGGGCGTAACGCAGGAACTCGTCCGGGTCCGACGGCGGTTCACCGCCGCCCCGGGTGCCGGCGAGGCTCACCATCCACCGGTCGCCCTCGATCGGCAGCATCATCCCGCTGCGGCCGGGCCGGCCCAGGTAGGGGTTGGCCTGCACGATGGTCAGGGGGAAGCGGTCGGCGCCCGCGGGAGTGCGGTAGAGGCGGGTGGCGTTCACCAGGCCGGCGTCCACCGTCTTCTCGCGGACGTCCGCAATGCCCAGTCCCGCCAGCCATTTGACGGCCCGTGAGCCGCGTCCGCTCGCGTCCACGACGAAGTCGGCCGGGAGTTCCTCCGTCCCGGCGGCGGTCGCGAGGCGCACCCCGGTGACCCGCTGCCGCGTCCCCGTCAGCTCCAGCGCCTGCGCCCTGCGGATCTCCACCCCGGTGTTGGCCAGCACCGCGGCCCGTATCGCCCAGTCCAGCAGCGCCCGCGTGCTCGTCAGCATCTGCGGCCCGGGATGCCGCCAACGCCGGAACCAGCCCTCGGGGGTGAGGGCGACCATGCCCGTGGCGACCGGGATCTCGTGCGCCCCGGCGGCGAGCAGATGCTTGCGCATGCTCACGCCCGGGACCAGGTCCTCCATCGCGGCCAGGCCGCCGGCCATCAGCAGATGCGCGTGCCGTCCCTGCGGCAGGCCCTTGCGGTGCTCCGGCCCGTCGGGCAGCTCGTCCCGGTCGAGTACGACCACCTCGTCCGCGACGGTGGACAGGGCCGCCGCGGCCAACATGCCGGCCAGTCCCGCACCGATGACGACAGCTCTACGCGACATGCGACCCCTCGCACTCAGTGGCCGTGAAGGCCGGCCGACGGGCGCCCCGGCGCCCCGAAAGGGGCGCGGGGAACTGCGCGACCAGCCACGACGGTGCCGCAGACGAACGACGACACATCGCGGCACTCCCCATCGCGGCGCTTCCCGCGGAGCGCTTAGGCTCTCACCGTACCTTCACGCACCGTGTCCGCGGCGGCCGTTCCCCCCAGAGCCTGCGCCAACTCCACCAAACCGCCCGCACCGGACACCTCCGTGGCGTGCAGCCGGCAGGTGCTGGGCGTGCGCAGCGGCTCCTCGCGGGCCGCCGCCCGACGGGCCGCGGCGGCGAGCATGGCGGCCTCGGCGGCCACCCGCGCCGTGTGCACGGAGCTGCCCTCGGCCAGGGCGGCCGACCGGGCCCGCTCACGCACCCGGTCGTCGAAGTACGGCGCCAGCGCCAACAGGGCGTCGTGGATGGCCACTTCACGCCAATGCAGCCGCTCCGCCGGCGACTGCCACCAGGAGGACGCCGGTTTCGGGGCCGTCGACACGAACCCCACCCGCAGCCACAGCGGGTCCAGCCGCCGGTAGTCGCGCAGCCCGCGCCAGTGCCCCACGGCGGCCGGCAGCAGCCTCGGCAGCACGAACCCGGCGGAACAGATCAGCGCGGCCAGCGAGGCCATCGGCGGGGCGACCTGGGTGGACAGGAAGTCCAGGTCGTGTCCCGTCCAACGGGCCACCACCGCGGTGTACTTGGTGAGCTGGAACCCCACCAGGTCCAGCAGCGCGCCCACGCAGATCAGCCACAGCCCGGCCCGCAGCAGCCCGGTGACCTCCCGGCCCCACCGCACGCACACCACCGACATCGCCACGATGGCCGCGCTGTGCCCGAGCAGATAGAGCACGATCATCTCGCGCATACCGGGGGTGTTGGCGTAGTACGTGTCGAGGTCGGTCAGCCGCTCCACATGCGCGTCCGCCAGCGTGAACAGCGCGACGACGGCCACGATCAGCGGGGCGTACACGGCGATGCAGCGCAGCACCAGCCGCCGTACCCGCTCCCGGGGCCCGCCGCGCCAGTTGATCAGCAGGATCAGCAGCGAGCAGCTATACGCCGTCAGCAGCCCGTAGGTCAGCGGGGCGCCGAAGTTGGGGATTCCGGTGAGGTCGTTGACGGTGGCCAGCGTCATCGGGGCCGAGCAGAGGAACACCACGGCGCCGAGCGCGATGGCCACGCACGTGGACACGGTCAGCGGGTCGCGCAGGGTCGACGGCTTGCCGGGTGTCGTGCGCGGGCGCCGGAACAGCACGGCGGCGGACAGCGCGAGGACGGCGGCCGCCAGATAGACGACGAGACTCATACGGCGGTGCTCCGTTCGGCCGTGATCGCCCGCGCCCCGGCCGTGGCCGCGCGCACGAGCGGCGAGCCGGCCAGCGCGTCCGCGATCCGCACGAGCGCGTCCGTCCCGGGCGCCCGCTCCTGGAACCACTCCGACTCACCGGCGTACCCCGGCTGCCGAACCGCCCGCCCGGGCGCCGGTTCCGCGGCCAGATCCCCGCGCCCGACCCCGCGATCGTGGTCCGTGAGGCAGCGCCTGGCGGCCGCCGCGATCACCGCCGCCCACGCCGTCGCGGTAGCCCGCTCGGGGTCGTCCGTCGTACGCAGGGCGGCCTCACGCGTCTCGTCGTACAGCTCCCGGTCGACGTGGGCGTCCAGGTGGCTGAGCCCGTTGTGGATGCTGGTCTGGCGCCAGACCAGCCGGGTGACGGGGGAGGACCAGCGCGGGCGCGGCAGGCGCAGCCGGCGGCGGTCGAGGATGTCGTCCAGTTCGCGCTCCAGGGGTGCGAGACGTACGTACGTCCGCCAGGCCCGCCGCCACTCGGCCAACCGGGGCCCGGCCACCGGTATCAGCACGCCGGCGGCCGTCAGCAGGGCGCCGAGACCGGCGGCGGCCTGTGCGACGTCCGTGCCGAGGGCCGGCCAGTCCTGCCCGGACCAGCGGGCGGCCACGGCGACGAGTTTGGACATGCTGTACCCGGCGCCGCACACCGCACCGGCGCCCAGCGTGATCAGCCCCGCGCGCAGCGGGCCGCGCACCTCGCGGGCCCAGCGCAGCGCCGAGACGGCGGTGAAGGTGACGGCTGTGAGATGCCCGGCGAGATAGAGCAGGATCATCTCGCGCAGGTACGGCGTCGTCGCGTAGTAGGTGTCCAGGTCCTCCCGGCGCTCCACCGAGGCGTCGCCCAGGATGAACATCACCGCGATGCACAGCACCACACCGGCGTAGGCGAGCACCCAGCGGCGGGCGGTGCGGTGCACGCCCGGCCCGCCCCGCCACAGGACGACCAGGATCTGGGAGGCGGCGCTGTAGGCGGTGATCGCCGCGTACGTCAGCGGTGCCGCGAGGTTGGGGATCTCGCTGAGGCGGTTCACGGCGCCGACCGTGGGCGTCGAGCCGAGGAGAAAGCACAGCCCGCCCAGGCCCAGCACCGCGCAGATGGTGCGAAGGTACGGGTCGTCCCGGTGCCGGATCAGATCCGGGGCCTTCACCACCAGGCCGAGCCACAGCACCGCGCAACTGACGTAGCCGAGAGGGCCGTTCATCTCCTGGTCCCGCGGTGGTTGAGCGCGGCCCCGATACGTCCGGCGAGGTCCTGGGCGTCGGCGCCGGCCGCGAACACGGAGTCCGCGGAGGCCTCCAGCCAGACACGCAGCCGACGGCCCATCAGCATGCCGAACCGGTCCGCCTCCTGCTCGTCGGCGAGCGTGAAGTCGGTGCGGGCGGCGGCGGGTTGCGGGCCGGAGGCGGGGCCGCGCCGCTGGTGCATGTGCCACACCTCATGGCAGAAGATCACGATCTGGTGCCATACGGCGGCCCGCTTGTCGACGATGACGTCGTCGTGCGTCTCACGCTCCAGCCACAGCCCGCTGGCGGTGTGCGGGGGAAACACCTCGCGGTGCACGACGATGGGACGTCCGCGCCACTGGACGGCCGAGTCGACCACCGCCTGGAACAGGGTCTCCGCGTCCGCGGGGACGGGTACGCGGATGGGACCGATGAGGGCGTCGGCGAGGCGACGCATCTCCCTGTTCGTACGCACGGTTCTCCCCGTGGCCGCTGGACGTTCGACCCTGTGCAATATGCCAAGTCCCGTGTGGCCTCAGCCACCTGGAGCGCCGGTGCTCGGCCAGGGATGGCCGAAACCGAGCATGCGCACGGCCGGCGGGGCGTGCTCAGAGGTCGTCGTCCTCCGCCGGGTTCCGCTCCGTGATCATCTCGGCCCATTCCGCCAGCGCCTGGAGCTTGCGCGGCGACATGTGCGGCGCACGCCTGGCCAGCCGGTAGAACCCGGGAGTGCGCAGCGGGGCCAGCGGATCGGCCTTCGCCTCCAGCTCGGCCAGCACCGGCTGGAGCGCGGCGTGCAGTGCCTCCGCCTCGTCGGCGGTGAAGAATCCCGCGGGCAGGTCGAAGTGGCGGCGCATCCGGTCGGCGTGTTCCAGGCTGGGCAGTCCGCTGCGGCGCCACTCGCTCAGCCACTGTCTGCTCGTGCCGGCGATTTTGGCCAGTTCGTCGAGCGAGTACCGCTTGCCGTCCGGGCGGCGCCGGGTCTCGCGCAGGAAGTCCAGCCGCTGCCGGACACGGTCGCCCAGGCTCGTCTCCGGCACACTCCGGCCCGCCAGCAGGTCGGCGACCGTATCCACGGGGATGCCGGTCGCGTACGACAGCTCCGCCACGTCCAGCACCTCGGCCAGCCGGCCCGGCCGGCCCGTCAGCTCCTCTAGGCGCTCGCGCCGTTCGGCGAGGGAAGCGCGGGGGTCTGTCACCGAGGTCTCCCTGTTCTCCCTGGGCGTGGGCCGGATCCATGGCCGGGGCTCACGGGAGCGTATCGGGTCCCCCGGGCCGCGGCCAGCGCGTCATGGCAGCAATAGCTGCACTGTTTCGCAGCAATGGTTGACAGTAAAGGTCACGGCGAGCAATGATCGTGTCACTGAAAAGACGCATTCCGCTTTTGCGGCTCACGACTTCCGGCTGCGCACCCGCCTCTTGACGCGGCCGGATGCGGCCGGGGCACGCCTCGACGGGGGACGCGAGCACTCGGCTCGTCGTCTGCGAGGCCGCCCCGGCCTGTCACGGGGGTCCGGGCGCTGCCTTGGGGGAGCAGCGCCCGGGGCGCCCGCCTCGTGCACAACCCCCGCTCCGCACGGCTCAGTTGGTGACGCCGACGCCGTCCGGCCGGACCCGCGCCGCAGCCCGCTCCCGCGCCGCCCGGATGTCCTCCGCGTCGCGCAGTGCCCGGGACATGGCGCCGATGTCCCCCAGCAGTTCCGTGGTGTCGGTCTCGCCCGCGCCGTCGCCCTCGCGGGCCGCGCCCTTGGCGTCGACGGCGTCCAGGATCGCCACCGCGGCGGCCACTGCCTTCGCCCGCTGTGGCGGCAGGCCGGCGGCGACGGCGGCGTCGTAGGACCGCCCGCGCTGCTCCTCGTCGACGAACCTGGCCAGTGGCAGCAGTACATCGCGGATGAACGTCTCGCGGCGGATCAGCCGCAGCTCCGGGGTGGCGCGCAGGACGAAGGGGATGCCGCCGCCGTTGACGGTCCTCATCAGCAGGTACAGCGGCCGCAGTTCACGGTGCGCGAGCCTGAGGCGCCAGCGGTCGTGCAGATACTGGCCGGCGTGCGGAAGGATGAAGCCCACGGCGACCAGGATGGCGGACAGGCAGGCGATGGGCGGCGCCACCGCCGTGCTCAGCCAGTCCAGGTTCCGCCCGGCCCAACGGGCCGCCACGGCGGTCACCTTGGCGGCGTCGAAGACGAGCTGCAGGGTGTAGCCGACGCCGAGGCACTTCAGGCCCCAGCGCAGCCAGGCGTCCAGACCGTCGGTGCGGATCCAGTTCCAGATCAGCCAGTTGGTGACCAGTGCCGCCGTGGTGTGCGCGAGCAGGTAGAGCACGATCAGCTCGCGCATGTACGGCGTGGTCGCGTAGTACGTGTCCAGGTCCCGCAGCCGCTCCACGGGCACCTCCGCCAGCGCGAACAGCACCCACATCGCGACGATCACGCCGGAGTAGACGGCGACGACCCCGCGCATGGCCCGGCGGGTGCGCGGGGAGCGGTCGGACAGGCCGCTTCGCCAGGTGATGATCAGCAGCAGACAGCAGGCACAGAACGCGGTGAGCAGGGAGTACACCCAGGGTCCGGAGAAGTTCGTGATCCCCGTGAGCCGGTTGACGCGGGCGATCGTCGACGGCGCGACGAACACGAACACCGAGCAGGCGAGCAGCAGCAGCCCGCCGACCGCGCGCAGCAGCGGGTCGTTCCACAGCCGGATGATGCTGGGCAGCTTGATGGCGAGGGCGGCGGCGAGGATCCCGGCGGGGATCCACCAGAAGGTCGGATAGAACTCGTTGACGAACTCCACGGGCGTCAGCGCGAGCGCCGTCATGGTGCCGTACCCCGCTTCGGTCCTCGGTAGCCCAGGGACCGCTGGACCGGTTCGAGGGGCGCGTCCGCGCCGCCGCCGGTCAGCAGCGGCCGGAACGCGGCCGCCAGCCGGTGCCCGAAGTCGTCGGCCTCGGCCTCGTCCCGTTGCCGCGAGCCGGTGCGCGCGGCCACCGCGAGGGCCGTGTCCTGCCAACCGGGCGTGCCCGCGAACGCGTGCGCGGCAGCCGAGCCGTCCGTGTGGTGATGGCCGTGCCCGGCGTGCAGGTGCCACAACTCGTGGCCGAGGACGACCAGTTGCTGCACCGCCTCGGCCCGCTCCTCGACGATGACCAGGTCGAAGTCCTGGAACTCCACCCACAGCCCGGTCACTTCGATCTCGTCCGGGAACCGCTCGAACCGCAGCTCCAGGGGGCGCCCGCCGCGCCGTGCGCTCATCTCCGCGCACAGCGCGTGGCACAACTCGCCGACGTCCGCCGGGGGGTGGGGTCTGGCACGCACGGCCGCGCTGAGATCGGAAGCCAGCTCCCGCATCCCGGCGGCGACGGGAGAACGCCGCAGCCGTAACGCCGTGGCGACCCGGGCCGCCTTCCGGCGCGCGCCCGCGATGTCCATCGCACCCCCTGTTCCCCCGCCGTTCGGCGGGCCGTTCGAGCCTACGCGGCCCGAAGTGTTCGCGTCATGTGATCCGGCGACCGTTGTTCAACCGGGAACGAAGCGGTTCGCGGGCAGGGCGGGGCCGGGGCGGGCGGGGCCGGGTCGGGTCGGGTCGGAGCGTCGGTCGTCCGCGGGTCCGTGGGAGCCGGTCGGGCAGTTCCCCCACGCCCCTGGGGTGCCGCAGCGCCCGGCGCCGACTTCGCGGCGTCGCTGAGACTTCGGCGCCGTCCCGGAATTCGCGCACCGGGCATTGACTGGAAAACGCTTCCACCCTACGGTCCCGTTCGAAGCTACGTTCAGAAGTCGATATCTCGAACCGTACGCCCCTCAGGGGCGCGGGGAACTGCGCGACCGAAAGGCGAGCATGCACACCGCCCGTTTCACCCTCGACCCCGCCTTCACCGTCGGCCAGGTCAACCCCCGCCTCTTCGGCAGCTTCGTCGAACACCTCGGCCGCTGCGTGTACACCGGCATCTTCGAACCCGACCACCCCACGGCCGACGACAAGGGCCTGCGCCAGGACGTCCTCGACCTCGTCCGCGAACTCGGTGTCACAGCAGTCCGCTACCCCGGCGGCAACTTCGTCTCGGGCTACAAGTGGGAGGACTCGGTCGGCCCCGCGGAAGACCGCCCCCGCCGCCTCGACCTCGCCTGGCACTCGACGGAGTCCAACCGCTTCGGCCTCTCGGAGTACATCGACTTCCTCCGCAAGATCGGCCCGCAGGCCGAGCCCATGATGGCCGTCAACCTCGGCACCCGCGGCGTCGCCGAAGCCCTCGAACTCCAGGAGTACGCCAACCACCCCGAGGGCACCGCCCTGTCCGACCTGCGTGTCTCCCACGGCGACAAGGACCCCTTCGGCATCAGGATGTGGTGCCTGGGCAACGAGATGGACGGCCCCTGGCAGACCGGCCACAAGACGGCCGAGGAGTACGGCCGCGTCGCCGCCGAGACCGCACGCGCCATGCGCCAGATCGACCCGCGCGTCGAACTCGTCGCCTGCGGCTCCTCAAGCCAGTCCATGCCGACCTTCGCCGAGTGGGAGGCGACGGTCCTGAAGGAGACGTACGACCTCGTCGACCACATCTCCCTGCACGCCTACTACTGGCCCGAGAACGGCGACATCGACTCCTTCCTCGCCTCCGCCGTCGACATGGAGTCCTTCATCGAGAACGTCGTCGCGACCGCCGACCACGTGGGCGCACGGCTCAAGTCCAAGAAGAAGATCAACCTCTCCTTCGACGAGTGGAACGTCTGGTACCTGCCCGAGTGGGAGGCGCACGCCAAGACCTTCGAGCAGCATGACTGGCCGGAGGCCCCGCGCCTGCTGGAGGACAGCTACAGCGTCACCGACGCCGTCGTCTTCGGCTCGCTCCTCATCGCCCTGCTGCGCCACGCCGACCGCGTCACCGTCGCCTGCCTCGCGCAGCTCGTGAACGTCATCGCCCCGATCATGACCGAGCCGGGCGGCCCGGCCTGGCGGCAGACGACGTTCTTCCCCTTCGCGCAGGCCGCAGAGCACGGCCGCGGCCAGGTCCTCGACGTCCGGGTCGACTCCCCGACGTACGAGACGAGGAAGTACGGCGAGACCGACCTCCTGCACGCCACCGCCGTACGCGCCGACGACGGCACGGTCACCGTCTTCGCGGTCAACCGCAGTCGCACCGAGGCGCTGCCGCTCGACGTCGCCCTGAACGGCCTCGACCTGACGCGGGTCATCGAGCACAGCGCCCTCGCGGACGCCGACCCGGACGCCCGTAACACCCTGGAGGACCCCGAGCGGGTCGCGCCGCACCAGGCCGAGGGGACCGCGCTGAAGGACGGACACCTCACCGCCGTACTGGAGCCGCTGTCCTGGAATGTGATCCGGCTGGGCTGACCGACGGCCGGCCGAGCCGGGTGAGAACCCGCTGTCAAGGTCGCCTTGCAGCCGTCCGCCAGGCTGTCACCGAGTGCCGTGCGGGGCGGCGGACCGGCAGGGTCTCCTTCGTGCGTTCTCCGAGTACGGCGAGGTCGCCTGGCCCCCGGCGTCGATGTCCGGGCCGAGGAAGAGCCGCCGGTGTGAATGACCTCGCCTCCTGTGGACGAGCCGTCGGAAAGCGTCACGTCCGTGTGCACTCGCATATGGACGTGCGTAGCGCGTGCGCACTGGCCGTCCTCGCCGGCCATCCGGGCCATGTGCGGCTGTGAACGAGCTGAGGATCCTCCGCCCAACTGCACTGTAAATGGCCGGAGTTGGACCCTGTCGGCCGTACCTGTGGCTCCTACGATGCGTACGCCTTCGGCCTTCACAGAAACCTCACTGTTTCTTCAAAGGTTCAACTTCAACGGTTCAGCGGTTCAGCGGTTCAGCGAGGACTCGGCGAGGCCGGAACGAACGGCCGGAGGCGCAGCCACCCCCCATCCCCAAGGAGAGCTCCATGGCACGTGGACTCCTGCGGTTCCTGCTGAGCGGCGGCGCGTTGGCCGCTCTGCTCACCGCGACCCTGCCCGCGCAGGCGGCCCCCGCGTTCGAAGACCCGCCGCCGGACAAGATCGTCATCAAGGTCGCCACGGTGAACGGCTCCGGCTGTCCCCAGGGCACGACGGCCGTCGCCGTCTCCGAGGACAACACCGCCTTCACCGTGACCTACAGCGAGTACCTCGCCCAGGTCGGCGGCAACTCCGACCCCACGGCGTTCCGTAAGAACTGCCAGCTCAGCCTGGTCGTGCACGTCCCCGGTGGCTTCACCTACGCCATCGCCAGCGCCGACTACCGCGGCTTCGCCGCGCTCCAGTCCGGCGCGAACGCCACGCAGCGGGCCTCGTACTACTTCCAGGGCTCACCGAACACGCAGTTCCGCAACCACCCGTTCAGCGGGCCCCTCAACGACAACTGGCAGGCCACCGACGAGACCGACTGGGCCCAACTGGTCTGGGCGCCCTGCGGGAAGCAGCGCAACTTCAACATCAACACCGAGCTGAGGGTGAACCTCGGCTCGTCCCCGGCGAGCAAGGTCAGCTTCATGACCATGGACTCGACCGACGGTGACATCAGCACGGTGTACCACCTGGCGTGGAAGCAGTGCCCGCGCGAGTAGCGCACACGCCGGGCCGCGCCCGCTGAAGGAAGCGGGCGCGGCCCGGCGGCCGTGGCCGTCTCAGGTCGGCTCTCCACCCCCAGGGCGAGCGCCCCGGCGTAGCCCGCCGAGGGTGAACTGCCCGGTGCGCTCAGGGTCAGCAGCCCGGACGCGGCGCCCGCGTCGTCATCCTTGCCGGTCAGCTCTTTGTGCCCCCTCCTCGGCCCCGGCCGGCTACTTGGACTCCACCCGCCCGACGGCGTGGGGGCCCGTCGTCAGGGTGTCGCCCGTCGTTCGCCAGGTGTCGTCGGTGGGGTCGAACCGACTGCGGAGGTAGGCCGCGGTGAGGCGGCCGAGGGCGGCGACGAGTGCGGGGTTCTCGTCGGTGGTCTCGGCGGCGTCGTATCCGGCGATCCCGCCGAGTCCGTGCTCCGCGCCGAACAGGGTCAGCAGCGTCTTGGGCGCGGGGGCGAGGGCGTAGGGGTCGGCGTGCCACTGCGGTCCGGCGTCCGTGAAGTGCCGGGACTCGTCCTTGTCGCCGACGACGACCAGGGCGGGGGTGGTCATGGTGGAGAAGTCGGACGAGTGGACGAACGAGATGGCCTCGGCCATGGGGCCGTTCAGGACGTCGCCGCCCCTGCCGGGTGCCGCGAGCAGCACACCCGCGGTGATCCGGGGTTCGAGCAGGTCCACCGCTTCACCCGTGTCGGGGTCGGCGTTGCGGGCGCCCAGCAGGAGCCCGGCGGTGTGGCCGCCGAGCGAGTGCCCGGCGACGGCGACCCGGCTGCGGTCCACGCGCCCGGCCAGCTCCGGCACGGCGGCCTCGATCGCGTCGAACCGGTCGAGGATGTGCGTCATGTCCTCGGCGCGCTCACGCCAGAAGAAGGGCGCCCCCGGGGCGTCGGCGACCAGTTGGCTCAGGGTCCTGGAGCTGAGGTGGGTGGGCTGGACGACGACGAACCCGTGCGCCGCCCAGAGGCCGGCGAGCGGGGCGTAGCCGTGCAGGGAGGACAGATGGTGCGAGGGGCCGTGGCCGTGGGAGAGCAGGATGACGGGCAGGCCGGTCCCGGTCGCCGGGGCGGTGACGCGCAGGTGCAGGTCCACGGGGCGTCCGGGGACGGGCAGCACCACCGGGCCGTACGACAGCACCGGCACCGGTGGGTCGATGGCGGTGGTCTGAGTGGATGCGGGCATGATGCGCTTCCCTTCTGGTGGCCCGTGCCGCACGTCGAGCCGTTTCAGGGCAGGGGTGGGCAGGGTGGTCGGAAGTGCCCGGTTCGACTAACCTGAACCGGAACGCTGCTCCATTTAGTATCCGGAGCGCTGTTCCGTTTTGTCAACGGCGCTAGAGGAATGCCTGATGTCCAGCGAGAACCCGGCCGGGAAGACGTCGGCCCGAACCAAGCGGGCCGACGCGCAGCGCAACCAGCAGGCGCTGCTCGCCGCGGCAGCCGAGGTCTTCGTGACCTCGGGCGTCGACGCGCCGATCCGCCAGATCGCGGCCAAGGCGGGGGTCGGGATGGGGACGATCTACCGGCACTTCCCGACCCGGGCGGATCTCGTCACCGCGGTGTACCGGCACCAGATCGAGGCGTGCGCCGAGGCGGGCCCGAGGCTGCTGACCGAGGCCGACTCCCCGTTCGCCGCGCTGAGCCGGTGGATCGACCTCTTCGTCGACTTCCTGGTCACCAAGCACGGACTGGCCGACGCCCTGCAGTCGGACAGCAGCCGCTTCGCCGCGCTCCACACGTACTTCCTGGACCGCCTGGAGCCGGTGTGCGCGCAGTTGCTGGACGCGGCGGTGCTCGCCGGCGACATCAGGCCCGGGACGCGGCCCTACGAGCTGATGCGCGGCATCGGCAACCTGTGCATCGGGCGCGACAGCGACCCGCGCTACGAGCCCCGGCGACTGATCGAACTGCTCCTGGAGGGACTGCGGCGGGACTGACCCATGACCGCGTGCCGGGGCGGGACTCCACCCCGGCGCCCCGGCAGGACCCACCGGGCACAGGCCGACGCACCGCACCGGCCGGACCGCCTCCCGGGCCCGGCCGTGCGGTGAGGCGTCAGTCCGTCCTGTTGCGGTCGAGCAGGTCCTGGATGTCGGCGGCGATGGCGCGGCCCCGTTCCTCGACCGGCGTCAGGCGCCCGACGATCTCGCGGCTGCCGGCGGTGTTCTCGGCGCGCATGCGTTGCACTATCTCGTCCAGCGTCGCGCGCAGCCGGGCCCGGTGCCGGTGGTGGTACTCCGCGGCCGCGTCGATCACGCGCCGGCCGTCCCCGCGCACCATCTCCTCGAAGCCGATGCGGGCCTCCTTGGCCTGCTCGTCGATCATGTCCTTACGTTCCTGACGGGCCTGCTGGATCTTGGACTCCCGTTCCCGGAGGAAGTCCGTGATCCTGGCGATACCGATGGCGGCGAGGACGGCCGCTCCCACCGGCACCGCGATCGTGGCGAGACTGAGGCTCGTCGTCAGCCAGACCGCGCCGCCGGCCAGCGGGCTGGCGACACCGAGTACGTTCGCCGCGTCCTGGACCACGCCGTACGCCCGCCAGGGGTTGTCCCCGTCGTTCGCCACCGGGATGGAGTCGAGGTCGAGCGGCTCGGGCCCGACCAGCCGGGACCCGGTGTCCTCGCCGAACTGCGACCGCAGGAACAGCCGGGCACTGTCGTCGAGTGCCGCGCGTTCGCGCTCCCAGAGCGTGCCCGGTCCCTCGGGGCCCGTCATCCACTCGTTGAAGAGCTGGACGTGCCGGACACCGATCTCGTTGACGTGCTCGGCACTCAGGTTGCCGGCGTCGATCAAGCCGTCCAGCCCCCGGTGCAGTTCGTTCGCCAGGCCGCCGAACGCCCGCTGGGTCTTGCGGATCCTGCGGTCGAGTTCGTCGTTCAGCTCCGTCAGCATCCGCTGCAGGGACTCGTCCATGCCCTCCAGCTCTGCACGGAGGCTGTCCCGCTGGACTTCGAGCTGGTCCACGGCCACCCGGTGGGCGTCCAGCACATCGGCGATGGTCCGCCGTCTGCGCCGTACGACCCAGCCCGCCTCGTCCCCGATCAGCTTCAGATGCTTGTGCCCGGCGCCGGACTCCAACAGCCCCTGGAGGCGGTCGCGCAGTTCCCCCATCCGGCCACGTCGTCGAAGCGCGCTGCCGTCCCGGCCCTTGCCCTCCTCGAACTCGGCCTGGGCCTCCAGAGCCGCCGACACGGGAAGGAAGCCCTCCCCGATGAATCGCTCGGAGCTGGGGTAACGGTCGCGCAGATACTGGTTGTTGGTCGCCAGCACGTTCTTCCAGGCCGCCTGGTTGTGCTCGCGCTGCGCCGCCCGGTCGATCCCGGAGAGCACCCACAGCACCCGCTTCCTGGCCGGTACGGCATGTGAGTACAGGTCCCGGATCAGGCGCAGCTCGTTCGAGGTGAGGGCCTCGGTGGCCTGGCTGACGTAGATGAAGCAGTCGGCCTCCTTCCAGGCCTCGTACATGATCTCGTCGCGCTCCTCGTCCTCGGACTCCGAGCCCGGCAGGTCGAAGAGCTTGATCGGCAGTCGCGCCTTGGAGATGAGCAGCTCGATCCGCTCGACGTGATCGTTGACGTGCTCCGAGCGGCGATCGGTCTTGTTGCCGTCCGCCGCCGCGTAGGCGGCCACTTCGGCGCGATGCAGATCCGTGCCGACCTCCACCCAGTCGGCTCTCCCTTTGAACTTGACCCGCAGCAGCCCCCGCCCGTAGGCGTCGACCGTGGGGTCGTCCCCGACCGGGATGACCGTCGAGGGACAGGCGGTGGTCGGGCTCGCCGACGACGGCAGGATGCCGACGTACTCGTCCGACTGCTCGCCGTCCTCGTCGATGAACGGGAGGTATTCCAGGCCGCCTTGGAGGCCGCTGATCAGGAAGCTCTTGCCCGAGGACTGGCGTCCCAGCAGCGCCACCTTGAGCATGGTCGACAGGGCGCGGGTGCGCAGGGCCTCCATTCGTTCGACGTCCGACTCCAGGTCACGGGCGTCGGGGAGAAGGTCCGACACCTCGTCGACCGTCCGTAACCACTGTTCGCAACGGACCAGCAGATGCTTCAGCTCGTCCCGTGCTTCCTCCAAGGGCATCATGCGTCCACACCTACCCCAGCGGCTCGACGCCGGAGCGGGAAACGGCTGAGGCTGCTCGGAATCCACACTCGCGTGCAACCTCGTCGCCGCGGCGGGCAGTCGATCACGAACGACGCCGACCTGATCGTCCTACGGGGAGAGGGCGTTACCCGACCTGACCCATCCCCGCCGCGTTCGGCCAGCTCTGACTGTTCGGCCACCCGGTCGCCGGCGCCGGGGTCAACCCCGGCCCGGTGGTACCCCGTACCTGCGCCGCCGTGAGCCCGCCACGCGCCGGTACCCCCGGCGGCGTGGGCCCGGGCGGCACCACGGCCGCAGCCGGCGCCACAGGCGACGGGAACGGCATCGGCGCGGGGGCGGCAGGAGCGGGGGCGGGGGGAGCGGGGGTGGGAGCGGTGACGGGGACGGGGGCGGGCATGGGTGCGGGAGCCGGTGCCGCGGCCGGGGCCACCGGAACCGGTGCCGGCATCGGCATGCCGCCTGCCGGCGGCACCGCCTGGGGCATCGCCTGCGGCTGAGGCGCAGCCATGGCCTGTGCGGCAAGGCCCTGCATACCGGCGCCGTTGGTGGAGCTGACCAACCGGTCCACGGCCGCCGTACCCGAGCTGTAGTTGGTCCCTGTACCCAGCTCGGGTACGGCGGCTCCCCTCCTGGACCCGTAGAGCACCTGCTCCAGGCCGGACACCAGGCGACGCACGTCCACCTGGGGGCGCACCACGAGTCGCAGGAAGCGGCTGGACGAACCGATCTTGTTGCCGCACTCGCGGACCAGGATCCGGTGCTCGGTGAGCAGCCGGTCGCGGACCACGGTGCCCTCGGCGCCCACGGGGAGGCGCACGAAGAGGAAGTTGCCCTGCGACGGATAGACCGTCAGGCCCGGCAGTTGAGCCAGGTGGCTGGCCATGTCGAGGCGGTCCCGGCGCACCTGATGCAGGCTCTGCGCGTACTCGGCGCCGTGGTTCTTGAGCATGAACACCACGTGCTCGGCGAAGGCGTTGAGGTTCCACTTCGGCAGCATCGAGCGGACCCTGCCGGCCAGGGCCGGGTTGGCGACGAGGTAGCCGAAGCGGATGCCGTGCAGGCCGAAGTTCTTGCCGAGGCTGCGCAGGACGATGACGTTCGGCCGCAGCATGGCCTCCTGGACCACCGACGGCTCCTGCTCGGCGTCGGCGAACTCCAGGAAGGACTCGTCGATGATGACCAGGTCCAGGTCGGCCATGGCGTCCATGAACTGCACGAGCGCGTGCTTGTGGAGGTAGCCGCCGTCGGGGTTGTTCGGGTTGCAGATCACCGCCACCCGGGTCCCCCTGGCCCGGATGAACTCGGCGTACTGCGCGAGGTCCAGGGCGAAGCCGCTGGACTCCTGGAGCGGGAACATGTCTACGCGCTTGCCGGTCTCCATGGGCTGGTCGGTCCAGCGGCCGAACGTGGGGACGGGGATGGCGAGGGACTCCCGGACCATCAGGTGGTCGATCCAGGTGATCAGCTCGGTAGAGCCGTTGCCCATCGCCACGCACTGCGGCGGAAGCTGGAGCAGGCTGCACAGTTCGGCCGTGATCGTGTCGGCGCTGCTCGGGTAGTACGTGATGATGTCCCGCAGCCGGGCCCCCATGTCCTGGAACATCTCCGGCGTCGGGAAGTACGGGTTGCACGGAATGCAGAAGTCCACCGGACCGGCCCCGTCGCCGCCCTCACGCGTCAGCGCCGCCATCGACGGGCTGTGTGCCGCGGTGCTGCGGAACAGCGAGGTGACGTTGTCGGCCATGGAACCTCCGTAGGGGGCGGGCCCGGTGGGGACGACCGGGCCCGTCGTCTTAGGTGGCCCGCGCGGGGGAGCACGGGCCGCCCTTACATACGGAGGCTGGGGTGGCGCTGTTCAACCACTGAGAAATCGGTGAGAACTTGTGTGCCACCTGTGAAGAACCGTCAGAAGGGACGGTTCGACGGGCTCAGCGGCTGAAGGAGTGGACCGTCGTGGAGCGGTACGTCTGCCCGGGCCGCAGCACCGTCGAGGGGAACGACGGCTTGTTCGGCGAGTCCGGGAAGTGCTGCGTCTCCAGGCATAGCGCGTCCCCCTGCCGGTAGGTACGGCCGCTCGTGCCGACCAGTGTGCCGTCGAGGAAGTTGCCGGAGTAGAACTGCAGGCCCGGCTCCGTGGTCGCCATCCGCATGGTGCGGCCCGACGACGGGTCCTTCAGGGTCGCGATCCACTCGGGGCGCGGCGAGATGCCCTTGTCGAGCGCCCAGTTGTGGTCGATGCCCTGGCCGTACAGCAGTTGCTGGTGCGCCTCGCGAAGGTCCTCGCCGATTCGCTTGGTGCGGCGGAAGTCGAAGGGGGTGCCCGCGACGGAGGCCAGCTCACCGGTGGGGATGAGGCCCGAGTCGACGGGGGTGTAGCGGCAGGCGTCGATCTTCAGCTCGTGGTTCTCGATCGTGCCGCTGCCCTCGCCGGCGAGGTTCCAGTAGACGTGGCTGGTGAGGTTGACGACGGTGGTCTTGTCGGTGGTGGCCTCGTAGTCGATGCGCCAGTCGCCGTACTTGGTGAGGGTGTACGTCACCTTCACCTTGAGCGTGCCCGGGTAGCCCATCTCGCCGTCGACGGACGTGTAGTACAGGTGCAGGCCGACGTCGGAGCCCTTGGTGAACGGCTCGACGTCCCACACGTGCTTGTCGAAGCCCTTGGCGCCGCCGTGCAGGCTGTTGACGCCGTCGTTGACGTTGACCTGGTAGGCCTTGCCGTCGAGCGTGAACTGGCCCTTGCCGATGCGGTTGCCGTACCGGCCGATCAGGGCGCCGAAGTACGGGCTCTTGGCGACGTAGTCCTCGATGTTGTCGAAGCCGAGGGAGACGTTGGTGTAGTGGCCGCGGCGGTCCGGGATCTCCAGGGACTGCACGATGCCGCCGTAGGAGAGGACCTTCATCCGCGTGCCGCCGTTGGCCAGCGACCAGCGGTGGACCTTGGTGCCGTCGGCGAGTTTGCCGAAGAGCGATTTCACGGGCAGCCTGCCCCCCGTTGCGTGCGCGCTGCCGATGGTCGCGGCGGAGATCCCCACCGCCGCGGCGCCGGCTATGACCGTACGTCTGCTCATGTCCATGTGCGGCTCCTTGCTCAGGAAGTTGAAGGGCCCCGCCTTCCGGCAGGGCCCTACTTGGACTTACGAACCGACCTTGCGCTTGTTCCACACGTCGAACCCGACCGCCGCCAGCAGGACCAGGCCCTTGATGACCTGCTGCCAGTCGGTGCCGATGCCGACGAGGTTCATACCGTTGTTCAGCACGCCCAGGACCAGGCCACCGATGATCGCGCCGAGGACCGTGCCGACGCCGCCGCTCATCGACGCGCCGCCGATGAACGAGGCGGCGATGGCCTCCAGCTCGAAGTTGAGGCCGGCCTTGGGAGAGGCCGCGTTGAAGCGGGCGGCGAAGACCAGACCCGCCAGGGCCGCGAGCATGCCCATGTTCAGGAAGACCAGGAAGGTGACCTTCTTGTCCTTCACACCCGACAGCTTGGCCGCGGGCAGGTTGCCGCCGATCGCGTAGATGTGGCGGCCGATGATCGCGTTGCGCATCACATAGCCGAAGCCGACGAGCAGCACGCCCAGGATGAGCAGCACGATCGGGGCGCCCTTGTAGCTGGCCAGCAGCATCGTCAGCGTCAGGATGGCGGCGCCGAGCGCGACCAGCTTCAGCAGGAAGAGGTTGAAGGGCGGGACTTCCAGCGAGAACTCCTGCTGGCGGCGGCGGTCGCGGAACTCCTGGAAGACCACGAACGCGATCATCGCGAAGCCGAGCAGAAGTGTGAGGTTGTGGTAGTTGGTGTTCGGGCCGACCTCGGGCAGGAAGCCGTTGGCGACCTTCTGCAGGCCCTCCGGGAACGGGCCGAGTGTCTGGCCCTCGAGGAAGATCTCGGTGAGACCGCGGAAGATCAGCATGCCCGCGAGGGTCACGATGAAGGATGGTATGCCGCCGTAGGCGATGAAGAACCCTTGTGCCGCACCGGCCAGGGCGCCCATGGCGAGGCAGAGGATGACGGCGACGGGCCATGGCAGATCGTTCTTGACCATGAACACGGCGGCCATCGAGCCGATGAACGCCGTCAGTGATCCCACCGACAGGTCGATGTGGCCCGCGATGATCACCAGCATCATGCCGATCGCGAGGATCAGGATGTAGCTGTTCTGGAGCACCAGGTTGGAGACGTTGCGCGGCAGCAGCAGGTCGCCTTCGGTCCACACCGCGAACAGCACCACGATCAGGCCGAGCGCGATCAGCATGCCGTACTGCCGCATGTTGCGGCGCAGGCCGTCCAGCACGAGCTGGAGCAGACCGTCGCCCGCGGCCCCTGAGCTCTTGCCCGGCGGCGCGGGGGCCGGGGTCTTGGCGGTCACATCCGTGCTCATCGGGATACCTCTTTGTCCTTTGTCATCTGACGCATCAGCGATTCCTGCGAGGCCTCGGCCCGCGAGAACTCACCGGTCAGCCGCCCCGCGGCCATCGTGTAGATGCGGTCACACATGCCGAGCAGCTCCGGCAGCTCGGAGGAGATGAAGACGACCGCCTTGCCCTGGGCGGCCAACTGGTCGATGACCGTGTAGATCTCGTACTTGGCACCGACGTCGATGCCGCGCGTCGGCTCGTCCAGGATCAGCACATCGGGACCGGCGAAGATCCACTTGCTGAGGACGACCTTCTGCTGGTTGCCGCCGGACAGCTTGCCCACCGGCTCGAAGACGGTCGGCGCCTTGATGTTCATGGACTTGCGGAAGCTCTCGGCGACCTGCCGCTCCCCGTGCTCGTCGACCACGCCCCGCTTGGCGACCTTGCCCAGCGCGCTGAGCGAGATGTTGCGGTTGATGGTGTCGATGAGGTTCAGGCCGTAGTGCTTGCGGTCCTCGGTGACGTACGCGATGCCGTGCTTCACCGCCTCGGAGACGGACTTCGTACGGATCTCCTTGCCGTCCTTGAGGACCGTGCCGGCGTGGTAGCGGCCGTAGGTCCGTCCGAAGACGCTCATCGCGAGCTCGGTGCGGCCGGCGCCCATCAGGCCCGCGATGCCGACGATCTCGCCGCGCCGCACCTGGATCGACACGTCGTCGACGACCTTGCGCTGCTGGTCGATCGGGTGGTGCACGGTCCAGTTGCGGATCTCCAGCGCCGGGGCGGCGCCCTCCTCCGGCTCGTGCGGGGTGCGGTCGGGGAAGCGGTGCTCCAGGTCCCGGCCGACCATGCCGCTGATGATCCGGTCCTCGGTGGTCTCCGGGGCCTTCACGTCGAGCGTCTCGATGGTCTGCCCGTCGCGCAGGATCGTCACCGAGTCGGCGACCTTGCGGATCTCGTTGAGCTTGTGGGAGATGATGATCGAGGTGATGCCCTGCTTCTTCAACTCCAGGATCAGATCCAGGAGTTTGCCGCTGTCCTCGTCGTTCAGGGCCGCGGTCGGCTCATCCAGGATGAGCAGCTTCACCTTCTTCGACAGCGCCTTCGCGATCTCCACGAGCTGCTGCTTGCCCACGCCGATGTCGGCGACGCGGGTGTCCGGGTGGTCGGAGAGACCGACCCGGCGCAGCAGTTCGGTGGCGTGCCGCAGGGTCTCCCGCCAGTCGATGAACCCGCCCTTGGCGTGCTCGTTGCCGAGGAAGATGTTCTCCGCGAGGGAGAGGAACGGCGACAGCGCCAGCTCCTGGTGGATGATGACGATGCCGTGGTGCTCGCTCGCCCGGATGTCCTTGAACTCGCAGACCTCCCCCTCGAAGAGGATGTCCCCCTCGTAGGTGCCGTGCGGGTGGACGCCGGAGAGGACCTTCATGAGGGTCGACTTGCCGGCGCCGTTCTCCCCGCAGATGGCGTGGACCTCGCCCTGACGGACGGTCAGCGTGACGTCCGACAGCGCCTTGACGCCGGGAAAGGTCTTGACGATCGAGCGCATTTCCAGGACGGGTCCCGCCATGGTCGTGCCTTCCAATCAGAGTGGGCCGGCGGTTACTTGAGGTCGCTCTCCTTGATGTAGCCGGAGTCGACGACCTCCTTCTGGTAGTTGGTCTTGTCGACCGCGACCGGCTCCAGCAGGTACGCCGGGACGACCTTCGATCCGTTGTCGTAGGTCTTGGTGTCGTTGACCTCGGGCTTCTTGTCGTTGAGCAGGGCGTCGACCATGCCCGAGGCGACCTTGGCGAGCTCGCGGGTGTCCTTGTAGACGGTCATCGACTGCTCGTCGGCGATGATCGACTTCACCGAGGCGACCTCGGCGTCCTGACCGGTGACGACCGGCAGCGGCTTGCTCTTGGAGCCGTAGTCGTCCGACTTCAGCGCCGACAGGATGCCGATGGAGATGCCGTCGTAGGGCGAGAGGACCGCGTCGACGCGCTCGCTCTTGTACGCCGAGGTCAGGATGTCGTCCATGCGCTTCTGGGCGGTGCCGCCGTCCCAGCGCAGGGTGGTGACCTGGGTCAGCTTGGTCTGGCCGGAGCGGACGACGAGCTGCTTCTTGTCGATGTAGGGCTGCAGGACCTTCATCGCCCCGCCGAAGAAGTAGCGGGTGTTGTTGTCGTCGTTGGAGCCCGCGAACAGCTCGATGTTGAACGGGCCCTTCTTGGAGCCGTCCTTCAGGCCGAGCTTCTCGACGATGTAGCCGGCCTGGAGCTCTCCGACCTTCTCGTTGTCGAACGAGGCGTAGTAGTCGACGTTCGGGGTGCCGAGGATCAGGCGGTCGTAGGAGATGACCGGGATGTTCGCGTCCTTGGCCTGCTGGAGCACGTTGTTCATCGACTTGTTGTCGATGGCCGCGACGATCAGCGCCTTGACGCCCTGCGTGATCAGGTTCTCGATCTGCGAGACCTGCTGGTCCGGGTCGTCCTCGCCGTAGACCAGCTTGGTCTTGTAGCCCTTGGACTCCAGGTCCGCGACGACGTTCTTGCCGTCGGCGATCCAGCGCTCGGAGGACTTGGTCGGCATCGCGATGCCGATGGTCCCGCCCTTGCTGTCGCCACCCTCATCCTTGCTGCCGCCCTCGCCGCTCTGGCCACAGGCGGACAGGGTGAGGGCGAGGGAGGCGGCGGAGGCTATGGCGGCGAGTGCGGCTCTGCGAGTACGCATGGTCATCATCCTTGATGTGTGTGTGGCAGGGCTCGGTCTGGCGATGCGAAGACGCTGCCGCGAGGGCTGTTTGGTTCGACCGAGGGTGTGTGGGATTGTGTTCGACTGCGTCGTCTTCTGTGAAGGGGGTTTGTCCGGAACGTTATGCGGGAGTTTCAAATCGCCGCAGATTTCCGGGCAGCCGTGAACCGAGGGGCGCCATGTCGCCGTCGGCTCCGTGCCGTGCGAGCAGGTCCAGCGCCAGCCGGCCGCGCCGTACGCGTTCCCGGGCGGTGGCCAGCGTCAGGTCCCGCATGTGGTGTCCGTAGGGATAGATGCCGGGGGCCTTGGAGAGCCCGAACTTCAGGTAGAGCGGTGCGCCGCGCCGGATCAGCTCGGTGACCTCGTACATCCGCACATAGCCGCCGAGGTCGTCGGGGGCCTCGATGTACATGTCCATGGGGGCGGCGGAGACCCGCCGTATCTCGGTGAGGTGGTCGAGCGTCAGGTCGCTGGGCACGTTGACCGAGTCGGCGCCCAACTGCTCGTACACCGCGTACGCGGCCGGATTGACGGGCCCGATCAGCGCGCTCACCTTGAGGGTGGTGTCGGCCGGGATGATCCCGGCGGCTCTCGCCCGGTGCAGCGTCCACAGCACGCCCTCGTCGGCGACGAGCAGGCACTTGACGCCCAGCTCCGTCGCCCGCACGGCGTCCTCGATGCAGCCGGCGACGGCGTCGTGGCCCCGGGCGCGCAGTCCGGCGCCCCGTGAGTCGGTGCGCGTGGACCCGCCGATGTCCCAGGTGCCGCGCGGGCCGGTGAACAGGCAGAGCTCGATGTCGCGTTCGTTCGTCGCGTCGACCATTTCGGTGATCTCGGCGTCGGTCAGCATCCACACACCGCTGCCCTGGCTGATCCGGTGGACCGGCACGTCCAGCAGCGAGGCTTCCTTCAGGACGACGGCCAGCGCTTCGGGACCCTCGCACGAGGGGATCTCGGTGCGCCAGCGGCCGCCGCCCGGGAAGGTATGGGGCGAGGCGTCGGCGGGGGAGAGGTCGGGCGCACCCAGGCCGAGGGCGGCGAGCACCTGCTCACCGGGTCGGCGGGCTGCGGAAGCGTCGGTCACAAGCTGTCCTTCTTGTTCGATATGTCGGACGAGGTTCGCGGCTCAGGGTGTGCGGGGCTTGGGTGTACGCCGGTACGGGGACCGTCAGGTTGCCCCCGTACCGGCGTACGGCTAGGGGCGAAGGAGGACCTTGCCGACCTTCGGATCACCGGACCCGACGAGCTCGATCGCCTGCGGGAACTCCTGAAGCGGCAGCTCGTGCGTGACCAGCGGCAGCGGATCGAGCAGCCCGGCCGCGAACACGCGCACGGTGTGCGCCCAGGCGTCCGGCGGCGCCCCGAACACGGTGTGCACCTCTAGCTGCTGCACGACGAGATCGGTCGGGTCCAGGCCCTGCGCACCCGGCGCCGGGATCCCGGTGAGGACCAGACGTCCGCCGCGCCGGAGCAGGGCGGCGGAGACGCGTGCGGCGTCCGCGGACCCGGCGGTCTCGATGACGACGTCGAAGTCGTCCGGGAGTTCCTGGTCCTTCGTGCGGAAGTCCGTGGCGCCGTACTGCCGCGACAGCGCCTCTCGATCGCGCCGCGTGCCCACCACGAGCAACTCGCCCGGCGAGCCCGCCTTCAGGAACTGAACGGCGAACATCCCGAGTGTCCCGGTGCCGACCACGGCCACGCGCTCACCCGGCAGCGCGTTCGCCTTGATCGCCGCGGCGGCGATACAGGCGGCCGGCTCCAGCAGGGCGGCGGCGGTCAGGTCGCAGTCGTCCGGCAGGACGTGCAGCAGCCGGGCCGGGAGGGTCAGCGTGGCCGCCATGGCGCCCGGCTGGGTGAACCCGGTCTCCTCGTAGCCCGCACCGCACAGCGTCGTCTCACCGGCGTGGCAGCGGTCGCAGACCTGGCAGTTACGGAAGCCCTCACCGACGACCTTGCGGCCGACGAGCGAGTCCGGCACCCCGGCGCCGACGGCGGCGACGGTCCCGGACCACTCGTGACCCGGCGTGAGCGGGTAACGGACGTATCCCTCGGGCCGGTTGCCCTGGTACACCTCGCGGTCGCTGCCGCAGATGCCGACCGCGTGGACGCGGACCAGGGCCTCGCCGGGACCCGGCTCACGGGGCGTGTGCTCGATGAGCCGGTGCTCGCCGGGCGCCTCGATGACGACCGCGGTGCTCACTGCGCGCCCTTGGGCTTGCGCTGCTCCCAGCCCTCGGCCCACAGGTCGAAGCGGGCCTGCTGCTGCGGGAACTCGGCGGCGGCGTCGGCGTCGAACTCGACCCCGAGGCCGGGGGCGTCGGAGAGGTGGAAGCAGCCGTCCTCCGGGTTCACCTGGGGCGCGCCCTTGACGACCTTCTTGATCTCCGCGTCGGCGAAGTCGTTGAAGTGCTCCAGGATCTTGAAGTTCGGGGAGGTGAAACCGACCTGGAGGGAGGCGGCGGTCAGGACCGAGCCGCCCACGTTGTGCGGGGCGACGAGCACGTAGTGGGCCTCGGCGGTGGCGGCCAGCTTGCGCGTCTCCCAGATGCCGCCGATGTGGCCGACGTCGGGCTGGATGATGTCGACGGCCTGGCTCTCGAACAGCTCGCGGAACTCGATGCGATCGTGAATCCGCTCGCCGGTCGCGACCGGCATGTCGACCTTGGCGGCGACCTTCTCCAGCGCCTTCAGGTTCTCCGGCGGGCAGGGCTCCTCCAGCCAGGCCGGCTTGAAGGGGGCGAGCTCGCGCGCGAGCCGGACGGCGGTGGCGGGGGAGAAGCGGCCGTGCATCTCCAGCATCAGCTCGGCCTCGGGGCCGATGGCGTCCCGCACGGCCTCGATGAGCGAGACGGCGTACAGGGTCTGCTCGTGGTCGAGCTCGAAGTGCCCGGTGCCGAAGGGGTCGATCTTGAGCGCCCGGTACCCGCGCTCCATCACGCCCTGGGCCGCCTTGTGGTACGCCTCAGGGGTCCGCTCCGTCGTGTACCAGCCGTTGGCGTACGCCTTGACCTTGTCGGTGACCTTGCCGCCCAGGAGCTGCCAGACCGGCACCCCGAGGGCCTTGCCCTTGATGTCCCAGCACGCCATCTCGATCACGGCGATACCGGACATCACGATCTCGCCCGCCCGGCCGTAGTCGCCGTACTTCATGCGGCGTACGAGGTCCTCGACAGCGAACGGGTCCGAACCGAGAATGTGGTTGGCCTCGGCCTCCCGCAGATAGCCGATCAGCGCGTCGGTGTGGCCCAGCATCCGGGTCTCGCCGACTCCGGTGACTCCTTCGTCGGTGTGCACCTGGACGTATGTCAGGTTGCGCCACGGCGTCCCGACCACGTGTGTGCTGATTCCGGTGATGCGCACGGCAGTTGCCCCTTGCTGCGTCGTCGGCTCGTTGGTGTCACACCCGAGCGTGTTCGAAATTTCGTCACACGTTCGAAATGCTGACGTGACAGTAGGGAGACGGCGGTGGGAGTGTCAATGGGTCGAACGCATAACGGTTTCGACACTGCTTTCGATACGGATTTCGGGCAGCCGGTCGCGGAGTGTGGGGGGCGTCTGTGGCGTGTCGTGGCATATCCGTCAACTCGCCATGCGGGAACGGTTTGTTTCCTACAGAACTTTCACAGTCGTGACTAGGAACTGTGCGTCTGTGGAACCTAGTCTTCCCGCGTCATGGACTACTGCCACCCGTGCCGACGGCACCTGAATGGCGCCCTCGCCTGCCCGGGGTGCGGCGCCACGGTCGAACATGTCCGGGTGTACGCGGGCGCCCCCGACCAGGCGTACCCGCAGTTGGCCGACCGGCCCGCGGGAGCCGCGGGCCAGGGCGCGTACGAGGGGTACGCGGGCGCGGGGCAGTACGGCGGCGGGTACGGCACGGGTGCGTACGGCGACGAGCAGTACGGCGCCGGACAGTACGGCGAGCGCCACGACGAACCGGGCGCCCAGCAGGCCGAGTCGGCCGCAGACGCCCCGGACGCCGAGCCGGTCGCCGTGGGCGCACCGGTCGGCGGGCGGGCCGCACGGCGGGCTGCACAGCGGCGCGGCCGGGGCCGCAGACGCGGCGGCCACGACGAGCCTGACGAGTACGCCGAGAACGACGACGAGTACGCCGAGAACGACGACGAGTACGCCGAGGGCGACGAGTACGACGAGGACGACCCGGACGAGGAGTCCGGGGCGGGTGGCGCGAGCCGTCGCGATCGCAAGGCCGCCGCGCACCGGCGCCGCCGCCGTCGGGCCCTGCTGATCACCGCCGGGTTCGTCCTGGCCGCCGGCGGCCTGAGCCTCGCGGAACTCGGCATGGACGCCCCCGGCAAGAGCGCCAGGCCGGCCGCCGCCGGGGACGAGTCGGCGGAGGGTGCCGCGGAGTCGGAGGTGTCGCCCTCGGCCGACGCGACGGACGGGACCGCTGGAGCGGGCCCGGCCCAGTCGTCGAAGGACCCCTCGGCCTCCCCTTCGGTCTCCAAGTCCCCCAAGGACAAGAAGGACGAGGACGACAAGACCCCGACGAAGGACCCCCAGGCGTCGACGACGGGCGGCGCCTCCGGCCCGTCCGCCCCGGCCCCGGCGCCCACCCCCACGTCCGGCGGGAACCCGACCCCGACGACCGAACCGACCACGTCGGACCCGACCCCGGACCCGTCGCCGTCGGAGACGTGCAACCGGTTCCTGTGGTGGTGCACCTGATCGGCCGGGGTTCGCCTCGGTGAACGTCACCCGGCGCGGCGAGCGAACGCCAGCCGGCCCAGGGCCCGCCAGTCGACCGGCGGCCTCGCCTCGGGCACACCCGGCCGCTCTCTCGGTACGCGCACGCGCAGCGCACCCGGCATGACGCGGCACACGACGGGGGCGGGCAACTCAAGGGCTTCGCCGTCGACGCCGACCGGGATTTCGGGCCCGTCGGCGTGCACCACCACCTCGTCCGCGGCCAGTGAGATCAGGCCGCCTGCCTGCTGGCCGCGCAGCAGACCGGCCGCCTGGGGGGCGCTGTCGACGCTGACCCCGAGGACGCCGAGGGTGCCGGAGTCCAGCCGTGGCCGCCGGCCCAGACCGGCCGCGTCGCCGAGCCCGTACGGGTTGTTGCTGATCAGCACCGCTTGGGGAGCCTCGATGGCCACCTGCCCCGCCCGCACGGTCAACCGCGGGCCCATGTGATGGGTCAGCAGGTCCGGGAGCTCCCGCAGGACGGTGCCCACCTTGTCGTCGCGGTAAGCCGGGCTCTGCACGACCGTCGCGTACGCCCCGAAGGACGCGGTGTTCACGAACACGCGCTCACCGATCAGGCCGAGGTCGACGCGGAGTTCGACCCCGTCGGTCAGCGCGTCGAGGCAGGTCGAGGGGTCGTCCCGGTCGAGGCCGAGGTCCATGGCGAAGTGGTTGCGGGTGCCGGCGGAGATCACCATGAACGGCAGGCCGTGCCCGGCGGCCACCCCCGCCACCAGCGCCTGGGTGCCGTCGCCGCCGGCGACCCCCAGCAGGTCGGCCCCCCGGGTCACGGCCCGGCGGGCGAGCTCCTCGACGTCCTGGGGATGCGCCGGGTCCAGCACGACGACCTCGGCGCCCCGCGCCCGCGCCTTGGCCACCAGGTCGAACCTGCCGACCTTTCCGCCTCCCGAGCGGGGGTTCATGATCAGGAACGGTGCCTTGGGCGGGGGCGTCGAACGGTGCCGTTGCACCGGATGTTCGGCGTCCGCCGCGAGGGCGGCCCGCCCGATCAGCGCCGCGACGGTCCACAGGGCGAGGGCCGACAGTACGGCCCACAGCAGGCCGACCGACACGTAGGCCACCAGTACCGCGCCCGGCGTCAACAGGGCGAGGGCGGCGGCCAGCGCCCGGACCAGGCCGCGCCGGGAGAGGGCCCACCACAGGGCGGCGGCGGTGACGGCGAGCCCCGCAAGGCCGACGACCAGCAGTCCGAGGCTGCTGACCCCGGCCGCCGTCAGCACCAGCGCGAGCGCCCCGCCCGCGACGAGCAGCGCCAGCCGCGCCGCCCACCGCCGCCCCACCGGGACCCGACCGGCCGCACCGGACACTCCAACGCTGCGCTCACTGCCCACAGGGGCATCCCACCGCCCGCACCCCGACCCCGCATCACCTGTGCGGGGTGATCCCGCAGTGACGAAGCGGCGGTTTCGTCCTCGGTCCGGCAGCGCCGGTACGAGGCGCGGGGCTGTGCCGGTGCGCGGCTCCGCCGCGCGGGCGCGACCGGCCAGGACGGGCAGGCGGACGACCGACGGCCTACCGCGGCACATCCCCTCGCGGCACTGCCACCGGAGCGTCCAGCATCCGCCGCAGCAGATCCCGCAACGACAACCGCTCCTCGTCGGAGAGCCCCGCGAGCGGCTCCCGGGCGAACCGCAGGGACTCGCGCAGGCCGCGTGCCACCTGCCGCCCCTCCTCGGTGACCGCGGCAAGCTTCACCCGGCGGTCCGCCGGATCCGGCCGGCGCTCCACCAGGCTCCGCGCCTCCAGACGATCCACGATCCCGGTCACGTTCGACGGCTCGCACCGCAACTGCTGCGCCAGCTTGCGCATCGGCAGCGGCTCCAGCGACAGCAGGCTCAGCAGCCGTGCCTGCGCCCCGGTCAGGGCGTGCTCGGCGGCGGCCTCCTCGTACTCCTCGTGGTAGCGGGCCACGACCGCGCCGATGAGGTCGACGACTTCGAGGGTCAGTTCATCCGGACGGCGGGTCTTGTGTGGAGTGGCCATGCTCTCATGGTACCCCTGTTACTTGACATCCTGAAATATTCAGGAGCATGGTTGTTTCAGTTACTGAAGTAATTGCCGCAGAGATCGGAAAGGCACACCCGCATGAGCAACCGCGAATGGCACCTCCTCTCCCGCCCCGTCGGCTGGCCCAAGGCCGAGGACTTCGCCCTGGTCGAGGCCGAGATGCCGACGCCCGGTGAGGGTCAGGTGCTCGTACGGAACAAGTACCTCTCCGTCGACCCGTACATGCGCGGCCGTATGTCCGCGGCCAAGTCGTACGCCGCGCCGTACGAGCTCGGCAAGGTCATGCAGGGCGGCGCCGTCGGCGAGGTCGTGGCCTCCAATGCCGAGGGCCTCGCGGTGGGCGACCACGTCCTGCACTTCTTCGGCTGGCGCGAGCACGCGGTCATGGACGCGAAGGCCGCCGTCAAGGTCGACCCCGACGCCGCGCCCCTGTCCTCGTACCTCGGTGTCCTCGGCATGACGGGCCTGACCGCGTACGCGGGTCTGCTGCGGGTCGGTGGCTTCAAGGAGGGTGACGCGGTCTTCGTGTCGGGCGCCGCGGGTGCCGTCGGCAGCCAGGTCGGCCAGATCGCCAAGCTCAAGGGCGCCTCGCGGGTCATCGGCTCGGCCGGCTCGGACGAGAAGGTCAAGCTCCTCGTCGAGGAGTACGGCTTCGACGCCGCGTTCAACTACAAGAACGGCCCGGTCTGGGAGCAGCTCCAGGAGGCCGCCCCGGACGGCATCGACGTCTACTTCGACAACGTCGGCGGTGAGCACCTGGAGGCCGCGATCGGCGCGCTCAACCTCGGCGGCCGGGCCGTGATCTGCGGGATGATCTCCCAGTACAACTCGACCGAGCCGACCCCCGGGCCGCGCAACATGGTCAAGATCCTCCAGAACCGGCTGCGCGTCGAGGGCGTTCTGGTCGGCGACCACTACGACCTCCAGCCGGAGTTCGTCCAGGAGGTCGGCCCCTGGGTCGCCTCGGGGCAGCTCAAGTACCGCGAGACGGTCGTCGAGGGCATCGAGAACAACCTGGAGGCGTTCCTCGGGGTTCTGCGCGGCGACAACATCGGAAAGATGATCGTCAAGCTCTGACTGTCTCGGTCGTCTTCTGAGGCTTTCCGGTATGCGATAACTTCTTTCCGAAACCGTCGTCGATCGTGGGCGCGAGTCGCGGCGGACCGAGGAGGAGAAGACACCGCATGTCCAGCACCCCCATAGGTCGAGCTGACGTCCTGTACACCGCCGTCGCCACCGCCGAGAACGGTCGCGACGGCCGGGTCGCCACCGACGACGGCAAGCTCGACGTCGTCGTGAACCCGCCCAAGGAGATGGGCGGCAGCGGCGCCGGCACCAACCCGGAGCAGCTCTTCGCGGCCGGCTACAGCGCCTGCTTCCAGGGCGCCCTCGGCGTCGTCGCCCGCCAGGAGAAGGCCGACATCTCCGGCTCGACCGTCACCGCGAAGGTCGGCATCGGCAAGAACGACGACGGCTTCGGGATCATCGTCGAGATATCGGCGGCCATCCCGAACGTCGACGCGGCCACGGCCTGGGACCTGCTCGAGAAGGCCCACCAGGTCTGCCCGTACTCGAAGGCGACGCGCGGCAACATCAGCGTGACGCTGGCCTGACGTCGTTCGTTGCGCAGGCGGAGGCCGCACCCCTGGACGTGGGGTGCGGCCTCTGTGCTCATGCTCGGTCGCCTGCGGGGCGCCTTGTGCCGGTGTCGAGACGGCGATCGTGCTCGACCCTTCGGGCCTCCGCGCGTTCGCCGTCTCGACACCGGCGCGCCCCTCCGGCTCCCTCGCGGCCGGTGTCGTCGGCCCGATGGACGTCGGTGGGCCGTTGCCGTGGGCCGTGTGGGCCTTCAGCTCGCCAGCGCTGCCCTGTGCACCGTCCTGACGAACTGCTCGTTCTCCGGCGCCGCCCCGCCCGGATAGGCGAACCGGCGCCGGGTGTAGCCGTAGGCGAGCCCGCAGCGCGGGTCCGCGAAGGACTGGGAGCCGCCCGCGCCGCTGTGGCCGAAGGAGCCCGCGCCCAGGAACGGGTACACGTAGTCGGCGACCGCCTGGAAGCCCAGGCCGAAGGACTTGTGGAACCGGGCCACCAGGTCGTACCCGGTGGATTGGATCTGGCCGACTTCGGCGATCGTGTCCGGCTTCAGCAGCGGCGGGCGTTCGTCCACCTCGCTGATCGCCGCCGCGTACATCCCGGCGAGCCCGCGCGCGGACGCCACACCGCCCGCCGAGGCGGGCCCGCTCGCGCGCACGGCACGGGAGTTGGGGTAGTCCGTGAGCTCGCCCGCCCCCGGCACATGCGTGTTGAAGGCGATCGCGGCCAGGGTGTGCGGCCCCGTCGGCGTCGCGTCCAGCACCGCCTGCTGCTCCGGCGTCGGCGCCATCGGCTGCACGGAGCGGTAGCGCGGCTCCAGCTCCTCGGGGAGTCCGAGGTGGAAGTCCAGGCCGTACGGCGCCCGGATCCGCTCCTCGTACACCTCCTGGAGGGTGCGGCCGGTGGCCCGGCGTACGACCTCGCCCACGAGCGCGCCGATGACGAACGCGTGGTAGCCGAAGGCCGTGCCGGGCCGCCAGAACGGCCGCTGGTCGGCCAGCCGCTCGGCGATCGCGCGGTCGTCGGCCAGCTCGGCCCCGGTGAACCCGGCGTCCAGCCCGACCACCCCGGCCCGGTGCGAGAGCAGATCGCGCAGGGTCAGCCCGCCCTTGCCCTCGGCCGCGAACTCCGGCCAGTAGTACGTGACCTTCCGGTCCGGCTCCAGCGTGCCCTCCTGCATGAGCAGCGCGACCACGAGGTACGCGGCGCCCTTGGTGGAGGAGAACACGCCGTGCAGGGAGTCCGCCTCGCAGCCGGCCCACAGGTCGACGACCTTGCGGCCGTGCACGTAGGCACACAACTGTCCTTCGTAGTCGGGGAGTTCACCTTTCACGAACGCGGCGAACTCCTCGCGTACCGGCTCGAAGCCGACCGCGACCGTGCCGTGGATACCTTGCGTCATCCGCTCTCCTCATCTGCTGCCGCCGGCCTGGGCGATGCCGAACAACGCCCGTCCCACCTGGGCAAATTCCCCCTTGGGATGATCCCTGAACAGCGGCTCGGTGCCGAACAGGACCGCTCGCGGGCCGCTGACCACCGCGGCCCGCCCCGCCGCGTCCGCGGGTCCGCCGGTGCCGTCCTGCGCCGGCCGCCAGTGCCCGGCGACGAGCGGATTCCCGGTCGCGTACGACTGTTCCACCCGGACCTGCGGCCCGAGGTCGGTGAACCACACGGGCGCGTAGACGAAGCCGTGCGAGGGGGCGCCGTTCATCAGGGCGCTGCCCGAGTTCGCCACGCGCACCACCCCGTTGGCGTCCCCGTTGCCCTCGACCGGCTTCACGGCCAGCAGCCCGGCCGCCGCGTTGAGCTCGGCACCCGTGGCGCCCCGCCCGACCAGACCGTGCCCGTCCAGGAAGGCGTCGAGGGCGGCAGCGGCGCCGGCGTTCAGATCGCCGTGGTCCAGCCCCGCGGACACGAACAGGACGTCCACCGAGGACCAGTCGAACCCGGCGTTCAGTACGGCCGTCGAGACCGGCGTGACCTCGAAGTTCATCTCCCGCAGCGCCAGGAGCTCGCCCGGCGTGACGGCGGCCGCGACACGCGTACGGGGCAGCGGGGCCGTGCCCCTGGCCGTCGTGGCGTCGAAGGCGACGTCGTACGTCCGCGCCGCCGCCTCGGCCTTGGGGCGGGCGGACGCCGGGACGATCGCGCTGCCGTCGGCCGCCCGCCGTACCGCAACGCCCCGCTGGAGCAGCGAGTTGAGCGCCGCGACCTCGCGCGGGTCGTCCAGCCGCAGCCGCAGAGCGCCGCGCGGGGCGACGTACCCGACCCGGGCGGCGGCCGACACCGGCCGCAGCGGGGCTCCGGCGAGGCTCCCGCGCGTCACGGGCTCCACCGTCGCACCCCACAGCCTGCCCAGACTCCAGCCCGAGATGTCGTACATCACCGACACCTTGTCGCTGATGTCCCGCCCGTCCGCGAGCAGCGCGTTCGCCAGGCCGCGCTTGGCCTGGCGCAGGTCGACGACGTACGAGCCCTTCGCGTACGTCCGTGCGCCCAGCCGGAAGCCGTGCAGCGCGCGGGTGACGCGGACGTCGTTGGCGAGGAGATGGTCCACGAGGCGGGCGGCCGCGGTCGCCGAGCGCTGCGCGCCGCGGCCGGCCGGGATGACATAGGCGCGCGGGAACGTCGTCGTGTAGACGTCCTCCGGGCCGATGCCGGGGACGCCCGGGACGGTCTCCTCGGACACCGGGACCTGGGCGGCGCCCGTGGCCCCGCGCCGGAAGACCTCGATCTGGTCGGCGACGAGCGAGGCGCGCCGCGTCCGCACGAAGTCGAGGGTGGCGCGCAGGGCGGCCCCGGCGACGTCGACGTTGATGGCGGAGCGGCGGCGCAGTTCGGTGACGGGCAGATTGGCGTAGTCGGCGTTGTTCACCCGCATCGGGATCTCCACCGTGTGCGCGGCGACCGTGCCGTGGTAGGCCGCGTACTGCGGGGTGAAGATCGGCGGCCAGTCGTCCCAGCCCTCCTCCTGGTCCCGGAACGGGATCTGCGCGGGCTGCACGCCGTCCTTCTCGGCCGTGTAGCCGAGGCCGTTGACGGCGGCCTCCATGCCGAGCGCGTTGGCGTAGGTGTTCTTCAGGAACAGGTCGTACTCGTAGTTCTCGCCGTGCGGGGGAGTGGTCGGCTCGATGAGGGTGCCGTTGACGTAGCCGTGCAGGTCGAGCATCACGGCCGGCTGCTTGTCGATCATGATCCGCCGCATCGCCCGCACCTCGGGTTGCGAGGCGGTGACGAAGTCCCGGTTCAGGTCGAAGCCGCCCGCGTTCGCGCGGGTCCCGGCGATCCGGCCGTCGGGGTTGGCGGTGATGTTGAAGTAGAGCCGGCTGCGAGCGAGAAGGTCGCGCGTCGCGCTGTCGTCGGCGGTGGCGAGCCGCTCGATGAGCTTCAGGGAGGCGTCGGTGCCCTCCCACTCGTTGCCGTGGATGTTGTTGTTGAGGAAGACCGGCGCCTTGTAGGCCCGCTTGATCTCGGGGGACCTGGCGGCGGCCGAGGGCGCGTTCTCGATGAGTTCGCGCATGCGCGCCTGGGCGCGGGTCTGGCGGGCGCTCTCCGGGGCGGTGACGGTGACGAGGTACAGCCGGTGCCCGCCGGCCGACCGCCCCGCGACCTCCACGCTCACCCGGTCGCCCAGGGCCTGGAGGGCGTTCAGCTTCGGCGCGATGGAGTGGTACGGGGTGAGGCCCAGCTTGATGGACTTGTCGGCCGGGTTCTCGGGGTCGGGGGTGAGCACCTGCCGGCGGGGGTAGCCGCGGTGGTCGTCGCCGAGTACCGCCGCGGAGGCGGCCTCGGAGGACGCCCCGGCGGCGGAGAGGGCCCGTCGGGCCGCGCTCAGGGGCGCCTGCGCGGCGTTCTCGTCGGGCGCGGTCTCTCGGTGGACCGGGGGTCCGGGCTTCGCGTCGGCGGTGTGCGGGGTGCTGAGGAGCAGGGAGCCGGCCGTGGCGAGGGCCAGGGCGGTGATCGGAACGGGTCTCGCAGGAACGGTTCTCGTGATGCGCACGCGTACCTCCTCCGGGAACTTCCTGTGATCGGTACGGCGAGGTGTACCTGTTCGACTCAACCGCAACAAGAGGGAGTTGGTGTCACGGATGCCCCGGACGGCCCTTGCGGGGCCTCCGGACCGGGCATGCTGAGGGCACCGGGTGTGTGAGGCGAGGAGGGCTCATGGCAACGATCCCTACGCTCCCCAGCAGGGACGACGTACTCCGCATGGCACGCAGCACGACCGACATCACCGGCCAGCTCCTGGACACGGCCGGGAACATCACCCGCATCGCGCTCAACACCTTCGACCCCAGGGACGGATCGGGCGCCGAGGTCCTGCGCGTCCTGCGGCAGACCACCGCGGAACTGGCCGAGGCGAGCGCCTCCCCGCAGGCCCAGGAGGCCTTCTACCGCGTCGTCGAGACCCTCACCCGCCTCGGCACCAGCGGGGCGCCCCTCGCCGTCCACCCGGTGAGCGAACCGGCGCAGGCCCTGCTCGCGGCCCTGGGCGACAGCCTGCTGCCGGTGCTGGATGCGGTGGAGCCGGCGGTCGAGGAGTTCGCGGCGGCCCTCGGCGAACTGGTCGAGGCGACCTCGCCCTTGCTGCCGGCGACGGCCGGGGTGGCCGCGGGCGCACTGCTGGCGCTGGCTCCGCTGCTCCGCTCGGCGGCGGAGGTCCTGCGCGAGTCCTCCCCCGAACTGCGTCGCATCGCCGACGCGTTGACGGCCGCGCTGGCTCCGCTGATGCCCCTCCAGGTGGCGTTGGCCGAGCGTGCGGCCGCCGCCGGGGCCAACGTGGTCCGCACCACCCTGCCGCCCCTGGCCGACCTCACGGAGGCAGCGGCGGCGGCGACCAAGGCGGCCCGCCCGGTCCTGATCGCCGGCGAGGAGTTCCTGGTGGCCTCGGTGGAGCGGCTGCAGCCCATGCTGCTCGCCGGGGCGATGCGCGCGGGGCGCGTGGCACGGGGCGTGGCGGTCCGGGTGTCGGCGGCGGTGAGCCCGGCGGCGGAGCAGGGGGTGGTGGTGACCGTCACCCCCGCCTGAGGCGTCGGCGGTGACCCCGCCCCCGATGCGGCCGTGACGGTGACCCCGCCCCGAAGCGGCCGTGACGTCGGTGTGACAAGCCCCGGCTACAGTTCGTTGCATGCGCGATCTTGGTGCCGGTTTCAGGTATCTCCTCAAGGGCCAGCGATGGGTGGCCCGGCACGGCAAGCAGTACGGCTTCGGGCTGATCCCGGGCCTGATCACCCTGGTGCTCTACGCGGGCGCGCTCGTCGCCCTCGCGCTGTGGGGCGAGGACTTCGTGTCCTGGTCGACGCCGTTCGCCGACGACTGGTCGAGCCCCTGGCAGGGCCTGTTCCGCGGCTTCCTCACCGCCGTGCTGTTCACCCTCGGCCTGCTCCTGTCGGTCGTCACCTTCACCGCCGTGACACTCCTGATCGGCCAGCCCTTCTACGAGAACCTCTCGGAGAAGGTCGACCGCGACGTCTCCCCGGACGGCACGGCACCCGAATCCGGCCTGCCGCTCTGGCGCGAGCTGTGGATCTCGGGCCGCGACAGCCTGCGGATCGTGCTGCGCGCCGCCCTGTGGGGCGTGCTGCTCTTCGCCCTCGGCTTCATCCCGGTCGTCGGTCAGACGGTCGTACCCGTGCTCGGCGTCGTCGTCACGGGCTTCTTCCTCACCGAGGAACTCACCGCCGTCGCCCTCCAGCGCCGCCGCGTCGAACTCCGCGACCGCCTCGCCCTCCTGCGCTCCCGCAAGACCCTGATCTGGGGCTTCGGCACGCCCCTCGCCGCGGCCTTCCTGATCCCGTTCGTCGCGGTGTTCCTGATGCCGGGCGCGGTCGCGGGGGCGACGCTGATGGCGCGGGAGCTGATGGGGGAGGAGACCGAGGAGGCCGGGGAAGGGGAGCGCCGGCCGGTTTCGTCCAGCCCGTCCGGCGTGTGAGGACGAGGTCCGTTCAGGGCCGAAGCGGGGGTCCGGGGGCGGCAGCCCCCGGACGACGGCAACGACGATGCCGGGCGGCTACGACGCCGGCGTCGCCTCCACCGCCACGCTCACGATCGCCCGCACCTGCCCGATGATGTCCAGCCGATTGCGCACGAACTCCGGGTCCGTCACGGCCCCCGTCGCCGGATCCGTGTTCCCCGCCCCGAACTGGAGCACCGGCGTGTGCACATGCCCGCCCGGCAGCACGTCGTGCAGCCCCAGTCGGTCCCGCAGCAGGGTCGCCCGGTAGGCGATCTCGTTGGAGAGGTAGTCCCCGCCGCCCCCGGCGCGCGCGGTCGAGCCGGGCGTCGGCCCGTCCGGCCGTACGACGGCCTGCGTCCCGCCCGCCGGGATCTCGGTCACGCTGGTGTTGTCGTACACCGGGAACCGGCCCGTGTCCGCGGCGACGATCTGCGCGTACGGCAGGGTCGTCGTCGTCCACTGCGGCTGCGAGGCCGGATCGGCGACCGGCACGGTCTCGGTGCGGGAGACGTTCTGGTTGTCCGGGAAGCCGCCCCGCCAGGCCCCGTTGGTCCGCTCGACGTCGAACCGCCCGACCCGCCCCTGGCTCACCGTCGTGAACAGGTCGACCTGCTTCAGATACGGCCGCAGCGTCCGCTCCACCGTGCCTTCGGCGAAGTCCTGCCAGCGCACCGGGAACACGGCGGTCTCCACCCGCGCCGGCCCGTCCGCCGTCTCGATCACCGTGCCGTCGAGGGCGAGCGCGGTCGCCCCGGACGGGTTGGAGATACGGATGTCACGGTCGAGGGTGAACGGGTCGAAGCCGGTGACCAGCACCCGCTTCAGATCACCGTGCGGATACCGGATGTCCCTCTGGCCACGCGACGTCCGCTCCAACGCGTCCAGCAGCGAACCCCGCTGCCCGTCGCTCAGCCCGAACCCAGGCGCCCACGTCCGCACCTCGCGCGTCATCGCCAACCGCGCCCAGTACAAGGGCCGATCGTCGTCCCGGCTCAGATCGCCGCCCGCCGGCCCCCGCCCCTGCGCCCGGTCGACGGCCCTGCGCCACAGCGCCGACCCCTCGCGCTCGACGACATGACGGGCCTGCGCGTAGGAGCGCGCCGCGGTGAGATCGCGGGCGAAGCGCGCCGCGGCGGCGTCGAACCCGGAGCGGCGCAGTATCTCCTGGGGCACCGCCCTGTCGAGCCGCTGCTCCTCGACGGTCGGTGTCGCGGCGGCCGCCCCGGCGGCGGCAGCGGTCCCCGACGTCGGGGCCGAGAGGCCGGCCAGCAGGGCCAGTCCGAGGACGCCGATCCGAACACGTATGGAATTCAAGGGAGTTATGGTCCTTCCGTCACGGTGGGGGCGCAGTGCGTGCGTCGTGCGGGACGCCGGAAGTATCGCGTGACGGGAGTGGTCCACGCCATGGTGCACACTCACCCCGCCACGGCCGCCGCCTCCCGCAACGCCCCCAGGAACTGCGCCCCGGCCGCCGACAACGACCGCCCCCGCACCGTCGCCGCGTACACGGCCCGCGCCGGGCCGCCTTCGTCCAGCACCGGCACCAGGCGCACGTCGGGGCGCACGGACGCGGCTGCCAACGCCGGCACGAGGGCGACCCCCAGGCCGGCCGCGACGTACCCCTGCTTGGCGGTCCACTCGCCGACGACATGCGCGACCCGCGGCCGGAAGCCCTGCCGCAACGCCGCGTCGAGGAGGGTGCCCTCGGGGCGCGAGCTGCCGGAGATCCAGTCGGCCTCGCAGAGTTGTCCGAGCCGGACAGGGCCTTCATGACGGGCGAGGGGGTGCGCGGCGGGCACGGCGACGTACAGGGACTCGTCGAGGAGGTGCTGGAGTTCGTACGTCTCCAGCGGCGCGCGGCCCGTGGTGGAGACGACGGCGAGGTCGAGATGGCCCGCGCTCAAACGGTCCAGGAGCGCTGGGGTGAAGCCCTCCTCGCGGGTCACGTGAACCTGCGGATGCCTCGCGCGGAATGCGGCCAGCGCCTGCGGCACCAGCCCCGCGTCGGCCGAGGCGAACGCACCGAACCGCAGTCGCCCGCCGGCCGCTTCACGCAGCGCCGCCAGCTCCCGAACGGCCCCGTGCAGCGCTTCCCCGACGGCCTCGGCGTAGGGCACGAGAGCCCGCCCGGCCTCGGTGAGCCGTACGCCCCGCGGCAGCCGGTCGAAGAGCGGACCGCCGCCCAACACCCCCTCCAGCGAGGAGATCTGACGGGACACCGCCGACTGTGTCCACCCGAGGGTCCGCGCGGCGCCGGTGAACGAGCCGTGCCGGGCGACTTCCAGGAACGCCCTGAGCCACACGGAGGAGACCTCGGGAAAGCCATGCTGATCCGTCATGGCGTCCATGCTGGACATTCGCTTGTCGCATCACAAGGGCGGACCTAGCGTCGAAGGCATGCAGATCACCATCGGCAACCCGGCCTCCGCGCCACAGCCGCTCAGCCCGTACTACTCGCAGGTCGCCCGAGTCGAACACGCCGACGGCAGCGCCCTGTTGTTCCTCTCCGGACAGATCGCCGAGGGCGACACGGTCGCCGAACAGACCCGGGGCATCTTCGAGACGATCGCCGCGCTGCTCGCGGCGCACGGGGCGACCCTCGCGGACGTCGTCAACATCCGCACCTGCCTGACCGACATCGGCACCCTGGAGGAATACGGCACCGTACGGCGGCAGTTCCTCACCGGCACCCCGCCCACCAGCATGACATTCGAGGTGCCGAGGCTGTTCCGGCCGCAGGCCCGCGTGGAGGTGGAGGTCGTCGCCGCGGTCAGTCCGTGATCTCGGGAGCCTCGCGGTCCTCGCCCAGCAGTCTGAGGAAGTCCCGGAACGCGCCCGGCATGTCCACCGACTCGGGGTCCAGGAGCCATTGGTACTGGAGGCCGTCCATCACGGCGACCAGCAGCGGAGCCGTACGCTCCGGGGTCAGTCCGTTCGGCAGCCGGTCGCCGTACTCGGCGCGCAGCATCTCCGCCATGTTCGCGCGGACCTGGACGTAGCGCTCCGTGAAGTACTCGCGTGCAGGATGCCCCTCCGTCACGCTCTCGCCGAGCAGCGCCGAGAAGGTCTGGATGATGCCGGGCCGCATCGCGTTGTACTCGACCAGCGAGGTCAGCAGGTCCATCCGCCACCGGGTGTTGGGCACCGCGTCCCACTGGTCCCGCTCCTGGAGCACGGCGACGAGCAGCGCGTCCTTGGTCGGGAAGTAGTGCAGCAGCCCCTGCTGGGTGAGCCCGACCCGCTCCGCGACCGCGCCCAGGCTCGCGCCCCGGTAACCGCGCTCGGCGATCACCTCCAGGGCCGCCCGCACGATCTCGGCGCGGCGCTCCTCGCTCCTGACCCTCGCGTTCATGGCGTCACCGTACGACATCGACGTACCCCTAATGTAACAGCAATATAACGAAACCTACCGGCCTACAGGTAGTCGATGCAGGATGGGGGCACACCGGCACTCAACGAGGAGGCACCGCGATGGCGGGAAGGCGCACCCAGGCCGATGAAGCACGCGAGGCGGTCGTCGAGGCGGCCCTCGCCCGGCTCGACCTCGACGCGAAGGCGCGGCTGCTCTCCGGCCAGGACATGTGGACCCTGCCCGCGCTCCCCGGGATCGGCCTGAAGTCCCTCGTCATGTCCGACGGCCCGATCGGCGTCCGGGGCGTGCGCTGGACCGCCGACGACCCCTCCGTCGCGCTGCCCTCGCCCACCGCCCTCGCCGCAACCTGGGACCCGGCCCTCGCCCGCCGCGCCGGCACCCTCCTCGCCCAGGAGGCCCGCCGCAAGGGCGTCCATGTGCTCCTCGCCCCCACCGTCAACCTCCACCGGTCCCCGCTCGGCGGGCGCCACTTCGAGGCGTACAGCGAGGACCCGTATCTGACGGGGACGATCGGCGCGGCCTATGTGAGCGGCGTCCAGGCCGGCGGCGTCGGCACCACCATGAAGCACTTCGTCGCCAACGACGCCGAGACCGACCGCTTCACCGTCGACAACACCGTGAGCGAACGCGCCCTGCGCGAGCTGTACCTGGCGCCCTTCGAGATCATCGTCGAGAACGCCCACCCCTGGGGCATCATGACCGCCTACAACACGGTCAACGGCACGACGATGACCGAGCACCACTACCTCGTGAACGAGGTCCTGCGCGGCGAATGGGGCTTCGACGGCTTCAACGTCTCCGACTGGATGGCCGCCCGCTCCACCGCCGGCGCGATCGAGGGTGGCCTCGACGTCGCCATGCCGGGACCGCAGACCGTGTACGGCGAGCCCCTCGCCCAGGCCGTACGCGACGGCGAGGTCGCCGAGGCCAAGGTCGACGACGCCGTGCGCAACGTCCTGCGGCTCGCCGCCCGCGTCGGCATCCTCGACGGCGCCGAGCCCGTGGTCACCGACCTCCCCGAGACCGTCGACGGCCGTGCCCTGGCCCGCGAGATCGCCCGCCGCTCCTTCGTCCTGGTCCGCAACGACGGCGCCCTCCCGCTGCGGCCGAACGGCACGGTCGCCCTCATCGGCGCCGCCGCCCGCGACGCCCGCGTCCTCGGCGGCGGCTCCGCCACCGTCTTCCCCGCCGGCGTCGTCTCCCCGCTCGACGGCCTCACCGCCGCGCTCCCCGAGGGCACCCTCACCTATGCCGTCGGCGCCGACCCGAACACCGAACTCGCCGTCGCCGACAAGGGCTTCGAGCTGAGGGCCGTGTGCCGGGACGCGGACGGCAGCGTCATCGGAACGGGATCCGCGCCCAACGGCCAGATCCAGTGGATGGGTTCCGACCTCCCCGAAGGCGTCACCCACGAGACCCTGCACTCCGTGGAGCTGACCGGCACCTTCACCCCGCGCGACACCGGCGCGCACACCTTCGGCATCAAGGGCATCGGCGCCTTCACACTCGTCATCGACGGCACCACCTACTACGACGACGTCCAGCGCCCCGCCAAGGACGACCCCTTCATCACCTTCTTCGGCGCACCCGTCCCGCGCGCCCAGCCCGAACTCACCGCCGGCGCACCGGTCGAGGTCTCCCTCACCCACGTCGTCGAGTTCCCCGAGGACATCCCGATGAAGGTCGTCGGCTTCACGCTCGCCCACCAGGAGCCGCAGCGCGAAGGCGACGAACTGATCGCCGAGGCCGTCGAGGCCGCCCGGGGCGCCGACACGGCCGTCGTCGTGGTCGCCACCACCGACCGCGTCGAGTCCGAGGGCTTCGACCGCACGCACCTGAGGCTGTCCGGCCGCCAGGACGAACTGGTGCGCGCCGTCTCCGCCGCCAACCCGAACACCGTCGTGGTCGTCAACTCCGGCTCCCCGGTGGAGCTGCCGTGGCGCGCGGACGTCGCCGCCGTGCTGCTGAGCTGGTTCCCCGGCCAGGAGGGCGGCGCCGCCCTGGCGGACGTCCTCACCGGCGCGCACGAGCCGGGCGGGCGGCTGCCCACCACATGGGGCTCGCTGGCCGACGCCCCGGTCACCGAAGTCGTCCCCACGGCCGGCGAGCTGTCGTACACCGAGGGCGTCTTCATCGGCTACCGCGCCTGGGAGAAGCACGGCAGGGTCCCGTCGTACCCCTTCGGGCACGGCCTGGGCTACACCGACTGGACGTACGAGTCCGCCGAGGTCAAGGGCAGCACGGTCACGGTCCGCGTCCGCAACTCCGGCGAGCGCGCCGGGCGCGAGGTCGTGCAGATCTATCTGGCGCCGAGCGAACCGGACGCCGACCGGCCGGTGCGCTGGCTCGCCGGGTTCGCCGGGGTGGAGGCGGGGCCGGGGGAGCGGGGCGAGGCCGTCGTCGAACTGCCGCGCCGGGCGTTCGAGGTGTGGGACGAGAAGACCAATACGTGGACCCTTGTGAAGGGTTCGTACGAGATCCAGGTGGGGTGCTCCATCGCGGACCGTCGGGTGACCGCGACGATTAACGTCTGATCCGGGAGAAGTACCCAGGAACAGCCCCGGTCCAGGCCCTGACACCTGGACCGGGGCTCGTGCGTTCGCCGGCGGTCAGCGCGCCGAGAAGCCGTACACCGTCTCCGACCGGAACACCTCGCCCGGCCGCAGCACCGTGCCCGGGAACTCCGGCCGGTTCGGGGAGTCGGGGAAGTGCTGCGTCTCCAGCGCGATGCCGTCGCCCGGGGTGAACGGCTCGGGCAGGTGGTCGGCGGTGTAGAGCTGGAGGCCGGGCTCGGTCGTCGCCACCGTCAGCGCCCGCCCGCTCGACGGGTCGTACAGCTCGGCGACCTCCTGCGCGGTCGCCGTCACACCCTTGTCGAGCACGAAGTTGTGGTCGTAGCCGGAGCCGACCTTGCGCGCCTGGCGGAAGTCGAAGCGGGTGCCCGCCACCTCGTCCAGGGCACCGGTCGGAATGAGGTCCGCGTCGACCGGGGTGAACCGGGAGGCGGCCAGTCGCAGTTCATGCCCGCCCGCGCTGCCCGACCCGGCCCCGGCGAGATTGAAGTAGCTGTGGTTGGTCAGGTTCACCACGGTCGGCGCGTCCGTCACGGCCTCGTACGCGATCCGCAGCGCCCCGTCGGCGTCCAGCGTGTAGGTCACCGAGACCTCCAGGCTCCCGGGGAAGCCCTCCTCGCCGTGCGGGCTGACCCGTTCGAGCCGCAGCCCGTGCTCGACCGGCGTCACCTCCCACACCCGCTTGTCGAAGCCGCGCGCACCGCCGTGCAGGGAGTTGGGCGGGGTGTTGGGCTCCAGCGCGTACGTCAGGCCGTCCAGCGGGAAACGGCCGCCCGCGATCCGGTTGGCGTACCGCCCGATGAGGGCGCCGAGATAGGGCCCCGGGTGGGACAGATAGTCCTCGAGGCCGGCGAACCCCAGCACCACGTCCGCCGGATGCCCGTCCCGGTCCGGCACCTCGAGCGACTGCACGATCCCGCCGTACGACAGCACCCGTACCCGCACGCCCGCGCGCTCCAGGGTCCACCGGTGGACCTCGGTGCCGTCGGAAAGTGTGCCGAAGTGTTCGCTCATGAGCGGAACACTAGTTCGTGACCGTCCGGTAGGCGATCTCGGCCAGCCGTGCCTGACCGTTGACACTCGGATGGAACCAGTCCCACTGACTGAGCTGCTCGGTGCCGAAACGGAAGTCGTACACCGCGCCGTCATCGAAACGACACCGGCGGTCCTTCTCGCAGACCTCTTCCAGCACCTTGTTGTACGCCTCGACCCGCCCCTGCACCGTCTCGCGCCGCTGGTTGGACTGCGCGGTGAGGGAGTCGGGATCGCTCAGCATCGACGGGCAGATACCGAGCTTCCACACCTGCTTGCCCAGCGGGTCGGTACGGCCCTGCTCCCACAGCCGCTTCAGGTTCGGCACGCTCGCCACGAACACCTGCGTCTTCGGCAGGGACTCCCGCAGCGTGCTCATCGCGTCCTCGAACTGCCTCCGGAAGTCGGCCACCGGGGTCATCTCCTCGGCCGACGCACGGCAGGCGTCGTTCGCCCCCGCCATCACCGCCACCAACTCCGGCCTGCGCGTCGCGGCCTGGGCCATCTGCCCCGGCACGTCCGCCATCCGGGCCCCGGTCACCGCGTAGTTCCAGCTCTGCCGGGCCGCCTTCGTCCGCCCCAGCAGCCGTACGGCCAGGCTGTCGACCTGGGGGCTGCTGCCGGTCGCCCAGGAGACCTCGGGGCAGTCCGACAGAACCGAGCAGGCGTCGAAACCGCGGGTGATGGAGTCGCCCACGGCCGCGACGGAGGCCGGACTGCGGTCCCAACTGGGCGTCGGCTTCGGCGACGGCCGGCCGCCGCGCGCCTCAGTACCGGACGGAGCCGGGGAGTCGCCGCCGACGGCGTCACAGCCGGCCGCACCCACAACTGCCGCGGTCACGGCGGCGAGGACAGCGCGCGAAAGGTGCCGTCGCTTCGGCATGCCCTGGTCCATCCCCTCGCTCGCCCGGTCGGTCCACCCACTGATGTGTCCAACCCATAACAGCGCACGAGGGTTCCCACCCGGCCGATGCAACGGCTCACACCCGTACAAGCGTCCTGCCGGGTGAATGGTGGGCGTTTGGCGGCACCGGGACGGACGGTACGTCACACTCCTTGCGCCGCCGCACGGTAGCCTCGCCATCAACGTGGCCGCCCGGCCACTATCGTCCGCCAGTTCGTAAGATGTCCGCTCTGCCCGGAGGTCCCGGTGACGACACGTGGAGTTCTGTACGTGCACTCCGCGCCGCGCGCGCTGTGCCCGCACGTCGAGTGGGCCGTCGCCGGGGTGCTCGGCACGCGCGTCAACCTCGACTGGATCCGGCAGCCCGCCGCGCCCGGCACCTGGCGCTCGGAGTTCTCCTGGCAGGCCGAGGCGGGCACGGCCTCCAAGCTGGCCTCCGCCCTGCGCGGCTGGCACCTGCTGCGCTTCGAGGTCACGGCCGAGCCCTGCCCCACCGCCGAGGGCGAGCGCTATAGCTGCACGCCCGAACTCGGCATCTTCCACGCGGTGACCGGCATCCACGGCGACATCCTCATCCCGGAGGACCGCCTGCGCGCCGCCCTGGCCCGCTCACAGCGCGAGGAGACGGACCTGGAGGCCGAGATCGCCAAACTCCTCGGCAAGCCGTGGGACGACGAACTGGAGCCCTTCAGATACGCGGGCGAGGGCGCCCCGGTGCGCTGGCTCCACCAGGTCGTCTAGAGAGACCCGGCCGCCAACGCCGACTTGTCGGGGGCGCGGGGAACTGCGCGACAAGCCCCCACCGGCTCGCGCCCGGCCGACAACAGTTCAACCAACGGCGATGGCCCGAACTCTTCCCAGAGTCCGGGCCATTCTCAGCTAACGCCGTTCTCAGATCGTCCGGAACGCCAGCACCACGTTGTGCCCACCGAACCCGAACGAGTCGTTCAGCGCGGCGATACGGCCCTCGACGGGCAGCTTGCGCGCCTCACCGCGGACGACGTCGGCGTTCGCCTCGGCCTCCGGGTCCAGGTTCTCGACGTTGATGGTCGGCGGAGCCAGCCGGTGGTACAGCGCGAGCACCGTCGCCACGGTCTCCACACCACCGGCGCCACCCAGCAGATGACCCGTCATCGACTTGGTGGCCGACACGGCCATGTGGTCGGCGTCGTCACCGAACACCTTCCGCAGCGCCTTCAGTTCGGCGATGTCACCGGCCGGCGTCGACGTCGCGTGCGCGTTGACGTGCACGATCTCCGCCGGGTCCAGGTCGTTGCGATCCAGCAGGTTCTGCAGGGCGTGCGAGATGCCCCGCCCCTCCGGCTCCGGCTGCACGATGTCGTGCGCGTCGGCGGAGATGCCCTGCCCGACCGCCTCGGCGTACACCCGGGCCCCGCGCTTCGCGGCGTGCTCGGCGGACTCCAGGACGACCACGCCGGCGCCCTCACCGAGGACGAAGCCGTCGCGGGCGACGTCGTAGGGACGCGACGCGCCCTGCGGGTCGTCGTTGTTCTTGGACATCGCCATCATGTTGCCGAACGCGGCGATCGGCAGCGGGTGGATCGCCGCCTCCGTGCCACCCGCGACGACGACGTCGGCGCGGCCGGTGCGGATCATCTCGATGGCGTAGCCGATGGCCTCGGCGCCCGAGGCGCACGCGGAGACCGGCGTGTGCACGCCCGCACGGGCGCCCACGGCCAGACCCACGTTCGCGGAGGGGCTGTTCGGCATCAGCATGGGAACGGTGTGCGGGGACACGCGGCGAACGCCCTTGTCCTTCAGCACGTCGTACTGGTCGAGCAGGGTCGTCACACCACCGATGCCGGAGGCGATGACGGCACCGAGACGGTCGGGGTCGACGTTCGGGTCCTCACCGGCCTTGGCCTCGAAACCGGCGTCGGCCCAGGCCTCCTTGGCCGCGATCAGCGCGAACTGCGCCGAGCGGTCCAGTCGGCGGGCCTGCGGCCGCGGGATGACCTCGGTCGGTTCCACGGCGACCGGCGCGGCGATACGGACCGCCTGCTCGGCGGCCCAGTCCTGCTCCAGGGGCTTGACGCCGGAACGTCCGGCGACCAGGCCCTCCCAGGTAGAGGCTGCGTCGCCACCCAGCGGTGTGGTTGCGCCGATACCGGTGACGACCACGGTGCGATTGGTCGAGCTCACGGGAATTCTTTCTCCAACGGATACGAGGATTCAGCGGCGCCACCGCCGGGTGGCGGGGCAGTCAGCCCCAGGGCCGGATTGATCAGCCCTGGTTCTTGAGGATGTAGTCGGTCGCGTCACCCACGGTCTTGAGGTTCTTGACGTCCTCGTCCGGGATCTTGACGTCGAAGCGCTCTTCGGCGGCGACGACGACCTCGACCATGGACAGCGAGTCGACGTCCAGGTCGTCGGTGAAGGACTTGTCCAGCTGGACGTCCTCAACCGGGATGCCGGCGATCTCGTTCACGATGTCGGCGAGACCGGCGACGATCTCTTCCTGAGTGGCGGCCATGTCGGCGCTCCTTCGTAGATATCTCAGAGGGTTTGGCGCCCGCCGCGGCAGCGGCAGGTGGTGCGTTTCCCGTGCCGGCTCACATGATCCGGCACGGAGTGCCTAGGGGAGAGTAACGACCGTCGCGGCGTATACGAGACCCGCCCCGAATCCGATGACGAGCGCGGTGTCGCCGCTCTTCGCCTCGCCGGTCGCCAGGAGCCGCTCCATCGCGAGCGGGATCGAGGCGGCCGAGGTGTTGCCGGTGGTGCGCACGTCACGGGCGACCGTGACGTGTTCCGGCAGCTTGAGTGTCTTCACCATCGAGTCGATGATCCGCTCGTTGGCCTGGTGCGGGATGAAGACGTCCAGTTCGTCCGAGGTGATCCCGGCCGCGTCCAGCGCCTGCTGGGCGACCTTCGCCATCTCGAACACGGCCCAGCGGAAGACCGCCTGGCCCTCCTGGGTGATCGCGGGAAACTTCTCGACCTCGCCGGCGCGGTAGTCCGTCCACGGCACGGTCTGCTTGATCGTCTCGGACTTGTCGCCCTCGGAACCCCAGACGGTCGGGCCGATGGCGGGCTCCTTGGCGGGGCCCACGACGACCGCCCCGGCGCCGTCACCGAACAGGAAGGCCGTCGCCCGGTCCTCCAGGTCGGTGAGGTCGGACAGCCGCTCGACGCCGATGACGAGGACGTACTCCGCGGAACCCTCGACGATCATGCCCTTGGCGAGGGTGAGACCGTAGCCGAAGCCCGCGCAGCCGGCCGAGATGTCGAAGGCGGCGGCCTTGTTCGTGCCGAGCTTGTCGGCGATCTCGGTGGCGACGGCCGGGGTCTGCTTGAAGTGCGAGACGGTCGAGACGATCACGCCGCCGATCTGCTCGGCGGAGATCCCGGCGTCGGCGATGGCCTTGCCGGACGCCTCGATCGACATCGCGGCGACGGTCTCCTCGTCGTTCGCCCAGTGCCGCGTCTCGATGCCGGAGCGCGAACGGATCCACTCGTCGGACGAGTCGATCTTCTCCAGGATCACCTCGTTGGGCACCACCCGGGTCGGCCGGTAACCGCCGACACCGAGGATGCGCGCGTACGGGGCGCCCTTGCTGGGCTTCAGCTTCGCCATGCTCGGGGCTCCTTGTCAGGCGTGCTCTGCGATGAGCTCGCGAGCAGCGTCCAGGTCGTCGGGGGTCTTGAGCGCCAGGGTCTTCACACCCGGCAGCGCGCGCTTGGCCAGACCGGTCAGCGTGCCGCCCGGGCACGCCTCGATCAGGGCCGTGACGCCGAGCTCCTTGAAGGTCTCCATGCACAGGTCCCAGCGGACCGGGTTGGCGACCTGCCCGACGAGCCGCTCCAGCACCTCGGCGCCGGTGGCGACCGCGCGGCCGTCCTTGTTGGAGACGTAGGTGACGCCCGGGTCCGCGGGAACGATCTCCTTGGCGGCCTCGGCCAGCTTGTCGACGGCCGGGCCCATGTGGTGCGTGTGGAACGCGCCGGCGACCTTCAGCGCGACGACCTTGCGTACGCCCTCGGGCTTGTCCTCGTTGAGCGCGGCGAGCTGCTCCATGGTGCCCGCGGCCACGATCTGGCCTGCGCCGTTCATGTTCGCCGGGGTCAGGCCCAGCTTCTCCAGATGCGCGACGCTGACCTCGGGGTCGCCGCCGAGCAGCGCCGACATGCCGGTCTCGGTGATCGCTGCGGCCTCGGCCATGGCCAGGCCCCGCTTGCGCACGAGGGTCAGCGCGGCGGTGTCGTCGAGGACGCCCGCGTAGGCGGCGGCGGTGATCTCACCGACGCTGTGGCCGGCGACCGCACCCGGGTTGATGTCACCGAGTGCCGCGGCGGACAGTATGCCGGCCGCGACGAGCAGCGGCTGTGCCACGGCGGTGTCCCGGATGGCGTCGGCGTCGGCCTGCGTCCCGTAGTGGGCGAGGTCCAGTCCGATGGCGTCCGACCAGGCGCCGAGGCGGTCGGCGGCACCGGGCAGTTCGAGCCAGGGGGTCAGGAAGCCGGGCGTCTGGGCGCCCTGGCCGGGAGCGACGAGTACGAGCACTCTCACACTCTCTCTTGGGGACGGGCAGCGCCGCCCGTGGGGACAAGGACGAAGAACACGAAGGGGTTTTGTGGGGCCCCGACAAAAGCCTAGAGCTGGAGATCGCCGTCGGCCAGACGCCCCAGGATCAGCGCGATCCGCAGAGTGAACGCGGAGCGTACATCGGACGGCGACCAGCCGGTGACGTCAGTCACACGTCGAAGCCGGTAGCGCACGGTGTTGGGATGCACGAACAGCATCCGCGCCGCGCCCTCCAGACTGCTCGCCTGTTCGAGATAGACGGAGAGCGTCTCCAAAAGCGCGGAGCCGGCTTCCTCCAGCGGTCTGTAGATCTCCTCCACCAACTGCTCGCGCGCACTCGGATCGCCCGCGATGGCACGTTCCGGAAGCAGGTCGTCCGCCAGCACCGGGCGCGGGGCGTCCTGCCAGGCGGAGCACGCCTTCAGCCCGGCGGCCGCGGCCTGCGCGGATCGCGTGGCGGCCTGCAGATCCGGCACGATGGGCCCCGCGACGACGGGACCTGCGGCAAAGGGCCCGATCAGGGACTTGGCGACGGCGAGCGGGCTGTCGCTGCCGCCCGCGATCACGACGAGCCGGTCCCCGAGCACCCCGGTCAGCACCTGGAGCTTGGCGTGCCGGGAAGCCCGCCGGATCGCCTCGACGGTCAGCTCGCTGTCCCCGTCCGGCGCGGTCCCGAGCACCACGCACACATGCTCCGGCGAGTTCCAGCCGAGCGCCGCGGCCCGTGACACGGCCCCCTCGTCGGCCTCGCCGCTGAGCACGGCGTTGACCACGAGCGACTCAAGGCGCGCGTCCCAGGCACCGCGTGCCTCCGCGGCCTGGGCGTAGACCTGGGCGGTGGCGAAGGCGATCTCCCGGGCGTAGACGAGCAGCGCCTCGCGCAGCACGCTCTCGTCGCCGGGCGCGGCGACCTCGTCGATCGCCGACTCCATGACCTCGATGGTCGTGCGCACCATCTCCACGGTCTGGCGCAGCGTGATGGCGCGGGTCAGTTCGCGCGGGGCCGTCCCGAAGACGTCGGTGGAGATGGCCTGCGGCGCGTCCGGGTGCCGGAACCACTCGGTGAAGGCGGCGATACCGGCCTGGGCGACGAGACCGATCCAGGAACGGTTCTCCGGGGGCATCGCCCGGTACCACGGCAGCGTCTCGTCCATCCTCGCGATGGCCTGCGCGGCGAGGGAACCGGAGGATTTCTCCAGCCGCTTCAGGGTCGCGGTGTGGGAATGGACGTCGTGCGCGGAGGCTGGGGACTTACGGGCTTCGGGTTCGGGCACGGGGACAAGACTGCCTTATCCGGACGCGAGTGCGTGCCGGAGGGTCGCGGGTGAGCCCTGCGCGGTGCGGCTACGGTGGTGCCGTGATGGATGTACGGCGCGCCGCGGAGCGCTATCCGGGAGGGGATCCGGCCTCGGGCATCGAGTCACGCCACGCCTTCTCCTTCGGCCCGCACTACGACCCCGACAACCTCCGTTTCGGCGTGATGATCGCCTGCAACGAGGAGCGGCTCGCGCCCGGCGCCGGCTTCGACGAGCACCCGCACAGCCACACCGAGATCGTGACCTGGGTCGTCGAGGGCGAGCTCACCCACCGCGACTCCGCAGGCCACGAGACCCGGGTCGGCCCCGGGGACGTCCAGCGGCTGAGCTCGGCGGGCGGCGTGCGGCACGTGGAGCGCAACGACGCCGGCACGCCCCTGACCTTTCTGCAGACCTGGCTGGCCCCGCTCACGCCGGGCGGCGACCCGGCGTACGAGATCGTCCACGGCATCGCCGACTCCACGCCGTACGCCGTCCCGGAGGCGGGTGCCATGCTCCATGTGCGCCGACTGGGCGCGGGCGAGCGGACGGCCGTACCCGACGGGGCGTATCTGTACGTGCATGTCGTGCGGGGCGCGGTGCGCCTGGACGGCGAGGAGCTGGGCGCGGGGGACGCGGCGCGCATCACGGATGCCAAGGACGTGGAGGCCGTCGGGCTGAGCTCGGCGGAGCTGCTGATGTGGGAGATGGCCGGGTAGCCGGTGGGGCTCGAGATGCCTAAGTGGTCGGGGCAGCGTCAAATGGAGGTCTGAATCCCGCCCGGCAGAGAAGAGCCGAGCCCATGGCAAGACGCACGCCCGAAGGGGGACGGGGCGACGCCCCGAAGAAAGGGGGACTGCGACGGCTCGGTGAGTGGTGTGCCCGCCACTTCGTGATCGTGATCGTCGCCTGGGTCGTCGCGCTCGGCGTGCTCCAGGCCCTCAACCACATCCACGGCGGGGAGTACTCGGACAACTTCGCCCTGTCCGACGTGCAGTCCGAGAAGGGCCTGGACGTCCTCAAGGCACACGATCCGCAGGCCGGCGGCTACAGCAGCCAGATCGTCATGCACGACGCGGACAAGCCCCTGACCTCGTTCGGCTCGCAGATGTCGACCACCGTCGCCGACCTCCAGAAGCTGCCGCACGTCCTGAGTGTGCAGAACCCGCTGGACGCCACCTCCTCCAAGGTCGGGCCGCTGTCCTCGGACGGGAAGACCGGCTACATCACCATCCGCTTCGACGAGCAGCCTTCCCTCCTCGGCGACAGCTATCTGAACGGCGTCGACAAGGCCGTGGAGCCGCTCAGACAGGCCGGCGTCGACGTCGAGTACGGCGGATCGCTCGGCGAGCTGGAGCGGCCCGCCGGCAACGACCGGATCAGCGAGGCGATCGGCTTCGGCGTCGCCATCGTCGTACTGCTGATCGGCTTCGGCAGTGTGATCGCCGCCTTCCTGCCGCTGATCTCCGCCCTGATCGCGGTGGTGGGCGGGCTGGCCTGCCTCGGGCTGCTCGCCATCGCGTTCACCTTCGCCACGGTCTCGCCCACCCTGGCCACGATGATCGGCCTCGGCGTCGGCATCGACTACGCCCTCTTCCTGCTCACCCGGCACCGGCAGAACCTCATGGACGGCGCCGATCCGGTGCGCGCCGCCGGTCACGCCGCCGCCACCTCCGGACGCGCGGTTCTGGTCTCCGGAACCACGGTGATCGTCGCCCTGATGGGCCTGTGGGTGTCCGGTGTGAGCTTCATCGGCCTGCTCGGCGTCGCCGCGGCCGTCACGGTCGTCTCCGCCGTCCTGGGCGCGCTGACCCTGGTCCCCGCCCTGCTGGGGCTGGCCGGCCGCAACGTCGACCGCTGGCACGTGCGCAGGCCCATCGCCGAGACCGAGGCCGGAGGCGACACGTCGCAGGGCACCTGGCACCGCTATGCCAAGCGCGTGGAGCACCATCCGTGGCGGTACCTGTCCGCCGGCGTGGTCACCGTCGCGGTGCTGGCCATCCCCGTCTTCTCGATCCAGCTCGGTCACATCGGCGACGGCGCCGACCCCACGTCCTTCACCGACCGGCGGGCCTTCGACCTGATGACGGACGCGTTCGGCGCGGGCTCCAACGGGCCGCTCACCATCGTCGTCGATCAGACGGACGTACCGGACTCACAGCGCTCCGACCTGGCCTCGAAGACCCAGCAGGCCCTGAACGACGAGTCCGGGACCTCCTTCGTCAGCCCGCTGCAGCCGACCCAGGACGGCGACGTCCTGGTCGGCACCGTCTACTCGTCGGTGTCCCCGCAGAACAAGGACACCACCAACCTCACCAACCGGCTCTACGACCACACGCTCCCCGACGCGGCGTCCGGCACCGACGCCAAGGGCTACGTCACCGGGACCACGGCCGCCCAGGTCGACTTCCGCGACATCGTCGCGCAGCGGCTGCCGCTGATCATCGCGGTCGTGGTGGGCCTCGCCTTCCTGATCGTCCTGACGGTCTTCCGCGGCCTGCTGGTCGCCGTGAAGGCGGCCGTCCTCAACGTCCTGTCGATCGCGGCCTCGTACGGCGTCGTGGTCGCGGTCTTCCAGTGGGGCTGGGGCGGGCCCGCGCTGGGGGTGCACGGCAAAGTGCCCATCGAGAGCTATGTGCCGATGATGATGTTCGCCATCATCTTCGGCCTGAGCATGGACTACGAGATCTTCCTGCTCTCCCGGGTGCACGAGGCGTGGCTGCGCACCGGGGACGCCAAGGACTCGGTCGCCCACGCGCTGGAGATCACCGCGCGTGTGATCACCTGCGCGGCACTGATCATGGTGAGCGTGTTCGCGGCCTTCATCATCAGCGACAACATCGTCGTCAAGATGCTGGGCCTGGGGCTCGCGGTCAGTGTGCTCATCGACGCCACGGTGGTCCGTCTGCTCATGGTGCCCGCCGTGATGACGCTGCTGGGCGAACACGCATGGTGGACGCCCCGCTGGCTGGACAGGGTCCTGCCGCACATCGACACCGAGGGCTCCGGCGAGAGGCTCGGCGCCCTGCCGGAGCCCGGGTCGCCCAAGGACAGGTGACCGCGTGACCGCGCCTACAGCCCGGCCAGCACCGCGTCCGTGAACGGCGGCCACGCCTCGACCGCCCACGGTCCGAACGCCCGGTCGGTCAGCGCGACGCAGGCCGCGCCCGCGCCCGGGTCGATCCACAGGAACGTGCCCGACTGCCCGAAGTGCCCGAAGGTGCGCGGCGAGGACGAGGCGCCCGTCCAGTGCGGGGACTTGCCGTCGCGGATCTCGAAGCCGAGGCCCCAGTCGTTGGGGTTCTGGTGCCCGTACCCCGGCAGGACGCCCTTCGTCCCGGGGTACTGCACGGTCATCGCCTCGGCGACCGTGCGCGGGTCCAGCAGCCGGGGCGCCTGCACCTCCGCCGCGAACCGCAGCAGGTCCTCGACGCTCGACACGCCGTCCTTGGCCGGGGAGCCCTCCAGGGAGGTGGCCGTCATGCCCAGCGGCTCAAGGACCGCCTGCCGCAGATACTCCGCGAACGGGATGTCCGTCGCCTTGGCGACATGGTCCCCGAGCTGCTCGAACCCGGCGTTGGAGTACAGCCGGCGCTCTCCGGGCGGGGCCGTCACCCGGTGTTCGTCGAAGGCCAGTCCCGAGGTGTGCGCGAGCAGATGCCGCACCGTCGCCCCCTCGGGCCCGGCCGGCTCGTCGAGCTCGACGGCCCCTTCCTCGTAGGCGACGAGCACCGCGTACGCGGCCAGCGGCTTGGTGACCGAGGCCAGCGCGAAGCGGTGCCCGACGGGGCCGTGCGTACCCACGACCGTGCCGTCCGCGCGTACGACACCCGCTGCCGCGGTGGGCACCGGCCAGTTCTCGATCAGTGCGAGGCTCTGCAAGGACATGCCTGTGAGCCTAAGCCGCTCAGAGCTTCAGAATCATCGTGGGGTCCGGCTTGTGGACGAAGCCGAGGGCGGCGTAGAGCGGCTGGGCCTGCGCGGACGCGGTCAGCATGACCTGCCCGGCGCCCCGTTCGCGGAACCACGCCAGCAGCTCGTCCATGCACGCGCGCGCGTACCCGCGGCGGCGGGCGTGCGGATCGGTGGCGACGCTGAAGACGTAACCCGTCAGTCCGCGCGGATTGCCCGCCTTCCCGATCCGGTAGTCGATCGTCCCGACCACCAGAGCCGCCAGCGCCCCCGGCCGGTCCGGATGGTCGACCACGAAGGCGGCGAACTCCCCGTCCGCCTCGCCCAGCTTCGCCGTCAGTCCCGGCAGGGACTCGGTGTGCCAGTCGGTGGAGCCGTCCCCGCCGGGCAGCGCGTCGATCATCACCTGACGCAGGCGCAGCACTTCGGCGGCGTCCTCGGGCAAGGCACGGCGTACGAGACTCATGCCCCGCACGCTAGTCACGGTGATCGCGCGACGTCCCGCGCTTTTCTTACCGTTTCCGCTTGCTTGGAGCGCACTCCAAGGCCATAGCGTTGAGGTCATGACGGTGATGGAGACCACGAGCACCAGGACCGACACCTGCGCCGCCCCGCCGCATCCCCACCGGCGGCCGGAAGGCCAGGACAGCTACACGATCAGCGAGGTCGTCGCCTTCACCGGCCTGACGGCCCACACCCTGCGCTGGTACGAGCGGATCGGGCTCATGCCGCACGTCGACCGCTCGCACACCGGCCAGCGCCGCTACAGCAACCGGGACCTGGACTGGCTCGACCTCGTCGGCAAGCTGCGGCTGACCGGCATGCCCGTCGCCGACATGGTCCGGTACGCCGAACTGGTGCGCGAGGGCGACCACACCTTCGGCGAGCGTTTCGAGCTGCTGGAGACGACCCGGCGCGACGTCCTCGCCCGGATCGCCGAGCTCCAGGACACGCTCGCCGTGCTCGACCGGAAGATCAGTTTCTACGCGGACGCCGGGCGTCTGTACGAGCAGGAGAAGACGGAGAAGGCGGTATGACCGACAGCAGGATCGCAACAGCACGACTCGGCGCGAGCGGACCCGAGGTCGGTGTCCAGGGCCTGGGCTGCATGGGCATGAGCTTCGCGTACGGCCCGTCGGACGCGGACGAGTCCAGGGCGACCCTGGAGCGGGCCCTGGAGCTGGGCGTCACGCTGTACGACACGGCGGACGCGTACGGCGCGGGCGAGAACGAGAAGTTCCTCTCCCCGTTCTTCCGGGCCCACCGCGACGAGGTGGTGATCGCCACCAAGTTCGGTCTGGCGATCCACCCGGACGACCCGACCAAGCGGATCATCCGCAACGACGCGGCCTACATACGCCAGTGCGTAGAGGCGAGCCTGAAGCGCCTGGACGTCGACGTGATCGACCTCTACTACATGCACCGCCGCGACGTGGCCGTCCCTCTGGAGGAGACCGTCGCCGTCATGGCGGACCTGGTCCGCGAGGGCAAGATCAAGCACCTGGGCCTCAGCGAGGTGACGGCGGCCGAGCTGCGCGCCGCGCACGCCGTGCACCCGATCGCGGCCGTGCAGTCCGAGTGGTCCCTGTTCAGCCGTGACATCGAGGCGAAGGTGGTGCCGGCCGCCCGGGAACTGGGCGTGACCCTGGTGCCGTACTCCCCGCTCGGCCGCGGCTTCCTCACCGGCTCCTTCGCCAAGGCCGAGGACCTGACGGCCGGCGACTTCCGCCGCCAGCAGCCCCGCTACACGGGCGAGAACGCCGCGGCGAACGCCGCCCTCCTGGACCCGATCCGCACGGTCGCCGAGGCCCACGGGGCCACGCTCGGACAGATCGCCCTGGCCTGGGTACAGCAGCGCGCATCGGTGCACGGCCTCTCGATCGTCCCGATCCCCGGCACCCGCAGGCCGGCACGCGTCGAGGAGAACACGGCGGCGACACGGATCGTCCTGACCGAGGAGGAGCTGTCCACCCTGGAGCCGATCGCCGACAAGGTGGCGGGCGACAGGTACGCGGACATGTCCTTTGCGTCGGGAGGCAGGGAGTAACGCGGCCCTGCGCGTCGGCGGACGGGAGTAGCCGCGGGTGGGGCGGCGAGTTGCGGCCCTTTGAGGCGCCGGGATCTGCAACGCCCTCAGGGGCGCGGGGAACTGCGCGACCAGCCCCCACGACCCGCACCCGCCGACGAACAGATCCGGCAGACGCGGAGCCCTAAAGCTCCGCCAGCAACTCTGCCTTCTTGGAGGAGAACTCCTCGTCGGTCACGAGCCCGGCCTCATGCAGCTCCCCCAGATGCCGGATCCTCTCCGCGATGTCGGCCGGATCGCGCCTCGGCGCACTGGCCGGCACCGCGGCGGCCGGCCCACTCCTGCGGACCGCCGAGAGAACCGCCGCCGCGAACGGCAACGACTCGTGCACCGGCCCGTACCCGAGTCCGAACACGACGGCCGCCGGATCCTGATCGGCCTGCGCCGGCTGCGCATCCGCCGAGTCCCGCCGCAGCAGCCGCAGATGCCCCTCGAACACCTCCGGCGACCGCCACTCGACCCCGCTCAGCTCGCCCACCGGGAAGCTCTGATCGCCGGCCTTCCACTTCGCCGAGGACGCACCAGTCCAAAACCACCTGAACCGGACCATGTTGCCGTCGAAGGACGCCTTCGCGTCATACGCCTTGAAGTGCATCGGCACCTCGGGCGCCCCCACGAGGAACTCCTCGGCCGGCCCCGACTCCGTGAGCTGCGCCCGCAGTTCGTCGCCGTAGTACTCGGCCAGCGTCTCGCGCTCCGCCGGCAACACCAGCCGGTACGGATCGCCGCCCTCCTTCAACTGCCCGGACGCCGCCTCCAGCAGTGGATCGGCGCCCGGTCTGGGCTCGATGCGCAGCGCGACGGTCCCGCGTTTGCCCGGCGTCAGCGTCACGGCGCCGATCGCCGCATAGGGAACACGACGCTCACCGAGTGCCTGAAAGAGCTTAGGTGTTCGAATCCCCCGTTCGTAGCGGATGAGCACGGAGTCGGACTCGAACTCCCAGGCGGCATGAAATCCGGCCAGTACGTCACCCATGCGGCTCATCGTATGCGGCACGTGCTCCTCCGTCGCCACCCCGCGTACACCGCAATTCCTGCGCGTCTACGCGCGTCCGGCCGACGCCGTGTCGGACAAACCCGCCCGGCAGGCATCGGCATCGTCGGCACAGCGCACCGCGTCGTATGCGCCGACCCCGATCTCGGCGAAGTTCGCCACACTGTCCGTGCCCGGCTCGAAATAGCCGCCGTGCCCCTTCGCCTCCCGCGCGGACAGCACCCGCGCCCCGAACGCCGAGGACACCGGGTCCTCCCCGTGTCCCAGCCCGCCGACCTCCAGATACGGCACGTCCTGCACCCAGTCGTCCGCGTCCCGCATCGCCCACACATGCGCGGACGTGCCGAGCTGGGAGGCCTTCGTGACCCGCATTCCGGGGCTGCCGGCCACCGCTATGTCGGCCACCCGCTCCGGCAGCGCGGGCGCGGCGAGGCCGCACAGCACCGAGCCGTAGCTGTGGCAGAACAGCGAGACGGGCGAGCTGCCGGGCAGTCCGCGCACCAGCGCGTTCAGCCGTACGGCCCCCGACTGCGCCCGCATCGCCGTCGCCGAGTCGATGCCGAGCCCGTTCGGGGTGGTGTAGTCGGCCCAGGCGATCACGGCCGTGCGCGTCGTGGGGCCGGCCTCACGCTCGGCCGCGTACAGCGACTCGGCCATGCCGACCGGCGCCGAGTACTTGCGGTTGGTGCGCTGGAAGGTGAGCAGGTCGGTGTCGACGCCGGGGACGACGACCGAGATCCGCTCGGCCCTGGTCAGATCTCCGAACACCTCCGCGGCCCGCCCCGCGCCCTCCGGGTCGAAGGCGAGGATGCGGCGGTCGGCCTGCATCATCGCTTCGAAGCGGTGCATACGGCGGCCCGCCTCACGCTGCCCGTCGGGCGTGAGTCTGGCGTCGTGCATGCGTTTGCGCTCGACCTCGCGCGCCTCGTCGAGCGCGACGTGGTTGGCGCGGTAGCGCAGCTCGACGGGGGCGCCGTTCATGTTGCCCAGGGCGAGCGGATAGCGGTGCACGAGGGCACTGCGCTGGTGGTCGCTGAGCGAGGCGAAGAACCGGGCGAGCCGCGTGGGGGACGAGTCCGCGTCCGGCAGTCGGCGGCCGGCGATGCTGCCGTGCTCCCAGGCACTGATCGAGGCCTGGAGCGGTGCTGCGCTGCGATGGTGACGCAGGGCGGTCCAACCGGTGGTCGCCAGCATCACGAACACCACGGCCAGCGCGAGAAGAGCGCGCCAGACGTTCAGTTGCGGGGAGGTGTCGAAGGAAGTCACTGGGAGGACACACTAGGAGAACGGGAGGGTCTCGCGTTAACCAAGTGACAGGTATCACGTTTCGATCACAGCGCTGCGAACAGGCCCATGACCTCAGCGTGTTCGCCAGCTCTCGCTGAGTGCGGGGCCCACCTGTTCGAGATGCGAGACGGTCAGTGCCCGCATCGCGTCGAGGCTGAAGTCCTCGCCCGTGCTCCACTGACGCTCCGTCAGTCGCATCACCCCTCCGAACACGGCCACCGCCAGGCGCGGTCGTGGATCGGTCTCGAGGTCGACGCCCTCGCGCTCGGCGAGGATGAGGGCGATGGCCTCCTCGATCTCCACGGACTTGCGCAGATGGGCGGCGAGCAGCACAGGCGTCGACTCGACCACCTGGTACATGCGCAGGTACAGCTCGACCGGTGCGACGGCCTCGACCACGTCGTGCAGCGTGTCCCAGCCCTCCAGGACCGCCTGCCGCAGCGCCTCCATGGGCGGCTCGTGCAGCGGGCGGGCGCGCACCGCGTCCAGGAAGTGCGCCACCGTCATGTCCTGGAGCGCGAGGGCGGCCTCCTCCTTGCCGGCGAAGTAGCGGAAGAAGGTGCGCTGTGAGACGTCGACGGCCGCGGCGATGTCGTCGACGGTCGTGTGCTCGTATCCCTGGCTGGTGAAGAGCTCCAGTGCGGTCCGCAGCAGCGCGTCCCGGGTGCGCTGTTTCTTGCGTTCGCGCAGTGTTTCCATGGGTGTCAGTTACCGACTTGTGAATTGGTTTGTCAATTGTCAGCGGCTGTCATTAGCCTCGAACACATGACTAGTCAGACCACCATCGACAAGACGGGGTCGGGGGGCGACGCGCCGGCGGTCCCGTCGGACGTGACTCCGGCCAAGGGGCTGCGCGGGCACCCTTGGTTCACCCTCATCACCGTCGCGGTCGGGGTCATGATGGTGGCCCTCGACGGCACCATCGTGGCCATCGCCAACCCGGCCATCCAGAAGGACCTCGGCGCCACCTTCGCCGAGGTGCAGTGGATCACCAACGGCTACTTCCTCGCCCTCGCGGTCTCCCTGATCACCGCCGGCAAGCTCGGTGACCGCTTCGGGCACCGCCAGACCTTCCTGATCGGCGTGATCGGCTTCGCCGCCGCCTCCGGTGCGATCGGGCTCTCCAGCAGCATCGGGGCGGTCGTCACGTTCCGTGTCTTCCAGGGCCTGTTCGGCGCGCTGCTGATGCCGGCCGCGCTCGGCCTGCTGCGGGCGACCTTCCCGGCCGAGAAGCTCAACATGGCCATCGGCATCTGGGGCATGGTCATCGGCGCCTCGACCGCCGGCGGCCCCATCCTCGGCGGCGTCCTCGTCGAGCACGTCAACTGGCAGTCGGTGTTCTTCATCAACGTGCCGGTCGGCATCGTCGCCGTCGTACTCGGCGTGCTGATCCTGCTCGACCACCGTGCCGAGAACGCCCCGCGCTCCTTCGACATCCTGGGCATCGCCCTGCTGTCCGCCGCGATGTTCTGCCTGGTCTGGGCGCTCATCAAGGCTCCCGAGTGGGGCTGGGGCGACGGCAAGACGTGGGCCTTCATAGCCGCCTCGGTGATCGGCTTCGCGCTCTTCGCCTTCTGGGAGACGAAGGTCAAGGAGCCGCTGATCCCGCTCGCGCTGTTCCGCTCGGTCCCGCTGTCCGCGGGTGTCGTCCTGATGGTCCTGATGGCCATCGCGTTCATGGGCGGCCTGTTCTTCGTGACGTTCTACCTCCAGAACGTCCACGGCATGAGCCCGATCGACGCCGGCCTGCACCTGTTGCCGCTCACCGGCATGATGATCGTCGGCTCCCCGCTCGCGGGCGCGATGATCACCAAGTTCGGCCCGCGGGTCCCCCTGGCCGGCGGCATGGCGCTCACCGCGATCGCCATGTACGGCATGTCCACGCTCGCGACGGACACCGGCAGCGCCATCATGTCGGTCTGGTTCGCCCTGCTCGGCCTCGGCCTCGCGCCGGTCATGGTCGGCGCCACCGAGGTCATCGTCGGCAACGCGCCCATGGAGCTGTCCGGTGTGGCAGGCGGTCTCCAGCAGGCCGCCATGCAGATCGGCGGCAGCCTCGGTACGGCCGTCCTGGGCGCCGTCATGGCCTCCAAGGTCGACAGCGACCTCGCCGGCAACTGGACCTCCGCGGGCCTGCCGCCGCTCACCGCGGCCCAGGAGGCCCAGGCCTCCGAGGCGGTCCAGGTCGGCGTGCCACCGGTGGCCCCGGGCACGCCGGAGGCCATCGCCGCGAAGATCACGGACGTGGCGCACGACACGTTCATCTCCGGCATGAGCCTCGCCTCCCTCGTCGCCGCGGGTGTGGCGCTCGTGGCCGTCGCGGTCGCGTTCCTCACCAAGCGCGGCGAGAACGCCGAAGCGGGAGCGGGCGCGGCGCACATCTGACGCGCCCGAGGCGCCGGTTCGTTTCGTCGGGAGGGATCCGGGCGGTGTTCCCCTATCAGGGTGACAACGCCGAAGATCCCTCCCGATCGGCATTCGCCGCAGGTCACAGTGGGTCAAGCCAGGGCCTGTGGCGCGCTGCCGGAGGGGGGCAGCGCGCCTCAGGCCCGGACACGCAGGCATGAAGCGCGTGCCGTGGGTACCCGCCAAGTCGAACGCCGACTCAGGGAGTTGACGATGGCAGGCTTCGGACACAGCACGCGCAGGCACCCCCGCTCACGTGGCCGGATGAGGTCACGGACCGGGCCGGACCGCGCGACACTGGGGATCATCGGAGCCGTCTGCGCGGTCGCCGGATTCTTCGTGCTGGGCATCATCCTCGGCCCGGTGGCCATCGCCTGTGGCTGGCTGTCCATGGGCCGCACCTGGTCCGGATCGCGCCATGTCCCGGCGTTGGTCGCGATCGTGCTGGGCGCGATCGACACACTGCTGGCGATCATCTGGCTGGCGGGGGCGGCGTCGCCGGGCAACGGGATGTTCTGAGCGGTCCCGGTGAAGTCCGGTGCGGCAGCGCGCCCATAAGGGGCGCGGGGAAATGCGCGACCAGCCCCCACCGGCCCGCGGGTTCATCACCGTCGTTCCAGCGGAGCGCTCAGCCCCTGGGAACGCGGGCCTTCGGGTCCGAAGGCGGTAGCGGGTCGTCGGTGGCCGGTCGCGCAGTTCCCCGCGCCCCGGGGGCCGGCACGTTCACGTCGGCCCCCGACAGCGCGGCGACCTCCGCCCGGAGCGCCCGGACCTCATCCGTGAGCACCCGTATCGCCTCGGTCTGGCGTCGCTCCTCCACGTCGTCCATCTCGAAGCGAGATATGAACCACGCGGCGATGTTCGCGGTGACCACACCCAGCAGGGCGATGCCCGACAGCATCAGACCGACCGCGAGCATCCGCCCCACCCCCGTGGTCGGCGCGTGATCCCCGTACCCCACGGTCGTCATCGTCGTGAACGACCACCACACCGCGTCACCCAGCGTCTTGATGTTCCCGTCCGGCGAGTCCCGCTCGACCGACAGCACGGCCAGCGAGCCGAACATCATCAGCCCGACCACGGCCCCGGCGACATACGTGGTGAGCCGTATCTGGGACGCCATCCGCGCCCGCTGCCCCACCAGCAGCAGCGTCGACACCAGCCGCAGCAGCCGCAACGGCTGTATCAGCGGCAGCACGACCGCGCCCAGGTCCAGCCAGTGCGACCGCACGAAGTCCCGCCGCCGCTCGGTGAGCGCCAGCCGGACGATGTAGTCCAGCGCGAAGGCGCCCCACACCACCCACTCCACCGCGAGGCACACGTCCACCACCGCGCGGCTCGCGTCGGGCCGGACGATCGGCACCGCATAGGCCACGGCGAACGCCAGGGCCAGACCGAACAGGGGCCGCTGGGTATGCCGCTCCCAGCGCACTTGCGCCACCGCTTGCTTCATGGCCGCATCGTAGGAAATGTGAAGGGGTGGTGTAGCCCGCAGGTCACCCACAGGCACACCACCCCATCGGCGGTTGACGGACGGACGCTACGCGTCGCCGCCCGCGGCTCCCGGATCCGCCGCCGACACATCGAGCAACTGGTAGCGGTCGATCGCCTGCTTGAGCGCCGACCGGTCCACCTTCCCCTCCTTGGCCAGCTCGGTCAGCACCGCCACCACGATCGACTGCGCGTCGATGTGGAAGAACCGGCGGGCCGCGCCACGGGTGTCCGCGAAGCCGAAGCCGTCGGCGCCCAGCGACTGGTACGTGCCCGGCACCCAGCGCGCGATCTGGTCCGGCACCGACCGCATCCAGTCGGAGACGGCCACGAACGGCCCCTCGGCGCCGCTCAGCTTCCGCGTCACCCACGGCACCCGCTGCTCCTCCTCCGGGTGCAGCAGGTTGTGCTCCTCGCACGCCACGGCCTCGCGCCGCAGCTCGTTCCAGGAGGTCGCCGACCAGACGTCCGCCTTGACGTTCCACTCCTCGGCGAGGATCTTCTGCGCCTCGACGGCCCACGGCACGGCCACACCGGACGCCATGATCTGCGCCGGGATCGACCCCGAGGGACCCTCTCCGAGCCGGTAGACGCCCTTGAGGATGCCCTCGACGTCGACGTCGGCCGGCTCGGCCGGGTGCTGGATCGGCTCGTTGTAGACGGTGAGGTAGTAGAAGACGTCCTCGCCGTGCGGGTGCTCGGCGTCGCCGCCGTACATCCGGCGCAGACCGTCCTGCACGATGTGCGCGATCTCGTACGAGTAGGCCGGGTCGTAGGCGACACAGCCCGGGTTCGTCGAGGCGAGCAACTGCGAGTGGCCGTCCGCGTGCTGGAGGCCCTCACCGGTCAGCGTCGTACGGCCGGCGGTCGCACCCAGCACGAAACCGCGCGCGAGCTGGTCCGACATCTGCCAGAACTGGTCACCGGTGCGCTGGAAACCGAACATCGAGTAGAAGACGTACACCGGGATGAGCGGCTCGCCGTGCGTGGCGTATGCCGAGCCCGCCGCGATCAGCGAGGCGGTGCAGCCCGCCTCCGAGATGCCGTCGTGCAGCATCTGGCCCTGCGGCGACTCCTTGTAGGCGAGCAGCAGGTCACGGTCGACGGCCTCGTACTGCTGGCCGAGCGGGTTGTAGATCTTCGCGCTCGGGAAGAAGGAGTCCATGCCGAACGTGCGGTACTCGTCCGGTGCGATCAGCACGAACCGCCGGCCGATCTCCTTGTCCCGCATGAGGTCCTTGAGGAGCCGGACGAAGGCCATGGTCGTCGCGATGGACTGGTGGCCCGAGCCCTTCTTCACGGTCGCGTACGTCTTGTCGTCCGGCAGCGCCAGCGGCTTGGAGCGCACCACACGCGTCGGGACGTAACCGCCGAGCCCCTGGCGGCGGTCGTGCATGTACTGGATCTCCTCGGAGTCGCGCCCCGGGTGGTAGTACGGCGGGAGCCCGCCCTCCAGGTCCTTGTCGGCGATCGGCAGGTGCAGCCGGTCGCGGAAGCGCTTGAGGTCGTCGACCGTCAGCTTCTTCATCTGGTGCGTGGCGTTGCGGCCCTCGAAGTTGGGACCGAGCGTCCAGCCCTTGATCGTCTTGGCGAGGATCACCGTCGGCTGGCCCTTGTGCGCCTTGGCCGCCGAGAACGCCGCGAAGATCTTCTTGTGGTCGTGACCGCCGCGGCCCAGGTGCAGGACCTGGTCGTCGGTCATGCCCTCGACCATCGCGCGCAGTCGCTGGTCGTCACCGAAGAAGTGGTCGCGGATGTAGGCGCCGGTCTCGGTGGCGTACGTCTGGAACTGCCCGTCCGGCGTGGTGTTCATCCGGTTGACCAGCAGGCCGTCGCGGTCCTGCGCGAGCAGCGGGTCCCAGGTGCGGTCCCAGATGAGCTTGACCACGTTCCAGCCGGCGCCCCGGAAGATCGACTCCAGCTCCTGGATGACCTTGCCGTTGCCCCGTACCGGGCCGTCCAGGCGCTGGAGGTTGCAGTTCACCACGAAGGTCAGGTTGTCCAGGCCCTCACGGGCGGCGATGGACAACTGGCCGAGCGACTCCGGCTCGTCCATCTCGCCGTCGCCGAGGAACGCCCACACGTGCGACTTGGAGGTGTCCGCGATGCCGCGCGCCTCCATGTAGCGGTTCATCCGCGCCTGGTAGATCGCGCCGATCGGGCCGAGACCCATCGACACGGTCGGGAACTCCCAGAAGTCCGGCATCAGCCGCGGGTGCGGGTAGCTCGACAGGCCGTACGGCGCCTTGGACTTCTCCTGGCGGAAGGCGTCCAGGTTCTGCTCGCTGAGGCGGTCGAGCAGGAACGCGCGCGCGTAGATGCCAGGGGAGGCGTGGCCCTGGAAGAAGACCTGGTCACCGCCGTCGCCCTCGTCCTTGCCCCGGAAGAAGTGGTTGAAGCCCACGTCATAGAGCGAGGCGGAGGATGCGAAGGTGGCGATGTGACCGCCGACGCCGATGCCGGGCCGCTGGGCCCTCGACACCATGACCGCGGCGTTCCACCGGGTGGCGTTGAGGATCTTGCGCTCGATCTCCTCGTTGCCCGGGAAGAACGGCTCGTCCTTGGTGGCGATCGTGTTGACGTAGTCCGTGCTGCGCATCTCGGGCACGGCCACACGCTTCTCGCGCGCCCGCTCGATCAGTCGCAGCATCAGATAGCGGGCCCGCTCCCGGCCGCGCTCGTCCACGGCGGCGTCGAGGGAGTCGAGCCACTCCTGGGTTTCCTCGGGATCGAAGTCAGGAACCTGACTCGGAAGGCCGCCAATGATGATCGGGTTGCGATCTGATCCGGAAGCCACGCTGTTCCTTACCTGTCAGAGGGCCGTGTTTCTAAGGGTCTGCACCGCTCCCCATCGTGTACCTCGGGGCGCAAAACGTCATCTCTACTCTTAGGTAACCGGGCACTGGGCGAACGGCGGAGTACCCATACATGGTTCCCAAACGCACAAAGGGGGCAGATTGGTGTGGTGCGCGTCACCCTGAGACGATGAGGGCGTGCCTGGAGTTGCGGTGACACGTTCAGGATCGTCACCGTTTCGGCGGTCCGAACGGCCGGGTACTTGCGCGATCCGTCCCGCCCGTGTGGACTACGGCCAATGCTTCGCGCACGCGCGTGGCTGAGTTATTCCCAAAACATGATCAGGAGGCAACCCGTGAGCGCGACCGCGGACCACGCGGAGGAACGGACCCTTGCCGAGAGGCTGGGGTTCCAGCCCGAGCAGGTGGTCCAGGAGATCGGCTACGACGACGACGTAGACCTGGAACTCCGCGAGGCCATTGAGTCAGTCACCGGCACCGAGCTCGTGGACGAGGACTACGACGACGTTGCCGATGCCGCGGTGCTGTGGTTCCGCGACGAGGACGGCGACCTGACGGATGCGCTGGTGGATGCCACCACGTACATCGAAGAGGGCGGCGCGATCCTGTTGCTGACGCCGAAGACCGGCCGTGACGGCTATGTGGAGCCCAGCGACATCTCTGAAGCCGCGACCACGGCGGGTCTGTCGGCATCCAAGAGCGTCAGTGTCGGCAAGGACTGGAGCGGCAGTCGGCTGGTGACGCCCAAGGCCGCCAAGACCAAGAAGTAGAACCGGTGGCGATGCCGGGTCGGGCCGACAAGCCCGGCCCGGCCTCCTGCACGGGCCCGGGTGGTCGCTGCATAGGGTGGGTTCCACCCGAACAGCCCCACCGAAGGGACATCCACGACGATGGCGATCCAGGTCGGCGACAAGGCCCCCGACTTCGAGCTCAAGGACAACCACGGCGCCACCGTGAAGCTCTCCGACTTCCGCGGCTCCCAGAACGTCGTCCTGCTCTTCTACCCCTTCGCCTTCACCGGCGTCTGCACCGGCGAACTGTGCGAGGTGCGCGACAACCTCCCGAAGTTCTCCGACCGCGACACCCAGGTGCTCGCCGTCTCCAACGACTCCATCCACACCCTGCGCGTCTTCGGCGAGCAGGAGGGTCTGGAGTACCCGCTGCTCAGCGACTTCTGGCCGCACGGCGAGGTCAGCCGCGCCTACGGTGTCTTCGCGGAGGACAAGGGCTGCGCGGTGCGCGGCACCTTCGTCATCGACAAGGAGGGCGTCGTCCGCTGGACCGTCGTCAACGCCCTGCCGGACGCGCGCGATCTGAACGAGTACGTCGAGGCGCTCGACACCCTCTGATCCCGTCCGATCCCTCTGGTGACCGACACCCGTGATTCTTCGCCACCAAGGCATGCAAGCCACGGGAACCCGTTACTAGGATCGACTCGTTGATCCGATATCAAACGCACGGCGGGGCTCCCCGCCCCTGGACACCAATGGAGGACTCGTGGGAGTCAGCCTCAGCAAGGGCGGCAACGTATCACTGAGCAAGGAGGCGCCCGGCCTCACCGCAGTCATCGTCGGTCTGGGGTGGGACGTCCGCACCACGACGGGCACGGACTTCGACCTCGACGCCAGCGCGCTGCTGCTGAACAACACGGGCAAGGTCGGCAGCGATGCCAACTTCGTGTTCTTCAACAACCTCAAGAGCTCCGACGGTTCCGTGGAGCACACCGGCGACAACCTCACCGGTGAGGGCGAGGGCGACGACGAGCAGATCAAGGTCAACCTCGCGGGCGTCCCGGCCGACATCGAGAAGATCGTCTTCCCGGTCTCGATCTACGACGCCGAGAACCGTCAGCAGTCCTTCGGCCAGGTGCGCAACGCGTTCATCCGCGTCGTGAACCAGGCCGGCGGCGCCGAGATCGCGCGCTACGACCTCAGCGAGGACGCGTCCACCGAGACCGCGATGGTCTTCGGCGAGCTGTACCGGCACGGTGCGGAGTGGAAGTTCCGCGCCATCGGTCAGGGTTACGCGTCGGGCCTGCGCGGCATCGCGCAGGACTTCGGTGTGAACGTCTGAGTTCAGCATCCGAGATGTGATCGTCCAGGACATCACTGGCCGAGTCCGGCGCCGTACCGTTTCGGTGCGGCGCCCGGGGGCGCCCCCTTCGGGGGAGTGCAGGACAACCAAAGAAGCATCACGCGGGGAGGACCAGCATCATGGGCGTCACGCTCGCCAAGGGAGGAAATGTCTCCCTGTCCAAGGCCGCACCCAACCTCACTCAGGTGATGGTCGGGCTCGGCTGGGACGCGCGCTCCACCACCGGAGCCCCCTTCGACCTCGACGCCAGCGCGCTGGTGTGCAGCAGCGGTCGGGTACTGGGCGATGAGTGGTTCGTCTTCTACAACCAGCTCAAGAGCCCGGACGGCTCGGTGGAGCACACCGGCGACAACCTCACCGGCGAGGGCGACGGCGACGACGAGTCGATCCTGATCGACCTGTCCAAGGTGCCGGCCCAGTGCGACAAGATCGTCTTCCCGGTCTCCATCCACATGGCCGACGAGCGCGGCCAGACCTTCGGCCAGGTCAGCAACGCCTTCATCCGCGTCGTGAACCAGGCCGACGGCCAGGAGCTCGCCCGCTACGACCTCAGCGAGGACGCGTCCACCGAGACCGCCATGATCTTCGGCGAGGTCTACCGCTACCAGGGGGAGTGGAAGTTCCGAGCGGTGGGACAGGGGTACGCGTCCGGACTCCGGGGCATCGCACTCGACTTCGGGGTCAACGTCTCATAACGCGATATGAGCAAAAGCCGGGCCCCGGTGGGGTGGCGAGGGCGGCCGACTAGACTTCGGGTTCAAAGTCTTCGTAAAGCCGAGTGCGGCGCGCGGGAGCCCCGTACACACAGGATTGGGTAGCCAGTGGTTCTGAAAACCTTCGGCTGGTCGTTCGCGGTCACCGCGCTCGGCCTGGTTGCAGCGGTCCTCTTCGGGGGGTGGACCGCCCTCGGTATCGTGGCGATCCTCTCCGTCCTCGAGATCTCGCTGTCGTTCGACAACGCGGTGGTCAACGCCGGGATCCTGAAGAAGATGAATGCCTTCTGGCAGAAGATCTTCCTCACCGTCGGCATCCTGATCGCCGTGTTCGGCATGCGACTGGTCTTCCCCGTCGTCATCGTCGCGATCAGCGCGTCGCTGGGCCCGATCGAGGCGGTCGACCTCGCCCTCAACGACAAGGACATGTACCAGCAGCTCGTCACCGACGCCCACCCGGCGATCGCCGCGTTCGGTGGCATGTTCCTGCTGATGATCTTCCTCGACTTCATCTTCGAGGACCGGGACATCAAGTGGCTCGGCTGGCTGGAGCGCCCGCTGGCCAAGCTCGGCAAGGTCGACATGCTGTCGGTCTGCATCGCGCTGATCGTCCTGCTGATCTCCGCCCTGACCTTCGCCGCCAACGCCCACCAGCACGGCGGTGCGCACGTCGACAAGGCGGAGACGGTCCTGCTCTCCGGTATCGCGGGTCTGATCACCTACATGATCGTGGGCGGTCTCTCCGGCTTCTTCGAGGACCGGCTCGAAGAGGAGGAGGAACGCGAGCACGAGGCGGAGGAAGAGGCCGAGCGCGCCGGCAAGCCACGCTCCGCGGTCGCCCTGGCCGGCAAGGCCGCGTTCTTCATGTTCCTCTACCTCGAGGTCCTGGACGCGTCCTTCTCCTTCGACGGCGTGATCGGCGCCTTCGCCATCACCAACGACATCGTCCTGATGGCGCTGGGTCTCGGTATCGGCGCGATGTACGTCCGGTCGCTGACCGTGTACCTGGTCCGCCAGGGCACCCTCGACGACTACGTCTACCTGGAGCACGGCGCGCACTACGCGATCGGCGCCCTCGCGGTGATCCTGATGGTCACCATCCAGTACCAGATCCCCGAGCTCGTCACCGGCTCCATCGGCGTGATCCTGATCGGCTGGTCCTTCTGGTCCTCGGTGCGCCGCAACCGCGCACTGGCGGCCGCGGAGGGAAAAGCGGAGGCCTCGGACGAGAAGACTGAGGTCTCGTCCGGGGTGTGACACCCCCACGGTTGAGGAACGCTCTCGACGGGGCGGCCGGACGTCCGGCCGCCCCGTCGGTTTTTCCAAGTGAACGCGGGTCTTAGTGGGACGTGGGGGCGGAATGGGCTTCTTGGACGGACTCTGGCGTGGCCGGGCGGCCGAGTTCGACTCGGGCAGCGCCTCGTCGAACTCGATCGAGCTGACGAAACGGCACGACCGGGTCTCGCTCACCAAGCAGGGCGCGGCGACCGGGCACCTGCGCATCAACCTGACCTGGCGGATGCGCACGTCCGACATCGGGGGCTCGCAGCGGGAGAGTCTGCTGCGGCACCCCTTCAAGGCGCTCAGGCCCCCAGAGGTGCTCGGGCACAGCCAGAGCATGGTCAACGTCGACCTGGACCTCGGGTGCCTGTACGAGCTGGCCGACGGGACGAAGGGCGTCGTCCAGCCGCTGGGCGGGTTCCTCGGGGACGTCAACTCGCCGCCGTACGTCAAACTCAGCGGGGACGACCGGTTCGGGTCGGCGTCCGGGGAGACGATCTACGTCAACCTCGATCACCGGGAGAACATCAAGCGGCTGCTGGTCTTCGTGTACATCTACGACCAGACGCCGGCCTTCGACCGCACGCACGCGATCGTCACGCTGTACCCGAGCAACGGGCCCCGGATCGAGATAGGCCTGGACGAGCGGCACCCGCAGGCCCGGTCCTGTGCGGTGGTGATGATCGAGAACGTGAAGGACGAGATCTGGGTCCGGCGCGAGGTGAAGTTCGTGTACGGGTTCCAGGCGGAGCTGGACCGGTTGTTCGGGTGGGGACTGCAATGGGGACGTGGCTACAAGACCAAGGCGGAGAAGTAGTCGCCCGATAGCCCAGGGTCCGCTGTCGTGCGGCGGCTGCGGGTCCGTAGTGGCTTGTCGCGCAGTTCCCCGCGCCCCTCACGGGGCGCTCTCGTCACCGGCCGATGAACTGTGGGCCCTGGGGCGGCAGGCGGAAGTCCGGGGCTGCCACGGTCGTCACCGGGGGCGGGTAGCCGTAGCCCGACTGGGCCATGGCCGGCTGGCTGGTCGACTGAGGGTAGCCGTACGCCGGCTGGGTCGGCGGGGGCTGCTGGGGGTAGCCGTAGGCCGGCTGGGACGGGACGGCGGTCGTCGGCTGCTCCGGGGGCAGCGGCTGGGAGACCTCGGGTGTCTGCGCGTGGTCGTCCAGGGTCTCCGACTCGTCCACCGAGATGCCGAAGTCCGTGGCCAGGCCCTTGAGGCCGTCCGAGTAGCCCTCGCCGAGGGCGCGGAACTTCCAGCCGTCACCGCGGCGGTACAGCTCACCGCAGATCAGGGCCGTCTCCTGGCCCGTCTCCGGCTTGATGTCGAAGTACGCCAGCGGATCACCCTCGGCGGCCGCCGCGTCGTACAGCAGGATGCGCAGATCCCGTACGCGGTCGAAGGCGACCCCGTCCGCCGATGCGACCACCAGAATCTGACCGACGCCGGACTCGACACCGGCCAGATCTGTCTGGATCGTGTCGGTGAGGCCCTCGGCGAGCCGCTTCTTGCCGAGCCGCCAGACCTTCCCGGAGGGGTGCCGGGGCTGGTTGTAGAAGACGAAGTCCTCGTCGGAGCGCACGCGACCGTCGGGGCCGAGGAGCAGAGCCGAGGCGTCGACATCCGGGACCCCCTGCCCGGGCGTCCAGCGCAGCACGGCGCGTACCGTCGTGGCTTCGAGCGGGACGTTCGACCCCTTCAACATCGCGTGCGTCATGCCGTCATCCTGCCCTCTCCGTCCTGGTCACGACAACGCGGGGGTACACAGACCGTGCGTGGTCGTGTTTGTCCGCGTTACCAGAAATTCATGCCCGTCGGGAACCCCTGACATGGGTATCTACGTACTATTACCGGCCACCTGTGAACCGGTCACAGGGCCACTCGGTCTCCACGGGGGAGTTCTATGCGTCATTTCGGGCACATCGCCCCGGAGGTGCGGCAGCGCCTGTTCCATCAGGAACCGTGCGAGTTCACTGCCGACTCTCCGGCCCGGCTGCTCTCCGCGGCCCTGGGCGCCACGCTCTACAGTCCGGCCACCCGGCCGCGGCTCGCCGACGACATCGTCAAGCAGACCGGACGCGGCGTGGTCTCGATGGTGCTGTGCCTGGAGGACTCGATCGGTGACGCGGACGTCGCGGAGGGCGAGGAGAACCTGGTCCGCCAGTTCGCCGACCTCGCGGGACGCGAGGGCGCGGACGATCTGCCGCTGCTCTTCATCCGGGTCCGCACCCCCGAGCAGATCCCCGATCTGGTGCGCAGAATCGGTCCTGCCGTCCGGCTGCTGTCCGGATTCGTGCTGCCGAAGTTCACCGAGGAACGGGGCATGCCCTTCCTGGAGGCCCTCGCGACCGCCGAGACGGCGAGCGGCCGCCGGCTGTTCGCCATGCCGGTGCTGGAATCGCCCGAGCTGATGTACCGCGAGTCACGCGTGGAGACCCTGGAGGGCGTCTCCCGCGCCGTCGACAAGTACCGGGACCGGGTGCTCGCGCTGCGCCTCGGCGTCACCGACTTCTGCTCGTCGTACGGGCTGCGCCGGGCCCCGGACATGACCGCGTACGACGTCCAGATCGTCGCCTCCGTGATCGCCGACGTGGTGAACATGCTGGGCCGGGCCGACGGCACCGGATTCACCGTGACCGGGCCGGTGTGGGAGTACTTCCGGGTGCAGGAACGCATGTTCAAGCCCCAGTTGCGCCGCAGCCCCTTCCTCGAGGGCCAGGCCGAGGAACTGCGCGAGGCCCTGATCGAGCACTCCATGGACGGCCTGCTGCGCGAGATCACCATGGACCACGCCAACGGCCTGCTCGGCAAGACGTGCATCCACCCCTCCCATGTGCTGCCCGTGCACGCGCTGTCCGTGGTCAGTCACGAGGAGTTCAGTGACGCCGAGGACATCCTGCGGCCCGAGCGCTGCGGCGGGGGTGTACTCAGGTCGCAGTACACGAACAAGATGAATGAGGTGAAGCCGCATCGTGCCTGGGCCGAGCGCACCATGCTGCGGGCCGAGGCGTTCGGTGTGGCCAATGAGGACATCGGCTTCGTGGAGCTGCTCGCCGCCGGAATCCCGGCCTGAACCGGCCGACCGGCCTCTAATTCCAAGGGACGCATGAACAAGGCAGTGAACAACGGGGTCTGGTCCGGGAGCTGGGTCGCCGAGCGGCTCGGGGTCGAGCTCGTGGGCGACGACGAGCTCACCGAGATGCTGGGGCTCGCCCTGCGGCGCAACCCCAAGCGGGCCCATCTGCTGGTCTCCAACGTGCTCGGCAAGCACGTACCGCAGTCACCCACCGTGGTGTACGGCGCCGGCTTCGCCCTGGGCCGTCGGGTGCGGGAGCTGCTGGGCGACGGCGAGGCCGCCAGGGCGGTCGTCCTCGGTTACGCGGAGACGGCGACCGGGCTCGGGCACGCCGTCGCCGACGGTGTCGGCCTCGCCCCGTATCTGCACTCCACGCGCCGGCCGGTCGCCGGCGTCGCCCGTGCGGGCGGCTTCGAGGAGTCCCACTCGCACGCCACGTCCCATCTGCTGCTGCCGGAGGATCCGGCGCTGCTGGTCGGTGACGGGCCGCTGGTCCTGGTCGACGACGAGTTCTCGACCGGGAACACGGTGCTGAACACCGTCCGGGATCTCCACGAGCGGTATCCGCGGCGGCGGTACGTCGTGGTCGCGCTCGTGGACATGCGGTCGGCGGCCGACGCCGGGCGGCTGGAGAAGTTCGCGCGGGAGATCGGCGCGCGGGTGGACCTGGTGGCGGCGGCCTCGGGGACGGTACGGCTGCCCGAGGGGGTGCTGGAGAAGGGGCAGGAGCTGGTGGCGCGGTACGAGGCGGAGAGTGCGGCGGAGGGTTCTTCGTCGTCCGCGGCGCCGTCTGGGCCGGGCGCGCAGTTCCCCGCGCCCCCAAGCAGCGGCGTTGCCGCTGAAGCCGGCCTGGAGGGCAACCTCCCAAGCAGCGGCGTTGCCCTTGAAGCCGCCCAGGACGCCAACCCCCCAGGGGCGCGGGGAACTGCGCGACCGGCCCCTACCGGCCCGCACCCGGACGACGACCCCACCGGCCCCCACGCGACCCGCGTGGACCTGCACTGGCCCCCCGGCCTCCCCGACGGCGGTCGGCACGGCTTCAGCCCCGCACACCGCTCCCGCCTCGACAGCGCCCTCCCCGCCATGACGGCCCGCCTCGCGGAGGCACTCCCCGCCGACGCGCGCAGCGTCCTCGTCCTCGGCTTCGAGGAGCTGATGTACGCGCCGCTCAGGCTCGCCCGTGAGCTGGAGCAGGTCGCCGAGGGCGTCGAGGTCCGCTACTCGACCACCACCCGCTCGCCCGTCCTCGCGGTCGACGACCCGGGCTACGCGATACGCACCCGCCTGGTCTTCCCGGCCCACGACACCCCGGCCGACGGCCCCGGCGAGCGCTACGCCTACAACGTCGCGGGCGCCGGCTTCGACGCCGTCATAGCCGTCGTCGACTCGGTCGCCGACACCCCCGAACTGCACGCCCCCGAGGGCCTGCTGGCCCGGCTCGCCGACCACACCCCCCACGTTCTGCTGGCGGTCGTGCCGTCGTACGTCCCCGGGCCCCTGGCCCTTCCCGAAAGGCACCCGATGCTGCCCGAGCCCCTCCGCGGCCCCGCCTTCTCCTCGTACGCCCCCGAGGAGGTCGGCTGGCTGCTCCAGGACCTCTCGGACGTGACGCTGGAGGCGCCGACCGAGGAGCGCGAGGAGGCCATCCAGAGCGGCGGCGCGCACTACGCGGAGTCGCTGCCGGTGGAGTACCAGCCGAGTGAGCAGTACCAGGAGCTGTTCCACGCGGCACTGGCGGAGTCGGCGACGCGGCTGGCACAGGCGGCCGGCGCGGTCACCGAGCTCGTGCTGGCCGAGAGGTCACCGAGGCCCGTGCTCGTCTCGCTCGCCCGCGCCGGCACCCCCGTCGGCGTCCTGATGCGCCGCTGGGCCCAGTTCCGGCACGGCCTCGACCTGCCCCACTACGCCGTCTCGATCGTGCGCGGACGCGGCATCGACGCCAACGCCCTGCGCTGGCTGGCCGCGCACCACGACCCGCGGGACGTCGTCTTCGTCGACGGCTGGACCGGCAAGGGCGCGATCACCCGTGAACTGTCCGCGGCGATACGCGAGTTCGAGGCGTCCGACGGCATCACCGGCTTCGACCCGGAGATCGCGGTCCTGGCCGACCCGGGCTCGTGCGTGCGGACGTACGGCACCCGCGAGGACTACCTGATCCCCTCCGCGTGCCTCAACTCCACGGTCTCCGGCCTGATCTCCCGTACGGTCCTGCGCGCCGACCTGGTCGGCCCGCACGACTACCACGGCGCGAAGTTCTACCGCGAACTCGCCGGCGCCGACGTCTCCGTGGCCTTCCTGGACGCCGTCTCCGCCCGCTTCCCGGAGGTCGTGGACGCCGTCGACGCGACCGCCAAGGAACTGCTGTCCGGCGACCGCGAGCCGACCTGGGAGGGCTGGGCGGCCGTCGAGCGCATCAGCGAGGAGTACGGCATCCACGACGTGAACCTCGTCAAGCCGGGCGTCGGCGAGACCACGCGGGTGCTGCTGCGCCGGGTGCCCTGGAAGATCCTGGCGCGGGCCGGAGCCGGCGCCGACCTGGACCACGTACGCCTGCTGGCCGAACAAAGAGGAGTACCGGTGGAGGAAGTGGCCGAACTGCCGTACACCTGCGTGGGGTTGATCCACCCCAAGTACACGCGGGGCGCGACGGGCGCCGACGGCCGGGCGGTGAACCTCTGATGCCGGTGCTGGTGGCGAGCGACCTCGACCGTACGCTGATCTACTCCGCCGCGGCCCTCGCGCTGACCATGCCGGACGCGCGGGCACCGAGGCTGCTGTGCGTGGAGGTGCACGAGAGCAGGCCGCTGTCGTACATGACCGAGACGGCGGCCGGGCTGCTGACCGACCTCGGTGACGCGGCGGTCTTCGTGCCGACGACGACCCGGACCCGCAAGCAGTACCAGCGCATCAACCTGCCGGGCCCCGAGCCGAAGTACGCGATCTGCGCCAACGGCGGCCACATCCTCGTCGACGGCGTCGCCGACCCCGACTGGAGCGCGCGGGTCGCCGCCCGGCTGGCCGAGCAGTGCGCGCCGCTCGCGGAGGTGCAGGACCATCTGATGGCGTCGGCGTCCCCGGCGTGGGTGCGCAAGCACCGGATCGCCGAGGACCTCTTCGCCTACCTGGTCGTCGAGCGCGAGCTGCTGCCCGAGGAATGGGTGAAGGAGCTCGCGGTGTGGGCGGAGAACCGGGGCTGGACGGTGTCGCTGCAGGGCCGCAAGATCTACGCCGTCCCGAAGCCGCTGACCAAGAGCGCCGCCATGCACGAGGTCGCCCGCCGCACGGGCGCGGCCCTGACGCTGGCCGCCGGTGACTCCCTCCTGGACGCCGACCTGCTCCTGGCCGCCGACCGGGGCTGGCGCCCGGGCCACGGAGAGCTCGCGGACGCCGACTGGACGGCCCCGGCGATCAGCGCGCTGCCGGAGCGGGGCGTCCTGGCGGGGGAGCGCATCCTGAGGGAGTTCCTGAAGGCAACCCGCACGGAAGCGCCCTAAAGGGCGCGGAGCGCCCTGCGGGGCGCGGGGAACTGCGCGACCAGCCCCCACGCACCCGCAGTCGGAGGTGTACCGGTCTGCCTAGCCGCAGCAGCCCCCACCACAACAGCCGCCCCCGCCGCCGCTCGCCCTCGGAGCCGCGGCCGGGGCGGACGCCGTCCCGCCGACGGCGACCGTCGACAGAAGCTTCACGGTGTCCGCGTGGCCGGCCGGGCAGCTCGCCGGGGCGGAGGACTCCGCCATCGGACGGTTCAGTTCGAAGGTGTCGCCGCAGCTTCGGCAGCGGTATTCGTAGCGAGGCATGGTCACAGGTTAATCGGCATGACCGGTTACACACCCCTCTGCGGTCGTTTGCGATCGGAGCTGTCCGATACCGGTGTGGAGAAATTGAAAAGAGCACTGATATTTTTCGATCGACGCGAGGGAGCCGTAAGGCCGGGGGAACAGGGGGCGCGCTGCCGTTGACCGCGGCGGCCATGCCCTTCCTCGCGGGCACGACCGAATGCGGGGAGGGGCGCAGCCGTGACCAGGGCTGGGCAGGAGCCGGACGAGACCATGCAGTTAAAGGTCCCCGCGCTCCCGCCGGACGAGACCGTGCAATTGCGGACGGTCGAGGCGGGTTTATCCCGCAATTCAGACGTCTCTTCAGACAAGAGCCGATTCCGCCCACCAGGGCGCCGCCGCAAGGCCGCGCGCCCTGCCGCCCTGTCCCGGCTCAAAGCGCTCGCGGGGCCCTGGGCGACCCGCGCCGCGCCCTACGCACGTCGGCTGCGCCCGCAGTACCCGCGCCCCGGCCGCACCGGCTGGCGCCGCTGGATGCCCTCGTGGCGGCAGTGGCTCGGCGGCGCGCTGACGTTCCTCGGCCTGACCACCGTCGCCCTGGGTGTGGCCTACGCCACCACCGACATCCCCAAGAACCTCAACTCGTACGCGACCCAGCAGGACAACGTCTACTTCTGGTCCGACGGGACGCCCATGGCCCGCACCGGCTGGGTGCGGCGGCAGGACATGCCGCTGAAGGACATACCCGAGGACGTCCGCTGGGCCGTGCTCGCCGCCGAGAACGCCAGCTTCTACAACGACCCCGGCATCTCCCTCAGCGGCCTCACCCGGGCCGTGTGGCGCACCTTTGGCGAGGGCGACACCCAGGGCGGCTCCACCATCACCCAGCAGTACGTCAAGAACGTCTACCTCAACCAGGACCGCTCGGTCGGCCGCAAGTTCACCGAGGCCATGCTCGCCCTCAAGCTCGACAACCGGATGAGCAAGGACGACATCCTGGAGGGCTACCTCAACACCAGTTGGTTCGGCCGCGGGACCTACGGCATGCAGCGCGCCGCCCAGGCCTACTACGGCAAGGACGTCTCCGAACTCGACGTCAGCGAGGCCGCCGTCCTCGCCTCCCTCCTCAAGGGCGCCGCTCTCTACGACCCCGCACTGAGCAAGGCCAACCACGCGCGGGCCGTGGAGCGCTGGTCGTGGATCCTCGACCGCATGGTCGACATAGGCCGGCTGTCGCCGTCCGAGCGGGCCAAGTACCGTGCGTTCCCCGAGCCGTTGAAGCAGGGCCGGGGCTACGACACCGGCAAGCAGAGCGACTACCTGGTGGAACTGGCCGCGCAGTACGCGAAAAAGGCCGCGCACCTGACGGACCAGCAGTTCGACCTCGGCGGCTACCAGATCTACACGACCTTCGACCGCAAGCGGGAGACCGCGCTCACCGACGCCGTGACCAAGGCTCGCGGCAAGGCGAGGAAGGCGGACGCGGACACGGCGAGGGCCGCGCACTACGGAGCCGCGTCGGTGGCCACCGACGGACGCATCCTCGCCGTCTACGGTGGCCCCGACCACCGTACGCAGGGCTACAACGAGTCCAACGCGACCACCGTGCCCGCCGGTTCGGCCTTCCTGCCCTTCGTCTACGCCTCCGCGCTCCACAACGGCGTCCAGCGCACCCGCGACGGCGGCCCGACCGAGGTCACCCCGGACACGCTGTACGACGGTGACGACGGCGTGCCGGTCATGACGCCCGAGGGGCCGTACTGGGACCGCAGCGGCAAGCAGGTCGCCGCCCGCAACGACGGCCGCAAGGACTACGGGCGGATCAGCCTGCACCAGGCGCTCGCGCGGTCGGTGAACACGCCGTTCATGCAGCTCGGCATGGACACCGGCCTGGACAAGGTGCGCCGGACCGCGCAGGCGGCCGGGCTGCTCTCCTCCAGCTTCGGCCCGCAGGTGCCGGCGCTGTCCCTGGGCAGCGCCACGCCCAGCGCGATCCGGATGGCGAGCGGGTACGCCACGTTCGCCGCCGCGGGCACGCATGTCGAGCCGTACTCGGTGGCCCGGATCACCCGTAACGGCTCCACGGTGAAGCTGGCGAAGCCCGCCTCCCGCCGGGCGGTGACGGCGAAGGTGGCCGAGCAGGTCCAGTCCGCGCTCGGGTCCGCCTTCAGCCTCGCCCACCCGGCCGCCGCGGCCCCCACCGCGCGGGTGACCGGAAAGCCCGGCACCACCCAGGACGACACCGCGGCCTGGTACGTCGGCACGGCGGCGTCCGTGTCGACGGCCGTGGTGGCCTACCGCATCGATCTCACCAAGAGCCTCGAACCACTGCCGTTGAAGGGCGTCGCCGGCACTCCCGCCGGCAGCGTCCCGTACGACATCTGGTCCGGCGCCCTGGGCCTCGGCTGACCCGCCGCCCCCCTCCCTCAGCCCCTCACTCCCTCACCCCCCTCAACCCCCCACCCCCCTCGCAGATTGAGCCGCCCATGATGTCTCCGTCAGGCCGCCGTCGCCGCCCCCGCGCACCCCGCCGCAACCCTCCCCCGGGGATGCTGACCCTGGCCGCGCTGCTCGTCGTCGCGTCCCTCGGCGGCGGCTATCTGGTCCTGAACCGCACGACCGGCACCGCCCCGACCGCGTCCTCCGGCACCTCCCCGGCCGCCGGCGGCCGCGCCTCCGCCCAGCCGAGCGGCGAACCCGGGTGGGACGGCAGGACGAAGGTCCTCGGCGACGGCTCGACCTCGTACACCGGCCCGCAGAAGGGCCAGTTGAAACCGGAACCCCTCAAGCCCGGTGAGAAGCCTCCCCAGTTCGTCGTCTTCTCCTGGGACGGCGCGCTCCAGGGCGACGACGAACTCTTCTCCCACTACCGGGAGATGGCGAAGAAGTACGACGCCCACATGACCTTCTTCCTCACCGGTATCTATCTCCTGCCCAAGGACAAGAAGGACCTCTACGCCCCGCCCCAGCACCCCAAGGGCTCGGCGGCGATCAGCTTCCCCACCGACGAGCACATCCGCACCACGCTGGAGCAGCTCGGCAAGGCGTGGCAGGACGGGAACGAGATCGGTACCCACTTCAACGGCCACTTCTGCGGCACCAAGGGCGGCGACGACTGGAGCGTGGCGGAGTGGAAGAGCGAGATCGACCAGTTCTACGACTTCGTGGAGCGCTGGAAGACCAACACCGGCTACACCGACCTCGACCCGCTGCCGTTCGACTTCCGCAAGGAGGTAGCCGGCGGCCGCGCGCCCTGTCTGGAGGGCCAGTCGAACCTGCTGAAGGCCGTCAAGAGCTACAAGTGGCGCTACGACGCCAGCTCCACGGGCGACTTCCAGATATGGCCGACGAAGAAGAACGGCATCTGGGACTTCCCGCTCCAGATGCTCCCGTACGAGGACGGTGACTTCCAGGGCCTGTCGATGGACTTCAACTTCCTCTACAACCAGTCCAAGGGTGAGACCGACGGCGACCCGGCCAGGCACGCCGAGTGGCAGCAGGAGACCCTCGACACCTACATGGCCGGCTTCAACCGGGTCTACTACGGCAGCCGGGCCCCGCTGTTCGTCGGCAACCACTTCGAGGAGTGGAACGGCGGCATCTACATGAAGGCCGTCGACCGGGTCATCGAGAACGTGTGTACGAAGAAGGGCGTCAAGTGTGTGTCCTTCAAGGAGCTCGCCGACTGGATGGATGTTCAGAAGCCCGAGACGCTCCAGCGGCTGCGCAGCCTGGACCCGGCGCAGTCGCCGGACTGGTCGACGGTGGTGAAGTAGTCGGCTGAATGCTCAACTACCCCCGGGTTCTCCACAGTTGAGGAGAAGGTGTAAACATTCCTTGCCCGGGTTCGACCACCCCGGGCAAGGAGAATCCCCGTGAGACCAAGAACCCCGATCCGTACGCGCCGCCGCGCCACCATAGTCGCGGCGGCCGTCGCCTCGATCGCCGCCTCGGCGGCACTGCTGCCCACCTGGAGCGCCGGCGCCGCGGTCGCCGACGACCCGACGCTGGACGCCGGGACCCGGGCCACCTTCCGGCAACTGGCGGACGCGGTCTTCACCGACCGCACCCAGGCCCTGGTCGACGGCGAGCAGAGCCGGAAGCCGCTGACCGACGGCTTCTCGGGCGACGTCCGCCTGTCCTCCCGGGTGGCCCGCGGCGAGGACGCCGCCCTGTCCACGCTCAAGGGGCGCAAGGACCTCCTCGCGCAGCTCGGCGAGAAGTACCGCAAGGCCGACACCGCCGTCACCCTGGACGCCGCCCGCGTCACCGGCCGCACGGCCAAGGCCGCCGTCACCGAGACCACGACCCTGACCTACGCCGAGGTCCGCGGCGGCGAACCGAGGACCACCGGCTTCCAGGCCCACCACGAACTCACCTTCACCGCCGACCGGCGCGGCGACTGGCAGCTCACCGGCATCCGCGACACCGACGAGGGCATCGCGGTGAACACGCTCGCCAAGCCGTCCGTCAAGGCGCCCACGGTCGACGACACCATGCCGTCGGCGCCGCGCGCCGCCACCACCTACCCCGCCCCGGCCAAGCCCAAGACGCTCACGGGCACCGCCCTGGACTACAAGGCCATGGCCGCCTACGCGGAGAAGTACTGGAGCAACTACAACAAGGACTACCCGGACCTGGGCGGCCGGGGCGCCGGCGGCGACTGCACCAACTTCGTCAGCCAGTCCCTGAAGGCGGGCGGCTGGAAGCACGTCCCGGGCTATGTGTACGACTACACCAGGTGGTTCGGCAACGCCGACATCCAGTCGCACTCGTTCGTCGGCGTCAACGAGTGGTCCTGGTTCGCCCAGAACTCCAAGCGGACCACCCCCCTCGCCAACGTCTACCAGCTCGACGTCGGCGACGTGCTCCAGATGGACTTCGACAAGGACGGGTCCAAGGACCACACCATGATCGTCACCTACCGCAGCCCGCAGGGCGTGCCGTATCTGACGTACCACTCCACCAACACCTACCGGCGTTCGGCGGCGAGCATCATCGCGTCGTTCTCGAACGCGGCGTTCTACGCCTACCGCACCTGACCGGTACGGGCCCGCCCCGTCGCCGGTGCCGGCCGGGGCGGGCTCAGTGTCCGGCGCCGCGCTCGTCGCGGATCTGCGTGACGACGTCGGCGACGGTCTGCCGTACGGCCTCCGTCTCGGTCAGGAAGTGCCAGTAGTCCGGGTGGCGGCCCTCCAGGGTGCCGATCGCCCGCTCCAGTTGGGCGACCGAGTCGTCCAGCGGGCGCGCGTGCCGCGGGTCGGGCGTGTTCCGTCCCGCCATCGCCAGCCGCTGGGCGTCCCGGATCGCGAAGCGGGTCCGGTCGATCTCCTGCTGCGGGTCCTTCTGCACGGCGTTCAGCCGGCGCAGCCGGTCGCCGGCCGCCGAAACCGACTCGTCCGTGGTGTTCAGCAGGGCCCGGACCGTGGACAGCAGCGCGGTGGCGTCCGGCCACCGCTGCTCGTCACGCGCGGCCTGCGCCTCGGTGAGCTTGCGCTCCGCCTGCCGTACGTTCTCCCCGGCCAGGTCCGGGACGCCCTGGAGGTCCTGCCAGCAGGCCGCTGTGAACCGCCGTCGCAGCTCGCTCAGCACCGGCTCGACCTGCCCGGCACGGGTGGTGAGCGCCTGTGCACGGGTCCGCAGCGACACGAGCCGGTGGTCGATCTCGGCCGCCTTCTCCGGCAGCCGCTCCGCCTCCACCCGGACCGCTTCCGCCTCCCGCGCGACCCGCTCGGCGCGCTCCAGGGTCAGCGGGACGCCGTGCTGCCCGGCGCCCTGGTTCAGCTTCGTCAGCTCCGGGGCGAGGGCCGCGAGCCGCGCCGCGAGGTCGTCCGCCCGCAGCCCCGATGTGCGCACGGCGTCCAGCGCGTTCGACGCGGCGAGCAGGCCCTGCCGGGCGCGCTCGACGGCCGGGGCGAGCCGGGCGAGCTGGGTCTCGGCCTTGCCGAGCAGCGGGCCGAGACCGTCCGCGAACCGGTCCAGCTCGCGCTTGACGTTGTCGAGGTCGTCCTTGGCCTTCGCCAGGTCCGTACGGGCGCGGGTCGCGGCCGAGGCCTCCAGGTCGTCGCGGTCGAGGTCGTGGGCGTCGACGGCGTTGATGTACTGGTGGCTGACCTCGTCGATCCGCCGCCCGAGCGCGTCGAAGTCGGTGATCGCCCGCCGGGCGGCCGGGGAGTCGTCGACGGCCGCGATCGTCTCGATCGAGATCCGCAGGTCCCGCTGGGCCGTGTCCAGCTCGTAGAACGCTGCCGCCGCGGCGTCCTTCGCGGCCTGCGCCTCGGCCCGCTGGCTCTCGGCCCGCCCGCCGAACCAGCGCCGGGTGCCGCCGCCGGCGAAGGCGGCGGGCAGCGCGAGGGCGACGACCAGGGGGAGGGCGACGAGCGTGAGGGAGTCGGCGAGGGAGCCACGCAGGGCCCGGCGCGGGGGCCGTACGACCCTGGAGGCGGGTTGTGGGACGACCGGGGAGGCGGGTTGTGGGACGACCGGGGAGGCGGGCTGTGGGGCGACCCGGGAGGTGGGCGGTGGGGCGACCCGGTAGAAGGACAGCGGAACGACCCGGGAGACGGCCTGCGGGAGGCCCCGCGCGAAGCGGCTGCGCCCACGCGGCACTGACGGCGATTTCGGCTGTCGAGGTGTCGCCGTCACATCCCTCTCCCGTGTTGTCATTCACCCTGCCCGGTTGTCATTCTCCCACCGGTTTAGGACGAACACACGGGCCGGTTAGTTCGCGGTTCGGACCGTGACTTTTCCGTCGCCGGTGCTGGCGGAGACCACATGCGCGCTGGTGTCGCTGCGCGGCACGGACACATCCACCCCACCGTCACCGGTCCGGGTCGTCACGCGGTACGTCGCCCGCGGCAGCTCGATGGTCACCGATCCGTCGCCGGTGCGGGTCTCCACCCTGTCCGGCACGGTGCCCAGTTCGAGCTTCACCGACCCGTCCCCGGTCTGCGCCTTCACCTGACGCGAGGAGACGTCGGAGACCCGCACGGACCCGTCGCCCGTCTTGAGGTCCAGCGGCCCGCTGGAGTCGGTGACGTGCACGGAGCCGTCCCCCGTGTGCACGCTCAGTGCGTCCTGGAACCCGCGCGCCCGCACGCTGCCGTCCCCGTCCTCGACCTTCACGGTGACTCCGCGCGGCACCTCGATGCGGTGCTTGGCCGAGCAGTCGGCGATCATGCCGCTGCACTTCTCCCGCAGCACCAGCCGGTCGTCCTTCATCGACCAGGTCACCTTCGGATCCGACCCGATCGCGACGGACCCCTGGAACCAACGGGTGACCTCCACCGTGCCGGCCTTGTTCGAGTCCGCGGCGACGATCTCCAGCGCCGAGTCGTCCGAGTCGACGGTGAGCGTCCGCCCCTGGAGGGCGAACGACTTGTGCTCAGGGTCCTTGTCGTCCCCGGCGGAGGCTCCACAGGCGGCGAGACCCGCGACGAGCGCCACGACCACCCCGGAAACGGCTACGGCGCGGGCTGGAACGGAACGGGCCATGACGATCTCCCCCTGAGAGTTCCCCGAGCCGACCTCTTCGGCCCCGGGCTGCGACGGTGCTTCGACCGTACGGATCCCGGGCCCGGCGCGGGATCCGGGCCGCTCCCGGATCCATGGTGGGGATAACCCCAGGACTTCCCTGACCTCCGGCGAAACGGGTTTGCGGGACATGGCCTCCGGCAAGGTAGGCTGTCGACTCGTTCTCGGGTGCGTAGCTCAGGGGTAGAGCGCCTGCCTTACAAGCAGGATGTCGGCGGTTCGAAACCGTCCGCGCCCACCGGCAGATAACCCCCAGCTCAGCTAGGGTTTCGCAGCCCCTCGGAGTGATCTTCGGGGGGCTGTTTTCGTGCCCGGAGTCCCCATGGGGCTGACGGGGCCACCGCCCGTACGTCCCGCTGCCGGAGTGGTCGGCGGCGCCGCCGCGGGCGGGCCTTCAGTCGAGCCGGCCGCGTGCCGCTCCCAGGCCACCGCCTGGTCAGTCACGGCCCGCCATGTCGACCGTGTCGGCGTGCAGATTCTCGTAGTGGTCGCACAGGGCCATGACGGACCGTGCCAGCCGTCTTACGCGCTCGGTCTCGCCGTGCAGGCCCGCGGCCTCCGGCTCGTACAGTCGCCGCTTCGCTTCATCGACTCCGGCCATCGCCACCTGTGCGGGCACGTCGTCAGTCGGCAGGCTCGATGCGGCCTGTTCGACCTTGGGGATCAGTAGCTGCACATAGCCGCTGAGGTCCCGGTGCCAGAGCTTCGCGCTCTCGTGCCGGGGGAGCGTCGGCTGATCTAGGAACCAGGACGCGGCGACACGCATCGAGGTGATACGCGGCGCGGTGTCCGTCGACTGCTGCGTGCTCTTTTCGCTGGCCGACTCCGGAGCTGTGAGGGGATCGATCTCTTGCATCCCGCGTGCTTTGACCATGAACAGGACGCTACGGACGCGCAGTTGGCAGTCACCATGCGCTGTTCTCGAATGCTCTCGCCGAATCTCGGAATGTTCCCGTTTGGTCTCGCGGCGCCGCGTTTTCCGCGTAGTACGAGGCCTTGAGTCCGGCCATGCTGAAGGCGGCCGACCCGGCACCGATGGGAGACCGACGATGGCGCGACGGATTCGCTTCAACGGCACCGACAGCAAGAACGGGGGCTGCCCAGCAGTCCACGAGGACCTCGACAGCGGTGAGATCCTCGTGCAAGGGCGGCCGGTCACGGACCCTCAGGACATTGCCCAGCTCCGGCACTTGGGCCCCCACGACGCGGTGGTGGCCGTCCCTCGCGAGCTGCTCGTCAACCACGGCCCGAAGGAGATGCACCGCGTGCCGAAGATCATCGACCTGGAGGAGTTCGGTCGGCTCTTCGAGACGTTCGACCACTCGGCATGGCACCTGGAGACCCGCCGCGGCTACGCCTCCGACCGTGAAGACCTCGGCTTCGACGAGTTCGTCGCCACCGGCGATGCCCCGTGTGACCTCGACAGCGACTGGTGCCAGAACATCCGTCGGCAGACGGCGGCCGGGAAGTACGTCGGCCGGGTGCGCGTCGTCGACAACCCGCCGACCGACGGGCAGCGGTTCCTCCTCAGCTACGCCCGCTGCAACGCGGCCACCGGCGAGGACGCCCGCAACCTGTGGCGCGAGGACGCCGACCGGGCACACCTGCCCACCGAGGACTTCTGGCTCTTCGACTCGCGACTGGTCGCCGTCCTCCGCTTCGACGACCAGGACGTCTTCCACGACGTGGAGATCATCACCGAGCCTGCCGAGGTGCTGCGCTACTGCCAGGTCCGCGACGCGGCCGTGCACGCCTCGATCCCGTACGACGCCTTCGCGGCAGAGCTGAAGGGCTGACCCGGCACCGGTGAGCACGGACTACCAGCAGGCACGCGAGGCCCTCGGTCGACGCCTGAGGGAGCTACGCCTGTCAGCCCCGGGAGGCCGCCTCACCGGCACGCAGCTTGCGCAACGGCTCGGCTGGCCGCACTCCAAGGTGTACAAGCTGGAGGGCGGCCGGCAGACCGCGGTTCCGGAGGACCTCCAGGCCTGGGCGCACGCCGTAGGCCACCCGGACACTGCCGAGGAACTGGTAGCCCGGCTCAAGGGGTTCGAGTCCCACATCCGCTCCTGGCGCCGCCAGCTCGGTGCCGGCCACCGGCCGGTCCAGGACACCTGGAACGTCGCCGTCGACCGGTCCCGCGTCATCCACGCCTGGGAAGAGGCGGTCATCCCGGGCATGCTCCAGACTGCTGACTACGCGCGGCACATCTTCCTGCGGTACGCCGACCTTCAGGGAACGAAACGTGACACGGAGGAAGCTGTCCGCTCCCGGATGGAACGGCAAACCTGGCTGTACCAGGGCGGCAGACGCCTTCACGCGCTGGTGTGGGAGCCCGCGCTGCACGCCCTCGTGTGCCCACCCTCCGTGCTCGCCGCTCAACTGGACCGTCTGGCGGGCCACGTCGGGATGGACACGATCGAGCTCGGAATCATCCCCCTCAGCGCGCCTCTGAAGGTCCCAGCCGCGAACGGCTTTTGGATCCTCGACAACAGCCTCGTCATCGCCGAGGACTGGCACGCCGAGCTATGGCTGGACGACGACGAGACGGTGGCTTCCTACCGGCGTGTGTGGGAGACACTCGCCGAGTCGGCGCTGTACGGCGTAGACGCGCAGAACGTCATCAGCCGCGCCCGGCACGGGTTCCACACCCGCTGACCCGGGCATATCGAAAGCTCATCTCACGTTCACGGCCGCAGCCGGAGAGCGCCGGACTCGTCGACGGGTCGCTTGTCCCGGTTGACGGCCACGAGGTCACCTCCGGGCTTGCGAAGGCCCGGCCGCGCACGGGCGCGAGCCGGGCCGGACTGTGGTGACGGGTCAGTAGTTCCCGTTGGCGATCATGTCGCCGTCACTGCCGTACACGGTCACCAGACCGTTCTTCGACTCGTAGCAGGACGCGAAGGCCGACGCGATCAGCTTGGCGTCGCCGGCGTTCTCGCTCAGGAACCCGCCCTTGTAGTCGGTGAAGACCTCGGCGGCGTCGAGAATGTCGTTGCTCTTGTCGGTGCCGGTCACCTTGGTGACGTGGCCGGCGGCAGCCTTCTCGCTGTCCGTACCGGACTTGGCGACGCAGTCCTTGAACTGCTCGGCCTGGCTCTTGTCCTCGGCCGGCGCTTCCTCCGCAGGCTTGTCGGCGGCCTGCTCCTCGGCGACCTTGGGCTTGTTCGAAGTGGCGGCGACAGCCTTGTCCTTGTTGCTCTTGTCGGTGGAGTCGTCACCACCACCAGCGACGGCGCCGATCACGATGAGGCCGACGAACACGGCACCGATGATGCCGAGGATCTTGCCCGTCTTCCGCTTGGGCGGCTGGGGCGGGGGAGCGCCCCAACCCTGCTGCTGCGGATAGCCGTAGCCGGGCTGCGTCGGCTGCTGCGGTGCCCCGTATCCGGGCTCCTGCGGGTACTGCTGGCTCATGTGCCCCCCTTGGCGCAATTTGCGTGGAGGGTGAATCTAACTGATGTGTGGAGTGTGTGAAGGCGCTGCAATGATTCTGTGATCTATGTGAATCGGGATCCGTAAACGACGAAGGCCCGCACCGTGGCGGCCCTTGGGGTCTGAGTCCGGGCAGGCCTGGCATGAGGACGCGAAGCGGCATGGTCGCGCTGAACGCAACTACGGGCGCAGTCAGCAGAGTTGGCCCGTTTCCGCTGCCGCTCTCGGCGACGGTGGTTCCAGAGAATGAGTCGACCCCGCCGCGAAGGGGGTGCGGCGGGGCCGCGTCTGTGCCTGGGCTACGGCGTGTCGTTGGGGGTGTCCTTGATCATCTTTGCCTTCGGCGTTTCAGGTCCCCTTGGGTGCCCCGTGGGCGTGCTTCAGCTTCGTGCGGGCGTCGACCCGGTCCGGGCCGGCCATCTCCGACCAGAACCGGTGGCCGCTGACGAACACCGCGAGTTCGTGCTCGCGCTGCCGGAGCTTCTCCACCTCGGCCTGCTCGTCCTCCGTCCAGCCGGGGGAGGCGGGGCGCTCGACCTTGCGCCAGCCGTTGTCGTCGCTGAACCCGTCCAGGGGTACGACCGACCAGGGCAGCCGCTTCAGCAGGGCCGACAGCTCGGCCCGGACCTGATGCAGCTCCTCCTGACCGGCGAGCAGGTCACTCGGAAAGTCATAGGGCGTAGCCACGCGGCAATGCTACGCCTGTTCGATTTTGGGTTGCGAGTGCCTTTGGGTGGTTCATGCGAACGAGTGTGTGGGGGCATGATCGGCATGGGCGTAGGCGGGCAGGGGAGGGGTGGATGGGCGGTCCGGGCGGCGGGTTCCGGTTGGAGCGTGGGTCGACGGGGTTCTTCACCGGCAGCGGCCCGGGCGTGCGCGGCACCGACCCCAGGGTGTGCCGTACGGCCTGTTACGCGGTGGCCCGAGCCGCTGGTGGGCGGGTCGGGGCGTTCGAGACGCGGCAGCTCACGCAGACCTTCCACACCGCCACCATCGACGGCCCGGACGGCCGCCACTGCGCCCTGTTCCAGACCTGCTTCCCGCTCGTCGCGTTCGTGGACGAGCCGCGCGACTGGTACACGGACCAATTCCTGGAACCGCCCGCCTGGGCCGCCGGCCTCGGTGACTTCGGGTTCACCGTGCTGGGTGCGGCGGTGCTGCTGTCGCCGCTCTCCTCGGCGGACACCTCCGCCCTGTCCGCCGTGGAGCAGCAGCAGATCGACTACTGGCGGCCGCAGACCGTCGGCGCGGTGCTCTTCAACTCCTGGGACTGAGCGATCGGCTAGTAGCCCGCGGCCCGCAACTCGCCCACCAGGCGGGTCGCCACGGGCACCGGAACTCCGTGTCGCTCCGCCGCGCGCAGCAACGCGCCGCCGATGGCGTCCAGTTCGAGGGCGCGGCCTGCCTCCGCGTCGCGTTGCATCGAGGACTTCGTGGTGGGCGGGAAGGCGTCGTAGCGGGCGACGGCCAGGGCCGGGTCGGAGGGGCCGCCGCAGGCGGCGCTGACGGCTGTCGCCTCGTCGACGAGGGACAGCAACTCCTCGCGGTGCCGGGTGCGTACGTCGCCGATGGGCAGGGCGTAGTGGGTGGTGAGGAGGGCGAAAGGCGCCAGCAGGGACATCTTCGCCCAGAGTGTCGCCGCCTCGTCGGCGTGGACCCGGGTCGTGGGGCCGGCCGTCTCGAGGACCTGCGCCAGGGCGGCCAGGCGGTCGTCGGGGACCGGGTCACCGGTGAGGTCGATCTCGGCGAAGGGGGTGCCGTGCTCGATCTCCCCCGGGGCGACGCGGGTCGACTCGGCGCGGATGGCGGCGGGGGCCACCCGGTCCGGGCGGTACCGGGCGCGCAGCAGCGCGGGGTGTTCCACACCGTTCAGGAACGGTACGACCAAGCCGTCGCCCAGTGCGGCGGGCGGGACACGCGTCAGGGCCGCGTCGAGCGAGGTGGCCTTGACCGCGATCAGACAGGCGTCGACCGGTTCGCGGAGCTCGGTGTCGGCCTCGACCGGGGCCGTGAAGTCCCCGAACAGGCCGCTGCGGACGTGGATTCCGCTCGTGCCCAGTGTCTTCGCCGTCTCGTCGCCGGCCAGGCAGATGACACGGTGGCCGGAGCGGGACAGCAGCGCGGCGAGCAGTCCGCCGATGCCGCCCGGGCCCAGGATCGCCACGGTGAGTCCGTCGTTCGCGGTCATGTGCATCCTCTCGTCGGTCGGCCCCGCCCCCTCAGCGGTGGCCGCCCCGGACGTGATCATGGCAGACGGGCACGGTCCCGAGGGAGACTGTTCGACATGTGCCGCAGTATCAAGACACTCCGTCCGCCCGTGTTGCCCGAGGAGGCGACGGAGGAAGACATCCGGGCCGCCGCCCTCCAGTACGTGCGCAAGGTCTCCGGCTTCCGTGCCCCGGCCGCGCACAACAGGGAGGTCTTCGACCGAGCCGTGGACGCCATCGCCGAGGCCACGGCCGAACTGCTCGACGGACTGGAGGTGCGAGGGGCGCCCGCGACGGCGCGCAGGGCGGCCGGATAACGCCGCCGGGCGAGGCCGAGGGCAGCGGGGGTGCACCCAGGCGAATGCCGGGTGTGCCCACGCCGATGCCTGCGTGCCTTCGCGCCTGCGTCCGGCTCCGCCTTCCTACGCCTGCGCAGGCTTCCGCCGCACCAGATACGTCGCGCCCGCCCCCGCCGCGAACAGCGCCGCCACCGACACCCCCGTCGCCAGCCAGGTCGCGCCCAGCCACTGGGCCCCGAAATAGCCGAGGGCCACGCTGTAGACGGCCCAGGCGAGGCCCGCCAGGGCTGACCAGGGGAGGAAGTCGCGGACGCGGCGGTGGGTGGCGCCGGCGCCGAGGGAGACCACCGAGCGGCCGGCCGGAGCGAAGCGGGCCAGCACCACCAGGGCGCCGCCGCCCCGGGCCAGGGCCGCGCCGAGACGTTCCTGCGCTGCGGTCAGGCGGCGGGAGCGGGCGATCGCGCGGTCGAGGCGGGCGCCGCCGCGCCAGGCGAGGCGGTAGGCGACCAGGTCGCCGAGGACGGAGGCCGTCGCGGCGCAGAGCGTCAGCGCCAGGATGTCCGGAACCTCGCCGGGCACCTCCCCGGTGGCGGCACCCGAACCCGCGGCCGCGGCCGTGGCCGCCGTGATCACCAGAACGCCGCTGGGCAGGACCGGTACGAACACGTCCAGCAGTACCGACACCGCGACCACGACATAGATCCATGGGCCCGCGGTCAACGCGCCCACGTCCTCGATCCCCTCGAGCACTGCAACTCCCCGTTTAACCCCCGTGGCCAGACCTTTGCCGCGACGTCCTGGGGGAGCGGCAGGGGCGGCCTATGACAGCCATACAGCGTACGCCGGTGGTGTGACGGGAGATCCATCGGGTGCTCGTGTGTTCGGCACAGCATGTTCACCCGGCCGAGGGCGCCCGATCACGCAGGGCACGCGCAACGGCGCCCGTACCCGCGAGGTGCACGGGGTACGGACGCCGTCGGGTGGGACCGGGGCCGGGCGGTCAGGCGGCGACCGGTGTCTGGTCGGCCGCCGTGCTGCTCGTCGCGCCGGAGCGCTTGGTGAACAGCCGGTCCAGGCCGAAGGCGCCGGAGCCGGTGAAGATCAGCAGGAACATCGCCCAGCAGTACATGGCGGCGCCTTCGCCGCTGTTCTCGATGGGCCACAGCGCCTGCGGCTGGTGGACCTTGAAGTACGCGTACGCCATGGCGCCGGAGGATATGAACGCCGCGGCACGGGTACCGAGGCCGAGCAGGACCAGGCTGCCGCCGACGAGTTCGATCACCGCGGCGTACCAGCTCGGCCAGGCGCCGGCGTCGGGGGTCTCGCCGCCGAAGGTGCCGAAGAGCGAGTTGGCGCCGTGGCAGGCGAAGAGCAGGCCGACGACGATGCGGAACAGGCCGATGGCATACGGCTGGGCGCTGTTGAGGCGTCCGGTCATGTGGGGGGCTCCCTCGGTCTGGGTGCGGCCGGTGCCGGTGAGCACCGGCCTGGGGACGGAAAGTGAACGGTGGCCCCACGTTAGGCTGGCCTAATCGATGCTTGCAAGTTCAACATTTGGCCACGCTTGCGCCCCGCCATCCCCTTCCGTCCCGGGAATCACGGCACGTAGTGCCGCTCTGGCCACCGCGTCCGCATCCGAAAGAGTGACCGAATCCACACCTGGCCGCGCCCCCGCGGCCGTCACCCAGTGCACCCCCTCCGTGGGCACGCCGAACGCGAACCGCCGTGCGTGCGCCTGCCCCTGGCGGTCGATCAGCCGGTACGGCCGCTGAGTCACGTCCAGCCCGCCGGTCTCGTACCCGTCGACCGCGTGCGGCCGGCACTGCCCCGTCTTCAGGAGTCTGGCGAGCAGTTCGTCCGCCGTGCGGCGCAAGTCCGGTTCGGGCAGCCGGGCTTCGACGAGCGTGGTCGCGCGCACCGCGGAGCCCGGCACCTCGGGGGAGTGCGCCACCCACGCGTCCGCCTCCTCCCGCACCTCGACCCGTGGCCCGAGCACCTCCACCACACCCGCCTCCATCAGGGCCGTCAGCTCCTCGACGCGTCGCCGGGGAGGGCCGATGGACAGGAAGGCGTTGAGCGGGGTGTACCAGCGGTCCAGGTGGTCCCGGCGCGAGGTGCCGGTGAGGCCGGCGTGGTCGACGATCAGGCGCAGTTCGTTGCGCAGGTCCCGCAGCACGTCGAGGGCCGACTTCAGCGGGCCGTGCACATTGCCCCGGGCGGCCTGGGCGGCGTCCTCGCGCAGATACGCCAGCAGCCAGTCGCGCCACCGCCCGGGATCCGGGAAGTCGCAGTCCGCATACGGCCGGGAGACCCGGTCCCAGCTCCAGCGCTCACCCTGCGGTATCCCGAACTCGTCGAGCAGACGCGCCTCCTGGGGGTCGCGGTGGGGGACGGCCAGGAAGCGCTCGGTGAACTCCGGGCGCCCGGCCGCCGGTATCAGCGCCGCGTAGTACACCGTCTCCACCTCCTTCGCCACCAGCGGCCATATCTCCGCGAGGAAGTCCGGAGCCTCGCCCGAGTCGGCGCGCTTGCGGAAGCCGGCGATCACCTCCGGCGTCAGCACGAGCGGGAGATGGCGGCCGTACGGCCCCTTCGCGTTGTCGCCGCGGGCCTGGTACGGGATGCCGCGCCGCGAACCGGCGTACAGGCGCGGCTCGTCGCCGGAGGGGAGGTAACGCAGGCCGCCGGCGTCCCGGACGAAACGGCCGCCGCGGCCCGTCGTCAACAGGGCCATGTGGTCGAAGAAGTTGAGGCCCAGACCGCGCAACAGCACCGGTTCGCCCGGGGATACGGCAGACAGGTCCACGTCGGCGGGGTTGGCGGGTGCGACGTACCGCAGGCCGTGCCGCTCGGCGTGGGCGGCAAGGTGGCGCTGGGCGGTGTCGGCGGCCGTCGGGAGGTGGCCCTGCGCCAGCACCACGGCGGACAGGCCGGGCAGGACGCGGCCGTCGTCGAGGGTGAGCACCTGGCGGCCGTCGGGCGCGTCGTCGAGCCGTACCGCACGGGCGGCGTACGTCTCGACGCGCACGGTCGGCGGTGCCTCGCGCACGACCTTCGCGAACACCCACTCCAGGTACCGGCCGTACTGTGCGCGGGTCGGGTACTCGTCCGGGCCCAGCTCGCCCGCCGCCCAGTCGTAGAGGCTCGGGCCGGGCCGGATCGGGCCCGAGCAGTCGACGCTCTCGTCGGTGAACAGGGTGACCTGCGAGGACACCGTGTTCATCAACAGCTCGGGCGACTGCGCGGTGCGCCACACGCGTCCCGGGCCGGGCGGCGCCGGGTCGATGACATGGACCGTGAGGCGCGTCCCGGGCGGCAGGAGTTCGGGAGCGCAGGCGCACAGGCGTTCCAGGACGCTGGTGCCGCGGGGGCCGGCGCCGACCAGGGCGACGGAGGCCGGGGTCGGTGCGGGGGGCGGTGCGGTCAAAAGGGTGACTCCCGGGCGTGTGGGGCGCATTGGAGCGGGCGAGCCGTCGGGCGGAAGCGGACGGTCCGGCTCATCATGCCGTCGCCGGCGGGGCGAACCAGGCCCGGGGGTCGGCGAGTGTGGGATGCATCACGAGCATCACGGGCCACGCCGGTCACTAGCGGTCGGAACGGTTTGAATATGGGGCGAGTTCGGACTCAGCGGTGGGTTTTCCGGCGGGGGCTTCGGGTTTCGTTGCCGGCTGCGGGCCGGTGGGGGCCGCTCGCGCAGTTCCCCGCGCCCCTGGGTAGGCGGCCGCGAGGCCGACCTTCAGGGGCGCGGGGAACTGCGCGACCAGCCACACGCGACCCGCAGGCGCCGACCGACCCGAGCGCCCGAGCGCCCGAGCTCTCAGGCTCAGCGGCACACCGTCACGCCGTCCGCAGCCCCGCCGACCGACGAGCGCCCGAGTTCTCATGCGCAACGGCTCACCCTCACCGGGCGAGTTCCGACTCCGCCACCGTCCGCAGTCGTGCCGTGCCTTCGCGCCCCTCGCGCGCCTGCTCCAGCCGCAGTCGTGCCGAGCGGCGCGTGAGGGTCAGGGTCATGAGCTGGTTGCCGAACCACGGTCCGCCGGTCCGGCGCCAGTCGATCGGCGGCCGGGGGCAGCCCCCGTGCCCCGCGAACCGCCGCCCGAGCACTCGGGCGAGCCCGCTCCAGCCGAAGCGGAAGCCGAGCCGGATCGCGAGCGGGACGGCGTTGTGGACGGGCGAACAGGTCAGTTGGAGGACCCGGGCGTCGGGCCCGGTGCCGTCCGGCCAGGCCGGCTCGGCGATGTACGCGTGATGCACGTCCCCCGACAGGACGCACACCGTCGCCGGCGCCCCGGGCCCCGAACCGGCCTCGGCGATCAGTTCCGTCAACGCGTCGAAGGACGACGGGAACGCCGCCCAGTGCTCCAGGTCGGCCCGCCGCCGCAGATCCTCGCCGAACCGCGCCCAGCGCTCCCCGCGCTCGCCCCGGCACAGGGCCGCGTTCCAGGCCTCGGCGTCGTGCACCAGATGCGGCAGCAGCCACGGCAGGGACGTACCGATCAGGAGGTGGTCGTAGGAGCCGGGGGCGTCGAGCACCTGCTCCCGCAGCCATCGCGCCGCGCCGGGGTCGAGCATGGACCGCGCCTCCTCGTCGAGGACGCGGGCCGCCCGGGTGTCCACCATCAGCAGCCGCACGCGGCCGAAGTCGCGCCGGTAGCTCCAGCGGACCGAGGCCGGGTCGGCGTCCGCCTTGCACGCGAAGGAGCGCAGCTCGTCGGTGCCGTCGGGGGCTTCGCGCACGGCGGCGAAGAGCGGGTCGGCGGCCAGCTCGGCCGGGGAGAGGTTCCCCAGGTGCTGGTGGACCCAGTACGACATCAGCCCGCTCAGCAGGCGCTCGCGCCACCAAGGGGTGGCCCGCATGTCGGCGAGCCAGGCGGCGGAGGTGTTCCAGTCGTCGATGACGTCGTGGTCGTCGAAGATCATGCAGCTCGGCACGGTGGACAGCAGCCAGCGCACCTCCGGGTCGAGCCAGGACTCGTAGTAGAGGCGGGTGTACTCCTCGTAGTCCGCGACCTCGCTGCCCGGCGGGTCGCTCAGATCGCGCCGGGCGGCCAGCCAGCGCCTGGTCGCCTTGGAGGTCTCGTCGGCGTACACCTGGTCGCCCAGCAGCACCAGCACGTCGGGTCGCTCGCCGTCCGGGTCGGCCGCCATCCGGGCGGCCAGCGTGTCCAGGGCGTCCGGCCCGACCGGGTCCTTCTCGTCGGCGGGAGGCGCCGCCCAGCGGCAGGAGCCGAAGGCGAGCCGGACGGGGTCGCTCTCGGCCGGGGTGCGGATGACGGAGGGCGGGAAGGGGGAGCCGGGAAGCGGCCACACGCCCATGTCGTCGAGGAGGACCTCGTACGGCGTCGTCGTCCCCGGAGTGAGGCCGGTCACCGGCACGAGGGCGTAGTGATGGCCGGCGACCTGGAAGGTACGGGTCTCGCCGCCGGCCCCGTCCGCCGCGCGCACCCGGACGGCGCACGGACGGCTCGCCTCGACCCACACGGTCGCGGACGAGCCGTCGACGTACCTCAGCAGTGGACCCAGGCGCAGTTCGGCCACGTCGATGCCCTCCTCCGTCGCCCCGTACGGTACGGAACGACGGAGGGGAACGGGGAGGTTCCGCAGATCACGGTTTGCCGAACTCCGTCAGCTCACGGCCGGCTCGCCGGAGCCGCGCCTGGGCGCTCTGTTCAGCAGCTCGCGAGGTAGTTCGTGAGGGCGGTCTTCTCCGCCGAGTCGACCGAGAGGTCGTAGTAGTACTTCACCTGCACCCAGGCGCGGACGTACGTGCAGCGGTAGGCCGTGCGCGAGGGCATCCACTGGGCCGGGTCCTGGTCGCCCTTGGCCTGGTTCACGTTGTCCGTGACGGCGATGAGCTGCGGGCGGGTCAGGTCGTTGGCGAAGGACTGGCGCCGGGAGGTGGTCCAACTGTCGGCGCCGGAGTCCCAGGCCTCGGCCAGCGGGACGAGGTGGTCGATGTCGAGGTCGGAGGCGGCGGTCCAGGTGGCGCCGTCGTAGACGGAGTACCAGCTACCGCTGACCGCGGCGCAGGAGGAGTCCTGGACGACGTTGGAGCCGTCGCGCTTGAGGACGACCTCGCGGGTGTTGCAGGCGCCGGACTGGGTGATCCAGTGCGGGAACAGGTCGCGGTCGTAGCCCGTGCGGTCCTCGGTGGCCACGGTGAGCTGGGCGAGGTAGCTGCGGGCGGTGGCGGCGCTGACGGGGGTGGGGAGCGCGGCGGAGGCGGTCGGAGCGTTGAAGAGTGCGACGGAGGCTATGAGGCCGCTGAGGGCCGCGAGTATGCTGACCCGTCGACGCGCGTAGAACTTCGACATGCGAACTCCCTTGAGGGGTGGGGGTGTTGGCGAGCGAGCGAAGGAATGCTCGCGGCGCCGCATTGCCGGGAGGTGTGCGTGCGGTAAGAAACTAGTGACGTGTGCATGACACGACAAGGTTGAGGGCGTGACTTTCTTCCTGTGAATCGGTCGATGGCTCGTTCGACTCCGTCCCGTACGATGGACGGCGCAGAAGGGGAGTAGCTCTTCGCCGGACCGTCGACATACTGCTCAGCTCGTCTGAGCCGGCGCCCGGAGGCGGGCCTCGTTCGCGAGGTCGGCCAGCGAGACCTTCGGCAAGCAGTGCACGCCTGTGTCGTACGGCACGGGTGCTCAGTGTGCTGCCGTGCCGAGGTGTCGTAGCGCAGTGACATTGCTCTCGGTGGGGCAGCCCGACCGATTGAGGAACCTTGATCAGCTTCACCGTGACGGTGGTCGTCTTCGGCGTCGTCTTCCTCGCCGAACTGCCCGACAAGACCGCGCTCGCCGGGCTCGTCCTCGGTACGCGCTATCGCGCCTCGTACGTCTTCGCCGGTGTCGCCGCCGCGTTCGCGGTGCACGTGGCGCTCGCCGTGGCGGCCGGCAGCGTGCTGACGCTGCTGCCGCAGCAGCTCGTGTCCGCGCTCACCGGTGTGCTCTTCCTGGGCGGCGCGGCCGTGCTGCTCATGACGAAGGGCGGGGCCGACGATGGCGACGAGGTCCGCAAGCCGGAGAACCAGTCCTTCTGGAAGGTGTCCGGGGCCGGGTTCATGCTCATTCTGGTCGCCGAGTTCGGTGATCTGACGCAGATCATGACGGCGAACCTCGCGGCGCGCTACGACGATCCGCTGTCCGTCGGCATCGGTGCGGTGCTGGCGCTGTGGGCCGTGGCCGGTATCGGCATCGTCGGCGGCAACGCCCTGATGAAGCGGGTGCCGCTGAAGCTGATCACCAAGGTGGCGGCGCTCGTGATGCTGACCCTGGGTGCCTGGAGCCTGTACGAGGCGATCGCCGGCTGAGCCGGTGACCGGTCTTCCGGGCCCGGTCGTCCGGAGCCCGGTCGGAGCTGAACTGTCGGTGAACGGTTTCTGGAGGCGGTGGCGCGATCGGGGATCGGTTTTGTACCGTGGAGGAACAAAGTGGCTCCCGCCCGTTTTCCCTGACCGGCGGGCGGGGCCACCTTGTCCCTCCGGGGGCCACCCCTGTACCCCCGGGCCCCTCGCCTTGGAGTTGCCGATGACGGCCACCGCCGCGCCCACCGTGATCACCGCCCGTGCCCTCCTGCTCGACATGGACGGCACCCTCGTCAACTCGGACGCCGTCGTGGAGCGGATCTGGCGTCGCTGGGCCGAGCGGCACGGGCTGGACGGCGACGACGTGATGAAGGTCGTGCACGGGCGTCAGGGGTACGCCTCGATGGCGCTGCTGCTGCCCGACCGGCCGATGGAGCAGAACCACGCGGACAACGCGCGCATGCTCGCCGAGGAGACGGCGGATGTGGACGGCGTCGTGCCGATTCCCGGGGCGCCGGAGTTTCTGGCCTCTCTGCGGGGGCTGCCGCATGCGCTGGTGACGTCGGCCGACGTTCCGTTGTCCACGGCGCGGATGGCTGCGGCCGGGCTGGCGCTGCCGGACGTGCGGGTGACCGCGGAGTCGGTGGGCGCCAGCAAGCCCGACCCCGAGGGCTTTCTGAAGGGGGCCGCCGAGTTGGGGGTCGCGCCGGCGGACTGTGTGGTGTTCGAGGACTCGGGGGCCGGTATCGAAGCGGGGCGCTCCGCGGGGATGCGGGTTGTGGGGGTCGGGGCGCGGGCCGGTTTTCATGGGCCGGATGTGCTGGTGACGGACCTGCGGCAGGTTCGGGTCGAGGCGGTGGCCGGGGGCGGGATTCGGTTGGTCATCGCCTGAGGGGTTGGTGCGGACGGTTCGATGGCGGGTGCGGGCCGGTGGGGGCCGTTCGCGCAGTTCCCCGCGCCCCTGAAGGCCGGCCTCGCGACCGCCGATTCAGGGTGCACTTCCCGGCGCTCCTGAAGGTCGGCCTCGCGGCCGCCGATTCAGGGTGCACTTCCGGGCGCTCCTGAAGGTCGGCCTCGCGGCCGCCGACCCAGGGGCGCGGGGAACTGCGCGATCAGCCACGGGCGGGCCGCAGCCGCCGACGGACCCGAGGGTCCGGGCTCTGCGGCGCACGGTCCCGCAGCGCAGCGCTACGGCTCCGTCGTTTCTGACTCCAGCCGCTCCCTGGTCTGCAGGTCGTACACCCCGTAGTCCTCCGGCTGGACGCCCCGCGCCCACTGGTACCGGGCGACCGCTTCCTCGACGCCCTCGTTGTAGTTGCCCTTGGCCTGCCTCGTGTACAGGCCGAGCTGGGTCAGGCGGAGTTCGAGTTCGGTGACCTCGGGGCCCCGGTCGCCCCGGCTCAGGACCGGGGGCGTGGGCTGGCGTTCGGCGGGGGACTCCTGCTCGGAGCCGGCCGCCGCCTCGGTCGTCGAGGGGGTCTTCGTCGGCTCCGTCGACGGGGTGGGGGTCGGGGACGCCGTCGACCGGGTCGGGGACGGCGATGAGGTCGGGCTCTGCGTCGGTGACGCGGAGGTCGCAGGCGGCGCCGGCTCGGTCGCCGTCTCGGTCGGGGCGAGGGTGGTCTCCGACTCGCTGCCCGACGGGACCGGGACGCTCACCCGTACGTCTTCCGGGAGCGCCGTCTTCCGGGACGGTGCCTCGTAGCTGAACACTCCGCTCGCCAGGCCCGCCGCCGTCATCACGGCCACCAGTGCTCCGCCCACGCCCAGCAGGATCGCGCGGCGGTGCCGGGAGGCTGTACTCCGTGTGTCGTCCCCGTCGTCCCAGTCGCCTTCGTCGGCCGGAGTCGTCGTCGACTCGAAGAGGTTCAGGTCCCGGGCGCTCGGTGTCGTCACATCGGACGCCAGCGGGGTCGGGAGCGTCGGGGCCGGAGACGGAGGCGGAGGCGGAGAGAGGGTTGGGAGCGGGGGCGGCTGGGTCGGGTCTATCGGGCGGAGCTGCATCGTTTCGGCGGGGTTGTCGCCCTCCAGTTCCACGTATGGCCGTATGCGCAGTGGATCGAAGTCCTCCGCCGCTGCCGCCTCCGCCGTACGGGCGTCTCTGAGGGCCTCGGACACGCGCTCGCCGCAGCCGCACGACGGGGTGTTGTCGGTCGCCCTCGGCGCACCGCACTCCGGGCAGAGATGACCATTCGGGCTACCCGGGTCCTGTGGACCCTTCGCTCCCCCGGTGCCCCTCGGCTCTGTCACGCGTTCGTCCCTCCCTCGCGAACTCCCCAGATTATGCAGACGTTCCTCACGCTCTCTCCTCAAGCCCCCGGAAGGGGAGCTTCCAATGGGACTCGACAGGCCATAACGGGGCACAGCGATCACGATGGAGGGGGTAACGAGACCTACGGGAGGTCTTCATGGCCGGGGACGCGCACGGTATGACGGGAAATGTGCGTGACGCACAGCCCCCGGATCGGCGCGCCGCGGCGCACGAGAACGTGCCCGGCAACGTCCTCGTGTCCATCGGCGCGCTGCTTCTGGGGATGCTGCTCGCCGCGCTCGACCAGACGATCGTGTCCACCGCGCTGCCCACGATCGTCAGCGACCTCGGAGGACTGGAGCATCTTTCCTGGGTCGTGACGGCGTATCTGCTGGCGTCCACGGCCGCCACGCCGCTGTGGGGCAAGCTCGGTGACCAGTACGGGCGGAAACGGCTCTTCCAGATCGCGATCGTGATCTTCCTCGTCGGGTCCGCCCTGTGCGGCATGGCGCAGGACATGGCTCAGCTCATCGCCTTCCGGGCCCTTCAGGGCGTCGGGGGCGGCGGGCTGATGGTGCTGTCCATGGCGATCGTCGGGGACATCGTGCCGCCGCGTGAACGAGGGCGGTACCAGGGGCTGTTCGGTGCCGTGTTCGGGGCGAGCAGTGTGCTCGGGCCGCTGCTCGGCGGGGTGTTCACGGAGCATCTGAGCTGGCGGTGGGTCTTCTACATCAACCTTCCCGTCGGAGCCGTCGCCCTCGTCGTCATCGCCGCCGTGCTGCGGATCCCGCACAAGGCGACCCGTCATGTCATCGACTACCTCGGTACGTTCCTCATCGCGTCCGTCGCCACGTGTCTGGTGCTGGTGGCGTCCCTCGGCGGGACGACCTGGGACTGGTGGTCGGTACAGATCGTCGGGCTGGCGCTGCTCGGGGTGGTGCTCGCCGTCGCGTTCGTGACGGTGGAGCGGGGGGCCGCGGAACCCGTTCTGCCGCTGCGGCTGTTCCAGGTGCGGACCTTCACGCTGTCCGCGGTCATCAGCTTCATCGTCGGGTTCGCCATGTTCGGCGCGATGACCTATCTGCCGACGTTCCTCCAGGTCGTGCAGGGCATCAGCCCGACCCTGTCCGGTGTGCACATGCTGCCGATGGTCGTCGGCATGCTGCTGGCGTCCACCGGGTCCGGGCAGATCGTCAGCCGTACCGGGCGCTGGAAGGTGTTCCCGATCGCCGGGACCGGGGTCACCGCGGTGGGGCTCTTGTTGCTTCATCAGCTAGAGGCGGACAGCTCCACCTGGGCGATGAGCGTCTACTTCTTCGTCTTCGGGCTGGGGCTCGGGCTGGTCATGCAGGTGCTCGTGCTGATCGTGCAGAACGCCGTGTCGTACGGGGATCTCGGCGTCGCGACGTCCGGGGCGACGTTCTTCCGGTCGATCGGGGCCTCGTTCGGGGTCGCGATCTTCGGCACGATCTTCGCGAACCGGCTGGACGACAATCTCGCGGAGGCCTATCGGGGGGTGCGGCTGCCCGAGGGTGTCTCGCTGGAGGGGCTGGAGGCGGATCCTCGCGGGATCGCCGAACTGCCGAGTGGGCTGCGGCCGGCGGCGCTGGAGGCGTACGCGTCCTCGATCACGGATGTCTTCCTGTACGCAGCGCCGGTCGCGTTGGTCGGGTTCGTGCTGGCCTGGTTCCTGCGGGAGGACAAGCTGCGCGGGTCGGTCACGGCACCCGATGTCACCGAGACGCTGGCCAGTAATCCCGTCGAGCGGTCGTCGTACGACGAGGTGTGCCGGGCGTTGTCGGTGCTGGGGACTCGGGAGGGGCGGCGGGAGGTGTACCGGACGATCACCGAGCGGGCGGGGTACGACCTGTTGCCGGCCGCTAGTTGGCTGTTGCTGCGGATCAAGCGGTACGGGTGGGTGGAGCCGGGGGTGCTTGCCGAGAAGAGTTATGTGCCGTTGCCGGTGATCCTGGATGCGGCTCGGCAGGTGGAGGGGCGGCGGCTCGCTGTCCGTGAGGGTGTCGATCTCGTGCTGAGCGACAGGGGGCGGGAGGTTGCCGAGCGGCTGGCTCGGGTTCGTGAGGAGTCGTTGGCGGAGTTGCTGGGGGACTGGTGGGGGCCGGATCGGCCGACTGATCTGGCTCAGCTCGTCAAGGAGCTGAATGAGGAGTTGTGCGGGTCGGAGCGGGAGCAGCCGGGTGGCTCCGGCGGTGGGGGTGTGCGTTGATGCCGGTGGTTGTGCGCGTGGCGCCAACGGTTCGGTGGGTGGGTCGGGGCCGTGCCAGGGGGTGTCCGTCCTCGGTCGGGCGGTTACTGTCGGGCAGGGAGGCCGCCGTCTCTTGACGCCCGCCGCTGCGGGCGGACACCCCCCGGCACGTCCCCTTACGCCGTACGCGGGTGCTGCGCCAGCCCCGGCACGGTTCCTTGGCGCCGTACGCGGGTGCGGCGCCATCGCCGGCACGGTTCCTTACGCCGTGGGCGGCCGCAGTTGCGTCTCGGTGCAGGCCGCCTGCCACGCCGCCAGGGGCGCGGGGAACTGCGCGACCAGCCACGACGGACCCGCAGACGCCGGACGTGGTCGAGGCCCGCGGCCCCCCTCGTGGTGCAGGCCGCCTGCAACCCCCTAGGGGCGCGGGGAACTGCGCGAACAGCCACGACGGACCCGCAGACGCCGTACGAGGGTGCTGCTCCGTCAGGTGGTCAGGTCCCGGCGGGTGAACGTCAGATGGGTTACTCCGCTGGGGGAGGAGACGGCCTCGATTCCGTAGTCCTGTTCGATGCCCTCCAGGCCGTCCCAGAGGCGTTGGCCTCGGTTCAGGAGGATCGGGGTCACCGCGAGGTGCATGTGGTCGATGAGCCTGGCGGACAGGAAGTCGCGCAGGAGGGTGACTCCGCCGCCGATGCGTACGTCCTGGTCGCCGGCGGCCTTGCGGGCCGCTGCCAGGGCTTCGGCGGGGGTGGCGTCGAGGAAGTGGAACGTCGTGCCGCCCTCCATCTCGATCGACGGGCGCGGGTGATGGGTGACGATGAAGGTCGGGGTGTGGAAGGGCGGGTTGGGGCCCCACCAGCCCTTCCAGTCCGGGTTCTCGTGCCATCCGGGCGGGCCGAACTTTCCGGAGCCCATGATCTCGGCGCCGATGCCCGGCGTGAACTGCCGTACGAAGACGTCGTCGAGGCCGCGGGTTCCGCCGGGCTCGCCGATCCTCTCGTGCCACCAACGGGTGGCGAACATCCACTCGTGCAGCCGTTCGCCGGCGTGGCCGAACGGAGCGTCCTGGCTCTGGCCCTCGCCGGTGCCGAAGCCATCGAGGGAGATGGAGAAGTTGTGGACTCGCACCAGTGACATGGCTGGGGATTCCTTTCGCGTGCGGGGCGTGGGTTCAGTGGCTTTCATTGATGACGTCGATCGGGGAGGCGCCGGATCGACACGCCGGGAAGACTGATTTCCGTGGCCGTTTGAGGAGGCACTTCAGGGCAACCCGGCACCCATGTCCACAGGCGTGATCGTTCTGATCGTGATTGCGGCGGCCGTCGTACTGCTCGGCGTTGTCGCCATGGCCCTGCGCACCCGCGGTGCGCAGGGCGGCCGGGGTCTGAGGCGGCGCTTCGGGCCGGAGTACGAGCGGGCCGTGGCCCGGCACGGCGGCGACGCCGGGGCCGCCGAGCGTGAGCTCGCGCAGTTGGTGGAGCGGCATGGCGGGCTGCGGGAGCGTCCGTTGGAGCCGACCGAGGCCGAGCGGTTCGAGGCGCGCTGGGCCGCGGCCCAGGAGCACTTCGTCGACGCGCCCCGGGAGGCGGTCGGCGAGGCGGACCGGCTGCTCGGCGACGTGGCGCGGGCCCGGGGCTTCCCGGACGGGGAGCGGCACGACGAGCAGGTCTCCGCTCTCTCGGTCCACCATGCCGAGCATGTGCAGGGGTATCGGCACATCCATGAGGTCGCCCGGGCGGACGGCGCCGACACGGAGGAGATGCGCGCGGCGATGCTCGAAGGGCGGGCGCTCTTCGAGGAACTGGTACGGGCGTCCGAACAGCGGCACGCGGGGAGGAGTTGACGCAGATGACCGACGTCACCGAGGAGACCCCGCTGCTCACGCGCGAGGAGTGCGACCGGCTGGAACTCAGGGTGCAGGAAGCCGTGGCGCACTTCGTCGACCGGCCCCGGGACGCCGTCCAGGAGGCCGACCGCGTGGTCGAGGACATCGTCGGACGGTTCACCGAGGCCATGGTTCAGCGGCGGCGCACGCTGCGTACGGCCTGGCAGTCCGAGGACGAGAGCGAGAAGGCCGATACCGAGCGGCTGCGGCTCGCCCTGCGCGACTACCGCGAGCTGGCCGAGCGGCTGCTACGCGTCTGACACATCCGTCTCGCCCGCCGTCCGGCGCCTCTCCCGCCACTGCCGTACGACCTCTTCCACGTCGTACGGTTTGCGGCCCAGGGGAGGGCCGGGCGGCGGCTTCAGCAGCATGTCGCGGATCTTGGCGTTGACGTCCGTGATGATCTTCCGGACCGCGCGCTCCGACGGTGCCGCGTACGCCGCCGTCAGCGCGTCCTCCGCCTCCTTGCGCAGGGCCAGACCGGGCGGCAGGACCGACAGGCCCTCGCGGGCCATCTTGCGCTTGACCCACCACAGTTCGTCGTACGGGGCTTCCAGGTCGTTCGGCAGCGGTTCGCCCCTGCCGGGCAGTCTGTCGAAGTCGCCGCGCACCTGCGCGTCGTGGATCTGCTTGTCGACCCAGGACTCGAACGGGACACCGGGGGGCTTTCGCTCGGTCATGAGTTCATTGTGCCGGACGCGATGGTGCCGGGCGATTTATCATGCGGCGTCGGCGGCCAAAACGGCCGCTGTACATGGACGTTTCAGGAGGGGCGCTCGTGCTCGAACTCACCATGGCCGCCGTGTCCGCGGCGGACGAGGGTGCCACGGCCGGCATGCTCATGGCCGACGCGCCCAGCGAGCCGGGCGCCGTGCTGCGGGTGGGCCGCGACAAGTCGGTGTGCCGGCTCTCCACGCCGGACGACTGGCTGTTCATCTCCCGGGTCCACCTCGAGTTCCTGTGCGGGCCCGACGGCGGCTGGCAGGTGTCCTGGCTGCGCGGCTCGCAGGCCGACCCGTCCTCCGAGGTGCGGCTGACCGTGGGGGAGTACGCCCAGCCGATCGCCTACGGCGGGACCGTACCGCTGCCCAGGGGCGGCAGCGGCGAGATCGTCATCCACGACCGCACCGCCCCCCGCAGCGTCAACGTCGGCTTCTATCACGAGGCCTGAGCCCCGGCGGGGCTAAGCCAGCACCCGCGCCAGCGCGAAGCCGTCGTAGCCCTTGCCGCCCACCGTCTGGACCGCCGTGCCGCTCAACCTCGGGTGGCTGCCGATCAGTTCGATGGCGGCACGGGTGCCCCGCACGTCCGGCGCGTCGCTGTCCGTCTCGACGACCCGGCCGCCGCGCACCACGTTGTCGACGACGATCAGGCTGCCCGTGCTCGTCAGCCGCAGCGCCCAGTCGACGTAGTGGGGGTTGTTCGCCTTGTCGGCGTCGATGAAGACCAGGTCGAAGGGGGCCGGGTTCTCGTCGGCCAGTTTGGGCAGCGACTCCAGGGCCGGGCCGACCCGGACCTCGACGATCTTGTCCAGGCCGGCGCGCGCGATGTTGCGGGAGGCGACCTCGGCGTACTTGGCGTTGTACTCCAGCGAGATCAGGCGGCCGTCGGCGGGCAGCGCGCGGGCCATCCAGATGGTGCTGTAGCCGCCCAGGGTGCCGATCTCCAGGATGTTGCGGGCGCCCTGGATCTCGGCGAGGAGCTGAAGCAGCTTGCCCTGCGTCGCGGTGACGCTGATGGCCGGCAGTCCGGCCGCCTCACTGTCGCGCAGGGCCGCCCGGAGGATCTCGTCGTCGGGTGAGAGGTGGGCGGAGAAGTACTCGTCGACGTCGTCCCAGAGCTGCGACTCGCTCATCGCCTTGCCTTTCGTATGGCTGGTCGGAAGCGCCGGTGGGCGCCCCTGACTATCCGTCCCCCGTCCCGGAGGCGGGAATTCCAGGATGGTGGATTCAGCCGGTCGGCGCAGGCGGCTCGGGAAGGCGGGACCGGGCGCGTCGTACGGCGAGCACGAACCCCGTCGCCACGGCCGCGGCGAGGGCCGCGGTCACTGTCAGCAGCCAGAGGGGGACGCCGGCCACCGTGCGCAGCCGGTCCGCGTAGATCACCTGCCGGAAGGTGTCGTCGGCCGTAGCCCGGCGCAGCTCGTGGTCGCCGGAGATGCGCTCCGGGTACGGGAACTCCTGGCCGATCGCCGTCAGGAACGGCGCTCCCGCCGCCAGCTCCGCCAGCGGGCCGGTCCGCGCCGTCACCCGTCCGGCGTAGGTGACACGAGGGCGTTCCCCGCCGATCCGGGACACCGGTTCCATCCGGTGCGCGGCGAGCACGTACAGGCCCAGGGACTGCGGGGTCGTGGCCAGCCGGGACAACCGCATCGGGTAGACCGGCTCGTCGGTGCGGAAGGTGAGGTGCAGCGGATCCAGGGCGCCGGTGAGGGCCGTCCCGTCGGTCCCCGGGGTCAGCTTCACGGCCACGTACTCCCAGCGCTTGTCGACGTACGGCCGCAGGGCAGCCGTCAGGCGGGCCGGCAGGGCGAAGCCGTTGCCGTCCAGCCAGTCGTCCAGCGCGGCCGGGTCGGTGGCCGTCAGCCGGGCCACCTCGAAGGGGCCGAGCCGCTGCCGGCCGACGACGCCCACGGGCGGTGCGGCGCCGGCGCGGGGCGGCGGGGCGCCCGCGGTGTCGTCGCCTGCCACCAGGGGCCAGTCGCCGTCCTGCGGCCAGAAGTGGTACCGGGTGCGGTGCGCGGGGGCGGTGACGTCCTGCAGCTCGTCGAACAGGCCGGGGTCGCCGAGGCGGACCGTCGCCCGCTCGGGCACCGGCATGATCCAGGCGACGCGCTCGGCGTCCCCGTCGACGGTCAGGCGCATCACGATCTGCTCGCGCGCCCCGTCCCAGCGGACCACGGACTCCTCACGGCCGACGGCCACCCGCCGTGCGTCGCTGGGCACCATGGCGCCGCAGCCGCACGCCCACGCGGGCGCCGCGAGCTGGCCGAGCTGGAGGGCGAGCAGCGCCAGGACGACGGTGAGAGCCCGCGCCCGGGCCCCTGCCCGCAGTAGGTCCGCCATCGCGTCCGGTCCCTCCGTCCCAGCCACCCTGCCCACGCCAGGGCTTCAGACGCTACGGCGGATGATCCGGTTCCGTGGCCGGAGCGGTCCGAAGTGAGCCACGCCGCGCCCACCGGAGGCGTCCGAATCCCCCTCCGACTATCGTCATCCGGGCAAAAGGAGAGCGGACGTCAGGTGAATCACGGGTTGCCTGCGTCTCTCCCCGGAGTGGTGCGAGCCCTCCTGGGTTCGTGAAGACCTTGACGCATGGGACGCGTGGGACGAATCGGGGCGGGAGGCCGACGAGGCGTGGCGAATGCGGATCATGGTGGGCGACCGGCACAGGCGCTGGGAGCGACCGCCGTCGGCGCGGTCCGGGCGCGCGTACGCGCGGCTCGGCTCGGCCTGTGGCTGGTCGTCGCGATCCTCGCCGTACGCGAGGTGGCCGTCGTCCTCGGTACGCCGCGCGGGGAGCGGCTGACGGATCTGGAGACCTGGGTCGGGCCGGACGGCGTCCTGCATGTGAAGGGTTCGCTGTACGACTCGACGCAGTTCACCGGTACCCCGTTCGGCGGACTCGTCCTGAAACCGCTGACCCGCGCCGCCGAGCAGGCCCTCGGCTGGGGCTGGACCTTCGGCACCCTGCTGCTCGTCGTCGCCCTCGGCCTGGTCGCCGCCCGCGCCCTGCCGCAGCCGGTCGGCCGGCGCACCTCCCTGCTCGCCGCGCCCGTCGTGATCAGCCTGCTGATGCTGTCGCTGCCGGTGCGCAACACGCTCTACCTCGGCCAGACCAGCATCATGCCGGTCCTGCTCGTCCTGCTCGGCTGCTTCGCCGTGCGCGGCGAGCGGGCCAGCGGCGTGCTCATCGGCGTCGCCGCGGCCCTGCAGCCGACCCTGCTGCTGTTCACCCCGCTGCTGTGGTTCACCGGCCGGCGCCGGGCCGCGCTCTCCACGGGCGCCACGTTCGCCGCGTGCACGGCGGTCGCCTGGGTGGCGATGCCGAGCGACTCGTACACCTACTGGGTGCACCACATGGCGGGCGTCGGCCTCGGCGGCCGGGCCGACGACCTCGGCAACCAGTCCCTGCACGGCGCCCTGCTGCGGCTCGGGCTGACCGGGCCCCTGGAGATCGTCCTCTTCCTGCTGCTGGGCGCCGGCGTCGCCGCCCTCGCGGTGCGCCGTGCCGTGCGCTACGCCCACGACGGGCAGCTCCTGCTCGCCGTCGCCGTCACCGGTTGCGCGGCGATCGTCGTCTCGCCCACCGCCTGGCAGCACCAGCTCCTGTGGGTGCTGCTGGCGGTCGTCGGCCAGGTCGGCAGGCGGGCCTGCGACCGGTACGTCTGGCCGGTCGCGATCGTGCTGGTGATGACCCTGCCGGCCCGCATGATGGTGCCGGACAAGGTGATCCTGCACCCGCTGCGCGCCGACCTCGTCCTGCTCGCCGCCATCGCCACGGCGGCCGTCGTGCCGTTCCTGTCACGCACCTCGCCGTACTGGCAGACGCCTATCCCGACCCGGTACGCGGACAAGGTCCCCGCCCGCTTCCGGCACATCCCGCTGGTGCCGTTCCTGCGCCGGGTGATCAGCCGCCCGAACCTGCTCTTCGAGCTGCTGCTGATCCGGGTCACCTACTACGCCTACGCCCAGATCCGGCTGGCCGCGGCCGGCGGGTCGAACTCGGCGGGCCGGGTCACCGCCGAGGAGCACGGCGAGGAGATCCACTCCATCGAACGCGCCCTGGGCATCGACATCGAGCACTGGGCCAACCACGCGGTCGTGAAGGTCGACTGGCTGCGCGGCTTCTTCGACTTCTACTACGAGTCGTTCCACTTCGGCGTCCCGCTCGCGATCCTCGCCGTCCTCTACTGGCGCCGCCCCGTCGACTACCGCTGGGCGCGCAGCGCGATCGGCTTCGCCACCGTCTTCGCCCTGATCGGCTTCTGGCTCTACCCGCTCGCCCCGCCCCGCCTGATGCCTGGCCTCGGCTTCATCGACACGGTCCACGGCACGCAGGACTTCACCCGGCCCGACTACGGCACGCTGACCGAGCTCACCAACCAGTACGCGGCGATGCCGTCGCTGCACTTCGGCTGGTCCCTGTGGTGCGGCCTGGTCATCGTCATCCTCGCCCCGAGATGGTGGATGAAGGCCCTCGGCCTGCTGCACCCGCTGTTCACGGTCACCGCGATCGTCGTCACCGGCAACCACTGGGTGCTGGACGCGGTCGGCGGCGCGGCCGTGGTGGGCGCCGGCTTCCTGACGACGTACCTGTTCCAGGGCCCGCGCGCCAAGGCGGTGACGGCACAGGCCGAGAAGGTCAGCAGCGACTCCCCGGCTCCGGTGAGGGACCGTACTCCGAGCTGATCCGGTACTCGCCGGGCGCGGACACGGTGAGCCGGGTGAACTCGCCCTGCGGCGCCAGGCACCCGCCGCCGTCGGTGTGCAGCCACTTCGAGTGCGCGATGCGCACGGTGGCGCTGCCCGCCCGTGACATGCGGACGACGACGTCGACGCTGGACGTCGACACCACGGTCGCGGGCTCGCTCACCAGCGGCCGCGCGTCGCGCACCCGGAACACCCGCCAATGCGCGTCCTGCCACACCGGCTCCAGCCAGTCGGGTCGCCTCTCGCGCACCAGGCGCGCCTCGTCCTCGGCGTACCCGTCGGGCTTGCCCAGCGGCAGCACCACGAACCCGACGGCCCAGCGGTCCAGCCACGCCCGGTAGGTGGCCGGCGAGAAGGATCCGTCGTAGAACAGCCGGGCCCGCTCCATGTCGAGCTGGCGGTTCCAGCCGCGGGCCATGTTCACGTGCGGGGCGAGCCCGCTGGCCTCGCGGTGGTTGCGGGCCGGGACGACCTCGACGCGGGTGCGGTCGGCACCGAGGCGGTCCAGGGCGCGGACCACGCCGTGGGTCTCGGCGGCCCAGGCCGGCACGGTGGTGGAGACGTACAGGTCGTCGGCGGTCTTCTTGCCCACCCAGGCGACGGACAGGACCAGGGCGGTGATCAGCAGGTTCCGGCGCACCTTCGCGAGCTGCGGCTGGGCGAGCAGGACGGCGAGGAGCGCGGCGGGCGCGAACAGCTCGGCGAAGCGCTCGACGTTGGTGCCTATGGGGGAGGCGATGAGATACGTCAGGACGGTCCCCGCCGCGTAGACGGCACCGCTGACGCGGGCGACGCGCCAGGAGCGCGGGGCGAGAAACGTTACGGCCAGGCCCAGGAAGAAGGGCGGCCATATTCGCCCGGCGAACATGAGCTGCTCGCCCTTGAAGGGGAACAGCAGGGTGGTCGCGCCGACGGTGACGGCGGGCGGCAGGAGCAGGGCGAGGGCGCGGGGCCAGTCGCGGGTGACGAGGAAGGCGGCGCCCACGACCACCAGGAACAGCCCGGCCACGGGGCTGGCCATGGTCGCGAGGGCGGCGTAGGCGGCGGCGAGGACGATCCGCCGGTCACGGGTGAGCATCAGGCAGGCGGCGAGTCCGAAGGCGACGCCGAGCGCGAAGGTGGTGCGGCCGGAGGCCACGTTGCACCACAGGGCGAACGACGCGAGCAGGGCCGGGCCGAGGGGTCTTCGCAGTCCCGCGCGCTCCATGAGCACGGCCGCCAGCCAAGTGGCGGCGAGCCCGGAGACGACGGTGAGCGCCCGCACGCCGAGGGCGGCCATCAGATACGGCGATATCAGGCTGTAGTTGGCGGTGTGCGTGCCGCCGTACCAGAAAAGGTTGTAAGCGGAGTCACCGTGCCGGGCGGCGAATCCGGCCCAGGCGTACTGGGCCGCGAGGTCGCCGCCGCCGGTGGCCAGGAACGCCCACCAGATCGCGTACAGGGGAAGCGCGGGGAGCGTGGCGAGCAGCGGCACCCTGTGGCGGTGCCACAGGGTGCGCGGGAGCGACTGCTCGGCGGAGGACGCCGGGGGCGCGGGTCTGGTACGCGTGAGTTCGGCAGGGACCATGAAAACGAAGACGCCGTTCGGGGCCGGTTCGTTCATTGGCGGGGTCGGCCGCGGGTTACCAGGAGCGACAGGCGAGTACACGAATTCTTCATCTCCGGGCACCCGAATCTTCGCCAACTGACGGCAATGACCAGGTATTTGACGAAGCGTCAGTCAACTCCGGTGATATGCTCCGAGCACTTGCCAGGCAGGCCACAAGCCCCGAGGCGAAACGTCTCGGCGGCAAGGGCGAACCCCTGTCGGCGAGCCCTTGTGTACTGCCGCCGCCCGGTGCTACCGGGCGGGTTTCAGCAACGGGGCTTCTGTCGCTCGAAGAGAGTCTTATGACGCAATACGTGATGGATCCGGCGATCTGGGGGCTCGTTGTCGGTGCCCCTGCTGCGGCCACGATCATTGTTCGCCAGCAGAAGGCGATACGAAAGTTACGCAAGCGGAACGACGAGCTCAAGTCTTCGTACGTCGATCTGGAGGGCGGATACGACGCGATCGTCCGGCAGACCGAGGAACGGGCCGGCGAAGAGACCAAAACCGTGCTGAAGTCCGCGATGCGGACACTTCAGGGCCTTGCGGCCGAACAGCAGCTCGTCATCTCCAAACTGCAGAGCAAATACGGAGATTCACCGATTCTCCGGGATCTGCTGGAGATCGACCACATGAACTCGCAGTTCGGCAGGCGGGCGCAGTCCATCGCCGTTCTGTGCCAGGGCTGGCTCGGCCGGCAGCGTGACCCCGCCTCGGTCTACGACGTGATCCGCAGCGCGCAGGGGAGGATCCGCCACTACCAGCGGGTCGAGATCCTGTCGCAGGTGGACTACGCCGTCACCAGCCGTGCGGTCGAACCGATCGCCCTCGCGGTCGCGGAGCTGCTGGACAACGCCACCAGCTACTCGGCGCCCGAGACCGTGGTCGAGATCAACGTCCGGTCCGTGCCCAAGGGCATCTGCATCGTGGTCGACGACGCGGGTGTCGGCATGAACGAGGAGGAGAAGGCCAGGGCGGCGGAGCTGCTGTCCGGGGAACGCGCGGCGAGCGTCTCCGACCTGGGCAACCCTCCGCAGTTCGGTTTCGCGGTGATCGGCGCGCTCTGCGAGCGCTACGGCTTCACCGTCTCCGTCGACTCCACCTCTCCCTACGGAGGTGTCCGTGCGGTCGTACTCGTTCCGGAGGAGCTGTTGACCAGCATGCCGGAGCCCAAGATGCCGAACGCGGCCGTCCACGCCGACGCCCACGCGGACGGAGCCGGCGCCGACGCCCCGGCGACGACCACGACCGCCGACGGGCTGCCCAAGCGCCGGCGCAAGCAGCGGCCGATGGCCGTCGTCCCGAGCAGTCCGGGCACCCCGAGCTCACCGGGTCGCTCCACCGAGGAGACGGCCTCGATCATGAGCGCCTTCCAACGGGGGACCCAGACCGGCCGCGCCGCGCCCCTGGACGCGATGCGCGGGAGCCACGCTGACGGACGCAAGGGACCGGAGACCACCTCGTGAAGAACGACCTGTCATGGATGCTGGACAGTGCCCTGGAGATTCCCGGGGCGCTGCACGCGGTCCTGGTCTCGGCCGACGGTCTGCTGATGGCCCGCACCAAGGACCTCGGGCGGGACTCGGCCGACACCGTGGCCGCCGCGATGAGCGGTGTGCAGTCCCTCAGCCGGTCCCTGGGCTTCTTCTGCGACGGCGACAACATGCAGTGGCGCCAGACGCTGGTGGAGTTCGACGGCGGCTGGGTCTTCCTGATCTCCGCAGGCGAGGGCGCCTACCTCGCGGTCTCGGCGGCCCCCGACATCGACATGGCGGACATCACCTTCCGAATGCAGCAACTGGTCGGCCAGTTGGGCAAGGAACTGGCCACATCACCCCGTGAGGACATCGGCCACCGCTCATGACTGACAACACCCCCGAAGAGTCAGAAGCCGCAGAGTTAGTACGGCCGTACGTCATCACGCGCGGGCGCGCCCTGCCCGCCGAGGACAAGTTCTCCCTGATCACCCTTGTGACGACGGTCAGCGACGAGCGGCAGCGCCCCACGCGGCTCTCCCCCGAGGAGCAGCACGTCCTGGACATGTGCTCCGGCGGCTACCTCTCGGTCGCCGAGCTCGCCGGGCACACCCAGCTCCCTCTGGGTGTGCTCAAGATCCTCCTCAGCTCGCTGGCAGAGGGGGGATACCTGATCACCCGAGCGCCCGTGCCCCGGGCGCGTCTCGTCGACCAACAGCTTCTCCAGGAGGTGCTGGATGGACTCCAAGCGCGTTTTGGATGAGGACGCCTACGTCCGGGGCGGCGCGGCGCAGACGGCGGTGAAGATCCTGGTCGTCGGGCACTTCGCCGTCGGCAAGACCACCTTCATCGGCACCATCTCCGAGATCCCCCCGCTGTCCACCGAGGAGAACATGACTCGGGTGGCGGAGGCGATAGACGACCTCAAGGGCGTGCGGAGCAAGACCACCACCACGGTCGCCATGGACTTCGGGCGGCTGACGATCAGCGACCATGTGGTGCTCTATCTGTTCGGCACGCCCGGTCAGCAGCGGTTCATCCAGATCTGGGAGGACATGGCGCGCGGCGCCCTGGGTGCCCTGGTCCTGGTGGACCCCGAACGGCTGGCGGACTCCTTCGCCGTGATCGACCTGATCGAGCAGTACGGCCTGTCCTACGCCATCGCCGTGAACCGCTTCGACCACACCCCCGAACGCACCGAAGCGGCCCTGCGGGAAGCGCTCGACCTGCTGCCGGACACCCCCGTCGTCGTAATGGACGCACGTGACGAGAATTCATCGGCGCAGGCGCTGATCACTCTCGTTCGCTACCTACAGGAACGCGCCGCTCTGGAGCACGCATGACCAGCGAAGACTTCCCCGTCCCGCCGCCCGGGTGCCCAGCGCACGGCAGCGGGCAACGGATACCCATGTACACGGCGGAGTTCGCCGCCGACCCGCAGGCCTACTACGACTACATGCGCCACCACGGCCCGACGGCCCCCGTCGAGCTGGCGCCGGGCGTGGAGGCGACCCTCGTCACGGACTACGCGGCGGCGCTCGACCTGCTGCAGAACCCGGGCGACTTCCGCAAGGACCCCCGCCGTTGGCGCGACCTCAACGAGGGCCGGATCAGCCCGGACAGCCCCGTCCTTCCGCTGCTCGGCCCCCGGCCCACCTGCATGTTCACCGACGGCGCCGAGCACCTGCGGCTGCGCCAGGCCGTCACCGAGAGCTTCGCCCGGGTCGACAGCCACCGGCTGAGCGTGAACGTCGACCGGATCGCGCACTACCTCCTCGCCCAGTTCAGCACCCGCGGCTCCGCCGACCTGCTCAACGACTACGCCAAGCAGCTCCCGCTGTTCGTCTTCAACGAACTGTTCGGCTGCCCGGCGGAGATCGGCGACCGGGTCATGTTCGGCGTCTCCGGCATCTTCGACGGCATCAACGCCGAGCGGGCCAACGAGGTCCTCATCCAGGCCGTGGCCGAACTGGTCGCGCTGAAGCGGTCCCGGCCCGGCGACGACGTCACCTCATGGCTGATGCAGCACCCGGCCAAGCTGGACGACGCGGAGATGATCCACCAGTTGGTGCTGCTGATCGGCGCCGGCGCGGAACCGCTGCGCAACCTCATCGCCAACACCGTGCACCTGCTGCTGACCGAGGACCGGTACGCACAGAACGGGCTGTTGGAAGAGGCGCTGGACGACACCCTGTGGCACAACCCGCCCATCTCCAACTACGCGCCGCACTACCCGGCCAGGGACATGGAGTTCGCCGGCGGCAAGCTCAGCGCCGGCGATCTGGTGCTGGTCGGCTTCCAGGCCGCCAACGCCGCCTCGGCGCGCTCCGCGACAGGGAAGTCCAGCAACCGGGCCCACCTCGCCTGGAGCGCGGGGCCGCACGCCTGCCCCTCCAAGGAGCCGGCCCGCCTCATCACCCTCGCGGCGATCGAGCACCTCTTCAACGAGCTGCCCGACGTCGAACTCGCCGTCCCGGAGGAGAGCCTGACCTGGCGGCCCGGCCCCTTCAACCGCGCCCTGGCGCAGTTGCCGGCCCGCTTCACCCCGACCACCCCGCGCCGTTCGGTGCAGCCCCAGCCGTCCCAGGCGGCTCAGGAGTCTGCTGCCGACACCGCCTCGAACAAGGAACGCGGAGGGCTGTGGAGTTCCTTCCTGAAGTGGGTCAGGGCGTAATCCCTGCTTCCGGATGCGTGACACAGGTAACAGGCAACTGCCCCTGGCAACTGCATGAACGTTAAAGCGCCGGGGTATGACTGCGCAGGGTATCTGAGTCGTCACATGATGAAGGAGGGGCTGTGGAGTTCAACCCCGCTGCCACTCGCGCCCAGCGCCCCGTCACCCGGTCGTTCCACACGTTCGTTCAGGAGAAGGACTTCCACATAGGCCTCATAGGCGTCCAAGCAGAATGGCCCAACGGCCGGATACCCGCCTTCACCGGCGGGTATCTTTTTGCGCCTGCCCGGGAGGTCCGGTGAGTACGGCGAGTACGGCGCCGGTCACCGACGCACCGGTCACCTACGAGTACAGCCCCACACTCGCCGATCACGTCGTCGGCCAACTGCTGCGCCTGGGCTCGGTCGTGGGCTCGCCGGCCGCCGAGTCGGCGCTGTACGCGCACATCGTCCTGGAGTCACTCGGGGACGCGTCCGGCCGCTCGCTCTCGCTGCCGCCGGCCACGCCCAGTTTCATTTCCGACGATCACACGCCGGTCGAGTTCTCCCTGGCCTTCCGTCCGGGCGCGGCCCCCGGCCTGCGCGTCCTGGTGGAACCCGGCTGCACCGCAGGTGACTTGGCGGACAACGGCCGCCAAGGGCTCGCCGCCATCCGGGAGATGGCCCGTCGCTGGGACTTCTCCACCGGCCAGCTCGACCGCCTCGAAGACCTGTTCCTGCCCTCGAACCCGCAAGGCCACCTGGCCCTTTGGTACGCGCTGGAATTACGTCCCGGTGGCGTCCCCGGCGTGAAGGTCTACCTCAACCCCGCCGCCGCCGGATCCGAACGGGCCACGGCCACCGTGCGGGAGGCACTGCACCGACTCGGTCACCGGCAGGCGTTCGAGACCCTGCCCGACACGACCGGGTACCCCTTCGTCGCCCTGGACCTCGGCACCTGGGACACACCCCGGGTCAAGGTCTACACCGCGCATCCGCGCCTCGCGGCATCCGAGGCGTACGCACTGAACCGCGCGCAGCCCGGCCCGGCACGCGAGGACGTGGAGGCCTTCTTCCACCTCGCCGCGTATGGGCGCCCGCCCGCAGGGGCGGGAGGCAGGCCGGAGCAACGACTGGAGCGGCGGCCCGCGCTGACCTGCCACTCGTTCACCGACACCGCGTCCGGCCGGCCGAGCGGGTTCACCCTCCACGTCCCGGTCCGTGACTACGTCAGGGACGACGAGGAGGCGCTCGCCCGCGCCACCGCCGTGCTGACCCACTTCGGCATGGACCCCTCGATACTGCGCCGCGCCCTCGCCGCCCTCAGTACGCGGCAACTGTCCGACGGCGTCGGCCTGATCGCCTATCTCGCCCTGGCGCACGAGCGCGACCGCAGCCCCCGCATCACCGCGTACGTCTCCTCGGAGGCCTATGCGGTGCGTCCCCCCGCGCAGTGATCCGCGCGTCGTAAGAAAGCCCGCGCAGCGTCACAAGGCCGCCCGCGCAGTATCGCAATGCCCGCGCAACATCAGAAAGAAGGAGCCGTGGAGCCCTACCGGATCAAGGTCGTCGAGCCGATCCCCCTCACCACCCCCCAGCAGCGTGAGGAAGCCCTGCGACGGGTCTCCTACAACCTGTTCGACCTGCGTGCCGACGAGGTCACCATCGACCTGTTGAGCGACTCGGGTACCGGTGCGATCTCCGCCGCCCAGCTCTCCGCCGGCATGAACGGCGACGAGTCCTACGCCGGCTCCCGGTCGTTCTACCGCTGGCACGAGACCGTCAGCGAACTCACCGGCTATCCGCACCTCCTGCCCGCCCACCAGGGCCGCGCCGCCGAACGCATCCTGTTCACCTCGCTGCTCACCCCGGGCAGCACCGTGGTGTCCAACACGCACTTCGACACCACCCGCGCCAATGTGGAACTCGTCGGCTGCCAGGCCCGGGACATTCCCTGCCCGGAGGCCAAGGACCTCGACAGCCCGCACCGCTTCAAGGGCAACATCGACCTGCAGGCGCTGGAGCAGATTCTCCAGAACGCGCAGGAGTCCCCGGTGGCCGCCGTGGTGATGACCATCACCAACAACGGCGGCGGTGGACAGCCGGTCTCGATGGAGAACCTGCGCCAGACCGCCGACCTGTGCCGCCGCCACGGCGTCCCCATGATTCTCGACGCCGCGCGGTTCGCCGAGAACGCCTGGCTGGTGACCCGTCACGAGCCCGGCTACCAGGACCGCACCCCGCGCCAGGTCGCCGAGGAGGCCTTCCGCCTCGCGGACGGCTGCATCATGAGCGCCAAGAAGGACGGCATCGTCCACATCGGCGGCTTCATCGGCCTCAAGGACCCCGAGCTCGCCCAGAAGTGCGAGCGCCTCCTCATCGCGACCGAAGGGTTCGCCACCTACGGCGGCCTCGCCGGACGCGACCTGGACATGATGGCCCAGGGCCTGCTGGAGGTCACCGAGCCCTCATACCTGGCGGAGCGCGCCGACATCGCAGGCCACCTCGCCCAGCGCATCCGGGACGCGGGCGTCGACATCGTCGAGCCGGCCGGCCTGCACGCCCTGTACCTCAACGCCGGGCGGCTGCTGCCCCACATCCCGCCCCACCAGTACCCCGGCCACTCCCTGGCCTGCCAGCTCTACCTGCGCGGCGGCATCCGGTCGGCGGAGCTGGGATCCCTCTACCTCGGCGAGGAGGACGAGCACGGCAACCCGATCAAGTCGGCGCCGTACGAGCTGGTACGCCTCGCCCTGCCCCGCCGGGTCTACACGCGCAGCCACTACGACCACGTCGCGCAGACCCTGGCGGACATAGCCAAGGACCCCAGCTCGGTGCACGGTTACCGCATCACCGAGCAGTCACCGATCCTCCGCCACTTCAGCATCAAGCTGGAGCCCGCCAAGGCCCACGGCTCCTGACGCCACACCGGTGAGTCCCGACCGTGTGGTTCCGCACTCGAACCACACGGTCTTGCCGTTCCGTCGCCCGGCGGCGTCCACGCCCCACTTGTCGGCCACGGCGTCCAGCAGGAGCAGCCCGCGACCGTCCTCGGCGTCCGTCGACAACTCTCCTGTCAGGCTGGGCAGTCGCTCGCACCCGTCCGACACCTCCACCCGCACCCCCGACGGCTGCCGCAGCACCAGCACCTCGCACCGGCGGTCCGGAACATGCCGTACGACGTTGGCGACCAGCTCGGTCACGCCCAGTTCCACGGCGTCGGTCAGTTCGCGCATCTCCCACTCGCCGAGCAGCGAGCGCACGATGGCGCGGATGTGCCGCGCCGAGTGGTCACCGGCGGTGAGGCGCAGACGGTACTGGAGGCGGAAGGGCGCCAGGTGGGTGGGGGGAAGGTATCCGTTCACGCTACGAGCCTGACCTGGCACGACTACTTTGGGCTACGGAACGGATACAACGGGTCCCGGAGTGGGCCCAGTTGCGTGAGAGGGAGCTCTGCGTGACCCACATCAACACCCTCGACCCGGGCGCCTCGCCACTCGACTACTACGGCTTCGAACTGCGCCGCTACCGCGAGGAGGCCGGGCTGACCCAGAAGAAGCTGGGGGACATCGTCTACTGCACCGGCTCCCTGGTCGGCCAGATCGAGACGGCCAGAAAGCTGCCGACACTGCCGTTCAGCGAACGGGCGGACATCGCGCTGGGGACGGGTGGGTTGCTGTCCCGGCTGCACGAGCTGGTGATGCGCAGTCAACTTCCGGCCTGGTTTCAGCAGGTGGCCGAGCTGCAAGCGCGAGCCATCGAGATCTGTTCGTTCGAGACTCAGATGGTGCACGGCCTGCTCCAGACCAGGGCCTACGCGAGTGCTGTGCTGGGCGTCCTCGACAAGACCGACATTGGTGACCGCACCGCTGTACGGCTGGCTCGTCAGCGCATCTTTGGGAAGCAGGAACCCCCGGTCTTCTGGGCCATCCTCAGCGAAGCCGCACTGTGCCAGGAGATGGGCGGCCGGGCCGCCATGCGGGAACAACTCGCCCACCTTTTGTCCTTCGAGGGCAACCCCCGGATCAACATCCAGGTGCTGCCGTTCTCGGCAGGTGCGCATGCGGGACTGCAAGGCTCGTTCGACGTCTGCCGATTTGAGAGCGACCCGACCATCGTCTACACGGAGGGCTATGGCAGCGGGCATCCGACCGCCAACCCGGACACCGTCAAGGACTGCTCGCTCCGTTACGATCATCTGCAAGCCGCCGCCCTGTCCATCAAGGACTCGGCGGATCTGATTCGGCGTGTGATGGAGGAACGTTATGGAGAGCACCGAGATGCTGACGGCGATCCAGTGGCGTAAGTCCAGCTACAGCGGTGACCAGGGCGGCAACTGCGTCGAGATCGCCGAAACGACCGTCTCCGTCGCCATCCGCGACTCCAAGAACACGGCGGGACCGATCCTCACCCTCGACCCCGCCGCGTTCACCACGTTCATCGACTGGGCGGCGGACAACTAAGCGGACCGGTGAGCTGCGGTTCGGCAGCGCCGCCCAGGGGCGCGGGGAACTGCGCGACCAGCCACGACGGCGCCGCAGCCGAACTAGAGGGGACCCGAGGCTACAGCCGCTGAATGATCGTACCCGTGGCAAGCCCCCCGCCCGCGCACATCGTCACCAGCGCGAACTCCTTGTCCGCCCGCTCCAGTTCGTGAAGCGCGGTCGTGATCAGCCGGGCCCCGGTGGCCCCCACCGGGTGCCCGAGGGCGATCGCACCGCCGTTGACGTTGACCTTCTCCAGGTCCTGCTCGAAGACCTGCGCCCAGCTCAACACCACGGACGCGAAAGCCTCGTTGATCTCGACCAGGTCGATGTCCTTCAGGGACATCCCGGCCTTGCCCAGCACGGCCTTGGTCGCGTCGATCGGCCCGTCGAGGTGGAAGTGCGGGTCGGAGCCCACGAGGGCCTGGGCCACGATCCGGGCCCGGGGTCGCAGCTTCAGGGCGCGAGCCATCCGCTTCGACGCCCACATGATCGCCGAGGCGCCGTCGCTGATCTGCGACGAGTTGCCCGCCGTATGAACGGCCGTCGGCATGACGGACTTGAGCCCCGCCAGCGCCTCCATGGACGTGTCGCGCAGGCCCTCGTCCTTGTCGACCAGGCGCCACATGCCCTGCCCGGCGCGCTGTTCGTCCTCGGTCGTCGGGACCTGGACGGCGAACGTCTCCCGCTTGAAGCGCTCCTCGGCCCAGGCGGCGGCCGCCCGCTCCTGCGAGACGAGCCCGAGTGAGTCGACGTTCTCCCGGGTCAGCCCCCGGTGGCGGGCGATGCGCTCGGCCGCCTCGAACTGGTTGGGCAGGTCGACGTTCCACTCGTCGGGGAACGGCTTGCCGGGCCCGTGCTTGGAGCCCGACCCCAGCGGCACCCGGGACATCGCCTCGACGCCGCAGCTAATGCCGACGTCGATGACGCCCGCCGCGATCATGTTGGCGGTCATGTGCGAGGCCTGCTGGGAGGAGCCGCACTGGCAGTCGACGGTCGTCGCCGCCGTCTCGTAGGGCAGGCCCATGGTCAGCCAGGCCGTGCGCGCGGGGTTCATGGACTGTTCGCCGGCGTGGGTCACCGTGCCGCCGACGATCTGCTCGACGCAGTCGGCGGGGATGCCCGTGCGGCCCAGGAGTTCGCGGTAGGTCTCGCCCAGGAGATAGGCGGGGTGGAGGTTGGCGAGCGCGCCGCCGCGCTTGCCGATGGGGGTGCGCACTGCTTCGACGATCACGGGTTCGGCAGCCATGGGTGCGGTGTCCTCTCGGCTCTCCTCGGCTTTCCGCCAGAACTAGTACGTGTTCTAGTTCCCCTTGCAGTCTGCTGACGTGATGTCGGTCACCGCAAGGGTCGTGCACGCTCCGGAGTCTTGATCTGCGGAGATCTGCACGAATTCCGCACGGGATTGGGGGTGCCGCGCCTCTTGCCACTTGTAGAACCCGTTACTACCTTCGCGGCAACCCTGTTCTGATGGTCCGTCAGATGGCTGGAGCTGCCGATGTCCTGTCCAGCGCTTCCCGACGGGTTCGACTTCACCGACCCCGATGTGCTGCACCACCGCGTACCCCTCCCGGAGTTCGCCGAGCTGCGCCGGGCCGAACCGGTCCGCTGGATCCCGCAGTCGGCCAACGTGGCCGGATTCCAGGACGAGGGCTACTGGGCGGTGACCCGGCACGCGGACGTCAAGTACGTCTCGACGCACCCGGAGTTGTTCTCGTCGACCCTCAACACCGCGATCATCCGCTTCAACGAACACATCGAGCGCGACGCCATCGACGCGCAACGGCTGATCCTTTTGAACATGGACCCGCCCGAGCACACCCGGGTCCGCCAGATCGTCCAGCGCGTCTTCACCCCGCGCGCCATCCGCGCCCTGGAGGAACGCCTGCGGACGCGGGCGCTCAACATCGCCGCGAACGCCCGCGAGCACGCCGGCCCCTTCGACTTCGTGACCGAGGTCGCCTGCGAACTGCCCCTCCAGGCCATCGCCGAGCTGATCGGCATCCCGCAGGACGACCGGGCCAAGATCTTCGACTGGTCCAACAAGATGATCTCGTACGACGACCCCGAGTACGCCATCACCGAGGAGGTCGGCGCCGAGTCGGCCACCGAACTCATCGCCTACGCGATGAACATGGCCGCCGACCGCAAGGCGTGCCCGGCGAAGGACATCGTCACCACGCTGGTGGCGGCCGAGGACGAAGGCAACCTGGGCTCGGACGAGTTCGGCTTCTTCGTGCTTATGCTGGCGGTGGCGGGCAACGAGACCACCCGCAACGCCATCACCCACGGCATGCACGCCTTCCTCACCCATCCCGAACAGTGGGAGCTGTACAAGAGGGAGCGGCCCGAGACGGCCGCGGAGGAGATCGTCCGCTGGGCGACGCCGGTGGTCTCCTTCCAGCGCACGGCGACCCAGGACACGGAGTTGGGCGGAAAGCGCATAAAGAAGGGCGACCGGGTAGGAATCTTCTATGCCTCGGCCAATCACGACCCCGAGGTCTTCGAGAACCCGGACGCCTTCGACATCACCCGCGACCCCAACCCCCACCTCGGCTTCGGCGGCGGAGGCCCCCACTACTGCCTGGGCAAGTCCCTTGCGGTGCTGGAGATCGACCTGATCTTCAACGCGGTGGCCGACGCGATGCCGGACCTGCGACTGGTAGGCGACCCTCGCCGTCTTCGCTCCGCGTGGATCAACGGAGTGAAGGAACTCCAGGTCAGCAGCGGCTGACCCGCCCCGAGGGAGGCAGGAGCACCCCTTATCCCTACGCCCCGTTCCTGCCTCCCCCGCGACGCGCGCCGCGCAGCATCAACCCCCCACCAAGACTCTCGGCTCCTTCTCCAACAGCCTCGAGATGCCTGCCTGTTCGGCAAGCGATCTGCGTTGCGGGTCGGACTGGGCGCGCTCCTGCGCGTACTTCTCCCAGTCCGCGGGTTGCACGAAGAGCATGTCGTTGCTCCCCGGCACAATCATGACGCCGCCGTAGGCAAGGTCACCGGCGAACCAGGCGCCGCCCTCTTCGGCCTCCTTCGGCCAGCGGCGCACCGTCGCCGCGCTCATCGCGCGCAGAGAAGGGGCGCCGTGCTGTCCACGTACCGACAGCCGGACAGTGTGGACGGTGCCGAGGTACTTCCACTCGGAGTCCTTCTTGGACACCCGGTTGCGGTACTCCAAGGAGTAGGTCTGCAGTACGGTCGCGCATACCTTCAGGCGAGACCCGTGGCGCAGCCGGAGCACCAGGAAGATCAGCACGAACAGGGCGGCCGGGGCGGCGAACGCGGGCAGGGCGGCGTCGTAGCCGGCCAAGTGCGCCACGAACGGCACCGCGAAGAGGGCGACGGCCAGTGCGAGGCGCTTGGCGATGTGCAGATACAGCATCGTCCGGTTGTGTTTGAGTACCTGCGCGACGTCAGGTGCCACGGGCGCCGTGTCCATCAGAGAGTCCGTTCCTATCCGAAGTCGTTACGCATAGCTGCCTCGGCCGCCCCCGCACGAGGCTCGTCCGTTGCCGGTGACGGCTTTGTCGGGTCGGTGAAGGTCAGAGTACGAGCCACCCCGAGAAGGATGTCCCGGTACACGTCGGCGAGATGGAGAGCGGGCGTCACAAGTTGGACCACGATGATGTCGGGCGTGCCCGAGCCCGTGACCGCGACCGTGCCCTGCCACACGTCCCCACGCAGGGGCCCCTCGGGGCCGGCGGGGTCCTTGCCGGGCGCGACGGTGCGCTTCTTCTCCTCCGCGAGATAACCGAGGCCGCACGGAAGTTCAAGCGGGCGCATCCCGGTGTCGGGGTCGTCCGCCGCTGTCCCCGCGAGACTTGCGATCACCAGTTTTGCCTGGTTCCCGGACGCGGGAACAGTGGAGATTGTCAGGGTGGACGTCACGACAGTGCCGTCGTCGTCCGGGTGGTAACCAACCGCGCACATGTGCACGTTCTGTGCCTTGAGCGCGGTGACCATGCCGGCGTAGAACTGGAGGACCTGCGAGGCCTGCGCCCGCTGTTCGGTCGGTAGTCCGTTCAGCTCCCGGACCACTTCCTCAAGGCGCTCGCGTGGTGGATCGAGGTCCAGCTTCACATAGCCGTGCGGAACGCCGTACCAGAAGACGGGTTGGGCAGGGCTATTTGCGGCGGAGCCCGAGGTAGCGGCTGCCGTGGTCATGCTTGTTCACCTCTCGACTCGATCGGCTAACTTGCCGCCAGCAGGGACCTTACGATGTCCTGCCCGGCCCAGGCTCCGGCTCCTGCCTTGGTGACTTCTGCCGCGGTGCCCGCCGTGCCCTCCTCAGGCATGAGGTTCGCGGCGACATTGAGACCGTTCACGCTGATGTCGGTCATGAGTTTGGCCGAGCCTGCGGCGCTCTCTCCGGCTGCCTGCCATGCCTCCTCCGCAGCGGTTCTCGGAGCCGTGCGGAGCACGTGGCCGACTTCCCGCACGAACTCGGTGCCGACTTCGCGGCTCGCGACGCTGACGCCCATCTGCGCCGCGTCGTCGAGCCCGCCGCGGATGCTGCGGGCGGCCGAGCTCAGTGCCCTGCCGCCCGGAACCATGCCGACGGCGTCGCTGCCGACGGAGGCCCAGGCGGAGAAGGTGTCCATGTTTCAGCCGAACTTGTCGCCCCAGGGGAAGAACGCGTCCCGAAAATCCGGGTCCGAGAAGTTCTTGGCCATGGATGCCGCGCTGGCCGCAATTGCGATACCGGCGAAGAGCGGGGCGAGAGGAGTCGGAAAGAGGGCGAGCAGACCGGCGATGGCGCCGATGGTGCCCGCGTGTTCCAACAGGAAGTCGCCTATCGACGTGAGTACGTCGCCGACCTTGTCCCAGAAGCCCGGCTCGTCAGGAGCCTTCTTCGTCGATCCGTCCAGGGCCTTGGCAATGGTTTCGGCCTCGCTGGTGTGCTCGACCTCCAGCTCCTTGACCTTGCGGTCGAGGGATTCGTACTCGCTATTGGCCTTGGTGAGGGCTGCGCTCGCCTCGTTCAACTCCCGCTCTGCGGAGCGCATTCGCGCGGTCGCGGCGTCGGCCTCCTCCTGCGAGGGGAAGGTCTGGTTGGCGAGTTTGAGATCGGGGTGCCGGGCGGCCTGATCGTAAGCGTTCTTGGCCTTGCCGGCCGCGGCCTTCTTCTCGCCAATCGCGGCGTCGTACTTTTGCGCCAGCTCCCGGTTGGATGTCAGGTGCCCATCCCACTTGTGCAGATGGGTGGCCGCGGTGCGCAGAGACGAGGCGGCGTCCTTGATGTACTTCGGGAGGTCGCCATCGAGGGCCTCGCGGAACTTCTCTGCGGCGTCGCCCTCCAAGTAGCTGCTTTCACTGGTCAGCTTCGTCAGTTGTCGGTGCGTGTTCTCCAGCGCCGTCGCGGCCGCAGCGACCTTCTGCTGGAGCTTCGCGACCTCGGTGGGGATGCCCGGTACGGGGTTTCAGCCGATGTTGGGGTACGGGTTCGTGGCCATTACTTGCCGCCCCCGTTGCCGCCCGAGGTGCTCGTGTCCGCGATCTGCTTGAGGGCTTTCGCCAGGGCTTCCTCGACCTCTTGGTAGCCCTTCTTGTTGGACTGCACACCCTCTTTGATCGCGTCGATCATTTCCTTGGTCTTGTCGGACCCGTACTTCCACTCGTCCTGGAACTTGTCACAGGCCTCGTCGAGCCGAGGGGTGCCGATCTGGTCGGCACGCACGTGGTCGAGGGCTGACCGGGCCTCGTTCAGCTCGTCGACGCATCTCTCCAGACTCGTCAGGAACTGCTCGAGCTGCCCGATGTCCGTTTTGAAGTGGTCCCCCATGGGCCGGTCTCTCCCCGCTCGGCTCTGGACACATCGGGCCCCGGTGGCTCAGTTGATCACCCGGACCTCTTCATCACCCTACAGGCGGTCATCAGGCGTGTTTGGGCGAGTCCTTGTGGCCTCATGGCTTTGCGACACGGTTTCGCGACAATTCCATCCCGTCACACGGTGCATCGGAAAATCCGTGACAACTGGCCCGAGAACGGGAACTTCATCAACGTGGCAGGGATGCGCCTGTCGTCGGCCCTGCCCGAACTGTCGTAGTGCTTGACGCTGTTGCTCAGATGCGTGTCAGCCGGCTTGCCTGCCTGGAACGACAGGAAGTCGTCCGACGCCAGTGGTCACAACGCCTGGCGCAGGGGCACCAGTTCGCTGCGGATCTCATATGCGAAAGTACGCCCCCACAGAGCTGCCGGTGTCGAACTGGGCGGTCGGTGAAGATCGTCCGGACCCATTCCTCGGGCAGGCCGTTGGTGTGGTTGAGGAGTGAGGACGACCGTGGCCACGAAGGTCCTGGTGAGCTGCCCGCACGGAATGAGCGCTGGGGCGACGCGAAGCTGCGCGGAAGTTGGACGGGGGATGTGCGGCAGCCCGTAGGTCGGGGGTGGTGAACATGGGCGAAGGCGGCGGCCCCGGGGATCAGGGGTCGCCGCCTTCGGTTCGGGTGGGCCGGTCGGCTCAGTACCAGCCGTTGGACTGCCAGAAGCCCCAGGCGCCGCACGGGCTGCCGTAGCGGTCCTTCATGTAGTCCAGGCCCCACTTGATCTGGGTGGCCGGGTTGGTCTTCCAGTCGGAGCCGGCGGAGGCCATCTTGTTGCCGGGCAGCGCCTGGACCAGGCCGTAGGCGCCGGACGAGGAGTTCGTGGCGTTGACGTTCCAGTCGCTCTCGTGGTCGACGATGTTAGAGAAGCACTGGTACTGGCTCGAGTCCGAGATCATCTTCTTGGCGACCGCCTGTGCCGAGGAGGACCCGTTCGTCGCGGCGTGCGAGGGCGCGGCGGCGAACAGCGTGCCCGCGGTGGCGGCGGCCAGAGCGGCACCGGCGAGGGCCTTCTTCGGGGCGGAGACGCGGCGGAAGAGGGAAACAGCGGACACGGGGAGCCTTTCTTCGGGGACAGGGCGTCGTATGCGTGCCGGGGCCCCGTGATGTGAGGCGGTGGCATGCGTCGGCGCCGCGGCCCTGAGGGCACGTCGGCGCCGTGCGACGTCATCCAGAGAAACAGCCCGGGAGGGTGTCCGCAATGAGCCCTTTTGCTAGTTGTGGTCGTATGCGGGGGGCGAGCGCCTCGTGTGACGTGGCTCTCTATGTGCAGGTCAGAGGCTATGAGGACGCGTGCATGACATCCGATTTGTCCGACTATGGCGAATCGTAGGTGACGTGGGTCATGTGGGGTGCTTCACCGCGTGAGTGACGGTCCGCGCGTGGGCCCTCACGGTGTGGGTGCGTCGAACGTGACGGGGCTCTCGAAAGCGGCCCGGCGGGTGGCCCGGCGCAGCGCCCGCAGGATCACCGGGCCGAGCAGCAGGGTCAGCACGACGGTGGTGACGGCCCGGCCCAGGTCCCAGCCCACGGAGGTGGCCAGGCAGTACGCGAGGAAGCGGGCCAGATTGAGGGAGACGGGGGCGTCCGGGGAGAAGGCGATGTGCGAGGCCGTCGCCTCCATGAAGGGCCAGCCCGCCAGATTCGTGACGGTGCCGTAGGCGAAGGCCGCCGGGAGGCCGTACGCGCACAGCAGGGCGAGTTCCGCGCGGCCGCGCAGCCGGTCACGGTCCGGCAGCAGCCCGGACCCCATGGTGAACCAGCCCATCGCGAGCATCTGGAACGGCATCCAAGGGCCCACCCCGCCGGTGAGCAGCGCCGACGCGAACATCGTGACCGAGCCGAGCACGAAGCCGAAGCCGGGGCCGAGGACGCGGCCGCTCAGCACCATGAGGAAGAACATCGGCTCCAGACCGGCGGTGCCGGCGCCGATCGGGCGCAGCGCGGCTCCCGTCGCGGCCAGCACCCCGAGCATCGCGACCGCCTTCGGCCCGAGCCCCGACTCGGAGATCGTCGCCCCGACGACCGCGACCAGCAGCACCAGCAGGCACGCGAAGAACCAGGGGGCGTCCTGGCTGTGCGCGATGACCGCCGACTCGGGCGGCGCGAGGAAGGGCCACATCAGGGCGGCGACACCGACGGCGCTGACCAGGGCGAGGGCGGCGACGGAGCGGGGGCCGAGGTGAACGGGGCGCGTCCGGCGCCGGAGGTCCTTCGGGTCCTTCCGGTCGCTCATGACAGGGCCTCGCGCACCTGTGTGACCGTGAGCCACTCCTGCGGGGCGAGGATCTTGGTGACCTGCGGCGCGAAGGACGGGGAGGAGACGACGACGTCCGCGGTCGGGCCGTCGGCGATCACCTCGCCCTCGGCCAGCAGGACGACCCGGTCCGCGAGCTCCGCGGCGAGCTCCACGTCGTGGGTGGCCAGCACGATCGCGTGGCCCTGGCCGGCCAGCTCGCGCAGCAGCGTCACGAGGCGGGCCTTCGCCGCGTAGTCCAGACCGCGGGTCGGCTCGTCGAGCAGGAGCAGCGGCGGGCGGGCGGTCAGGACGACGGCCAGGGCGAGGGTCAGGCGCTGGCCCTCGGAGAGGTCGCGGGGGTGGGTGTCGTCGGCGATGCCGGGGAGCAGCTCGGAGACGAGGGTGCGGCAGGTGCCGGGTTCGGCGCCCGCGTCGGCGTCGGCGGCCGTGCACTCGGCGGCGACGGTGTCGGCGTAGAGGAGGTCGCGGGGTTCCTGCGGGACGAGTCCGACGCGGCGGACGAGGTCGCGGGGTGGGGTGCGGTGGGGTACGGAGCCGCCTACGGCGACCGAACCGGAGGTGGGTTCCACCAGGCCGACCAGGGTGTTGAGCAGGGTGGACTTGCCGGCGCCGTTGCGGCCCATGAGGGCGATGGTCTCTCCGGGGGTGACGGTGAGGTCGATGTGGCGCAGGGCTTGGATGTGGTCGCGGGTTACGGCGAGGGCCCGTACCTCGGCGGCGGAGGTGGACTGGGGGTCGGGGGCGGGGGTTCGTTTGCGGCGGAACCAGCGGTGGGGGGTGGCGCCGGAGAGGGTGGGGGGTGTGGGTCGTTGGCGGCTGCGGGTCTGTTGTGGCTGGTCGCGCAGTTCCCCGCGCCCCTTGAGGGTGTTGGCGTCCCGGTCGTTGAGATGGTGCTGTGGGTCGGTCTGCTGGTTGCGCAGTTCCCCGCGCCCCTTGAGGGTGTTGGCGTCCCGGTCGTTGAGATGGTGCTGTGGGTCGGTCTGCTGGTCGCGCAGTTCCCCGCGCCCCTTTGGGGCGATGTCGTCCCGTTCTTCGAGCCGTTGCTCCGGGTCGGCCGGCCCTTGGGGGGCGACGGCGGTGCGGTTCTCAAGCCGTTGGCGTAGGCCGGCTGCTCTTCTGCGGGCGTTCCTTACCGTCAGGGGGAGTGGGGTCCAGCCTGCCAGGCGGCCCAGGGCCACCACCGGGGGGTAGACCGGGGAGACGGCCATGATCTCCGCCGGGGTGCCGAGGAGCGGGGCCTCGCCGGGGGAGGGGAGCAGGGCGATCTGGTCGGCGTACTGGACTACGCGTTCCAGGCGGTGTTCTGCCATCAGGACCGTCGTGCCGAGGTCGTGGACCAGGCGTTGGAGGACCGCGAGGACCTCTTCCGCGGCGGCCGGGTCCAGGGCCGACGTCGGCTCGTCCAGGACCAGGACGCTCGGGTGCGGGGTGAGCACCGAGCCGATCGCCACGCGCTGCTGCTGGCCGCCGGAGAGGGTGGCGATGGAGCGGTCGCGCAGGTCGGCGAGGCCGAGCAGGTCGAGGGTCTCCTCGACGCGGCGGCGCATCACGTCGGGCGCGAGGCCGAGTGACTCCATGCCGTAGGCCAGTTCGTCCTCGACCGTGTCCGTGACGAAGTGGGACAAGGGATCCTGGCCCACCGTGCCCACCACGTCGGCGAGTTCGCGCGGCTTGTGCGTACGGGTGTCCCGGCCGGCCACCGTGACCCGGCCGCGCAGGGTGCCGCCGGTGAAGTGCGGGACGAGCCCGCTGACCGCGCCGAGCACGGTGGACTTGCCGACGCCCGACGGGCCGGCGAGCAGCACCAGTTCGCCCTCGGGGACCTCGAAGTCCACGCCCTGGACGGTGGGTTCGGCGGCACCGTCGTACGTCACGGAGACGTTCTCGAAGCGGATCACGACGGCTCCTTGTGGGCGGCGGGACTGCGGGGTGCGGGGCTGACGAAGGCCGGGAGGAGGCCGAGGAGGACGGCCGCCGCGGGCCACAGGGGGAGGGTGGGCGCGACGAGCGGGATCACGCCGGGTTCCAGGGCCTGCGGGGCGCGGTGCGCGGCCAGGGTCAGCAGGGCGGCGACCGCCGCGCCGGATCCGGCGACCAGCCAGGCGCGGGCGTCCCAGGGGTCCGGGCGGTAACGGGTGCGCGGGGAACGGCGACCGCCCAGCCGCAGCCCCGCCAGGGCGGCGGCGAGTCCGGCGAGGAGGACGGGGAGACCGTATGTGCCGCCCGCGGCGGTGAGCAGCCCGTACGTTCCGGCGCACACGCCCAGCAGGCCGCCGAGGGTGAGCGCGGTGGTCGTACGGCGGACGCGGGGCGGGACGTCGGCGGTACGGCCGTAGCCGCGCGCGTCCATCGCTGCGGCGAGGGCGACCGACCGCTCCAACGCGCCCTCCAGGACCGGGAGTGCCACCTGAAGCAGGCCCCGGACCCCGGTGTCGGGCCGGCCGCGCAGTCGGCGGGCGGCGCGCAGCCGCTGGACGTCGGCGATGAGGTTGGGGGCGTAGGTGAGGGCCACGACCACCGCCACGCCGATCTCGTAGAGGGCGCCGGGCAGGGACTTGAGCAGGCGGGTGGGGTTGGCGAGGGAGTTCGCCGCGCCCACGCAGATGAGCAGGGTCGCCAGGCGCAGGCCGTCGTAGAAGGCGATGAGAACGGTCTCGACCGTGACCTTGCCGCCCAGGCGGATCCCCTGCGCCCAGTCGGGGAGGGGGATCTCGGGGAGGGCCACGATCACATGGGTGCCGGGGATCGGGGAGCCGAGGGCCACGGCGAAGACGAGGCGGATGAGCAGGACGGCCAGGGCGAGCTTGAAGAAGACGGAGTAGGAGCGGGCCCAGGGGGCGTTCGGGCGGCAGGTCGCCACGACGTAGGCGGAGGTCGCGATGAGGAGGGCGAGGAGAAGGGGGTTGGTGGTGCGGGTGGCGGCGGTGCCGAGGGCGAGCGCCCAGAGCCACCAGGCGCCGGGGTGGAGCGGGGTGCGACGGTTCGGGCGCAGGGCGGTGGCGGCCGGTTCCGGCCGGGCGTCCGTCCGCGTCCGCGCACCCCTGGCAAGCTCCGCGCGGCTAGACATTCCGGCGCCGCCGCGCCTGCCAGACCGCCGCCGCCCCCAGCACCACCACCACGGCGATGCCCGCGACCAGGCCCAGCGAGAGTCCGCCGTCCGAGTCGTCCTCGGCCGTGGTGGCCGTCTGCCCGGTCGGCGTCGGCTTCCCGGTCTTCCCGCTGCCGCTCGCCACCTGCTCCCCGCAGCCCTTCTGCGGATAGCCGGTGATCGCGCACAGCAGGGCGTTGGTGTCGTAGCGCAGGGGCTTGGCGACGGCCGCGAGGGCCTCCGCCGTCGTCGCGTCGGGAGCCACCCGGGCACACGCCGTACGGCGGGCCGGGGGCGTCTCGCCGGACGGGGCGTCGGCGGCCGTACCGAAGTCGATGACCAGGGCCACCCGCTTCTTGCCGTCCTCGGCGGGCGTCCTGGCGCAGATCACCGCGAACTCGGCCGCGCCCCTGGGCCTCGTCGCGTCCTTGGAGTCCTCGCTCACCGCGAACCGGAAACCCTGGACGTCGCCGTCGGACGGGCGGGCGAGGGAGGGGCCCTGGGTGGCGTAGATCCAGGTGTCGCCCTGGCGCTCCCAGAAGGACCAGTAGCGATAGCCGGCCGCCTGGGCGGCCTGGGCCGCGCCGGTCACCAGGACCAGCGCGGCCAGGAGCGCGGCGAGCACGCGGTGGATCACGCCTGCGGGCCCTTCTTGCGGCCGCTCAGCAGGAAGCCGATGCCGATGCCGACGACGAGGAAGATGCCGACGTACCACCAGACGCCGAAGGGGCTGTCGTCCTTCGCGTCCTTCTTCTCGGCCTTGTCCGCGGCCTTGGCCGACTCCTGCGGTGCGGGACCCGTCGCGTTGAGCTGCTTGACCAGGTCGGCGCCACCGAAGTCACGCGGGTCGGTGCCGGTGGCGTGGGCGGCGAGGATGAGCTGGGCGTAGGCGGCCGGGCCGCTCTGCTGGGCCCACTTCGCGGAGTTCTGCTCCAGCCAGCGCAGCGGCTTGCCGGCGGCGTCGGCGCCGGAGAACGCGGCGAGCGCGACGACCGCGTCGGCCGTGTTGCCGTAGTCGGGCTGGTCCTCGGCTCCGGGCAGGGCGGACGTCAGGTGGCCGTCCTTGGCGAGGGCCTCGGTGAGGTAGGCGGCGCCGTTGGCGGCGGCCTGCTGCGGGGCCGGGTAGCCGCCGTCGGCGCAGCTCGCGGTCTGCGCCTTCTTGGCGGGGCTCACGAGAAGGCCCTTGCCGAGCGAGCCGAGGACGCCGGCCGCGGTGGCGTCGGCGTTGGCGACGAGCTTGCCCTTCTTGTCCGGCTGGAAGGCGAAGGCGCCCGCACCGTCGCCCTTGCAGGGCAGGGCGAGCTTCACGAGCGCGTCGTAGGCCGACTGCCCGTCCTTGCGGATCTCCTCCGGCTTCTCGCCGACGGCGGCCAGCGCGCCGACCACGACCGAGGTGGAGTTCGTGTCGCTGGCCCCGCCCGGGGTGTAGCCCCAGCCGCCGTCCTTGTTCTGGACCGACTTCAGCCAGGACACGGCCTTGCCGGTGGCGGCGTCGTGCCCGCCGAGGGCGACCAGCGCCTGGACGGCGGCCGCCGTGTTGTTGGTGTCGACGAGGGTCTTGGCACCGCAGTCCGCGCCGGTGTCGGCGCGGTAGGGCGCGAAGGCCCCGTTCGCGCACTGCTGCCCCAGCAGCCAGTCCACGGCCTTCTCGGCCGGCTGCACCTTGACGGTGTCCTGCGCGAGCAGCGCGAGGGACTGCCGCCAGACGCCGTCGTACGTCGGGTCGGTGTCGCCGTAGAGCCCGGCGGGGACGGCCGGCTCCGGCGTCGCGGAGGGGGAGGAGTCGGCGGCTATGGCCGGCGCGGCCGCGCCGATCACGACGGCGGCGGCCAGAACCGCTGCGCTGCGACGGACGTACATGATCGGCGGGTGCCCTTCCCTAGAGGAACCGGACAGCGCAGGGGAGACCCCGGCGGCTCGGCTCCGTATACCTCGACGGTGCCGCACTCCGGCCGACTGCCGGGCACGTGAGCCGGTCACGTCCCCTACGCGGCGATCCGGCTCACCGGCCTTAGAAGACGGCCGGTGCACGGTGGGGGCACCTCCCAGGCCCTTAAGGCCCTGGGGGAGGGTCAGCGCCGGATTTGCACCGGCTTTCCCACGTACGGGGGTGATGACGACGCCGACACTCTACCCGCCCGTAACCCTGCCCCTCGGGGCCACCTGCGCGGCCCGATACCTTCGCCCGTGACGAAGGGGGCGCGGATGACGCGGCGACCGGTGGGGCGGCTGCTCGGGGCGGGGCGTACCGCCGACGTGTACGAGATCGACGAGGCGTGGGTGCTGCGCCGGGACCGCGAGGGGTGGGGGGACGCGCTCGCCGAGGGAGCGGTGATGGCGCATGTCCGCGGCCACGGCTTCCCGGCGCCCCGGGTCCGTCTCGCCGACTCCTCGCGGACCGACCTGGTGATGCAGCGGCTGCCGGGGCCGACGATGCTCGGGGCGCTGAGCGCCGGAACCATGGGCCCGGCCGAGGCGGGCGGCGTCCTGGCCCGTCTGCTGCGGCAACTGCACGCGGTCCCCGCGCGCCGGTCGGATGGCCGCGTCCTGCACCTGGACCTGCACCCCGACAACGTCATCCTCACCCCCGACGGCCCCTGCGTCATCGACTGGAACAACACCGAGGAGGGCGACCCCGGCCTCGACTGGGGCACCTCCGCCGTGATCCTCGCCCAGGTCGCGGTCGGCGACGAACCCATCGCCGAACCCGCCCGCGCCCTCCTGGCGGCGCTCCTCGCCGACCCGTCCCACCTCACGGACGACGGCCTCGCCGAAGCTCTGCGCCGGCGCGCCGCTAATCCGACGATGAGCGAACGGGAGGTCGAACTCCTCGGTGACACAGAGGAGTTGGTCCGCACCTTCATGCGCGGCTAGCCGTCGGCCCTGCGGGTGGGGCCGCCGAAGGGCAGGTGGAGGGTCCGGGAGGTGAGCAGCCAAGTGCCCTCGGACGTCCGGCGGAAGGCGTCCTCGTAATGGCCGACCTGGACGGGCGGACCGGGCGGGATGACGCCGCCCCGGTAGCCGTCGACGCGGTACGTCGTGAAGTACGAGGTCGCCGTCGCCGTGTCGGGAGCCGTCACCGTGACCAGGATGTTGGACATCACGCGACGCGAGAGACGGTCGGCGGGGCGGGAGCCGAAGTACGCGCGCAGCGCCTCCCGGCCCCGGACGGTCCGCTCGCCCTCCGGCCACTGCCAGGTGCCGTCCTCGGTGAACAACTCGGCGACGGAGGCCGGTTCGCCGAGGTCCAGGCGGTGGACGAAGGCGATGACGATGCGCTCGCAGGCACGCTCGGCGAGAAGGTGATCGATGGTCATGTCGGCCATGATCGGGTGTCACACCGCCACGTACGCCACCGGCTCGCTCCCCGCCACCGCCTCCGCCCTCCCCAGCTTCACCAGCCGGCGCAGGTGGGCCTCCGCCTCCGCGATCGCGATGTTCCGGGAGGGGTACGGGATCTGGTCCCAGGGGCGGTTCCACTCCATCTGTTCGGCGAGCTGCCAGGGGGTGAGGGCAGTGGCGAGGAGGGTCAGGAGGTCGTTGAGGCGGTCCTCGTGATGGGTCAGCAACTGCCGTACGCGGGCGGGGGCGTCGGTGAAGGTGTGCTGGTGGGCCGGGAGGACCTCGGCGGGGGTCAGCGCGGCGACGCGTTCCAGGGAGGCCAGGTAGTCGCCCAGGGGGTCGGTGACGGTCGTGTCGTCGGGGTCCTCGTACAGGCCGATGTGCGGGGTGATCCCGGGAAGCAGGTGGTCGCCGGAGAACAGGCGGCCGTGGCCGGGGAGCCGGGCCGGGTGGTCCTCCTCCAGGTGCAGGCAGACATGGCCGGGGGTGTGGCCCGGGGTCCAGATCGCGCGCAGGCGGCGGCCGGGGAGGTCGAGGAGTTCGCCGGGGACGATCTCGCGGTCGGGGGCGGCGGGGGTGAAGCCGGGCAGGGTGCTGGGGCGGCGGGCCGTGCGCAAGGGGGCCACGTGGGCCTCGGGGGCGCCGGCCGCCGTGAGTTTGGCCGCCATGTAGGTGAACCAGCGGTCGGGGCGGGTGGTGCGGGTGCGCCGTACGATCGCCGCGTCCGCCGCGTGCATCGCGATCCAGGCGCCCGAGGCATCGCGCACCTTGCCGGACAGGCCGTGGTGGTCGGGGTGGTGATGGGTGATCACCACGCCGTGGATCTCGCCGGGCGCGGTGCCGCAGGCCGCGAGGCCGTCGGCGAGGGTGTCCCAGGACGCCGGGTCGTCCCAGCCGGTGTCGACGAGCACCGGACCGCGGTCGGTGTCGACGACGTACACGAGGGTGTGGCCGAGGGGGTTGTCGGGGATGGGGACCTCGATGGACCGGACTCCGCCGCCGTGGTCGTACATCTGCGCCATGGGTTCCCCAATCGCCGCGACACGTTCCGGCCGACCGGATCACTATAACTAGAACAGGTTCCGATGGGAGCCCGAGTCATCTACGTGCGGTCCGTGGACTACTCCGGACGGAACTGGTATCAGTGCGGTAGATCTGATGGATCGTCAGAGTCACGCTCCGGAGAGGCAGTCGGCCATGACCGAGCTCGTGGAACACGGACAACTGTTCATCGGCGGGGAGTTGACCGACCCCCTGGGCAAGGACGTCATCGAGGTGATCTCGCCGCACACGGAAGAGGTCATCGGACGCGTGCCGCACGCCTCGCCGGCCGACGTCGACCGGGCCGTCGCGGTGGCGCGCAAGGCGTTCGACGAGGGGCCCTGGCCTCGGATGAGCCTCGACGAGCGGATCGAGGTCGTCACCCGCATCAAGGACGGGATCGCGGTGCGGCACGAGGAGATCGCCCGGGTGATCTCCTGCGAGAACGGCTCCCCGTACTCCTGGAGCGTCCTCGCGCAGGCGCTCGGCGCGATGATGGTGTGGGACGCGGCGATCACGGTCGCGCGGAACTTCACGTACGAGGAGGCGCGTGACGGCGTCCTCGGCAAGATCCTGGTGCGGCGCGAGCCGGTCGGGGTCGTGGCGGCCGTCGTCCCCTGGAACGTCCCGCAGTTCGTCGCCGCCGCAAAGCTCGCGCCCGCGCTGCTCACCGGCTGCACGGTGGTGCTCAAGCCGTCGCCCGAGTCACCGCTGGACGCCTACCTCCTCGCCGAGATCGCGAAGGACGCGGGGCTGCCGGAGGGCGTGCTGTCCATCCTGCCCGCGGACCGCGAGGTCAGTGAGTACCTGGTCGGGCACCCCTCGATCGACAAGGTCTCCTTCACCGGCTCGGTCGCGGCAGGCAGGCGCGTCATGGAGGTCGCCGCCCGCAATCTCACCCGCGTCACGCTGGAGTTGGGGGGCAAGTCGGCGGCCGTCGTCCTGCCGGACGCGGACGTCGAGGCGACCGTCGCGGGTGTCGTGCCGGCGGCCTGGATGAACAACGGCCAGGCATGCGTGGCCCAGACGCGCATCCTGCTCCCGCGCTCCCGCTACGACGAGTTCGCCGAGGCCTTCGCCGCGGCGGCCGGCGCGCTGGTGGTCGGCGACCCGCTCGACCCGGCGACCCAGGTGGGCCCGCTGGTGGCGCAGCGGCAGCAGCGCCGCAACCTCGACTACATCCGCATCGGGCAGGAGGAAGGCGCGAAGATCCTGACCGGTGGCGGGCGTCCGGCGGGGCAGGGCAAGGGCTGGTACGTCGAGCCGACGCTCTTCGGGGACGTCGACAACTCCATGCGGATCGCCCGCGAGGAGATCTTCGGGCCGGTGATCTGCCTTCTTCCCTACGGCGACGAGTCCGAGGCCGTGAAGATCGCCAACGACTCCGACTACGGCCTGAGCGGCAGCGTCTGGACCGCCGACACCGAGCGCGGCATCGAGGTCGCGCGGCAGGTCCGTACCGGCACGTACTCGGTGAACACCTTCAGCCTGGACATGCTGGGCCCGTTCGGCGGCTACAAGAACTCCGGTCTGGGGCGGGAGTTCGGACCCGAGGGGTTCGGCGAGTATCTGGAGCACAAGATGATCCACCTCCCGGCGGGCTGGGAGGCGTAGGGGATGGGTGACCGCTGGCACGTCGAGGTCGACCGGTCGGTGTGCATCGGCTCGGCCCAGTGCGTCCACCATGCCCCCGGCGGCTTCCGCCTCGACTCAGGCCGCCAGTCCCATCCGGCCGACCCGGAGACCGACGCGAACGAGCAGATCCTGGCGGCGGCGGAGAGCTGTCCCGTCGAGGCGATCGTGATCACGCTGCTCGGGAGCGGGGAGCCGGTGTTCCCGCCGGAGGAATAACGCCGGAAAAGTTCCCTTCGGACGGGTTAATCCGCGACTGTCTGTTCTATTCTGGAAGTCGGCCTACGAGGCGAGTGAGGGAGTCCGACCGGAGTAGCCGACTCTGGCGAGAGGCATGAGTAGGAGACCGCTTCCGCTGGGGCCGACGTCGACGGTCGGGCTGAGAGGCCGGAAGGCCGTACGCGGCGTACGACCTGAAGGCGACCCCCACCACCTGATCCGGACCATGCCGGCGAAGGGAACCCGTCTCGTAGGTCCTACTCGTGCCCTTCCGGGTTCGTCAGGTCGATCAGGCGGCACACCGTCTCGATGTCGATCTTCACCTGGGCGATCGAGGCGCGGCCGGACAGCCAGGTGATCAGGGCCGAGTGCCAGGTGTGCTCGATGACGCGGACGGCGGAGAGCTGCTCGGGCGTCGGGTTCTCCAGGCCCATCGCGTCCAGGATGATCACCGTGGTCTGACGCGAGACCTGGTCGACCTCGGGGGAGACGCTGCGGTCGGCGAAGGTCAGCGCCCGCACCATCGCGTCGGCCAGATGCGGCTCGCGTTGCAGCGCGCGGAACGCCCGCATCAGGGTCTCCGCGACCCGCTCGGCCGCCGTCGCGCCCTGCGGCGGCTTCTTCCGCAGCGTGCCGTGCATGTGCTCCAACTGGTCCTGCATCGTGGCGACCAGCAGATGCACCTTGGACGGGAAGTACCGGTACAGCGTGCCGAGCGCCACCTGCGAGGACTCCGCGACCTCCCGCATCTGTACGGCGTCGAAGCCGCCCCTGCTGGCGAGCTGCGCGCTGGCGTGCAGGATGCGCCGGCGACGGGCCTCCTGCCGCTCGGTGAGTGGCGGTGAGGAGGGGCTCGCGCTACTGACTTCCGCAGGCATGGATCCCGTTCCGTGACAGTCGGTGAGGGTGAGTGACCGGACAGAGCATGCCAGCGCGTCGGTCGTGGCGTGAATCACCTGATCCATCGCTCACAGCGGCGCTACCTGCCGGTAGATTCAGAGCCTCTTGAACGATCAAGTCTGAAACTTGTTCTAGATTAGCGTCCCGGCGTAATCTCGCGGGACCATGCAGGGAGAAGGGGGCCCAGAGTGACCGCTGAGGCCAGGGAGGCCGGGTCCCCACAGGACCCCGCCGCCGACGGCGAGCGACCGCTCGACATCGCGCTTCTCACCTATAAAGGGAACCCGTTCTGCGGCGGCCAGGGCGTCTACGTACGCCATCTCTCCCGCGAGCTCGCCCGCCTCGGCCACCGCGTCGAGGTCATCGGTTCCCAGCCCTATCCCGTCCTCGACGAGGGCGCGGAGTACGCCGGCCGGCTGACCCTCACCGAACTCCCCAGCCTCGACCTCTACCGCCAGCCCGACCCCTTCCGCACGCCCGGACGGGACGAGTACCGCGACTGGATCGACGCGCTGGAAGTGGCGACGATGTGGACCGGCGGCTTCCCCGAGCCGCTGACCTTCTCGCTGCGCGCCCGCCGACTGCTGCGCGCCCGGCGCGGCGACTTCGACGTCGTGCACGACAACCAGACCCTGGGATACGGCCTGTTGGGAGACGTGGGCGCGCCCCTCGTCACCACCATCCACCACCCCATCACCGTGGACCGCCAGTTGGAGCTGGACGCGGCCGACGGGTGGCGGCGGCGGATGTCGGTTCGGCGCTGGTACGCCTTCACCCGGATGCAGAAGCGCGTGGCGCGCCGCCTGCCGTCCGTCCTGACCGTCTCCGGCACCTCGCGCCAGGAGATCGTCGACCACCTCGGCGTCGCGCAGGACCGCGTCCACGTGGTGCACATCGGCGCGGACACCGACCTCTTCTCGCCGGATCCGTCGGTCCGGCGGATCCCCGGCCGCATCGTCACGACCTCCAGCGCGGACGTCCCGCTGAAGGGCCTGGTCTTCCTCGTCGAGGCGCTCGCCAAGGTCCGCACCGAGCACCCCGACGCCCACCTCGTCGTCGTCGGCAAGCGGCCCACCGAGGGGGCGGTCGCGCAGGCCGTCGAGCGCTACGGCCTCGAAGGCGCCGTCGAGTTCGTCAAGGGCATCTCCGACGCCGAACTCGTCGACCTGGTGCGCTCGGCCGAGGTCGCGTGCGTGCCGTCGCTGTACGAGGGCTTCTCCCTGCCGGCCGCCGAGGCCATGGCCACCGGGACGCCGCTCGTCGCCACGACCGGCGGCGCGATTCCCGAGGTCGCCGGACGCGACGGCGAGACGTGTCTGGCGGTGCCGCCGGGGGACGCGGGTGCACTGGCCGCTGGGTTGAGCCGGCTGCTGGGGGACGCGGAACTGCGCGGGCGGCTGGGAGCGGCCGGACGCGAGCGGGTCCTGCGGCACTACACCTGGGCCAAGGCCGCCGAGGGAACGGTGGCCCGCTACCGCGAGGCGATGGCCCACTCGGACGCCGAGCACGCCCGCCGCTCCACGGCACCGGCCGCCGACCGCTCCACGGCACGGTCCGCCGACCGCTCCGCCGAGTCGTCCGCCGCACGGTCCGCCGAGCCCTCCGCGCTCCAGACCTCCGGCCGTCCCGCCGCCGGGGCCGCGGCCGAGGCCGGGCGCGCCGTACCGGCGACGGAGGCCGAGGCAGGCAGCCCCGCCCGTATGACCGAGGCCGCCCAGTGACCGCCGGGCAGCCGGCCGGCGGCCCCAGTCCTCGTTCCCGCCACTGCCTCCACCCTCGCCCCCGCCCCGCCCACCGATCCGACCGTGAAAGCAGGCCCTCGTGCTGACCGTCGACTTCTCCCGGTTCCCGCTCGCCCCGGGCGACCGCGTTCTGGACCTCGGCTGCGGTGCCGGTCGGCACGCGTTCGAGTGCTACCGGCGCGGCGCCCAGGTCGTGGCGCTGGACCAGAACGGTGAGGAGATCCGCGAGGTCGCGAAGTGGTTCGCGGCGATGAAGGAGGCCGGGGAGGCCCCCGAGGGCGCCACCGCCACCGCGATGGAGGGCGACGCGCTCGCCCTGCCCTTCCCGGACGAGTCCTTCGACGTCGTGATCATCTCCGAGGTCATGGAGCACATCCCGGACGACAAGGGCGTCCTCGCCGAGATGGTGCGGGTGCTCAAGCCCGGCGGCCGGATCGCCATCACCGTCCCGCGCTACGGCCCCGAGAAGGTTTGCTGGACGCTGTCCGACGCCTACCACGAGGTCGAGGGCGGCCACATCCGCATCTACAAGGCGGACGAGCTGCTCGCCAAGATCCGCGAGGCCGGCCTCAAGCCGTACGGCACCCACCACGCGCACGCCCTGCACTCGCCGTACTGGTGGCTGAAGTGCGCCTTCGGCGTCGACAACGACAAGGCGCTGCCGGTGCGCGCGTACCACAAGCTGCTGGTCTGGGACATCATGAAGAAACCCCTGGCCACCCGGGTCGCCGAACAGGCGCTGAACCCGCTGATCGGCAAGAGCTTCGTGGCGTACGCGACCAAGCCGCACCTGCCGCGGCTGTCCGAGACCTCCGAGACCTCCGAGGCGGCCGCCAAGTGACCACCCCCCGGACAGAACACCTCGTCCTGCCCGGGGTCCTCACCGCCGAGCAGGCCGCCGCGACCGTGGCCGGCATTCTCGCGGTACAGCGGGAGGACGGGGCGATCCCGTGGTTCCGCGGACACCACCTCGACCCCTGGGACCACGTCGAGGCCGCGATGGCGCTGGACACCGCCGGCGAACACGCGGCGGCCGAGCGGGCGTACACCTGGCTGGCGACGCATCAGAACGAGGACGGCTCCTGGTACGCGGCCTACGCGGACGGCGCCTTCGACGACGTCACCGACACCGGGCGCGAGACCAACTTCGTCGCCTACATCGCGGTGGGCGTGTGGCACCACTACCTCTCCACCGGCGACGACACCTTCCTCGACCGCATGTGGCCGTCCGTCTACGGCGCCATCGAGTTCGTCCTGCAACTCCAGCAGCCCGGCGGGCAGATCGGCTGGCGCCGCGACGAGGACGGCACGGCGACCCGGGACGCGCTGCTGACCGGCTCCTCCTCGATCCACCACGCCCTGCGGTGCGCCCTCGCCATCGCCGAGCAGCGCGAAGAGCCGCAACCCGACTGGGAGTTGGCCGCGGGCGCGCTACGCCACGCGATACGCCGGCATCCGGAGCGGTTCCTCGACAAGGACCGCTACTCCATGGACTGGTACTACCCCGTGCTGGGCGGCGCGCTGACGGGCGCCGAGGCCAAGTCCCGTATGGAGGAGGGCTGGGAGCGCTTCGTCGTGCCCGGACTCGGTGTGCGGTGTGTCGTACCGAACCCGTGGGTGACGGGCGGGGAGTCGGCCGAACTCGCCCTGGCCCTGTGGGCGATGGGCGAGTCCGACCGGGCGCTCGACATCCTCCAGTCCATCCAGCATCTGCGGGACACCGAGAGCGGGTTGTACTGGACCGGGTACGTCTTCGAGGACGAGGCCATCTGGCCGCGCGAGCTCACGACCTGGACGGCCGGCTCCCTGCTGCTGGCCGTCGCGGCGCTGGGCGGGCACGAGGCCACGTGCGCGGTGTTCGGCGGGGACCGCCTGCCGTCCGGGCTGGACCCCGACTGCTGCGCCTGAGGGCCCGGGTGGCGCACCCTCAGTGGCGGTGCACCCGATTGGCTATGGCGTGCCCCACGAACAGGTACACAAGCGCCGCCAGTCCGTAACCGGCGACCACCCGCGCCCACTCCTCGTCGAACGTGAACAGATCGTGCGACCAGCCGGCCAGCCAGCGAGCCGCGTCATGGACGAACTGGACGAAGTCGTTCGCCCGGTTGGCGTCCAGCAGGTACATCAGGATCCACAGGCCCAGGATGAGGGCCATGACATCGGCGACGATGGCGATGACCCGGCCGGCCTGACTGGCACCGTTGCTATATCGAGGGGACATGCCCTGCGGGTAGCCCTTGAGACGTGAACGAAACCCGCGGCGCGAGGCGGGGTGCCGAAATGCGAACGGGGCGCTACGTTCAACTCACGTTCCCCGCAAGGTCGTTCGCCGGTAAGCATGATCACCGACGATCCTCCTCCCGGAGAGGGCAGGAGAGCCGGTGTCCCAAGCAGACAGACCGCACGCCACATCCGACGCCGACAGACCACGAACCGCGCAGGAACCACGACTGCGCACCCGCGACAGGAACCGCCCCCGCGCACGGTTACCGATCCACGTCCTGATCGCTCTTCCGCTCGCCCTGACCGGCCTGATCGCCCTGCTGGTCACGGGCAACGCGCTGCGGCCCTTCGAGCGCGTCATCACGATCGAGGCCAGGATGGCCTCCAAGTCCGACTACTTCAAAGACCCCGAGGTACAGCGGCTGCTGCTCAAGCACGGCCTGCGCGTCGACATCCACCGGCTCGGCTCCCGCGGCATCGCCACGCAGTCCCTGGCGGGCATGGACGCCGTCTTCCCGTCCGGCCAGCCCGCGGCCAAGCAGATCCTCAACCGGCAGGACCACTCGGTGCGTTCGGTGCGCCCCTTCGTGACGCCGCTGGTGCTCGGCACCTTCCGGGCCTACGCCGACACCCTGGAGAAGATGGGCGTGGCCACCGCACAGCCCACGACCGACGGCGGCAGAACGCTCTACTACGACCTCGACATGGACCTGTTCATGGGCCTGCTCGACGGCACGACCGGCAAGCAGAACAAGGACCTGACCGGCGATCAGGACCGCGATGGCGTCACCGAACGCGCCGACACCTGGAACGGCATCGGCTTCGACCGGCCCGGCGGGCGCAGCAACAGCGGCCGCGTCCTGGTGCGCACCTCCAGCGTCTGCGAGTCGAACGCCGCCGGCACCTACCTGAGCATCCTCGCCTTCGTGGCGAACGACGACAGCACCCCCGGCGCGGGCCAGGCCGACGAGACCAAGGCGATGGAAGAGGCCCGCACCGTCGCCCGGAAGATCAAACCCCTCATCGACCTCCAGGGCATGTGGGCCGACGAACAGGCCGACAGCTACCTCTCCGACCTCGGCGAGAGCATCGCGCCCATCTCACTGATCTACGAGCACCAGTACCTGGCCCACCAGATCGCCTACGAGCGCGGGCACGGCAAGGCGGACACCGACCGCGTCTTGCTCTACCCCACCCCCTACGCCCTCACCGAGCCCCAGCTCATCTCCCTGAGCAACGAGGGCGACCGGCTGGTCCGCGTCATCCAGACCGACCCCGAACTGCGCCAGCGCGCCATCGAGCTGGGCTTCCGCGTCCGCTTCTCCGGCGAGGACGGCACCAGCGACCAGCTCAACGCCTACCTGGGCGAACACGGCATACAGGTACCGAGACCCAACCGCGACGAGACCAAGGTCTATGAACCAGCCCTGAACGTCCTGGAGGAGATCATCGACTCCGCGGGCTCCTGCCCGAAGCCCGCGCTGGGCACCCCGTGAAGCGCCGCACACGCACCCTCACCGCCTGTCTGACCCTGACCCTGCTCGCCGCCCTCACCTCCTGCGGCGGAGGAGACGAGGACATCACCCTCCGAGTCCTCGCCAGCCCCGAACTCGCCGACCTCGAACCACTACTGGGCGAACTGAAGGACGACACCGGCGTCGAGCTGGACATGGACTACCGGGCCACCGCCGACCTGTCCGGCGCCCGCGATCCGTCGTACGACCTGGCCTGGCCGGCCTCCGACCGATCCTTCCTGCTGCGGCTCCAGGACAAGGGCGAACGGGTGGCCCGCCCCGAGTCGACGCCGATCATGCGCTCGCCCGTGGTCATCGGCCTCACCCCGCGGATCGCCGACGCACTGACGGCCCGGGTGCCGGACGGGCGGCTGTCGTGGGCCGACATCGCCGACGCGGCGGCCGACGGCACCGTACGGTTCGGCATGGCCGATCCACGCACCAGCGACACCGGGCGCGCCGCCCTCGTCGGCGTCGCCACCGCGGCCGCCGGCACCGGCAGCGCACTGCGCGAACAAGACGTCTCCTGCGACCGGTTGCGCGGCTTCCGCTCCGGCCAGACCCTCACCGGAGCCAGCTCCCGCGAGCTCATCTCCTCCTACACCGGCCATCAGGGCGCCGCCAACGCGCTGATCGCCCACGAGTCGGAGCTGCTCTCCCTCAACGCCGCCAAGAAGCTGCGCGAACCCCTGCGGATCGTCCACCCCGACGACGGCATGGTGCTGTCCGACTTCCCGCTGCTCCTCCTCGACGCCGACGAACGGGGCGCCTACCGCAAGGTCGTCGACTGGCTGCTGCGGGACGACGTGCAGGTCGAGCTGATGCGGCGCACCTGGCGCCGCCCCGTCAACCAGGACGTCACCCCGGCCGAGCCGCTGCGCGCGGCGGTCGGCAACGCACTGTCCTACCCCGACCGGCTCTCCACCGTGGAGCGGCTGGTCACCGACTACGGGGACCCCGCGAGCACCACCACCGACCAGGTGGTGTTCGTGCTCGACTTCTCCGGATCCATGCGCGGCGAGCGGATCGCCGACCTGCGCGCCGCCTTCGCCGGGCTCAGCGGCGCCGACCCCACCTCCACCGGCAAGTTCGCCCGCTTCTACCGGGGCGAACACCTCACCGTCGTACGGTTCGGCGGGCGGGTCCTTCAGGAACGTACGGTGACCGTGCGCGACGACGGCGACCTGCGCACCCTCGGCAAGGTCGTGGCGGCGGACTCCTTCGACGACTCCACCGCCGTCTGGTCCGCCCTCGACCGCGGCTACCGCATCGCCGCGGACGCCGTGCGTCAGACACCCGAACGGCCCGTCGCCATCGTGCTGATGACCGACGGCGAGAGCAACGCGGGCATCTCCTACGAGGAGTTCCTGCGCCGGCACGACCGGCTGGTAGCCGACGCCCGCGAAGTACCCACCTTCCCCGTCCACTTCGGCGAGGCCGACGCCGCCGCGTTGAGGAAGGCCGCCGCCGCGACGGGCGGCCGCATGGTCGACGCCAACCTTTCCTCACTCTCCGACGCTTTCAAGGAGATCCGTGGGTGTCATTGACAGTCAGTGGTGGAGCATGCGGTGGCCGTGGATGGTCGTCTGGCTCCTGACGGCGGCGTGCGTCGCCGTGGTCGCGCAGTACGTGGTGGCCCGCTGGGTCGCCGCCCGGCGCAGACGACGCGTGCGGGACGGGCGCATGTTCTCCGGCATGTGCATCTACCTCCACGAGACACGGGTCGAGGGCGTCGCGGACATCCTCGGCATACCGAAGGCCGACGTGAACGTCTCCCACGAGACCAGCGTCTCCACCGGCTTCGGGCTCTTCGGCCGCTTCACCGTCGGCGGCCGGGCCGAGCGCGACACCAACACACAGACACGCAGGGAGTACTGGGAGCCCAACACGCCCATGAAGACGATCCGTCTGATCATGGACCGGCTGCGGGCCCGGGACATGGTGGTGGACGCCGACCTCGCGACCGGGCAGCTCTTCCTCACCACGGCCCTCGCCGACGAACTGCGCGGCACCGAGGCCAGGGGCACCCCGCTGACCGCCGTCAGGGGCACGTACGTCTCGGTCTCCGGCCTGTTCACGGTCCGCAGGGACGGCGACGACGTCGTCCTGCGCGCCCGCTACGGCACCGGCGAGTCCCGCGCCCAGGTGAAGATCACCTGCGAGCGGACCTGGGTCCGGGAGGAGGAGTTCCGGGTCGACCGCTTCTCCGCGGACGAGGAGTTCCCTGCCACCTGCCTGGGCAGGGTACGCACCTGGAACGGCACGACCGGCGAACTCACCCTGGACCCGATCTCGGTCTTCCAGTGAACTCCCCGCGCACGGCTAGGAGTTGAGCTCGGCGAGCAGACGCAGCGTGGGCCGGTCGGGCGAGAGGACCAGCAGATCGGTCACCGGCCCCTTGCGCCACGACTCCAGCCGCTCGGCGATGCGTTCACGCGGCCCGACGAGCGAGATCTCGTCCGCGAACGCGTCCGGAACGGCCAGCACGGCCTCCTGCTTACGACCGCTGAGGAACAGCTCCTGAATCCGCCGCGCCTCCTCCTCGTACCCCATCCGCGCCATGAGATCGGCGTGGAAGTTGCGGGCCGCGTGGCCCATACCGCCGATGTAGAAGCCGAGCATGGCCTTGACGGGCAGGAGCCCTTCGGAGACGTCGTCGCAGACCTGGACCCGGGCCATGGGCGCGACGAGGAAGCCCTCCGGCAACTCGCTCACGGCCTCCCCGTACACGTCGGGTCTGCTCGGCGACCAGTACAACGGCAGCCAGCCGTCGGCGATCCGGATGGTCTGGGCGACGTTCTTGGGCCCCTCGGCACCCAGCAGCACGGGAAGGTCCGCCCGCAGCGGATGAGTGATCGGCTTCAGCGCCTTCCCGATCCCCGTCCCGTCCGGCCCGCTGTACGGGTGGGAGTGGAAGCGCCCCTCCAGCGCCACCGGCGCCTCGCGCCGCAGCACTTGGCGTACGACATCGACGTACTCCCTCGTCGCGGTGAGCGGCGACTTCGGGAACGGCCGCCCGTACCACCCCTCCACCACCTGCGGCCCGGACAGCCCGAGCCCCAGCATCATCCGCCCACCGGAGAGATGATCGAGGGTGAGGGCGTGCATGGCGGTGGTCGTGGGGGAGCGGGCGGCCATCTGCGCGACGGCGGTACCGAGCCGGACCGTCGACGTCCGCGCGGCGATCCAGGTGAGCGCGGTGAAGGCGTCCGACCCCCAGGACTCGGCGGTCCACACGGAGTCGTAACCGAGCCGCTCGGCCTCCTGCGCGAGCGGTACGTGGTCCGGGGACGGGCCGCGCCCCCAGTACCCGAGTGCGAGCCCGAGCCGCATACGCCTGCCTCCTGCTGACGGTGTGTCAGACCATCCGGTAGGAGGGCGACTGTACGACAACGGCCCCTCACCGGGAAGGGTGAGGGGCCGTCGTACGACGTGCTCTGCGGCTCAGCCGCGCTGAATCCCCGAGGTGTCCTGAAGCACACCACGGCGACCGTCCTGCGTCTGCGCCACCAGGGCGGCGCCACGCTGCTCGACGGCCAGGTACCAGGTGCCCGGCGCCAGTTCGGCGATCGGCGTCGGCGAACCGTCCTCCGCGAACAGCGGCCGCGGCACGGGAACGGCGAACCAGAACGGCGAGAAGTCCCCGGCAGGCGCCGGCGCGGGAGCCTGCGGCTGCCCACCCCCGAACGGCTGCCCGGCCTGCGGCTGCCCACCGTAGGGCTGCTGCGGCTGCTGGGCCCCCGGGTACCCGTAACCCCCGGGCGGCTGGGCACCGTAGGGCTGCGGCGCGGCAGGGCGGGGGGCCGGGAGGAGGGCGGCCTGCAGGGCGGGGACCAAGGGGGTGGCGACGGCGCCGGCGGCGAGGACGAGGGCGGCGATGAAGCCCAGGATCAGGCCGGCGGCGGCGCTGCCGCCCTCCGGAACGTCCACCAGGGTCCAGAACATGCTCCACGCGGCCAGGATCGTGAACGACACACCGACCGTCCCGAGGTCCAGACCGGCGACCTTGCGCGGCTGGGGCAGGATGCGGTTGACAACGATCAGGGCAGCACCGATGACCCCGCCCAGGTAGGTGCCGAAGCCGACTCCGAGGTTCTCCCACCCGTTGATGTCAACGTTGAAGCCGGAGGCGGAGTAGAGCTGGAGGAACGACGCGATGAACAGCAATACCGCTGCTCCGATCACCACGCCGTCGCCTCGAGTGAGGGAGCGGATATTCACTTCAGGTCCTTCGTCAGTCGTCTCAACATCGGCATCGCTGGAGGCGTCGCTGTCACCATGTCGCCGTCAGGCCCCGGTGTGAAGCGCGGGGGTGGCCCCTCATCGTACGGACGACCTTATCGTCCGACCGACGAGGCTGTCCGCCGGGATCAGCCCGTGGACCACTACCCCCGCAGGAAACTCACGATTCCCTCAGAGATCCCTTGCGCCGCCTTCTGGCGCCAGGCTTCGCTGGTGAGCTGGGCCGCGTCCTTGGTATCGCGCATGTTGCCGCACTCGATGAACACCTTGGGAACCGTTGAGAGATTGAGACCGCCGAGGTCCTTACGCGTGACGAGACCGGTGCCTTCGCCGATGTAGTTGGAGGGGGCGTTGCCCGTGACGCGGACGAAGGAGCCCGCGATGCGTTCGCCGAGGGCGCGGGAGGGGGCGACGATGGGGCCGGTGTTCGCGGCGCCCGCGTTCACCTTGCCGGGGAGGATGACGTGGAAGCCCCGTTGTCCGGCGCCCGCGCCGTCGGCGTGGATGGAGACGACCGCGTCGGCGTGTGCCTTGTTGCCGATCTCGGCCCGCTCGTCGACGCAGGGACCCCAGGAACGGTCGCCGTCCTGCGTGAACTTGACCGTGGCGCCCTGCTTCTCCAGGAGCGTGCGCATGCGGTGGGCGACGTCGAGCGTGAACTTGGCCTCGGTGTAGCCGTCGTTCGTCGACGTACCCGTCGTGTCGCACTCCTTCCAGTTCGTGCCGATGTTCACCTTGCGGTTGATCTCGGACGTGTGCTGGAAGTTGTTCGGGTTGTGGCCCGGGTCGATGACGACGACCTTGCCCTTGAGGGAGCCGGAGGCGGCTGGCGCGGAGGTGGAGTCCGTCGTCGGCGTGGGGCCCGGCGGCTTGTCGTCGCTCGTGGTGGAGTCCGTCGGCGTCGTGTCAGAGGGTGCCTGCGACGGCTGTACGGCCGCGTTGCCGGAGCCGCCTCCGTCGCCGCCCACCGCCTCGTACATCACCCAGCCGAGCAGGGCACCCGGCACCAGCGCGGCGAGGCCCACGGTGAGGACGCGGCGGCGGCTGCGGCGGGGCTGGGGAGGATCGAAGTCCGGACCTACGTACGACACGCCTGACACCTTACGGGCCGACCGCGGCCGGCGCGGGAAGGCCACGGCCGAGCCGCGCCGGAGTTCAGCTTCCCGTGCCCGTCCGCTTCAGCACCCGAAGCGAGTCCGTCACCGACACCTCTGTGAACGCGCCGGACTCCAGCGCCCGGAGGTAGACGCGGTACGGGGCCTGGCCGGTGAACTCGTCCTCCGGGTCCGGGAACACGTCGTGGATGACGAGCAGACCGCCCTCGGCGACATGCGGGGCCCAGCCCTCGTAGTCGGCGTTCGCGTGCTCGTCGGTGTGGCCGCCGTCGATGAAGACCAGGCCGAGCGGGGTGCCCCAGACCTTCGCGACCTGCGGGGAGCGGCCGACCAGGGCGATCACGTGCTCCTCCAGGCCCGCCCGGTGCAGCGTGCGGCGGAACGTCGGCAGCGTGTCCATGAGGCCGATCGCGGGGTCGACCGTCTCCGGGTCGTGGTATTCCCAGCCCGGCTGCTGCTCCTCGCTGCCGCGGTGGTGGTCGACCGTGAGAGCTGTCACACCGGCCTCGCGGGCGGCGTCGGCCAGCAGGATCGTGGAGCGGCCGCAGTAGGTGCCGACCTCCAGGAGGGGCAGCCCGAGGCGCCCGGCCTCGACCGCCGCCGAGTACAGGGCCAGGCCCTCGCCCGTGGGCATGAAGCCCTTCGCCGCCTCGAACGCGGCCAGGATCTCGGGCTTGGGGGCCGGGGCCATGGGGTTCCTTCCCGTAGTACGAGCACTTGGGCGCCCATGCTGCCGCACCCCCCGTCAGCTACCTGACAGGGGGTGCGGAAGCGCCCCTTCAGGGGCGCGGGGCTGTCTCGATATGCGGCTCCGCCGCGCGGGCGCGACAAGCCACGACGCAGCCGCAGCCGCCAGACGGCCTGTCGCAGCACCCCCTTGGGGCGCGCTACCGGACTACCGCGCTACCGGACTACCGGACTAGCGCGCTGCCGCACTACCGCACTACGCAGTCACAGTCGCCGCCCCGGGCAACGCCAGATCCACATCCACCGCACTGTCGTCCCCCGAGTGCGTCGCCGAAGACGCGAGCGGCCCATGGCCGTCGGCCCGCGCGGCCAGGACGTAGGCGCCCTGCGAGGGGACGGCGAGGGCGTAGCTGCCGTCGTCCGAGGAGAGGGTCGCGCCGGCCTGGCGGCCCCGGTGGTCGATCAGGGTGATGTTGGCGCGGGCGACCGGCGTGCCCTCGGCGTCCAGGACCTTCCCGCGGAAGCCCCGCAGGGCCTGCTCGGCGCGCTCCAGGTTGGCGTCCTCCTCGCTGCTGGCGCGCAACTGCGTGTGGGCGGTGGCCGGGCGCTGCTTCGGAAGGAAGAGGGCCAGCAGGAGGCCCGCGGCGACCGCGGCGGTCGCGATCAGGAAGGAGACGCGGAAGCCGTGCATGGTCGGGATCTCGACGCCGCCGACGTTGTTCGCGGTGTTCGCCAGGACCATGCCGATGACGGCGCTGGAGACCGACGTACCGATGGAACGCATCAGCGTGTTCAGGCCGTTCGCCGCGCCCGTCTCCGAGGCGGGGACCGCGCCGATGATCAGGGCGGGCAGGGAGGAGTAGGCGAGGCCGATGCCTGCGCCGAGGACCACCGAGATCACCAGGCTCTGCCAGGGGGCGCTCATCAGGCCGAGGCCGGCGCCGTAGCCGATCGCGATGATCAGCATGCCGAGGATCAGGGTGGTCTTGGGGCCGTACTTGGCCGAGAGGCGGGCGTAGACGGGGGCCGTGAGCATCATCGTCAGGCCGAGCGGGGCGACGAGCAGGCCCGCTACGACCATCGACTGCCCCAGGCCGTAGCCGGTCTCCTTCGGCAACTGCAGGAGCTGCGGCAGGACCAGGGAGACGACGTAGAAGCTGACGCCGACCATGATCGACGCGAGGTTGGTGAAGAGGACGGCCGGGCGGGCGGTGGTGCGCAGGTCGACCAGCGGGGCCTTCGCGCGCAGCTCGTAGACGCCCCAGAGGAGGAGGACGATCGCCGAGCCGGCGAACATGCCGAGCGTGGTGGCCGACGTCCAGCCCCAGTCGCTGCCCTTGGTGATCGGCAGGAGGAAGAGGACCAGGCCGGCGGAGAGGCCGAGCGAGCCGAGGACGTCGAAGGTGCCTTCCGCGCGGACCTTGGACTCCGGTACGACGAGGAGCGTGAGGGCGATGGACAGGACGCCGAGGCCGGCGGCGCCGTAGAAGAGGGCGTGCCAGTTCGCGTGCTGGGCGACCAGGGCCGCGGCGGGCAGCGCGAGGCCGCCGCCGACGCCGATCGAGGAGCTCATCAGCGCCATCGCCGAGCCGAGGCGTTCGCGGGGGAGCATGTCGCGCATCAGGCCGATGCCGAGCGGGATCGCGCCCATCGCGAAGCCCTGGAGGGTACGGCCGACGATCATGGGGAGCAGGGTGCTGGTGAAAGCGCTGATCAGCGCGCCGACCACCATCACGGACAGGCTGGCTATCAGCATGCGCCGCTTGCCGTACAGGTCACCGAGGCGGCCCATGATCGGGGTGGCCACGGCGCCGGAGAGCAGGGTGGAGGTCAGGACCCAGGTGGCGTTGCTGGGCGCGGTGCCCAGCAGCAGCGGCAGGTCCTTGATGACCGGGACGAGCAGGGTCTGCATCACCGCGACAACGATGCCCGCGAACGCGAGGACCGGGACGAGGGCGCCGGATGCGCCCGGGGTGCCGGTGGCCGCTTTGCCGGCGGGCTGTTCGGTCGTCGTTTGTGTCATGTGTACCCCGAACTCCGTGTGCCTGGGCAACTATTCCGATGCTTTGGGTCACTAACGAAATCTTGACCTTCTCTTGGGCTAACGGGGCCGGAGCACCGGATCGCCCGGCGGAGGCGGGCCTAGGCCGTGCGGACATCGGGCCTAGGCCGAAATCCCGATGCCAGGACCGTCAGGTCGTTGAGAGCATGACATCCATGCTCGAAGCCACCGACGTCACCCGCGCCCCTCGCCGCCGTACCGCGCCTCCCACCTGGCTGGTGGTGGCGCTCGCGTGCGCCGGCCAGTTCCTGGTCGTGCTCGACGTGTCCGTCGTGAACGTGGCGCTGCCGTCGATGCGGGCCGGTCTGGGGCTGGACGCGCAGGGCCTGCAGTGGGTGGTGAACGCGTACGCCATCGCCTTCGCCGGGTTCATGCTGCTGGGCGGGCGGGCCGGGGACCTGTACGGCCGTAAGCGGATGTTCCTCGTCGGGCTGGGCCTGTTCACCCTGGCCTCGCTGGCCGGCGGGCTGGCTCAGCAGGACTGGTGGTTGCTGGCCGCGCGGGCCGTGCAGGGGCTGGGCGCGGCTGTGCTGGCGCCCTCCACGCTCACGATCCTGACCGCGGCGGTGCCGGAGGGGGCGGCCCGGGCGCGGGCGATAGGGACGTGGACCGCCGTCGGCGCGGGCGGCGGTGCCGCGGGCGGGCTGGTCGGCGGGGTGCTGGTGGACCTGCTGTCCTGGCGCTGGGTCCTGCTGATCAACGTGCCGGTGGGTGCGATCGTGCTGGCCGGTGCGGCGTTCTGGCTGGCCGAGAGCCGGGCGGGGGAGGGGCGGCGGCTGGACCTTCCGGGAGCCGTGCTGGTGACGGCCGGGCTCGCGACCCTGGCGTTCGGCATCTCCCAGACGGAGGCCGCGGGCTGGACGGCACCGGACACGGTCGTGCCGCTGCTCGCCGGTCTCGCGCTGATCGGCGCCTTCCTCGCCGTGGAGGCGCGTACGGCCGCCCCGCTGATGCCGCTCGGGCTGCTCAGGGTGCGCGCGGTGGCGTCGGCGAACGTGGCGATGTTCCTGTGCGGGTCGGCGATGTTCTGCATGTGGTTCTTCATGACCCTGTACGCCCAGAACGTGCTCCACTACACCCCGCTGGAGGCCGGTCTGGCACTCGTGCCGAGCTCGCTGGCGGTGATCCTTGGCTCCAAGCTCGCGCCGCGGCTCATGCGGGGGTTCGGGCCGCGCGGCGTGGCGGCGGCGGGGACGCTGGTGGCGGCCGTCGGCTTCGGCTGGCAGTCGATGCTGAGCGTGCACGGCGCCTATGTGACCTCGATCATGGTGCCGGGCATCCTGATGATGCTGGGCGCGGGCCTGGCGGCGACCCCGCTCGCGGCCCTGGCCACGTCCGGGGCCCGGCCCGAGGAGGTGGGACTGGTGTCGGGGCTGGTCAACACCTCGCGCACGATGGGCGGTTCCCTGGGACTCGCGGCCATGTCGACGATCGCGGCGGCCCGTTCGGAGGGCAGCGGGGCGCCGGGGCCGCTGACCGAGGGGTACGCGCTCGTGTTCCGTACGTCGACCGTGGTGCTGCTGGTGGGGGCGGTGCTGATGCTGGTGTGGCTGCCGAGGAAGACCTCCGCTGCCTCGCCCAAGACCTCTTCCGTGACTTCCTCGACTTCCTCCGCGAACTGAGGCAACGATCCGGGGGCTCCATGGACTCCTTTGAATATCTAGGGAGGTGCCCATGGGGGATCGCAAGGCGGCTCGGGACTCGGAGTTCCAGAGCTTTGTCATCGGCCGCTGGCCACGCCTGCTGCGGACGGCATTCCTCCTCACGGGGGAACAGCACGCCGCGGAGGACCTGGTCCAGACGACGCTCGAACAGGTCTATGTGGCCTGGCGCAGGGTCGGCTCGGCCGACGACCCGGAGGCGTATGTACGGCGCGTGATGATCAACGCACACGCACGCAAACACCGCAGAAGGCTCAGGGAGTTCCTGGCGCCGAGGGACGACTCGGGACTGGCGCGCGAGGTGGCGGACGCAGGTGACCGCATCGCCCAGGCCGAGGACCGCGACGCGCTGCTGTCGGCGCTGGCTCAACTGCCGCCACGGCAGCGGGAGGCGGTGGTCCTGCGCTACTGGGAGGACCTGACCGAGACACAGACGGCGGAGGCGATGGGCTGTTCCGTCGGCGCGGTGAAGAGCAACGCGGCCAAGGGGATCGCGAAACTCCGCGCCATACCGGGACTGGCCGAGATGGTGACGCAGGAAGGACGCAGCCGATGAGCGCGGACCGGGAGACGAACCACGGCATGACCAGCCACGACACGACACACACGGACATCGCCCTGCTGCTGGCCGACGCCGCGGACGAGGTCGAGATCGGCATAGCCCCCTACGACGCGGTTCTGCGGGGCGGCCGCCGCCGCAGGGCCCGCCGCTGGGCCGTGGCCACGGCGACGGCTCTGGTGCTGGTGGGCTCGGCGGGGACCCTGGCGGTGGCGGGCATGCCGGGTGGTGACGGCGGCCGGGGCGCCTCGGTGGCGACCAGCGCGCCCACCGAACCGGCGCCGGACGTGCGCACGCCCGCGCGGACCCTGCTCGCGGCCGGGACCGACGCCGGCAAGGAATGGCGGGTCGGCGTGGACGTGTGGGAGGCGCCGCGCAACGAGCGCGAGGCGCGCGCCGAGTGGAGCGCGATGGCCGAGTTCGGGCACATCCCGTCAGACCTGCGCGATGCCTCCGACCTGATCGGCAAGAGCTCGTACTTCGTGCGGCGCGAATACGGCGACGAGCAGGACGACCAGGTGCTGATCGAGGACACGTTCTCCGCCGAGGACGGCATGTCCGGCAAGGACATCGAGGCCGTCGCGGTACCCCTGGAACCGGGTTCCGACGGCCCGGAGCGCCTGGTCATCGGCCAGGTCGCCGTGACCGCCCGGCAAGTCGTGTGCACCTGGAAGGACGGCACGACCACCGAGGTTCCCGTGGTGTCGGACGCCTCCGACGTCAACAGCGACGACTTCGTGATCCGGCCGGCGGACGGCTCCCCGGTGAACTGGTTCGTGTGCCTGGCCCCCAAGGGGACGGCGTACAAGTCGGTGGCGGTGACCAAGTAGGGGCGGCGACCACACCTCTTCGCGGGCGCACGGGTCCGACTGCTTCGGGCGGCAGGCGCGGCGGCCGACTACAGGACGATGGGGCTACCGACGCTGACGCTGCCGCTGCCGCTGCCGCTGGTTGCGCAGGACGCGCAGAACACGCCGGACACGGTGCACGCGGCAGCCGTACGGCCGGCCGGGCGGCCCGCATCCCCGCTCACAGCCATCCCTGCTGCCGGGCCTCCCGCAGCGCCTCCATCCGGTTGCGGGCGCCCGTCTTGCCGATGGCGGAGGAGAGGTAGTTGCGGACGGTGGACTCGGACAGATGGAGCTTGCCGGCGATGTCGGCGACCGTGGCGCCCTCCGTCGAGGCGTTGAGGACGTCGCGTTCGCGGGCGGTGAGCGGATTGGGGCCGGCGCTCAGGGCGGCCGCGGCGAGGGCCGGGTCGATCACCGTCTCGCCGGTGAGCACCCGGCGGACGGCGACCGCGAGTTCCTCCACGGGGCCGTCCTTGACCAGGAAGCCGGCGGCGCCCGCCTCCATGGCCCGGCGCAGATAGCCGGGGCGGCCGAACGTCGTCAGGATCAGCACCCGGCAGTCGGGGACCTGGTCACGCAGCTCGGCCGCCGCGTCGAGGCCGCTGAGAGCGGGGAGTTCGATGTCGAGGAGGGCGACGTCGGGGCGGTGAGTGAGAGCGGCGTCCACGATCGCGTCACCGGCCGACACCTGCGCCACGACCTCGATGTCCGGCTCCATCCCGAGCAGTAAAGCGAGTGCTCCGCGCATCATCCCCTGGTCCTCGGCGAGCAGAACCCGGATGGACTTGGCGGGGCGATGATCCCGCGGCATCTCGTTCACGGGCCAAGCGTAGGGCGCACGGGGCTTTTCGCGGACCGCGCGGTAACGGCGCAAAAGCGGTTGTTCTCCTCGTACGGAATGGGCGTGCGCACCGGTGGTTCGTGCTCCGGGGGCGGCCGCCACGCCGTCCGCTACCCGACCGCCTGGGTTGCCGGCTCCCGTGTCTCCACCGGCAGTTCCGCCGTCACCATGAACCCCTGGCGCGGTCCCGGGCCCGCGGTGAGGGTGCCACCGGCCGCCGCCAGCCGCTCCGTCAGGCCCTTCAGTCCCGTGCCCCCGAGGCCCTCCGCCTGGCCGGCCGGCTCGCCACCGTCGTCCGTCACCGTCAGCCGCACCCGCTCTCCGCCGCTGCCCGACACGACGATCTCGCACTGCCGCGCGCCGCTGTGCCGGACGACGTTCGTGACCGCCTCCCGTACCACCCAGCCCAGCAGGGCCTCGGTCTGCGGCACGATCGGCGGGCCCGAGCGGCGTACGACGGGCTCGATGCAGGCGGCCTGCAGCGCCGAGACCGCGCGGTCGAGTTCGGTGCTGAGGCTGCCCTGCCGGTATCCGGTCACGGCCTCGCGGATCTCCGTGAGCGCCTGGCGGCCGACCGACTCGATGTCGTCGAGCTGGGCCTGCGCCGCCGCCACGTCCCCGGCCGCCAGGCGCCGCGCCGCCTCCGACTTCACCACGATCACCGACAGCGTGTGCCCGAGCAGGTCGTGCAGATCCCGGGAGAAGCGCAGCCGTTCCTGCTCGACCGCGCGGCGGGCCAGTTCCTCGCGGGCCGCCCGCAGTTCCCGTACCGCCTCGGACAGGGACAGGATCGCCGCCGTCACCATCGTGGAGATCCAGGTCGCGTAGGCGATGTCGAGGCCGCCCCAGCCGTCGTGGGCGACGGAGACCGCACCGGCCAGCACACCCACGGCCAACCCGGCCGGGCGGAGCTGCGGCATCCGCACGGCCGCGCCCGTCGCCAGCCCGAGCAGCGGAAAGAACAGCAGCCAGTTGCCGCCGTACGCCGCCGCAAGACCGCAGGTGACCAGCGCCATCAGCACCAGCGCCACCCGGGTCGAGGTCTCCTCCCGCGTCTCCTTCACGAAGGAGCGGAACGCCACATAGATATAGAGCGAGTTGAAGGTCAGCAGCCCCAGCCCGCCGATCCACGGGTCCGGGGTCTCCCCCTGGAACAGGTTGGAGCAGGCGCCCATACCCATCAGCAGCCAGGGCAGCAGGCTGTAGCCGTTGGGATCGCGCTCGTCCTTGAACTGCTCGCACGACGTCCTGCGAGCCCTGAACAACCAGGCCATGCCCCTGCCCCCCTGTCGGGTACGAACCGATGGCACCGACGGTACGGAACCGCGCCGCCGCACGGCAGAGGTGCTTGTACGCGCTTCGGCAGGACAAATGTCATGGGTCCCCGGAACCCGACCCGCCCCCGACCTGACACAACGTCAGGAGCCTTCACAACTGCGGTGCGCTCGGCTATACAGAGGGCGCCGGACTGGAACGCGTTCTAGAACGGCCCGTGACGACCTCGGTGCGGCCGACGGTGCGGACGGCCGTACCGAGGTCTTGTACTCCGCCACTGTCAGGAGCCGTATGCCCATCGACGCAGCCAAGGCCCTCGCCGCCGAACCCCGGACCGGCGAGATCTCCTGGAACGCCAAGGACGTCCAGCTCTACCACCTCGGCATCGGCGCCGGCCTGCCCGCCACCGACCCCGACGAACTGCGCTACACCCTGGAGTCCCGGCTGCACGTCCTGCCGAGCTTCGCCACCGTCGCGGGCTCCGGATCACCCGGCGTGATCAGCGGCCTGTCCATGCCCGGCATCGAGGTCGACCTCGCCCGCGTCCTGCACGGCGGCCAGAGCATCGAGCTCCACCGGCCCATCCCCGCGACGGGTACGGCCACCGCGACCAACCGGATCGCCGCCGTCTACGACAAGGGCAAGGCGGCCGTCCTCGTGCTGCGCACCGACGTGGCCGACGCCGACGGCCCGTTGTGGACGAACGACTCCCAGATCTTCATCAAGGGCGAGGGCGGCTGGGGCGGCGACCGGGGCCCCTCCGCCCGCCTCGAACCCCCCGCCGGCGACCCCGACCGGACCGTCGAGCGCTCCGTCCGTGAGGACCAGGCCCTGCTCTACCGCCTCTCCGGCGACTGGAACCCGCTGCACGCCGACCCGGAGTTCGCCAAGGTCGCCGGCTTCGAGCGGCCCATCCTGCACGGTCTGTGCACCTACGGCATGACCCTCAAGGCGGTCGTCGACACCCTGCTCGGCGGCGATGTGACCCGGGTGCGCTCGTACGTCACCCGGTTCGCCGGGGTCGTGTACCCGGGGGAGACCCTGCGGATCCGCATGTGGGCGGGCGAGGGCTCCGTGCGGGTCGCCGTGAGCGCGGTCGAGCGGGACGCGCCCGTCCTCGCCGACACCGTCGTCGAACACACCTGAGTCCGTACGCCCTTGAGGGGAGCCGCACCATGCGCGCAGCCGTACTGCACGAGATCGGCCAGGACAAGCTGGAGGTCCTCGACGACGTCGAGGCGGTGGGCTTTGGCCCCGGGAAGGTCAGGGTCCGGGTGCGGGCCACCGGGCTCTGTCACTCCGACCTGTCCGCGATGAACGGCGTCCTGCCCCAGCCCGCGCCCTTCGTCCCCGGGCACGAGGGCGCCGGGGAGATCCTCGACGTGGGGGAGGGCGTACGGAACCTGAAGCCGGGCGACCGGGTCGTGCTGTGCTGGCTGCCCGCCTGCGGCGCGTGTCCCGCGTGCAAGCGCGGCCAGACCGAGCTGTGCCTGGCCGGGTTCATGAACGCCGGCACCCCCAACTTCAAGCGCCCCGGCGGTGACCTGTTCGGCTTCGCCGGAACCGGCACCTTCACCGAGGAGGTCGTGGTCGACGCGGGCTGCGCGGTGCCGATCCCCGACGACGTGCCCTTCGACATCGCGGCCCTGATCGGCTGCGGCGTCACCACCGGACTCGGCGCGGCCCTCAACACCGCCGATCTGGAGGCCGGTTCGTCGGTCGCCGTCATCGGCTGCGGGGGCGTGGGCATCTCGGCGATCCAGGGTGCAAGGCTCAGGGGCGCCGCCGAGATCGTCGCCGTCGACCCGGTCGCCTCCCGCCGCGAGGCCGCGCTCAGGTTCGGCGCCACCAAGGCGATCTCCCCGGACGAGCTCGCCGGCGCCAAGCAGCAGGTCACCGCGGGCGAGGGCTTCGACTACGTCTTCGAGGTCGTCGGCAGGTCCGCCACCGCCCGCACGGCCTACGAGAACACCCGGCGCGGCGGCACCCTCGTCGTCGTGGGCGCCGGCGCCATGGACGACTTCCTCCAGCTCAACATGTTCGAGCTGTTCTTCGACGAGAAGCGCATCCTGCCGTCCATGTACGGCGGCGGCGACGTGCTGCGCTCCTACGAGCGGACGATCGCGCTCTGGCGCGCGGGCCGTATCGACCTGGACGGCCTGATCACCCACCGGGTGCCCCTGGCCGAGATAAACGAGGCCCTGGACCAGATGCGCACGGGCACCGCGCTGCGCACCTGCATCGAGATCTGAAACCGACCCCCACCGGCTGCGAAGGGACGAGGATGTCACTGCCACTGGAGGGCCTCGCCGCGATCGTCACCGGTGCCGGGCGCGGCCTCGGCCGGGCCGAGGCGCTGGAGCTGGCCCGGCTCGGCGCCGCCGTCGTCGTCAACGACTACGGACAGCCCGGCCGGGACGGATCGGGCCAGGCGTCCGCCGGACCCGCCGAGGAGGTCGCCGCCGAGATCCGCGCGGCGGGCGGCAAGGCCCTCGCGCACACCGGGGACGTCGCCGACTTCCAGCAGGCCAGAGAGCTGGTGGAGTCGGCGATTGCCGAGTTCGGCCAACTGGACATCCTCGTCAACAACGCGGGCATCCTGCGCGACCGGATGGTCTTCTCCATGGCGGAGGGGGAGTGGGACTCGGTGATCCGGGTCCACCTCAAGGGGCACTTCAACACCATCCGGTTCGCCGCCGCGCACTGGCGCGAACGGTCCAAGGCGGTGGGAGGGCCGGTGTACGGGCGGATCGTGAACACCTCCTCGGAGGCGTTCCTCGCCGGGTCCGCCGGGCAGCCCAACTACGCGGCGGCCAAGGGCGGCATCGTCGGCCTGACCACCTCCACCGCCCTCGCGCTCGCCAAGTACGGCGTCACCGCCAACGCCATCTGCCCCCGCGCCCGCACCCGTATGACCGAGGACGTCTTCGCGGGCCTCGAACAGCCCGAGGACGGACTCGACCCGCTGGCCCCCGAGCATGTCGCCCCGCTCGTCGGCTACTTGGCGTCCCCGGCCGCCGCCCGCGTCAACGGGCAGCTCCTCGTCGTGCACGGCGGCATGGTCGCGGTCGTCGAACGGCCGCGGGTGGCCGCCAAGTTCGACAGCAAGCAGGAAGCCTTCACCTACGACGAGCTCGACGCCCTGCTGACCTCGCACTACGCACAGCGGCCGACGGGGGAGACGTTCGCGGCGGCGGAAGTCCTCGGGCTGAAGAGGGCGTAGGCACGCGAACGGCCCCGCCCCTCGTGATGGGGGCGGGGCCGAGCGGTGTCAGCGTCAGGCCGCCGTCTCGCTCTCCTCGGCCGGCTTGCGGTGACGGCCGCGGGGGGCCGCCTCGCTGTCCTGTGCCGAGAACTGACCACGGTGCCTGCCGTGACCCGAGACCTTCTGAACGTCGTGAACGTCGGCCGGCCCCGGCTGGGTCGTGCTGGCGTTGCTCATCGGAAAACTCACCCCGTCAACATGATCTTTCTTACAGCCGGGCGAGTTTAACCGGCCGACCATGGGCCGAATCCAGGCGCCCACGCCAACCGGCACTACTTCGTTACAAGACCCCCCAACGGGGCCTGCTGCAAGGGAACGGGGCGCGGCGTGACGGGAGCCGGAGGGTCCGTTTCCGCGGCCGTGGAAACGGTCGATGCCGCCTCCGCCGCCGATCCCTCCTCCGTCGCTTCTCCCCAGGGCACCTCCACCCGAGCCACCCCGCACGGCACCTCTCCCGTGGCATACGGCAGTTGCAGCACCCCGTCCCGTGTCCACAGGCCCGCACCCGCCAACCAGCCCTCGGGCGCCGCGAGATGACGTACCTGCCGCTCGGCGGGCCGCCACACCCCGACCCAGCTCCCGACCGGCCCGTCGATGCGCAGCGCCACCCCGCAGCGCTCCGGCGTCAGCACCTGCCCGGGCTGGATCGCGAACGGCGTCACCACGCACTCCGGCATCCGCAGGCACTCCGGGAAGCGCACCGGCAAAGTGCTGCCCAGCACCCCCCAGCCCAACCGTTCCTGCCCGGGCGAGGGCGCGTCCGAGCGGATCAGCAGCAGGCCGCTGTCCGGGTCGGCGAGCAGCACCCGGTCGTCGCTGTCGGCCGCGATCTGCAACAGCGGCGACACCTTGCCGCCCCGCCCCAGATCGACCACCACTGCCTTGGTGCGGCCCCCCGACTCCCGGTCGAGGGCCAGCATCCGCCCCTCCCGGTCCAGCCACACCCCGCCCGAGCAGCGCCCCGGGATCCGGGCGAGGGGCTCCGGCCCGAAGGCTCCGCCCGCCACCAGCCACACCGTGCTGGAGTCCCGGCCCACCGCGAGGGCGTACGCCTTGTCGCCGCCCGGCGCCGGGGGCAGCATCCGCAGCCGGGTCCCCTCCTGCGGGCACTGCACCGCGCCCAGCGGCAGCTCGCCCGTGCCGGGCCCCGTCGGATACAGCAGCGAGAAGACGTGCCGCCCGTCGGTCGGGCGGCGGATGAGAACCCGCCCGTCGCCCATCGGCTGCACCTCGGTGCCGGGCTCCTCCGGCTGGTGGGCGGGCAGCGGCACGGCGTAGGGCTCGGGGCCGTCCAGCGTCCAGCGCTCCGGGAACCAGCAGTCGCCGTCCAGGGCGAGACGGGCGGCGTAGGAACCGTCCGCGGTGATGGTGCACTCCGTACGAGGCGCGTCGCCGCCCTCGTGCTCCGCCACGGGCGGTGGGGATCCCTCCTCCTCGAACGAAGTCGAGAGCTCGGGGGACGCACTGGCCGTCATGGTCCGGTCACCTCCGGTAACGACGCTAGTTTTCGCACGCACAGGCGTGGGACCGGGCCGTTCCCCTTCACACAAAGGGGTGGCAGAGGAACGATTCGCCTGAGGAAACAGGGGTGGATGTGCTGAGCGGAGCGGCTCGTGCGCACGGGTGGCGGGCGGGGCGGGCGAGCGGCTCCGGCACCGGTACATCCGCGGGGACCAGCCAGGTAGCCTTGCCCTCGTGCCCCGTCTGTCTGAAGTCATCGCCGCGCTGGAGAACCTGTGGCCCGCCGAGCGGGCCGAGTCCTGGGACGCGGTCGGCACCGTCGTGGGCGACCCCGACCTGGAGGTCTCCCGGGTCCTGTTCGCCGTCGACCCGGTCCAGGAGATCGTGGACGAGGCGGTGAAGCTGGACGCCGACCTGCTGGTCACCCACCACCCGCTCTACCTCCGCGGTACGACGACGGTCGCGGCGACGCACTTCAAGGGCCGCGCCGTGCACACCCTGATCAAGAACGACATCGCCCTGCACGTCGCGCACACCAACGCCGACACCGCCGACCCCGGAGTCAGCGACGCGCTGGCCGGCGCACTGGACCTGCGGGTCGTGGGCCCGCTGGTGCCGGACCCGACGGATCCTTCCGGGCGCCGCGGCCTCGGCCGGATCTGCGAGCTCGACCACCCGCTGACCGTCCGCGAACTCGCCGCCCGCGCCGCCGAACGGCTGCCCGCCACCGCGCAGGGCATCCGCGTGGCCGGCGACCCCGAGGCGACGGTCCGTACGATCGCCGTCAGCGGCGGCTCCGGCGACAGCCTCTTCGACCAGGTGCGGGCCGCCGGCGTCGACGCCTTCCTCACCTCGGACCTGCGCCACCACCCGGTTTCCGAGGCCCGCGCCCACAGTCCTCTCGCGCTGCTCGACGCGGCGCACTGGGCCACCGAATGGCCCTGGTGCGAGCTGGCCGCCGCCCAGCTCGACGAGATCTCCGACCGCAACGGATGGGACCTGCGCGTCCACGTCTCCGACACGGTCACCGACCCCTGGACCGCCCACGCGGCGTCCAACCCGCCCACTCGAACCACGGGAGCCCCCAACTGAACGCCGCGCCGGCCGACCAGATCCGACTCCTCGACGTCCAGGCCCTCGACGTCCGCCTGCAGCAGCTCGCGCACCGGCGGAGGTCGCTGCCCGAGCACGCCGAGATCGAGTCGCTGACCAAGGACCACACCCAGTTGCGCGACCTGCTCGTGGCCGCGCAGACCGAGGAGAGCGACACCGCCCGCGACCAGACCAAGGCCGAGCAGGACGTGGACCAGGTGCGCCAGCGCGCCGCCCGCGACCAGCAGCGCCTGGACTCCGGCGCCGTCACCTCGCCGAAGGACCTGGAGAACCTCCAGCACGAGATCACCTCCCTCGCCAAGCGGCAGGGCGACCTGGAGGACATCGTCCTGGAGGTCATGGAGCGCCGGGAGTCCGCGCAGGAGCGGGTCGCCGAGCTGACCGAGCGGGTCGGTGCGGTCCAGGGCAAGGTCGACGACGCGATCGCCCGCCGGGACGCCGCCTTCGAGGAGATCGACGGCGAGGTGGCCACGGTCACCAAGGAGCGCGAGGTCATGGCGGCGTCCGTCCCCGCTGACCTGCTCAAGCTCTACGACAAGCTGCGCCAGCAGCAGGGCGGCATCGGCGCGGCCAAGCTGTACCAGCGCACCTGCCAGGGCTGCCGCCAGGAGCTGGCCATCACCGAGCTGAGCGAGGTCCGCGCCGCGGCGCCCGACACGGTGCTGCGCTGCGAGAACTGCCGCCGGATCCTGGTGCGTACGGCCGAGTCCGGACTCTAGGAGCCTGCGCCGTGCGGGAGTTCATCGTCGAGGCCGACGGCGGGTCGCGGGGCAACCCGGGGCCCGCGGGCTATGGCGCGGTCGTGATCGACGCGGCCACGGGCCAGACGCTGGCCGAGGCGGCCGAGTACATCGGCGTCGCCACCAACAACGTCGCCGAGTACCGGGGCCTGGTCGCCGGCCTGCGCGCCGCGCACGAACTCGACCCCACGGCCACGGTCCACGTCCGCATGGACTCCAAGCTGGTCATCGAGCAGATGTCGGGCCGCTGGAAGATCAAGCACCCCGACATGAAGCCGCTGGCCTTCGAGGCGTCGAAGATCTACCCGGCCCCTCAGGTGACGTACGAGTGGATCCCCCGGGAGCAGAACAAGCACGCGGACCGGCTGGCCAACGAGGCCATGGACGCCGGGAAGCGGGGGGAGCAGTGGTCGGCTTCGGCTTCTACGGCGGAGCTGGAGGCGGCTGACGCCAAGGCGGCGCGGGCCGCGGCCGAGCCCGAGCCGTCCGGCCCGCCCGGAGACGCTGCTGCGGGTGCGGCTCGGGCGCGTGCGGCGCTGTCGGAGGGGCGGGCTGCTGACGCTTCTGCTTCCGCCGGTTCTTCTTCCCGCCGCGGAGCGGCGGAGGGTTCGGGCGGCGGAGCCGTCAGGGCTGAGGCCGATGTCAGGGCCGCGCGGAGCGTGGCCGCGCCGGCTTCCGGGTGGGGGCCCGCCGACATGGGGGCGCCTGCCACGTTCGTGCTGCTGCGGCACGGAGAGACGCCCCTGACGCCCCAGAAGCGGTTCTCGGGGAGCGGCGGTACCGATCCGTCGCTGTCCGACGTAGGCCGGGACCAGGCCGAGCGGGTCGGTGCCGCACTCGCCCGGCGCGGCACCATCCAGGCCGTCGTGGCGTCGCCGCTCGCCCGAACCCGGGAGACCGCGGGCATCGTCGCAGCCCACCTCGGCCTGGATGTGAGCGTCGACGACGGGCTGCGCGAGACGGACTTCGGTGCCTGGGAGGGCCTCACCTTCGGCGAGGTCCGCGAGCGCTACGCCGACGACCTCAACGCCTGGCTCGCCGACCCCGAGGCCCGTCCCACCGGCGACGGCGAGAGCTTCGCGGCGACCGCCACCCGGATCGCCGCCACCCGCGACAAACTGGTCGCGGCGTACGCGGGCCGCACGGTCCTCCTCGTCAGCCACGTCACGCCGATCAAGACGTTCGTACGCCTCGCCCTGGGTGCCCCGCCCGAGTCCCTGTTCCGCATGGAACTCTCCGCGGCGTCCCTCTCGGCGGTCGCGTACTACGCCGACGGCAACGCCAGCGTCCGCCTCTTCAACGACACCTCACACCTGCGCGGGTGAGCCGCCGAGCGCTGCCGCCTCGCGCGCCAGCGCCTCGACCCGCTGCCAGTCCCGCGCCGCCACCGCGTCCGCGGGAAGCATCCAACTGCCGCCCACACAGCCGACGTTGGGCAGCGCGAGATAGTCGGGTGCCGTCGCCGGACCGATCCCGCCCGTGGGGCAGAACCGGGCCTGCGGCAGCGGTCCGTTCAGCGAGTTGAGATAGGCCGTGCCGCCCGCCGCCTCGGCCGGGAAGAACTTCATCTCCCGCACCCCGCGCTCCAGCAGCGCCACCACCTCGGACGTGGTCGACACCCCCGGCAGATACGGCACCCCGGACGCCCGCATGGCCTCCAGCAGCAGGTCCGTCCAGCCGGGGCTCACCAGAAAACGCGCCCCCGCCGCGACCGCCCGCGTCACCTGCTCCGGCGTGATCACCGTGCCCGCGCCGACCACCGCGTCCGGCACCGCGGCCGTGATGGCCCCGATCGCCTCCAGCGCGGCCGGCGTCCGCAAGGTCACCTCGATCGCGGGCAGCCCGCCCGCGACCAGCGCCCGGGCCAGCGGTACGGCGTCGGAGGGGTCGTCTGCCACGACCACGGGGACGACGGGCGCGAGATCCAGGACTGAGGTCATGGCGTCATCCTGCCCATGAGACGCATCCTGCGCAAAGCTTGTTGCGCAGGATGCAATGAGCCGGCGTCGGCGGTCGCCGCTAGTGGATCTCCGCCACCAGCACGTCCAGCGTCCACGCCTTTCCGGCCCTGGCCGGCGCCTCCACCTCGACCTCGTACCCGAGGTCCCGCAGCGCCTCCACCAGTTCCGCCGGGCCCTGGGGCGCGGCACCCGCGGTCAGCAGGCTCCGTACGATCCGCCCCTTGGTCGCCTTGTTGAAGTGGCTGACGACCTTCCGTGTCGGCGCGTGCAGCACCCGTACCGACGCCGTCCGCCCGGCCACCTCGCCCTTCGGCTTCCACGCCGCCGCGTACGCCGACGACCGCAGGTCCAGCACCAGCCCGTCCCCGGCCGCCTCCGGCAGCACGTCCGCCATCGGGGCCCGCCAGTGCGCGCCGAGCGCGCCGAGGCCGGGCAGCTTCACGCCCATCGAGCAGCGGTAGGAGGGGATGCGGTCGTTGACGCGCACCGCACCCCACAGCCCCGAGAAGACGAGCAGCGAGCGAGCCGCCCGCTTCTTGGCGGCGGCGTCAAGGGACGCCAGATCCAGGGCGTCGTACAGCACCCCGGTGTAGATCTCCCCGGCCGGCCGCGCGCCCGCCGTCGGCAGCCCGGCGTTCTTCGCGACCTCGCCCCGCAGGCCCTCGCTCAGCCCGAGCACGTCCCGCGCCTTGTCCTCGTCACCGGCGCACAGCTCGACCAGCTCGCGCAGCACCGCCTCCCGGGCCTCGCCCAGCCCCGGCAGGGACAGCGACTCCAGCTTCAGCGGCGCACCACGACCGGACGAGGCCTTGCCTTCGGACGGCGGCAACAGGACAAGCACACGTACTCCCTCACTCGAACTCCGCCACAGCGTACGGCGTGCCACCCGGCGACCCTCGCCCTACGCTCGACACATGCCCCGCCGCCACATCCGCGTGACCGGCGCCCCCGAGGCCCCCCTCCGGGCCGCCCTCACCGCCCTGCGCACCGAGCTCGGCGTCGCCGGGAGCTTCCCGCCCGACGTCCTGACAGAGGCCGAGCAGGCCGCGAAGGCGCCGGCCCTCCCTTCGCACGACGCCACCGACATCCCCTTCCTCACCATCGATCCCCCCGCCCGTCGCCCACCACCACCCTTCCAACGAGTCGCTTCGCGACCACCTCTTGATTCCACCGACCTCGACCAGGCGATGCACCTCTCCCGGCGGGGCACCGGCTACCGCGTCCGGTACGCCATCGCCGACGTCGCCGCCTTCGTCGTACCGTCGGGCGCGCTGGACCGTGCGGCACACCGCCGGGTGACCACCCTCTACTTCCCGGACCTGCGGATCCCGCTGTACCCCGAGTCGCTGAGCGAGGGCGCGGCCAGCCTGCTGCCGGATCAGGACCGGCCCGCCGTGCTGTGGACGGTCGACCTCGACGCGGACGGCCGTACGGTCGCCGTCGACGTCCGCCGGGCCCTGGTGCGCAGCCGGGTCAAGCTGGACTACGCCGGCGTGCAGAAGGAGATCGACGCGGGGACCGCCGAAGAGCCGCTGGCGCTGCTGCGGGAGATCGGTCTGCTGCGGGAGAAGCTGGAGGTAGAGCGGGGCGGGATCTCGCTCAGCGTGCCCGAGCAGGAGATCGTGGAGCGCGACCACACCTACGAGCTCGCCTACCGTGCCCCGCTGCCCGCCGACGGCTGGAACTCCCAGATCTCCCTGCTGACCGGCATGGCCGCCGCCGACCTGATGTTGTCCCTCGGCACCGGCATCCTGCGCACCCTCCCTGCCGCCCCCGACGGCGCGGTGGGCCGGCTGCGCCACACCGCGCACGCCCTGCACATCGACTGGCCGCACCACGTGTCGTACGCCGAACTCGTCCGCTCGCTCGACCCGCACCGCCCGCACCACGCGGCCTTCCTCCAGGAGTGCACGACCTTGCTGCGCGGCGCCGGCTACACGGTGTTCCGGGACGGCGCCCTGCCGGCCATCACCACCCACTCCGCAGTGGCCGCCCCCTACGCCCACTGCACGGCCCCGCTGCGCCGCCTCGCCGACCGGTACGCGTCCGAGATCTGCCTGGCGGCCACCGCCGACCGACCGGTGCCCGAGTGGGTGGCGGCCGCCCTCGACGCGCTGCCGGCCCGGATGGCCGAGGGCAGCCGGCGCGCGGGCACGGTCGAGCGGGAGTGCCTGGACGTCGTGGAGGCGGCGCTGCTGAAGGACCGGGTGGGCGAGGTGTTCGACGGCTGTGTGGTGGAGGTCGAGGAGCGCCGACCCGCCGTCGGGACCGTGCAGTTGGAGTCCCCGGCGGTCATCGGCCGGATCGAGAACACGGACGGGGAGCCCTTGCCGCTCGGGGAGCGGATCGGGGTCCGGCTCACCCAGTCGGATCCGGGAGCGGCGAAGGTGCGCTTCGAGCCCGTGCGATCTCCTTGACGAGGCTGTCGGCGTCGTCGGCGTGGAAGCGCACGAGACGGATCTCCTGACGGCGTCCGAGGAAGGTGAAGTGGGCGACGGGCCCGGTGAGTTCGAGCGTCACGGTGGTCTGCGAGCCGATGGCGAGGTTCAGTTCGCCCTCGGCCCGCTCATGGGTGGTGCGCAGCTCGCGGCGGGCCCGGGCGATCTGCTCCAGCGGTATGCGCAGATCGACGTGCGCGGCACGCCGGACGCGCAGGACGTGGTCGTCGAGGACATGCGGTCGTACGACGGAGGCGGCGTGCATCCCGACGACGAGCACAAGGGTGTACACGTCCACCGTGAACCACGCCCGCTGCACGGCCGGGTGGTTCCGCAGCAGCACGGACATCATGATCGACTCGATCACGATCACGAACCCGAATCCCAGCAGCATCGTGCCCTGCCCACGCGAGTACCCGAAGCCGGTGCCGGTACCGAGCCCGTTCGGGCGCCGGGCCACCCACAGCCCGATACTCGCCAGGAGCCGCAGCTCGTGCCGGACGAGGACGAGCACGGTCCGCATCACGGCCCGTCTCCTTCCGTTTCGGTGAGGATGCGCAAGGTACGGCGGATGGCCTCCGCCTGGGCCGGTGCGAAGTCGGCGTAGAAGGCGCGCAGGAAGCTGCTGTCGGGGTCGACGTCCAGCTTCTCGGGCAGCAGGTCGGGGGCGAGGCAGTCGACCAGGGCGCGGGCCGCGTCGTCCACGCGCGGGTCGGCGGGGTCGGCGTCGGCGAGGTCGTCGAGCAGCGCGTAGGCCGCGAGGACCTGCTCCTTGGCGCCCGGCCGGGTGAACGCCTTCTCGAACGCGCCCACGAGCTGGTCCCGGCCCTCGGCGCCGGCCGTGGTCTCGATCAGCGCGAGCATCTCCCGGTCCTTGGCGGCCATGGGCGAGTCGGAGACCTGCCCCATGTCCCGGAAGAGCGCCGCGAGCTGGGGCGACACGGGCCCCTCGGCGGTCACCGCGCCCTCCGTCTCCAGCAGCGTCCGCAGCCGCGCCCGCCGCTCCCGGATCGCGTCCTCCTGCCGGGCAAGATCCTCATCCAGCTCGCTGAGCACCTCGACAAGATCCTTCCCGGCGTCCTCGGCGAGCACGTCCCGCACCTCCGCAAGCCCCAGCCCAAGCTCCGTCAGCCGCCGGATCCGCGCCAGCATGACGGCATGCCGCAGCGTGTACTCCCGATACCCGTTCGGCCGCCGCTCCGGCTCCGGCAGCAGCCCCTGATGGTGGTAGTGCCGCACGGTCCGCGTGGTGACACCGACCGCGGCGGCGAGTTCTCCGATCCGCATGGGACCAGTAGAGACGTTGACGTTGCGGCAGGGTCAAGCGCCGGCTTGCCTGCCTGACGATCGTCCGGCCCGTGTGCCACGATCGAGGGAACGGTTTCCGATCTCTCGGACAGGTGATCTTCCGATGTCCCAGTCTGACGGGCGACAGAAGGAGGGGCGTGACATGACTGCCATGGCCCACGAGCCGCTCACGCAGGAAGAGGTCCTGCTGGAGGGCTTTCTCGCCCTGGACACGCCGGAGGGTTTCCGGGCCGAGTTGATCGAGGGGGAGATCGTCGTGACGCCGCCGCCGGACGGGGATCACGAGAAGTACATCAGCCGGATCGTGAGGCAGGTGATCAAGCGATCCAAGACGGACATGGACTTCTCCGGGAACAAGGGACTGACGGTGAAGAGTGCGGTGGCCTGGCCGATGGACCACGTGATCCCGGATGTCACCTTCGCACCCGTCGATGCGGACTTGTTCGGCGGCGCCAATTCCTGGATGCCCTGCGAAGGCGTCGTCATGGTCCTGGAGGTGACATCGACCAAGCCGAAGGCCGACCGTGAGGCCAAACGTCGTTGCTACGCCCGCGGTGGCATCCCCTTCTACCTGCTGGCCGACCGGGACACCTCCCAGGTGACCCTCTTCAGCGAGCCCGAGGATGGCGACTACCGACAGCACTGCACACGCCCCTTCGGTAAATCGCTCGCCCTCCCGGAACCGTTCGCCTTCGACCTGGAGACGGCGGACTTTCTCTGACGCTCCTGGCGTTGCACCTTCCGGGAGTGGCCGGGAGGTGCGACGTGGGTGAACAGGCGCTGTGGACCAGAGCGCGGCTGGGCCGGGACGGGCCCCCGCTCGACCTGCTCACCGCCCGCTTCGACCTGCACGTCTACGCCCCGCACGCCCATGACGAGTTCACCATCGGCGTCTGCGTCGGGGGCAGCGAGATCATCGACTACCGGGGCGGCCACATCCGTCCTGGCCTGGGCTCCATCGTCGTACTGGCACCGGGCGAGATGCACACCGGCGGCCCCGGCGAGTCCGGCGGCTACGCCTACCGCGCCCTGTACGCCGAGCCGTCGCTGCTGACCGACGGCACCCTGGGCACCGGCACCCCGCACTTCCACGAGCCCCTCCTCGACGACCCCCAGCTCTCCAACGCCCTGCGCCTGACCCACGCCGAACTCGCCGCCTGCCCCGACCCCCTGGAGGCCGAGTCCCGCATCCCGTGGCTGATGACGGCCCTCACCCGCCGCCACTCCACCGCGCGGGCGACGACGGACACGGTCGCGGGCGCCGACCACATAGCCAGGGCGGTCCGTGACCGCCTCGCCGACGAGCTCACGGCCCCACCCTCCCTGGCATCCCTCGCCACCGACCTCGGCCTGTCCCGCTACCAGCTCCTGCGCGCCTTCCGTACGACGATGGGGATACCGCCGTACGCCTGGCTGGCCCAGCACCGGGTGACCCGAGCCCGCGGTCTGCTGGAGACCGGCCTGCGCCCGGCCGAGGTCGCCGGCCTGGTCGGCTTCGCGGACCAGGCGCACCTCACGCGCTGGTTCCGCCGGGTGCTCGGGGTGACCCCGGCCGCGTACCGCAACAGCGTTCAAGACAGCGGACGGTGAGGGGGCCGAAACTCGCCGCATGACTGCACGCGGCTGGTTCCTGTTCGCCCTGATGAGCGTGATCTGGGGCGTCCCCTATCTGATGATCAAGGTGGCGGTGGACGAGGTCTCCCCGTCCATGGTGGTGTTCACGCGCTGTGCGCTGGCCGCAGCCCTCCTGCTCCCCTTCGCGCTCCGCCAGGGCGGCCTGCCCCGGACGATACGGACGCACTGGCGCCCCCTGCTGGCCTTCGCGTGCATAGAGATCATCGGCCCCTGGTGGACCCTGACGGACGCCGAACGTCACCTGTCCAGCTCGACGGCGGGCCTGCTGATCGCGGGCGTACCGATAGTCGGGGTCGTCCTGTCCCGCTTCTTCGGCGCCACGGAACACCTCGGCGTCCGCCGCCTGACCGGCCTGGTCCTGGGCCTGGCCGGCGTCGCGACCCTCACGGTCCCGCACCTGACGGGCGGCGACGCCCGCTCCCTCGCCGAGGTCCTGCTGACGGTCCTCGGCTACGCGACGGCCCCCCTCATCGCCGCCCGCTACCTCAAGGACATCCCGTCCCTCCACCTCACCGCGGCCTGCCTGACCCTCGCGGCCCTGGTCTACGCTCCCGCGGCGGCCCTTACCCGCCCCGCAGCGATGCCCTCGGCCGAGGCCCTGACGGCCCTCGCCGCCCTGGGCGTGCTCTGCACGGCGGTCGCCTTCGTGGCCTTCCTGGAGCTGATCAAGGAGGTGGGCCCGACCCGGGCGACGGTCTTCACGTACGTCAACCCGGCGGTCGCGGTGGCGGCGGGCGCCGTCTTCCTGGACGAGAGCCTCACGGCGGGGGTCGCGGTGGCGTTCGCGCTGATCCTGGCGGGCTCGGTGCTGGCGACGGGCGGGAGGTCCGTAAAGGCGGGTGGCCCGGGCAGGGGGGATGCTGCCGGCTCTGGCGAGGGAGAGGCTGCCGGTCCGGGCGTGGGGGATGCTGCCGGTCCGGGCGTGGGGGAGACCGGCGGACCGGGGAAGGGCACTCGCCCGGTACCATGGTCGACACGGCAGACGAGCCGGGCGGACGGCCGCGTGGAGTCCCCTTAGGGGCTTCCCGAGGAACGTCCGGGCTCCACAGGGCAGGGTGGTGGCTAACGGCCACCCGGGGTGACCCGCGGGACAGTGCCACAGAAAGCAGACCGCCGGGGACCTCGGTCCTCGGTAAGGGTGAAACGGTGGTGTAAGAGACCACCAGTGCCCAGGGTGACCTGGGCAGCTAGGTAAACCCCACCTGGAGCAAGGTCAAAAGGAGCGCCGTAAAACGCGCTCTGCGGGGACGTTCGAGGGCTGCCCGCCCGAGTCCCCGGGTAGACCGCACGAGGCCGGTGGCAACACCGGCCCTAGATGGATGGCCGTCTCCCCGGCCGCCGCGAGGCGACCGGGCGACAGAACCCGGCGTACAGCCCGACTCGTCTGCCATCGAGGGCCTGAACTGGGATGTTTCCCTAGTCAGGGACTTTCCCGTGTCGAGGCACTTCCCGCTTCTAACTGGGAGTTCCTGCGAGTTCCCGTGAAGGTCCGACCTGCCGTCCGGCGCGATCGTGGGCCGCTCCAACGTCGAGAAGACCTACGACCCGATGCTGCGCTGCGTGGACGGCAAGCAGTGCATGGACGTGACCCCGACCGGCGTGCCAGCCGCCACGGGCCGCGCAAGCCCGCCGTGCTCGGCGCCACCACCGCCCTGCTTCCGCTGTCGGAGGAGGCTGGCATCCGATACGCACGGTGCAGTCAGGGCGTGGTCAGCGCGAGCGACTCGAACCGCACTCGATGACGCGGACTGCGGGAACCCGTGGTCCGCAGATACATCTTCACGCGAGGGCAGGCACAGGTGTCGAAGGAGCCACGAGTTCCCGCAGCTTCCTACGGGTCTCGGCGTCGGTCGAGTAGATCACTGTTCCGACCATGCCACGGGTCAGCAGGACCTTGTAGGTGTTCAGGATCAAACGGTCCACATCTCCATCGGGTGTGGACTTCTTGAACACGGGGTCCTTGGACGCCGTGCGGTCGACCCTGGGCGGTGTAGACACAGCCGACCTGGCCGAATCCGGCCGGATCTGTGGCCCAAAGAGCTGCCGGCGGCGCACCGTTCACAGCATGCCGGCCAGCACCGCGTCCGCTCGCTTGCTGGTGAGCGGGAGCGAGTACTCGACCAGCACCTCCACCTGGCCGAGACCGGCATCGACCAGGGCCCGCCCAAGCGCGGGTAGCGAGCGCTCCCACGAGCGAGCCTCGGACAGGCTGGGTTTGTAACCGTGGAGGTGCACGAACCGCTCGGTGAGGTGCAGGAACAACGAACCGTCAAGGGCCCGAGCGGTGATCGCTTCTGCGGACTCGCGAAACAGCAAGGAACGCCCCCAGGCAGCACGAAGTAACTCGTGCGGGTGGGGGCATGTCCTTCGAGACCCCACCGGAGTGGAGCGGAAGCCCGTCGGGCCGCAATGACGATTAGTCGAACTCTATCGCGAGCTGCTGCGCGATGGTCTGCTCCACCTTGGTGACCTGCGGCGGAAGCTTCTTCTTCGCGGGCTTGGCCAACGGGGAGTCCGCGACCGTGCCGGAGATCAGTTCCCGGAGAGCGTGGCGTGTGTCCGTGTCCTCGGCGTAGATGACAATGCCTTTGCGGGCACGGGTGAGCAGCACGTGGTAGGCGTGTCTCACCAGGCGGTCCACTTGCTCGTCGCTCACCTTTGCCTGCTTGAGCTTGCCGTCGTGGGTCTTCGTCCGGTCCACTCTGAACCGTCCGTCCTGCCAGACGAGGTTCTGGCCGATGATGACGCCGCTCCAGTCGAACTCGAAGTTCTGCGCCGTGAAGATGCAGCCGATCTGCCCGAAGCCGCGTGGATCGGTAGCCCACTGACTTGTCTCGGGTACGTCGTCGAGGAGCACCCCGTCCTTCGCGTTCCATGGGCGATGCCAGTCTCCGATGCGCACTTCGAGGAGGAGTTCGCCGTTGCTGGGTTTCTTCCATTCCCAGCAGAACCCGGCAGTCATCCGCGCCTGTGCGTTGTCCTTGCGGATACGTTCCTCGAGAAAGGTCTCCATCTCCTCGGGGCTCTCCGCCAGACGAACGTCGATACGGCCGTCAGGTACCCACGGGGGCGCGGTTGTCGGGTTGAGACTCAGCAGCTTCGTCACCCAGTCGCGGAACGCGACGCTGCCCTCGGCTCGGAACATCCCGGGCAGTTCGAAGACTTCATAGTCGCACCCGCGCGCCTCGGCCCGTTCGATGAGATAGGACACCGAGCCGACTTCGTCCGGGCGAAGTGACTGCCAGTCGTCGAGCAGCTGTGCGTCGAGCGGCCGCCCCTCCTGGCTCCTGTGCCACCGCAGGGCTTGTGCCCGTAGAGGGCGCGGACAGGCTGGCCAGCGCCACCGTCCCGCCGGCTGCTGCACCGAGGGCGACAACAATCACGGTCGCGGAGCGCAGAAACAGGTACCTGACCAAGTCGGTCTGCTGACTCTGGCACAAGCAGCCCCTTCCCCGATCAGGAATCGGACATTCCGAGATCTGGAATGCGCCAGTAGGAACGCGATGTTCGAATGGGCCCTCTTGATCTGCGGGCTGACCCGACCAGTCAGCCGTGATCAAGGGGGTTTCATGCGCATTGCGCATCACAGACGTGTCCTCGTCGGAGCCGCGGCCTCAGCCACAGCCGCGATGCTTGTGCTCACCGGCACCCCGGCGGACGCCCAGCCTGCCTCTTCGGCAGTGGCTTCGTCGGCGAACGCCGACTCCACCGCTCTCACCCAGCTCGCCGAAGGCTACCTGCAGCAGCGGGCCGACATGCTGACGACGACTCGTCCGACGGCCAGAGCCGCGACCGCCCGCGTCCGGGCCACGCGCTCCATGACCGCGCAGGTACAGGATGATCTCGCCGCACTGGTGGAGAAGGGCAAGCGGTACAAGGAAGTCGACGGCGGCTACACGAAGGCGCAGGTCGATGTGGAGGTGACTGACACCTCCGTCACCGGCCAGTCGGCAACGCTTCAGCTCATCGAGCGCACCCGCCTCCACCTTCCGTTCACGCCGCAGGAGGTCGCGGACGGCGCTCCGGAATACGAGGAAGTGTCCGTTCCGCACACCGTGAAGTTCACCCAAGGCTCCGACGGTGCCTGGCTGCTTTCGTCCGACAAGGCCGACACGAAGGGAGGCCCGACGCCGACCACGCAGGTGTCCGACGTGGACGCCGTTGACGGCGCCGATGACGGGGGCGGTAAGGCGGAAGAGGACGAGGGAAGCAAGGACGCCGCGTCTGGCACCGCTCCGCTTCCCGACAGCAGCGACGACTCCGGCGACAAGCGGGAGGTCAGGGGCTACGGCTACGGAAAGATGGTGGCCTACGCGGACAAGTACTGGGACCACCACAACAGCGCCTGGCGCACGTACGGCACCGACTGCACCAACTTCATCTCCCAGGCGATGCATGCCGGCGGCTGGGGCCCCAAGGGCGGCGCGATCATCCAGCGGCCCAGCAACAAGTACTGGTTCTACGGACCGACGACGTGGACCACCAGCTACACCTGGGCGGCTGCGGAGAACTGGTACTGGTTCGCGAAGAAGCACTCGAAGCGGACCAAGATCCTCGACAACGTGTGGAAGATGGCCAAGTCGGACGTCCTCCAGGCCGACTGGGGCCGCGACAACAACATCGACCACACGATGATCGTCACGAAGAAGTACCGGGGCACCCCCTACCTGACGTACCACACCAGCGACACCCACAACAAAAGCCTGAAGAAGCTCCTCTCGGACCATCCGCGTGCCTGGTGGTACGCGCACCGCACCTGACAGGCTGCTGATCCCCCTCACAGGAACCACATAGGAGTGCGCTGTGGAGCGTCGACATCTTCTGGCTGTGCCGGCCGCTCTGGCCGCTCTTGCCTTCGCATCCGGCTGCTCGTCCGGTGATGACGAGGCCAAGTCCTCAAGCCCCTCGACCCCCTCGGCCTCGGCATCGTCCGACGGGGCCCGCGAGGCCGTCGTGGCGTACGTGAACGCCCTGAACTCCCGCAGCGCCGACGGACTGATCGAAGTCGGGGGCGTGAAGGACGAGAAGTGGTCCAGGCACGAGGCCGAGCAGATCCTCGCGGACAAGGGCGGGCGGGGGTGGAAGATCAAGGACGTGCAGGTCGAGCACGACATGGGCCCGGACACCGGCTCGGCCCGCCTGATGGCCGAGGACAAGGCAGGAAAGCCCATGCGGGACACCTTCACCGTGACGCGGGAGAAGGGCGCCTGGCACCTCGTTGTCTTCACACAGCAGCCTGCGGAGTCCGGTAAGGAATCCGCGTCCACCGACAAGCCGAGTTCCTGACAGAGCTGTTGGGGCGGCTCGCACCCGTGACCCGGGTGCCAGCCGCCCCAGCCGGTAGGTTCCGCCAGGCGAAAGTCCTCGAAAGCACTGGTCAGAGAAGGGTTCCGCTCTTCATGGGTCCACGGTGTCGTGGTCGCGACCCAGTCGCGATCACCGGGGAGGTCCCTGCCGTGGCGCCGATTCTGTTCACCGCTGTGCTGTTGCTGCCGTTCGTCACGGCTTACGCAGGTCATAGCGCTGCGGTGGCACTCCCCGGCGTATAGCCCGACTCTTCTGCCGCTCTCTGCGGGTTTCACTCGGCACGGCCTCTGACCTGCCCTCGGAAACTCCTCCCGACCTTTCGGGGGCTTGCCGAGTCGGGAGTCCGCCTCAGACACAACGGCAAGTCCCTGAAGTTTCCCAGGAGCAGAGTCGGCGGCGATGCTGCAGGCCCTCCGTGCGTTGCGCCGACTCCCCGTCGAGGCTGCACGCAGTGGGCATCCGTTCCGCGCTCGGCGCGCAGGCACTCCTGCGCAATCTGCCGGTGGTCGGTGCGCGTGCACAGTCTTTGAGCTGGCTCCGCAATCTCTGATTGGCCCACGGCCACTGACCGCGTAACCGTTCACGAGCACTGTGCATCCGCTGCGCAGTCGATGCGCAGTGCTCCTGCGCACCGCTGTGACCTGCTGTGGTCGGCCTTTCGTATCTGTGGTCGGACCCCATGGTCGGGCTCTGCGCAGCCCTCGCGAGCGGACGGTGCGCGCCGGCAGGATGACTACAAGGGTGGTGACTGGCTCCATGCGACCGGGATGGCAGGGTCTTGGACTGGATGCCAGACCGGTGAGGAAGGTCCGTTGTTGCGCAGGTCTGTCAGCGATGCCGCGAGGACGGGAACGTAGCGCAGGAAGCCGACCGCCGCCGGTTCCCTCGCAGCTGCACTGAGGGCGCGGATGCGCGTGGTGATGCCGGCGGGGCCGGTGCCGTCCAGGACGAACAGGACGCGAGGGAAGAGCGGATAGTGGCGTCGCCATGTCTCCTGCACCGGGTCCTGCGCGATGGTCGGTCCGCGGCGCGTAACGGGTGTGGGGGTGTACCGGTGGAGGCGAGCGTAGGTGCCGATTTTTGCGGACAGGCGTTCCGGGCCCATGGTGGCCCGGTCGACCTCGATGAATGCCCGCAGCATTGCCCCGTCCTCGCCGTCGGCGGGACCGCGGCGGTAGTACATGAGGGCGTCGGGTATGACGGCCTCGCCGCCCCCGAGGGAGTGGTAAACCTCCGGAATCCAGTCCAGTGGGCGGCACAAGTCGCCACTTCGGCGCGCGTCTTCGAGGAAGGCGAGCGCGGTCTCGGTCACCGTCAACGTGTGTCCCACCCGCAGCCTCGCGGCTGTCGGATCGGACAGCGTTTTCGGTGATCGTCGCCCGCGCGGCTCCGGCCACTCGGAGGCGATCTGCGTGCCGTACGAAGTGGGAAACCATACGCGCAGCCGTCCGGCCCGGGGCAGGGTGATGCGGTCGACCAGTCCCTCATCGCGTAGCTTGGCCATCCTCCGCCGCGTCTGCTCGATCCGCACCCCCGGCGCGATCACCCGGTGCATCTGCTCGGTCGTGGCCATCCGGTACTGAGTCAGCACCGCCAGCGCCAGGCGATCCCCACCGCCTGCATCCGCGTCCCTCATCGTCGGCCTCCCCTTCGTGCGCAGGGGGCGCCGCCGTACCCGGCGCCCCGCGTACGACCAGAGCAGCAGCCGACCCCGACCACACGTGCGACCACAAAACCCCGACCACGGTCACGATGCGGCAACACCCCCTGCCGACCAGACTGTTAACCCCGCCGACATTCCCACCCACACTCCCCCTGGCAGCCGTCAGCGCCCCGTGGGCTATGGGCGGCATATTTGCAGGTCACCACGTACGTATCCGTGTGGTCGTCAGCCCGACATCCCCCTCTGCACACCCCGCGCTCGCCCCGAACCAGAAGAAAGCAGGTGACAGGGGACGGCGGGCGAACGGGCGGGTGCGTGCCGCCGGGGGATCGGGGCGCCGTTCACGCTGTTGCACGCCACGGGCGCCGGCGCGCTCGCGCGTCGAACCCCGCGCCGGCCAGCAACACCACCCACTACAGGCGTCCGGGTGGCAGGCACCATGGAGGCCTTGGGACATCGCCGTGCACGAGGAGGTGGCACTCGACCTGCTCCTGGTGGATGTCCGCTGACACTCATTGGGGAGGGAGCATGTCCGGACGAAGTTGCAGGGCGGCGGCCTGGGTTCGCTGTTACGACTGCCGTCCGGTGAGCATCAGGTCCCGGTCCGTCTCTTAGCAACACCCGCACGTAAACGACGTGCACCCCGCACACGTCACAGCGCGTCGACCCCGCTCACCTTCCACCCCCCGTCCGTGTGGGCCATCGTCATCCGCACCCGGTTCAGATCCACCCGAGCCCCCGAGACCTGCGTGCTCTCGGTGACCTGGTTGATGAAGAGGAGCACCACGACCTTGTCCGGGGAAGCCGACACGACGGATGCGGCCGGGGTTCCGGTGGCGGGGGCGGTGATCGTTGCTTTCACGACGCCGCGGTACTTCTTGGCCGTCGGGCCGACCACGGTCTTCGTGGTCTTGCCGTACTCGGCGCGGAAGTCTCCGGTCAGGTGGGTGCGGGCCCTCGCGAAGTCCTCGTCCAGGTGGCGGTAGTCGTAGGACAGGACGACCGGTGCGGCCCTCTGCGCGGCAGTGAGTGCCTGGGTCCGGGCGTTCGCCGTCTGGCGTCCGTCCCAGTACTGCCAGCCAAGTATGGCGGTCGCCACCAGGGCGGCCACCAGAAGGACGCCGAGCACCGCGGTGAGCAGGCGGCGTCCACGGGGGTGTCCCTCGTCCCCTGCCGGCGCGTCCTCCTCGAAGGACTCCAGCGACGGCTCCGGCGGGTCCTCCCAGCCGTTCTTCGGGGCCTCGATGAGTACGGTGCGGCCGGCGACGGCGACGGAGGTCTCCGGCGCCGGTGCGCGGTGGCCGCGCTCCGCTCGCTTGGCCGCGGCACGGGCGGCCGCCGTCATGGTGCGCCGGGTGCCGGTGTTCGGGGTCGTCTTCGGCATGGTCGTACTCCTCTGTGGTGCTTGTCAGCCGATCTGCGGTGCTGTCAGCCGACGAACTCGACGTCGGACGTCAGCCAGCGCCCGTCCCGGTGCACCAGGTCCAGTTGCAGGCGATACGTGCGCGCCTCTCCCTGGGGCGCAGCCGTGTTCGTCACCTTGCTGTCGGCGACCACCAGAACGCGGGCCGCGTTCTCGGTGGAGCGGACGATGCCCGCCTCCAGGACCTGGCCCTCCGAGACGGACTTGTTCGCCGCTACGAGCCGCGTCAGTTGCTGCGTCTGTGCTGCGAACTGCTTCCTGAAGTCGCCCGTCGCGCCTGCCAGGACGTTCGCGCTGTCGCGGTCGTAGTGCCGGTAGTCGAGGGAAGTGAAGTTCAGCGCCGACTGACGGGCCGCGGCCAGGATGTCCTGGCGGCGCTGGTCCGCTTCGCGCTGCGCGTGCAGGCCGAGGGCCAGCCAACTCGTGAGTGCGGTTGCCAGGACCGTCGCGGCGACGAGTCCTGCCGTCACCGCCCTGGAACTCCGCAGGTTCTTCATGCCATCGGGCCGACGAGCAGCCATTGCCACGACTCCTTTCCGAACACGGCCTGCTGGCCGCCCTTCGAGCCGATCTCGACGGCCCTTCCGTCCGGGCCGGTGGTGGTACCGGTCTCCGGGTCGTACGGGGTGACGTAGGCCGCCTGGTTGGCGCCGCCGTACGCGGCCGACGCGCCAGGGGCGTTCTGTGCGCCCCGTACGGACGACTCGCTGCCCCGCGGGAGCGTGCAGCGGGCCTTGGTGTTCGCCTCGCGTGTGCTGGTGTCGGCAGGGTCGCGGCGTGCCGTGCCGTAACCCTGCGTGCAGGCCGGCGGGTCGTCGGCGTTCACCACCAGGCCGAAGTGGGTGGTGCCGTCGCCGGGGATGACCGTGTAGCTGCCCGCCACCATCACCGGGAAGGTGACCAGGGCCTGCTCCACGCCGGGCAGTCGCGCCAGCGTCACCTGGCCGCCGCTGATCAGGTTCGCCAGGAGCACCGACAGTTCCGGGCCGGCCGCCTTCAGCAGCGAGTTCACCTCCTGCGCCGCCGGTCTGGCGTTGCCGATCAGCTTGCGCAGGTCGCCGTCGCTCTCCTTCAACTGAGCCGTGAGCGCCGCCAGATCGCTCGCGAACGACTTGATCGACGAGCCCTGGTCGGCCTGTGTCTTCAGTACCTTCCGTGAGTCCTCGATGAGTGCGATCGTCTCCGGCAGCGCCTCCGATGCCGACTCGATCAGCACGTTGCCCGAGTCCACCAGCCGGCTCAGGTTCGGGCCCGTACCCGCGAACGCCTTTCCCAACTCGTCGACCGTGACCCGTAGATCCTTCCGCCCCACCGAGTTCACCAGGCGGTCCAGGCTGAGGACCAGGTCCGTCGTCGGCAGCGGTACGCGTGTGCTCTCGCGCGGGATCGTGCTGCCGTCCAGCAGATAGGGGCCGTCGGACGTGCGGGGCTGCAGGTCCACGTACTGCTCGCCCACCGCCGAACGGTTCGCCACCACGGCGAATGTGTTCGCCGGGATGCGCGGTGCCCCGTCCTCGATGTCCAGGGCGACCGAGACGCCGTCGGCGCCCGTCAGGTGCAGCGCGCCCACCCTGCCCACCGGCACCCCGCGATACGTCACCTCGGCGCCGGGGAAGATTCCCCCGGACTCGGCGAAGTCCGCCCGGACCGTGTAGCCGCGGTCCAGGACCTCGTCCACGAGCCCGGTGTACTCGGCTCCGACGTACGACACCCCTACGGCGGTGATGGTGGCGAAGGCGAGCAACTGGGCCTTGACCGTGCGTGTGATCACGGCTGGACTCCCTTCAGCATCAGCTCGGCCAGTTCCAGGTCGATCCCCTTCGGCCAGTCGCCCCCGGTGCCGTAGCCGCCGTAATCGCTGTAGCTGCTGGTGCACACCGGCGGGCACAGCGGGTCGCCACCGCCGCCGGAAGGGGCCGAGGGGGACGACGGCACGGCCGGTGTGCTCGGGAGCGCGGTGGGTGTCGGGACGGTCGGCAGGCTCGGGAGATCCGGTACGTCCGGGAGGTCCGGGGTCTTCGGGAGCTCGGGTCCCTGGGGTTCCCCGCCGCCACCGCGGCTGCCGCCCGGCTTCTCCGTCAAGTTGCCGTAGATCCCGGCCAGGTCGAGGTCGGCCGTGATGTGGAGGTTGACGTAGTCACCCTTGATGGCGTCCACCGCGTTGCGGGGGAACGGATAAGTCGTCAGCAGCTCGAGTGAGTTGGGCAGGTCGTCGCCCGCCTTGTTGAGCTGTTGCAGGATCGGGCGCAGATGTCTCAGGTTCGCGACCGCGTCGTCGTGCGACGCGTTGACCACCCTGGTGCCCGTCCTGCCGAGCTTCGACAACGACGTGAGCATGCGCGTCAGGTCTCGCCGCTGGTCGGCCAGGACCTTCAGGGCCGGCGGCATCGCGTCCACGGCCTCGGCGATGGTCCTCTTCTCCTTGCCGAGGCGCTTGGCGAGTCGGTCCACGGCCTTCAGCGCCCGGACGATGTCCTGCTTCTGCTCGTCCAGGCCGCCCAGGAACACATCCAGCTCCTTCAGCAGGGACCCGACCCGGTTCTCCCGCCCCTCCAGAGCCTTGTTCAGTTCTACGGTGATCGTCTTGAGCTGCGCCACGCCACCGCCGTTGAGCAGGGCGGACAGGGCGGACAGCACCTCCTCGATCTCCGGGTTGCGGCCGCTGCGGGACAAGGGGATCGCGTCGCCGTCCTTGAGGCGTCCGACCGGGGTGGTGTCCGTCGGCTCGGACAGCGCCACGTACTTCTCGCCGAGCATGCTGGTCTGCCGCAGCTCCGCGATCGCGTTGGCGGGCAGCTCGACCGAGTCGGCGACCCGGAGGCGTACACGCGCGTGCCAGCCGTCCAGCTCCACCTTCTCCACAGCGCCCACGGTGACGTTGTTGACCTTCACCGCCGACTGCGGCACCAGGTCGAGGACGTCACGGAACTCGACGGTGACGTGGTACGCGTCGCCGTCCGAGGCCGCTCCGCCGGGCATCTGGACGTCGTACCAGCCGTTGAACTCGCAGCCGGAGAGGAGCAGCGAGCCGACGGCCGCCCACGCCGCCACCCCGCCCTTGCGCAGCACGCTCGCGCGCGGAACGCTCATGCGTCGGCCTCCAGGATTCCGCCGAGGGTGCGGTCGACCGTGCCGGTGACCGCCGGGCCCTGCGGGACCTCGGGCAGGGAGTCGAACAACTCCCGCAGCTCCCTGCAGTCCGGGTTCTTTCCGCCCTCGTCCCCGGTCGTCCTGAGCACCGAGCACAGCAGCGAAGCCGGGTCCTGCGCCTGATCGGCGTTGTTGCGGGTGTCGAGGGTGCCGGCCGCCGGGTTGTAGGCGTTGTTCAGGTTCGACATGCCGGTCGGGGCCACCTCCAAGAGTTCCTCCAGCGCGGCCCGTTGGGTGACGAGCACCCTGGTGACCTTGCTCAGACCCTCCACGTTCGCGGTCAGTGACTTCTTGTTCCTCTTCACGAAGCCGGACACGTCGCCCAGCGCCGTCCCGAGGTTCTTCAGCGCCGCCGCCAAGTCCTCGCGCTCGCCCGCCAGTTGTTCGGCGACCTTCGCGAGGCTGCTGTTGAACGACCGCACGCTCTTGTCGTCGGCCGCAAGCGCCGCCGTGAAGACCTGGAGGTTGCGGATCGTGCCGAACAGATCCGTGCGGCCGTCGGACAGGGTCGTGACCGCCTGCGAGAGGTCCTCGACCGTCTGGTTGAGGTTCTTGCCCTGGCCGTCGAGGTTGTCCGCGCCGACCCCCAGCAGCCGCGACAGGGAGCCGTCCTTGTTGGCACCCTCCGGGCCGAGCGCCTCCGCCGTGCTGTGCAGGCTGTCGAAGACGCGGTCCAGCTCCACGGGTACGGCCGTGCGCGACTCGGGGATCTCGTCCCCGTCCCGCAGCACCGGACCGCCCCGGTACACAGGCAGGAGCTGCACATAACGGTCGCTGACCACCGAGGAGTTGATGATCGCCGCCTGCGCCCCGGCCGGGACCTTACGGCCTGCGTCGTATTCCAGGTCGACCCGCACACGGTCGCCCTCCGGCGTGATCCTCCTGACCTCGCCGATCCGGACGCCCAGCACGCGGACGTCCGAGCCGGGGTAGATGCCGACCGTGCGCGGGAAGTACGCCGTGACGCGGACCGGCTCGGGGCGCGGCCACAGGACGTGGGCGAGCGCGGCGACGAGGGACAGTGCGGTGAGCAGGGCCAGAGGCCTTCTCACCCTGACAGGGATGTTCACTGCGCCCCTCCCGTTCGCGGCACCACGGGAGCGGCGACCAGGTTCTGGACGTAGGAGTCGAACCAGCGGCCGTTGCCGAGGGTGTTGGTGAAGAGCCGGACGTAGGGCGCCAGGAGCTTGATGCTGCGGTCCAGGCTTGATTGATTGCGTTCGAGCATCTGCACCACGCGGTTCAGGCCCTTGAGCGCGGGCCCGATCTCCTTGTCGTTGTCCTCGACCAGGCCGGAGAGCTGGATGCCGAGCGCGGCGGAGCTCTTCAGCAGTTTGTGGATCGCCTCGCGCCGCTTGCTGATCTCCTTGAACAGTTTGTCGCCGTCCTTGACCAGGGCGGTGAAGTCCCCGGAGCGGTCGGCGAGTACGCCCGTGACGCCGTTAGCGTGGCTGAGCAGCTCGCGCAGCGCCTTGTCGCGGGAGGCCACCGTCCTGGAGATCCGGGACAGGCCCTTGAGGGACGCCCGTACCTCTTCCGGTGAGTCCTCGAAGGTGGTGGAGATGGTGTCCATGGCCTTGGCCACCCGGTCGGTGTCGACCTTCTCCGATGTCGTGGTGAGGTCGCTGAAGGCCTGTACGACGTCGTAGGCGGGGACCGTGCGTCTCAGCGGTATCTCGCTGCCGGGCGCCAACTGTCCCCGGCCCTTGGGGTGCAGTGCGAGGTACTTCGCCCCGAGGATCGTTTTGACCCGGATGGACGCGCCGGTCTCCCTGCCGAAACCCGGCTCGCCCTTGATCTTGAAGGTGACCTTGACGTGGTCGCCGTCCAGGTCGACCTCCTCGACCTTGCCGACCTTGACCCCGGCGATCCGCACCTCGTCACCGGGCTTGAGCCCGCCCGCCTCGGCGAAGGCCGCGCTGTACGTCCTGCCGTCTCCGATCACCGGCAGACGGTCGGCGTTGAACGCGGCCACGGCCAGCAGTGCGAGGGTGGTGAGGCCGACGGCACCGATGACGACGGGGTTGCGGTCGCGGAAGGGGATGAGGCGCGGTCGGCGGATCCGTATCCTCGGCAGCCTGGGCGGCTCGACGCGCACCTTGAACAGCGGTTGCGGGCGGGGCCTGCGGCGCGGCAGGAGCCGCACCCTCGGCAGACGTATCCTCGGCAGCCTCGGCGGCTCCACCCGCACCCTGAACAGCGGCTCGGGACGTTGCTTACGGCTCATCCCCCGCACCTCGCCCTCGCCACATGCAGTTCGGGTGTCAGTACCTGCTTCGTCTTCGGCAGCACGATCCGCCCGTCGAAGTCACAGAGGTAGAAGTTGAACCACGAGCCGTAGGACGCCGTCCCCGTCAGCTCGTTGAGCTTGTTCGGCAGCCGCTTCAGGACGCCCTCCACGGTCTCCTCGTTGTCGTTCAGCGTTCCGGTGAGTTCGGTCAGCTCGGCGATGTCGTCCTTCAGCGAAGGACGCGCGTCCTTGAGCAGCCCCGAGGTGGCCTCCGTCAGATCGCCGATGCCCACGAGCGACTGCCCGATGGGCTTGCGGTCGGCGGCCAGGCCCGAGACGACGCGCCGTAGCTGCTTGAGCAGCCCGGAGAAGCGGGCGCCCCGCTTGTCCAGCGTCTCCAGCACGGTGTTGAGGTTGTCGATCACCGAGCCGATCAGATGGTCGCGGTCGGCCAGCGTCGAGGTGAGCGACGCCGTGTGCACGAGCAGGCTGTTGACCGTGCCGCCCTCGCCCTGGAGGGTCTTGATGATCTCGGTGGCGAGCTGGTTGACGTCCTTCGGGCTCAGCGCGGCGAACAGCGGCTTGAAGCCGTTCAACAGGGCGTTGAGGTCCAACGCCGGTTGTGTGCGCGACAGCGGGATCGTCCCGCCGGGCCGCAGCAGCCGGGAGCCGTCGCCCACGCCCTCGGTCAGCGCGACGTACCGCTGTCCGACCAGGTTGCGATACCGGACCACCGCGCCTGTGGTGGCCGGCAGCGGCCGGTCCCGGCCGACCGTGAAGGTGACCTCGGCCAGCGTCCGGTCCTTGATCCGGATGCCCTCGACCTCGCCGACCCGCACCCCCGCCACGCGGATGTCGTCGCCCTCCTCCAGGCCGGTGACGTCGCTGAAAACCGCGCGATACCGATGCTCCGGGGTGAAGGAGATGCTCACGATGGTGGCGGCGAGGAGGGCCGTCGCCAGGATGGTCACCACCGCGAAAACGCTGAACTTGACAAGGGGAGCAGCGGTCTGCCGCGCGCCTGCGGTCCTCATGCCACACTCACCGCCGTCCCGCGCGCCAGCGGCCCGAACAGCAGCGTCGCGACCGGCGGTACCTCGTCGGCGGGCACCCCCAGCGCGGGCGCGACGAGCGAGCCGACGGCCTGCTGCTCGGCTCGCGTGGCGGACACGCCGAGCGGGTCACCCGAGGAGGAACCCCCGGCCTTCGAACCGTCATCGAGGTGGGCCCCGGGCGCCGGTACCGGCGGCCCGGGCAGATCACGGCAGTCGGGTCCCGAGTGCTCGCCGTACCGTGGCTCCTCGCCCGGTTGGTACGCACCCTGCGGCCGCACGACCTCCAGCGTGATGTGCATCTTGCCGCCCCGGAACGCTCCCTCCGATGCCTTCTCCTGCCGGACCAGACCGGCCAGCAGACACGGGTACTCGGGGGAGTAGCGGGCGAACAGCTCCAGCGTCGGACGGGAGACCCGGCCGAGGGCGATCAGCCGGTCGCCGTTCGCGTCGAGGAAGTCCTCCGTGGTGCCGGCGACGGTCGCCGTGCTCCGCAAAGCCGCAGCCAGCCGGTCCTTCTGCTCGACGATCGTGCGGCTGGTGGTGACGGTGTTGCGCAGGATGTCCATCAGGTCGGGCGCCGCGTCGCCGTAGATCTCGGCGACCTCGGCGAAGCGGGCGATGTCCTCGGTGAGGGAGGGCAGGTGGGGGTTGAGGCGGCGCAGGTAGGCCTCCAGGCGCGTGAGGTTGTCGCCGATCCGGTCGCCGCGGCCTTCGAGGGCGGTGGCGAACGCGGAGAGGGTGGCGTTGAGCTTGCCGGGCTGGACGGTTCGCAGCAGGGGCAGCAGGTCGTTCATGAGTTGCTGCACCTCCATGCCGACCCGGGTGCGGTCCTGGGTGATGACATCGCCGGCGCGGATCGGGCGGGCGGACGAAGCGGCGGACGGCACCAGGTCGACGTACTTCTCGCCGAACAGCGTCTTGGGAAGCAGGCGCGCATGCACGTCGGACGGGATGTACGCGACGTGCTCGGGCTTGAGCGCGATGTCGAGCGTCGCCTTCGTCCCGTCCGCCCGCACCTCGCGCACCTCGCCGACCAGCACCCCGCGCAGCTTGACGTCGGCCCGCGGATCGAGCTGGTTGCCGAGGCTGTCGGCCTCCAGCGTGATCCGCACGACCGGCGTGAACACTTGTCGGTACATCGCGACCGACAGGGACAGCAGCAGTGCGAGTACGGCGATGAAGACGACGCCGTACAACCGCAGTCTCAGCACTCTCATTCGGCGGCTCACCCCGCGATCCGTACGGTCGTACTGGCGCCCCAGATCGCGAGCGACAGGAAGAAGTCGAGGATGTTGATCGCCACGATCGAGGTCCGCACCGCACGGCCCACCGCCACGCCGACGCCCGCGGGGCCGCCGCTCGCGTAGTAGCCGTAGAAGCAGTGGACGAGGATGATCAGGACGGCGAAGACGAGCACTTTCCCGAAGGACCACAGCACGTCGACCGGCGGTAGGTACTGCTGGAAGTAGTGGTCGTAGGTCCCGGCCGACTGGCCGTAGTAGCCGGTGGTGATGGTGCGGGCGGCGAGGTAGGACGACAGCAGGCCGACCACGTACAGCGGGATCACCGCGACGAACCCGGCGATCATCCTCGTCGTCACAAGGAACGGCAGCGAGGGCACGCCCATCACTTCGAGCGCGTCGGTCTCCTCGCTGATCCGCATCGCGCCCAACTGGGCCGTGAACCCGGCGCCGACGGTCGCGGACAGCGCGAGCCCGGCCACCAGCGGGGCGATCTCGCGGGTGTTGAAGTACGCCGAGAGGAACGCCACGAAGTTGGAGGTGCCGAGCTGGTTGAGGGCCGCGTAGCCCTGGAGACCGACCTCCGTGCCGGTGAAGAAGGACAGAAAGGCGATCACACCGACCGTGCCGCCCACCACCGCGAGCGCGCCCCGGCCGAAGCTCACCTCGGCGAGCAGCCGCAGGATCTCCTTCTTGTAGCGGCGCAGGGTGCGGCCGGTCCACGCCAACGAGCGGCCGTAGAAAGCGAGTTGTGCGCCGAGCTCTTCGAGTGAGCGCAGCGGGCGTCGGAGAGGTCTCATCGGCTAACCCCTCTGCGGGACGACCTGGAAGTACACCGCGGTCATCACGAAGTTGGTCACGAACAGCAACATGAAGGTGATCACCACCGACTGGTTCACCGCGTCGCCCACACCCTTCGGGCCGCCCTTCGCGGTGAGTCCCTTGTACGAGGCGACGATCGCCGCGATCGCGCCGAAGACGAGCGCCTTGACCTCGGCCGCCCACAGGTCGGAGAGCTGGGCGAGGGTGGTGAAGGAGGCGAGGTAGGCGCCCGGGGTGCCGTTCTGCAGGACGACGTTGAAGAAGTAGCCGCCCGCCACCCCGACCACCGACACCAGGCCGTTGAGCAGCACCGCGACCAGCATCGACGCCAGTACGCGCGGTACGACCAGCCGGTGGACGGGGTCGATGCCCAGCACCTGCATCGCGTCGATCTCGTCGCGGATCTTCCGCGCCCCGAGGTCCGCGCAGATCGCCGTGCCGCCGGCGCCCGCGATGAGCAGCGCGGTGACGATCGGCGAGGCTTCGCGCAGCACGGCGAGCACGGAGGCGGCGCCCGAGAAGGACTGCGCGCCGAGCTGCCGCGTCAGGCTGCCGATCTGGAGGGCGATGACCGCGCCGAAGGGGATGGAGACCAGGGCCGTCGGGAGGATCGTCACGCTCGCGACGAACCAGGCCTGCTGGATGAACTCCCTTGCCTGGAACGGCCGTCGGGGGATCGTCCGGGCGACGTCAAGCGCCATCGCGAACAGGCTCCCCGAGTGCCGCAGCGCGCCGATCGGTGACAGGCTCATGCGCCGACCACCGTCTTCCGGTGCAGCGCGGCCTCGCGTCGGGCGATCGCCTCCCAGCGGGGCGGCCGGGGGATACCGGGCCCCGGCAGCAGGCGGGGAGTCAGAGCCTGGCCGGCGGGAGACTCCGTGCCCTTGGCGTCGTCGCCGAGGGCGGCCAGCTCCTGCTCGACCTGCGCGGCGTCCTTCTCCTCCGCCATCCCGATGGGGCCCTGCATACGGCCGTTCAGGAACTGCCGTACGACGGGCTCGTCGCTGGTCAGCAGGTCCTCGCGCGGCCCGAACATCACCAGCTCGCGGCGGAACAGCAGGCCGATGTTGTCCGGCACCTGGCGGGCGGAGGCGATGTCGTGCGTGACGATCAGGAAGGTCGCGTCGATCTGGGCGTTGAGGTCGACGATGAGCTGGTTGAGGTAGGCAACGCGGACCGGGTCGAGGCCGGAGTCGGGTTCGTCGAAGAGGATGATCTCCGGGTCGAGAACCAGGGCCCGGGCCAGCCCCGCCCGCTTGCGCATCCCGCCGGAGATCTCGCCGGGCAGCTTCCCCTCGGCGCCGATCAGCCCGACCATGTCCATCTTCTCCAGCACGATGCGCCGGATCTCGCTCTCGGACCTACGGGTGTGCTCGCGCAGCGGGAAGGCGATGTTGTCGTACAGGTTCATCGAGCCGAACAGCGCGCCGTCCTGGAACAGCACGCCGAAGAGCTTCCGAACCTCGTACAGGTCGTGCTCGCGAAGCTTCGTGATGTCCCGGCCCTGGATCGTGATCGAGCCACGCTCCGGCTTCAGCAGTCCGACGAGCGTCTTGAGGAACACCGACTTGCCCGTGCCCGAGGGGCCGAGCATGACCGAGACCTCCCCGGCGGGCAGCGTCAGTGAGACGTCCTGCCAGATGACCTGGTGACCGAAGGACTTGGTCAGCCCTTCCACACAGATCTCGACACCCATCCGGTCCACCCTTCGGCCCCTGGAGCAGCTCTGACATCTGCTCTACGGGGAGGGGCGGGGCGTCCGTCGCTCGGGTGACGGATTTTTTTCGAACGGGTTTCGGGGCGGGGGTTCGGCCGGATCTACGACCCTCCGGCCGGAGTCAGGGCTGAGGGGGCGTCGTGGGGAGCGGAAGCGAGGCGGACGGCACGGCGGAGGGCTCGACCGGCAGGTCAGGGGCCTCGGACAGTTCCGGGATCCCGGGCAGTTCCGGCACCTCGGGCACAGGTGGCACCTCCGGCGCGGACAGCACCGGCAGCGGGGACACCGAGACCTTCGGCACCGCCACTTCCGGCAGCGACGGCACGGACAGCGGCCGGAGCGATTCTCCCGACGGCGACCCGGCCTCGTCAGGTTCGGCTGCCGAGGCCGTGGGCCGGTTCCCCCGCGGAGCCCTGTGCCCGGCGCCGCTGTCCGGCCGCTGTGCCTCCGCGTCCGGCGAAGCAACCGCGGGCCGCGGAGTACCGCCCTGACTCCCGCCCCCGTCGAGCGTGTAGGGCAGCACGAACCCGGCCACCGCGAGCGTCGCCGCCGTAGAAGCCACCGCCACGGCGTGCACCTTGCCGCCGCCGCGCGGCCGCCCCCACCCGATCAGGAACAGCGCGCACCCGAGCGTCGCGGCCAGCGACTGCCGCAGTGTCCGCCGCGCCCGGGCCAGCAGCGACTCGACGGTCCGGTAGCTCAGCCCCATCCGGACCGCGACCTGGCCGACGTCGAGGTCCTGCGACTTCAGCCGCAGCGCCTCGGCCTGCCGAGCGGGCAGCTCACCACTGCGCACCGCCAGCCACTTCGCCTCGGCCCGGTCGCACACCGCCTCCTCGACGGGCACCGGGCCGGGGGCGATGAGCGTCGGGCTGGTGCGCACCTCGGCCTCCCGGTTCACCTGCCGGTAGCGGTCGACGCACAGCCGCATCGTCACCGTCGTCAGCCACGCCGCGAGCCGCTCGTCGTCCAGGTCGGGACGCTCGGCGGCCCGCAGCATCGCCTCGTGCACCGCGTCCTCGGCGTCCTCCGCGCTCATCGACCTGCGCCGGGCCACCTTGAGCAGATGCTCGCGGTGGCCCCACATCTGCTGCCAACGCTCGTCGGAGGCATCCGTCTCCGCAGACATGTCCGTCGCCATGAGGGCCCCTTCGCTCTCACCCCACCGGTGCCGTCCCGTCCGGCGGGGCGCGACATTACCGCTCGGTATCGGCGGTTGTGGAGGGGGAGGCGGTGATCGAGTCCGCGCTGTTACTGGTCAGCGCGTCGCTGCCCGGCAGCAGGTCGTCGCCGGAAAGCCCGATGTCCGGGGCGGGGAGGGGGAGTTGCGGATTCTCGGTCTCCTCGGGGTCGGCGGCCGGACGCGATGCGGTGGGGGCCGGCGAGGCGGGGGCCGACGGCGTGCGGGTCGGGGTGGCGCTCGGACGGGCGGAGCGAGTCGGCGAGGGCCGCTTCGGCTCCGAGGGCGGCCGCGACGGCTCGGGGCCGGAAGAGGAACCGGCAGAGGCGTCCGGCACCACGCTGTGCCCGTCCAGGAAGTACGCGTACCAGGCCCTGACCGTGCGCAGATACGCCGACGAGTGGTTGTAGCCGAGGACCGCCAGGTCCATCTGGGCGGGGACGGACAGGTCTCGCCCGCCCGCGCACAGATAGCGTCCGGCGGCGAGCGCGGCGTCGAAGACGTTGTTCGGATCCGTGCGTCCGTCGCCGTTGCCGTCCGCTCCCCAATGGGCCCAGGTCGACGGGATGAACTGCATCGGCCCGACCGCGCGGTCGTACGCCGTGTCCCCGTCGTGGACACCGCCGTCGGTGTCCCGGATCAGCGCGAAGGCGACGCCGTCCAGTCGTGGTCCGAGGATCGGCGCCACGGTCGTACCGTCGTCGGTCACCCGGCCGCCCCGCGCCTGCCCGGACTCGACCTGCCCGATCGCCGCCAGCAACTGCCACCGCAGCCCGCAGCCGGGCGTCTCGTGCGAAAGCCGCTGCTCCGCTCGCCGGTAGGCGGCGAACACGGTCGCGGGCAGCGCGGCGCCGACCCCCGCCGGGGCGCCGCCGCCGTCCCGCTTCCCGGTCCGCAGCGGCGGCAGCTCGGTGCGGTACGGGGTGTCGCCGGACACGCTCGGCCCGTGCTGCGCGGGCGACTGGCCCGCTACCGACGCCGAGGCCCGTGCCGGGACCGCACCCGGCGCCTGTGACGCGGTCAGCGCCACCAGTGCCACCGCCGCGGCCGCCGTACCTCTGGCGGTTCTGACTCCGTGCCCTGCCACTTTCTGTTCCCCTCCCTGCAGACGTCCGTCTGTGTGTCTGCTCTACGGGGAAGGGCGGCGCATCCGTCGCACGGTTTGCGCACCTGCCGCTACGGCGGATTTCGGAAGCTTCACTCTTTCTGGCTATTCCTGGAGGCCAGAGTTCCGGGCTTCCTCTAGTCAGGAGGAGAGAACCCTGGTCTCTGGAGGCAAGCCGTGGATGACAACCGCCGACTTCCCCTCGTCTACGTCCGTGGCTTCGCCGGCGGCACGCGCGGCATCGACAAAGCCGTCGACGACCCCTTCTACGGCTTCAACGAGGGCTCGGTCCACGTCCGTGTCGGCGCCCACAACCAACCCCTTTTCCACCAGTTCGAGAGCCCCCTGCTGCGGCTGCTCCGTGACGAGGGCTACGAACTCCTCGTGAAGGGGAACCAGGCGGCCTACCTCGCCGAGCACGACGAGATCCCCGCCAACACCGTCTGGATCCATCGCTTCTACGACCGCTCGGCCACCACCTGGGGCGGCAGCCCGCAGGAGTACCAGTTGGAGGACGCCGCCGTCGATCTGCTCGACCTGATCGACCGGCTGCGGGAGAAGACCGGGGCGCCCGGCGTCCTCCTCGTTGCCCACTCCATGGGCGGACTCATCTGCCGGTCCTTGTTGCAGAAGGTCCTGCCCGACCGGGGGCGCGACGCCGCCGGCTGCGTCGCGAAGTTCTTCACCTACGGCACCCCGCACGGCGGCATCACCTTCGACCTCGGCGGCGGGCTGCTGGAGCGGGTCCGCGACACCCTCGGCATCCAGGGCGCGGACATCTTCGGGCCCCGGCGGATGTACGAGTTCCTCACCCCGCAGGCGCTGACCGACCCCGACGGCCCGCCCGAGGGCTGGGACGCCCGGGAGATGCCGCAGGGGCCGGGGGCGCTGCCCGTCGAGCAGGTCTTCTGCCTCGTGGGGACCGACCCCGCCGACTACGACGTCGCCTTCGGGCTGTCGTCCGCCGCCGTCGGACCGCACAGCGACGGGCTCGTCCAGATCGAGCGGGCGTATGTGCCGGGCGCCCACCGGGCCTACGTGCACCGCAGCCACAGCGGGCGCTACGGCATGGTCAACTCCGAGGAGGGCTACCAGAACCTGCGGCGGTTCCTGTTCGGGGACACCCGTATCGAGGCCTCGCTGACCGGACTCCGGCTGCCCGCCGACGGCGACCTCGTGTGGCAGGCCGAGGCCCGGCTGTCGGTGCGCGGACTGCCGGTGGTGATGCACGAGCGGCTGGCCGCCCACTGGTGCCCCATCCAGCTCGACGGGCAGCAGCCGTCCACGTCGCTGGCCTCCACCTTCCTCAACAGCGGACTGCGGGCCACCTCCGACGAACCCATGCGGTTCATCCTCGAACTGCGGATCATCTCCCTGCGCGAGCGGCGCGGCATCCTGCACCTCGGCGACCACCTGGAGCACAGCGCCGACTTCGCCGACACCCTCGTCATCGACGTCGGCACACCGGACGGCGGCCCCGGCATCTGGGCCACCTGGAACTCGGAGATCGAGGGCGCCATCCGCGACCACCGTGCCGCAGGGGCGCCCCGCGTCGACGAGGACCCCGCCCCCGGCCACTGGGTCGCCCACATCCCGCTGCCCGCCAGCGCCGCCCCGCTCGTCGGCGGCGACGCGCGTATCCGGCTCGAAGCCACGCCCTGGAAGTGAGCCGGTGGTGGGACCTTCCGGCTCGGAGCCACGCCTTGGAAGTGAGCCGGTGGCGGGACCGTCCGGCTCGGAGCCACGCCTTGGTAGTGAGCATCGGTGGCGGGACCGTCCGGCTCGGAGCCACGGGGCGGACCCGGCGGCGGGCCGGCAGGCGGACCCCGGCCCTGAGCTCGATGGCCGGACCCGATCGGCGTTCACTTGCCTCAGGCAACCCGCAGGTACAGTGGCCGCATGCCGAAGCCGCCGTCGACCGACGCGGTACCGGCGATACCGGATGTCCTGCTCGTCGTAGGTGAGCCCCGTACCTCCGAGCCGCTCTCCGCACTGCTGGAGCTCGCCGGCTACCGGACCGTCGCGGTGGACCGGGCCACCGAGGCCGGCCTCCTGCTCGCCGAGCGCCGGTTCGATCTGGTCATCCTCGACGTGATGCTGCCGGACACCGAGGCCCTCCGGCACAGCCGCCGTCTCCTCGCCCCCGACCGCCCGGCCGTCCTGCTGCTCACCGGGACCGGCGAGTTCCTCGGCAGCCTGCCCGGCGGCGGCCCCGGCACCCACGGGCCGCCGGGGGCGCCCGGCCGGGTCGCCGAAGTCCTCGCCCGGGCACGGCAGTTGGTTCGCGGTCAGGAGCCCGCCGGATGGGACGACGCGCTGCGCTACGGCGACCTGATGCTCGACGACGCCACCCGCCGGGCCCGGCGCGGCGAGCGCACCATCGAGCTCACGCCCGCCGAGTACCGGCTGCTGCGCTGTCTGCTGGTCAACGCCGAACGAGTGCTGTCCAAGGAGCAGATCGGCCGCCACGTCTGGGACGACCCGCCCACCGACGGCGCGATCGAACGGCTCGTCTCCCGGCTGCGCCGCAAGGTGAACGGAGGGCAGACCGCGCTGATCCACACCCGAAGGGGCTTCGGCTACTGGCTGGGCGGGCCCATACAGCCGTAGGCACCCGTCCGGCGGGTCGTTCTCTGTGCCCTGGGTCACATTGATCAAGTGTCCGGGATATGTCTGGGACCTGTCAGCCCGGTTCGCTTCACTGACCCCGACTTCCCCTGTCCCGGCCCTCCCGAGGCCGGCCCCACGACCGAGGAGAGCCCACCCATGCCCGAGCCGCAGGACGCGAGCAGGAGCCTGGACACCGAGCTGGACTTCGACCCCGAGGCCCTGCGCGCCAGATACCGCACCGAACGCGAGCGCCGGATCCGGCCCGACGGCAACAGGCAGTACCGGCGGATCGCCGGCGAGTCCGGCCCGTACGCCACATACGGCCAGGACCCGTACGCCGACCCGGAGTTCACCCGCGAGGCGCTGCACGACCGGGTCGAGGCGGTGATCGTCGGCGGCGGGTTCGGCGGGCTGCTCGCCGGGGCGCGGCTGCGGCAGGCCGGTGTGCGGGAGATCCGGGTCGTCGAGAAGGGCGGGGACTTCGGCGGCACCTGGTACTGGAACCGCTACCCCGGCATCCACTGCGACATCGAGTCGTACATCTACCTGCCGCTGCTCGAAGAACTCGGCCACGTCCCGAAGTGGAAGTACGCGCCCGGCGAGGAGATCCGCGAGCACGCCCGGGCCATCGCCCGTCACTTCGGTCTCTACGACCACGCCTGCTTCCAGACCCAGGTCACCGAACTGCGCTGGGACGAGGCGGAGTCCGAGTGGATCGTCGGCACCGACCGCGGGGACCGGATGCGGGCGCGGTACGTCGTCGTCTCCAGCGGCACCCTCAGCGAGGCCAAGCTCCCCGGCATCCCCGGCATCGAGACCTTCCGCGGGCACACCTTCCACACCAGCCGCTGGGACTACGGCTACACCGGCGGTGACGCCGGCGGCGGCCTGACCGGGCTCGCCGACAAACGCGTCGCCGTCATCGGCACCGGCGCCACAGCCATCCAGGTGGTGCCGCATCTCGGTGCGGACGCGGCGCACGTGTACGTCTTCCAGCGGACCCCGTCCTCCGTCGACGTACGCGGCAACCGGCCCACCGACCCGGAATGGGCCGAGTCCTTGAAACCCGGCTGGCAGCGGCACCGGCGGGAGAACTTCCTCAGGGTCGTCACCGGCCTCCGCACGGACGGGGACCTGGTGGACGACGCCTGGACGTCCACGGCCCGGCTCCAGGAGAAGCTCATCCCGACCGACGCCTACGCGGACGTGCCGGTCGAGGAGCGCGAACTCGCCTACGAGATCGCCGACTTCCAGAAGATGAACGAGCTGCGGGCCCGCGTCGACGCCATGGTCGAGGACCCGGAGACCGCCGAGCGGCTCAAGCCCTGGTACCGCTACATGTGCAAGCGGCCCACGTTCAGCGACAGCTACCTGCAGACCTTCAACCGGCCGGGCGTCACCCTCGTCGACACCGCCGACACCCACGGCGTGGAGCGGATCACCGAGAACGCCGTCGTGGTCGGCGGGGGCGAGTACGAGGTCGACTGCATCGTCTTCGCGACCGGCTTCGAGGTCGGCGTCTCCGGAGTGCTGTCCGGGCGGCTGCCGGTGTACGGCCGGGGCGGCGCCGATCTGCTGCGGACCTGGACGAGCGGCGGCCCGAGGACGCTGCACGGCTTCTACAGCGAGGGCTTCCCCAACCTCTTCCACCTGGGCCCGCTCCAGAACGCCTCCGCCGTGAACTACGTCCACATCCTCGACGAGCAGGCCACGCACGTCGCCGAGGTGATCGGAGAGGCCCGCAGGCGGCAGGTGCGGTGCGTCGAGCCGACCGCCGAGGCGCAGGACGCCTGGGTCGCGACGATCCGCCGCAAGGCCGCCGACCTGTACCGGTTCCAGGCCGAGTGCACGCCGGGCTACTACAACAACGAGGGCAGGCCGAGGGAGCGCAGCGAGTCGTACGGCGACGGCCCGGTCGCCTTCCACGAACTGCTGCGGCGCTGGCGCGCGGAGGGCGGCATGCGCGAGGTCCTGGTGGAGGGCGGCGAGGCGTGAGCAGATACGGCGACCGACCCGTCGTCAGCGCCCGTTGGGCGCCCCAGCGGCTCAACCCGCCGAACCCGCTGTGGGGTTCCAACGGCGTCGCGGCCGCGCCCCTACAGGGGCGTTGGGCCCAAGGACCGCTCCGTCACCCGCTCCAGATGCCGCCCGAACACCTCACGCGTGTCCGGCGTCAGCGTTCGCAGGGCGACCAGGGCCGTGATCACCACGTCGCACAGTTCGCCCTGTACGTCCTCCCAGGTGTGGGTGACCCCCTTGCGCGGGTTCTGGCCGGTCGCGCCGATGACCGCCTGAGCGACCTCGCCGACCTCCTCCGACAGCTTCAGCATGCGCAGCACCATGCCCTCGCGGCCGCCGATCGGCTGGTCGGTGTCGAGCCAGGTCCACAGGGCGTCGATGCGGGCCCACAGATCGGCGGTGGTGTCGGGACGGGCGGTCTGATCAGTCATGCGGGCAGCTTGGCAGAGGACCCGTGCCCCTCCCGACCAGGCCGACTACTCCTCGAACAACGGCTCCTGCCCATCGAACCCGTTGTTCCTGTCCGGCTTGTCCAGCCTCCTGTTCCGTGCCCCCACCACCAGTGCCGTGACCGCGGCCGTCGCCGCCAGCGCCGTGGGAACCATCCAGCCGCGGTCGAAGAGATGGCCCATGGCATGGTCGAGGGAGAGCCGGCCGGGGCCCGTGACGGCGAGGCCGGCCGCGGCGAGGCCCAGGGTCGCCGCGGTCTCGTAGCCGCCCTCCTGGGCGAAGAAGCCGTTCGGGGCGTGTACCGCGGACGCCCCCGCCATGCCGCCGGCCGCCGCGGCGCCCGCGAGCGGGGTCGCCAGCCCCAGCGCCAGCAGCGCGCCGCCGCCGGCCTCGGCGAGCCCCGCCGCCGTGGCGCTCGCCTTGCCCGGCCGATAGCCGACCGACTCCATGAACTGGCCGGTCCCCTCGATGCCATGCCCGCCGAACCAGCCGAACAGCTTCTGTGTGCCGTGCGCGGCCAGTACCCCGCCGGCACCCAGCCGGAGCATCAGCAGGCCCAGATCACGTCGGTCGTAAGCAATCACAGCGACTCCCGGAGCAGACAGCAGGAACAGATCCCCTCCCGTGCTGTCCACCGTCGCATCAGGGACACCCGACCGGCCTGCCTTCGCCGCCGTTCGGGTGGCGGGCCGTGCGGCCCGGTGTGAGGCTGACCGGTATGACGATTCAGACGTCCAAACTCAGCGACCCCGCCGTCCGTGCCTTCGTCACCGCCGTCAACGCCCACGACCGTGAGGGCTTCCTGAGCATCCTCGCGCCGGGCGCGACCATGGCGGACGACGGCACCGACCGCGACCTCGCCGACTGGGTCGACCGGGAGATCTTCTCCTCCAACGGTCACATGGAGGTCGACAACGAGTCGAACAACGGCCGCGACCTCCTCGCCAGCTACCGCAACGACACCTACGGCGAGATGCGCACCCAATGGCACTTCGAGGTCGAGCAGGACGGCCGGATCTCCCGCTTCGAGACCGGCCAGGCGTAACCGGTTTCGGGAGTCCCGCCCGAGGGCTTGCCTTCGCGCGCACTCCAACTCCTAACGTCCCACCTCATGGAGACCACGAGGACTTTGGGACGTACCGGCATCGGGGTAAGCGCTCTCGGTTTCGGCTGCTGGGCCATCGGCGGTGAGTGGCAGTCCGCCGACGGGCAGCCCCTGGGCTGGGGCAAGGTCGACGACGAGGAGTCGGTACGGGCGATCCGGCGCGCCCTCGACCTGGGCGTCACCTTCTTCGACACCGCGGACACCTACGGGGCCGGCCACAGTGAACGCGTCCTGGGCCGCGCCCTCGGCAAGCGCCGCGCCGACGTCGTCGTCGCCACCAAATGGGGCAACGTCTTCGACGAGGAGACCCGCACCCTCACCGGCGCCGACGACTCCCCGGAGTACGCCCGCCGCGCGCTGACCGCGTCCCTGAAGCGCCTGGACACCGACCACATCGACCTCTATCAGCTCCACCTGTCCGACGCGGACCCGCAGCGCGCCGCCGAACTGCGCGACCTCTGCGAGGAGTTCGTGCGCGAGGGGCTGATCCGCGCCTATGCGTGGAGCACCGACGACCCCGCCCGCGCCGCCGTCTTCGCAAGCGGGGAGCACTGCGCGGCCGTACAGCACATGGCCAACGTGCTCCAGGACGCGCCCGAGATGTTCGCGCTGTGCGAGGAGCTGGGGCTGGCGAGCGTCAACCGCAGCCCGCTCGCGATGGGCCTGCTCACCGGCAGGCGCAGGAGCGGCCAGGCCCTGGAGGCCGGGGACATCCGCAGCCGGCCGCCCGAGTGGCTGAAGGGCTTCGAGGACGGGTCCGGCGCCGACCCGCGGTGGCTGGCCCGCGTCGACGCGCTCAAGGACGTCCTCACCTCCGACGGCCGCACGCTCGGCCAGGGCGCCCTCGCCTGGCTGTGGGCCCGCAGCCCGCGCACCGTGCCGATCCCGGGGTTCCGTTCCGTCGTCCAGGCCGAGCAGAACGCGGGCGCCCTGGAGAAGGGGGCGCTCACGCAGGGCCAGATGGCCGAGATCGACCGGATCCTGGGGCGCTGAGCGCCCGGCCGATCGCACGGCAGCCGTTCCACGCACCGGTGCGTATCTCGCGGTCCCGCGCGAGATCCACCCCCACCCGGTGTCGTGGAACGGCTGCCGTCCACCCCCCTCGGTTTGGTCTGCGGAAGCACCCAGCTCCAAATGTGAAGCTTCGGTGCAGGCAAAGTTGAGCATAAGTCGTCTAACAGCACTGACGCAGCGGAATTCCACATTCCACTTGTGCAAGTTGTGGAGGCAACTACCGGCCGTCGGTTCTCAGCCACGCCCCACGTACGGCATCGCCGTCGCCAGTACGGTCGCGAACTGCACGTTCGCCGCCAGCGGCAGCTCGGCCATGTGCCGCACGGTCCGCGCCACGTCGGCCACGTCCATCACGGGCTCGGGCGCCACCGACCCGTTCGCCTGAAGAGCGCCCGTCTGCATGCGCGCCGTCATGTCGGTCGCCGCGTTGCCGATGTCGATCTGGCCCACGGCGATGTCGTACGGCCGCCCGTCCAGCGACAGCGACTTCGTCAGGCCGGTCAGCGCGTGCTTGGTCGCCGTGTAGGCCACCGAGTGCGGGCGGGGCGTGTGCGCGGAGATCGAGCCGTTGTTGATGATCCGGCCACCGCGCGGGTCCTGCCCCTTCATCTGCCGGAACGCCGCCTGCGCGCACAGGAACGCCCCGTTGAGGTTGGTGTCCACCACGTGCCGCCAGGCGTCGTACGGCAGCTCCTCCACCGGCACCCCGCCCGGCCCGAACGTCCCCGCGTTGTTGAACAGCAGGTCGACCCGCCCGAACCGCTCCACGGTGGCGGCGAACAGCGCGGCCACGTCCTCCTGGCGTGAGACGTCGGTCCGTACGGCGAGAGCGGCCCCGTCCGGCACCAGCGCCGCCGTCTCCTCCAGCGTCTCCACGCGCCGCCCGGCCAGCGCCACCGACCAGTCCGCGCGCAGCAGTTCTGCCGCTACCGCCCGGCCGATGCCGGAGCCGGCGCCGGTCACCACCGCGACTCGTGTTCCGGTTGGACGGTCCCCGACTCGGGTCTGCCTCGCGCTTTCCGTGCCGGCCATGCCGGGACCTGCCTTTCTGCTGGGGGTCCGGGGGTTATCCCCCGGGAAATGCGGCATGGGGCCGCAGGCTACGCGACGGTCCGCCATTCGGAACTCATCTGTCTGCCATCCGGGTGTTGTGTACGCGCCAAGCGAGTGTCGTCCCCGGCGACTCCAATGCCTCGTGCATCCATCAGTCAGGGGAGGACCGGATGACCATCACGACAGACCTGCCCCAGCACAGCCCCGAACTGCGCGCGGCGGCCCGCCACATCGGGCGCCGCCGCTTCCTGACCGTCACCGGCGCGGCCGCCGCGCTCGCCTTCGCCGTGAACGTGCCGGCCGCGGGCACCGCGAGCGCCGCCCAGTTCGACGCCCGCAAGATCACCGACAACCCCTTCACCCTCGGCGTCGCCTCCGGCGACCCGCTGCCCGATTCCGTGCTGCTGTGGACCCGCCTCGCCCCCGCCCCGTACCAGCCCGACAGCGGACTGCCCGCCGAGCGGATCACCGTGCACTGGGAGCTGGCGCACGACGAGGGCTTCACCCGGATCGCCAGACGCGGCGCGGCCATCGCCTACCCCGAGTTCCACCACACGGTCCACGTCGAGGTCGCCGCCCTCGAAGCGGGCCGCGTCTACTACTACCGCTTCCGCGCCGGCACCTGGATCAGCGAGACGGGCCGCACCCGCACCGCCCCGGCCCGCACCGCCGTGGCGAGTACCCTCACCCTCGCCGCCGTGTCCTGCCAGGCCTACACCGACGGCTACTACACGGCGTACCGCCATCTCGCGCAGGACGACGTGGACGTCGTCTTCCACCTCGGCGACTACCTGTACGAGTACGCGGTCAACTCCGTCGGCGGCTACCGCAACTACACCGACCGCACGCTCCCCGCGCTCTTCAACCGCGAGACGATGACCCTGGAGGACTACCGGCTGCGCTACGCCCTGTTCAAGTCCGACCCGGACCTGAGGGCCGCGCACGCCGCGCATCCGTTCGTCGTCACCTGGGACGACCACGAGACCGAGAACAACTACGCCGACGACGTCCCGGAGAACAGCGTCCCGCCGGAGGAGTTCCTGCTGCGCCGGGCCTCCGCCTACCGCGCCTACTGGGAGAACCAGCCCCTGCGTCTGCCCCAGCGGCCCACCGGCCCCGACATGCAGCTCTACCGCCGCCTGCACTGGGGCCGCCTCGCCCAGTTCGACGTCCTGGACACCCGGCAGTACCGCTCCAACCAGGCCTACGGCGACGGCTCCCAGATCCCCGGCCCCGAGGTCGACGACCCGGCGCGCACCATGACCGGCGCGACGCAGGAACGCTGGCTGCTCGACGGCTGGCGCGACTCGGCGGCGCTGTGGAACGTCGTACCGCAGCAGGTCACCTTCGCCCAGCGCAAGTTCGACCTCACCGAGCCGTCACGGGTGTCGATGGACGCCTGGGACGGCTACCGCGCCTCCCGCCGCCGGGTGCTGGACGGCGCCAAGGCCGCCGGCGTCGAGAACCTGATGGTCCTCACCGGTGACGTCCATGTCGGCTACGGCTTCGACATCAAGGACGACTTCGACGCCCCCGACTCCGCCACCCTCGGCACGGAGATCGTCGCCACGTCGATCGCCAGCGGCCGCGACGGCACCGACAGGCCCGCCAACTGGGACACCTACATGAAGGCCAACCCGCACATGCGGTTCTACAACGGGCGGCGCGGCTACGTGACCGTCGCGCTGGGACAGCAGCTCGCGCGGGCCGACTTCAAGACGGTGCCGTACGTGACCACGCCCGGGGCGCCCCTCGCGACGGCCGCGTCCTTCGTCACGCAGGTGGGCTCGCAGGGGCTTACGCCGGCGTGAGTTCCGGTGCTTCGCCGGCGGTCTCCTCGCCCGGGTAGCGGACGCCGACGCGGTCCCGGATCGCGTCGAGCGTCCGCATCACGGCGAGCGTGCCCTCCAGCGGGACCAGCGGCGACTCACTCTCGCCGGCGCGCAGGGCCCGCATCACCTCGGCGGCCTCGTGCCGCAGGCTGTTGCGAGGCCCGTCGGCCGGGTCGGCCGTGAACTCCTCGGGGTCACGGCCGTCCCGGTGCAGCACGAAGCGGTCCGGGAAGAAGAAGCCGCTCGGCACGTCGATACGCCCCGCCGAGCCGGTGATCGACGCGGCGGTCGCCGTACCGCCGACTATCGAGCAGTGCACCGAGGCGAGCGCGCCGCCGTCCCAGGAGAGCAGGGCACCGGTCTGGAGGTCGACGCCCTCCGCGGACAGCGTCGCGCGAGCCGTCACGTCCGACGGTTCCCCGAGCAGCAACTGGGCGAAGGAGACCGGGTACACGCCGAGGTCGAGCAGGGCGCCGCCGCCCTGTGCCGGGTCGCGCAGCCGGTGCGCGGGCGGGAAGGGGCCGGCCAGCCCGAAGTCGGCCTGGACATGGCGCACTTCGCCGATCGCGCCGTCGTCCACCAGGGCCTTGAGCCGTCGGACCAGCGGGTTGCAGTACATCCACATCGCTTCCATCAGGAAGCTCCCGCGCGCCTTCGCCAGTGCGACCAGTTCCCGGGCCTCGCGAGCGTTCAGCGTGAACGCCTTCTCGCACAGCACGTTCCGCCCCGCCTCCAGGCACAGCCCGGCGGCCTCGCGGTGCGCCGAGTGCGGGGTGGCGACGTACACGACATCGATGTCGCCGTCCTCGGCGAGCGCGGTCCAGTCGCCGTAGGCGCGGGGGATGCCGAAGCGCTCGGCGAACGCGTCGGCGGAGTCCTGCCGCCGCGAGGCGACGGCCACCACCTCGGCGTCGGGCAGATCCACGAGATCCGCGGTGAACGCGGTCGCGATCCCGCCGGTCGCCAGAATCCCCCACCGCACGCTCTGCTCGGCCATCGCGGCCCCACCCCTCGCTCATGTGACCTTAGGCACTCTGTACGAGCTGAGAGCATAGAGGGCGGATCACTCGGAGAGGGAGGGGCACATGGGCGACCGAGGGGGGCCGATACCGGACGTCTCGCAGTCGGCGGTATCGAGGACGGACCGACCGCCCACCCGTTCCCTGCGCACCACTGGCCTCCTCGTCACCTTCATCCTCGGCGGTCTGACGGCCACGCCCCCGCTGGCGATGGACATGTACCTCCCGGCGCTGCCCGAGGTCACCGGCTCCCTGCACGCGCCCGCCGCGACCGTCCAGCTCACCCTCACCGCCTGCCTCGCCGGCATGGCGCTCGGGCAGTTGGTGGTCGGCCCGATGAGCGACCGCTGGGGCCGCAGACGCCCGCTGCTGGCGGGCCTCGCGGTCTACGTCGTGGCCACCGCGCTGTGCGCCCTCGCGCCCACCGTCGAGTCACTGGTCGCGTTCCGGCTGGCGCAGGGGCTCGCGGGCGCGGCGGCGATCGTGATCGCACGGGCGGTCGTCCGCGACCTCTACGACGGCCTGGCCATGGCCCGCTTCTTCTCGACCCTGATGCTGATCTCCGGCGTCGCGCCGATCGTGGCGCCCCTCATCGGCGGGCAGATCCTGCGGGTGACGGACTGGCGGGGCGTGTTCGTCGTGCTGACGGTGGTCGGGGTGCTGTTGGCCGGTCTCGTCTGGCGCAGGCTCCCGGAGACCCTGCCGCCCGAGGACCGGCACGCCGGCGGGGTGGGCGAGGCCCTGCGCGCGATGCGCGGTCTGCTCGCCGACGGCGCGTTCGCCGGATACACGCTGGCGGGAGGCTTCGCCTTCGCGGCCCTCTTCGCCTACATCTCGGCGTCTCCCTTCGTGATCCAGGAGATCTACGGCGCTTCCCCGCAGACCTTCAGCCTGCTGTTCGGGCTCAACTCGGTCGGGCTGGTGGTGCTCGGCCAGATCAACGGCAAGGTGCTGGTGGGGCGGGTGAGCCTGGACCGGGTGCTGGGCGTGGGACTGGTGATCGTCATCCTCGCCGCGACTGCGCTGCTGCTGATGTCCCTCGGCGTGTTCGGCGAGGTCCAACTGGCGCCGGTGGCCGCCGCGCTGTTCGTCCTGATGTCCGCGATGGGCATCACGCTCCCCAACACACAGGCCCTCGCACTCCAGCGCACCAAGCACGCCGCCGGGTCCGCCTCCGCACTCCTCGGTACGTCCTCCTTCCTCATCGGCGCCGTCGCATCACCCCTCGTGGGCATCGCGGGCGAGGACACGGCCGTCCCGATGGCCGTCGTCCAACTGGCCGCAGCACTGGTGGCGCTGGCCTGCTTCATGGGAATGTGCCGTCCTTGGAACAGACGTGCGGATGGGCGTACGGATGGACGTTCGGTCGCGGAGGGAGCAGGGAGCTGAGCGCGCCGAGACTGCGCGGGGACACGCCGGAAAGGGCCGGACTCGACCCCGAGGAGATCCGACATCTCGTCCGCGAGGTCCACGACCTCACCACCGGCTCACGTCCCTGGGCGGCCGGAGCGGTGCTGATCGTGGGGCGGGGGCCGTTCCTCGCCGTCGAGGAGGCGATGGGCTGGGCGGTGCGGTACGCCTCCTACGACGAGGAGAAGGAGTCGGGGGAGGAACTCCCGCCCGACTCCCGCGTCCCGATGACCCCAGACACCCCCTTCGACCTGGCCTCCCTCACCAAGCTCTTCACCTCGGTCGCGGCGGTGCAGCAGATCGAGCGCGGCACGCTGGGCATCGACGCGCGGGTCGGGGCGTATCTGCCGGACTTCCGGGCGGCGGCCCGGCACGACATCACGGTGCGCCAGCTCCTCACGCACACCTCCGGGCTGCGGCCCGAACTCCCGCTGTACGACTGCGCGGACGACGCGGAGCGACTGGAGAGGCTGCGCGCGGAGGCGCCGATCGGCGTCCCCGGCACGTACTGCTACTCCGACCTGAACATGCTGCTGCTCCAGCACGTCCTGGAACGCATCACCGGCCGCACCCTCGACGTCCTGATCCATGACGGCATCACCCGCCCGCTGGGCATGACCGCGACCCACTTCGGCCCCTGCCCGGGTGCTGCGGCGACCGAGGACCAGCGCCGGCCCTGGGCCAAGGCGGACCGGGGCATGCTGCGGGGGGTCGTCCACGACGAGAACGCCTGGGCGCTGGGTGGCGTCGCGGGCCACGCGGGCCTGTTCTCCACCGGCCGCGACCTCGCGGTGTTCTGCCGCGCCCTGCTGTCGGGCGGCGCGTACGGCCCGGCCCGCGTCCTGGGCCCTGACTTCGTGGAACTCCTGCTGACCCCGCCCGGGTTCGGCTTCGCGGTCGATCAGCCGTGGTTCATGGGTGAGCTGGCGGGGCGGGGGGCGGCCGGGCACACGGGCTTCACGGGGACGTCCCTGGTTCTGGACCCGGCCACGGACACGTTCCTGATCCTGCTGGCGAACACGGTGCATCCGCGACGCCGGGGAGCGGACAGCAGGCCGCGGGCGAGGGCGGGGACGAGGGTGGCACGGGCGGTACAGGGCCGCTAGCGGTACGCGAGATGCTGAATTCAGCCCGTCCGGCGTTTGAGGACGAGGCCCGTTCAGGGCCGAAGCGAGGGGCTGGGGGCGCAGCCCCCAGGGATGGGACGGGTAAGGGCGGCGGGGGCGAGGAATGCCGGGGCCGCGACCACCGGGCCCACCCTCATAGAATCGCCGGGTGAACGCCCCCGTCCCCCCGTCGGCCGAGACCCTGCGCATCGCCCTCGCCACCCTCCTCGACGGCCTTCCGCCCCGCCAGGCCGCCCAGGCCGTCGACCGGCTGATCGCCAACTACCGGGGCGCCACCCCCACCGACGCCCCCATCCTCCGCGACCGCGCGGACGTGGCGGCCTACGCCGCGTACCGCATGCCCGCCACCTTCGAGGCGGTCCACTCGGCACTGGAGGCGTTCGCCCGGGCCGTCCCGGACTGGACCCCGGCGAGCCACACCGACGTGGGCGGCGGAACCGGCGCCGCGACCTGGGCCGTCTCCACCACCTGGCCCGGCGAGCGCGACATCACCGTGCTGGACTGGGCCGAGCCCGCCCTGGCCATCGGCCGGGAGATCGCGGCCGCCAACCCGACGCTGGACAAAGCCCGTTGGCAGCGCGCCCGCATCGGCTCCGCGCTCACCCTGGACCCGGCCGACCTGGTCACCGTCTCCTACGTCCTCAACGAACTCACCGCTCCCGACCGCGCCACCCTCCTCGACACCGTCGCCTCCGCCGCCCGGGCCGTGGTGATCGTCGAACCGGGCACCCCGGACGGCTACACCCGCGTCATCGAGGCCCGCGACCGCCTCATCGCCGCCGGCTTCCGCGTCGCCGCCCCCTGCCCGCACAGCGCCGCATGCCCCATCGTCCCCGGCACGGACTGGTGCCACTTCTCGGCGAGGGTCAGCCGCTCGTCCCTGCACCGCCGGGTCAAGGGCGGCTCACTCGCCTACGAGGACGAGAAGTTCAGCTACGTCGCCGCCACCCGCCTCCCGGCCACCCCGGCCCCCGCCCGAGTCGTCCGCAAACCCCAGATCCGCAAGGGCCAGGTCCTGCTCGACCTGTGCGAGACCGACCCCGCCCTGCACCGCACCACGATCACGAAACGGCACGGCGACCTCTACAAGACGGCCCGCGACACGGACTGGGGCGACGCCTGGCCGCCGGCGACGCGGTGACGCCGCCGGCGGTGCCCTGCTAGGACGTCTCCTCGTCCCGCGTCTCCTCCTCCGCCTGCCTCTCCTGGAGCTTGCGCAGCAGCTCCCGTTTCTGGGCCTGTGGGTCCAGACCGCCGCCGATCCGGCCGTTCTGCCCGCCTCCGCGCAGGGCCTTGCGGCCGAGGTTTCGGCGCGGGCCGCCGACTCCCAGCATGTTTCCGCTCCGGGCCATGTGAGGCTCCTTTCAACTCCACCGAAGGGACGAGACGTACCGTCTCGTAATCTCGGACCCTCACAGCGTCCGGCGAGACGCTCCGTCTTGTCAACCTGATAAATTCGAGCCATGGCAGCCCACAAGTCCGACCAGAAGTCCGACCCGCCCGCGCCCAGCTCCACCCGCCGCAGTGAGAGGTCCCGGCGGGCCATCTATGACGCCGCCCTCGCGCTCGTCGTGGAGGTCGGCTATCCCAGGACCACCATCGAGGGCATCGCCGCCCGCGCCGGCGTCGGCAAGCAGACGATCTACCGGTGGTGGTCGTCGAAGGCCGAGGTGCTGATGGAGGCGTTCCTCGATCTCGGCGAGCAGTCCGTGCAGGCCATGGGGCACGAGCCGTACGTCATCCCGGACACCGGTGACCTCGCCGCCGATCTGAAGGGCGTCCTGCGTGCCACCGTCGACGAGCTGAAGGACCCCCGCTTCGAGGCGCCCTCGCGCGCCCTCGCCGCCGAAGGCGTGGTCAACGAGCAGCTCGGGCGCGAGTTCGTGACCAAGCTGCTCGAACCCTCGCTCCAGCTCTACGTCGAGCGGCTGCGCACCGCGCAGGAGGCCGGGGACGTGCGCCCGGACATCGACCCGCGCATCGCCCTCGAGCTCTTCGTGTCGCCGCTCGCCCAGCGCTGGCTCCAGTACACGGGCCCGATCTCGTACGAATACACCGACACCCTCGTCGACTACGCCCTGCACGGCCTCGCACCGCGCACCGGGTAAGTCTGTAAATACCGCCAAAGCGGCGCATAACCCCTGATCGCAGGGCTGTGTCCACCTCGCCCCACCTGGCCCGGTTGTCCGCTACGGCCCCCCGAGGCGCACGATGGTGGGACCATAGGGCATGCTGTTCCGCACGACAGCGAGGCGAGGGGATAGATGAGCGCGGAGTTGGGCGGCCGGACCGGACTGCGGGGCAAACTCACCCAGTGGCTGCGCGGAGGCCGCCCCAAGGACAGCGCCGACGACGGCGGCCGGGAAGCCCTGCTGCTCGCCACCGCGGCGGCCGGACTGCCGCTGGCGCCCGCGGCGCACCCGGCCGGCTACCGCTGCTCCTGCGACCGGGTCGGCTGTCCCACCCCGGCCCGGCACCCGGTGTCCTTCGCCTGGCAGACGCAGTCCACCACCGACCGGGGACAGATCGAGCGGTGGGCCCGGCACCAGCCGCAGGCCAACTTCATCACCGCCACCGGCATGGTCCACGACGTGCTTGACCTGCCGCTGGAGGCCGGCCGCGCGGCGCTGGAGCGGCTGCTCGACGCGGGCATCGAGGTCGGACCCGTCGCCGAGAGCGACGACGGCCGCCTGCTGTTCTTCACCGCCACCCGGGGCACCCCCGAGGACGAGGACGAGTGGTGGCCCTGCGAGCTGGACTGCCACCCCGAGACCATGGACGAGCACCCCGGACTGCGCTGGCACTGCCGCGGGTCCTACGTCCTCGTACCGCCCGCCCGGCTTCCCGGCGAGGACCGGACCGTGCACTGGGTGCGCGGCCCCGAGCACCCGCTGCCCGACCCGCTGAGCCTGCTGGAAGTCCTCACCGACTCCTGCGCCCGCTACGCCGGCGAGGAGCCCGACCACGCATCCGCGGCCTGGCCCCTGCGCCGCCACTGAGCGGGCGCGGTCACTCGCCCTTCGCCGACGTCAGTCCCTGGATCCGGCCCAGCACGTCGACCTTCCCGGAACCCTTCGGATCCAGCGCCACCTCGTTGGAGACGAACTCCATCGTCAGCGACTGCTTTATCTCGCCCTCCGTCAGCGCCTCCACCGCCTTGCCCGGCGAGGGAACCGAGGTGCCCGCGTACGCCGTCCGCTTCTCGTAGTAGCGAGTGGTGAAGAACACCAGCGCGCCGCCGTCCGCGGTGCGCAGCGCCAGCGGGGCGTAGTCGCCGTTGGTGAGCGGCTCGTCGATGAACTGGCTCACCAGGCCCGGCCGTTTGGCGTCCTTCTCCCGGTCCGCGCGCCAGGTGCTGGTGTGCCGGCCCTGGGCGAACGTGTCACCGCCGTCCTTGAGATAGCCCGCGTAGTCCTTGCTCAAGTCCCCGGGCGGCACGGCCAGTTCGGTCGAGTTCGCGGGCACGGCCTCGGCCCAGCCGTCCTTGTCCGTCTTGAACTTCGGCATGTCGCCAGGTGCCATCAGCGTCAGATACGTCGCCTCCCACGCGTCGTCCAGACCGCTGCGGGTGAACACGAAGACCCAGCGCGCCTTGCCGCCCTTGTTCGCGGCCGTGTCGGCGACGAACCAGCGCGGCCAGCCCGCCTTCTTGGGGATCGTGAACCTGGCGTCCGACAGCTCCAGCGGGGTGTGCACCGCGTTGCCCTTGGGGCTCAGCGCCTTGCCCGCCTTCAGCCGAGCCCCGTCGATGTCGCTCAGCGCGCCGGTGACGTGGTCGGCGTAAAGGGAGTTGTCGTACGCCTTGTCCGCCTTGTTGTACGCGGAGGTGAACTCCTTGAGGGCCTCTTCGGCTTCAGCCTTGGTGGCCGAGGGGAGGATCTCCCGCTCCCCGTGGACCACCACGCATCCGCTCGCCGTCAACGACAAAGCGGTCGCACCGGCCGCTATCAGTGCCCTCCGGTCAAGCCTGCGGAGCCTTCGAGGGCCGCGTTCCCTGCTCATCAGGTTCCTTCACCTTCCCCTTCCCGGAGGCGAACCCTACCGGGGCGAGGAACAGCGCGAGCGTCGGGATCAAGTACAGCAGCCACACCGTGACCTGGAGGACGGTCGGGTCCGGCTGGAAGTTGAACACGCCCTTCAGCAGGGTGCCGTACCAGCTCGACGGATCGACGGTGTCGCTGATGTCGAACGCCTTGTCGTTCAGGCCCGGCAGCCAGCGCGCCTCCTGCAGGTCGTGGAAGCCGTACGCCAGCACACCCGCCGCCACGACGACCAGCATGCCGCCGGTCCAGGTGAAGAACTTGGCGAGGTTGATGCGCAGGGCACCCCGGTAGAACAGCCAGCCGAGGACGACCGCCGTGGCGATGCCGAGGGCCGCGCCGACCAGCGGGCGCGGGGTGCCGTCACCGGCCGCGCGCACAGACGTCCACACGAACAGAGCCGTCTCCAGGCCCTCCCGGCCCACCGCCAGGAACGCGGTCGCCACCAGCGCGCCGGTGCCCATCTGCAGGGCCGCGTCCAGCTTGCCGTGCAGCTCGGACTTCAGGTGCCGGGCGGTGCGCCGCATCCAGAACACCATCCACGTCACCAGGCCCACCGCGATGAGCGACAGGGACCCGCCGAGGGCCTCCTGCGCCTCGAACGTCAGCTCCTGGGAGCCGAATTCGAGCGCGGAGCCGAAGCCGAGCGCCAGGGCGACAGCGACGCCGATGCCGATCCAGACGGGCTTCAGCGCGTCCCGGCGGTCCGTCTTGACCAGGTAGGCGATGAGGATGCAGACGACGAGGCTGGCCTCCAGGCCCTCGCGCAGTCCGATCAGGTAGTTGGCGAACACGGGCTACGCCTCCTTGCCGAACAGCGTGCTGCCCCACCAGTCGTCCTTGCCGCGGACGCCGGGCGGGACCGCGAACAGCGCCGAGCCCACGTGCTGGATGTACTCGTTGAGCGAGTCGATGGCCAGGTTGCGCTGGATCCGGATGAACCCGCTACGCGGGTCGCGCTGGTAGGCGAGGAAGAACAGGCCCGCGTCCAGGCGGCCGAGGCCGTCGGTGCCGTCGGTGAAGGAGTAGCCGCGGCGCAGGATCGTCGCCCCGTCGTTGGACTCGGGGTGCGCGAGCCGGACGTGCGCGTCGGGCAGCATCGCCTTCAGGAACGGCTTGTCGCGCTCCTTGGCCTTGCCGACCGGGGCGCCCTCGCCCTTGTCGCGGCCGATGATGTCCTCCTGCTCCTGCAGCGAGGTGCGGTCCCACGTCTCGATGTGCATCCGGATGCGCCGGGCGACGAGGTAGGAGCCGCCGGCCATCCACTCGGGCCCGTCCTTCTCACCGACCCACACGAACTTCTTCAGCCGGTCGGTCTCGGTCCCCGCGATGTTGCGGGTGCCGTCCTTGAAGCCCATGAGGTTGCGCGGGGTCTGCTCCTCGGGGGTGGTCGAGGAGGTCTTCCCGAAGCCGAGCTGGGACCACTTGATGACGACCTTGCCGAAGCCGATGCGCGCCAGGTTGCGGATCGCGTGCACGGCGACCTGCGGGTCGTCCGCGCAGGCCTGCACGCACAGGTCGCCGCCGCTGCGGTTCTTGTCGAGGTTGTCGCCGGAGAAGTGCGGCAGCTCGACGAGGGCCTCGGGCCGCTGATCGGCGAGATCGAACTTCTCGAACAGCGACGGGCCGAACCCGATGGTGAGCGTCAGCCGCGACGGCTTCAGGCCCAGCGCCTCGCCGGTGTCGTCCGGCGGCGCCTCGGCCAGCCCGCCGTAAGCGCCCTCGCCGACGGCCTGTCCGGCGGTCATCCGGCGCGCTGCCGCCGTCCAGTCCTTCAGCATCTGCACGAACTCGGCGCGGTCGTCCGTTTTGACGTCGAACGCGGCGAAGTGCAGCCGGTCCTGCACCGGGGTGGCGATGCCCGCCTGCTTCTCGCCGTGGAAGGGGATCGCGGCGCCCGTCTCGGCGGCGGCCGGATCCACGTCGTCGCCCGTACGGGTCATCGCCACGGCACCGCCGGCCGCGACGGCGCCGAGCGCGAGCCCGGCACCGCCCCAGCCGATCAGCGAACGCCGCGAGGGGGTGGTGGCTTCGGAAGATTCGGTCATGCCCGTGTCCCCTGCCTTACTTCACGACGACGGCGGCGGCGAGCTTGGACAGCGGCTCCGCGAGGGCGTTGACACCGTCCGACAGCTCCTTGCGGTCGGCCTTGCCGACCTTGTCGTACGAGGTGAAGTCGTACGACGACTTGTCCGCGCGGAACTTGTCCAGCAGCGTGTTCAGCGCGCCGAACTGCTTGTCGAGCTCGGTGACCAGCGCCGGGTCGTTCTCCTTGGCGACGGGCTTCAGCAGCTCGTACGCCTTTTCCGCACCCTCGACGTTGGCCTTGAAGTCGACGAGGTCGGTGTGCGAGTAGCGCTCCTCCTCGCCGGTGACCTTGCCGGTGGCGACCTCGTCGAGGAGCTCCTTGGCGCCGTTGGCCATCGAGGTCGGGGTGATCTCGGCCTTGCCGACCCGGTTCTGCCAGTCCTTCAGGTCGGTGATGAGCTGGTCGGCGAGCTCCTTCTCACGGTCGCCGATCTTCTTGTCCTGCCACAGGGCCTTCTCCAGCCGGTGCCAGCCGGTCCAGTCCGTGGCCGGGTCCTGGCCGGCCTCCAGGCCGTCCTCGCGCACGTCGACCTTCGGGTCGATGTCGCCGAACGACTCGGCCACCGGCTCGGTGCGCTCCCAGCCGATGCGGGAGGTGGCGTAGGCCTTCTTCGCGGCTTCGAGGTCGCCGTCCTTGACCGCCTTCGCGAAGGCCTCGGCGAGCGGCAGCGTCTCGTCGGCCTGCTCCTGGGCGTACTTGCGGTAAGCCGCCACGGCCTCGTCCAGGCGCGGGTCCCGCTTGGCGGATGCGCCCTTTCCGGTGGCCTTGACGGTCTGCCGGATGCCGTCGCCCTTCATGCCCGGCTTGCAGGCGATCGTGTAGTCGCCCGCCTTCACCTCGGCGGTGACCCGCTGCTTGGTGCCGGGGCCTATGTTCTCGCGCTCGGTGACGATGCGGTCGTCCGGGAAGAGGACGTAGACCTCGGTGACCTTGGAGCCCTTGTTCTCGATGGCGAGTTCGACGTGCCCGGCCGGGAACTCCTTCTTCGACACCTCGCACTTGTCGTCCGTCGAGGTCACGTTGACGACCCGGTCGCCGCCCTCGGTGCTCCCCTTCTCGGTGCACCCCGTGACGGCGGTCAGAGCCGCCACGGCGGCGATGGCGGTGGTGACGGGGAGTCTGGCGGTGCGCATGAAGGCTCCATGAGGTGGCCGGAAGGAGTGCGTGACGGTACTCACATACCAAGGTGAGGCTCGCCTAACGGAGATAAGGATTACCTAAGTGGCCAAAATCGACCCCATGGATAGGTCAAAGGATGGTCAAAGGTTCCGCCGCGGGGTCACCAGCAGCTCTCCTGTCCGAGGATGCGAAAGCACTTCGACCGGCTGGTCGTAGACCTCCGACAGCAGTTGTTCGGAGAACACCTCGGCCGGCGGTCCGTCGGCCGCGACCCGCCCGGCGCGCAGGATCGCGACGCGGTGCGCGTACGCGGCGGCGAGCCCCAGGTCGTGCAGGACGGCCACCACCGCGTCCCCGGCCCGCGCCCGCTCCCGGCACACCCGCAGCACCAACTCCTGGTGTTTCAGGTCCAGTGCGGCCGTCGGCTCGTCGAGCAGCAGCAGCGGGGTCCGCTGCGCGAGCACCCGGGCGAGCGCCACGCGGGCCCGCTCGCCGCCGCTGAGCGCGGAGAACGGCCGTACCGCGAAGCCGCTCACCTCGGTGGCGGCCATCGCCCCGGCGACGGCGAGGTCGTCCTCGGCGGGGGAGGCGGCGTGGGGCGCACGGCCCATCCGGACGACCTCCTCGACCGTGAAGGGAAAGGAGAGGGTCGCCGACTGCGGCAGCACCGCCCGGCGCAGGGCGAGTTCGGGCGCGGTCCATTCGTCCGCCGGCCGCCCGTGAATCCGTACGACCCCGTCGGCGGTCGGCAGATCCGCGGCCAGGGCCCCCAGCAGGGTCGACTTCCCGGCCCCGTGGGGCTCGACGAGCGCCCCGGCGGCTCCTCCGGTACGGCGGGCTTGACCGCCGGTGGCACGGGCACGACGACCGGCGGTGGCACGGGCACGACGACCGGCGGCGTCACGGGCGGTCTGGCAAGCACCGGGTCCGATGTGCCGGTGGCCGCGCTGGGCACTGCGGCCGCGGTGACGGTGGCGGCCGGTGCGGGCGTGGTGCTCGCGATGCGCAGGCGGCGTACCGAGGCGTAGGACTGTGTGCGGGTTCGGTGGGGGTGCGCGTGGCGCCGACGGTTCGGTGGGTGGGTCGGGGCCGTGCCGGGGGGTGTCCGTCCTCGGTCGGGCGGTTGCTGTCGGGCAGGGAGGGGCTGTTTGTTGACGCCCGCCGCTGCGGGCGGACACCCCCCGGCACGTCCCCTTGCCGCCGTACGCGGGTGCTGCGCCATCGCCGGCACGTCCCCTTGCCGCCGTACGCGGGTGCTGCGCCGTCGCCAGCACGTCCCCTTGCCGCCGTACGCGGGTGCTGCGGCGTGGGGGTGCGCGCCTGTGCCGCCGTGCGCGGGTGCGGCGCCGCCGGGGTGCGCGTCTGTGCCGCCGTGCGCGGGTGCTGCGGCGTGGGGGTGCGCGCCTGGCGGGTGCTTGAATTCCTTCGTGACTGATTACGACGTTCTCCGCGTGTTCTGCGGGCCTACCGGCGGGTACGGCAACGAGCTCGGTGTCGTCCGTGAGGGATCCGTTATGCCGGACCTCGGGGAACGACAGGCGTTCGCTGCGAAGCTCGGGTTCAGCGAGACCGTGTTCGTGGACGACCCCGAGCGCGGGGTCATCGACATCTACACGCCCTCCGTGCGGCTGCCCTTCGCCGGGTACCCGTGTGTCGGCACGGCCTGGCTGCTCGACGTGCCCGAACTCGTCACGCCCGCCGGTGTGGTCGGCGCCCGGATCGACGGGGAGTTCTGCTGGATCGAGGCCCGGCCGGAGTGGGCGCCGCCGCGCACCCTGCGGCAGTACGGCAGCGCGGGTGAGGTCGACGGTCTGGCGGTGCCTCCGGCGGGGGAGTGGATCTACGCCTGGGCCTGGGAGGACGAGGCCGCCGGGCGGGTACGTGCGCGGGGGTTCCCCGGGCGGGGCGACGGCGTCGACGAGGACGAGGCGACCGGCGCTGCTGCCATTCAGCTCACCCACCGGCTCGGCCGCGCTCTCAACATCACCCAGGGCGCCGGTTCCCAGCTTCTGACGGCACCTCAGCCCGGGGACTGGGTCGAGCTCGGCGGCCGGGTGGTCCTGGAGCGCTGACACCTGGTGCGGGTCGCCGGATGCGGTCACACTGGGCCCGTTGGCGGGGCGGGCACAGGGGGGCATCCGGTGCGTACCGTGATCGTGGTGCTGGTCGTCGTGGGGTGTGGGCTGCTGTTCTGGCTGCTTCGCTATCCGTGTGTACCCAGCAGGCTGCGCTATGCCTTCTCGCTCGGCGCCGAGGAGCGTGCTGCGCGACGGGCGCTGTCCGAGGCCCGCGGTGAACGGCGGATCGCGTACGAGAAGGCCCGTCAAAGCGTGGCGGACGCGGAACGCCGCTGGTCGGACAAGGTCGCGCCGTACCGGCAACGCGTACAGGAGTTACAGGCGATCCGGGCGGCACTGCCGAAACCCGGGCCCGGGCAGGCGGTGCGTCCGGAGCGGTGGCTGCCGCCGCTGGAACTCCACGAGCACGTCCTGCTGTTCATGAGGAATGGGGCATCGGAGGGGGATGGTGTTGTTCGGCCGGCCGTCGATGAGCAGATCGCGCTCGACGCCATTGTTGTCGAGTTCGGGCACACTCGCGACAACGTCCATATACGGGTGACTCGCCCCGACGGCACCTGTCGTAGTGAGCACTATCCGCGGGACCGGGAGATCGCCGTGTACGACCTGGTCGAGGACATCCGCAACCAGGTGCTGTTGCACGCTGAGTTCCTGCGTCGGCAGGAGGCCCGGGACGCCGAGCTCGTCGCGGAGATCGGGCGGGCCGAGGCCGATCTGGCGGAGGCCGGGGAGGCGGGGCGGCCCGAGCTCGACACGGTCAGGGAAGCGGCCCGCACGCGTCGGGCGCGGGGTGATGCCGTGCTGCGCGGTGCGCGTGACACCTGGAAGACGGACGCCGGCGGTCTGCGGCCCCGGCGGTGAGGGTGCCGGGCTTCACGCCGACAGCGGGAACTCCTCGCCCAGTGCCCGGAACACCGCCGTGTTCAGCGCGAACGCCCGCTTGCACTCCGCCACGATCCGCTGCTTCTCCAGATCGTCCGCGCGCACCGCGTCCAGCAGTTCGCGGTAACTCCGCTTGAACGCGGCCGGGTTGGAGATCTGCTCGAAGACGTAGAACCGGACTCCGTCGCCCTTGCGGGTGAAGCCCCATGTCCTCTCGGCCTTGTCGCGGATGATCTGACCGCCGGAGAGGTCGCCGAGGTAGCGGGTGTAGTGGTGGGCGACGTAGCCGGCCGGCCAGTCCTCGGCGCACTCCCGCACCCGCTCCGCGTAGGCCCGGGTGGCGGGCAGGGCGGACACCGCGGAGCGCCACTCGGGGCCCCGCAGATGCGTCAGGTCCCGCTCCAGCGACGCCAGCCGGAACAGCTCCGGCCGGATGAACGGACCGGCCACCGGGTCCGACGCCAGCCGCTCGGCACGGGCCTCCAGCGCCTCGTACACGAACCAGAGCTGCTCGGTGTACCGCGTGTACGCGTCCACGCCCAGCCTGCCGCCGAGCATGTCGCTCATGAACGTCGAGGTCTCCGCCTGCACGTGCTCTTCGTGGGAGGCGGTGCGGATGACTGTCGAGAAGGAGTCCATGTGGGTATTTTCTGAAGTTAGGCTTACCTAAGTCAATAGGTTTGCCGACGTCATGTCGGTAAAAGCGTACCGAGAAAACCCGCCCTCCGCAGAGGACGGGTTCGGGCCGTGTGTACGGGGTCGGCTAGGGCAGCGTGAGGATCTCCGTGCCCGTCTCCGTCACCACCAGTGTGTGCTCGAACTGCGCCGTGCGCCTGCGGTCCTTCGTGACGACCGTCCAGCCGTCGTCCCACATGTCGTACTCGTGCGTGCCCAGCGTCAGCATCGGCTCGATCGTGAAGGTCATCCCGGGCTGGATCACCGTCGTCGCGTGCGGGCTGTCGTAGTGCGGGATGATCAGGCCCGAGTGGAAGGACGAGTTGATGCCGTGGCCGGTGAAGTCACGGACCACGCCGTAGCCGAAGCGCTTGGCGTACGACTCGATCACCCGGCCGATGATGTTGATCTGGCGGCCGGGCTTGACCGCCTTGATCGCCCGGTTCAGGGACTCGCGGGTGCGCTCCACCAGCAGGCGGCTCTCCTCGTCCACGTCACCCACCAGGTACGTGGCGTTGTTGTCGCCGTGCACCCCGCCGATGTACGCCGTCACGTCGAGGTTGATGATGTCGCCGTCCCGCAGGACCGTGGAGTCCGGGATGCCGTGGCAGATGACCTCGTTCAGGCTGGTGCACAGCGACTTCGGGAAGCCGCGGTAGCCGAGCGTGGAGGGGTAGGCCCCGTGGTCGCACATGTACTCGTGCGCCACCTTGTCCAGCTCGTCCGTCGTCACGCCGGGCGCGATGAGCTTGGCCGCCTCGGCCATCGCCCGCGCGGCGATACGGCCGGCGACACGCATCGCCTCGACGGTCTCCGGGGTCTGCACCTCAGGACCCTTGTACGGCGTCGGCGCGGGCTTGCCGACGTACTCGGGCCGGCGGATGTTTCCGGGCACGGAACGGGTGGGAGAAAGCTCCCCTGGTACGAGCAGCGACTGGCCAGACATGCCAGCGAGTCTAAGACAGCGGCCATGGGGGACCATGACCATGGCGAGCTCAGTCGAGAGGAGCGGGTCATGGCCCTGTTCAAGAAGCGCACGGTCGGCAAGCCGGGCGAGTGGTACTACTGCCTCGTCCACAAGAAGGTCGAGGAGGGCCCGGAGTGCCCGGCCAAGGACCGCTTCGGGCCGTACGCGACCCGGGCGGAGGCCCAGCAGTCGATGGACCTGGCGCGCGAACGCAACCTGGAGTGGGAGAGCGACCCCAGGTGGCACGACGCCCCTTCGGGCCCCGCGGACGAGAGCTGACCCCGGCCGCTCAGCGCTCCGCCGGCGCCGCCGCGGGCGTCGGCACGGCCGCTGCCGCCGCCGTCCGCTGCTTGCGCAGCGCTACCGCGTGCTCGTTCGTGCGCGCGTCGTAGGTCATCAGCTTCGGCAGGCACAGCGCCAGCAGCCCCACCGCGCCCACGCACAGCAGCCCGCCCGACCAGACGGACGTCCGCACGCCCTTCCAGGCCGCGACGCCGCCCAGATAGGTCTGGCCGAGCTGCGGGCCCACCGAGTACGACAGCAGTTCGATCCCGGCGAGCCGGCCGCGCAGCTCGTCCGGGATCGTCTGGTTCCACATCACCCCGCGGAAGATGCCGCTGACCATGTCGGCGGCCCCGCCGAGCGCCAGGAACAGCAGCACCAGCCATACGCTGCGGGAGACACCGGCGGCCGCGATGGCCAGGCCCCACAGCGCGGCCGCCAGCACGACGACCCGCCCGTGCCGGTGCACCCGCGAGGTCCAGCCGCTGGTCAGGCTCACCACCATCGCGCCGGCCGGCATCGCGGCGTACATCAGGCCCAGCGACCAGGGGGCGTTCAGCTCGTCCGCGAGGAACGGCAGCACGGCGAGCGGCAGCGCGAAGAGCATCGCCGCGATGTCGACGACGTACGTGCCGAGCAGCTCCTTGCGGCTCCAGGCGTACCGGGCGCCCTCGGCGATGGCCTTCAGGGACGGCTTCGCGGCCTCGTGAGATGCGGGGGAGGGGGCCAGTCCGACGGTGAGGGCGACGGAGGCGACGAACGTCACCAGATCCGTGCCGTACGCCCAGCCGAGGCCCGCGTACGCGACGACCACGCCCGCCAGGGCGGGACCCGCAACACCGCCGACCTGCCAGCGCAGCGCGTTGAGGGAGGCCGCCGCCGGGAGGTGGTCGTGGGCGACGATCCGGGGCAACAGGGCGTCCAGGGCGGGGCGTTGGACCGACCCCAGGGCGGAGGACAGGGCGGCGACCACGTACAGCGGCCAGATCGAGGGGCTCGGCAGCATTGCGTTGACCAGCAGTGCCGCGCTCAGCAGCGCCTGCCCGGCCTCCGTCCACAGGATCAGCTTCCGCTTGTCGAGCGCGTCGGCGAGCGCGCCGCCGTACAGCCCGAACACGATCAGCGGCAGCAGCTCCACGGCCCCGATCGCCCCCACCGCCGCGGCGGATCCGGTGAGCTCCTTGATCTGCACGGGCAGCGCGACGAACGTCAGAAAACTGCCGAAGGTCGACACCAGCCCCGCCACCCACAGCCGCCGGAAGTCGGCGGAGGCCCGCCAAGGGGTGAGATCGGGGAGCACGGAGCGAAGGCGGGACGAAGGGGCGGGGTCTGGCGTGGGGGATTCGGCGGTCACGAAGTGTCATGGTCCGGGCGGGTAGGTGGCTGGGGCAACCGGTTTTCGAGTGGGGCCTGGCCGACGCGATGGCAACGCCGCCCAGCGCGGGGAACTGCGCGACCAGCCCCCACTACCGAAGCCCGCCCGACCTCAGAAACCGCCCCTTCATCCGGCGCATTCACCACCGCGGCGGTGGCGGTGCCGTCAAGGACTCCGCCAGCCTCGACAGACGGTCCCGGAACCGCCGGCGCCCCCGCCCGGAGGGCACCGCGTTCTCGCCCGCCGCGGCGCTGACCAGGTGTTGCACGGTGTCCAGGTCCAGCTCCGCGCCCTCGGGCACGACCAGCCTCTCGTGGGCCATGGTCGTCAGCTCCCCCTCGCCGGTGGCGAGCGCCAGCACCGTCGCCCCGGCCCGCCGGACGTCGTAGATCCGTTCCAGCAGCGGCACCCCCACCCGGTCCGGCGACACCACCACCAGCGTCTCCCCGCGGCGGGCCGCCGCGAGCCGTCCGAGGCCGACCGACAGATGGGCCGGATCCGAGGCACGCGCGTCGTGCCGTACGAGGGTGGGCGCGAGTTCCGGCGTGCCCGACCACGCGGCCTCGTCGACCAGATGTGCCGCCAGATGCCACGGCTCGTACTCCCGCGTGCCGACCAGCAGCAGCCCGCCCCCGTGCGACACCGCCGACGCCCGCAGCGCCCCCGCGAACCGCCGGGTCGCACCCAACCACTCGGTTCCGGCGAGTACTTCGCGCAGCAACGCGACACGTACGGCATCCATGCGACCGCATCCTGCCGCAACCGGCCACTCGTGACCCGGAGTTCACCACGAATTCGCCCAACCTGGGCAGACGCCTTCGTTATCCCGCACGACCACCCGCCGTGGTGATAGGCCATCCGAGGAGCCGCCATGACAGAGACCAGCGTCCCCTTCCGCGCCGGCCGCGAGGGCTACGCGAGCTTCCGTATCCCGGCCGTCGTCGCCACCGCCACCGGCACCCTCCTCGGCTTCTGCGAGGGCCGGGTCAACTCCGCCAGCGACGCCGGGCACATCGACATCGTGCTCAAGCGCTCGACGGACGGCGGCCGCACCTGGGGACCCCTCGCGGTCGTCGCCGACAACAACTGGCACCTCGCCGGCAACCCCGCCCCCGTCGTCCTGGACACCGGCCGCATCCTGCTCGTCTACATCCGCAACCACGCCACAGCCACCGAGGCCGGCATCCTGCGCGGCGAGGTGAGCGACGCCGAGGGCCGCCGGATCTGGGTGCGCCACAGCGACGACGAGGGCGTCACCTGGTCGAGCTCGAAGGAGATCACCGCACAGGTGAAGCAGCCGGGCTGGCGGTGGTACGCCACCACGCCCGGCCACGCGATCCAGCTCGGCACCGGCCGGGTCGTCGTCGCCGCCAACCACACGATCCCGCCCGCCGGCGACGACATCGGCACCGAGGCAAGGTACAACAGCGGCCACTGCCTGCTCAGCGATGACCGCGGTGCCACCTGGAGGATCGGCTACATCGACGAGAACACCGACGGCTACGTCAACGTCAACGAGACCACCGCCGCGGAACTCCCCGACGGCCGCGTCTACTTCAACACCCGCAACGACTCCGTGTCCCCCGGCAACCGCGCCGACGCCTACTCCGAGGACGGCGGCACGACCCTGTTGAAGCCCTTCCGCCCGCAGGCCGGTCTCGTCGCCCCCATCTGCGAGGGCAGCGTGCTCCAGCTCCGCGACCCCGACGTGCTCCTGTTCTCCGGTCCCGCCGACCCCGGCGCCCGCGCCCTGATGACGATCCGGGCCTCCACCGACCACGGCGTCACCTGGCGGTCCGTGTACCCGGTGGACGGGCTGCCCGCCGCGTACTCGGATCTGGTCCGGATCGACGAGGAGACGGTCGGACTCCTGTACGAGACCGGTGACTTCGGGCCGTACGAGAGCATCACCTTCCGGCGGGTGCCCGTGAACCGCCTCACCTGAGCCGACGGGGTCGGCGGCACGGACGTAAAGTCGGCCCATGACCTCTACCGACAGTGCACAGCAGCCCACCGACGCGCCCGCGAAGGCTCCGGCCAAGGATCCCTGGGACCTTCCGGACGTCTCCGGGCTCGTCGTCGGCGTGCTCGGCGGGACCGGGCCGCAGGGCAAGGGCCTGGCCTACCGGCTCGCCCGGGCCGGCCAGAAGGTGATCATCGGCTCGCGGGCCGCCGAGCGGGCCCAGGCCGCCGCCGAGGAGCTCGGTCACGGCATCGAGGGCGCCGAGAACGCCGAGTGCGCGCGGCGCAGTGACATCGTGATCGTCGCCGTCCCGTGGGAGGGACACGGCAAGACCCTGGAAGCGCTGCGCGAGGACCTGGCCGGCAAGCTGGTCGTCGACTGCGTCAACCCGCTCGGCTTCGACAAGAAGGGCGCCTACGCGCTCAAGCCGGAAGAGGGCAGCGCCGCCGAGCAGGCCGCCGCCCTGCTGCCGGACTCCCGGGTGACGGCGGCCTTCCACCATCTGTCGGCGGTCCTGCTGGAGGACCCGGAGATCGACGAGATCGACACCGACGTCATGGTGCTCGGCGAGGTCCGCGCGGACGTGGAGATCGTCCAGGCGCTGGCCGGCCGGATCCCCGGCATGCGCGGCGTCTTCGCCGGGCGGCTGCGCAACGCCCACCAGGTGGAGGCGCTGGTCGCGAACCTGATCTCGGTGAACCGCCGGTACAAGGCGCACGCCGGGCTCCGCGTCACGGACGTATGAGCCGATGGGGGACACTGTTCCGGTAGCAGTGTCCCCCGAAGGAGCCGAGTGAAATGCCCCGCCTTGGTGTCTATGCCCTGATCGTCTGTGTGCTGGCCGTGATCGCGGCCGTGGTCTCCTTCGCGCAGGGTAGCTGGCTCGGGATCGTGTGGGTGCTGCTCGCCGGGCTGTCGTCGAACATGGCGTGGTACTACCTCAAGCGCGCCAGGGACGAGCGGCGCGGCTCCGTCACGGGCTGAGTCAGGCGCCGATCGAGCAGAGCTCGTTGGAGTCCCGCCAGAAGCGGAACAGGTCGTAGCCGCAGTAGGTGTCGAAGTCGCTGATGCCTAGGCCGCGCAGGACGGCGTCGATCATGTCGAAGAACACGCTGTTGACCTCCGGCACCCACAGCAGCGCGAACACGAACAGCAGGCCGAACGGGGCGAACGGCTCCACCTGGCGCTTGACGTTGTGCGACAGCCAGGGCTCGAGCACGCCGTAGCCGTCCAGGCCCGGGACCGGCAGGAAGTTCAGGATCGCGGCCGTGACCTGGAGCAGTGCGAGGAAGGCCAGCGCGAAGCGGAAGTCCCTCGGCACGCCGTCGAGCGCGTCCAGCCAGAACGGGGCGGTGCACACGACGGCGAAGAGCACGTTCGTCAGCGGGCCCGCCGCCGAGATCAGACTGTGCCGCCAGCGGCCCCGGATCCGGCCGCGCTCGATGAAGACGGCACCGCCCGGCAGACCGATGCCGCCCATGATCACGAAGATGACCGGGAGCACGATGCTGAGCAGCGCGTGCGTGTACTTCAGCGGGTTGAGCGTGAGGTAGCCCTTCGCGCCGACCGAGATGTCGCCGCTGTGCAGGGCGGTACGCGCGTGTGCGTACTCGTGCAGGCACAGCGACACGATCCAGGCCGCCGTCACGAACAGGAACACGGCCAGACCGGGCTGCTCGGCGAACCCGGTCCAGGTGGCCCAGCCCGTCACCGCGGTGACGGCCAGGATCCCGACGAAGACGGGGCTGATCCGCCGCTCGCTGCGGCGGCTGAGGGCGGTGGTCATGGGGCTCCCTGAGCTCTCGTGCACGCGGGACCGCGTGGGGACCTGCCCGACCGTACCGGGCGCACGGGGAAAACGTCTCGCGGTGGGGTGGTGGTTCCGGAGAGGGTGGAGCCAAACTGCCCGCCCGCGCCCACCCGGCCGGGCCGCTCCCGCTGTGCCGGGGCCGCCGCGCCTCGGGCCCCAACCCCGTGACCGTCCCCGAGCCCACCAGAGACAATGGATCCCGTGCGCTATCGCATTCTCGGCACCACCCAGGTACTTCGCCCCGACGGCCGCCCCGTTCCGGTCGGCGGGGCGCGGCTTCGTGCCCTGCTGACCGTGCTGGCGCTGCGCGTCGGCCGGACCGTGCCCGTGGGGCTGCTGGTCGACGAGGTGTGGGGCGCCGAGCCGCCCGCCGACGCGACGGGCGCGCTCCAGGCGCTGGTCGGGCGGCTGCGCCGGGCCCTCGGGGCGGACACGATCGTCTCCGCGGACGGCGGCTACCGGCTCAACGCCCGGCCCGACGACATCGACCTGCACCGCTTCGAGCGGCTCGTCGGCGAGGGCACGCGCGCGCTGGCCGACGACGACCCCGCCAAGGCGGCCGGCGTCCTCGACGACGCCCTCGCCCTGTGGCACGGCCCCGCCCTCGCCGACCTCCCCGACCACACCGCGGAGGCGGCCCGCCAGGCGACCCGTCGGCTGGACGCGCTGCGCACCCGCCACGCCGCCGCCCTCGCCCTCGGTCACGCGGAGCAGTCCCTGCCCGAGCTGACCGCCCTGTGCGACTCCCATCCCCTGGACGAACCGCTCCAGGCCCTGCGTCTGCGCGCCCTGCGCGACGCGGGCCGCACGGCGGAGGCGCTGGCCGCCTACGAGGACGTACGACAACTCCTGGCGAACCGGCTCGGCTCGGACCCGGGCCCGGAACTGCGCGCCCTGCACGCGGAGTTGCTCCGGCCGGCACAGGGCAGGGGCGGGGCCGCTCCGCGCACGGGCGGCGGGACCTCCGGCGAGGGGGCGCGTGCTGCCCGTGGGCCCTACGGGGCCCGTCCGCCGGGTGCGCGCGACACGGCGGGCGTCCCGCGCGGTGAGGCGCATGCTGCCCGTGGGCCCTACGAGGCCCGTCCGCCCGGTGCCGCCGACACGGCGGGCGTCCCGCGCGGTGAGGCGCGTGCCGACGGCTCCCCGGGCGGTCTCGGCGCGACCGCCGCCGCCCCGCACGCTCAGGCCCGCACCAACGGCTCCCCGGCCGGCCCGCTCGGCGCCCCCGCCGCGGCCCCGCCCGCGGGCAACCTCCGCGCCCGCCTCACATCCTTCGTCGGCCGCGAAGCCGACATCGACGCCATCCGCGGCGACCTGACCGCCGCCCGGCTGGTCACCCTGCTCGGCCCCGGCGGTGCCGGTAAGACCCGGCTGTCGCAGGAGGCCGCCGAGAGCGTGCGGGACGGTGCGCCGGACGGGGTGTGGCTGGCCGAGCTCGCGCCGGTCGACGACCCCGCGGCCGTACCGGAGGCCGTGCTCACCGCCGTCGGCGCCCGCGAGACCGTGCTCTACGGCGCCGGCGCCGAGGCCATGCGTGCCGGATCGGACCGGTTCGACGACCCCGTCGAGCGGCTCGCCGAGCACTGCGGCAAGCGCCGCATGCTGCTGATCCTCGACAACTGCGAGCACGTCGTCGAGGCCGCCGCCCGCCTCGTCGAGGAACTGCTGGAACGCTGCCCGGGGCTGACCGTGCTGGCCACCAGCCGCGAACCTCTCGGCGTACCGGGGGAGTTGCTGCGCCCCGTGGACCCGCTGCCCGAGCCGGTCGCACTGCGGCTGCTCGCCGACCGGGGATCCGCCGCGCGGCCGGGGTTCAGGATCGACGCCGACGAGGAGAGCGCCGCGGCGTGCGCGGAGATCTGCCGGCGGCTCGACGGTCTGCCGCTCGCCATCGAACTCGCCGCCGCCCGCCTGCGCATGCTGACCCCGCGCCAGATCGCCGACCGGCTCGACGACCGCTTCCGGCTGCTCACCTCCGGCAGCCGTACCGTCCTGCCCCGCCAGCAGACGCTGCGGGCCGTAGTCGACTGGTCCTGGGAACTGCTCGACGAGGACGAACGGGAGGTGCTGCGGCGGCTGTCCGTCTTCGCGGGCGGCTGCGACCTCGCCGCCGCCGAGGCCGTGTGCGGACCGTTCGCCCTGGAGGCGCTCGGCTCCCTCGTCGACAAGTCCCTGGTCGTGGCCGCCCCCTCGGGCGACGGCGAGATGCGCTACCGGCTCCTGGAGACCGTCGCCGAGTACGCGGGCGAACGGCTCGACGACGCCGGGCAGCGTACGCAGGCCGGGCGCGCGCATCTGACGTACTACCGCGAACTCGCCCGCACCACCGACCCGTTGCTGCGCGGACCCGGCCAGCTCGCCGCCGTCCAGCGGCTGGAGCGCGAGTACGAGAACCTGCGCACCGCCCTGCGCCACGCCGTCGCCGGCCGCGAGGAGCAGGAGGCGATGTGCCTGATCCTGTCCCTGGCCTGGTACTGGCAGATGCGTGACCTGCGCATCGAGGCCCGCAACTGGTCCCGGGAGGTCATGGTCCTCGGCCCCGACCCGTTCCCCGAGTCGCCCAGCCCCGCCGCCTCCGTGTGGGAACGCTGCACCGACAGCCCGCCGCCGTGGACCGGGGAGGTCCTCGCCGAGGCCCGACGCGGACTCCATCTGGTCCATCTCGCCTGCATGGACACCGAGCTGGACGCCTGGCAGACCCCCGAGGCGCAGACGAAGCTGCGGTCCATCGCCGCCACCTACGAGCCCGGCCAGCCGCAGACCTGCCGTGTCCCCGGCATGCTCTGGTTCTTCGCCGTCATGCTCTCCGGCGATGTGACACGGCTGCGCACCGTCGCGGATGCCACCGTGCAGACCTCACGCACGACGCCCGGCTACGAGTGGGAACTCGCCTCGAGCCTGCATTGGCGCGCCAACCTGTACGCCAACCGCAGCGACTGGGCGGGCGACGCGACCCGGGACGCCGAGGAGTCGCTGGAGATCTTTCGGCGGCTCGGCGATCTGTGGGGCACCGCCGAGGCGTTCTCCGCGCGGGCCGAGGCCCATGAACGCCAGGGCCGCTACGACCTGGCGGCCGCCGACTACGAGGCGGCGATCGAGATCGCCGAGCGCCTCGGCGCCCGCGCCCAGCGGTCGGTCCTCAGGGCCCGGCTCGGCAGCGCGCTGCTGGAGACCGGCGAGCTCGAGCGCGGCGAAGGGATACTGCGCGAGGTGATCGCGGGGCAGGAGGGCGCGGCCAACGAGGCGATGCCCGCCGCGCGGCTCTTCCTCGCCGGGTGGCTCGCCATGACCGACCGGACCGCCGAGTCGCGTGAGCAGATCCGGCTGCTGCGCGAGCAGTTCAACATCGCGCACTTCGTCATCTTCGACAGCTTCATCCTCGGCATGGAGGCATTCGTGGAGGTCGCCGACGACCGCTACGAGGCCGGCCTGGACAAGGTCCGCCGCGCCCTGGAGCGGGCCGAGGAACCGCTGTCGCAGACCATCGCCCCGCACATGCCCGCGACGTACCTGCACATCGCCGCGGTCGCCCTGGCCGGCGTCGACGGCGGGAGCCGCGCCCGCGACGGGGCCCGCTGCCTCGCCGCGGGCGACGCGCTGCTGCCGGACAACCACGCCCCGACGACCGTGGAGCGCGAGACCCACGCCAGGGCCACGAAGGCGCTGCGCGCCGCACTCGGCGAGAAGGCCTTCGACGCGGCGTACGCGGAGGGCGGCGGGCTCTCCCCCCGGGAGGCCGCCGCCCTCGTGTGAGCCGCGCAGGACCGGCGTCAGCTCTTCGTACGGAACTTGTGGATGGCCACCGGCGCCATGACCGCCGTGATGGCCACCGACCAGCCGAGCGTCACCCACAGGTCGTGCGCGACCGGCCCGCCCACCATCAGACCGCGCGAGGCGTCCGCGAGGGTGGACAGCGGGTTGTAGTCGGTGAAGCCCTGGAGCCAGCCCGGCATCGAACCCGTCGGCGCGAAGATCGACGAGCCGAACTGGAGCGGGAACAGCACCAGGAAGCCCATCGCCTGCACGGACTGCGCGCTCTTCATGATCACGCCGAGGGTGAGGAACACCCACATGATCGACGAGGCGAACGCCGTGGACAGGGCCACGGTCGCGAACAGGCCGGGCCAGCTCGTGATGTCGAACCCGACCAGGACGGCGACGACCATCAGTACGGCGGTGGCGAAGAGCATCCGCAGCAGCTCCACCGAGATCTTCGCGAAGAGCACCGAACCGCGCCCGATGGGCAGGGACCGGAAACGGTCCATGACACCGGAGTTGAAGTCCTGGCTGAAGCCGGTGCCGACGCCCTGGGAGAGCGTCATGCTCATCATCGCGATCATGCCGGGGATGACGTACTGCACGTACTGGTCCTGACCGCCGCCCAGCGCCTGCCCGATCGAGCCGCCGAAGACGAACACGAACAGCAGGGTGAAGATGACCGGCATCAGCAGCGCGTCGGCCATCGATTCCGGGTCCTGCCGGATCCACAGCAGGTTGCGGCGCACGAGCGCGCCGGTGTGCCGCAGGTGCCCGCGCAGCGGGATGCGGGCGTCGTCCTTGAGAGGGGCGCTGGAAGCGGGAGCGGTGGCGGTGGCGCTCATACGGCGACCTCCTCGCGGTCGTCGACGGGTGCGGTGTCCTGCGGGGCACTGGCGCGGTGGCCGGTGAGGGACAGGAACACCTCGTCGAGGCTGGGCAGTTCGGTGGTGATGGAGGCGAGCGTGACGCCGCGGGCGGTGATGGCGCCGACCACGGCGGTGAGCTGCTCGTCGCTGAGGATCGGGATCAGCAGGGTGCCGCCGGCGGTGTCCACGGTGGTGGCCGCGAGCCCGGTGATGCCGAGGTCGTCGAGATATCCGGCGAGCGGGCGCAACTGGAGCGGGTCGACCGGCCGGATCCTGAGGGTCCGCCCGCCCACCTTGGCCTTGAGCTCCTCGATGCCGCCGCCCGCGACGACCTTGCCCCGGTCGACGACGGTCAGTTCGGAGGCGAGCTGCTCGGCCTCCTCCATGTACTGCGTGGTCAGCAGCACGGTCACCCCGTCCCCGACCATGGCCTTGACCTCGTCCCACACCTCGTTGCGGGTGCGCGGGTCGAGCCCCGTGGTCGGCTCGTCGAGGAAGAGCACGGCCGGCCGGCCGATCATGGAGGCGGCCAGGTCGAGCCGCCGCCGCATACCGCCGGAGTAGGTGGAGGCGGGCCGCTTGGCCGCCTCCGTCAGCGAGAACCGCTCCAGCAGCTCGTCGGCACGCGTGCGTGCCTCCTTGCGCGGCAGATCGAGCAGCCGCCCGATCAGATAGAGGTTCTCCCATCCCGGGAGCTTCTCGTCCACGGAGGCGTACTGCCCGGTCAGCCCGATCACCCGGCGCAACTGCCGCGGCTGCCGCACGACGTCGTATCCGACGACGGTCGCCTGCCCGGCGTCCGGCGCCAGCAGCGTCGACAGGATCCGCACCAGGGTGGTCTTGCCCGCCCCGTTCGGTCCCAGCACCCCCATGACGGTGCCCTCACGTACATCCAGGTCCACACCGTCCAGAGCCTTGGTCTCGCCGTAGTGCTTGACCAACCCCCGCACGGAGACGGCGCTGCTCGCGCCGCCCGGCTTCATGTCGATTCGCGTCATGGCAACGACAGTGCCAGCCCCCACCGACAAACCACCGACAGTCCGCCGACACGACCGACAGCGCCCCGAGGGGGCGCGGGGAACTGCGCGACCGGCCACGACGGCGCAGCGGTCGACGGATCACCTAACCCGGCACATCCGTAGTCGAGCCGTCCCCGGAGACGCTCAGTGCCGAACCGTTTCCGCCCGCTCCGGAACCCGCCCCGCGACCACCCGCTCCCGCCCGGCGTACGGAGCGACCCGCCGCCGGTCCACGGCGTACGCCGCCCCCGCCACCCCGAGCCCCAGCACCGCCAGCGCCGCACCCGCCAGCGCCGGAGACGTGACCCCGAAGCCCGCCGCGAGGGCCAGGCCGCCGATCCACGCGCCCCCGGCGTTCGCGAGGTTGAAGGCGGCCTGGTTGGCCGAGGACGCCAGGGACGGGGCCGACGCCGCCTTCTCCATCACCATCAGGTTCAGCGGGGAGCCCGTCACGAACGCCGCCATGCCGAGCAGGGCCACCGCCAGGGCCGCGCTCCACGCCGTGGACATCAGCAGCGGGAACAGCGCCAGGACCGCCGCCAGCGAGATCAGGCCCCCGAACAGCGTCTTGCGCATCGCATGGTCCGCCAGTCGCCCGCCCAGCAGGTTGCCGATGGTCGCGCCCACGCCGAACAGCGCCAGCAGCAGCGTGACGTTGCCGTCGGCGTACCCGGCGGCGTCGGTCAGCATCGGCGTGATGTAGCTGTACGCGGCGAAGAGCGCGCCGAAGCCCGCGACCGTCGTGCCGAGCGCCAGCCACACCGGCACCGAGCGCAGCGCGGCCAGCTCGCCGCGCAGCCCGGCGGCCGGAGCGGCGTTCTCCTGCGCGCGCGGGATCAGCAGCGCCAGCGACGCCATCGCGGCCAGGCCGATCGCGCTCACGCCGAGGAACGTGGCCCGCCAGCCCAGGTGCTGCCCCATGAGGGTGCCGGCCGGCACGCCCGCGATGTTGGCCACCGTCAGACCCAGGAACATCAGCGACACGGAGCGGGCCTTGCGCTCCGGCGCGACCATGCCCGTCGCCACGACCGCGCCGACGCCGAAGAAGGCGCCGTGCGGCAGGCCGCTCAGGAAGCGGGCGGCCACCAGCCAGTCGTAGTCCGGCGCGAACGCGGACAGGGCGTTGCCCGCGACGAACAGGGCCATGAGGCCGATCAGGACGGTACGGCGCGGCATCCGGGCCGTGACCGCCGCGAGCAGCGGGGCGCCGATGACGACGCCGAGCGCGTACGCCGAGACCAGATGCCCGGCGGTGGGGATGGAGATGTGCAGGTCGCTCGCGACTTCGGGCAGCAGGCCCATCATCACGAACTCGGTCGTACCGATACCGAAGGCGCCCACGGCGAGGGCGAGCAGGGCCAGGGGCATGAAGAGCCGATGCCTTTCGGGGTGTCGAGAGCGGTGTTCCGTGACTTCTTATGTTCACGTGCGGAACAAAGCGTCTCAGGTGCAGTATTCCGGCAGATGACAGCCGGGTTGCACACTCCCGTCCAGACGGCGCTGACCTGGGGTTTTCAGGAAGCGGATGTGTCGACCTTCACACGCGCCGCCACCGGCAGATGGTCGCTCCCGGTCTCCGGCAGCGTCCACGAGCTCATCGGCTCGATGCCCTTCACCATGATCTGGTCGATCCGCGCCATCGGGAACGACGCCGGCCAGCTAAATCCCATTCCGCTGCCCGAGGCGCCCTGCGTGGAGCGCATCTGGGCGGTGATGGCCCGCAGCGCGCGGTCGTTCATCGTGCCGTTCAGGTCGCCGAGCAGGACGACCTGCCGCAGCGGTTCGTCTGCGATGGCCTCGCCCAGCGCGTTGGCGCTCTTGTCGCGCTGCCGGGCGGTGAACCCGGCCTCCATCTTCACGCGCACCGACGGCAGATGGGCCACGTACACCGCGACCTGCCCGGCCGGCGTGGTCACCGATGCCCGCATGGCGCGGGTCCAGCCCAGCTTGATGTCGACGGCCCTGACGCCGCTCAGCGGGTACTTGCTCCACAGTCCGACCGTGCCCTGCACCGAGTGGTACCTGTACGTCGACGCCAGCGCCTTCTCGTACGTCGGGACCGCGTCGGACGTCAGCTCCTCCAGCGCCACGACGTCAGCGCCGGACGCGGCCACGTCCTGGGCGGTGCCGGCCGGATCGGTGTTGTCGGCGTTGACGTTGTGCGTGGCCACCGTCAGATCGCCGCCGGAGCCGGTCTTGTCGCTGAGCTGGCCGCCGAAGAGGTTCAGCCACACGATCGCCGGCAGCAGCACGGCGATCAGCGCGGTCGCGGACTTGCGCACCAGGCCCAGCAGGAGAAGAACCGGGATGAACAGGCCCAGCCAGGGCAGAAACGTCTCGATCAGCGAGCCGAGGTTGCCGATCGCGTTCGGGATCCGTGCGTGCAGTCCCATCACCAGGGCCAGGATCGCCGCGAGGGCGGCCAGCACGATGCCGCGCCGCCAGATATGCGGATCGCCGCGCCAGCCCGAGACCAGGCGGCCTCGCAGGCGCCGAAGCCCGGATTCCCGGCGGTCGGGCCCCGAGCCGCCGCTGTCCGTCTCCGTCACGTACGCCTGCTGCGCCATACCGTCGCCTCACTACCTGCCGTGCACACCGTCGTCCCCCCGCGCCCAAAGAAACCCTAGGGGATGATCGGCTCCGTTCCTGCCGTACTCATGACGGCCGTACGGGGTCGAGGACGTACAAGTCGGCTTCGGGAGTTCCGGTCACGGGCGGGGAAAGCGCGCTCTGTGACGAAAGGCGCACATGCGTGCTACGGAGTCGGTGAACTGACGGGCCGTAGACCTTCGAGCACGGCGTCGACCATCTGTTCCGACAGTCCTTCGGGAAGGTCGGCGTCGGGGCGCATGACGGCACGCACCAGCATCGGACCGAAGATCATGTCGTTCATCACGTCCACGTCGATGTCCGTGCGCAGCTCGCCGCTGTCCTGCCCGCGGCGCAGGAGGGCGTGCTGTGTCCTGCGCCGCGGCTCGACGACGATCGAGTGGTAGGCGTCCCAGATCTTCGGGCTGCGCTTCATCTGGGCGATGACGTTGTGCAGGAGCACCGACGAACGGGTCATCAGGCCGCGTTGGCGCAACTGCTCCAGCAGCGTCACGAGATCGTCGCGCACCGAGGTGCCGGGCAGTTCGGGATCCGGGGGCTCGGCGGCGCGCACGACGTCGACGAAGAGCTCCTCCTTGCCGTTCCAGCGGCGGTAGATGGTGGCCTTGCCGACGCCGGCGGTGCGGGCGATGCGCTCGATGGACAGCTCCGCGAGCGGTACGCCCTCCTCCAGCAGCCGCATGACGCCCTCGATGATGGACCGCTCCACGGCCTCGCTGCGGGGGCGGCCCCGGCCGGGTCCGTCCGGCCGGGGATGACTGTCGGCGGGGCTCACTTGGTCGGTCCTTTCCGTGGGCTGTGCTGATTGTCCCCCGGGGTACGACGCCGTGTGCGCGACGCCCGCCTGGGCGCGTCCGCTACTCCGAGGCCACCAACTCCCGCTCCTCCTCGCCCTTCTGGGCCGCGGCGGGCCGTCCCGGCAGGAACAGCGCCACGACCACCGCGCCGAGCACCGCGATGCCCGCCCCCCACAGCGCCGTGATGTGCATGGCGTGCAGGAACGCGTCGTGCGCCGCACCGACCAGGGGCTCGCCGCGCGGGCCGAGCCGGTCGGCGACGCCGAGCGTGGCCTCGATGGACTCGCCCGCCGTGTGCCGAACGCCCGCCGGCAGCGCCGTGAGCCGGTCCTCGATGCCGCTGCGGTACGCCGTCGACAGGACCGAGCCGAGGACGGCGATGCCGAGGGCGCCGCCGACCTGGCGGAAGGTGTTGCTCAGCGCGGAGGCGGAACCGGCCTTCTCGCGGGGCAGGGCCTGCATGATGACGACGCTGATCGGGGTCATGATGTGGGCCATGGCGGCGCCCATGAGGAAGAAGACGACCTCCAGCAGCCAGATCGGCGTGTCCGCCTCGAAGGTCGCGAACGCGGCCAGCGTGAGCGCGATGAGCAGCATGGCGCCGGTGGTCGTGGCCCGGTTGCCGAACCGGTCGACCAGGAGCCGGGCACGCGGCGCGAAGATCATCTGGGCGGCGGCCAGCGGCAGCATCAGCAGGCCGGTCTGCAGGGGCGAGTAGCCGCGCACGCTCTGGGTGTAGAAGACCGAGAAGAAGGTCACGCCCATCAGCGCGAAGAAGACCAGCGCGATGACGCCGATCGCGGCCGAGAAGACCTTGTTGCGGAAGTACGTGATGTCGATGGACGGATGGTCGCTGCGCTTCTCGAACACGACGAACGCGGCGAGGACGGCGAGACCGGCGGCGATGGTCGCGAGGACCGTCACGTCCGTGAAGTCGGCGAGCTGGCCGCCCTTGATGATGCCGTACACGAGCAGGACCAGGCCCACGACGGAGAGCACGACGCCGATGGGGTCGATGCGGCCGGGGTTCGGGTCGCGCGAGTCCGGGACCAGCCACAGCATCAGAGCGAGCGCGAGCAGCACGATCGGCACGTTGATGAGGAAGACCGAGCCCCACCAGAAGTGGTCGAGCAGCACACCGCCCGTGATGGGGCCGATGGCGATGGCGAGTCCGACGCCGCCGGCCCAGATGCCGATGGCCTTGGGCTGCTCGTCCCGTTCGAAGACGTTCATCAGCACGGCGAGGGTGGCCGGCATGACGAAGGCCGCGCCGAGGCCCATCACCGAGCGGAAGGCGATCAGCTCACCGGGGGAGCCGGAGAACGCGGCGAGCGCGGAGCCGATGCCGAACACGGCGAGCCCGCCGAGCAGCACCTTCTTGCGGCCGAGCCGGTCGCCGAGGATGCCCGCGCTGAACAGCAGGCCCGCGAAGACGAGGGTGTAGGCGTTGATCGCCCACTCCAGCTCGCTCTGCGTGGCGCCGAGGCCGGTCGGCGCGGGGGTCGAGATGGTCTTGATGGCGACGTTCAGGATGGAGTTGTCCAGCACGACGATCAGCAGGCTGAGCATCAGCACGCCGAGGATCGCCCAGCGGCGCCGGTGCACCGCTTCGGGTATGCGGGTGGCTGGGGCGGCGGGAGAAGTCATGCGCTCGAAGCTACCGTATTTACGATACGGAACCGTCTCGTATCTTATTTTCTTACCGAGAACTTACGCGGGGTCGATCTCACACGCGGGGGCCTGGCTACGGCCGGCACGAAGTGCCACCATGGAGGGGATCCGGGGACGCCGTAAGGGCGCCTCGAGATGACAGAAGGAGCCGTTGCAATGACGCAGCTTTCGGCTGCCCAGACGCCTCAGGCGAAGCCCTCCGACGGCAGCAAGGCGCTGTACGGGGGCAAGGGCACTCGGCGCATCACCGTTCGCGACATCGCCGCCGCCAAGGAGCGGGGCGAGAAGTGGCCCATGCTCACCGCCTACGACGCGATGACCGCGTCCGTGTTCGACGAGGCCGGCATCCCGGTCATGCTCGTCGGCGACTCGGCGGGCAACTGCCACCTCGGCTACGAGACCACCGTGCCCGTGACGCTCGACGAGATGACCATGCTCTCGGCGGCCGTCGTACGCGGCACCTCCCGCGCCCTGATCGTGGGCGACCTGCCCTTCGGCTCCTACCAGGAGGGCCCGGTGCAGGCGCTGCGCTCGGCGACCCGACTGGTGAAGGAGGCCGGCGTCGGGGCGGTCAAGCTGGAGGGTGGCGAGCGCTCGCACCGCCAGATCGAGCTGCTCGTCGAGTCCGGCATCCCGGTGATGGCGCACATCGGCCTGACCCCGCAGTCCGTCAACGCCATGGGCTACCGCGTCCAGGGCCGCGGCGAGGAGGCGGCCGCGCAGCTCCTGCGGGACGCCAAGGCGGTCCAGGACGCGGGCGCGTTCGCGGTCGTCCTGGAGCTGGTGCCGGCGGAGCTGGCCGCCGAGGTGACGCGCGTGCTGCACATCCCGACCGTGGGCATCGGCGCCGGCCCGGAGACCGACGCGCAGGTCCTGGTCTGGACGGACATGATGGGTCTGACCGGCGGCCGGGTCCCCAAGTTCGTCAAGCAGTACGCCGACCTGCGTCAGGTCATGGGCGACGCGGCGAAGGCGTTCGCGGACGACGTCGTCGGCGGAACGTTCCCGCTGGACGAGCACTCCGTCCACTGAGCCCGGCCCGCCACCACCCCTGAACCACTGCGGCACCAAGCGCCCCGCCGATCTTCCCCCGTCGGCGGGGCGCCTCCTTTTGCCGGTGCTCAGCGGCGGTTGTAGGACTCCACGTAGCCGCCCGCGGGCGTGCCCACGCCCGTCACGTCGTCGTAGCCCTTCACTGCGCTCAGCGAACTGTCCTTGCCGAGGCTGCGAACGGACGTGCTCAGACCCTCCGTCGCGTCATAGCCGTTGACGAAGTCGACGCGGGCCACCGCGAGTCCGGAGCCCGTCGGGTTGTCCGTGACGTCGTGGTACGCCTTCGAGCCGTACCGCGCGTAGATCGCGGGGTTGGCGAAGCCGAGGGGCTTGCCGCCCGCCGCCTCCTGCGCGAGGGCCTGCACGGCCGCGACGACCGGCGCGGCCAGCGAGGTGCCGCCGAGTCGGTACTCGTCGTAGGCCTGCGTCCTGCCGTCCGGCAGCGTCTGCGTCTGGCCCACCAGGAACCCGGTGTTCGGGTCGGCGATGGCCGCGATGTCCGGCACGACCCGGTTGCCGTCGGCGCTGTTGGCCTTCGCCAGCGCCTCCGGGACGACGCCCTGCTGGTAGTAGGGCTCGGCGACGGTCCTGCTCGTGCCGCCGCCCGCGCCCGAGGTGAACGCCCCGGGGAAGCCGGTCCAGCTCTTCCCGTCGGCCGCGAGGGTCGCCTTCTGCGTGCCCCAGCCGGTCTCCCACAGGTACCTGTCGCCCTTGCCGACCGCGAGCGAGGTGCCGCCCACCGCCGTCACCCAGGCCGAACTCGCCGGGATGTCCGTCTGCTTGGTGCCGCTGGCCGCGACCTCGTCGCCGTCGTCGCCGGAGGAGTAGTAGAAGCCGATGCCCTCGACCGCGCCGAACTGGAAGACCTGGTCGTAGGCGGCCGCCAGGTCCGGCGTCTGCGCGTCCTCGGTCTCGCCCCAGGAGTTGGAGACGATGTCGGCGAGATGGTTGTCGACGATCTTGCTGAGCGAGTCGAGCAGGTCCTCGTCGTAGCAGGATGCGGCGCCCACGTACGTGATCTGCGCGCCCGGCGCGACCGCGTGCGCGGACTCGACGTCCAGGGTCTCCTCGCCGTACCAGCCGGCCGCCGAGCACTCCTTGGTCCGCGTGTACTTCGCGGGCAGGACCTGGCGGAGCTGACCCGTGCTCCAGGCCGCGTCCCCGTTGCGCTTGGCGTAGGTGGCCGCGTCGAAGGCGATGGTCGGGGAGGCGTACGCGTCGGTGATGGCGATGCGCACGCCCTTGCCGGTGCGCTTGCCGGCGCCGTACGCGGCACGCAACTGCTTGCCGGTGTAGCCCTTGACGGCGTACGGGATCTTCGTGCCGTAGGCGTCCGGCAGCGTTTTCGCCACGTTCGAGCCGTGGTACGTGGAGAACGGCCCGGCGTTGCGGAACACCGTCTCCGGCGGCGGGAGCTGGTCCTGGTGGCTCGCCAGGTGCGGCGCGTTGTCGAGGCCGGTGACGGTCAGGACGGCGTCCTTCACGGCATCCGGCACCGAGGCCGTCGTCGCGGGGGCACGGTAGGTCCGGGCCCCCTTGGTGTAGTTGTGCAGTTGGGTGCCGAACGCCTTCTCGGCGGCGGCCACATCGCCGCTGACGGCGACATAGTGCTGCGTGACGCCCGTGACCTTCAGCCCCGCGGCCTTCAACCAGCTCTTGACGGCGGCCACCTGGGCCTTCGTCGCGCCGAAGCGGGTCTGTGCCTGCCCGGCGCTCAGGTACTTGCCGTAGGACGCCGAGGCCGGGTCCGACACCGCCTTCGCGTACGCGGCGAGGCCGGCCGCGTCGCGGCCCGCGAGGTAGACGCGAGCGGAGACCTGTGCGCTGTCGGAGGTCGCGCCCTTGTCCGCCCGGGCCGTGGCCCACGCGGGTTTGGTGCCGGCGAGCCGGTCACGGCCCGGGGCGTCGGCGGCGTGCGCCACCGGTATGCCGAGCGCCAGCGCGCCGGTGAGGAGAGGCAGTGTCGCCGCCAGACTCACGGAAGTGCGCAGCGCGGCACGTCGAGATCTCATGGAACCCCCTGTGCGATTCGTGTGCGAGTGGATCACCCGACGGTGGCCACTTAAGCGACGAACCGTTCACGCCAGGGGAATGCGCGGCTCAAGAAGGTCCCAACTAACGCAATGACAAGGCCATTTCAGCAGCTAGGAGCGAGGCTTGGCGTCCCGCTCCTTGAGCATGTCCGCCATCAGCTCGATCTCCGACTGCTGTGCGTCCACCATGCCCTGCGCGAGCCGCTTCTCCACACCGACCGTGCACTTGTCGACACAGCCCTCGGCCATGTGGATGCCGCCCTTGTGATGCTCCGTCATCAACTGGAGGTAGAAGACCTCCGCCTGCCTGCCGCTCAGGCCCTGGAGTTTCTTCATCTCCGCGTTCGTCGCCATGCCCGGCATCAGGGATCCGTCCCCGGCGGAGGGCATGTCACCCATGCCCATCCAGGTCATCGGCGGCTTCGACGACACCTTCGGCAGCTCCCACAGATCCAGCCAGCCCAGCAGCATCCCGCGCTGGTTGGCCTGCGTCTGTGCGATGTCGTACGCCAGCAGCCGCACGTCCTTGTCGTCCGTGCGGTCGCGCACGATGTACGACATCTCCACGGCCTGCTGGTGGTGCACCGCCATGTCCCGGGCGAACCCGGCGTCCGCCGAGCCGGCGTCCGGCGTACCGCTGGATCCGCCGCCGTCCTCGGCGACGGCGTAGGTGAGCGCGCCGACCGCGACGAGCAGTGCCGCCGCGGTCCCCGCGATCCAGCCGACGTGCTGCTTCACTCCGACATACCGCCCGTGCACGCCGCGCCCGGCTCGGGCGTCTGCTCACCCTGGACGTAGGTCTCGAAGAACTTGCCCACGTTCGGGTCCTTCGCGCCGGTCACCGTGCGCTGCACGCCCCAGGCGGTCAGCATGATCGGGTCCTGCTGACTGTCGTCCGGGCTCATCAGCGTGTACGGCGTCTGCTTCACCTTCGCCGCCAGCGCCTCCACGTCGGCCTTGGGCGCCTTGGAGTTGTACGTCACCCACACGGCGCCGTGCTCCAGCGAGTGCACGGCGTTCATGTTGTTGACGGCCTTGGTGTAGACGTCGCCGTTGCAGTTCATCCAGGCCCGGTCGTGATCGCCGCCGACCGGGGGCTCCACCGGGTACTTCACGGCCGTGGTGACGTGGGTGCGCCCCAGCGTCCCCTTCCAGGTCTTCAGGCCGTCCTTGCCCGCGACGAGCTTGCCCGCGGTCTTGACCTTGTCGTCCTTCTTGTCCTTGGCGTCGTTCGCCTCGGCCTTGTCGGCCTGGGACTGCACGACGAAGACACCGCCGACGACGAGCCCCACCACCACCACGGTGCCGGCCACTATCGTCAGGATCCGGTTGCGCCGCTCACGGGCACGCTCGGCGCGCCGCATCTCCTCTATACGCGCCTTGCGCGCCGCGTTGCTCTGGTTCTTGGCGGAGCCCATGGGGTCATGTCCTTCGGGGGGAAAGGGACGATCGGGTGCGCTGATCGTAATGGGGAAGGAGTGACCTCTCGTAGGGAGGTGGCAGGAAAGGCCGGATCGGGCCGACCCGGCTGCGTGCCGACCATATTTTGAACCGTGGATGCGCATTATCTACGCTTCGGGACATGCGGCTGTTGCGCTCCACCGATCTGGCCCTGCGTCTCCTGATGCGGCTCGCCGTCCTGGGGGACGCCACGCCGACGACCCGTGAGGTCGCGGCGGACATGGAGGTGCCGTACACGCATGCCGCGAAAGTCGTCGCCGAGCTCCAGCACATGGGTCTCGTCGACGCCCGCCGGGGCCGCGGCGGCGGGCTCACGCTCAGCGACACGGGCCGTACCGCCTCGGTCGGCGCGATCGTGCGTGCCTTCGAGGGTGACGGCGACGTCGTCGAGTGCGAGGGCGACCACCCCTGCCCGCTCAACTCCGGATGCCGGCTGCGCGGCGCGCTGCGGCGGGCCCAGGAGGCGTTCTTCGCCTCGCTGGACCCGCTGACGGTGGCCGACGTGACCGCTGACCCGACCGGGCCGCTGCTGCTCCAGATCGGCCGCACGCCCTGAGACCGGAGCGGCCTCAGCCCTCCTGGGCCAGCCAGAGGTCCGGCCCGAACACCTCGTAGTGGATGTCGGCCGGTGCCACACCCTTGCCGATGAGCTGCGCCCGCACCGCCCGCATGAAGGGCAGCGGACCGCACAGGTACGCGCGCGTGCCCCGCGGTACGTCGACGCCGGCGAGGTCGACCAGGCCGGTGCGGTGGGCCGCCTCGGAGCGTGCGCCGGCCTCTGAGCCGGCGCCGGCCTCGTAGAAGAAGTGGACCGACGCGTCCGCCAGCTTCCCGGCGTACGCCTCGTGGTCCTCGCGCAGGGCGTGCTCGGCGGGGGAGCGGTCGCCGTGCACGACCAGCACCGGGCCCTCGTGCCCGTGGTCGGCGAGCTGACCCAGCATGGCGACCATCGGCGTCACACCGATGCCCGCCGAGGCGAGGAGCAGCGGCGCGTCGGCCGCGAGGTCCGTGAGGACGAGATCGCCGTACGGCGCCGACAGGCGCAGCCGGTCGCCCGCCTGCACGCGCGCGTGGAGGTGGTTCGAGACCTCGCCGTCGGGCCCTGCCTGGCCGTGCACCCGCTTCACGCTGAACTGGCGGACCGGTGAGCCGGGCGCGGCCGAGAGGCTGTACTGGCGTATCTGCCGGGCCCCGTCCGCAAGCTCCACCTGGACCGAGACGTACTGCCCGGCCCGGAAGCCGGGTGCCGGGCGGCCGTCGGCCGGGCGCAGCCGGAAGGTGGCGACGTCGGCGGTCTCCTCGACGCGGGCGACGACCTCCCACTCCCGCCACTCGTTCCCGCCGCGCTCTTCGTACAGCCGCTTCTCGATCGCGATCAGCGCGTTCGCCATCAGCCAGTAGACCTCGTCCCAGGCGGCCGCGACCTCGGGCGTGACGGCCTCGCCGAGCACCTCGGCGATGGCGGCGAAGAGGTGCTCGTGGACGAGCGCGTACTGCTCCGCCGTGACGCCCAGGGAGGCGTGCTTGTGGGCGATCCGGCTCAGCATCGCGTCGGGCCGTACGTCGGGGCGGGCCACGAGGTGCGTCGCGAACGCGGCGATCGACCCCGCGAGGGCCTGTCGCTGGGTGCCGGCCGCCTGGTTGCCGCGGTTGAACAGGTCGCGCAGCAGATCGGGGCGGGCGGCGAACATCCCGGCGTAGAAGCGCTCGGTGATCTCACCGATGGCCCCGCCGACGACGGGAAGGGTGGCACGCACGGTGGCGGCGGACTGCTCGGACAGCATCGGGTCTCCTCGGTTCGGTCGAGTGCCTCCATTAAAACTTGCATCTGAGATGCAAATTAAAGCGGGGTGGGTCCTGCGGGGCCGGGCATTACGAATAGGGGTCCGAGCAGGCAAGATGGGCGGCAGAGCAGTACACCGGCATACCGGGACCGTGACGGGACACCTGTCGTAGGCCGGACGTTCGACCCGAGGTCGCCCTGGCGATCAAGGTCCGCAACGCGCCTGAAACGGTGTTGTGGTGTGATGCTCAGGTGCCCGACCGCCTCCTGCGGGACACGGAGACAGGCGGCCTGACCAGCAAGGATGGGGAAGCGGAAGATGGACAAGCAGCAGGAGTTCGTGCTCCGGACGTTGGAGGAGCGCGACATCCGTTTCGTACGGCTGTGGTTCACGGACGTGCTGGGCTTCCTCAAGTCCGTGGCCGTGGCCCCCGCCGAGCTTGAGCAGGCCTTCGACGAGGGCATCGGCTTCGACGGCTCGGCGATCGAGGGCTTCGCCCGCGTATACGAGTCCGACATGATCGCCAAGCCGGACCCGTCGACGTTCCAGATCCTGCCGTGGCGCGCCGAGGCCCCCGGTACGGCCCGCATGTTCTGCGACATCCTCATGCCGGACGGCTCCCCGTCCTTCGCCGACCCGCGCTACGTCCTCAAGCGTGCCCTCGCCCGCACCTCCGACCTGGGCTTCACCTTCTACACCCACCCGGAGATCGAGTTCTTCCTGCTCAAGGACCGCCCGCTCGACGGCACGCGCCCGACCCCGGCCGACAACTCCGGCTACTTCGACCACACCCCGCAGAACATCGGCATGGACTTCCGCCGCCAGGCGATCACCATGCTGGAGTCGATGGGCATCTCGGTCGAGTTCTCCCACCACGAGGGCGCGCCGGGCCAGCAGGAGATCGACCTGCGCTACGCCGACGCGCTCTCCACGGCCGACAACATCATGACGTTCCGCCTGGTCATGAAGCAGGTCGCGCTGGAGCAGGGGGTCCAGGCCACGTTCATGCCGAAGCCGTTCTCCGAGCACCCCGGCTCCGGCATGCACACGCACCTGTCCCTCTTCGAGGGCGACCGCAACGCCTTCTACGAGTCGGGCTCCGAGTACCAGCTCTCCAAGGTCGGCCGCTCCTTCATCGCGGGCCTGCTGCGGCACGCGGCGGAGATCTCGGCCGTCACCAACCAGTGGGTGAACTCCTACAAGCGCATCTGGGGCGGCTCGGAGCGCACGGCCGGCGCCGGCGGCGAGGCCCCCTCGTACATCTGCTGGGGCCACAACAACCGCAGCGCCCTCGTCCGCGTCCCGATGTACAAGCCCGGCAAGACCGGCTCCGCGCGCGTGGAGGTCCGCTCCATCGACTCCGGCGCCAACCCGTACCTGGCGTACGCCGTCCTGCTGGCCGCCGGCCTCAAGGGCATCGAGGAGGGCTACGAGCTCCCGCCGGGCGCCGAGGACGACGTCTGGGCCCTCTCCAACGCCGAGCGCCGCGCCATGGGCATCGAGCCCCTGCCGCAGAACCTCGGCGAGGCCCTGACCCTCATGGAGAACAGCGACCTGGTCGCCGAGACCCTGGGCGAACACGTCTTCGACTTCTTCCTGCGCAACAAGCGGCAGGAGTGGGAGGAGTACCGGTCCGAGGTGACGGCGTTCGAGCTGCGGAAGAACCTGCCGGTTCTGTAGGAGCAGGTCAGAGCCGGTTTTCTCTAGATGCGACTAGTGGGGTTGACGGCGGCGAACCGTGAGCCCCACTGAGTTTTGAGGGCACTGGGCCGCCTCTGGGCCGTCGGAACGGTCCTCACCGCACCGTGCCACCGTGCACGAACTCAGCGGTGAACCTTCGGCGTATCGATCCTGGGGCCGCAGCGAGCTAAGGTCCCGGGTAGATCATCGCGGCAACGCTAAAAGTGAGCCCCAGGGCGGGCGCCGTTCGCGAGTGCCGGCAGGGTCGCGGCGTGCGCGCGGGAGCTCTCCTCCGTTCTGCCATTGATTACGGCGAAGCGGAGCAGACGCGGCCCCGGCCGCCGAGGTCGCTCGTACGGTTGCGAACTCCACCGGAACGCCAGGAGCCACGCCTGCTCCACGGTGTGTGGGGCGACGGCACACGGCTGACGAAGTCGCGTTGGATGTGGCGGGCATACTCATTGACGATATGGCCGGGTAGGTATTTCTGAGACATGATTATTCAGAGGTGAGAAAGAGGCTCAAGCGGGTGAAGTGTGCCCTCGATAAGGCCGTATCGAGTCAGGGACGCAAATTTCAGCGGAAGTCTCCCTGTTAGCAGAAGGCAGCAATTAGCCGATCTTCATGTGGTGTGCTGCGTATAGTGTAAAGGCTGTAGTTAGCAGCACAAACAGCTCGGCCAAGAGGATAGACTGTCGGATTCGACGAATCCATGCGCTCAATGTGGAGCTATCTCTGATCAAGAGGAAGGCTGCAGCAAAAGCAACTGGAACGAGAATCAATGTGGCATCTTTCACCGTCAGGCCATCATTAATCTGTGGATACGAGTGTCCGGGAATCGGGGCGTCGGCCGGCGCGGCTGCCGAAAGACCACGGTTGAGGAGCAGCGCGATTCCAAATGCGGTAATAGTCATAGTTAGATAAAGCATCATTGAATGCAGTCTCGTTAGGCGAAGCGGGCATTTAATGTAGAGGCGGTCTTCCCGCTGCCAGTTCGAGCTTTGCCGCAGGTAGAGTTCGAAGGTGCTCTCTTCTTCGTCGCAGTCAATCGTGAGCGGCTTTTTCTTGTCATCCACTGCTTGCGGGCTACACAATCGCACCGACGTGTCTGAAACTCGAATGCTGACGTGGTTGGTTTCTGCGTCACCAAAGGCCACCATGTGCCAAGAATCCTTCTGCCACAGATGTTGCCAAGTTTCTTTCGACCGATACTGACGGCTGGTTCTTCTCCACCACAATTGCCGATCCCTCTTATTCCGTAGGGCTGAAATGGAAAGTGGCGCGTACTTCATCTGCCTCTCAGGCGCGAAATAGATGGCACGCTTTTCCGTTACGGAGATGATGAATGGTTTGTCGATTGGCACTGTGCACCTCGCGAACGCCATCCAGCGATATCCATATGCAAAATACGTAGAAATGAATTTACGGGCGTGTACGTTCTCTTCGGCCACCTCGTGAGCTCCGGCTAGCGCATTTGATAGATACTGCAGGAGTGCCGTCAAATCTGAGTAGCGGAGTTCCACGGCAGGTCGACGTTTCCGCACTTCCTTATGGAAGTAGGAAAGTCCGAGCAGGGGGTTTTCAGCGCCGCTCATGTAATCGGGAAGTGCGTAACTACCAGCCAATCCCTTGATCTCGTCGGCGGCATCCTTCCAGCGGCTGTAAATATCATCTTGAAGGGTCCGAAAAATCTGCTTAAGGTACACGTACTCCTTCTCATCGAGAGAGAGATCTTCAAACTTTCTACAAATTTCCTCGTATGGTTGGAAAGGGAAGTAGAAGAGGAAGGTCAAGAAATCAATCAGGTGTTCTGGTTGGTTATTAGTCATGAAACCGGCACGTTTGGCGAGCCGAACTACATGCCGTGCCTGAATTCTTGCTCCCTCGTCCTTGGATACCCTATATACTTCTTTGCCCGCGACCTCGATCTTTAGATCTAGCAGAGGGATTTTTGGGAGTTCCTTGATCGGCAAAACCAACTCGATCTTCTTCGGCTTGCCGTCTTCTCTGTTAACGAGCAGGCGGGAGAGTGCGTCCCGCAGATCAGGCCTCCCTTCGCCCTCTTCCTGCATGACCTCTTCAAAAGGTCGGACATGGATTTCTCGGTTTCGCTCCGACCAAAAGGCGCTGGATAGTTGAATCTGCTCGACGGCCCGCAGTCGCCACGCGGGAAGGGTGTCGAGAAGTACTTCGGCAGTTTGGTCAAAAAAGTCATATGGTCTACTCATGCACACTCCTGGACTCGACGCGCCACACGTCTATCGTGTACTGGCGTGTTAGCCGATGTGTGTCTCTTTTGCCCCATTTGGGGTGATGGATTCACCCTGGCTGGCAAAAGGCGGGTTTCCAGGCAAAAGAGCGGCAGGCTTGGTGAGTGCCGCTGGGATCAAAAGCCCGCGCGGCGCTCCGGCTAACGCTGCTCGCCTCGCATCCGTGCCTCGTAGTGTGCCTGTGGTGCCGCCAATGGAGGTCGCGATAGCTGATCCCTAGGAGCCTCCGTTGAGTTCGACCGGTAGAGGCTCCTATCGACGTGAGACCATTCGGGGGATTCAGGGCGTTGACGCGATACTTTCGTACAGGCCGTCCACGGCCTTCCGGGCTCGTGCGTCGCTACTCGGCATGAGATGCGTGTACACCCGGAGGGTGAATCCTGGATCGTTGTGTCCGAGGTAGTGACTTAGTGCCTTGATGTTCTCGCCGGCGTCGAGTAGGACAGAGGCGTAGAAGTGCCTGAGAGCGTGCATGCCGTGTTCGCGAGCCGCCTGATACCTATCGCCCGGCTTCGGCTGAGGGAGCACACCGGCCGCGACGAGAGCAGGCTTCCACTCACGATCGTTGAAGTCGGTCCGTCGAACCGCCCCCGTGCCATCGAGACGCGTGAAGACGAGTCGGCGGGTTACGAGGGGGCCGTCCAACCGGAGCCACGGCAACGTGACTGCTACCGGGGGAAAGGCCTCCATGTGCCGTCTGAGGCTGTGTGCCACATGGTCGGCCATAGGGACATCGCGCAGCTTGTCGCGCTTCGGCGGAGCGAACACGAGACCGCCCTTTGTCACCTTTACCTGATTCACGATGTGGAGCCACCCGGAGGCAAAGTCGATCTCGTCCTCCGGGAGTCCGAAAATTTCTCCTTGGCGGAGTCCGGAGCCTGCTCCGAGATCGACTGTCGCGCGGTAGCGGTCTCGTAGCGCTCGCTGGACAGCGAAGACGCGCTGGGGCGTCCACGGCACAACGCGGCCGTTGCCCGCAGCAGGAGGCCGCACCGATTGCGCGTGGCAAGGGTTCTTGGGTAGATGGCCATCGTCCACGGCTGCGTTGAGAATCGTCGACACGTTGTTGTAGATCACGCGTCGGTAGGACGAGGCGGGTACGGCCCGCTCCAATTCGCTAAGCCAATCTCGGATGTGCTCCGGTTTGAAGGAGCCCAGTGGTCGCGAGCCTAGGTAGGGGATCGCATGGCCACGGATCGCGGAATCGACTGACTCCCGTGTGGTTATGCCGGTGACCTGCGTACTCAACCACTTCTCGGCGTACTGTCGGAACGTCACCCGGCTGGCAGCGGGGTCGATGTACTGACCGCGGGACATGTCGGCCTCAATGTGAGCAAGCCACTGGTCGGCCAGTCGCTTCTGTCCGTCAGGGAATGACTTGCTCTTCTCGGTGCCGTCCGGCCCGATGTACCGGGCGCGGTACCGCATGCCCGTGCCGTAGCGATCGGTGCGTACCCGGTGAGGCTTCCCGTTGGTGTCGGTTTCCGTCTTGTACCAGCGGTCTTGGATGTGGCCTGCCATGCGGCGGTGGTCCTTTCTCATGCAGCAGGGAGTGCCGCTGGTAGCGGCTCTCCCTGCTGTGTCTGGCTGGTGTGGGGTTAGTCGGCGTTGCGATCGACGGCCTTTCGGTCGGTGACGTATGCGCGAACGTCGGCGGGGTCGTAGCGGAGGTGTTTGCCGATGCGGAAGCCGGGCGGGCCGGTCCGCTTCTTGCGCCACTGGTAGACGGTTTCGAGGGGAACCTCGAACATCGCGGCGATGTCGTCGGGCGTGAGGTACCGGTCCGGGAGGCCACCCCGGAAGGTGGCGCGGAAGTCGAGGTCTGTCTGGGGTGACAAATGGACTCCTGGCGGGGAGGGAATGGCCGCGTGTGTCCGAGGTTCGGATTTCTGCGTCACAGCGTCACCTGCGTCATTCAGGCGTCTGACCTGCGGGTTTCCGTGACGCAGGGCGCTCGGGGTGCGTCACGCGTGACGCAGGCTGTCCGTCACGCGTGACGCGGTGACGCAGGCGTGACGCAGAATTCGCCGCCTGCGTCACGCTCGTCTGTGCAGGTCACGGGGCGGTTTTCATGATCGTGTGACGCTGTGACGCAGCGCTTCCCTACTTAGGAAAAAGAGGGGGGTTCTGTTGGTGGTGTGGTGCGGCTCAGGGCGTGAAGAAGGAGCCGCTGCGCGGCACGTCCAGCGCAGGGCGGCGCCGCCGCCGAACAGCAAGAGGAGCACCCATGCGGGCCCGGGGTGCTCCTCTTGCTTGTGCGGTCAGGAGCCAGGGAAGCGCTGCTGTTCGTGCGCGGGTGGGGCCGGTTGGCGGGTCATGACGATGTAGCGGCCCTCTCGGGTGCGGCCGAAGTCGATGAGGACGCCACGGGCCGCGAGGGTCGGCTGAAGCCGCTTGAGGCGGTCGGAGAGCACTTTGCCGGTGGTCGGCCAGCCTTTGGGCAGGGGGCGCAAGTCGTCCCCGGTGTAGACGCCGCTGAGGCAGTGCAGCCACTGCGTGGACGTCATCTGCTGCTCGGCTCCCGGGTTCATGTCTGCTGCGTGCTGCAACACGGTCTGTGCCAGAAGGTCGCCCTCAATGACGTCGTCGTTGAGGTCGTCCAGGCTGGCCCGGTAGGCGGCCAGTGCCCCGAGGCCGGTTGCCGCGTCGAGCTGCGCGCACAGGTGCGCGAAGTCTGCCATGCGCAGGTCGGTGGGGGTCTCCGCCTGCGCGGCCCGTACCTTCACGGTCAGGTCCAGCAGGGAGCCGAGCACTATCGGCAGGATCTCCGCGTACTCCGCCCACAGTTCCGCCTCGGTGCGCCGCACCCGGGGCCTGACGAGTCGGAGTGGGAGGAGGCGTTCGGCGAGGTCGGGGCGGATGACGCCGACGTCGATGCCGGTCAGGAGCATGGGGCGGCGGTAGCGGGAGCGGACGACGTCGCCGTCGGTGAAGAGCGCGCGTTTGATGCTCTCGGCGCCGGTGACGATGCAGCACATGAGGTCGGACAGGTCCGGGGGCAGGTGGGAGAGGTTGTCCAGGGCGGTGACCCAGCCGGCGGCGACGGCCGTGATCATGTTCTCCTCGTCCTTCGGTGCCCGGCGCAGGTCGCCGCTCATGCCCTCGATGATCCGCACCAGCATCCGGCCGCCGGTGGACTTGCCCGCCCCTTGGGGGCCGGTGAGGAACGGGGCAGGCACGGGCACGGACGGTTCCAGGCAGCCGATCAGCCAGGCGATGGCCAGGCACTCGGTCTCGGCGCTGGCGAAGTTGCACAGGCGGAGCAGGAGGTCGATGCCCTTGCCGTTGGTCTCCCGAGTGGGCATGGGGAGTTCGCCGGTGAGCTGGGTGCGTCGCCAGCACACCTCGCGGGGGTCGGGGGTGAGGATGGTCCAGCCGGTGGGGTGGATGCGGACGGACGTGCCGTCGTCACGGCCCAGGTCGAGCCAGGTCGCACCGTCGAACCCGGGAGCGACGCGGATGTGGGTGGGCTGTACGTCCTCGGTCAGCGCGAGTGCTTCGATCAAGTCCAACGCCTCCTTGAGTGCCGTGCCGTTGAACACGCCGACCCCGTCCTTGAAGAGGCCGACCATGAGTTCCTGTCGGTGGCTGCCCGTCGTGCCCTGGGAGCGGATGGGCCGGGCCACGGGGTGACCGTTCTTCTGCGCGTAGACGGTGCCGTCGATGGTGCGGAAGTACCGGAAGTGCTCTTGCGCGTAGTCGGTGATGATCTGGCGGGCCGGTGTCTTCTCGTCCTCGGACATGGCTACATCCCCAGTGCGGTGCGGGCGTTGGTCCACGCGTCGTCGCAGTGCCGCGGCGATTCGCCCTTGGCCTGCGCGGCGGTGAACAGCCGCGCCACGTGTGCCTCGGTGAGGCAGCCGCACCGGCCGTGCGTCGACAGCACGGCAAGGAACGTCCGGTACACGGTGGTGTGCACGGCGCTGGTGGCCTCGGTGATGCGCTGTTCGGCCATGGCGATGCCACGATCCAGATAGACGGGCGTGCGGTGACGGCACGCCCCGCCACCAGCCAATGCGGGCACGGAGAGGGCCCGCGGCGCGGGCCGGACCGTGGCGGGCTCCTTCACGGCCAGCGCGCGCACGACGTCCGGCAACTCCGTGATGGTGCCGGTGCCGGGACCGAGCCAACGGGCGTAGGCCATCGTGGACTTGATGTCCACGCCGGGCCGGACCGCGTTCATGGAGCGCATGGGGCCTTGGTAGATCCAGTGCTGACCACGGGTGGTGAGCACGGTCTGGGTGGCGGGCAGGTTCTCGCGCGCCCACGTCACCGCTTCGGCGTTGTCCAGGTCCACGACCGTCAGCCCTGCCCCGCCCGGGTGGTAGGCGACCGCGGTCGCCCGTGCCCATGCGCGGCGCCAGACGCCGGACTGGATGATGTCCGGGTCGGTGGTGGCGGCGGCCCATGCGTGGCAGGGGCCGGGGCAGGCGCAGGGCCCCGCGTTCTTCATGTTGGGGCGGCCGCCGCACGCGTTGTCGGCGCAGCGGCGGCAGTTGCCGAACGGCACCTTGGCTCGTAACGGCAGGACCGGTATGCCGGCGACTGCCAGGGAGAGCGCGGCGCGCAGGTGCTCTCCCCGAATGTCGGTCGGTTGCGTCATGCTGGGAGACCTCCACAGGTCTGTTGACGGCAGGTGGACAAGGGCGGCCCCGGTTCTTTGGCGAGATGCGGGGGCCGCCCTTGGCGTAGCTAGAAAGGCGCTTTGGACCCACAGACGCAGGGCGCCTGTCCGCAGTCCTCGCCCGGGCTGTCGCCGCCGGGGCCAGCGGTGGCGTGGTCGACGCCCTGCTCCTGTTGGCGCCATACGGCGTACTGCTGGCGGACGTAGGCACGCGGGTTGCAGCCCACGACGGCACCGTCCAGGCCCATCAGCCGGGAAGCCAGGTCGAGGGCGCAACTGCCGCTGGCCGTGTAGCCGGGGATGAGGCCACTGGCCATGCGGTCCATGAGGGCCGCGCGGCGCAGCAGCCACTCACGCCCGCGGTCCTCGGTGTTGCTGATCCACACCAGCTCACCGCCCGGATCGGGTGCCGAGGCGTATGGCTGGGTGGCGTTGGGCCACTCCGTGACATCCCGTTTGGGTGTGTGCTTGTGGTCGGCGCGGACGTAGACGCGGTGGTGACCTTCCCGGCCCGGGTAGTGGCGTGCAGGGCCGGCCGTGAACGCGGCGTCGAGTGCGCTCAGGATGTCGTCGGTTTCGGCGGGGTCGCAGATGATCCGGATCTCGAACACACAGGGCTCCTGTCAGCCGTTGAAGTGGTTGCGCTTGAAGATCGCTTTGCGGATGTGGAAGGTGTTGCCGCTCTTGGCGCCGGACGGTTTGAAGATCTGCACGGCGACGAATCCGCCGAAGCAGACGGCGGCGAGCGTGATGAGCTGAGTAATCAGTGCCGTGAGTGCGGCAATGAATGTGGTCAGCAGGAGCAGGCCGCCGCACACGGCAAGGAATCCGACACCCCCGAGAGCGACGTTCACCGCAGCGCGGGAGACGACAGGCTTCGCCGCGAGCGGTTCGGGCTGCATGGGGCTAATGGCGTAGCCGGTGACGACGCGGCCGTCGGGCAGGACCACGCTCGCCACCGTCGGGACGGCGCCCGGCTGCACGGGAACGAGCGGCGCCGGCGTCACGGCCGCGGGGGTGATCGGCGTGGGCTGGTGGACTTCCACGGCCCGCTCATAGGGCGGGTGGCGGGCAGGTTCTGGGTACATGCGGAATCCCTTCCGGCAGTGGGTCAGGGAGGCAGGCACACCCCCTTGGGGAGCGGCTGTGGAGGGGGTTTCAGGGGTCTGACCTGGGGTGCCTCCCTGCCTCCCTGAACGATCATTCGTGCAGGTCAGAGCCAGGTAGGCGGGTCAGGGAGGGGTTCAGGGAGTTCTCCCTGTCTCCCTGACCCGGGCGGGGTCGGCTCCCTGCTCTCATTCCGCGGAAGCGGAACCGTCCGCGTCGCGGTTGGCGAGGGCGCGGGTGAGGCGGTCGCGGCTGACGACCATGACGCCGTCGGACTTGTAGGCGATGTCCGGCCCGGCGTCGTCCAGGACGCGCTTGAGGTCGGTGAACGACCAGCCGCCGTAGGCGTCCTCGTTCAGGCTCGCGAGCCGCGCCAGCACGTCCTTGGTCCGCACCCGCGCGGCCGTGCCGACCACGGAGGCGATGTCGGCGAGCGGGTCGCGCGCCTCGCCCCGCTCGATCACCGTCAGGGTGGTGACCCCATCGCGCAGGGCCTTGGCGCGGTCGGCGATGGCGTGCGCGTCCTCGGTGTCGATGTAGTGCGTGCGCACCGTGATGGACGCCTGCCCCTTGGGGATCTCGATGCCGTCAGAGGCGACCACGAGGGTGCCCTTGTCGAGACCGGGGCGCAGCAGGTGCGGAGCGGCGCCGCCGTCGACGGCCTTGTCCCCAAGCGCCATGCGCGCCTGGGACTCCGTGCCCAGCGCGAGCGAGGCCCGAGTGTGCGCCCCTTCGCGCACGAGCTTGGGAAGGTTCTGATCGGTGGGGTCCTGGGTGCCCTGCCACAGCAGCACGTTCACGGCGCGGCCCTGGTTGTGGAGCTTGCGGCAGCCCATGAAGTAGCGGGAGTTGGACTTCGAGCCGCCGTAAGGGCGCTTGTCCTCGTCCTTGGCGGGGCACATGAACGCGACCTGCGCCTCGTCCACGATCACAACCAGGGGCTCGAACTCGGTGCCGGGCGGCGCCTGGAGGCGGCGGTTCATCTCTTCCACCGCGTCCTCGACCATCTCGGTCGCCTCGATCACATGCTCATCGGTCGGGCCCTGGATCAGCACCGTGGCCAGGCCGTCGAACATGGCCCAGTCGCCGGCGCCCTTGAGGTCGGCGACCCGGAACTCCACCGAGCGATCCAGCGCGAGCCACAGGGCCAGCGCGCGCAGGGCAGCGGTCTTGCCCTGGTTGGACATGCCGGTGACCAGAAGCATCCGCTGAAACAGGCTCAGCAGGGCGGCATCCCCGCGCAGGTCCTGCCCCCACGGCGCCCTGCTCTTCTTGTAGTCGGCCGTCATGGTCTCGTCGGTGACCAGCGGCGACGGGCCGATCGGCTCATCGAGCGCACCCGAGTCGGCGACCCACAACCGCACTGTGCGAGCGGCCTGCGGGAGCGTGATGAACACCTCGTGCTCATGCCTCGTGAGGTTCTCGGCAAGCTTGCGCCGCTTGGTCTGCACCTCGATGGTCGACACCCCCGACGGGAGAGTGACGTCGACCTCGACCCCACACCCGGCGATCGTGATCGGGCCCAGCATCGACGCGCCGGCGTCGCCCATCTCCTTGATGGCGTTGCGCAGCGCGGGAACTCCCAAGTCACGCAGGGCCTTGACCACGATCGACGGGGTGATCGGCTCACCCTCGCTACTGCGGACGTTGGCGGGCAGCGCCCACTGGGGTGCGGCCTGCTGCTTGGAGCCGACCGCCCACAGGGCGAGCAGGGCGAGGAACGGGCCGATCGTGAGCGCGGGACCCCACACGATCTGCACGATCCGGATCAGCAGACCGATGAAGTCGATGGTGGCCGCGAGCGGGGTGATGACGTCCTTGATGTCACCGTTGTTGATGGCCATCACGATCCCGAGCGCGACCAGCGTTCCGATGCTCATGCCGGTGCCGACGGCGATGCCCTTGGCGACCTCGATCGGGGAGTGGAGCAGGTCCATGCGGCGGCGGTGGCGGGCGTCGCGGAACCGCTGAAGGCGCTCCTCCCACTCCTCTGCCAACTCGAAGTTGCCGGCCGCTTCGGCGGCGCGGAGCATGCGTTCGTAGCGGGCGCCGGTCTTGCCGTCCCAGGTGCGGCGGGCCACGATCCGGCCCCCGTTGAACGTGTAGAGGCCGTGCCGGGCGACCGCGCAGACGGTGGTCTTCGTGCCGTCGGCGGTGGCGGCGGTCTTGAGGGCGCGGCCGGAGCGCACCCACAGGGGAACGGGTCGTGCGGGCGGGGCGTCGGGCACCACGGTCAGCGTGGCCACCTGCGCGTCCGGGTCGACGGGTTCGGGTGTCTTGTGGAGGTGGACGACGTTCTCGCTCATGCTGGGAGCGCTCCTGACTGCCCTGCTCAGGGCGGAAATTGGAGGAAGGGCGCCGGGGTGGCCGTGTCCGTGGAAAGAGGCGGACACCCCGGCGTTGTGGCTGGTCAGAGCCAGCGGGAAGACTTCTTCTGCGCCTTGGCGCGGGCGGCCTCGGTGATGAGTCGCTGGCGCTCGCCGTGCAGGGCGGTCAGTTCCGCGTTCAGCCGCGTCTCCACGGCGGAACCGATGGAATCCATGCGGGTTTCCGCGCCGGTCGTGCTGCGGTCGCGGTAGACGCTGCGGGCGTCACTGGCCATCGCGCGGCTCATCGAGAGCCGTTCGCGGCTGGTCAGGGGCCACCACTCGCCCCGGCGCACCGCTTCCAACTTCTTCTGGGTCCGCTGGATCTCCCGATCCAGGCGGCGGATCTCGGAGTTGCCCATCACGTACTCCTCGGTGGCAGGTGAGAGGTCAAGCGGCGGCGTCTTGTGCGGCCAGGCACATGCCGCAGATGCCGTGCGAGCGGGGGATGCAGTAGCCGACGTCCAGACGGCAGGCCGGGCAGGTGCGGCGGGCGAGCATCGCCAGCGCGAGCGCACCCCACTTGCGGGACGTCATCGGCCGCACCGGCTTCGCGCGGTCGATGCGGTAGAGGTAGGCCACCCTCGGGGTGCCGGTGCGGCGGTTGATGCGCATGGTCTGCGCCGCTATCGGCTGACCGCCCGGGCGCAGACCCTCAGCACGTAACTGGCGGCGGGTGGCCAGGCCGTCCGGCGCCAGGCGCCACGGGTAGGTGGGCACCCCGTAGCGGGCGCCGGACGGGTCGAAGCACTTGCCCCACGCGGCCGACATCAGACGACCTCAGCGCGCTCGGCAAGCAGGGTGTCGCGCAGCATCCGTGCGTTCGCCGGCGAGGTGTGGACCTCACGGCGGATGCCCTCGGCAGTCACCTTCACGTCCGGCCAGTCGGCCGTCGCCTTGCGCGCCTCATCGAGCAACTGATCGGGGGTGCGCTTGGGTCGGGGCGGCTTCGCCGACTCCGGCAGTCGACCGGTCGCCCGACGCGGCCGACTCGACTCAGCGCCCACGCTCCGCTGGGTCGACGTCGTAGGCGCCGGCTCGATCGGTGCGGAGATCGCCCGAGCGGGCTTGAGTGGGGGAATCGACTTGCCCAGGTCGACCGCGACCGGATCCGGCACGGTCAGCCGGGTCAACGTCACCACCTGGTCCGCGGTCGATTCCCCCAGTTCAGCCGTAGACCGTTTCATTGTGGTCTCGGTAGATTCCTCCGCATTCGCGACCGGCGCGGGATCGAGAGCGGCAGAGGGGATGACGCCTCCGAACATCGACGCGAGCGCAGCATCCGCGCCCGCGGTGACTCGATCGCGCTGGACGTCGAGCAGCCTCGATCCGAGCGCGACATCGCCGACGCCGACCTTGCGGGCGAGTCGCCACGACGTCCGATCGGACCGCTTCCTGACGCGGTCGCTGGGGTGCTGGGTGGCGCGGGCGCGGTGGTAGGCGAGCGCCTGCACCAGGTCGGCGGTGCGGCGCTCGTGCTCCGCGTCGCGGCCGTCGGTGTGGACGACGATCCGCCGGGCCAGGAACGCCATGCCCTCCGCCGATACGGACATGCCCATCGGAGTCAGGGCGTAGATGACCGTGCGGCCCACATCGGGGGCCGCCATGGCGCCCATGACGGCGGCGGCGGCCGGCAGCGCCCACAAGCCCGCGCGCACGATGCGCGGGGAGGACTGGCCCAGCATGGTCAGACCGAGCAGGACCAGGGCGAGCACGGCCGTGGCGCCCTCGCCCGCGGCGAGGGCACCGAGCGCGGTGCCCTTGCCGTAGGCGTGCCCGATGTTGCTGTAGGTGCCGATACCGCCGATCACGCCCGTGGCGAGCATGGGCACGAACGCGGCTGTTAGGACACCGATCTGAACCTTCGTCAGAGGCTTGCGGGTCATCGGGCACCGCCCCTGCGCAGTGCGCCGTGCCGCACCCAGCCGAGGAACTGCAAGAGGCAGCCGGCCGCGATGAGGTAGCGCCACGGGTGCTCCCCCGTCGCGAAGAAAGCGGCGGCGCCAGCCATGGCGGCCAACGAACCGATCGTGATCAGCAACAGGGCCAGGCCGGTCGGGGAGGTGTTGGACTTCATGCCGCACCTCCCGCCGGGGTCCCGCTCACCGTGCGGTTGATCATTGCGACCCGGGCGGCGAGCGCCCGGCGGCGGGCGCGGCGGATGCGGCGCGCGTCCAGCTCGGTCGGGGTGCGGTCCAGGGTGATGATCTGCGCGTCGAGCAGGTCGACGTCCGCCAGGATGACGGGCATCTCCTGCTCGATCGCGTCCAACTCGATGTCCGTCGGTTCGATCCAGTCGGCGAACGCGATAACAGCGTCCTGAACTGTGACAATGGGGTTCATGGGTCGTGGTCTCCCTAGCAGGTGCAACGGCCCGAACAGCACCCCCGGAGGGCCAACTCCGGGGGTGCGCGCCGTTGAGGGGAAGGAGCCGCACGCAGAGCGGGTGCGGCGCGGCCACCGAGTGGTGGCCGGAGTGCCCCGGGCGGGATTCGATCCCGCGCCCTTCACGGCTGGATGCCGGGGCCGATGGTGCGGGGGTCAGCGGCCGTCGACCTGCTCGGCGGTGGCGCGCTCGTCCTGGAAGTAGAAGCCTTCGTACTCGGACTCGATGTGTTCGGCGACCGTCGTCAGGGCGTGTCCGACGCTGCGGGCGCTGACGTTGGCTTCGACGTGAAGCTTCTCGTCGGTCCACATGGTGTGCGCGGTGCCTCGGACCTGGAACCTGGGCATGGCGGGGTTTCCTCTCGCGGCTGCTGGATGAGTGGGTGGTGCGTGCCCTCGCCCGCGTTTGCGGCGTAGGCCCGGGATCGGCCCGGCGAGGGCTGGAAGAGCGAGGGTCAGAAGTTCTGGCGGATGCCGCTCTTGTTGCCGCCCTCGTGCACCGTGACGTTGTCGCCAGTGATCACGACGGTGTTGTTCTGGGAGGCGTGGTGCTCGTTGGTGACCGTGCCGTTGACCTCGCCCTGAATGAGCGTGCCGGTCACGTCGCCGCTGATGTTGCTGTTGCCGTGCTGAGTCATGAGAGGCGCTCCCTTGAATGGGTGGTTAGGGCCGTCGGTCTGCCGGCTCCCCTTGCCACAGGCGCTCGGTCCTGTGGCGCGGGCAGTCGTCAGCGCTGGACGACGTCCTTGGCCATGTCGCGGTGCGAGACGGTCACGCTGTGCCCGGCGGCGGTGAGCCGCTCCGCGAGGGCACGGGCGAAGGTCGGGGCGCGGTGCCGGCCTCCGGCACATCCGTCGGCCACGGTGACCGTTCCGGCGCTGGGACCGGACGCGAACGCGGCAACCGCCGTGGCGGTGGCCTCCACCAGGGCCGTGATGCCGGGGGTGTTTAGCACGGCGGTGCGGACCGGCGCGTCGTCGGCGGTCATGTAGCGCAGTTCCGGCGATACGTGTGGGTCGCGGAAGTGGTGACGCAGGTCGATGGTCAGGTGCGCGGCCGGCGGAGCGTCGTGCAGGTAGCCGAACGAAACGATCTCGACGGAAGCAGACATGCAGGACTCCTAAGAGGCGAAGGGATGTACCGGCTCCCCACGCCCCGCCCGTACAGCCGAACCGGCCGGACGGGCGAGGGAGGCAACCGGCCGCATGCCCACACGGGCGCTGCGGAACGGAGAGAAGTGCGCGGTCACAGCCGCGCGGCCGTCTTTCGAGTCGGGCAGACGGAACCCGCGATCTTTGCCCTTGTCTCACCGCACGCGTGGATCGTTTGTCCGCCCGGCAGGGGCGGCATGGGAGAAGGTGCTTGCTGCTCGTACGGCAGGGCCTACGGCTTGTCGCAGATGCCTGATACTTCTCGCCTCTATTGAGTTCTCAACCAACGACCGCTGCCTTCGTACTCACCCCTTGCGGGGCTTTCCTCGGGGCGCTGTCAGCACAGGAGGGCACACTTGAAGGTGTTGCACCACCTGCTCAGCTTGTTGGTACAAGCTGACGTAGTGATGCTGCACCCACGGACAGTGAGTCGTCAAGGGATTGGGCCCTACATGTACCAACAAGTTGCGCGAGTGCGTCATGATGAGGGCATGAACAAGCAGCCGAAGTACCGGCAGGTCGCCGATGTCCTACGTCGCGAGATCGCCGACGGCATTCACGCGCCAGGGGCGCGGCTGCCCTCAGAGAGCGACCTACAGCAGCGTTTCGACGCGTCGCGGAACACCATTCGCAACGGCCTGAGCTTGCTGGTCAGCGAGGGGTTGATCTCGTCGAGCCAGGGACTTGGCTATGAGGTCAAGTCTCACGAGGTGTTCGAGCTCAATGCGTCCCGCTTCGAGAACTTGTCGTTCCCGCAGAACGGCGATGCTTACAACACGGACGTGACGAGCGCGGGGCGTCGGCCCCACCAAACGTTCCGTGTCGAGATGCTGCCAGCGTCTCAGGAGATCGCTCAGAGGCTTAAGGTCGAGCCCGGTACGAAGACGGTATTGCGGTTTTGTCATCGCTATGTGGACGACGTTCCTTGGTCCACGCAGGCGACCTACTATCCGTCGTGGCTGGTCGATGCGTCGCCGCGACTGGCCGAGCCTGGAGACATCGCTGAAGGCACAACGCGGTACCTGGCCGCTCAAGGGATCGAGCAGATTGGGTACTTCGATGAGATCGCCTCTCGAATGCCCACCCCGGAGGAGGCTCGCCTGTTGGAGATCGGAGCAGGGGTGCCGGTAATGCTCTGGACGAGGACCGGTTACGCGGCAGACCGCCCGATCCGATGCACGATCACGACCTTCCGGGGTGACCTGAACCGAATGAACTACGAGATCGGCGATCTTTCCGCCCGAAGTGAGAGCGCGTGATCATCACCCCCGCAGAGCCGCACGACGTAGCCAAGCTGTTGGCCTTCCGCGAGGAAGCCGCAGCTTGGATACGCGGCCTCGGTTCCGACCAGTGGAGTCGTCCGTACCCAGCCGACAAGCTACTGGCCACGATCACAGCGGGCACGGTATTCATGCTCCGTGATGGGCACACGACGGCTGGCACCATCACGCTCACTCCGGACGCCGAAGAGGGACTGTGGACCGACAAGGAATTGGCTGAACCCTCGATGTTCGTCAACAAGCTGACTGTGGGTCGCGAGTATGCCGGCCAGAACCTCGGTGGCCGCCTGCTTGATTGGGCTTGTGACCGCGCGCACCGTGCGGGCGCCCGGTGGGTTCGACTGGACGCGTGGACGACGAACGAGGGACTCCAGCGGTATTACCTCGCGCAAGGCTTCACGTACATCCGTACGGTCCGCGAGGGCAATGCGGTGAACGGCGGGCCGCGGGTCTCTGGGTGGCTCGCCCAACGGGAGGCACATCCGGCGGATCACGGATTCACAGACCGTACGCCGAAGCCCGCACGGATTCCATTCGCCGCCTAAAGGGTGCGAGCGCGAACTTGCGGCCCGGACCAGACGCCGCCGCATAGACACAGAACCTTTGAGTTGAGCGTCCTCGCAGGCCGGCTCACTCGTCGGGCAACAGCCACTCGTCGTCCTTGAGCTTGGGGCTCACGATGCTCTCGCCGTTGGACAGCAGTGCCCGGAACCTCAGATGCTTGCGTTCCTTGGCGTCCGTCAAACGTCCCGTAGGCAGGTAGAACGGGTGCGTCATGCCATCGAGAGCGGGCACAACCGGGGGTTCGTCGTGACCCTCGTGGAACCTCTTGCCCCTGACCAGCTCGGGGCTCTTGGACCTGTACCACCTGAGATACGTCACCAGCTCGATGCGCTCGACCTTGACCGGGGTCGTGCCGACGTTGCGGAACCGCAGGATGAACTTGTAGTCGCTCGCCTCGGGGTTCCGTTCCGTGCCCGTCCGCACGCCGGCCCGGAAGAGCGACACCTTCACCTTGGGGCGGACTCGGCGGTACGTCAGGGCCGTGAAGACGACGTTCGTGGCTGCCGCACTCGCAGCAGCGATGGCGATGCCTCGGGCCACCCAGTCAGGCTCCATGGCTACTCCCCCTCTTCCAACTCTTCGAAGGAGAGCTGTTTGGGACGGTCGGGCAACTGATCCAAGAGGGCTTGGAGTCGAGCGGTCTCTTCGGCAATCCAGGTGTTCGGGGGAGGCTTGCCGATCCACTTGCTTCGGACCTTGGTGCCGTTCGACAGGACTGCGGTCAGTCTCACCCGTGAGATAGCGGAAACCATGTGGCTGGAGTCCGTGAATGTCTGAGCCTGCCACTCGATACCGCCGAAGGGTGGAATCTCCTTCTCGTCTTCACCCTTGACAATCTTCAACTGGGACAAAGCCCCGGTTCGCCTGCGGAAGGGATTCCGGGGACGCTCGAACTCCATCCGAAGGGTGAGCCTAGCTACCTTCACGGCGGTCTGGCTCTTGTTGACGAGATGAACGATAAAGAGTCCTTCATCCGCGTCATAGTCGCCAATGGGTTGCACGTCGGGGTACCACCGAGCGTCCATGGAGACACGTGGCCGACCCCGTCGGTAGGTGGCAAGCGAGACAGTCATGTTGGCCCCGGTAAAGAGGGCACTGACCGATGCGACGATGATCGCGATGTCTCCTGAGGGCATAGCTACCCCGCCACTTCAAGATCATCAAACGAGAGTTGCCCGTTATTGGGCTCATCCGGCCTCAGTTCGACCGGCTTAGTAGGTCTCCGGTGCCACCGCCCGTGAATGAACATGCCGTTCGTTAGCTCCGCCGAGACTCTGTACCAGCAGTACTTTTCCTCGATCCATTGGTAATCGTCGAGCCAATCGATGGCAACCATCCACACACCCTTACCGAAGGGCTCGATGGCCGTGTTCGGTTTACCCAATACGAACGTAGGTACTTGCCCGAAGTAGACGCCAGCTTTCTTGAAGCGGTGTTCTCGAAAATCAACCCTGATGGTACGAAGTGTGACTGGGTTCTGACTACTGCTATGCAGGAGAACAGGGATGTGCGTCAGCTCCCCCTTCCTGTTGCCCTCGAAGACCTTGGACTTCAACATTCGGACCCTGGGTCGCACCCTTCGGTACGTGGCGAGAGACACGAGCATGTTGGCCCCTGTGAAGAGGGCACTGACGGACGCCACGACGATGGCGACTACTGCGAGCGACATGGGCCAAGGATGCCCAGCAGCAGCTCCGCTGGCCCCTCACTTGAGGAACTTCAGCGGTGCGGGCCCGGTGCTGCCGTCCGGGCTCTGAGGGGCCCCGCCGGCTCACCCTTTCGGGAACGAGATTTAAGGGTGTAGCGGTCCAACTCCCGCTGACCACAGGCGAGTTGCTGGCGCACCACCCGAACGGGTGAGCGGTGAGGAACACCACAAACCCCCGATTTTGGTTCGGACTGCGTTCTCCGGTGCGTGAAGATCCCTGTCTGACGACGGGCCTCACGACGCGGGGCTATCCCGACAGACGCCAATAGGCGGCTCACGAAGGCAGAGCAGAGCCATGACGGACATGCAGCTCTCCGGGGGCGAGCCCCCGAGGAACGCGAAGCACGAAGCACGGATGGTGGTTTTGATCTCGATCATCGGTGGAGGGGCCGCGGGCATCCTTCACCGCGTCATGGAAGAGGTCTCGTACTTTCAGGCCATGGCGACCGCGAGCGTGTCAGCTCTCGCTCTAGGCACCTTCCTCTTCATGTACCTGACGTTCACACGCCCCAACGCTTAACCGGGAGAGGGGCTCACCTTCCCCGAGCCCCTCGAAATTCCCTACGGCCGTCTCCGGCCCCTCAAGCCACGGCCGGCCTCACCCACCCACTAGCCCACCGTGATCAAGGCTCTCCGGCCTTTTCGTGCCGATATTTGACGCCAGAAATAACGGTAGGCACGGTCAGTTGTCCGTCAAGGGGCAGCGCGCCAAGATGAAGCACCCGGAGACTGACTAATCACGACATCGAATTTCTTTCCAGAATGGAAAGAGTGACTCCAAGGCCCGAAATGAGTAGCCCCACTAGGCTAGCGAACCCAGATGAAGCCACTATGGTGGAAATAGGCAAACTTGCCTTTGGGGCATCATCGGCCCCGATGCCCACCGTTGATGTAACGAGAATCGCCATAAGAAAAACACTCGTAACGAGAAGGCACTTGGCGATATCGTTGCGTGCTTTGGCTAGGTCTTGCTCTCGCCGTCGATCTCGCCCTCTAGCCTCGTTCCGAGGGGAAAATGCGGCCAGGATCGCCACCGCAGCCAAAGTAAATCCCAGCAGTCCGCTGGACGAGCCAGTCAGTGACGAATAGATATCTTTGCGCAGGTCGGGTTTGATGGCGCCAAGGAGCTGCGGGCCTGCGACAGTTTGCATAACAACCGTGGTCACCTCGGCGACGACAAAAGCGATTATGGGAATGACCCACCAGTTCCGGTTGAGTGTCACTGTCAAGCTGGACATGCCATCCCCCTGCTCCTTAGATCATCCCTTGTGCATCAGCTCCGCAGTCGAGACAGTCTCGAACACGTTCCTGCGCTTGAAGTCCTTGTATGCTTGTTCGAGTTCGTAGAAAACAGAACTCACTTGCGGCGCAGACGGAATATCCGAACGCTGTGGCAGATCAACCTCCACATTGAGGCGATCTGTGAGCAGATTAACTACCTCCATTCGATTGGTCCTTTTGTTTCGTCCCCTGACAACCATGCCTGTGAGCAAGTCGCTCGCTTGAGCCGCGAGCTCAAGCAGCTCGTCCTCAATGTGCTGGTCGATGTACTTATCTTTGGGACCATAGCGGCCCATGCCCATACTCACGCGAACGGATGGAAGTTCCTCGCCCGCCACGGCAGGCCACAAATGCCCAAACGTCCCTCGCGGCCTGGTTGCGTACTCCGGCTTAGTCATCGCCAGGTCGAACGATCGAAGCTGCCCTTCCATTTCCCTCAGTTTGCGGAATGCATCCTCATCGTAGAGCGGATCAAAGCTGACGTACTCCCTCATTCGCTGCCGCAAGAAAAACGAGAGTCGCGAGAGTCTTGGTGAGTACCTACCCATGTCATGTGCACAATATCCATCAGGCCAGATGGAAATATGAGTCGCGTCCGCCGGGTATTCATTCGCCAGTAGGGAGATTGGGCCGATCGAGCTGTCAGGATCCCACTTGAAGGGGCGATCCTCCATTCCTCGAAGTGCCAACACTCGAAACTTGACCGGATCCCCAGCGCCCCCCGGCTCTACCACTTCAACCGCGGTGATCACGCCATCCTTATCGACCATTTGGTATGAACTGTTCGCGGAGATTTCCTGTGTCAGTCGACGCGCGACAGCAGGCGGGTCAAAGGGGTCTCGGCCGGCAATGGACGCCCAGCGGTAGAAGACCAGCTTTCGCTTCAGCATTCACCCATGTTAGGAGACGTGATGTTCCTCTGTAGTTGCATCTCCCTATGAATGGCATATGAGATTCTTGTTTAAGATTGTCAGACTTGCCCCGTTTCGTTGGGTCATGCCTGTTCGGCACGAGCTGACTGCAGTATCGACTAGGGCACTGACAATGAAGCTCGCGGTCCCATCGGTGCAGGTCAGCCCTCTCGCCCGTGCACGCGTGCTGCGGTAGATCAGGCTTCATCACCGCATCGAGATTCCGCGCGGCCTGGCGCCGGCCGCCCGCCAGGCGGGGGCCCCGGTTGGCGAGGACCAGGTGTAGACACGCTCCCGCTGTCGCAACTCCGGGCGTGACACTTCGTCGACGCGCCTCGTGGCCATCCCTCGGCCAGGACATCTAGGGATGCCTTATTGAGGAAAGCGCACGTCACACGTGGTGCCAGTTCGAAGCGATCTTGAAAGCCGCCACTGCGCAAGCGCGGTACCTACGGGATCAGGCCCCGCCTCGGACGGGCCGGGGCCTTCGGGTCTTTTTCCTCAAGCCGCTGCCCCTGGCGGTCTCAGGGTTCCATGCTCCTGAAGTGGCATTCTCACTGCGGCACAAACAACAGGCCCCACGGGGCCGGTACACCCCGAACCTCCTGCCTGTTTGGATCGTGGCACCCGTGGCCCTGATAGCCGCCGGTGCTCTCGGCTGGGGCATCTACTACTACGCCTACGAGTATTTTGCGCAGGCAGCCGCTGACCAGAAGCCCTCCAAACCGGTCAACATCAACGATGTCCTCAAAGCGACTGTCACCACGCTGACCTTGATCGGTGCCGTCCTCGCCGGTCTCTATGCCTACCGCAAACAGCTCCTGGCCGAGGGCGACGCACATCGCGCGGACGCAAGCCAGCTCGCCGACCGCTACACCGCCGCCGCCGAACAGCTCGGCCACGACCAGGCCGCGGTGCGCCTCGCCGGCGTTTACGCCCTCGCCCGCCTCGCCGACGACTGGGAAGAACAACGCCAGGTCTGCATCGACGTCCTGTGCGCCTACCTGCGCATGCCCTACGAACCCGACGCGACAGAACCTGGCCACCGGGTGGGAGAGCGGGAAGTCCGGCAGACCATCATCCGCGTTATCCGATCCCACCTACAGCAGCCGGACGTCCCCACCGCCTGGTGCTCGTACAACTTCGATTTCACCGGAGCGGTCTTCGATGGCGGCGACTTCTCAGCAGTCCACTTCCGCGGCAGAGTCGCCTTCGACCGCGCGGTGTTCAGCGGCAGGGTGGTCACCTTTCGCGGCGCCATGTTCAGCGGGGGCACGGTCACGTTCAATGAAGCGGAGTTCACCGACCACACGGTCGTCGACTTCGCCGACGTGGAGTTCAGAACGGGCATGGTCGCCTTCAGTTACACGAAGTTCAGCGGCAGCATGGCCAGTTTCAATGGCGCGGGGTTCAGGGGCAGCACGGTCGCCTTCGTCGACGCGGAGTTCAGTAGCGGCACGGTCAGCTTCCACGGAGCCGAGTTCAACAGCGGCACGGTCAACTTCCACCGCGCGGGGTTCAGGGGCGGCAGGGTCGTCTTCGACGGCGCAGCATTCAGCGGCAGCTTGGTCGGGTTCAATGACGTGGAGTTCAGCGGCAGCACGGTCACCTTCGTTGGCGCTGAGTTCAGCGGCGGCACCGTCGGTTTCGAACGGTCGAGGTTCAGCGGCGGCATGGTCGGCTTCGACGGAGCGACGTTCAGGGGGACCGCGTTTCGCTGGGGCCCTCTATCGGTCCCGGAGGGCGCCTAACGACCTCTAGACCCAGTACTGACGAAGTCAGGTCGATCATGTTTTTGCCACCAGTTGCGTGTCGTCGCCCCCAGACGTCCCCCAGAGAAGCCGTGAGCGATCGAATCACCTGGTCAGGGTGATCAGAGCCAGCCCGCTGTAAATCTGCCGAGCCCGCGGCCGAGACAAGGCTCGGGCCGTCTGTGGGCCGTCGGAGGCCGGCCCAGGGCGACCGATGACGACCAACGATGACTTCTCGGGCGCCTGCCAGGGCTGCCCAGACGTCGACCACGAGAGGTCGCTTCTGGGTCGCATCACTTCCTGCGCAACAAGCGGCAGGAGTGGGAGGAGTACCGGTCCGAGGTGACCGCGTTCGAACTGCGGAAGAACCTGCCGGTGCTGTAGGGGCAGGTCAGGTCAGCTCTCTGCTGATTCGGCGGATGGGCCGGCGGACGTAGACCGTCGGCCCGAGGGCGAAATACGCCGACCGCTCGACAAGTGCCTTGGGAAAGATGATCCGCGCCGATTGACGAAAGCTTCCACAAAACGCAAGCCGCAGATATAGCAGGCGCCGAGGTTCCCAGTCCCGTAGGGCCACTCAAAGGCTTCTTGCGCTGATTACTTCGTCCGGCGGTATCGCATCAAGCTGGGCCGTCCATATCCTCAGGGGATATGGAACTTCGCCCAGCAGTGCTTCGCCCACTTGGATCGCGGGCCGGTACTCGACCCGGCCGCCAAGATGAGGCGGACTCGTGGCTGTCGCAAAACCGAGGCTGGGGTGTCTTTCTGGCTGTTCTCTTGGCGATTGACGCTTTGGCATTCTTGGGCTTCAGTCTGCCGGACATGGGTCGCGTCGAGAGTCTCATCCCCTCGCTTTCGGTCGCAATGCGATTCACGGTCTTTATTCTCAACACCATTGCCTGCATCGGCGTTGTGGGTGAGTTGAGTGGGCGGGCATGGGATTGGAAATTGTGGCCATGGGTTTTTGCTGCCCAGTTGGGGGCTCTTCCATTCCTTTTTATTCCGATCCTGATCGAAATGCGCAGCCCTGTCCATGACGGCCTGGATATCTTGATCCTGCTAATTTCGGCAGCCCTGACACTCGGCGCCTTGGCGGTTGTTTTCTTTGTGTGGGTCACCGGGATGATTCACTTCGGTGCGGCTTGGGGCTTCTTCGTAGCCCTCCTTCCGTTGGCCGGGCTCCTTCAGTTCTGGATCCAGAGCTTCTATCAGCCGGCTCATAGTCGCCCGGAAGTGAATGTACACGCCAGGATCGAGGAACTGGGCCGCTCTCGCAATATTTCGCATTTGCGGGGTACGGTCACGATTCAAAATAATGGCGAAGGAACCGTCGACTCTCTCGGATCACTGTATAAGGTCATCGGCTATGACATGAACGTCGATAGAGAGAGTATGAATTCAGCAATGGACGTGGTCTCGCCCGACCTGAATTACATGGCGGAAAGCGTGAGGCTTCTCAGGGTCGGTGATGTCTTGCCGGGGAGGGAATCCCTGACACCCGGGCAGAAGTATGAGGCGTCATTCGTTTTTGATGCCGATGCCAAGAAGGAGGGGGTCGTACGCATCATTGTGAACCTCGTCCTGATTACGCGCGAGTCAATGAAGAATGATGCTGACGGCTGTGGCTACGCCATGTGTTCGAAAACCTTGTTCAAGCGCTCCACTCTCATGCGTCAGATCCTGGACGACGGTCCTTACGCAGAGACTTACATCAAGTTCGACCCACCGGGTAAATCGACGGTGTCGGGGATTCCTTTTCTCAACACCAAATACGGGTCCACAGAGTCCGACGGTCAGCAATCTCACGTGGAAGATGTCGATGCACTGGTTCGAGACGTGACGCCGGAAGCCGTAGCCGAGTACCGGCTCAAGCCATAGCAAACGAGCCGGCAGCGTGGGGCGCGGGGCGACGTCGGCTCGACGTGCCCCGCGCCCTTTCGTCGGCTCCTACTGGTTCGCCTGCTTCGACAAGACCTCGTGCAGTGGTTCCGTCGCTCGGCGGCGGTACTCCTGGATGGACCAGCCGTTGCCGTCCGGGTCGGTGAAGTACATGAAGGTGGCGCCGTCGTCGGGGGTGTACTGGACCGGCTCGGCGATCTCCAGGCCGCGTTCGACCAGCTCGGCGTGGGCCGCCTTGATGTCGGCCACGCAGAGCTGCAGGCCCTGGTAGGAGCCGGGCTCCGGCTTGGTCTCGCCCTTGGTCATGTCCCAGATGCTGTCGCCGAGGGCGATCGAACAGCCGGAACCCGGAGGGGTGAGCTGGACGATGCGCATGCCCGGCATGACCTCCTGGTCGATGTCGACGTGGAAGCCGACCTTGTCCCGGTAGAAGTCGCGAGCCCGGTCGATGTCGCTCACGGGCAGCGGGATCACTTCGAGGGTGAAGTCCATCGGTGGTCCTCCATGGTGAATCGCCAGCGGGTCTGGCTGAACGGCTCACCCTTACCGAAGCCGAAAACCGTACGGGGCGCCACCGAAAACACGTAAGCGTGTCCCGATCCGTGCCGGAATGCTCCGTTCCCCACCTCGAAGTGCCAGAAGGGCCCGTACTTCGTCTCCCACGCCACCGCCAGCTCGCGCAGCCGGGCGTCGTCGGTGATCCGTTCCGCCACTCCCTCCACCACCAGGTCGTAGCCCTCGTTCCAGAGATTCGCGCCGGTCGTCAGCACCAGGTTCGGGTTCTCCGCGAGGTTCCTCGCCTTGCGCTCCTCCGGGCCCGTGCAGAAGTGCAGCGCACCCCGCGACCACACCGCCGGCAGCGGGGTCACATGCGGACGCCCGTCCGGCCGTACCGTCGAGATCCAGAACAGCTCGGCCTCGGACAGCAGCTTCTCCGCCTCCGGCCAGGCAGTCGCCGTGGCCGTCTCGTCGCTGTAGCGCGCGTCCAGTCGGGTCTGTGGTTGGTTGTCGGTCATCGGCCGCCTCCAGATGTGTCGCCGGACCTCTCCCTCTACAGGAAAGACCGTCCTGACCGCCGTAACTCATCGGCGCCACTTCCAGGGTCTGCGGTTAGGCTCGACCGCGTACGACCTTGATCGGGTGCGTACGACCCCGATCGGACGGGAGGGCGAGCATGACGGCGCCGGGGCGCAGGAGCAGCACCTTCACGCGGCTGCTGCGGCACGGATTCACCGACCCCTCGGCCGCCGAGCGGCTCCTGGAGAGCCCCGAGCTCGCGCCGATCCGCAACGATCCGGTGCTGCTGGAGGCCCTCGGCGCCACCGCCGACCCCGACCTCACCCTGGACGGCCTGGTCCGGCTCGTCGAGGCCCAGCCCGACCCCACCGCCCAGCGGGAACTGCTCGACACGGTGATAGCGGCCAAGCCGCTGCGCGACCGGCTGCTCGGCGTGCTCGGCGCCTCCGCCGCGCTCGCCGACCACCTCGCCCGTCACCCCGCCGACTGGCAGGCGCTGGTCACGTACGAACCGCGCGACCTGCACCCCGAGGTCGAGGAGTTCGAGCAGGGCCTCGCCGACGCCACCGACCCGGTGTCCCTGCGCGTCGCCTACCGGCGCTGTCTGCTGTCCATCGCCGCGCGCGACGTGTGCGGCACCACCGACCTCGCCCAGACCGCCGCCGAGCTCGCCGACCTCGCCACCGCGACCCTGCGCGCCGCCCTCGCCATCGCCCGCGCCGCCGCGCCCGAGGACGCCGCCCAGTGCCGGCTCGCGGTCATCGCGATGGGCAAGTGCGGGGGCCACGAGCTCAATTACGTCTCCGACGTCGACGTCATCTTCGTCGGTGAGACCGCGGACGGAGCCGATGAGGGCAAGGCCCTGCGCTCGGCCACCAAGCTCGCCTCGCACATGATGCGGATCTGCTCCGAGACCACCGTCGAGGGCTCCATCTGGCCCGTGGACGCCAACCTGCGCCCCGAGGGCAGGAACGGCCCCCTGGTGCGCACGCTCAGCAGCCATCTCGCCTACTACCGGCGCTGGGCCAAGACCTGGGAGTTCCAGGCGCTGCTCAAGGCCCGCCCGGTGGCCGGCGACATCGAGCTCGGCGAGGAGTACGTGGACGCCCTCGAACCGCTGGTCTGGAAGGCCGCCGAGCGGGAGAACTTCGTCGCCGACGTGCAGAAGATGCGGCGCAGGGTCGTCGAGAACATCCCGGTCTCGGAGCTGGACCGGCAGCTCAAGCTCGGCCCGGGCGGGCTGCGGGACGTCGAGTTCGCCGTACAGCTCCTGCAGTTGGTGCACGGCCGCGACGACGCCTCGCTGCGCAGCGGCACCACCCTGGACGCCTTGCAGGCGCTCGCCGCGGGCGGCTACGTCGGGCGCGCGGACGCCGCGCAGCTCGACACCGCGTACCGCTTCCTGCGCTCCATGGAGCACCGCATCCAGCTCTACCGGCTGCGGCGCACCCATCTGGTGCCCGAGGACGAGGCCGACCTGCGGCGCATCGGGCGCTCGCTCGGGCTGCGTGCCGATCCGGTCGCCGAGCTGAACCGCGAGTGGAAGCGGCACACGAGTGTCGTACGGCGGCTGCACGAGAAGCTCTTCTACCGGCCGCTGCTCGACGCCGTCGCCCAACTCGCGCCCGGCGAGGCCCGGTTGAGTGCCGGGGCGGCACGGGAGCGGCTGGTCGCGCTCGGTTACGCCGATCCGGCCGCCGCGCTCAGGCATCTGGAGGCGCTGGCCTCCGGGGTCACGCGGAAGGCGGCGATCCAACGCACGCTGCTGCCCGTCCTGTTGGGCTGGTTCGCCGACTCCGCCGATCCGGACGCGGGGCTGCTGAACTTCCGGAAGGTGTCCGACGCGCTCGGCAAGACGCCTTGGTATCTGCGGCTGTTGCGGGACGAGGGCGCCGCCGCCGAGAACCTCGCCCGGGTGCTGTCGGCCGGCCGGCTTGCCCCCGACCTGCTGATGCGGGCACCCGAAGCGGTCGCGCTGCTCGGCGACGGCGACGGCGGCAGCGGTCTCGAACCGCGCTCGCGCGCACACCTGGAGCAGGAGACCCTCGCCGCGGTCGGCCGCGCGGAGGGCGACGTCCAGGCGGTCACGGCCGCCCGTGGCGTGCGGCGCCGGGAGCTGTTCCGTACGGCGGCCGCCGACATCGTCGACTCCTACGGCACCGAGACCAAGCCCGCCGAGGCGGATCAGGGCGCGCTGGTGGACCGGGTCGGGGCCGCGGTGTCCGATCTGACCGCGGCGACCCTGGCGGGTACCTTGCGGGCCGTCGTCCGGGAGGGCTGGGGGGACACCCTGCCGACCCGCTTCGCGATCATCGGCATGGGGCGGTTCGGCGGGCACGAGCTGGGATACGGCAGTGACGCCGACGTCCTGTTCGTGCACGAGCCGCGGGACGGGGTCGACGAGCACGAGGCGGCCGCTGCCGCGAACCGGGTCGTCAGCGAGATGCGGCGGCTGCTCCAGGTACCCAGCGCGGATCCGCCGCTGCTGATCGACGCCGATCTGCGGCCGGAGGGCAAGTCGGGGCCGACGGTGCGCACGCTGAACTCGTACGCGGCCTACTACCGGCGGTGGTCGCTGGTGTGGGAGTCGCAGGCGCTGCTGCGGGCCGAGCCGGTCGCGGGGGACACGGAGCTGGCGGGGCGGTTCATCGAGTTGATCGATCCGCTGCGCTATCCCGCCGAGGGGCTCGGCGACGACGCCGTACGGGAGATCCGGCGGCTGAAGGCCCGCATGGAGTCCGAGCGGCTGCCGCGCGGCTCCGATCCCAAGCTGCACTCCAAGCTCGGGCCTGGCGGGCTGTCCGACGTGGAGTGGACGGTGCAGCTCCTCCAGCTTCAGCACGGGTGGGCCGAGCCGGGGCTGCGTACGACGCGGACCCGGGAGGCCCTCGCCGCCGCCTGTGCGGCCGGGCTCATTCCGGCCGAGGAGGCCGCGATCCTGGACGAGGCATGGGTGCTGGCCACGCGCGTGCGCAACGCGGTGATGCTGGTGCGGGGGCGGGCGGGGGACACCTTCCCGTCGGACGCGCGCGAGCTGGCGGCCGTGGGGCGCTACCTGGGGTACGAGCCCGGTCACGTGGGGGACATGCTCGACGCTTATCGGCGTACGACTCGGCGGGCCCGGGGCGTGGTGGACGAGCTGTTCTACGGGGCGTGACACCCGGCTCGTGGGGTTGCGCCTCGGTGCCTGTGGCGGTGTGTGGGGGTGCGTCTCGATGCCTGCGGCGCCCGTGGGGGTGCGCCCTGTGCCTACGGTCTTGTGGTGGTGCGGGGCCGTGCCGGGGGGTGTCCGTCCTCGGTCGGGCGGTTGCCGTCGGGGAGGCTGTGCTGTTCGTTGACCCCCGCCGCTGCGGGCGGACACCCCCCGGCACGGCCCTCCGTACGCGGCTCGGGCACCGCCCGGGGCAGGGAGTACGGCAGCGCTCCGTACCAGACGCGTGCCACCGTGTAGCCGAAGGCCAGGCAGATGAGGCCGCCGACTGCGTCCAGCCAGAAGTGGTTGGCCGTTGCCACGATCACGATGAGGGTGGCGGTGGGGTAGAGCAGGCCCAGGATGCGGACCCAGGGGGTCCTAGCCAGGGCGAAGATCGTCAGGCCGCTCCAGACCGACCAGCCGATGTGCATCGACGGCATCGCGGCGTACTGGTTCGACATGTTCTTCAGGTCGCCGGAGGCCATCGAGCCCCAGGTGTCGTGGACCAGGACCGTGTCGATGAAGCCGGTGTTCGTCATCAGCCGTGGGGGAGCGAGCGGATACAGGTAGTAACCGATCAGGGCCACGCCGGTGGTGGCGAACAGGACCAGGCGGGTCGCCGCGTAGCGGCCGGGGTGGCTGCGGTAGAGCCAGATCAGGACGCCGAGGGTGATGATGAAATGCAGCGTCGCGTAGTAGTAGTTCATGCCGACGATGAGCCAAGTCACCGAGTTCACGGCATGGTTGACCGACTCCTCCACGGCGATGCCGAGGTGGCGCTCCAGCTCCCAGAGCCAGTCGGCGTTGCGCAGCGCCTCGGCCTTCTGCTCCGGGACCGCGTTGCGGATCAGTGAGTACGTCCAGTAACTCACCGCGATCAGCAGGATCTCGAACCAGAGACGAGGGCGGCGTGGGGTGCGGAGCCGGCGCAGGAGTCCCCGCCCCGTCTCGTCCGCGACGGGGTGCGGAACGGCCGCTTCCCGGCCCTCCAGTGTCGTCACGGTCGTGTCACCCATAGGCACAGAGTCTGCCAGAAAAGACTTCCCCGACCGATCATCCCCCGGTTGGGTTCAGGATGCACGTTCTACGGCCCGCGTACCGGTCCGTTCTCCTACCAACGCAGGGGCGGGCATGGTGATTCTCCGTCCTGCGGACGACTTAGGGACGAACCCTGTCACCAGGTGCCGAAGCGGTCGAACCGCGCACCACCAGCTCCGGCATGAACACGAACTCGCTGTGCGGCGCGGGAGTCCCGCCGACCTCCTCCAGCAACGTGCGCACCGCGGCCTGGCCCATCGCCGGGACCGGCTTGCGGACCGTCGTCAGGGGCGGGTCGGTGAAGGCGATCAGGGGGGAGTCGTCGAAGCCCACGACCGAGATGTCCGTGGGGACCTCGAGGCCGTGACTGCGGGCCGCCCGTATCGCGCCCAGCGCCATCATGTCGCTGGCGCAGACCACCGCGGTGCAGCCGCGCTCGATGAGGGCCGTGGCCGCCGCCTGGCCGCCCTCCAGCGTGTAGAGGGAGTGCTGGATCAGCTCGGTCTCGACGACGTCCGACGGCAGGTCGAGCTGGTCCTGCATCGCGCGGACGAAGCCCTCGATCTTGCGCTGGACCGGGACGAAGCGCTTGGGGCCGAGGGCCAGGCCGATGCGGGTGTGACCCAGGGAGGCGAGATGCGTCACGGCCAGGGTCATCGCCGCGCGGTCGTCGGGGGAGATGAACGGTGCCTGGACCTTGGGGGAGAAGCCGTCCACCAGGACGAAGGGGACGCCCTGGGCGCGCAGTCGTTCATAGCGCTGCATGTCGGCGGTGGTGTCGGCGTGCAGACCGGAGACGTAGATGATGCCCGCGACCCCGCGGTCCACGAGCATCTCGGTGAGCTCGTCCTCCGTGGAGCCGCCGGGGGTCTGGGTGGCCAGCACCGGCGTGTAGCCCTGCCTGGTCAACGCCTGGCCGATGACCTGGGCGAGGGCCGGGAATATCGGGTTCTCCAGCTCCGGGGTGATCAGACCCACCAGGCCCTCGCTGCGCTGGCGCAGCCTCACCGGGCGCTCATAGCCGAGCACGTCGAGTGCGGCCAGCACGGACTGGCGGGTGGTGGCGGCGACGCCCGGCTTCCCGTTGAGGACGCGGCTGACAGTCGCTTCGCTCACCCCTGCCTGGGCAGCGATGTCGGCAAGCCGTGTGGTCACGCCACCGGACTGTACCGGCCGTATGTCGCCTTGCACACCAATCGGACGCCGTGGGCGACCTATTGGCCGGCCCGACCCGGGCTGCTGCGTCATCGCGCTCCCTTGTGAAAGTGACGGCAAGAGCTTGCAGAGTCTTGCACAAGTGGCCCGAGTGCCGCTCTACCGCTGTAAAGAAGCGTCTCATGGTGGTCGCCGTGCGGTCACACCCCGGTAACTTCCGTGTTCTCTTGCACTTTTTTTCTGCAAGGTCTTTCGTAAGTCTTTCAGCGCTGTTACGTTCACGTCGCCCGGCGGCCGCAACGGCGCAGTCGGCATGACGGCAGGGCAGGCAGACGGGGCCGCCCTTGCATCACACGGGCTTTCACCCTCAAGGAGAACTCATGCGGCGTGGCATAGCGGCCACCGCGCTGGTGGCGTCCCTCGCCCTCGCGGCGACGGCCTGCGGCGGCGGGGACGACAGTGGCAGCGACTCGAGCGGGCCGGTCACCATCACCTGGTGGGACACCTCCAACGCCACCAACGAGGCGCCGACGTACCAGGCCTTGGTCAAGGACTTCGAGGCCGCCAACAAGGACATCAAGGTCAAGTACGTCAACGTCCCCTTCGACCAGGCGCAGAACAAGTTCGACACCGCCGCCGGTTCCAAGGGCGCCCCGGACATCCTGCGCTCCGAGGTCGGCTGGACCCCCGCCTTCGCGAAGAAGGGCTTCTTCCTGCCGCTGGACGGCACCGAGGCCCTCACCGACCAGGCCAAGTTCCAGCCCAGCCTGATCGAGCAGGCCAAGTACGAGGGCAAGATCTACGGCGCTCCGTTCACCACGGACACCCTCGCCTTCGTCTACAACAAGGACCTGTTCAAGAAGGCCGGCGTCGAGGCCCCCAAGACCTGGGACGACCTGAAGAAGGCCGCCGCCAAGATCAAGGGCAAGACCGGCGTCGACGGTTACTGGGGCTCCACCCAGGCCTACTACGCCCAGACGTTCCTCTACGGCGAGGGCACCGACACCGTCGACGCCGACGCCAAGAAGGTCACCGTCAACTCGGCCGAGGCCAAGAAGGGCTACGGCACCTGGCTGAGCCTCTTCGACGGCAAGGGCCTGCACAAGGCCGACACCACCGCCGACGCCTACGCCCACATCCAGGAGGCGTTCGTCAACGGCAAGGTCGCCGCGATCATGCAGGGTCCGTGGGAGATCACCAACTTCTACAAGGGCTCCGCGTTCAAGGACAAGGCCAACCTCGGCATCGCCACCGTCCCGGCCGGCTCCGCCGGCAAGGCGGGCGCCCCGACCGGCGGCCACAACCTCTCCGTGTACGCCGGCTCCGACGAGGCGCACCAGAAGGCCGCGCTGAAGTTCGTGAACTTCATGACCTCGGCGAAGGCCCAGGAGACCATCGCCCTGAAGAACAGCACGCTGCCCACCCGTGACGACGCCTACACCGCCGAGGTCAAGGCCGACCCGGGCATCGCCGGCTACCAGGGCGTCCTCGCCGCCGCCCAGCCGCGCCCGGCGCTGCCGGAGTACAGCTCCCTGTGGGGTCCGCTGGACACCGAGCTGCTGAAGATCGCCGGTGGCAAGGAGTCCCTGGACAAGGGCCTGAGCACCGCCGAGACCTCCATCGCCAAGCTGGTCCCGGACTTCAGCAAGTGACCCCGAGTGGCCGCCGGATCTCCCTGCTCAAGGGGGGAGAGATCCGGCGGCCACCGGCCTGTGCGCCGTACACCCCCTGATCTGCTGATCTTCGAGAAGGTTGTCGAACCATGACAGTCGCCATCGACCGCGCGACCGGCAAGCGCCGCGGTGACCGCGCGCCGCGGCCCGGACTGGGCCAGCGCCTGAAGCACGGCTACCAGAAGCACTGGTACGCCTACGCGATGATCGCTCCGGTGGTGATCGTCCTCGGCGTCCTCGTGCTGTATCCGCTGGTGTACGGCTTCTACCTCACGCTCACCGACGCCAACAGCCTCAACAGCGCCCGCACCATCGGCGTCAACGAGATCGAGGCCACCTACAAGTTCATCGGCTTCGACAACTACGCCGACATCCTGTGGGGCGACACGGCGTACGACCGCTTCTGGTCGCACTTCATCTGGACGATCTTCTGGACGGCGGCCTGCGTCACCCTCCACTACACGATCGGCCTGGGCCTCGCCCTGCTGCTCAACCAGAAGCTGCGCGGGCGCACCCTGTACCGGCTGATCCTGATCCTGCCGTGGGCCGTGCCGACCTTCGTCACCGTCTTCGGCTGGCGGTTCATGCTCGCCGACGGCGGCATCATCAACTCGTTCCTGGAGACACTGCACCTGCCGACGCCGCTGTGGCTGGAGGACACCTTCTGGCAGCGGTTCGCCGCGATCATGGTCAACACCTGGTGCGGTGTGCCGTTCATGATGCTCTCGCTGCTCGGCGGGCTCCAGTCCATCGACTCCTCGCTGTACGAGGCCGCCGAGATGGACGGTGCCAGCAGGTGGCAGCAGTTCCGGTACGTCACCCTGCCGGGCCTGAGGTCCGTCAGCTCCACCGTCGTCCTGCTCGGCATCATCTGGACCTTCAACCAGTTCGCCATCATCTTCCTGCTGTTCGGAGACACCGCACCGGACGCCCAGATCCTGGTCACCTGGGCCTACTACCTCGGCTTCGGACAGCAGCCGCGCGACTTCGCGCAGTCGGCCGCCTACGGCATGCTGCTGCTGGCCATCCTGATCGTCTTCACCTCCTTCTACCGCCGCTGGCTGAACCGCAATGAGCAGCAGCTCGCGATCTGAGGCAGGAGTCCCCATGACTACGACCACTGTTGAGAACCCGGTGAACAAGCAGGACTCGGTGAAGCCGGCCACCCCGCGCGGGGTGCGCCGCGGCGAGAACAGCCGCAGGACGTCCTTCGTCTCCCACGGCATCCTCATCGCGGCCAGCCTGATCGCGCTCTTCCCGGTGGCGTGGCTGGTCTTCCTGTCGCTCGGCCCGGACAAGGACGACTACCTTCACCCCGGCGGTATCTGGGGGAAGATGACGCTGGACAACTACACGTTCGTCCTTCAGGAGACGAAGTTCCTCGACTGGCTGGGGAGCACCCTGATCGTCACGCTGGGCACCACGCTCATCGGCGTCGTGATCTCCGCGACCACCGGCTACGCGGTCTCGCGGATGCGCTTCCCGGGCTACAAGAAGTTCATGTGGGTGCTGCTCGTGACCCAGATGTTCCCGGTCGCCGTCCTGATGGTGCCGATGTACCAGATCCTGTCCGACGTCCAGCTCATCGACAACTACCTCGGGCTCATCCTCGTCTACTGCTCGACGACCGTGCCGTACTGCGCCTGGCTGATGAAGGGCTACTTCGACACGATCCCGTTCGAGATCGACGAGGCGGGACGCGTGGACGGGCTGAGCCCCTTCGGCACGTTCGGGCGGCTGATCCTGCCGCTGGCCAAGCCGGGTCTGGCGGTCGCCGCGTTCTACAGCTTCCTCACGGCCTTCGGCGAGGTCGCGTTCGCGTCGACGTTCATGCTGTCCGACACGAAGTACACCTTCGCGGTCGGGCTCCAGACCTTCGTCAGCGAGCACGACGCGCAGCGCAACCTCATGGCCGCGACGGCGGTGCTGATCGCCATACCGGTGTCCGCGTTCTTCTACTTCGTGCAGCGGAACCTGGTCACCGGGCTTACCGCCGGCGGCACGAAGGGCTGACGTCGGCTGCCGATCGTCCGCGGCGCCGTCGTGGCTGGTCGCGCAGCTCCCCGCGCCCCTGAAGGGGGCGCTGCCCCCCTTCACCCCATGAACCCGAGGCGGTCGCGGTGTCCATCCGACCCCGCTGTCATCGCGGCCGCCTCGTCACCCCGTTACGCAACAAGGACGCCATGAGCCAGCACCCCACAGCCCCGGCCGAAACCTCCGCTGTCGTCACCGTCGCCAAGCGCCGAGACTGGTGGCGGGACGCGGTGATCTACCAGGTCTATCCGCGCAGCTTCGCCGACAGCAACGGCGACGGCATGGGCGACCTGGAAGGCGTACGCTCCCGACTCCCTTACCTGCGCGACCTCGGTGTCGACGCCGTGTGGCTGAGCCCCTTCTACGCCTCGCCGCAGGCCGACGCCGGCTACGACGTCGCCGACTACCGGGCCGTGGACCCCATGTTCGGCAACCTGCTCGACGCGGACGCGCTGATCCGCGACGCCCGCGAACTGGGCCTGCGGATCATCGTCGACCTGGTCCCCAACCACTCCTCCGACCAGCACGAGTGGTTCAAGCGTGCCGTCGCGGAGGGGCCGGGCTCCCCGCTGCGCGACCGCTACCACTTCCGTCCCGGCAAGGGCGCGGACGGCGAACTGCCGCCCAACGACTGGGAGTCCATCTTCGGCGGCCCCGCCTGGACGCGGGTCACCGAGCCCGACGGCACCCCCGGCGAGTGGTACCTCCACCTCTTCGCCCCCGAGCAGCCCGACTTCAACTGGGAGCACCCGGCGGTCGGCGACGAGTTCCGCTCGATTCTGCGCTTCTGGCTCGACATGGGCGTCGACGGCTTCCGTATCGACGTCGCCCACGGCCTGGTGAAGGCTCAGGGGCTGCCCGACCTCGGATCCCATGATCAACTCAAGCTGCTGGGCAACGATGTCATGCCGTTCTTCGACCAGGACGGTGTGCACGAGATCTACCGCCAGTGGCGCACGATCCTCGACGAGTACGCGGGTGAGCGCATCTTCGTCGCCGAGGCGTGGACCCCGACCGTCGAACGGACGGCCAACTACGTCCGTCCCGACGAGCTGCACCAGGCCTTCAACTTCCAGTACCTGTCGACGGACTGGGACGCCGAGGAACTGCGCAAGTGCGTCGACCGCACCCTGGAGGCCATGCGCCCCGTCGGCGCCCCCGCCACCTGGGTGCTGTCCAACCACGACGTCACCCGGCACGCCACCCGCTTCGCCAACCCGCCCGGCCTCGGCACCCAGATCCGCACCGCCGGCGACCGCGCGCTGGGCCTGCGCCGTGCCCGCGCCGCCTCGCTGCTGATGCTGGCCCTGCCCGGCTCGGCGTACATCTACCAGGGCGAGGAGCTCGGCCTTCCGGACGTCGTCGACCTGCCGGACGAGGTCCGCCAGGACCCGGCGTACTTCCGCGGCGCCGGCCAGGACGGCTTCCGCGACGGCTGCCGGGTGCCGATCCCGTGGACGCGCACGGGATCGTCGTACGGTTTCGGCGCCGGTGGTAGCTGGCTGCCGCAGCCGGCGGGCTGGGGCGAGCTGAGCGTCGAGGCGCAGACCGGCGACGCCGACTCCACCCTGGAGCTGTACCGCTCCGCGCTCGCCGTCCGCCGCGCCCGGCCCGACCTGGGCGCCGGCGACTCGGTGGAGTGGCTGCGCGCACCCGAGGGCGTCCTGGCGTTCCGCCGCGGCGAGTTCGTGTGCGTGGCGAACACCACCGGCGAGTCCGTGACCCTCCCGGCCTACGGCCGTGTGCTGCTGACCAGCGGCGAGGTCACCGAGGCCGAAGGCGAGACGAAGGTCCCGTCGGACACCACGGTGTGGTGGACGACGGCCTGACGACGACTCCGGCACGACGGCCTGTGGCCCACCACCGCGTGAGCGGGGTGGGCCACAGGCCGTTTCAGCTCAAGGGCCAGGGCTTCAACCACTGGTGAGCGTGAGGGAGTTGAGAAGGGCACGTCAAGGTTGCGGATGAAAGCAATTGCTATGACTTTCAACTCTCTTGCTGTAAACCTTTCGTGGCGGTACGGTCACGCCGGCGCCCGGCAACGACGCCTGGCCGTCATCGCAAGGAGTCACGCCTGTGATATCGAGATGGTCCGTCACCGCGACCGCGCTCGCCGCAACTTCGGCGGCCCTGATGGCCCCCGCCACCCCCGCTTCCGCCGCTCCGCCCGGCACCAAGGACGTCACCGCGGTGATGTTCGAGTGGAACTTCGCCTCGGTCGCCAAGGAGTGCACCAACACGCTCGGCCCCGCCGGCTACGGCTACGTCCAGGTCTCCCCGCCCGCCGAGCACATCCAGGGCTCGCAGTGGTGGACCTCGTACCAGCCGGTGAGCTACAGGATCGCCGGCCGTCTCGGCGACCGTACGGCCTTCCAGAACATGGTGAACACCTGCCACGCGGCCGGCGTCAAGGTCGTCGTCGACACCGTCATCAACCACATGTCGGCGGGCAGCGGCACCGGCACCGGCGGCTCGTCGTACACGAAGTACAACTACCCCGGCCTGTACTCGTCGTTCGACTTCGACGACTGCACCAGCCAGATCAGCAACTACCAGGACCGCTGGAACGTCCAGCACTGCGAACTGGTGGGCCTCGCCGACCTGGACACCGGCGAGTCCTACGTCCGCGGCGCCATCGCCGGCTACATGAACGACTTGCTCTCGCTCGGTGTCGACGGCTTCCGCATCGACGCGGCCAAGCACATGGACGCCGCCGACCTGGCCAACATCAAGTCCCGGCTGACGAACCCTTCCGTCTACTGGAAGCAAGAGGCCATCTACGGCAGCGGAGAGGCCGTCCAGCCGACCGAGTACACGGGCAACGGCGACGTCCAGGAGTTCCGTTACGCCTACGACCTCAAGCGGGTCTTCAACAACGAGAACCTCGCCTATCTGAAGAACTACGGCGAGGGCTGGGGCTACATGAGCAGCTCGGTCTCCGGTGTCTTCGTCGACAACCACGACACCGAGCGCAACGGCTCCACCCTGAACTACAAGGACGGCGCCAACTACACGCTGGCCAACGTCTTCATGCTGGCCTACCCGTACGGCGCCCCGGACATCAACTCCGGCTACGAGTTCTCCGACGCGGACGCCGGGCCTCCCAACGGCGGGTCGGTGACCGCCTGCTGGCAGAACGGCTGGAAGTGCCAGCACAACTGGCCGGAGATCAAGTCGATGGTGGCCTTCCGCAACGCCACCCGCGGTGAGTCGGTCACCAACTGGTGGGACAACGGAGGCGACGCCATCGCCTTCGGACGGGGTGGCAAGGGGTTCGTGGCAATAAACCACGAGTCGGGCTCGCTGAGTCGCACCTACCAGACGTCCCTGCCCGCCGGGACCTACTGCAACGTGCAGAACAACACGACCGTGACGGTGAACTCCAGCGGTCAGCTCACCGCCACCCTCGGCTCCAACACGGCCCTGGCGGTCTACGCCGGCAAGTCGAGCTGCTGAGCACCCAACTGAAAGTTTTTACCGATGGTTTCAAGCCTCTTGCTGTAATCCTTACGGCGGCGATACGTTTCGCGCGGGGTCGGACCCACAGAGCCGTAATCGCTAGGAGCCCATCTGTGATATCGAGATGGCCATCGCCGTCGAGGCGTCGAGGCGCCCATGTCGGACGGGTCGCTGCGGTCGCCGTCACCGCGCTGACCGCAGCACTCGTCCAGCCCCTCGCGGCGCGGGCGCAGACTCCGCCCGCGCCCCCGTCCGACGCCAGGCTCGCCGCCGAGCCCGCCCGGCACGACGCCACCCGTGACCAGTTCTACTTCGTCCTGCCGGACCGTTTCGCCAATGGCGACACGGGCAACGACAAGGGCGGCCTGACCGGTTCGCGCCTCGCCACCGGCTACGACCCCACCGACAAGGGCTTCTACCAGGGCGGTGACCTCAAGGGCCTGACCAAGCGCCTCGACTACATCAAGGGCCTGGGCACCACCGCCATCTGGATGGCGCCGATCTTCAAGAACCAGCCCGTGCAGGGCACGGGCAGCGACGCCTCCGCCGCCTACCACGGCTACTGGATCACCGACTTCACCCAGGTCGACCCGCACTTCGGCACCAACAAGGACCTTCAGACCCTCATCTCCAAGGCGCACGCCAAGGGCATGAAGGTCTTCTTCGACGTCATCACCAACCACACGGCGGACGTCGTCGACTATGAGGAGAAGTCCTACGACTACCTCTCCAAGGGCGCCTTCCCGTACCTGACCAAGGACGGCAAGCCGTTCGACGACGCCGACTACGCGGACGGAAGGTCCGCCTTCCCGGCCGTCGACAAGGACTCCTTCCCGCGCACGCCGACCGTGCCCGCCGCGAAGAAGAACGTCAAGGTCCCGTCGTGGCTCAACGACCCGACGATGTACCACAACCGGGGCGACTCGACCTTTGCCGGTGAGAGCTCCGCCCACGGCGACTTCTCCGGGCTCGACGACCTGTGGACCGAGCGTCCCGAGGTCGTCAGCGGCATGGAGAGGATCTACCAGCGCTGGGTGCGGGACTTCGACATCGACGGCTTCCGGATCGACACCGTGAAGCACGTCAACATGGAGTTCTGGACCCAGTGGGCCACGGCCCTCGACTCCTACGCGGCCAAGCAGGGCCGTGACGACTTCTTCATGTTCGGCGAGGTCTACTCCGCCGACACCTCCATCACGTCGCCCTACGTCACCGAGGGCCGCCTCGACGCCACCCTCGACTTCCCCTTCCAGGAAGCCGCACGGCAGTACGCCTCCCAGGGCGGCAGCGCGGGCAGGCTCGCGGGCGTCTTCGGCGGCGACTACAAGTACACGACCGACAAGGCCAACGCCTACGAACAGGTCACCTTCCTCGGCAACCACGACATGGGCCGCATCGGGTACTTCCTGAACCAGGACAACCCGAAGGCCACCGACGCCGAACTGGTGAAGAAGGCGAAGCTCGCCAACGAGCTGATGTTCCTCAGCCGCGGCAACCCGGTCGTGTACTACGGCGACGAACAGGGTTTCACCGGCTCCGGCGGCGACAAGGACGCCCGCCAGACCCTCTTCGCCTCGAAGACCGCCGACTACCTCGACGACGACCAGCTCGGCACCGACCGCACCCACGCGAGCGACGCCTACGACACCGACGCCCCGCTGTACCGGCAGATCAGCGCCCTCGCCAAGCTCCGCAAGGCCAACCCGGCCCTCGCCGACGGCGTCCAGACCGAGCGCTACGCGGCCGACGGCGCCGGCGTCTACGCCTTCTCCCGCACCGACGCGCGCACGGGCACCGAGTACGTCGTCGCGTTCAACAACGCGGGCGAGGCGCGCACGGCGACCTTCGCGACCGGTTCGGCCGGCATGACCTTCAAGGGGATCCACGGCAGCGACGGCTCCCTGAAGAGCGACGCCGACAAGAAGGTCACCGTCACGGTCCCCGCCGGTTCGGCGGTCGTATACAAGGCGGCCGGGAAGCTCGCCAAGCCCGCCACCGCGCCGACGATCACCCTGAAGGCCCCGGCCGCCGGAGCCACCGGCACGGTCGAGATCGGCGCCGACATCGACGGGGGACAGCTCAACCGCGTCGTCTTCGCCGCCCAGGTCGGAGGCGGCAAGTGGCAGACGCTCGGCTCCGCCGACCACGCCCCGTACAAGGTCACCCAGGCCATCGGCGAGGACGTACCGGCCGGTACCGCCCTGCGCTACAAGGCCGTCGTGATCGACTCGGCGGGCCGCACGAAGAGCGCCACGGCGGCCTCCACCACGGGCACCCCGCCCGCGCCCGAGACCCCCACGGCCTCCTCCCGCGACTACGCGATCGTCCACTACAAGCGTGCCGACGGCGACTACGCGAACTGGGGCCTGTACGCCTGGGGCGACCTCGCCGAGGGCGAGTCCACCGACTGGCCGGACAGCCACCCCTTCACCGGCCGTGACTCCTACGGCGCCTTCGCCTACGTCAAGCTGAAGCCGGGCGCCTCGTCCGTCGGCTACCTCGTCATCGACAAGGACGGCAACAAGGACGTCTCCGCCGACCGCACGATCGACGTCACCAAGACCGGCGAGATCTGGGTCGAGCAGGGCAAGGAGGCCGTACGCACCGAGAAGCCGGCGGCCGACTACCCGGCGCCGGACAAGTCCAAGGCCCTCCTGCACTACCACCGCGCCGACGGAAACTACGACGGCTGGGGACTGCACACCTGGACGGGTGCAGCGAACCCCACCGAGTGGTCGAACCCCCTGAAGCCGGTGAAGACTGACAGCTATGGTGCGGTCTTCGAGGTACCGCTCACCGACGGTGCCACCAGCCTCAGCTACATCCTGCACAAGGGCGACGAGAAGGACCTGCCCGCCGACCAGTCGCTCGACCTCACGGCGAACGGCCACGAGGTGTGGCTGTTGAGCGGCCAGGAGAAGTACCTGCTTCCGCAGCCGGCCGGGTCCGCCGCCGCGCTCGACCTGACCACCTCCAAGGCGGTCTGGATCGACCGGAACACCCTCGCCTGGACCGGCTCCGAGGCCGCCGCCTCCACCCAGCTCCTGTACAGCCGGGACGGCGAGATCGCCGTGAAGGACGGCGCGCTGACCGGCGAAGCCAAGTGGCTGCGGCTGTCGAAGAGCTCGCTCAGCGACGCCCAGAAGGCGCAGTTCCCGCACTTGAAGGACTTGACCGCCTGGTCCGTCGACCCGCGCGACCGCGACCGGGTCCGCGAGGCCCTGCGCGGCCAGCTCGTCGCCTCCCAGCGCGCCGCCAACGGGGCCGTACTGGCCGCGACCGGTGTGCAGATCGCCGGCGCGCTCGACGACCTGTACCCCGGGGCGACCGAGGCGGACCTCGGACCGACCTTCGACAAGGGCCGTCCGACCTTGTCCGTCTGGGCGCCCACGGCACAGTCCGTGAAGCTGGAGATCGGTGACTCCACCGTCGCCATGAAGCGCAACGACAGCACCGGCGTCTGGTCCGTCACCGGCTCCAAGTCCTGGAAGAACAAGCAGTACCGGTACGTCGTCAAGGTCTGGGCGCCCAGCGTCCGCAAGGTCGTCACCAACAAGGTCACCGACCCCTACTCGGTCGCCCTCACCGCGAACTCCGAGCGCAGCCTCCTCGTCGACCTCGACGACCGGACCCTGGCGCCGAACGGCTGGTCCACCTACACCAAGCCCAAGGCGGTGCCGCTGAAGGACGCGCAGATCCAGGAACTGCACGTGCGGGACTTCTCGGTGGCGGACACGACGGTGCCCGCGAAGGGCAAGGGCACCTACCTCGCCTTCACCGACAAGCTCAGCGACGGCTCCAAGCACCTGAAGAGGCTGGCCGAGGCGGGCACGTCGTACGTCCATCTGCTGCCGGCCTTCGACATCGCCACCATCCCCGAGAAGAAGTCCGACCAGGCGAGCCCCGACTGCGACCTCGCCTCCTTCCCGGCCGACTCCGACAAGCAGCAGGAGTGCGTGGCGAAGACCGCCGCGAAGGACGCCTACAACTGGGGCTACGACCCGTACCACTACACGGTTCCGGAGGGTTCGTACGCCTCCGACCCGGACGGCACCGCGCGTACCGTCGAGTTCCGCCGCATGGTCAAGGCGCTCAACGAGGACGGGCTGCGCGTCGTCATGGACGTCGTGTACAACCACACGGCGGCCAGCGGCCAGGCGGACACCAGCGTCCTGGACCGGATCGTCCCCGGCTACTACCAGCGGCTCCTGCCCGACGGTTCGGTCGCGAACAGCACCTGCTGCGCCAACACCGCCACCGAGAACGCCATGATGGGCAAGCTGGTCGTCGACTCGATCGTCACCTGGGCCAAGAAGTACAAGGTCGACGGGTTCCGCTTCGACCTCATGGGCCACCACCCGAAGGCCAACATCCTGGCGGTCCGCAAGGCCCTCGACGAGCTGACCCTCGCCAAGGACGGCGTCGACGGCAAGAAGATCATCCTGTACGGCGAGGGCTGGAACTTCGGCGAGGTCGCCGACGACGCCCGCTTCGTCCAGGCCACGCAGAAGAACATGGCCGGCACCGGCATCGCCACCTTCTCCGACCGTGCCCGTGACGCGGTGCGCGGCGGCGGCCCCTTCGACGAGGACCCGGGCATCCAGGGCTTCGCGTCCGGGCTGTACACCGAGCCCAACTCGTCGAAGAACAACGGCACCGAGGCGGAGCAGAAGGCACGCCTGCTGCACTACCAGGACCTGATCAAGGTCGGCCTGTCCGGCAACCTCGCCGACTACCGCTTCACCGACACCGGCGGCAAGGAGGTCAAGGGCTCCGAGGTCGACTACAACGGCGCACCCGCCGGCTACGCGGCCGCCCCCGGCGACGCACTCGCCTACGCGGACGCGCACGACAACGAGTCCCTGTTCGACGCGCTGACGTACAAGCTGCCCGCCACGACGAGCGCGGCCGACCGTGCCCGGATGCAGGTCCTCGCCATGGCCACGGCGACCCTGTCGCAGGGCCCGGCGCTCTCCCAGGCCGGCACCGACCTGCTGCGCTCCAAGTCCCTCGACCGCAACTCCTTCGACAGCGGCGACTGGTTCAACGCCATCCACTGGAACTGTGCCGACGGCAACGGCTTCGGGCGGGGGCTGCCGATGGCGGCCGACAACCAGTCCAAGTGGCCGTACGCCAAGCCCCTGTTGAGCGGTGTGAAGGTCGGGTGCGAGCAGATCGAGGGCGCCTCGGCGGCGTACCGGGACCTGCTGCGGATCCGTTCGGCGGAGAGTGCCTTCTCCCTCGACACCGCCGATCAGGTGCAGTCCAAGCTCTCCTTCCCGCTGTCCGGCAAGGAGGAGACGCCCGGCGTGATCACCATGCGGCTCGGTGACCTCGTCGTCGTCTTCAACGCGACCCCCGAGCGGCAGGAGCAGCGCGTCGCCTCGCTCACCGGCGACGGGTACAAGCTGCACCCGGTGCAGGACTCGGGTGCGGACCCTATCGTCAAGTCCGCTTCCTATGACGCGAAAACGGGCACGTTCGCCGTTCCGGGTCGTACTGTCGCAGTCTTCACCCGAACCCTCTGATACGGGACTAACTTGAGTGGGGCGGTCCGGTCACCGGGCCGCCCCACTCATGCGTATCCAGGGGCTGCCGACGATGGACGATGACGTCAAGCAGTCGGGCGCGACCGTGATGGTCGTCGACGACGTCCCGGCCAACCGCTATGCCATGGGCGCTGTGCTGCGCCGCGCGGGTCACGACGTCGTCCCCGTCGCGAGCGCGGGCGAGGCGCTGAGCGAGCTCGACGTACGGCTGAGAAACGGTGGCCTGCCGGACGTGGCCCTCGTCGACGTCGGACTGCCGGACATGAGCGGCTTCGAACTGTGCCGCCGGGTCAAGTCCCGGCCCTCCACGGCCGCGCTGCCCGTCGTCCACTTCTCCGCGACGGCCGTGGACGCCAGGGACCGGTGCCGGGGACTCGACGCGGGCGCCGACGCCTATCTGACGGTGCCGGCCGAACCGAGGGAGATCGAGGCCGTCGTGCAGGCGGCCGTTCGCAGGGCGCGCCGGGGCACCGCCGCCGAGACGCTCGCCCACCGGCTGACGCTGCTGTCCGAGGCCATCGTCACCGTGCAGACCGCGCGCTGCCTGGGGGAGCTGGCCGACGCGGCCGCCGCGGGCGCGGCACGGCTGGCCGGGACGCCGGCTGTCGTCTTCGTCATCGGTCCGGACGGGGAAGCGCACCAGGGCACGTCTCGCAGCCGGCTCGCCCTGTCCGACGCGGGCCCGCACCAGGCCGCGGCCCGGCTGATCACGCGAATCGCGGGCCGACGGGCGGGCCTGCACAGCACCGTCGTCCCGGCGCCCCTGTGGCCGACGGGCCTCTTCCGTCCCGGCGCCCAGGACGACGCCCACCTGGTGCTGGCGTCGGCCACGGAGGGCCGAGCCCGGGTATGCATGGCGACACCGGCGAGTACCGCGCTCCTCAGCGACGCGGGGAACCGCCCGGCCGGCCACGACGTGGCCGCGGACGACCGACGGCACTACGCGGCACTTCCTGTCGTGGAGCGCCTCGCGCAAGCCACCGCGCTCGCCGCCGAGCCGCTGCTCATGTACCAGGCCGAGCGGGACATCGCCCTCACCCTCCAGCACAGCTTCCTGCCCCAGCCGCACCGGCTGCCCCATCTGCCGGGCGTCGATCTCGTCGTACGGTACGTCCCCGCCTCCCGGCAGACCGAGATCGGCGGCGACTTCTACGCCGCCCTGCCCACCCGGGACGGAGTGCTCACCGCGGTCGGGGACGTCGTCGGGCACTCGCTGGACGCGGCCACCGTCATGGTCGAGATCCGGCACGCGCTGCGCGCCTACTGCGTCGATGAGAGCGACCCGCGGGTGCTTGCCGAACGGCTCGACCGGATGCTGCTGTGCTACCACCCCGAGGTCACCGCCACGGTCTGCCTGGCCCTGGTCGACCCCGGCACGGGGCGGGTCCGGATCGCCAACGCGGGCCACATCCCGCCGGTGATCGTGCGGGAGGAGGGCAAGGCCGAGTACGTCGACGTGGGCGGTCCGCTGCTCGGGCTGGCTCTCGACCGGCCCGAGCCGAGCGAGCTGGCGCTGAACCGGGAGGACCGGCTCCTCATGGTCACCGACGGCCTCATCGAGACCCGCGGCATCGACCTGTCCACCTCCATGGAGCAGTTGCGCACGGCCGCCGCAGGTGCCCCGGACGGCCTCGACGCGCTCTGTGACACCCTGCTGAGCTGCTTCGGGCACGACAGGGACGACGACATCGCGATGCTGGCCCTGAGGTTAGGGTGAGCGCTGCCGACGTAGAACAGGAGTGCTCATGCCGCAGATCACCGTCGACCACTCGAAGACGATCTCCTTCGACCGGGCCGCCTTCGCCCGGGACCTGCACACCGCGACCGTCGAGATCGCGGCGGCCAAGCCGGAGGCGTGCAAGACGCAGTTCCGGGCCGGCGACTTCACGGCCTTCGGCTACGAGGACCCCGAGGAGCAGCGTCACGCGGTCGTCCACGTCACCCTCGGCCTGCTCGCCGGCCGCAGCGACGAGACCAAGGCGAAGCTCACCGAGGCGGTCCTGGAACTCCTCCGCAAGCACATCGAGGACGACGGGATCGTGCTGCACGCCTCCGCCGAGGTCCGCGACCTCGACGCGTCGTACCGCAAGTTCTAGGACGCCAGCGAGATCAGCCGGGTGACCAGGTCCGCGAACGGGCCGTCGGCCGGCTCCTCCTTGAGCATGCCGCGCAGCAGCATGCCCATCTCCTCGTCCTGAGCCGCGCTGACGGCGGCCAGCGCGGCGAAGTCGTGCACGAGCTGCACCTCCAGCTCGCCGCGCGGGATGCGCCGGCCGTCCAGCCAGATCAGGGCCGTCGACTCGGCGAGCGAGATCCAGGAGCGGACGACCAGTTCCAGTCGCGCGGGTGGATCCGTCACGCGCAGATGCGAAAGGATTTGGACATATGCGGCCTGGCGCACGGAGTCGATGAGCGCGTTGGTCGCCGTGGAGCCGACGGCGGGGCCGCCGCGCATCAGCGCCGAGAAACCGGGGCCGTGGTCGTCGACGAAGTCGAAGAACCGCCGCATCACCCGCAGCAGCCGCGCCCCGAGCGGCCCCTCCTGCGGTTCGACGAACCGGCCCGCGAGTTCCTCCGAGGCGCGCTTCAACGCGGCTTCGTACAGGCTGAGTTTGCCGGGGAAGTAGTGGTAGACCAGCGGGCGTGAGATCCCCGCGGCCGCCGCTATCTCGTCGATGGAGACATCGTCGGGCGAGCGCTGGCTGAACAGTTCGAGGGCGACGCCGATCAACTGCTGTCGTCGCTCCTCGACTCCCATTCTTCGCCGTACCCCGGTAGTCATGCGAACACCTTACCGATCGATTCCGGCCCCGAACGGACCGGACCGACCATGGGCGTTCACATGTCGAGTACGAGTCGATCACCTCGTGCCCGCGACACACAGATCAGCATGGAGTCGGCGCGCTCCGCGTCGGTCAGCAACTCGTCCCGGTGGTCCACCTCGCCCTCCAGCACCCGCTGTTGGCAGGTCCCGCAGAAACCCTGCTCGCAGGAGTACATAGTGTCGGGCAACTCGGCGCGCACCGCGGCCAGTACCGTCGAGTCGGCGGGGACGCTCAACGTCCGCCCACTGCGCCGGAGTTCGACCTCGAAGGCGTCCCCTCCGAGGGCGCGGGGCGCGAACCGCTCCGTCCGGACCCGCGGGACGCGCTCCTCCACCGCGGCCATCAGCCCTTCCGGCCCGCAGCAGTAGACGGCGGCACCCTCGGGCACGTCCGCGAGGAACCCGTCGAGGTCCGCCGGCCCCTCCACGACCGTCACCCTCCCCCACTCTCGGCTTCGCTCGAGCGGGGGGACCCCCATCCGGCCCAGCTTCTCGACGTCCTCCAGGAACGGCATCGACGCCCGGTCCCGCCCGCAGTACAGCAGCCGCCACTCGACGCCGTCCGGCAGCGCCCGCAGCATCGGCAGGACGGGCGTGATCCCGATGCCGCCCGCGACGAAGACGTACGACTCGGCCTCGACGAGCGGGAAACGGTTCCGCGGCCCCCGCACCTCCAGCTCCATGCCCGCACGGATCTGCTCGTGCACCTCGCGCGAGCCGCCCCGCCCGTCCGGCACCAGCCGGGTCGCCACGGTGTACGAGGAGCCGTCCTCCGGGTCGCCGCACAGCGAGTACTGCCGCACAAGCCCCGACGGCAGCACCAGGTCGAGATGCGCGCCGGGCTCCCAGCGCGGCAGATCGTGCCCCTCCAGACGCAGTTGCACGACCCCCTCGGCGACCTCCTCGCGCGCGGCCACCAGCACGCGCAGCGCCCGCGACCGGGGCCGCCCGGAGACCGGCTCCGCCAGGGCGGGCATCGGCCACAGGGGCGAGGACCGGATACGGCGCCGCATCGCCCGCCGCACGAGCAGGGCGGTACCGGCGACGACGGCCACGGTGCGGAGCTTCGGCATCAGGCGGCACCCTTCGCGGACTGCTCGGCCGTCTCGGCGGCCAGAGCGGCGGAAGAGGAGGCCAGATAGGCGACGGCCTGCTCGGTGGAGCCCTCGTGCGAGGGGTGGTAGGCACGGCTCAGATACCGCGGGATGGACTTGAGCATCTCCCCGGTCGCGGGCAGCGTGCCGTGCCGGCCCCGGACGTAGAAGTCCTTGAAGGTGGCGCGGCCGTCGATCAGCGTCGGGTCGTTCTCCATGAAGAACCGCGCCCCGCGCTGCCAGAGGAAGACCAGGGCCGTGAACGCGGTCGCCCAGGTCCGCACCCGCCGCCGGTAGCCGCCGTCGACGTGCATGAACAGATCGAAGGCGACGGAGCGGTGCTCGACCTCCTCGGCCCCGTGCCAGCGCAGCAGGTCCAGCATGGTCGGGTCGGCGCCGCGGCGGTCGAGTTCCTCGGCGTTGAGCACCCAGTCCCCGAGGAACGCGGTGTAGTGCTCGATGGCCGCGATCAGCGCCACGCGCTCCATCAGCCACCAGCGGCGGGCCCGGCCCGGCGGCAGCGTGCGGTCGCCGAGCAGCTTCTCGAAGAGCCAGTCGACCTGTGCGGTGTACGGCGTCGGGTCGAGCCCCTGCTCCCGCAGATGCGGCAGCACCTCGTCGTGGGCCTGCGAGTGCATCGCCTCCTGCCCGATGAACCCGAGCACGTCCTCGCGCAGTTGCTCGTCCCGTATGTACGGCAGCACCTGCTTGTAGACATGCACGAACCAGCGCTCGCCGGCCGGCAGCAGCAGATGCAGCACGTTGATGGTGTGCGTGCTGAACGGGTCCCCGGGCACCCAGTGCAACGGGGTGTCGTCCCAGGAGAAGGACACCTTGCGCGCCTTGAGGGGCACACGGTCCGGCGTATTAGACATGGCGTCAATGTACTGACGGGTAGGGCCTCGGTGAACCCTCTTGCACGCCCTTATTTACATCTGTGTCAGCAGGGCGGGCTTCACTGGAGCCCGTTGATCACGCGGCCGCTGTCCAGCGCGCCCTTCAGCTTCGCCTGGGCGCCCTGCTTCGCCTCCGCGGTCAGGAGGTTGCTCCGGGCGGAGCCGTGGACACCGCCCGTCGCGGTGATCGACGCCGTGTCGGCCGTGCCGGCCGCCAGCAGGTACCAGCCGCCCGCCTTCGCCTTCCACAGCACCCCGGCCAGCACATGCGGGTCGCGTGCTCCGCACGCCGGAACGTTCTGCGCCTTCGCCGCCACCGCCGCGAGCTTCGAGCCCGGCGTACGGAACTGGGCCAGCACCCGCTCGCCGCCGCCCCGCCAGGTCTCCGCGCGGGTGCACACCCAGTCCGCCGCACCGGTGCCGTCGGGCAACGGCTGCGCGGCGAACGACCAGGCGTTCACCGAGCGCACCCCCGCCGAGCGCATCGCGCCCAGCCAGCAGGAGTACGGCGCCCAGGTGTGCAGTGCCCGAGCCCCGCTCACGTCCTCGGCCGCACCGGGCCGGCCCGTCGTGAGCCGGGCCGGCACCAGTTCTGCGAGGTCGGTCAGCAGACGCGTACCCGTGCTGTCGGTCACCTGAAGGACGTTCCACGACGAGCACGCGCCGGTCTGCTGGCCGATCGGACTAGCCAAGGGCGAGGTGATGCCCTCCCGTACGCCGAGATCCATCGCCCCCGCACCCGGCTTCAGCAGATCCCGCTCCGCCGCCCTCTTCACCCAGGGCGCCAGCAGATAGCGCACATTGCCGTCGGCCCGGCTCAGCACCACGGCGCTCGCCTCCGCCCTGCCCGCGCCGTCGACCCGGGAGAAGTCCAGGGCGGCGCCGGCCGTGCCGTCCGTCGGCTCGGCGTAGCGGGCGATGCGCAGACCGTCGTAGAGGATCACCACGTGTGCGGTGTCGACCGTCCCCGCGTACAGGAGCTGCGGTGCGCCGGGCGGGCCGCCCGCCGGGGTGCCGGGGGTCGCCGAGACCGTCACCGTCTCGCCGGGGCGGGCCCACACGGCGAGGGCGCGGCGCAGCAGGGCCGAGTCGCCGGTGAGGTCGCCGCGCGCCGGCCACACGGAGAAGTCGGTGCGGGTGGCGGACTGCCAGGCCAGCGCCGGGACCTTGGTGAGCTGGGCCGGGTCCAGGGCGGCCTCGGCAGCCGGGTTCTGCGCGTACGAGGGCGCGGCGGGACCGTCGGGGGCCCAGCCTTCGCCGGGCAGGCCGAGCAGCGCCCCGCACACGAGCAGGGCGGCGCCGGCGGCGAGCGCGGCCCGCAGGTGCTGCCTGCGCCGCATCAGATCGGTGGGCCGGGCCTGGAGCGAGCAGGGGTCGAACTCGGGGGAGTCGAGCAGCGCGTACTGCGCCGGTACGGCGTCGGCCTCTTCCAGCGCGTCGTCCGCGTCCTCGACGCCGGCCGCCGTCAGCACCTCGCGTACGTCACCGTCCGGGAGCTTCTCCAGACCGCGCAGGACGTAGGCCGCCCGCGCCGGGCCGGACAGCGCCGACAGTCGCTGGTCCAGGGCGAGTTCGTCGGCGCCGCCCGACCGGGGGAAGAGGCGCAGGCCCCAGACCTGGGGCAGCAGGGGCGGCAGTTGGGAGCGCTTGGGCCAGGCCGCGCGCTTGAGCGTCCAGCCCGCCTCCAGGGCCGTACGCAGGACGCGCAGCCGCAGGAAGGCGTACCCGGGGTCGCTGTCGCGGCCGGTCGACTGGGCCGGGATGACGGGTGCCGCCGCCGTGCGGCCGCGGGGCAGTGCGCGCTGGGTGAGGGAGTGCGCCGTCAGGACGCGCCGGTTGCGGCCGAGGCTCGGCGGCAGCACCAGGTAGGCGAGCCGGACCAGACGCGGGTAGTGCTCGACGAGCGCGGCCTCGGCCCGCTCGACGTCGACCACCGGGTCGACGGATTCGGCTGCGGGGCGCGGGGCGACATCCTGTGACTGCACGTTCAGCAGAACGAGCGAATGGCGGGTAGGTCACAATCAACGGTTCGGCAGCGCCGCCAAGGGGCGCGGGGAACTGCGCGACCAGCCACAACGCACCCGCAGACGCCGAGAACACCGATCCCGGCAATCCCTACGGCGTACCAACCAGCGCCAGCGCATAATTCGCCATCGACCTCTGATACCGCGGCAAATGCGCCGCCAACGCACCCAGCACCAGAGCCAGCCCCTCCCGATCCCGCCCGAGACTCGACAGGCACAGCGCCAGCGTCGCCCGCACCGCGTCGTCCAGCTCGTCGGACGGCGCGTCCAGCTCGGGTGTCAGCAGCTTGACGCCCTCCTCCGCCTGCCCGACGTTCCGCAGCGAGCTGGAGAGCTGGATCTTGGCCCGCCGCCCCTTGTAGCCGCTCAGCCCGCGCTCCAGGGCCTCCCGGTACAGCGGCACCGCCTTGTCCGAGTGGCCCGTCGAGTCCCATGCGCACGCCTGCTCGAACGGCCCGAGCGGGCTGTCGGCGGGCAGTTCGGCGACGAGGGCGTCGACGACGGCGCGGAAGTCGGCCGCCTTCGCCTCGGGGTAGGTGTCGAAGCTCGCCCATGCGGTGGCCACGCGGTCTTCCCAGTCCTGGTTCACCGGCCCACAATCGCACACCCGTGCCCGTGAGAGCCTCGTATTTGAGCGCATCGCCCACCACAGCCGTATGGGAGACAAGGGCTCCTGCCGGGGCTCTGTGCGGCATGGACCGGAGGAACAGATGACATTGACCCGACCGATGCTCGCGCTGACCGGCGCGGTGGCGGTGCTCGCGCTGGCCGGATGTGGCGCCGGCGGCGACAAGGCGGCCGACATGCCCGAGACGGCGACCGGCAGCCTGGAGCATCTGGCATCCATGGCCAAGTGCGACCCGAACATGCAGACCGACGCCGACGAGATCCGCCAGGCCATCTGCAAGACCGGCAAGGACAAGTACATCCTCGCCACCTTCGCCACCGACCGCGGCCAGGCCGAGTGGCTGAGCGGTGCGAAAGACTACGGCGGCTACTACCTCGTCGGCCGCAAATGGGTCGCCGTGGGCCAGGAGAAAACGGTCACGACGCTGCAGAGCAAGCTCGGCGGGACCATGGAAGAGGGTTCCGCGCACATGAACCCCGGTGGCAGTCACAACAAGGGCGGCCATCACGGCTGACCGCGAAGAGCGGAAAAGCGAAAGCCGGCGGTGGGAAAACCCACCGCCGGCTTTCTACTGGGTGAGGACTACTGGCAGTCCTGCCCGCTGTTGATGCACTGGACCATCTCGTTCATCGTGTTCTCGTCGAAGAAGTTGATGAAGTCGTTGTGGTCGGTGATCGCCTTGTGCAACTGGTCCGGGAAGGAGTCCACCGCGAAGGCGTTCTGGACCTGTCCGTTCTGGATCTGCGGCGCCTGGACGTCGTAGACCAGGCGGACCTGGAGCTGGGGGATCGCCTGGAAACCGTTGGCGCAGGTGCCGTCGCCCTGGACGAACGCCACGTGCGTGCGGTGGTTGGCGCTGTCGATGTTCTGACCGTCCCAGCAGCTCTGGAAGTTGGACGTCCGCACCACCGAGCTGCCCTCGGGGCAGATCGGGAGCTTGTCGTGCAACTGGACCTTGTCCTCGAAGCCGGTGCAGCTCCAGTTCGCGTTGGCGTTGTTGTTGCCGTTCACGAAGGACTTGGCGTCACCGGTGATGATGCGCAGGGCCTGCGGCATCGCGACGACATCGCTCGTCTTGTTGCCGACGAACTTGAGCTGCGCCTCGCTGGCCTGGACGATCGTGCCGACGTTGCCGTCCTGACCGCCACCGGGGGCGTTCGCGTCGATGTCGTTCTGACCGTCCTGCACTCGCAGCACCGGCCAGAAGTAAGACGACGCGTCACCCTGGTTCTGGCAGGTGGTGTCGCCGTTCGCCAGGTCCTGGTCGCTCGCGAAAGCGTTGTTGGCCTGGTTGCCGACGTAGTCGTGCTGGTGCTGCGCACCGTTGCTGACACCGGGAGCGACGATCACGTTGTCCGAGTTGCGGTTCTCGTTCTCGTTGGTGCCGCAGTTCGTGGTGAAGCTACCGGTCGAACCGCTGTCACCGTTCGCGGGGAGGCCGTTCGCGCCGACACCGAGCTGTGCGTTGCCCTGGACCTGCGTGATGTCCACGAAGTCGTCCGCCGACGGACCGTTGCCGGCCTGACCGCCGTTGCCGCCCTGGTCCTGTCCGCCGCCGTCCTGGCCGCCCTGGTCCTGACCGTCGTTGTTCTGACCGTCCTGGTTCTGGTCCTGACCGTCGTTGTTCTGGTCCTGACCGTCCTGGTTCTGGTCGCCGTCCTGCTGGCCGTCGTTGGTCTCAGGCTGCTCGGCCGGGACGCCCTGGCACTGGGCGAGCTGGTCGAGGTTCTGCGGGCGCTGGCCGCCGGCCCGGTTGATGTTGATGCCGATCCGGTCGAGCGTGGCCACACGCTTGGACTTCAGCGGGCCGAGGATGGCGTTGTTGACGAAGTTGGCGTCCCCCGCCTGGGCCTGCCGCGTCTCGGCGAGACGCTTGTAGGCATCCGTGACCTGCCTGTCCAGCAGCGCCAGCTCCTTGGCGACACCCCTGCGCGCGCTCCTCGGCACCTTCGTCAGCTTCTGGCCGACATCAGGGCAGTTGATCGTCGCGACGCGGGCGTTCGAGGACTTCGTCTGGTTCCACCCAGAGTTGTCCTCGTGCGCCGAAGCATAGAAGTTGGCCCATACAAGCCCGCCCCCACCGAGCGCTAGGGCCGCCGATGCGGCTATGGCCTTGGTGGCCAGCGGCGTACGGCGTTTTCGAATGTTGCGTCCCATGGAACTCCTCTGACTTCCTTTTTCGGGGCATCGAGGCGCCCGACAGGAGTGAAGCGGCTCCCATTCATACGGAGCCGGTCCCAGGGGTGTTCAGCCGTCCCGGAAATTGTTGAGAGATTCGTGAGAACGCTGTGTGCTCAACGGCCCCTGAAACACCAGGAGTTGTTGATCCCGTACGGCGGGTGAATGGGCAGGTCCGGTTTTACCGGCCATGGTCGAGATACGCGAGAACCGCCAGCACGCGACGGTTGTCGTCGTCCGACACCTCCAGGCCCAGTTTGGCGAAGATGTTGGCGGTGTGCTTGGCGATGGCCCGTTCCGTGACGACGAGCCGCTCGGCGATCGCCGCGTTCGTCCGCCCCTGCGCCATCAGCTCCAGCACCTCCGTCTCCCGGGGCGTGAGCCGCGCCAGCGGCTGGTCGTCGGCCGCGCGCCGGCTCAGCAACTGCTGGATCACCTGCGGGTCCATCGCGGTGCCGCCCGCCGCGACCCGCCGTACGGCGTCCACGAACTGGTCCGCGTCGAACACCCGGTCCTTCAGCAGATACCCCACCCCGCCGCTGCCGTCGGCGAGCAACTCCCGTGCGTAGAGCTGCTCCACGTGCTGCGACAGCACCAGCACCGGCAGCCCCGGCCTCCTGCGGCGGGCCTCCAGCGCGCACTGAAGGCCCTCGTCGGTGTTGGTCGGCGGCAGGCGTACGTCGACGACGGCGACGTCCGGCTCCAGCTCGGCCAGCGCGCGGGCCAGCTCGGGGCCGGTCTCGACGGCCGCCGCGATCTCGAAGTCGTAGGCCTGAAGGAGCCGGACGAGTCCGTCGCGCAGCAGGAACAGGTCTTCGGCTAGGACAACGCGCAAGGAATCTCCATGGTGACCATGGTGGGGCCGCCCGCGGGCGAGCTGACGGCCAGGACGCCGTCGAATGTACCCAGTCGCCGCTCGATGCCGGCGAGGCCCGAGCCGGCTCCGATCACCGCGCCGCCCTTGCCGTTGTCGGTGACGCCGACCCGCAGCATGTCGTCCGCGTGGTGCAGGTCGATCCAGATCCGGTCGGCGCCCGCGTGCTTGACGGCGTTGGTGAGCACCTCGCTGACGGCGAAGTACGCCGCCGACTCCACGGGCGCCTCCGCCCGCCCGGACAGCTCCACGTTCACCTCGGTCGCCACCGGCAGCCGCAGCGCCAACGCCCGTACGGCGTCGCCCAGTCCGCGCTCGGCGAGGACGGGCGGGTGGATGCCGCGCACCAGGTCGCGCAGCTCCGAGAGCGCGTCGGCGGACGACCGGCGGGCCTGGGCGACCAACTGCTTCGCCTTCTCCGGGTCCTTGTCGAGCAGCATCTCGATCGTCCCGAGGTCCATGCCCATCGCCACCAGCCGCGCCTGCGCCCCGTCGTGCAGATCCCGTTCGATACGCCGCAGTTCGGCGGCCGAGGTGTCGACCGCGTCCTGCCGCGTCTGGGTCAACACCCGCACGCGTTCGGCGAGTTCGCCCTGGTTGGAGCCGAGGACCGCCCGGGTGAGCCGGAAGTGCGCCTGGAGCAGGCGCGGGGTGTAGAAGTGGGCCAGGAAGAGCAGGCCGGCGCCCAGGGCGGCGGCGCCGAGCGCGGACGTCTGATCGGTGACCGGCACGAAGCCGTACCAGTACGTGCCGCCCGCGTCCGTGAAGACCCGCCACAGGCCCGCCGCGATCACGAACCCCTCCAGCGGGTAGAACAGCAGCACGGCCGGCAGCAGTGCGGTGAGGAACCCCGCCGTCATGTCGACCGGCAGCCACAGCAGGTCCCGCCAGGTCGCCGGGTCGCTCAGCATCCCGAAGGTGCGGGTCCACGGATTGGCGTCCTTCGGCAGCGGCCGGTACGCGGGCGGGATCCGCACCCCGCCCCACTCGGCCGCCAGGACCCGCCGCCAGTCGGCGAACGCCCGTACCCCCGTCAGCACCCACGGCGTCGTGACGATGCCGACGCCGATCGGTATCAGCGCGAGGGAGACGAGACAGAGGACGAGACAGAGGACGGATCCCGGCAGGGACACCAGCGCCAGCGCCAGCCCGCGCACCGCGGCGACCCCCATGCCCCGCGCCCTCGAACCGCTGCCGTTCTTGGTGTCGTTGGTCATGCCGTTCAGTCTCGCCGAGCCGGCGGCGGTGGTCACGGGGCCGGGCCCCCGGCTCAGGGGGTGGTGCCAGGTACACCCTCCCCGCCGCCCGCGAGCACCTTCGCCTCCACCTCCGGATCGAGGCCCTTGGAGGTACGGTCCTGCCGCATGGGCGCACTACCCCCGATGTCCTGCAGCCACCGCCAGGTGTCCGCGACGGTCTCCTCGACGGGCCGGCAGCGCAGCCCCGTCGCGAGCGCCCGGGACACGTCCGCGCCGTGCAGGGCGTCATGCATGTCGCTGCCCGGCGGTACCCACACCGGAAGCTGGGTCCAGGGTTCGATTCCCGCGTCCAGGATCGCCGCGGGCTCGGTCCAGCGGAGTTCCGCGGTGGGACCGGCCGCCCGCACGCAGGCGTCCAGCAGGTCGCCCATGGTCGTGTGTCCCTGGGGAGAGACCAGGGTGTACGGCCCGCTCAGCCCGCGCTCCACCGCGCCGAGGATCCACTGCGCGAGGTCACGGACGTCGATGTACTGGATCGGCAGGTCCCGCGGACCCGGCGCCAGAGTCGGCCCGCCGCGTGCCATCCGCCCCAGCCACCAGGGCAGCCGCCCGACGTTCTCGTACGGCCCGAGGATCAGCCCCGCCCGCACCAGCACCGAGGCCTCGGCCCCGAACGCCTCGACCGCCGCCAGCTCCCCGCCCCGCTTGTCCCGGGCGTAGTCGGTCTGTTCGGCGCCGGCCTCGGCGCCCTCGACCAGCGGCGCGTCCTCGGCATGCCCGGCGGGCGGGGCCCACGCGTACACCGAGCGGCTCGACACGTACACATACCGTCCGGCGCGGCCCCGCAGCAGCCGCGCCGCGTCCCGTACGGCGCGCGGCGCCGCCGACCAGGTGTCGACGACGGCGTCCCAGGTGCCTTCCGCGAGGGCGGAGAGACCCTCGGCCGCGGTGCGGTCGCCGTGCAGCGACCGCACCCCGGCGGGAGGTTCGTGCCGCCCCCGGTGGAAGACGGTGACGTCCCAGCCCCGCTCGAGGGCCGCCTCCACGACGGCCCGCCCCACGAACTCCGTACCACCCAGCATCAGCAGCCTCATGCCGCCGACTCTGCCCGGTACGGACGCGGGACGGAACAGGGCTCTGCCGTCAGCAGAAACCCCGTGGCCCCGGCGGGGGATCAGCGACCGGCCGGCGGGGCGTACTTGTACCCCACCCGGCGCACCGTCCGGATGGTGTCGCGGTGCTCGGCGCCCAGCTTGCGGCGCAGCCGGGCGATGTGGACGTCGACCGTACGGCCGTCCCCGACATGCCCGTAGCCCCACACGGTGGTGACGAGCTGGTCGCGGCTGTGCACGCGATGGGGGTTGGCCACCAGATGGGCGAGCAGCTCGAACTCCAGGTAGGTGAGGTCGAGTTCACGCCCGTCTACGGCAGCGGTGCGCCGCACGGAGTCGACCGTGACGAGCGGGTCGCCGTCGGCCTCGACGGGCACCGCGGCCGGCGGCTGCCGGTCGGCCGGGACGAGCACCAGGTAGCCGATCATCGGCGGCTGCCCCGGCAGCGTGGGCAGGGAGTGCTGGGGAGCGGGCAGCCAGGTGGCGCCCGGCGGCAGAAGGTCCGCGACGTCGATCACCTCGTCCCGGTCCACGGCACGCAGATGATGCCGTGGCGCGTTCGGAGCGGGGGAGTTGAGCGGGGCGGTGGACAGGGAACGAGTGGTCGCCATGAGAGGTCAGCTCTTTTCGCGCGAGAGGTCCGTCGTGGGGAGGAACGTCGTTCGCGCTGGCCGAAGGCCGGGGTGACGGCTTTAGAGGGCCCGCGCGTTCATCGCGCGGCAACACACCCGGTCGAAGTCGTGGTGCTGACGGGAAGGCCAGAAGGGCTCGAGGTCATGGCGACCTGTCGAGGAGTGCTTCTGGATGCTGGCCATGCCCCCATTGAAGCAGACAGTGCCCACGGAAAGGACCCTTCTCTCACTGGTCGGACGCTTCCTTGACGCCGATCCGGTGTCGCGTGCCTCACCCGATGGGGCGGACAGGCACCGGCACATGGCGAAGGGGCGCCCACCGACCGGTGGACGCCCCTTCACGGAGCCCTTCGCGACCCCGCCGGGATCAGACCTGGCCGGCCTTCTCCAGCGCGGAGCAGCAGGTGTCGACGAGCAGCCGCGTCACGACGTACGGGTCGACGTTGGCGTTCGGACGGCGGTCCTCGATGTAGCCCTTGCCGTCCTTCTCGACCTGCCACGGGATACGGACCGAGGCGCCGCGGTTGGAGACGCCGTAGGAGTACTCGTTCCACGGGGCGGTCTCGTGCAGACCGGTCAGGCGGTCGTCGATGCCGGCGCCGTAGTTCTTGACGTGGTCGAGCGGCTTGGAGCCCTCACCGAGCGACTCGGCGGCGGTGATGATCGCCTCGTAGGTCTCGCGCATCGCCTTGGTGGAGAAGTTGGTGTGCGCACCGGCGCCGTTCCAGTCGCCCTTCACCGGCTTCGGGTCCAGCGTCGCGGCGACGCCGAAGTCCTCGGCGGTGCGGTACAGCAGCCAGCGGGCCACCCACAGGTGGTCGGAGACCTCCAGCGGGGAGACCGGGCCGACCTGGAACTCCCACTGGCCGGGCATGACCTCGGCGTTGATGCCGGAGATGGCCAGGCCCGCCTCCAGGCAGTTGTCCAGGTGCGCCTCGACGACCTCACGGCCGAAGATCTCGTCGGCGCCGACACCGCAGTAGTAGCCGCCCTGCGGGGCCGGGAAGCCGCCCTTGGGGAAGCCGAGCGGGTAGCCGTCCTGGAAGAAGGTGTACTCCTGCTCGATGCCGAAGATCGGCTCCTGGGCGGCGAACTTCTCCGCCACCTCGGCCAGCGCGGCACGCGTGTTGGTCGGGTGCGGGGTGAAGTCGATGTTCAGGACCTCGCACAGCACGAGCACGTCGTCGCCGCCGCGGATCGGGTCCGGGCAGGTGAAGACCGGCTTGAGCACACAGTCCGAGGCGTGACCCTCGGCCTGGTTCGTGGAGGACCCGTCGAAGCCCCAGATCGGCAGCGCGTCCAGACCGGCGGGCTCACCCGCGATGATCTTCGTCTTGGAACGCAGCTTGGCCGTCGGCTCGGTGCCGTCGATCCAGATGTACTCAGCCTTGAAGGTCACGGGCCACATCCTTCGGGGGTGGGTCTAGGCGCACTTGCGGGTGCTGCGGCGCTGCGGCACTTCAGGCGCCGCGTTTGATGCCAGCGAGCCTGTCAACAGGCGATTTCCCGGTCATTGCTCCAATGTGAACCCCGTGTTACCTGGTGTTCGTGTGGCGCGATTCACGTGGTGAGCGGCCGGGCAAAGTCGACAGGGCGACATCCGGCGCCGGCGGCGGTACGGGGCGGGCGGCTCGTATGCGATGGGATTGCGCGCCGTGCCCGCACACGTACGCGGGCCCTGCCACTCGTGGCCGCGAGTGGCAGGGCTCATGACACGTACGAGGTCGATACTCCGAACCTCACCCCACCTTCTCGATCACCGCACGGCGGATCAGGAACTTGCCGGGCTCGCGCACCTGCTCGAAGGCCGCGTTGTTCAGCAGCACACAGCTACCGGAGACCGAGGTGACCTCCACCGTCGTGGACTTGTTGTTGTCCAGGTTGGTGACCTTCAGCTTGGTGCCGGCCGGGAACTGGTTGCTGGACGCGGCCGGAGCCCCGCCCTCGCCGGAGAGCGTGACGGTGGACCCGTTGCAGACCTGCTGCCCGGAAGCCGCGGCACCGCCGCCGTTCCCCGTGTTTCCGGCGTTGCCCGTGTTCGCGTTGCCCCCGGCGTTGCCGGCGCTGCCCGCGTTTCCGGTGTTCCCGGCGCCCGCGTTACCGGCGCCGCCCGCGGGAGCGCTCGGCTGTGCGGCCTGGGAGTCCTGAGCCGACTCCCCGGCAACGCAACCGGATGCTTCCTGCTGGACCTTGATCTGCGCGATGACCGCCTCGCGGTTGGCGATCCGGGCCGCCGACTGGGCGTCGGGACTGGCCTTCTGCCCGTCGATGAACTTCTGGTTGTTGCCGAGGGCGGTGGCGAGCCCCTGGCAGACGGTCGAGTCGGCGGCGGACTTGACCGTCGGCGCCTGTGAGGCGTTCGAGGTGCTCGCCATGACAAAGGCACCGCCGCCTGCCACCGTCGCCGCACTGACCAGCAGAGCGATCTTCTTCTTCGTGCCGAGAGTTCTCCTGCGCGACATGCGCGCCTCCTGAGCGGTAGGGGAGCGTACGCCGCTATGTACGAGATACCGAACGGGGTTACTCAGCGGTTACGGGAGCCACTGAAGTAACGTGCGTCACACTCCGCCTGACGGAGTCTCAGCTCTTGCGGGACAGGGCGTCCTGGACGGCCTCTTCGGTGCGTCCGACGACGGCCGTACCGTCGTCCGCGGTGATGATCGGCCGCTGGATCAGCTTCGGGTGCTCGGCGAGTGCCTTCACCCATCGGTCTCGCGAGTTCTCGTCCCGCGCCCAGTCCTTGACCCCGAGCTCCTTGGCGGCGGCCTCCTGGGTCCGGGTGATGTCCCACGGTTCGAGTCCCAGCCGGTCCAGCACCTGGCGGATCTCGTCCTCGCTCGGGACGTCCTCCAGATAGCGGCGGACGGTGTAGTCGGCCCCCTCGGCGTCGAGCAACGTGAGGGCGCTGCGGCACTTGGAACAGGCCGGATTGATCCAGATCTCCATGCGGCCCACGCTATCCGGCCGCGGCGAGGCGCCCCCTCGGGGCCCTCCGTCGGAGGTGGCGTGTTCGAATTCTCCGGCGCCTCTCACGTACCCCCTGGATCCGGTGTGACACGGCGACAGTTTCGTTGCTGACCTGGGGATTTCCTGGCCGTATCAGGTTCCCCGATTGTCAGTGGCGGGCACTAAACTGTAAGCAGTGTTCGAGAGTGCCACCGGGGAACCCGGCCGGCGCTCGACCGCGACAGGAGGATGCCTGTGCCCGCTGCCGCACTGAAGGCGAAGCCGACCCGCAAGCCGCTGCCCACCCAGTCCACCGCCAAGCACCCGGTCCTGCTCGACCTGCCGTACGCACCGGTGGAGAAGCGACCGCTGCCGCCGGGGCGCCCGCGCGAGTGGTACGTCACCCACAACCGCCGTCTCAAGGCCATGCGCCTTGCGATAGCGCTCCTCGACTCGGGCGTCTACATGCCGAACCAGGCGCGCAACGAGACGATCAGGACCGCCGCGGAGACGATCGGCGTCCACCCGCCGTCGGACACGACGTGCCACATGGTCCGGGCGCTCATGAGGTATTCGAGGTAGGCCGGGGCACCGGGTGCGCCGCGTTGTCGGGCGCGCCCGGTGTCAGCCCGACGTCCCCTTCGGTCCGAGGGCTGCCTTCGGTCCGAGGGGTGCCTTCAGCCCTACGACCCCTTTCCGGCCGACAGTTCCTTCTCCACCGGAGTCCGGAACCGGGGCGTCACCCGAGCCGCCCCCACCCACCCCTGCAACCGCTCGGCCTCCACCGAGACCGCCGCCTCGGCCGCGTGCCGCTCCGCGTTCCCGAGGTCCTCCAGCAGTTGCCAGACGATCTCGCCGTCCCCTCGCTGGGCCCATCCGCCCACGACACGGCCGTTCCACCACACCGTCGGGCCCACGTTGCCGCTCCTGTCGAACAGTGACGGCCGCAGCTCCGGCGCCAGATACCAGTCCCGCTGCTGCCACCCCATCGCCGTGGGGTCGAGCCCGGGCAGCAGCGCCGCCCACGGCTGCGCGGGGCCGTCCACCGGACCGGCATCACCCTCGACGACGTACCCCTTCCCCTCGTCCAGGGACACGGCCTCGGCCCCGATCGCCGTCAGCGCCCGGCGCACCTCGGTCACCCGCCATCCGGTCCACCACTTCAGGTCGGCCTCCGTCGCGGGCCCGCACACCGTCAGCCAGCGCCGCAGGAGCTCCGCCTGGGCGCCGGCCACGTCCAGCTCGGGATGCTCGGGCGCGACGGCCCACCGGAACTGGGAGGACGTCCAGGAGCCCAGCGGCCGGCCGCGCACGACCCTGCCCTCGACGCCCAGCACTCGAAGCAGCCGCGTCGAGACGGTGTGCACGCCCTCGTAGCTCTTTCCGGCCGCGTACACGAACTGCTCGCGCAACCGCGGCTCGTCCTGGGCGAGTTCGGCCGCCGTGGCCTGTCCGCGCCGGGCGAGCGCGGCGAGCGCCGACTCCTCGACCTGCGCCAGCCAGGCCGCGTCCGGCGCCCCGGCCTTCGCCATGTCCTTGATCAGCGAGGCGCGCTCCCGGGCGGCGACCGTGAGGCCCGTCGAGGCGTGCACCACGGCCGTCAGCTCCGTGGGGAAGACGAACACGGTGTGCCGCATGCCGTGCATCCGCACCAGCGCCCGGTCCTCGTACAGCGCCCGCTCGGTCTGTGCCACGGTCTTCGCGGGATCGGCCAGCCGTGCGCCGACGGCCAGGTACACGGTCGCCGGATCGGAGCCGTGCAGTGCGACGAGCGTGTCGGCGATCGCGGCCGGCTCCTGCGCCCGGGCCGCGCCGGCCAGCCGGTGCCGCAGCCCCAGCCGAGCCCGCCGCTCCGCCACCCCGATGTACCGCGTCCCGTCACTCATCCCGGCCTCCACCCGTCACACCGTCGCTCCGCCGCCGCGTCGAACCGTCCGGCCGCCCTGCCCACACACCACTGCCCGCATCCTCCCGGACCCCACTGACAACGACCCGTCTGCGCCCTGCCCCGCCCCCTCGCAACCCCACGCACCCACATCCGTCACCGTCCCCCGTGGCCCACCTCCGCCGTCACTCACCTCTGTCACCCACCCCCGTCACCCATCCCCGTCCCTCCTCCGTCACCCGAAGTGCCTCCCCGACATGCGGATACTCCCCGCCGCGCTTTGACTGCGATCAGGAGCGGGGGACCTCGCCCCCAACGTGCGACGTGGCAGCGGGAGGTGCGATGGGCAGGTTCGGCGTGCGACAGCCGCGGTACACGTCGGTCCGACACGGGGCCGTCGTCTCATGACGAGCCCGACCACCCCCGCCGACCGGTTCCTGCGCGGCAAGGCGGCCCGTAAGCGCGCCCCGCGTTCCGCGCACGCCGCCTGGATCCCGTCCGTCGACCGCCCCGACCCCGTCGCCGTACTGGAGCGTCAGGGCCGCGACCGGCTGCCGGAACTGCTGCCGATCAGATACGGGCGGATGGCGGCGTCGCCGTTCGCCTTCCTGCGCGGCGCCGCCGCCGTGATGGCCGCCGACCTCGCCGCGGCCCCGCACACCGGCCTCACCGTGCAGCTCTGCGGCGACGCCCACCTGCTCAACTTCGGCCTGTACGCCTCCCCGGAACGCGCGCTGCTCTTCGACCTCAACGACTTCGACGAGACGTTCCCCGGCCCGTTCGAGTGGGACGTCAAACGGCTCGCCACCTCGGTCGCCGTGGCGGCCCGCGAGAACGGCCACCCGGATCCCAAGGTCGCCCGCGCGGCCCAGGAGGCCGCCGCCGCGTACCGCACCGCGATGCGCCGGCTGGCCCGGCGCGGCGAGCTCGACGTCTGGTACACGCGCATCGAGGCCGACCAGCTCCTGCCCGTGATCCGATCCAAGCGACGGCACCACGGTTTCGAGGCCAGCCTCGGCCGTGCGCGCCGCCGCACCAGCCTGCGGGCCTTCGGCAAGCTGACCGAGACCGTCGACGGGCGCCGGCGCATCATCCACGACCCACCGCTCCTCGAACGCGCCGGCACCTCAGACATGGCCGCCCTGCGCAAGATCTTCAGCGACTACCGCTCGACCCTCTCCGAGGAGCGCCGCCTGCTCCTGGACCGCTACCGCTTCGTCGACGCCGCCCGCAAGGTCGTCGGCGTCGGCAGTGTCGGCCTGCGCTGCTTCATCGTGCTGCTCGCCGGCCGCGACGCCGGCGACCCGCTGTTCCTCCAGGTCAAGGAGGCCCGGCAGTCCGTACTGGAGGAGCATCTGCCGAGCGGGCCGTACGTCCACCACGGGCATCGCGTCGTCGCCGGGCAGCGGCTGTTGCAGGCCGCCGGCGACATCTTCCTGGGCTGGATGTCGGGGCCGCAGGGGCGCGCGTTCTACTGGCGCCAGTTGCGCGACACGAAGGGCTCGGCGGACGTGGCCTCGATGGGCCCGCAGGACCTGTTCTCCTACGCCAGGCTGTGCGGCAGCGCCCTCGCCCGGGCCCACGCCCGCTCCGGCGACCGCATCGCCATCGCCGGCTACCTCGGCGGCGGAGACTCCTTCGATCGCGCGATGGCCGACTTCGCGCTCGCGTACGCCGACCAGACCACCAACGACCACCATGCCCTGAGCGCGGCCGTGGAGGCGGGCGTGGTCAGGGCCGCACCCGGCACCTGACCTCCGTCGGCCGTGCCCCTGGCTCCCGACGGTGCGGTCAGGCGCCGTCGAGGTCGGCGACGGTGCGCCCCTACGGAAGCTGCTCGGCCGGCCATGTCCGGGGCGCCGTCCACCCCCGGTCACCGAGCCCGGCCAGTACGGCCGTCACGAACTCCCTTCGGTCCTCGGCGTGTTCGCTGAACCACAGCCCCAGCATGTGCTGCGCGCCGGGCACGTCGAACCGGGTGAACCGCGCCTGCGCGGCCAGGGCGTCCTGTACCGCCTCGGTCACCTCCGGCGGGATGATCGCGTCCGTCTCCGGCACCGCGAGCACCGCTCGCCCCTCGTACGCCCGCAGCACGTCCAGCGCGGGGGCCCCGCGCCAGCCGTCCGGCCTGCGGATGATCTCGCTGAACCGGCCGTCCCCCTCGCCGAAGGGCACATCCCACGCCTCCTCGGCGTATACGGCCGGCGCGCACAGCCCCACCGCCGCCACGCGCTTGCCGTAGTGCGCGACGAGATCCGTCACCGTCTGCCCGCTCATGCTGAACCCGACGACGACCAGCGGGCCGTCCGCCGGCACGTGTGCGTCGATGACCGCGACCGCCTGCTCGAAGCGCCGGCGCAGGCTCAACTCCCGCAGTTCGCCGCTGCTCTCGCCGTGACCGGAGAAGTCGAAGGCGAGCCCGCGGCAGCCCCGGGACACGAACTCGGCCAGCATCGGGAGGAGCCGTTCCTTGCTGCCGATGCCCGCGCCGTGCAGCAGTACCGCCGTGGCCGTACCGGGGTCTGCGGTGGCACCGCCGTAGACCCCGCTGAGGAGTTCGCCGTCGTGGGCGTAAGAGAAGGACGAGAGCTCGGTCATGCGCTCCATTCATTCACACGGGGCACCGGCCGAACTCCCGCCCCCGGAAAAGGAGATGCACACGCGGTGACCGGCTCCCTACCCTGGACATGCGTAACGGAGCTGTTCACGCCGCTTCTCGCAGGGAAGGCGTCACCCTGCGGACTCGGGGCTACTCTCTACGCACCGACGGACGGCCGCCCATCCCCCAGCGCCCCGTCGGGGAGATTCACGCACCGCTCAGTACCGACCCACGCTCACGGAGGCCCGTGATGGGCACCATCGTCATGTCCGGGACCGTCGTCCTGGTGATCCTAGGATTTGGAAACCACGTCTACTGGCTGGCCGCGGTCGCTGTGCTCTTCCTCTACCTCCAGTACGGCCGGAGCTCCTCCGCGCCCGGCGGCGGGCCCGGGGGAGGGGCCGGCGGAAGGGCCGGCGGCGGGTCCTCGTCCGCAGGCTCGATGCCCGCGGACTACCGCTCCTACCGCGACCGCCGCGACATGCAGGCCAAGTGGGAGCGCCGCTACCGCCGCGAGCGCCCCCTGGAGGCCCGTCGTCAGGAGCGCGAGAAGAGCAAGTGAGACCACCTGTGGTGGTGACCCGAGGTTGAGGGTGCCCCCGGTCACAGGCCGGGGGCACCCCACACGGGGAACCAGCGGTTCAGGTCCTGCTCGATCCGCAGGTCGCCCGCCAGCGCGGCCTTCACCCGCAGCTCCAGCGGGTTGTCGCGCCGCTCCGCCGTGCCGGGCAGCGGCGCGAAGGGGTAGAAGGTGCCGCGCTTGTAGAGATAGACGAGCGCGAGGCGCCGCCCTTGCCCGCCCTCCTCGGCCCCCTGTTCCTCGAATCCCACCAGCGAGCACAGCAGTTGCGGGCCGAAGCCGTTGACCTCCATCGCGCTGTTCACCGCGTGCAGATCGTTGACCAGGTCCGGCAGTTGACCGGGCGAGCGCTGGGAGACCAGCCACGAGTAGCCGTAGTCGTCCCGCGTCAGCCGCACCGGCCGGCCCTCGCGTTCGGCGTCCGCGTCGAGCAGCGCCTGGACCTCGCGATGCGTCTGGTCGAAGGCCGCGCCCTCGACCGTGGCGAAGCACACCGCCCCGCTGCCCGTCGGCCGGAACCCGGCCGCCGCCTCCAGCGTCACCGCCGCCGACGGCAGCGCGAAGAGCCGGTCGAGATCGGGCGCGACGGGCTTCGTACGGCCGAGGAGGATGTCCAGCAGCCCCATCTCACGCCCCTCCGGGAGTCGCGGCCTCGCCCAGCTCGGTGGAGATCTGCCCGAGCTGGTCGAGCCGCTGCTCCAGGCTCGGGTGGGTGGAGAAGAGCTGCGCGATGCCGGGGTCACGGCCCAGCGCCGGCGTGAAGTAGAAGGCGTTGAAGGCCTGGGCCGTCCGCAGGTCCTTCGTCGGGATCCTGGCTATGTCCCCGGAGACCTTGGTCAGCGCGGACGCCAGGGCCGAGGGCCGCCCGGTGAGCAGTGCCGCGGCCCGGTCGGCGGCGAGTTCCCGGTACCGGGACAGGGCCCGGATCAACAGGAAGCTGATCGCGTACACGGCCGCCGACACCCCGAGCACCGCGGCGAAGATCACCGCGGTGTTCTGGTCCCGGCGCCCACCACCGAAGAGCTGCGAGTAGAAGGCGAACCGCACGATCAGCCCCGCGATCACGCCGAGGAACGACGCGACGGTGATCACCGCGACGTCCTTGTGCGCCACGTGCGACAGCTCGTGCGCGAGCACACCCTCCAGCTCGTCGGGCTCCAGCCGCCGCAGCAGCCCCGTGGTCACACAGACCACGGCGTGATCGGCGTTGCGCCCGGTCGCGAACGCGTTCGGCATATCCATGTCCGACACCGCGACGACGGGCTTCGGCATGTCGGCGATGGCGCACAGCCGGTCCACGACGCCGTGCAGCTCGGGATACTCCTCCCGCTCCACGACCCGCCCGTGCATCGCAAACAGCGCGACCCGGTCGGAGAACCAGTACTGGGCACCCAGCAGCCCCGCCGCCACGACCACCACGAGCACCCAGGACTTCAGCAGCACGATCAGCGCGACGACGAAACCCACGTACAACAACCCGAGCAGAAACAGCGTGACCCCCATACGCGCGGTCAACCGCCGGTCACTCCGGAAGCGGCTCTGCATCTTGCACCACCCCGCACTCAGGCACTCGTCCCACTGCCCAGTGTGCATCCAAGGCGTGCCATGAAGCGGTCCCGAAGGCCCCTAGGAGCGGCAAAGGGTCCCTATGGATTCGGGCAGCCCGGCCATCAGCCATGGATTCCGGCAACCCGGCCTCAGCGGCCGCGTGCCGGCCGAGGGGCCCCACCGCTGCACGGCCCGCCCAGCCCGGCTGCGCAGCTTCGGATCCGGATCCTCGATCGGGACAGGGCTGGGTCGTGCGAAATAGCGCGCAGCCTCCCGGTCGGCGCTGTGCCTGTGTGCCTAGTAGGGCGCTCGGAAGTTGATATACCCCAGCAGCACGATCACCGCGGCCACGCAGCCGAGGACCACCGCCGTCGACACCCACGACGAGCGCCGTCGGGACCCGACATGCTCCGGGTCGGCGCGGAAGGGCTGCGGCTCGGGCGGGTTCTCCTTCCAGCGGGCGGCGAGCATACGGGCCCGCGCCGAGGGCTCCTTGTGCTCGGCGTTGTCCGCCCACCTCAGGTCGAACTCGCGCTCGTGATCGTCCTGTTCGCGCTCAGGCATCCCGTCCACCCCCGTGTCGTCTCCTCGGCAGAATAGAACATACGCCCGCGCCCCCGCCGTCGATACGACAGCGGGGGCGCGGGCGCGGTTGCCTCGGTCAGGCGTCGATCACACGTCGAAGTACAGCTCGAACTCGTGCGGGTGCGGACGGAGCTGGAGCGGGGCGATCTCGTTCGTGCGCTTGTAGTCGATCCACGTCTCGATCAGGTCCGGCGTGAAGACGTCGCCCTGGAGGAGGAACTCGTGGTCGGCCTCGAGGCGGTCGAGGACGGCCGGGAGGGAGGTCGGGACCTGCGCGACGTTCGCGTGCTCCTCGGGAGCAAGCTCGTAGAGGTCCTTGTCGATCGGCTCGGCCGGCTCGATCTTGTTCTTGATGCCGTCCAGACCCGCGAGCAGCAGGGCCGAGAAGGCCAGGTACGGGTTGCCGGAGGAGTCGGGCGCGCGGAACTCGACGCGCTTGGCCTTCGGGTTGGAGCCCGTGATCGGGATACGCATCGCGGCGGAGCGGTTGCGCTGCGAGTACACCAGGTTGATCGGCGCCTCGAAGCCCGGCACCAGACGGTGGTACGAGTTCACCGTCGGGTTGGTGAAGGCGAGCAGCGACGGGGCGTGCTTGAGGATGCCGCCGATGTAGTAGCGGGCGGTGTCCGACAGGCCCGCGTAACCGGCCTCGTCGTAGAAGAGCGGCTGGCCGCCGGTCCACAGCGACTGGTGGACGTGCATGCCCGAGCCGTTGTCACCGAAGATCGGCTTCGGCATGAAGGTCGCGGTCTTGCCGTTGCGCCAGGCGACGTTCTTCACGATGTACTTGAAGAGCTGAAGGTCGTCGGCGGCGGCGAGCAGCGTGTTGAACTTGTAGTTGATCTCGGCCTGGCCGGCGGTGCCCACCTCGTGGTGCTGGCGCTCGACCTGGAGGCCGGAGGCGGCAAGCTCCAGGGAGATCTCGGCGCGCAGGTCGGCGAAGTGGTCGACCGGCGGGGCCGGGAAGTAACCGCCCTTGTAGCGGACCTTGTAACCGCGGTTGTCCTCCAGCGCGCCCGTGTTCCAGGCACCCGCCTCGGAGTCGATGTGGTAGTACGCCTCGTTCTCGGCGGTCTTGAAGCGCACGCTGTCGAAGACGTAGAACTCGGCCTCGGGGCCGAAGTACGCGGTGTCGGCGATACCGGTGGAGGCGAGGTATGCCTCCGCCTTCTTCGCCACGTTCCGCGGGTCACGGGAGTACTGCTCGCCCGTGATCGGGTCGTGGATGAAGAAGTTGATGTTGACCGTCTTGTCGCGGCGGAACGGGTCGACGCGCGCGGTGGACAGGTCGGCGCGGAGCGCCATGTCGGACTCGTGGATGGCCTGGAAGCCCCGGATCGAGGAGCCGTCGAACGCGAGCTCCTCGGCCGGGTCGAAGGCCGTGGCCGGGATCGTGAAGTGCTGCATCACGCCCGGCAGGTCGCAGAACCGGACGTCGACGAACTTGACGTCCTCGTCCGCGATGAACTTCTTGGCCTCGTCAGCGTTCTGGAACATCCAGCTCCTCCTACTCCCGGCCCGTCCGTGCCGGGGTGGTAGTTCGTTCGTGCGGCCAGTGCGGTGGCACACGCTGACCTCGACCCTAGGGACGGGTGATTTCTCGGGCGTGACCCATTTGTTTCGCACACGTTAACCGGACATCCCACACCTCACCCCTCCTGTCCACATCGCAAAACGGGCACAGTACCGTGGTCGCGTGGACAAGAGGCAAGCAATCGGATCCTGGCTCTCGGGCCCCCGCGCGGCCGCCGAGGAAGCCGGTGTCGACTTCGGATACAGGGGTCAGCAGCTCGGCCTCCCGGAGGAGGGGCCGGGTTCCGTCGCCCGCCCCGGGCGACGGCTCGGAGCACTCGCCGTGGACTGGGGCCTCTGTGTCTTGATCGCATACGGTCTCATCACCGACGGCTACGGCCAGGCGACCAGCAACTGGGCCCTGCTGCTGTTCTTCGTGCTGGGCGTCCTGACCGTCGGCACGGTCGGCTTCACTCCGGGCAAGCGCCTCTTCGGCCTGCGTGTGGTCGCCCTGGACACCGGCACGGTCAACCCGCTGCGCGCCCTGCTGCGCACGGCCCTGCTGTGCGTCGCCGTCCCGGCCCTGATCTGGGACCGCGACGGCCGGGGCCTGCACGACCGGCTGGCCCGTACCGTGGAAGTCCGCATCTGACGGCGGTACGACGAAGACGGCGGTACGACGAAGACGGCGGTACGACGAAGACGGCGGTACGACGAAGACGGCGGTACGACGAAGACGGCGGTACGACGAAGACGGCGGTAC
>NZ_JBVJPT010000004.1:432435-536543 GCF_055609385.1 Streptomyces sp. NPDC036764
CGACGAAGGGGGCGCCCGGTTCACACCGGGCGCCCCCTTTCTCGTACGAGGGTGGTCAGCGAGCCTTCGGCCCGCCCTTCGGCAGCTTCATTCCCTTGGGCATGGGGCCCTTCGGCAACGGCATGTTGGTCATCAGGTCGCCCATGGCCTTGAGCCGGTCGTTGGTGGCGGTCACCTGGGGGCCGGTCAGCACGCGGGGCAGCTTCAGCATGGTGGTCCGCACCTTCTTCAGCGCCACCTGGCCCTCGCCCGTGCCGACCATGATGTCGTGCACCGGCACGTCCGCGACGATGCGGTTCATCTTCTTCTTCTCGGCGGCCAGCAGGCTCTTCACCCGGTTCGGGTTGCCCTCGGCGACCAGGACGATGCCGGCCTTGCCGACCGCCCGGTGCACCACGTCCTGGCTGCGGTTCATCGCCACCGCGGGGGTTGTCGTCCACCCCCGGCCGATGTTGTCCAGCACGGCCGCTGCCGCGCCCGGCTGGCCCTCCATCTGACCGAATGCGGCCCGCTCGGCCCGGCGCCCGAACACGATCGCCGTCGCGAGGAAGGCGAGCAGCAGGCCCAGGATGCCGAGATAGATGGGGTGACCGATCAAGAAACCGATCGCGAGGAAGACACCGAAGGTGACGATTCCGACAGCCGCGAGTACAAGACCGATCTTCTTGTCGGCCCTGCGGGTCATCTTGTAGGTAAGAGCGATCTGCTTGAGTCGCCCGGGGTTCGCAGCGTCCGCTGCCGTGTCCTTCCTCGCCATGCCACGAAGTCTACGTGGCCCTGGAAGCGGCGACGACGGCAGTGCCGGGACTCAGGTGCGGACGGTGGTGACCTGGTCCAGGACGCGCTGCGCCTCGACCCGGTCCTTGGCACGGCGGCGGTCCTCCAGCACGGACGTCCAGGCGTTGCGACGGGCGGTGCGCTGGCCGCTGCTCATCAGCAGCGACTCGACGGCACGCAGTGCAGTGGTGAACGACGGGATGGCGGTGGCGCGAACGGGCGCGGCCTGCATGGTGGAGGTCCCCCCTCGGGATGGCGGCTTTGGTGATTGGTGCACGGGGTGTACAACCAGGGTCACTGATTGGTGTTACCAGGGCGTGACCGACCGGTCAAACACCAATGAAGCCTTAATGCGCCGTCCGGAAAACTTGACGCGGCCCTGATGAGGCCCCCATCTGCGGGGACGTCCAGGGCCGCGTCAATCGGCTTCCGCCGAGGGGCAGTTGCTTGTGCGCAGATTCACATGCGCCGAGTGGCACTCCGTGCCATCAGACGGCCTGGGAAGCGACGTACGCACCACGCTTCTCGACGGCCATCTGATACAGCCGCCCGGCGCGGTAGGAGGAGCGCACCAGCGGGCCGGACATCACGCCGGAGAAGCCGATCTGCTCGGCCTCGTCCTTCAGCTCCACGAACTCGTGCGGCTTGACCCAGCGCTCCACGGGGTGGTGGCGCACGCTCGGGCGCAGGTACTGCGTGATGGTCACGAGCTCGCAGCCGGCGTCGTGGAGCTGCCGGAGAGCCTCGCTGACCTCCTCGCGGGTCTCGCCCATGCCGAGGATCAGGTTGGACTTGGTGACCAGGCCGTAGTCGCGGGCCTCGGTGATGACCTTCAGGGAGCGCTCGTAGCGGAAGCCGGGGCGGATGCGCTTGAAGATCCGCGGCACGGTCTCGACGTTGTGCGCGAAGACCTCGGGGCGGGAGGCGAAGACCTCCGCCAGCAGTTCCGGGACGGCGTTGAAGTCCGGGGCGAGCAGCTCGACCTTGGTGTGGCCGCCCTCGCGGCCGGCGGTCTGCTGGTGGATCTGGCGCACGGTCTCGGCGTACAGCCAGGCGCCGCCGTCCTCCAGGTCGTCGCGGGCGACGCCGGTGATGGTGGCGTAGTTCAGGTCCATGGTGACCACGGACTCACCGACGCGGCGCGGCTCGTCGCGGTCGAGGGCCTCGGGCTTGCCGGTGTCGATCTGGCAGAAGTCGCAGCGCCGGGTGCACTGGTCGCCGCCGATGAGGAAGGTCGCCTCGCGGTCCTCCCAGCACTCGTAGATGTTCGGGCAGCCGGCTTCCTGGCAGACCGTGTGCAGACCCTCGCTTTTCACGAGGCTCTGCATCTTCGTGTACTCGGGACCCATTTTCGCCCGGGTCTTGATCCACTCGGGCTTGCGCTCGATGGGGGTCTGGCTGTTGCGGACCTCCAGGCGCAGCATCTTGCGTCCGTCCGGTGAGACTGCGGACACGTCGGCTCCCTGTGCTTCGATTCGTCGGCGTACACCAGGGTACGCCCGTGTTTACTCAGCCCTGCCGTCAGGCCAACCCCATGACTTCCGGGCTGATTCCCTTCCTCAGGCGGTCGCGGTCTCGATCTCCCGCGGCTTCAGGTCCGCGTTCTCCAGTACGTCCGCCAGGTGCCGCTCGACGACCGGCAGTACCTCGTCGATGGTGACGTCCCGGCCGAGCTCGGCGGCCAGCGAGGCGACCCCCGCGTCCCGGATCCCGCACGGGATGATCCGGTCGAACCACTTGTTGTCCGGGTTCACGTTCAGCGCGAAGCCATGCATGGTCACGCCCTTGGCGACCCGGATCCCGATCGCCGCGATCTTGCGGTCCTCGCGCCGCTGGCCGGCGTTGGAGGGCGCGTACTCGGGGCCGTTCAGACGCGGGTCGAACTCCTCGTCGGTGAGCCGGGGGTCGAAGTCGAGGGCCAGTCCTCCGAGTGCGGGGCGCTGCTCCACCGGGTCGCCGAGCACCCACACACCGCTGCGGCCCTCGACCCGGGTGGTCTCCAGGCCGAACTCCGCGCACGTGCGGATCAGGGCGTCCTCCAGCCGCCGTACATGCGCAACGACGTCCACCGGGCGCGGAAGCTTCTGGATCGGGTAGCCCACGAGCTGGCCCGGGCCGTGCCAGGTGATCTTGCCGCCGCGGTCCACGTCGATGACCGGCGTGCCGTCCAGGGGCCGCTCGTTGTCCGCCGTGCGCCGGCCCGCCGTGTAGACCGGAGGGTGTTCGAGCAGCAGGACCGTGTCGGGGATCTCGTCCTCGAACCGCGCCGCGTGCACCCGGCGCTGCTCGTCCCACGCCTGCTGGTACTCGACGGCGTCCGCACCGAATCCCATGCGGACGAACCGCAACTCACTCACGGCAAGCCTCCCTGGAAGAGCCCAGAACGTCGTAAGGCACAAAGCGTGCCTACGCCACTGTACGACCGGCCCGTTCGAGTGCGATCCCGCGGCCCGCGTCAGCCCGGTAGGGCAATCCTCACACGATCGGATGAATGGGCGCCGAAATGTGCGATCGGCTGCTTACTCTCCGCTACATTCGCGCCGTTCGAGAGGCCAAAATGGCTGCTCACCGGCAATCCGGGCACTCGCCGGCCATATGGCCCCGCGAGGCCCGAAAGGCAGGAGACCGCACCGCAGATGACGGAACGACCCGCGCAGCGCACTCCCAACCGCCAGCTCGCCGCGCTCATCGCAGAAGCGGGATTCTCCAACGCGGGTCTAGCCCGCCGGGTGGACCAGCTCGGCCTCGAACACGGGCTTGATCTGAGATACGACAAGACATCGGTCACCCGCTGGCTGCGCGGACAGCAGCCGCGCGGCACGACCCCCGCCCTGATCGCCGAGGTCTTCACCCGACGCCTGGGCCGCCGGCTCAGCGCCCAGGACCTCGGTCTCGACGCCTGTGCGCCCGTGTACGCCGGGCTGGAGTTCGCCGCGACCCCCGAGGAGGCCGTCGACATCGTCAGCGGCCTGTGGCGCAAGGACTCCGGCAGCCACGCCGAACTGCGCAAGATCGCCTTCACCCCGGCCGGGCTCGTCGTACCCAGCCGGGACTGGCTGATCGGCCGCGCCGACGAGAAGGTCGCCCGCGGCGAGCCGCTGGCCCGCATCCCGGCCCAGGGCCGGCCCGGCGTGGTGCCCCGCCAGCGCACCCAGGCCGAGCGCGGCCCCGGACAGAAGGTCACCGGCGGCGACATCGCCGCCCTGCGCTCGGTCGGCGAGCTGTTCCGCTCCCTCGACGACATGTACGGCGGCGGCCACGCCCGGCAGGCGCTGGTGCGCTACCTGGAGCACGAGTGCGAGCCGATGCTGCGCGGCACCTACGGCGAGCAGACCGGCCGGCGCCTGTTCGCGGCCGCCGCCGACCTGACCCGGCTCGCGGGCTGGACGTCGTACGACATCGCGGCGCACGGACTCGCGCAGCGCTACTTCGTGCAGTCGCTGCGGCTCGCACAGGCCGCCGGGGACCGGCCCTACGGCTCCTACGTCCTCGTCACGATGAGCCGCCAGGCCGTCTACCTCGGGCACGGCCGGGAGGCCGTCCAACTGGCGCGGGTGGCCCAGCAGGGCGTGGGCACGAGCGCGCCGCCGATCGTCCAGGCGCTGCTGCACGCGTGCGAGGCGCGCGGGCACGGCGTACTGGGCGAGGTGCGTGCCTGTACGGCCTCGCTGGTCCGGGCCGAGCGCTCGCTGGAAGCGGCCCGGCCCGGCGACGACGTCCCGTACTGGGCCCGCTTCTTCGACGAGGCACAGCTCGCCGACGAGTTCGGGCACTGCCACCGGGACCTGCAGCAGTTCCGCGCGGCGGCCCAGCACGCCGAGCGGTCCCTGCAACTGCGTGCTCCCGCCTACGCCCGCAGCCGCCTGTTCAGCCGGGTCGTCCTCGCCTCCGCCCGGCTCGGGCTCGGTGAGCTCGACCAGGCCTGTGCGCTGGGCGCGGAAGCCGCGGGCGCCGCGGCGGAGATGCGGTCGGTGCGGGCGGTCGAGTATGTGCGGGACTTCGAGCGGAGGTTGGAGCCGTATCGGGATGCGGCGCCGGTGCGGGGGTATCGGGACAAGGTCGCGGCGTTGGGGTAGGGGGCATCGCCGTAACTCCGACCGGAGGTGTGCCCTCTGCGGCCGTGTTGTGGCTGGTCGCGCAGTTCCCCGCGCCCCCGGAAGAGGGGCGCGGGGGGTCCCCCGAGGCCTATGCCGCTGCCCGTAACGGTTCCGCGCGGTGCAGGGAGCCTGCCGCTCCCAGGTCCGTCAGGATGGCCGCCGCCGCCCTGTGGGCCGAGTGGAGGGCGCCCTGGACCGTGCTGGTGTCGCGGTGGTCGCCGCAGACGTACAGGCCGGCCAGGAGGCGCACGGGGCGGCGCAGGTCGTGCGGCGGGCGCATCGCCGGGACGGCCTCCGGCGTGTGGTGCACGGCGAGCGTCTCCCAGCGTGCCGTGGAGGTGCCGTAGAGACGGGAGAGGTGCATCCGTACGGCCGTGTCGATGTCGGGCGGCGGGGTCCCCAGGACCGTCGAGGAGATCAGGGCCCGGCCCGCCGGTGCGCGGGTCGGGTCGACCTGGCTGATCAGCGCCGTGTGGGCGACCGGACCGCCCCGGTCGGCGTCCAGGAGCAGGGACGCGCCGGTCGCCGGCGGCTCGTCGGTCGTGTGGTGGACGACGGTGATCGGGTGGAAGTCGGGTACCCGCAGGCCCGGCAGCAGCTCGGCGGCGGTCCGCGCGTCCGTCGCCAGCAGCACGGCCCGGCACCGTATCTCGCCGTGCTCGGCGGTGGTCACGGACGTCGTGGCGATGGACGTCACCCGCACCCCGGTGTGCACCGTGCCCGGCGGCAGCGACCGGGCGAGCAGCTCCGGCAGGGCCTCGGCGCCGCCCTCGGGCACACACAGCCGTCCGCTCGCGAAGGCGCGCAGTGCGAGGTCCGCGCACCGGCTGGACGTAGACAGCTCCGGATCGCACAGCAGCGCGGCCAGCAGCGGCCGCAGGAAACCCTCGATCGTCCGCGCCGGAACCCCTCGCTCCGCCAGGGCCCGCCCGGCCGGCAACTCCGGCCGGGCCAGCAGTCGTTCGACCGGAGAGGAGGCGAGCCGGGCGAGCGCGGCACCGAGCCGGGCCTGGTCGACGGCGCTGCCCAGCGGGGCACCCGCGCGCACCCGCGGGATGGAGGTCTGGCCCGGGCCGCCGCGCGCGGCCCCCGACCTGGGGGCGCTTGCCAGGGCGCGCACCGCATGGAGTGCGCCCCTCGCGCGCCTTGCGCCCATGGCGCTCGGCACCGCGCCCGCGCGCTGCCGGCGTCCGTCGCTGTGCAGCAGCACGCCCGGGGCGAAGGGTCGCAGCGCGAGTGCGTCCAGTCCTGGGGTCAGACGTAGTTCGGGGTACGACGTCGACAGGAGTTGGCCGATCCGGTCGAGCCGGAAGCCGTCGACCTTCTCGGTCGACATGCGGCCGCCCGGGTAAGGGGCGGCCTCCAGGACTGCGGTCGTAACTCCTGCGCTGGTCAGCCGGTGCGCCGCGGAGAGTCCGGCTACCCCGGCTCCCACGATGACGACGTCCGCCTGGTACGCGGGCTCAAGCACGTGCCCCTCCTCGAGGTTGCGCGGCCGGTGGAGACGTGATGCCCCCAACAGGCTCCGGGGATACCCGAGTTCGGGACGAGGTTAGGGCCGTGATCGGTCAGGAACAGTCGCGCATCGACAGAGCACGGTCGCACAGTGGTCGCATACGGACCCCGGTGTCCGCCCGGTCTGCTACCCGACGGCCGCCCGGATCGCCCCCTCGATCTCCGGGAACGCGAAGGTGAACCCCGACTCCAGCAGCCGCTTCGGCAGCACCCGCTGACTGCCCAGCACGTCCCCCGCCATCTCGCCGAGCACCGTCCGCAGTACCGGAGCGGGGACCGTGAACAGGGTCGGCCGGCGCAGCACACGGCCCATGGCCTCGGTGATCTCACGGTTCGTCAGCGGCTGCGGCGCCGTCACGTTGAACGGCCCCGACAGACCGTCGGTGTCGATCAGATGCCGGATCGCGGCCACCTCGTCGTGCAGCGAGACGAACGACCAGTACTGCCGCCCGTCGCCCATCCGCCCGCCGAGCCCCGCCCTGAACAGCGGGAACAGCCGACCCCAGGCCCCGCCCTCGCGGGCCACCACCAACCCCGTGCGCGGGAACACCGTCCGTACGCCCGCGTCCTGGGCCGGGGCCGCCGCGCCCTCCCACTCGACGACCAGCGAGGGCAGGAAGCCCTCCCCTGCCGGGGCGCTCTCGTCGACGGCGCGCTCACCGGTCTCGCCGTAGTAGCCGATCGCGCTGCCGCTGACGAAGACCCTCGGCCGCTCCTCGGGCCCCAGCGACGCGATGGCCCGCGCCAGCGCCGCCGTGCCCAGCACCCGGCCGCACCGGATCTTCGCCTTGTAGGCCTCCGTCCAGCGCCGCGAACCCACGTTCGCCCCGGCCAGATTGACGACCGCGGCGCACCCGGCGAGCCCCGCCGCGTCCACCGAGCCGCCCTCCGGATCCCAACGCACCTCGTCCCTGGACCGAGGTGCACGGCGCACCAGCCTCACGACCTCGTGTCCGTCGGCGGTCAGGGAGCGCACGAGTGCCCCGCCGATGAGGCCGGAGGAGCCCGCCACCGCGATTCTTGAAAGTTCCATAACCTCATCCTGCCTCTGACCACATAAAAGCCCGGTCGGGTTCTCGTGTCCCGGACTTAGGGTGGCGCTCATGCCTGAGCCCCACCAGACGCCGTACATACGCATCGCCCTGCCGGACGACGACGAGGAGCTGGCCCTCCTCGACCGTGGCACGTGGTCGCATCTGCACGCGGTCACGCCGCGCCCGCAGCCGCCCTACCCGCCGTTCTTCGACGGGCGCCACGCCCCCGGCGACCATCTCGTCGCCGAACTCGACCGCCGCATCGTCGGCTACGTCCGCCTCGCCTTTGCCACCCCGCTCGCCTCGAACGCGCATGTGCGCCAGATCCAGGGCCTCGCCGTCGCCGACGAGGCACGGGGGCGCGGGGTCGGCCGGGCGCTGATCCGCGCGGTCGTCGAGGAGGCCCGCCGCAGGGGAGCACGCCGGCTCACCCTGCGCGTCCTCGGCCACAACACACCGGCCCGCAAGCTGTACGAGTCCGAGGGGTTCGTGGTCGAAGGCGTGCTGCCCGAGGAGTTCTTCCTGGACGGTCAGTACGTGGATGACGTGATCATGGGACGCGGGCTCTGACGGCGGGGTGCCGGACCGGGCGGGCTCACGAGGTGACGAGCTCGCCCGTGTCCACCGGCTCGGTCGCGTTCGCCGCGCGCCGGGCGTCGGAGGCGACCTCGGCCGCGGTCAGGACGTAGCCCGTCTCGTCGTCGGAGGTGGAGCGGGCGAAGACCACGCCGAACACCTTGCCGTCGGTGGTCAGCAGCGGGCCGCCGGAGTTGCCGGGGCGGACGGTGGAGCGGATCGAGTAGATCTCGCGGGTGACGGTGTCGTCGTTGTAGATGTTCTGGCCCGTCGCCTGCACGCGGTTGGCGACGGTCGCCGCCTGGAGGTTCAGGTCGCCGTCCTCCGGATAGCCCGCCACGACGGCCGAGTCGCCGCGGGTGGCCTCGTCGTCGAACGGCAGGACGGGGGCGCGCAGTTCGGGGACGTACAGCACGGCCACGTCCCGCTCCGGGTCGAAGAGCACCACCCGGGACTCGTACGAGCGCCCGACGCCGCCGACGCGGACGCTCGGCTCGTCGATGCCAGCCACCACGTGGGCGTTGGTCATCACGTGCTGCGGGGTGTAGACGAAGCCGCTGCCCTCGCGGCCCTGGGTGCCCGAGACACCCTCGATCTTGACGGTGCTGAGCTTGGCGGCGTTCGTCGCGGCGGCCGTGACGTTGTCCCCGGAGGGCTTGGCGACCTCGGCCGTCGATTCGTTCTCGAAGGGGTTGAAGACCTGTGGGAAGCCGGCCTCGGTGAGGGCGGAGGTGGCGCGCGAGAACCAGGCCGGGGTGGTTTGCGGCATGGCGTCCTGCACGGTGCCGAGCAGACGGGACTCCCGGATCGCCGAGGTGAGCGCCGGGGAGGAGGAGGCGGCGAGGACGCTGGCCGCCACCCAGGCCACGATCAGCACGGCCACCGAGTTGGCCACGGCCCCGCCGACGCCGTCGGCCACCCGGAGCGGGCCGCGGTCCAGCTCCCGGCGCAGCCGCAGGGCCAGCCGGCCCGCCAGCTCGTGCACCGCCACGGCCGGGACCAGCACCGTGAGCACCGCGGTCACGGTCGCCTGCGTCGTGCCCGGTGTGACCAGGTCCATCACCCACGGCAGGATCCATACGCCGATCACCGCGCCGCCCACGAAACCGGCGAGCGAGACGCAGCCGGCGACCAGGCCGCGGCGGTAGCCGGACGCCGCGTAGGCCAGGATCACCAGCAACAGCAGGATGTCGAGCAGGTCCACAGAGCCGCCTTTCCCTAGGACCTTTTAGTACGCGCGGAAAGCCCCCGTTGATCAGCACACACGCCCGCGCCGCCCGGAACCGGCCACGCCGCGTGCACCTGGAGAAACGCCCCGGACCGGGACGATGGTTCCACTGCGTGTGACACCACACATCGCGGGCGGACCGGATCCGTCGGACAGTAGGACCATGTCTGTCTTCCGACGGGTCACCCGAAGGGTCTTCCGCCGAACACGGGGGAGACGAAGACCTCGCGCCGTACGAATACCGTGGGCTGCGCGGATACGGGGGGTGGGGCGGGCTGCGCGGACAGGGGCCGACGGGGCGGCGGGGAGCGCGGCCGCGCGGGATGAGGCGGCGGGGGTTGTGCGTGGTGCGGCGGGGCCTGCGCGGGCCGGTTCCGACGGGGCCGGAGCGGGTGCGCGGGCCGAGGCGACCGGGGCTGCGCGGGCCGAGGCTTCGGGGGCGGAGAGAGCGTGTGAGAGGGCGCGTGGGTCGGGGGTGGGGCGTGTAGAGCGGGCGGCGCGTGAGGCGGGCGCCGCGCCGGTGCAGGGGCCCGTGGGGGAGCCGGTACCGCACGAGCTGCCTGTGGTGCGGGATCGGGCGGCGGTGTGGGACGGGGCTGCCGAGGGGGCGGGATTTGGCCTGCGGGAGCCGTCCGTCGATCCAGCACGGCCGGGGCATCAGGCGCAGCGGCCGGTCGTGCAGCAGGACGTTGCGGCCGCGCAGGACGGTTCCGCAGCGTCCGCTGTCGGCGCGGCGGCGTCCGGTGCCGGTGCCGAGAGGCGGGCCAGGCGGCGAGTTCTTCGCGGGCGGAGCCGGACCCCGGCTGAAGCCCTTCGTGGCCGGAGCCGGACCCCGGCCGAGAGGGCGACCGGCGCTCAGGGGGCGGCCCAGGATCCGTGTCTGTCCCAGGACCGGAGCAGGGCGACCGGTGCTCAGGGGGCGGCCCTGGATCCGTGTCTGTCCCAGGACCGGAGCAGGGCGACCGGTGCTCAGGGGGCGGCCCAGGATCCGTGTCTGTCCCAGGACCGGAGCGGGGTCCGCGATCAGCGGTCGGCTCATGATCAGCGGCCGGCCCCTGCCCGCCGGTCCTCCCATGCTCGCCGTCGGCTGCGGGCCGAGAGGTGGGTCCGGATCCGGGGGCAGTTCCGTGGCGCGGGGCAGCGACGAGGCGGAACGCAGGGGCGTGCCCGGTTTCGGCCCCTCGTCCGCCGGCGCGGCCCTGCGTGGTGGGAGGGGCGGGTCACGGGAGTGCCGCTCGTGTTGCTGGCCTGTATGCCCGGGCTTGCCGCCGCTGTGGCGTTGCTGCTGTGCGCCCGAGGGGTCGAGCGGAGTGTCGCCGAGGAGGAGCGGCCCGTCGCGGCCCGGCCCGCCGGGGCGGCGTATCACGCGGCTCGGCCGGAGATCGTGCCGAGGTCCGTCTGGCTGGACGGTGAGGTCCGGCGCGCCCAGCCGCCCCCGCGGTACGACGACAAGGTCGTCGCCGTGTTCGTCCATCACACCGACTCGCCCAACGGGTACGACTGCGCCGACGCGCCTCGCATCATCCGCTACCTGTACGCGGGCCAGACCGGCTCCCGGGACTGGGACGACATCGGCTACAACTTCCTCGTCGACCGGTGCGGCACGATCTACGAGGGCCGTGCGGGCGGCGTCGACCGTGCCGTCACCGGCGCCCACACCCAGGGCTTCAACCACCGCACCACCGGCATCGCCGCCCTCGGCACCTTCACCGCCGGCGTGCCCGTCCCCAAGGCCATGACCGACGCCATCGCCGCGATCGCCGCGTGGAAACTGGGGCTCTCCGAGACGGACCCCCGTGCGACGGTCCCGCTGACCTCCAGCAACAACCTCAGCCGCTACTCCGCCGGCACCACCGCCACCCTCCCGGCCGTCGCCGGCCACAACGAGGGCTACATGACGAGCTGCCCCGGCGCCGCCCTCAGCGCCCGCCTCCCGGAGATCAGGGAGACGGCCGCCCGGCTGCAGGGCAGACACTGACCGCGCACCGACGAGTCCCTCACCTGCGCCCGAGCAGTGGCCGCCGATCACATGCCGCTCTCACCCCGACGGGTCCCTCACCTGCGCCCCAGCGGGCGCCGCCGATCACATGCCGCTCTCACCCCGACGGGTCCTCCACCGGCGCCCCCGACCACATGCCGCTCCCGGACCGACGGGACCTTCACCTGCGCCCCTGAAGTCGCAGGCGCCCCCAACCGCGCGTGCCCCGGGCCACGGTCCTCACCGCCGCCCCAGATAAACCCCCACCGCCCGCTGAAGCGCCTTCCCCTGAGTGCCCACCGGGCGTTCCCACTCGCCGAGGTACTCCACCGCCCGGCCGCCCGCCCCCGTCTTGAACAGCAGTCGGCCGAGCAGCCGGTCCTCGGTCAGGCTGGGTGTGATGGAGCGCAGGTCGTACGTCCGTGCCCCCGCCTGCCGGGCGTCACCCAGCATCCGCCACAACAGCGCGCTGCTCGGCCGCAGTTCCCGCCCCCGGCGCCCGGACGCGGCGTAGGAGTGCCAGACCCGGGAGCCGACGCTGATCATGAGCGCAGCGGAGAGCACCTCACCGTCGTACTCGGCGAGGTAGACCCGCACCCGGTCTCCGTCCACGGCGTTCAGTGCCGCCCACAGGCGCTGGAAGTAGACCAGGGGCCGGGCCCGGAACCCGTCGCGTTCGGCGGTCGCTGTGTACAGCCGGTAGAAGTCGGGCAGGTCGGCCGCCGTGCCCCAGGACACCAGGACCCCCGCCCGCTCGGCGATGCGCAGGGACTGCTCCCAGCGCGGCGCCAGGGCGTCCCGCAGATCGTCGATCGAGCGGCCCGCCAGCGGCACCTGGCAGCCGTAGCGCGGCTGTCCGAGGCCGAAACCGCTGCCGCTGCCGTCCGCGCACCGCCGCCACCCGAGCCGCCCCAGCCGCTCCGCGAGGTCCAGCGCGTATCCGTCGATGCCGTCCGCGGGCAGGTCGTGCAGATCGCGTACGTCGGGGTCGGCGACGCCCGCCGCGACGGTGTCCGCCTCCCAGTGCCGTACGACGAGGGGCGGCCCCATCCGCAGCGAGAACGCCCCGCGCCGCTCCACATGGGCGACCAGGGCGTCCAGCCAGCGGTCCACACGCGGCGCCTGCCAGTCGATCCCGGGTCCGTCGGGGAGGTAGGCGAGGCAGCGCCGGGTGCCGGGCAGCGGGCGGTACAGGACGAGCGCCGACGCGATCAGGACCTCCCCGGCGGGCCCGTCCTCGAACCAGCCGACGCTCTCAGCCCGCCAGTCGGGCTTCACATCGCCCCACTCGGGAATCTGGAGATGGCTCGCGTCGGGGTACAGCCGCAGATGGGACAGATGGTCCTCGCGCGTGATCTCCCGTACGTACGGGCTGGTCATGGACTGGATGCTCCTGTTCGGGGCGGCCACCGTAAGCCGCAGATCACGCAACGGGTCAAGAGACGGTGGATGAACCTTCACGACCCGTACGGTGACCTGGGTCACGGTGCGGGAAGAGGCTCACAGCTTTCTCGCAGGCGGCTCACGGATCTCACCGAGACGACCTCCCTATGGTCATGGACACGCACTGACCGGAGGTGGGGATCATGAGCAGCAGCAACAGCGGACGCGGCGGCGGGCGGGTCTGGACGGTCGTCTGCGCGGTCGCGACCGTCGTCCTCGGCCCGGCCGCCGTCACGGCGTCCGCGCTGGACCAGGCCAACAAGGCGCCGATGTACCACGCGGTGAAGGCCGATCAGACGCAGGCGTACATTCCGTCGGACCCCGGCCGCAGAAGGGCCGTGGCCTGAGATACCGGGATTCACGCCCTGAGATTCCAGGGCTCGGGCTCAGTCCTTGAACCGCTCCCACAGTTTCGGGAATCGCTCGGCCAGCACCCGCTCGCTCTCGAAGTCGACCGGGGTGCCCTCCGGTTCCGGGGGCGCGGGCGGGAGGCCGAGGTCGGGGGCGACCGTGCCGGTGAGCTGTTCGTAGGCCTCGTCCGCAGCGTAGCCGAGCTCCTCGCCGTCGCCGTCGAACTCCTCGTCGAAGTCGTCCAGCAGGTCCGCCAGCGAGTCGGGGTCGTGCACCCCGCCCTCGTACACCTCGCGGCCCTGGCCGATCAGCCAGCACCGGAAGAAGTCGAACGCGTCGTCGCTGGCCCCGTCCAGCAGGACCCAGGCGGCACCCCACAGGTCCCAGGTGTACGCGCGGTTGTAGCGGGCCTCGAAGTGACGGGCGAAGTCGAGCACCGCGTCGGGGTCCAGTTGGAGCAGCCGGTCGACGAGCAGGTCGGCCTGCTCCTCGGGGTCACCCTCGGCGCCGTCACGCGCACCGTCCACCAGCTCCCAGAACTCCGTCTCGTCCATCACGGGACAAGCATCGGCCCTGGGAGGGTGGGGCGCACGTGGAGTGTGGCGGATTGTTATGCGCTTACGGCTCATCCGCGTACAGCGATGCCAGCCGTATCGCGTCCCCCGCGAAGCGCTTGCGCAGCGACGAGGGCTCCAGCACCTCGATCTCCGGCCCCAGCGAGGCGAACTGGGTGTGGGCGACCTCCTCGGACTCCACCGGGAGCGTCAGCGTCACCCAGCCGTCCTCGTCCGGGGCGCCCGCCGCCTCCAGCGCCTGCCGCGCGGACTGCGGATCGACGGTGTACGGCAGCCTGCGCACCCCGCCAGGCGAGACCCGGACGACGGCCTCGGCCCGCAGAATGGACCGCGCGAACTGCTCGGCCCGCTCGTCCCAGAACGCCGGCAGGTCGAACTCCTCGTCCCGCTCGAACCGGTCGCCGGTGGCTTCCACGGCCGTGAACCGGTCGATGCGGTACACCCGGTACGACCCGTGCCCGGCGACCCGGGCGCACAGGTACCAGACCCCCGCCTTCAGCACGAGCCCGTACGGCTCCAGCTCGCGTTCGGCCTCGCCCTCCTCCGCACGCCGGTACCGGGCCACGATCCGCCGGTCGTCCCACACCGCGTCCGCGACGGCGGGCAGCAGCTCGGGGGTCTTCGGTTCCCTGAACCAGTTCGGGGCGTCCAGATGGAAGCGCTGGGCGGCCGTACGGGAGGCGTCGCGGACGGAGGGCATCAGGGCGGCCGACACCTTCAGCCGGGCGGCGGATGCGGCGTCCTCCAGCCCCATCTCCCGCAGCGCTCCCGGCACCCCGGACAAGAACAGCGCCTCGGCCTCACTGCGCCCGAGCCCCGTCAGCCGGGTCCGGTACCCGCCGATCAGCCGGTACCCGCCGGCCCGCCCCCGGTCCGCGTACACCGGGACACCGGCCTCCGACAGCGCCTGCGCGTCCCGCGTGACGGTCCGTTCGGACACCTCCAGCTCACGCGCGAGTTCGGCGGCGGTCATGGAGGGCCGGGACTGGAGCAGCAGGACCATCTTGATGAGCCGGGCAGCACGCATAGGGCCATCATGGTGCGTGTCCGGGTGCGGAGTGGCTTTTGGGGGCGCGGGGAACTGCGCGAAAAGCCCCCACCGGTCCGCAGTCGACGAACGACCGGGAACCGGTGAGGGCCGCAGACCCTTCAGGCCGTACTACAGCCCGTACTTCTCCCGGGCTTCCTTCACCGCCGTCGCCTTGACCTCGCCCCGCTTCGCGAGCTGGGCCAGGGCCGCCACGACGATCGACTCGGCGTCGACACCGAAGTGGCGGCGGGCCGCCTCGCGGGTGTCGGAGAGGCCGAAGCCGTCGGCGCCGAGGGAGGAGTAGTCCTGCTCGACCCACTGCGCGATCTGGTCCGGGACCTGGCGCATGTAGTCGGAGACCGCCAGCACCGGGCCCTCGGCGCCCTGGAGCGCCTGACGGACGTACGGGACGCGCTCCTCGCCGCGCAGCAGGGCGGCGTCCGCCTCCAGGGCGTCGCGGCGCAGCTCCGTCCAGGACGTCGCAGACCAGACGTCGGCGGCCACGCCCCACTCCTCGGCGAGCAGCTTCTGCGCCTGGAGCGTCCAGTGGATCGCCGTACCGGAGCCCAGAAGCTGGATGCGCGGGGCGTTCGCGACCGGGGTGAGGCCGGCCGACTCCGCCGTGTTGAAGCGGTACAGGCCCTTGACGATGCCCTGGTCGACCCCGTCCGCCGCCGGCTTCGCGGGCTGCGGCATCGGCTCGTTGTAGACGGTCAGGTAGTAGAAGACGTTCGGGTCCTCGCCCGGTGCCGCCTCGCCGTACATCCGGCGCAGACCGTCCTTGACGATCGCCGCGACCTCGTAGGCGAAGGCCGGGTCGTACGTCAGCGCGGCCGGGTTCGTCGCGGCGATCACCGGCGAGTGACCGTCGGCGTGCTGCAGGCCCTCGCCCGTCAGCGTCGTACGGCCCGCCGTGGCGCCGACGAGGAAGCCGCGGCCGAGCTGGTCGCCGAGCTGCCACATCTGGTCGGCCGTGCGCTGCCAGCCGAACATCGAGTAGAAGATGTAGAACGGGATCATCGCCTCGCCGTGCGTCGCGTACGCGGTGGACGCGGCGATGAAGTCGGCCATCGAACCGGCCTCGGTGATCCCCTCGTTGAGGATCTGGCCGTTCTTGGCCTCCTTGTAGTACATGAGCTGGTCACGGTCGACCGGCTCGTACGTCTGGCCCTTGGGGGAGTAGATCCCGAGGGACGGGAAGAGCGACTCCATACCGAAGGTGCGCGCCTCGTCGGGGACGATCGGCACCCAGCGCTTGCCCGTTTCCTTGTCGCGGACCAGGTCCTTGATCAGGCGGACGAAGGCCATGGTGGTGGCCACGTTCTGCGAGCCGGAGCCCTTGTCGAAGGAGGCGAACGCCTTCTCCGCGGGGGCGGGCAGCGGGGCGGAGGCGTACATGCGGCGGGCCGGGGCCGGGCCGCCGAGGGCCGCGCGGCGCTCCTGGAGGTAGCGGACCTCGGGGGAGTCGGCGCCCGGGTGGCCGTAGGGGACCTGGCCGTCGACGAACTGGCTGTCCGAGATCGGCAGCTCCAGCAGGTCACGCATCGTCTTGAACTCGTCCACCGTCAGCTTCTTCATCTGGTGGTTGGCGTTCTTCGACGCGAAGCCCTCACCGAGGGTGTGGCCCTTGACCGTCTGGGCCAGGATGACCGTCGGCGCGCCCTTGAACTCCACGGCGGCCTTGTAGGCGGCGTAGACCTTGCGCGCCTCGTGGCCACCGCGGGAGAGGTGGAAGCACTCGAGGATCTTGTCGTCGCTCAGCAGCTTCGCCATCTCGACGAGCGCCGGGTCCTTGCCGAAGAAGTCCTCGCGGATGTAGGCGGCGTCGCGGGTCTGGTACGTCTGCACCTGCGCGTCGGGTACCTCGCGCAGCCGGCGCAGGAGCGCGCCGGTGGTGTCGAGCTGGAACAGCTCGTCCCACGCCGTGCCCCACAGCGTCTTGACGACGTTCCAGCCGGCGCCGCGGAACTGCGCCTCCAGCTCCTGCACGATCTTGAAGTTCGCGCGGACCGGGCCGTCGAGGCGCTGGAGGTTGCAGTTGATGACGAAGGTCAGGTTGTCCAGGCCCTCGCGGGAGGCAAGTGCGAGTGCCGCCGTGGACTCCGGCTCGTCCATCTCGCCGTCGCCGAGGAAGGCCCAGACGTGGGAGTTCGAGACGTCCTTGATGCCGCGCGCCGTGAGGTAGCGGTTGAAACGCGCCTGGTAGATCGCCGACAGCGGGCCGAGGCCCATCGACACCGTCGGGAACTCCCACAGCCAGGGCAGCCGGCGCGGGTGCGGGTACGACGGCAGGCCGCCGCCGCCCGCCTCCTGGCGGAAGTTGTCGAGGTGCTGCTCGGTGAGGCGGCCGTCGAGGAAGGCGCGGGCGTAGATGCCGGGGGAGGCGTGGCCCTGGATGTAGAGCTGGTCGCCGGACCCGTCGGCCTCCTTGCCCTTGAAGAAGTGGTTGAAGCCGGTCTCGTAGAGCCAGGCGGCGGAGGCGAAGGTGGCGATGTGGCCGCCGACGCCGTACTTGGATCCGCGGGTCACCATCGCGGCCGCGTTCCAGCGGTTCCACGCGGTGATACGGCGCTCCATCGCCTCGTCACCGGGCACGGACGGCTCGGCGGCGGTCGGGATGGTGTTGACGTAGTCGGTCTCGAGGAGCTTCGGCAGCGCGATGCCGCCCGCCTCGGCCCGCTCCAGCGTGCGGCGCATCAGGTATGCGGCGCGGTGCGGACCGGCCGCCTTGGCGACCGCGTCCAGCGAGGCCTGCCATTCGGCGGTCTCCTCCGGATCACGGTCGGGGAGCTGGTCGAGCGCGCTCGGCTGGATGGCTTTGGGGTCGGTCATGTCGCCGCCTTCCTCAGTCGAAGGGGGTTCCCTCATCGGCAGGGTTCGGGGGTGCCCTAGGTCTTTGGCAGGACAGGGCGAGGGCCTCGGTGTGGTGACACCATGCGGCTGCCGCCGCTTGGCCCGTCGGCGACAATAACTCGCTGATCGATGATCGATCAAAGGGTTGAGGGCGAAAACCTCTTGATCACGAGAAAGTCGGCACGCGGTGCCTTTCGGGCAGGCACCGGGTGCCTCGATTTTCCAGGGTTTTCGCAGGTGGGGCTACGTTTGAGCGGGGCCGCGCTCAGGACTCGTGCCGCGGGGCACAGCCGAGCACATGCGCCTTGACGATCTCGGCGATCCTCGGGTCCCGGCGCCGGAAGGCCGCCACCAGCTCCTCGTGCTCCTCCGCGTACGACTGCTGCACGGTCCCCAGCCAGCGGATGGACAGGGCGGTGAAGACCTCGATGCCCAGGCCCTCCCAGGTGTGCAGCAGCACGGAGTTGCCCGCCGCGCGGACCATCTCGCGGTGGAAGGCGACCGTGTGCCGTACCTGGGCCGTGCCGTCGGCGTTGCGGTCGGCCTCGTACAGGGCGGTGACGTGCGGGTCGAGGGCGGAGCAGTTCTCCGCGAGGCGGTCGGCCGCGAGCTCAGCGGCGATGGCCTCCAGGCCGGCCCGGACCGGGTAGCTCTCCTCCAGGTCGGCGGCGGTCAGACTGCGGACGCGTACGCCCTTGTTCGGCGCCGACTCGATCAGGCGCAGGGACTCCAGCTCGCGCAGGGCCTCCCGTACGGGGGTCTGGCTGACCTCCAGCTCGGTGGCGATGCGTCGCTCGACGATCCGCTCTCCCGGCTGCCAGCGCCCGCTGATGATCCCCTCCAGGATGTGCTCGCGGATCTGTTCGCGCAGCGAGTGGATGACGGGGGCGGTCATGAGGGCTCCTTTGGGCGCGTTGACGTTTAGACAATACGGCCGTAGCGCTCCGCTGGGAGGGCCGACAGGGGGGCTTTGGTGCAGGTGAGACGAGACTTACACGGCGTGGGCGGACAGGGGCGCCCAGTAGCTCGGTGCGCTGTGTCGTCGGGCGGCTGCGGGTTCGTCGTGGCTCGTCGCGCAGTTCCCCGCGCCCCTGAGGGGGTTGCGGCCGGCCTGCGTCGAAAAGCCGACGCCCCGTCCGGAGGGGCTCCGGACGGGGCGTCGTACCTGCTGATCGGCGATTACAGGCCGAGCTCGACCTCGAACTCGCCTGCCTCCAGGATCGCCTTGACCGCCGTCAGGTAACGGGCCGCGTCGGCGCCGTCCACCAGGCGGTGGTCGTAGGAGAGGGTCAGGTAGGTCATGTCGCGGACGCCGATGACCGTGCCCTCCGGGGTCTCGATGACCGCCGGGCGCTTGACCGTGGCACCGATGCCGAGGATCGCGACCTGGCCCGGCGGCACGATGATCGTGTCGAAGAGCGCACCGCGCGAACCGGTGTTGGAGATGGTGAAGGTCGCGCCGGACAGCTCGTCGGGCGTGATCTTGTTGGCGCGGACCTTGCCGGCCAGGTCGGCCGTGGCCTTGGCGATGCCGGCGATGTTCAGGTCGCCCGCACCCTTGATGACCGGGGTCATCAGGCCCTTCTCCGAGTCCACCGCGATCCCGACGTTCTCGGAGTCGAAGTAGGTGATCGTGCCCTCGGCCTCGTTGATCTTGGCGTTGATGACCGGGTGGGCCTTCAGCGCCTGGGCCGCCGCCTTCACGAAGAACGGCATCGGGGAGAGCTTGACGCCCTCGCGCGCGGCGAACGAGTCCTTGGCCTGCGTGCGCAGACGCATCAGGCGGGTCACGTCGACCTCGACGACCGAGGAGAGCTGCGCCTGCTCGTGCAGCGCCTTGACCATGTTGTCGCCGATGACCTTGCGGATGCGCGGCATCTTGACGGTCTGGCCGCGGAGGGGGGAGACCTCCAGGGCCGGCGCCTTCTTGGCGGCCGGGGCAGCGGCGGCAGCGGGCGCCGGAGCGGCGGCCGCGGCCTTCGCGGCCTCGGCGGCGGCGATGACGTCCTGCTTGCGGATACGGCCGCCGACGCCGGTGCCCTTGACGGCGGCCAGGTCGACGCCGTTCTCGGCGGCGAGCTTGCGCACCAGCGGGGTGACGTAGGCGCCCTCGTCGGTCGCCTGGGCGGCGACCGGTGCGGCCGGAGCCGGGGTGACCGGGGCCGGCGCGGGGGCCGGAGCCGCGGGGGCGACCGGAGCCGGAGCGGCAGCGGCGGGCGCGGCCGGGGCGGCGGGGGCAGCCGGAGCCGCGGGAGCGGCCGGGGCGGCAGCCGGGGCGGCCGGAGCCGGGGCAGCGGCGGCGGGGGCCGGAGCCGCCGGGGCCGGGGCGGCCGCCGGAGCGGCACCCGCGACACCGATGACGGCCAGCTTGGCGCCGACCTCGGCCGTCTCGTCCTCGCCGACCACGATCTCCAGCAGCGTGCCGGAGGCGGGGGCGGGGATCTCGGTGTCGACCTTGTCCGTCGACACCTCCAGCAGCGGCTCGTCGGCCTCGACGCTGTCACCGACCGACTTCAGCCAGCGGGTGACGGTGCCCTCGGTGACGGACTCGCCGAGCGCGGGCAGGACCACGTCCGTGCCGGACGCGCCACCGGCCGGAGCGGCGGGGGCGGCGGCAGCGGGAGCCGGGGCGGCCGGGGCCTCGGCGACCGGCGCCGGGGCGGGCTCGGCGGCCGGGGCCGGAGCCTCGGCGGCGGCCGGGGCCGGAGCGGCAGCGGGCGCGCCCGTGCCGTCGTCGATGACGGCCAGCTCGGCGCCGACCTCAACGGTCTCGTCCTCGGCGACCTTGATGGAGGCCAGGACACCGGCGGCGGGCGAAGGGATCTCGGTGTCGACCTTGTCGGTCGACACCTCGAGCAGCGGCTCGTCGGCCTCGACGCGCTCGCCCTCGGCCTTCAGCCAGCGGGTGACAGTGCCCTCGGTGACGCTCTCGCCGAGCGCCGGAAGGGTTACGGAAACCGCCATGGTTTCGGTTGCTCCTTACGAATTGCGGAAGTCTGTGTCGTCGCTTCGTCGACCGAGGGTCAGTCGTGCGCGTGGAGCGGCTTGCCGGCCAGGGCCAGGTGGGCCTCGCCGAGCGCCTCGTTCTGCGTCGGGTGGGCGTGGATGAGCTGGGCGACCTCGGCCGGCAGCGCCTCCCAGTTGTAGATCAACTGGGCCTCGCCGACCTGCTCGCCCATACGGTCGCCGACCATGTGGACGCCGACCACCGCGCCGTCCTTGACCTGGACGAGCTTGATCTCGCCCGCGGTGTTGAGGATCTTGCTCTTGCCGTTGCCCGCCAGGTTGTACTTCAGAGCGACGACCTTGTCCGCACCGTAGATCTCCTTGGCCTTGGCCTCGGTGATGCCGACGGAGGCGACCTCCGGGTGGCAGTAGGTCACGCGGGGGACACCGTCGTAGTCGATCGGGACGGTCTTCAGACCGGCCAGACGCTCCGCAACCAGGATGCCCTCGGCGAAGCCGACGTGCGCGAGCTGGAGCGTGGGAACCAGGTCACCGACGGCGGAGATGGTCGGGACGTTGGTGCGCATGTATTCGTCGACGAGGACGTAGCCGCGTTCGATGGCGACGCCCTGCTCCTCGTAGCCGAGGCCGGCCGAGACCGGGCCGCGGCCGACGGCGACCAGCAGGACCTCGGCCTCGAACTCCTTGCCGTCGGCGAGGGTGACCTTGACGCCGTCGGCGGTGTACTCGGCCTTGGAGAAGAAGGTGCCCAGGTTGAACTTGATGCCGCGCTTGCGGAACGCGCGCTCAAGAAGCTTGGAGGAGTTCTCGTCCTCGACCGGGACGAGGTGCTTCAGGCCCTCGATGACGGTGACCTCGGAGCCGAAGGACTTCCACGCCGAGGCGAACTCGACGCCGATGACGCCGCCGCCCAGGATGATCGCGGACTTGGGCACGCGGTCCAGGACGAGGGCGTGGTCGGAGGAGATGATCCGGTTGCCGTCGATCTCCAGGCCCGGCAGCGACTTCGGCACGGAGCCGGTCGCCAGCAGGACGTGGCGGCCCTGGATCCGCTGGCCGTTCACGTCGACGGAGGTCGGGGAGGACAGGCGGCCCTCACCCTCGATGTACGTCACCTTGCGGGAGGCGACGAGACCCTGGAGGCCCTTGTACAGACCGGCGATCACGCCGTCCTTGTACTTGTGCACACCGGCGATGTCGATGCCCTCGAAGGTGGCCTTCACACCGAACTGCTCGCTCTCACGAGCCTGGTCGGCGATCTCGCCCGCGTGAAGCAGGGCCTTGGTGGGGATGCATCCCCGGTGCAGGCAGGTGCCGCCGACCTTGTCCTTCTCGATCAGGGCGACGTCCAGGCCGAGCTGGGCCCCGCGCAGGGCCGCGGCGTAACCACCGCTACCACCGCCGAGGATCACTAGGTCGAAAACGGTGCTGGCGTCGTTCGCCACGTCACGTCCTCCATGCATGTGCGCCGTACGCCGGTCAGCGTTGACCGGGCGGCGGCTGGTGTCCGGCCGCTCTTTCTTCGGCCCTGTGGTGGGGGCCCTGTCCTGCCGAGCCCCATCTTCGCACTAGTCGATGGTGAACGAGACGCCGGGCTGCTGTGTGAGACGCCCCACTGCAACGCCCGAGGGGCGCGGGGCCGCGTCGATTTGCGGCTCTGCCGCGCGGGCGCGACTGCTGCAACGCCTCAGGGGCGGGGCTGTGTCGATGTGCGGCTCTGCCGCGCGGGCGCGACCACGGCAGCGCTCGGGGGCGCGGGGAACTGCGCGACCAGCCCCCACGCCCCCGCAGTCGCGACTCAACAGATCGGACCGGGCTAGCGGGCGACGGTCACCCGAGATCACCCGCGGCCGTCAGCTCGGCCAGCCTGACCAGCGTCCGCACCGCGGACCCCGTACCACCCTTGGGCGTGTACCCGAAGGGACCGCCCTCGTTGAACGCCGGGCCCGCGATGTCCAGGTGCGCCCAGGTGATCCCCTCGCCCACGAACTCCCGCAGGAACAGACCGGCGACCAGCCCGCCGCCCATGCGCTCGCCCATGTTGGCGATGTCGGCGGTGGGCGAGTCCATCCCCTTGCGCAGGTACTCCGGCAGCGGCATCGGCCACGCGGGCTCCCCGACCTCCTCGGCGGCCTCCACCACCGCGGAGCGGAACGCGTCGTCGTTGGCCATCACACCGAAGGTGCGGTGGCCGAGCGCCAGCACCATCGCGCCGGTCAGCGTCGCCACGTCCACGATCGCGTCCGGCTTGTCCTGCGAGGCCGCCCACAGCGCGTCCGCCAGCACCAGCCGGCCCTCCGCGTCGGTGTTCAGCACCTCCACGGTCTTGCCGCTGTACATGCGCAGCACGTCTCCGGGGCGGGTGGCGCTTCCCGAAGGCATGTTCTCGGCCAGCGCCAGCCAGCCGGTGATGTTCACCTGGAGCCCGAGCCGCGCGGCGGCGACCACGGTGGCGAACACGGCGGCCGCGCCGCTCATGTCGCACTTCATCGTCTCGTTGTGCCCGGCCGGCTTCAGCGAGATGCCGCCCGAGTCGTAGGTGATGCCCTTGCCGACGAGCGCGAGGTGCTTGCTCGCCTTGGAGTGCGTGTACGACAGCTTCACCAGCCGCGGACCCGCCGCCGAGCCGACGCCGACGCCGAGGATGCCGCCGTAGCCACCCTTGGTCAGTGCCTTCTCGTCGAGCACCTGCACCTTGATGCCGTGCTCCTTGCCGGCCGCCGTGGCAATCGCGGCGAACGACTCGGGGTTGAGGTCGTTGGGCGGGGTGTTGATCAGGTCGCGGGCGCGGTTGAGCTCCTCGGAGACGGTCGTGGCGCGCTCGATCGCGGCTTTCTGCTCCTTGTCGCGGGGCTTGCCGCCGAGCAGCGCGGCCTCGGCGAGGGGGCCCTTGCCGTTCTTCCTGCCCTGCGCGCCGGAGTCCTTGCCGTTCTCCTTGTAGACGTCGAAGGCGTACGCCCCGAGCAGCACGCCCTCGGCGACGGCGCCGACGGCGGCGGAGTCGCCCAGCGGCAGCGCGAACGCGGCCTTCTTGGAGCCGGCGAGGGCGCGGGCGGCGACACCGCCGGCCTTGCGCAGCACCTCGGCGTCGTAGTCGGCGTCCTTCTCGGGCTCGGCGCCCAGCCCCACCGCCACCACGAGCGGGGCCTTGAAACCGGCGGGTGCGGGGAGCTTCGTCACCTCGCCCTCGGCGCCGGAGGCACCGAGGGTCTCCAGGACGCCGGCGAGCCTGCCGTCGTACGCCTTGTCCACGGCCTCGGCGCCCGGTGCGACGACGAGTCCTGCGGACTTGGACGCAGCGCCCTTGGCGACACCGATCACGATCGCGTCGGCCCGCAGGCCGGGCGCCGCGGCGGTGCTGAGAGTGAGAGCAGTCACGGTGGTGAAATCTCGCTTCCGATGTGAAGTTGCGATGGCCGAATCGTGTGGGTCGACCGGGCCCGACGGCCGACCCTAGTTCCGACCTATGGGTGCGGTGGCAGCGGGGCCTTCCCCGGTACGGCGAACACTCGGGTCGAGCCTACGCTCGTGTGAGCGTTCGCTCATTCCTACGGACGTTCACCTGTCAGTGGCGTCGCGGCCATTTCCTGATTCTCGCCACCGGTGAGCTGAGTCACACTCGTCTGGTTCCGGCGAGCCGTTCGCTTGCCGCTTTGCATGATTTCCACGGATCCTCCGCCGATTCACCGCAAGCGGCCACATGGGGATCTTCTGGGGGGAAGGGACTTTCAATGGCGCAGATTGCGCACAGATGGAGAAACACGGCCGCTGTCGCGGCGGCCGCCGGTCTGCTCACGCTGGGCCTGTCGGTGCCCGGCGCCGCGGCCGCCGAGGAACCGCGCGTCGATCTCAGGGTGCTGGTCGTGGACAACGGCGACAGCTCCGTCCGGGCCATCACCGACCAGCTCAAGAGCACCGGCATCCCGTACACCACCGTCGACCTGAACGACGCCGCCCGCCCGGCCATCACCGGCGCGTTCCTCAGCGACACGGTCAACGGCAGGCCCCGCGCCAAGTTCCAGGGCGTCGTGCTGCCCAACGAGGCCCCGTTCGGGGCGGGTTCCGCCGAACAGACCGCGCTGGAGAACTACGAGCGGACCTACGGCATCCCGCAGGTCGACGCCTACACCTGGGCCCACCCCGGCGTCGGCCTCGACTACACCACTGAGGGCGGCTGGGCGGGCTCCCTCGACGGACACGAGGCGTCCGTGACGACCGAGGGCAGGGCCGGGACCTTCGGCTATCTCGACGGCGCCTTCGCCTTCGAGGACAACGACCCGTCCGTACCGGAGAGTTACGGCTACGCGGCCCGCCCCCGCGCGGGCTTCACCAGCTACGTCGACGTCCCCGTGCCGGGCGGCTCCGGGCGCGGCAGCCTGGTCGGCGAGTACAGCCACGACGGGCGCCGCGAGCTGGTGGTGACCTTCGCCTACAACCAGTACCAGCAGCAGTTCCGCGTCCTCGCCCGCGGCATCGTCGAGTGGCTGACCCAGGGCATCCACCTCGGCCAGGCGCGCAACTACTTCGCGGTGCACGTCGACGACGTCTTCGCCCCCGACGCCCGCTGGGACACCGAGCGCAACTGCACGCCCGGTGACATCGACTGCGTCGGCGGTGGCGGCCAGGAGGCCACGCCGATCCGGATGACCGCCGCGGACGCGACGTACGCCGCCCAGTGGCAGCGCGAGCACGGCTTCAAGCTGGACATGGTCTACAACGCCGGCTCCGGCGAGGAGTGGAAGAGCGAGAACGGCGGCACCGACGCCCTCGCGGACCGGCTGCTCGCGGACAAGGCGCAGTACCGCTGGGTCAACCACACCTACACGCACCCGTTCCTCGGCTGTGTCCAGGACACCTCGACCGTGCCGTGGAGCTGCGCCAAGAACGCCGACGGCTCGACGCGGTACATGAGCCGCTCGGAGATCTCGGCGCAGATCAGGGACAACCACAACTGGGGTGTGGGCAAGGGGCTCCCGCTCGACCGCACGGAACTCGTGACCGGCGAGCACTCGGGCCTGAAGACTTTGCCGCAGCAGCCCGCCGACAACCCCAACCTCGCCGGCGCCCTCGCCGACAACGGCGTCAAGTGGATCGCCTCGGACAACTCCCGTGAGCCCGCGCAGCGTTCGGTCGGCGCCGCGCTCACCGTGCCCCGGTACCCGATGAACGTGTACTACAACACGGGCACCGAGCAGGAGATGGCCGACGAGTACAACTGGATCTACACCTCGACGGCCGACGGCGGCAGCGGCATCTGCGAGACCAACCCCGCCTCCACCTGCCTGGCCGAGCCGCTGGAGACCGCCACCGGCTACGACGGCTACATCGTGCCGCAGGAGGCCCGCATCGCCCTCGGGCACGTGGTCTCCAACGACCCGCGTCCGCACTACGCCCACCAGTCCAACCTGGCCGAGGACCGGATCCTGTACCCCGTCCTGGACCGGGTGCTCGCCGACTACCAGGCGCTCTTCGCCGCCAACACCCCGGTGGAGAACCTCGCGCAGAGCGCCATCGGCACCGAGCTCCAGCGCCGTGCCGCCTGGCAGAACGCCGTCGCGAAGGGCTCCGTCACGGCGTACCGCATCGGCAAGACGGTGACCGTCAACGCCCCGTCCGGGACGCAGATCCCGGTGACCGCACCGGAAGGCACGGTCAGACAACTCCTGCTCGGCACCTCCGCGTTCGGGACACCGTATGCGGGCAAGCGCTCGGCGTGGACCACGCCGGGTCTGCTCCAGTCCGCGGTCACGCTCAGACTGCCGTAGCGACAACCCCCTAAGGGGCGCGGGGAACTGCGCGACCAGCCCACGAAGGACCCGCAGCCGGGGTCCGGGCGGCAGTTCCCCGCACATCATCCGCACATCAGGGGGGAGCGCAGGGATGCGCACTGGCCGTCAGGTCACCATGCTCACCGAAGGCACCTATCCGCATGTCCACGGCGGGGTCAGCACCTGGTGCGACCAGCTCGTCAAGGGCATGCCGGAGGTCGGCTTCCACATCGTCTCGCTCACCGGAACCGGCCGCGAACCCGTCACCTGAGAGCTGCCGCCGAACGTCCACCGGCACACCTGCGTACCGACCTGGGGACCGCGCCCGGGGCGGGGGCGAGCGCCGTACGGCCGGGCCCGTCGCCGTTTCACCGACTCCTACGAGCGGTTCCTGCTCTCCTTCCTCGACCCCGAGGCGGACTGCGACTTCGGCGAGGCGCTGGACGAGCTGGCCGGACTCGCCCGCGACGGGCGCCTGTCGGCGGCGCTGCGCTCCGAGTCGGCGCTCAGGTCGCTGATGTGGATATGGACGATGCCGCACCTGCCGACCGCGGCCGCCCGTCCCACCGTGCACGACGCCCTGACCGCGACCGACCTGCTCGAACACGCCCTGCGCCCGCTCGGGATCCGCATCGCCGAGGACTGTGTCGTCCACGCCGTCAGCAGCGGCCTCGCGACCCTCCCCGCCCTCGCCGCCCGCAGACTCGACGGCGTGCCCTTCCTCCTCACCGAGCACGGCATCTATCTGCGAGAGCGCTACCTCGGCTACCGCAGCGAGGCCCAGCGCTGGCCCGTGAAGGCGTTCATGCTCGGCTTCTACCGCGAGCTGAACTCGCTCGGCTACCGCACGGCCGACCTGATCACCCCGTGCAACCAGTACAACCGGCGCTGGGAGGAGCGCGGCGGCGCCGACGCCGACCGGATCCGCACCGTCTACAACGGCGTCGACCCGCACGCCTTCCCGCACGCCGGCCCCGAGCCGGACGTCCCCACGCTCACCTGGTGCGGCCGCGTCGACCCCATCAAGGACCTGGAGACCCTGCTGCGGGCCTACGCCATGGTCCGCGCCGAACTCCCCGAGACCCGGCTGCGGTTGTTCGGCCCGGTGCCGCCCGGCGGCGAGGCCTACCGCACCAAGCTGGAGAAGCTCGCCGCCGAACTAGGCGTGACGGACGGCCTGACCTTCGAGGGCCGCATCAGCGAGGTCTGGCGCGCCTACGCCGCAGGGCACCTGGTGATGCTGTCGTCGATCTCCGAGGGCTTCCCGTTCTCCATCATCGAGGCCATGTCCTGCGGCCGTACGACCGTCTCGACGGACGTCGGGGGAGTGCGCGAGGCCGTCGGCGACACCGGCCTCGTGGTCCCGCCGCGTGAACCGGAGAAGATGGCCGCGGCCGCCCTGACCCTCCTCAAGGACGACGAACGGCGCCTGGAATTGGGCGAGTTGTCCCGCCAGCGCGTCATCGACCGCTTCACCCTGCGCCGCTCCGTGGACCATTTCCGGACCATCTATGAGGAGCTCGCCGGCAGCGCCGAGGTGTACGAGCCCACGCTGGAGACGGTCGCCGACTGGACCCTCGAACTGCGCGACCCCTGGTACGAGAAGGTCGCGACGGACGGAACCGGCTGGTGAGCGGAAGCCTCTGGATGCCGCCCGGCTCCCACCCAGACACCCTGCCCGCCATCCCCCGCCAGCGCGCCAGTCCGAGCTGGGCACGGCCCGACCCGGTCGACGAACTCGCCGAGCGCCTGGAGGACTTCATAGCCGCGGCCGTCCACCCGGACGAGATCGCCGCGCTGCTGGAGTCCGACGGCATGTCGGACGACCGGATACGCGAGCGCTACGGCGTGAAGAACTCCTTCGCCCTCGCCGAGGAGCTGTACGAACGGGTCGAGCGCCGCTACCCCGAGCCGGAGGGGCCGGCCCACGACCCGTGGCGGGCCGGCCTGCTCGGCTGCCTCCTACGGGGCCTGCTCTTCGCCCTGCCCGGCCTCGGGTACGTCCTCGGTGCCCCCTTTCTCGCCGGCCCGCACGACGACTTCGGCCTTCCCGCGGGTACCGTCCCGCTGCTGGCCGGAGCCCTGGTCGGCTGGACCTGGAACCAGGGGCTGGCCCATCGGGCGTACTCCTGGCTGGGGTTGGGGGATCGATCGGCCGCCCGCCGTGCGCTGCTGTTCGGCGCGCCGGTGGGTGCCCTGCTGGGGGCCCTGGTCGCGTCGGCCGTGGCCGGCCCGGCCCGGCCGGCGGCGGTCGCCTTCGCCGCCGCGCAGTCCTGCTACCTCGGTGCCGCCACGGTCCTGCTCGTCTTGGGCCGCGAACGCGCCCTGCTGGCAGCGTTGTTGCCGATGGCGGCCGGCGCGGTGCTGGCGCTTGTGCATCCGGTGCCGGACGAAGCGAGGCTGATCCTGCTGCTGGGCTCGCTGACGGTGGTGGCACTTCTTGGCCTACGTGAGGTAGCGCCCCGCAAGGGGCGCGGGGCTGTTCTGAAGCCGCGCAGCCGGGACACGGCAATGGCCCCCCGTCTCTCCGCATCCCTCCCGTACGCCCTGTTCGGCCTCGCCACCGGCGTCCTGGTGCTCCACGCGGCACTCGGCGACGCCCTCTCCGGCGAGGGAACCGTCGCCCTCACCCTCAGCATGGGGCCCGCCGAATGGCTGCTCTACCGCTTCCGCAGCGGCAGCCTGACCGGCCTGCGCTCCACCAGCACGCCACGGGCGTTCCGGCGGACGACGGTGCGCAGGGTCGCGGAGTGCCTGGCCGCCTACCTCGCCGCCCTGCTCGCGCTCGGCCTCGCCACCTCGGCACTGTGGCCCGGCGCCCCCGGAATCACCGGTGTCCGCCTCGCCGGTCTCCTCCTCCTCGGCGTGGTCCTGTGGACGGGCCTGCTGCTCCAGTCCTTCGGCGCGGTGCTCGGCACGACCGCGATCTGCTGCACGGCGGCCCTCGCCCAGACGCTCGCGCTTGTCACCCATACGGGCAGCCCGCACTGGACCGGCCCGATCGTCCACGGGGCGGCGGCGCTGGCCCAGGCGGCCCTCGTCTGCGTCCTGCTGGGGAGGGCGACCGCGCACCGATGAACGACCTGCTGATCCCCTACTACGAGCACCCGCGGATCCGCCCCGCCGAATGGGACGCGATCATCGCCGCCGCGCCCCGGCTCTACGGGGTCGTACTGAACCCGGCCAGCGGCCCCGGCGACGCGCCCGACCCGGCGTTCGCCGAGGTCGCGGCCCGGCTGACGAGCGCGGCCGTGCGGGTGCTCGGCTACGCCGACACCGACTACGGCCGCCGGCCGCACGCCGAGGTCGTCCGCGACATCGCCCGGCACCGCGACTGGTACCGCGCCGACGGCGTGTTCCTCGACCAGGTCGCGGCAAGCCGCGCGCAGTTCGCGTACTACCGGCGGCTCGCCACGGCCGCCTGGGGAGCCGGCTGCGGCACGCTCGCCCTGAACCACGGCACGGAACCGGACCCGTCCTACGCCCGGATCGCCGACCTCCTGGTCACCTTCGAGGGCCCCTACGCCTCGTACACCCGGCTCGTCCGGCAGCACCGGCGGGAGTCAGGCGGAGCGCGGCTGTGCCACCTGGTGTACGGCGTCCCGGCGGGCGTCGACCTGACGGGGACGGCCCGGTCGCACGGTGCCTCGGTGCACTGCGCGGTGCCGGGCGGGGGCGACCATCCGTGGGGCACGCTGCCGCACGCCGTGGAACGCCCGCAATGAGCCGTTCCGGCGCGACCCCGCTTAGCCCAGACAGAGCACGACGAGCGAGGTCGTCGCCGCCGTCTCCGCGAGGCCGCCGAAGACATCGCCGGTGACGCCGCCGAAGCGGCGCGTGCAGTGCCGCAGGAGGAGTTCGGCGGCGGCGAGTGCGGTGAGGACCGCGAGTGCGGTGCGGGCGAGGTCGTCCGTCCCGAGCAGTGCTCCCGCCGCGGCGGCGGCCCCGGTCACGGCCAGGACGACGGCCGCCGCACCCCGTACCGGAACGACCCCGGCCACCGCGGCCCCCAGCCCCTCCGGCCGGGCGGCGGGCACGCCGGCCCGCGCGGCGAGGGTGAGGGCGAGGCGGGCGGCGACGGCCGCGACGACGGTGGCGAGGGCACCGCGGACCCACGAGTCGTCGTACAGCCGCGACAGCGCGGCCACCTGCGCGAGCAGTACGAACACGAGGGTGATGACGCCGAACGGCCCGATGTCCGACTGCTTCATGATCCGCAGGGCGTCCTCGGCGGGCTTGCCGCTGCCGAGCCCGTCGGCGGTGTCGGCGAGCCCGTCGAGATGCAGCCCCCGGGTGAACGCCGCGGGGACGGCGGCGGCCGCGACGGCGGCCAGGAGAGGGCCGGCGCCGAGGAACAGCAGCACCAGCGCGAGAAGGGCGGCGGCGCAGCCGAGGACCACCCCCACCAGCGGGGCGCAGAGCATCCCGCCGCGCGCCGCCTCCCGGTCCCAGCGGCTCACCTTGACGGGGATCACGCTGAGGGTGCCGAAGGCGAAACGGAGACCGTGCAGGTGCGGCGGGGTCATGGACACGCCCGCAGAGTAGCCCGGACGTCGCCTCCGCCAGGCAGCCCGCCCCTGCCGGGAAGAGACTGAGAACATGGGTGACTGGTGGCAGCGCAACATCATCGAGCCGGGCAAGCTCCCACTGCTGCTCGCCCTGACCGCATTCGTGGTCACCTTCCTCGTCACCCGCCTCATCACCCGCATGATCCGCGCGGGCAAGGGGCCCTTCCGCAACATCGAGACCGGCGCCGTCCACATCCACCACGTCGTCCCCGGAATCGTCCTCACGATCATCGGCGGCTTCTGCGCGGTCGCCGGCGGGCAGCGCGGCTTCGGGTCGGCGTCGGCCGCCGTGATCTTCGGGATCGGCGCGGGCCTGGTCATGGACGAGTTCGCGCTGATCCTGCACCTGGACGACGTCTACTGGACGGAGGACGGCCGCAAGAGCGTCGAGGTGGTCGTGCTCACCGCCGCCCTGGTCGGCCTGCTCCTGCTCGGCTTCGCGCCCTTCGGGGTCAACGACCTCAACGACGACGAGATGCAAAATCGCGGCACCTTGCTCACCACGATCGGCGGGAACTTCCTGATCGCCCTGATCGCCCTGTTCAAGGGCAAGCCCAAGATGGCGCTCTTCGGGGTGATCATCCCCTTCGTGGCCCTGTTCGGCGCCATCCGGCTGGCCCGTCCGACCTCCCCCTGGGCGAAGCGCTTCTACCGCCGCCGCCCGCGCGCCCGCGCCAAGGCGCAACTGCGCTCCTACCACCACGACAAGCGCTGGCTGGGACCCAGCCGCAGGCTTCAGGACTGGATCGGCGGCGCGCCCGACGTGGAACCGGCGCGGGCCCTGGAACGGCGCTGACGCACCGTCGACACCGCACACAGCACCAGCACCGCCGTGATGGCCGCGAGGTGCTCCTTCCCGGCGAGGTTCGGCTTCAGCGCGACCTCGACGACCATCGCCGCGATCACCGCACCGGCCGTGACGTACGCCCCGTAGCGCCACCCGAGGAACACGGCCAGCCCCACGACCGCCGCCGACGGCCCCGTGTCCACGACCCGGGCGTCCGAGGCGGGCACCCCGAACGGGCTGTCCGGGCCGAGTGCGACGGCCACGCGCGCGTACAGGGTTCCGGCGAGGGTCGCGACGTAGGCGATGACGAGCGTGCGCCACCAGCCCAGGCACATCTCGGCGATCCCGAACGCGATCAGGAGCTGCGCGAGCGCACCCCACACCGGCAGATCGAGGGCGGGCACGAACAGCGACAGCGGCGTCCGCAGGAGCGCCTGCCACAGCGGGTCCTCGGCCCGTACGGCGCCGAGATCCTGGACGATCCGGTACCCCCAGGTCCGGTTCTGCACCACCTGTGTGATCCCGGTCAGACACACGGCCCCGACCGTCATGGGCGCGGCCTTCCACCGCCGCTCCACCGCGGCCCCCCGCACGGCGAGGTACAGCGCCCCCCACTCGGCGCGGGCCCAGCGACCGAGGGTGTCAACTGTCACAAGTTGTGATCATATGTCCACCCTCGTGGTGCTTCCCGCTGTGCCGGCCGGCGGCGCCCTTCGTCCGGCGCGGCCCGCTATCCGGCTTCCGGCGACTCGAAATCCGCCGGCTCCTCCGGCTCCTCGGGCTTCTGCGGCTCTTCCGGCTTCTCCGGCAGCTCCGCCGCCAGCGCCGCGGCGGCCTGGACCGTCGGCAGCGCCAGCAGGCCCCCGGCGCCCTCGCCGACCCGCACACCCTGGTCGAGCACCGGCTCCAGGGCCATCCGGTCCAGTGCCTTGGCCTGCCCCGGTTCCCCGCTGTCGTGCGCGGCCAGCCACCAGTCCGGCGCCCGGAACGCGATCCGCTGTCCCACCAGCGCGCAGGCGGCCACGACGACGCCGTCCAGCACCACCGGGAGCTTGCGCACGGCGCTCTGCAGCAGGAACCCGGTGATCGCGGCGAGGTCGGCCCCGCCCACGGTCGCGAGCAACTGGAGCTGATCCCCGAGCACCGGCCGCGCCCGCCGCAGCGCGTCCCGGATCGCCGCGCACTTGCGCATCCACGCGAGGTCGTCGATGGCGAGCCCGCCCCGCCCGGTCACCACGGACGCGTCGGTCCCGCACAGCGCGGCGACCAGCACCCCCGCGGCCGTGGTCCCGCCGACGCTCACATCGCCGAGCACCACCAGATCCGTACCGGAGTCGGCCTCCTCGTCGGCCACCGCGACCCCGGCCCGGAAGGCCGCCTCGGCCTCCTCCGGCGTCAGCGCGTCCTCGATGTCGATACGTCCGCTGCCGCGCCGCACCCGATGCCGTACGACCGCCTCCGGCAGCGACCCCGGGTCGCAGTCCAGCGCCATGTCGACGACCCGCACAGGAACCCCGAGCCGCCGCGCGAGCACCGACACCGGCCGGCCGCCCTCCAGGATCTCCCGCACCAACTCCCCGGCGCCGCCCGCGGGCCGCGCCGACACGCCCAGCTCCGCGATGCCGTGGTCGCCGGCGAACAGTACGACCCGAGGCCGCTCGATCGGCCGTACCGGCACCGCGGACTGCGCCGCCGCCAGCCACTCGCCCAGTTCGTCGAGGCGGCCCAGCGCCCCGGGCGGCACGATCTGACGCTCACGGCGCGCCTCGGCGTCACGGCGCACCCCACCGTCGGGGCGCTCGATCAGGTCGGAGAAGTCGTCGAGATTAAGCGAGCTCATTCGCCGAACAGTACCGGCACCGGTCGAACAGAACGGCGCCACATGGCCACCGCGGGCTTCGCCACGGCACCCCCGTATCCACGCGACGTCGTTGCACCCAAGATCCTCATCCCATACGTTCCGTTTTGCAGTGGATTGTCGGGGCATGCTCGGACCGTCTCGCAGAGCCTGTGCCGTACGCCCCTCTCGTACGCCCCCACGCCCGGGAGCCACCATGACCGCGACCGCACCCCCCGAACGCCCCCGCGCCGACTGCGCGTTCACACCCGCCGGGTGTCGGGAGCACACCTATGTCCCGCGCCACCTGGGGCTCACCCGGCGCGGCCCGCGCCGGCTGCGCGCCGCGGCCCGCCTCGCGCTCGCCTTCCCCGAGCCGGAGAGCTGGCTGGATGTGGGCACGGGGTACGCCCGCTTCCCGGAGACGGCGAAGGAACTCTTCCCCTACACGGCGTTCGACGGCCTGGACCCGACCTACCGGGTCCTGCACGGGCGCGTGGCCGAGCGGGTGGAGGAGGCCCACGTCGGCAGCCTCACCGACCCGCGCGTCACGGCCCGCCTGCGCGCCCGCTACGACGTCGTCAGTATGTTCCGCCACCTGGAACACGCCCCCGACCCTCGCGAGGCACTGCGCGCGGCCCTCACCGTCCTGCGCCCCGGCGGCCACCTCGTCCTCGAACTTCCCAACCCGCGGTGCCTGTTCGCCGGGCTGCTCGGCAGACTCTGGGTCCCGCACAGCCCCCCGGGCCATCTGCACCTGATGCCCATGGACACCCTGTGCGAGGAACTGCGGGCCCAGGGCTGCACGGTCGTGCGCACGGACCACCACACCGCGCACATCCCCTACGACCTCGCGGCCGCGACCTCACTGGTGCTGTCGTACCTGCTGCCGTCGCTGCTCTCGCCCCTGGGCTCACCCCTGGTGGCCGTCGCCTGGACCCTGGACCACCTCCTGGCCCCGTTCCTACGGGCCACCCGCTTCTCGAACGCCTACAGAGTCATCGCCCGCAAGGAACCGACCTGACTTCTTGAACGCCGCCGGCTGGGGCGCCCCTTCAGGGGCGCGGGGCTGTTTCGATTTGCGGCCCCGCCGCGTGGGCGCGACAAGCCACGACGCAGCCGCAGACGCACCACAACAATCCGCGGCACTCTCATCGGCGGACGCGGCGAAGTCACCCGCGAAGCACCACCGCCTGCCCAGCCACCACCAGAACAACCTGCTCACACTCACCCGCAAAGGCAGCATTAAGCCGCCCGAGCTCATCCCGATACCGCCGCCCCGACGCCGTGGCCGGCACAATCCCCGACCCCACCTCGTTGGACACGGCAACCACGGTCCGCCGCGTCTGACGGACCGCCTCCGTAAGCTCGCGCACGCGATCCCGCAACGCCCGCTCCCCGCCATCCGCCCACACCGCGTCGTCCCACGCCCCGACGGAGTCCATCGCGTCCGTCAGCCACAAGGACAGACAGTCGATCAGCAACGGCGCCCCGCCCTCGGAGAGCAACGGCACCAGGTCGCACGTCTCCGCCGTACGCCACGACCCCGGCCGCCGCTCCCGGTGCACGGCGACCCGTGCCGCCCACTCGTTGTCGCCGCCCCGGGTGCCCCCGGTCGCCACGTACAGCACGTCCGGGAAGGACTCCAGCCGCCGCTCCGCCTCGACCGACTTGCCCGACCGGGCGCCGCCCACCACCAGGGTCCGCCGCGGCACGTCCGGCACGTCCTCGTACGCCCCCACCACCAGCGTCGTCCCGTCCGGCACGGCCCGCGCGCCCGCCGCGGCCAGTTGCCGCCGCAACTCGGCGCCCGGCGCGGCGTCATGGTCCAGATGGACGGCGATGACATCCGTCGTCGGCCCGACGGCCCCCACCGCCCGCAGCTTGGCCAGGGCGTCCGGCCGCCCCACCACATCGGCGACCACCATGTCGTACATCCCGTCGGCCCCGTTCTCCAGCCCGGCCGGCGCACCCCCGGGCGGCAGGTACAGCAGGCGCTGCCCGTCCGGCCCGGTCACCGCGTACCCGGTGCCCGGCGCGTCCATCGCCACCGCCCGCACCCGATGTCCCGTCAGCAGCGCCAACTCCCGCCCGTCCGGCACCCGCCCGGGCTGCGGCAGTCCGGCCGGCACCTCGACGGCGGGCCCGTTGTGCGGATGCGTCAGCAGCACCTGCCGTACGTTCCCCAGTGAACGCCCGGCCCGCGCGGCCGCGAACGCCGCCCCGGGCGTCAGATCGAGCAGCAGCGCCCCGTCCACGAGCAGCGCGGTGGCCGCCCGCGCATCACCACCGAGCGCACTGGCACACGCCGCGCACGGACAGTCGGGGCGGGGGAGTCCCGCGGGGGCACCGGTGCCGAGAAGAGTCAGTTCCACGCACTGATTTTCGCCGCTCGCCGCCCGTCCCGCGTGATGGAGGCCCCCTTAGGAGCGCGCGGCGCCGCGTCGGCGGCCCGGCCGTCGAGTCGGACCGGCCCCCGCCGAGCAGCAGACGCACACGAACCGCATACGCTGTTGCACTCAACGTGCTGACACCTTGGAGGCGTACATGGCGGCATGGACGTGGCGGTTCGAGAAGGCCGACGGGGCGGAGGTCCAGCCCGCGGTACAGCCCGAGGAGTTCACCACCCAGGGGGACGCCGAATCCTGGATCGGGGAGTACTGGAAGGCACTTCAGGAGGGCGGCGCGGACCAGGTGCGGCTGTTCGAGGACGCCACGGAGGTCTACGGGCCGATGAGCCTGCACGCCGAGGCGTGACCGGACGGGGGGCGAGGGGCATACCCCGTCCCGTATCCCTTCGCCCCCGTCACTGCTCACCCAGCGTCACATCGGTCTTCTTCGTGTCGCCGTCGCGGGTGTAGGTCACCGTCGTCCGGTCTCCCGGCTTCTCGCCGGCCAGCGCCTCGGACAGCGAGGTGATGGTGGTGATCTCCGTGTCCCCCAGGCGGGTGATGATGTCCCCGGGCTCCAGACCGGCCTCGTCGGCCGCCCCGCCCTCCTGCACCTCGACCACGGCCACGCCCGCCGCCTGGTAGTCGTCGTCGACGACCGTACGGCCGGTGATGCCGAGTGCCGCCCGGCCCGAGTCGGTGACCCTGCCGTCCTCGATGATCTGGTCGGCGATGTTGCGCACCGTCGACGCCGGGATCGCGAACCCGATGCCGGGCGCCGCACTGTCCCCGACGTCGGGGTCGATGGCGGCCAGGGTCGGCACGCCGATGATCTCGCCGTCGAGGTTCACCAGGGCGCCGCCGCTGTTGCCGGGGTTGATGGCCGCCGACGTCTGCACCATGTTGGCGATCGTCGCGCCCGTACCGCCGTCGCCGCCCTCGGTGACGGTCCGTCCGGTCGCCGAGACGATGCCCTGCGTCACGCTGGACGACAGCCCGAGCGGCGAGCCCATCGCCAGCACGATCTGCCCCACCTCGACCTTCGAGGAGTCCCCGAACTTCGCCGCCTTCAGCCCGTCCGGCGGGTCCTCCAGCTTGACGACGGCGAGGTCCTGCTGCGGGTAGGAGGACACGAGCTGTGCGGTGAGCTCGTTCTCGCTGTTGGCGGTCGTCACGCGGAAGGTCTTCTCGTCGCCGACGACATGAGCGTTGGTGACGATGTGCCCCTCGCCGTCGTAGACCACGCCCGACCCCAGGTCACGTCTGCCCTGGATCTGCACGACCGACGGCAGCACGTTCTTGATCACCTTCAGATAGCCGTCCTGAAGGTCGTCCACCGCCCGGACCGTCTTCGGCCAGGCGGCCTGGGTCGTCGAGGCCCCCTCGTCACGCGACGACGAGGAGGAAGCCGATGAAGGGGAGGACGAACAGGCGGAGAGGAGGCCGAGGCAGCACAGGAGGGCGAGGACCGCGACGACCGGACGCCGGGTACGCAAACGGCGAGCATCCATGCCCCGAGTCTCGCCGCGGGGCATGCGCCCGGCGCGTACTGCTCACCCGAACGGGATCAGCCGCGCACTCCGCACAGGTGCAGCAGCGCCGCCACGCTCCGATAGGGATCGGCCTTCCCGGCGCGTTCCTCGACCGCCAGCAGCGCCTCGACGTCCGCCGGGATCCCGGCCGCGTCCGCAGCCGTGTCGGTGAACACCCGCACCCCGTACCAGGTGTGCAGCGGCGCCCCGATCCCCGCGAGCGTCGCCGTCAGGTCCGACAGCCGGTCGGCCCGCACGTCGACCCCGGGCCGGACCGGGCTACCGCCGTCGTCCGAGGTGCTGCGCGGATGGGGCAGATGGGCGGTGGCGTCGAAGGCGGACAGCGCCGCGGACCAGTCCCCGGCCAGCCCGGGCCGCATGGCGAGCGCGTCGCCGTTGCACACCAGCAGCGACAGCAGTCCGCCCGGGGCGAGCATCCGGGCCAACCCGGCCAGCATCGGGTCGGGCTCCTCGACGTACATCAGCACGCCGTGGCACAGCACGACGTCGAAGCTGCCGGGCAGAAAGTGGACGCCGGTGTCCCGCCCGTCGCTCTGGACGAGCCGCACCCGCTCCCGGATCCCCTCCGGCTCGCCGGCCAGCTCCTCACGGGCCGCGGCGATCAGCTTCGCGTCCTGCTCGACACCGGTCACCTGGTGCCCGGCGCGGGCCAGCCGCAGCGCCTGCGTGCCGCCGCCCATCCCGACATCGAGCACGCGCAGCCGCTGCCCGACCGGGAACCGCCCGGCTATCTGCTCGTCGAGCTGCCGGGTCACCAGCTCCTGTCGTACGACTTCACGCAACCCGCCCGGCCCACTGAGCCGGGCATCGGTCGCACCCCCGGGGACAGCCGCTGCGCTCAGGGCCGCTCTCCGCGCTTGACCTGCGGCTTCGGCAGCCGGAGCCGGCGCATCTGGAGGGAGCGCATGAGCGCGTAGGCGACGGCGCCGCGCTTGTTGTCGTCGGGGAAGCGCTCGGCGAGCCGCTTCCTCATCCGGAAGCCGGTGACGATCGAGTCCAGCACGATGAGGACGATCACGATCAGCCACAGCAGCAGCGCGATGTTCTGCAGCGCGGGCACCTGCACCAGGCTCAGCACGAGGATGACCACGGCCATCGGCAGGAAGAACTCGGCGATGTTGAAACGCGAGTCGATGAAGTCACGCGCGAACTTGCGGACCGGACCCTTGTCGCGGGCCGGCAGATACCGCTCGTCGCCCCCGGCCAGCGCCTGGCGCTGCTTCTCCAGGGCGGCACGGCGCTCCTCGCGCCCGCGCTTGGCGGCATCCTTGCGCGTCATCGACGTGTTGGCCACGCTTCGACGCTGCGACTGGGCCTCACTGCGCTTGGGCGTGGGGCGGCCCTTGGGGGCCTCGGGGTGACGGGTCTCGTTGGAGTCGGTCACCAGCGCCTTGTCGGCGGCTTGGGCCTTCTCATCCTTGGCACGGCTTCGGAACACAAAACCCAAGGGTACGGGGTGGCCGGGGTTGGACCCCAGCCCCGTGGGGAACGATCCGGCAACACCAGTCGTCGTAAGGGGACAGAGGGGACGTCGCAGACGGTTCGTCCGGCGGCCACGGGGGAGGCACGTGGGCGGCACCGGGTGGGCACCCGGGAGTCACCTACTCCTTACGCCGGAGCGCGATCGTAGGCAGTCGTCCTTGGGGATGAGCGCATCCGTCCCCGAACAGTGCGTCAATGGATGCAGGGCCCGTACTGTGGGTTCTGTCGCAGAGCTGGAGCTGGACGTCAGAAGGGGGCGCGCGAAGCCCATGAGCGGTGTCATGAAGCGTATGGGGATGATCTTCCGCGCGAAGGCGAACAAGGCCCTTGACAGGGCCGAGGACCCGCGCGAGACCCTCGATTACTCGTACCAGAAGCAGTTGGAGCTGCTCCAGAAGGTGCGCCGCGGCGTCGCCGACGTCGCCACCTCGCGCAAGCGCCTGGAGCTCCAGCTCAACCAACTCCAGCAGCAGTCGTCGAAGCTGGAGGACCAGGGCCGCAAGGCGCTCGCGCTGGGCCGCGAGGACCTGGCCCGCGAGGCGCTCTCGCGCCGCGCCGCCCTCCAGCAGCAGGTGACGGACCTGGAGACCCAGCACGCGACCTTGCAGGGCGAGGAGGAGAAGCTCACCCTTGCGGCCCAGCGGCTTCAGGCCAAGGTCGACGCCTTCCGCACGAAGAAGGAGACGATCAAGGCCACCTACACCGCGGCCCAGGCCCAGACCCGGATCGGCGAGGCGTTCTCCGGCATCTCCGAGGAGATGGGCGACGTCGGCCTGGCGATCCAGCGTGCCGAGGACAAGACGGCCCAGCTCCAGGCGCGCGCCGGAGCGATCGACGAACTGCTCGCCTCCGGTGCCCTGGACGACCAGTCCGGTATGCACAAGGACGACATCCAGGCCGAGCTGGACCGGCTCTCCGGTGGTACGGATGTAGAGCTGGAACTGCAGCGCATGAAGGCGGAGCTGGCAGGAGGCCCGTCGGCGGGCCAGCAGGCCATCGAGGGCGGCTCGGGCCAGCAGTCCCAGCAGCAGCCGCAGGACACCCCGCGCTTCGACAAGCAGTAGCCGACGGCCGGGGCCCACGCCTAGGAGGGCGCGATGGGCGACATGATCGTCCGGATCATGGGTGAGGGGCAGGTGAAGCTGTCCGACAGCCACCTGCCCGAGCTGAACAAGCTCGACGACGAGCTCCTGGCCGAAATGGAGAACGGCGACGGCCCCGGTTTCCGCCGCACCCTCACCGCACTCCTGTCCAAGGTCCGCGAACTGGGCACGCCCCTGCCCGACGACTCCCTCGAACCGTCGGAACTGATCCTGCCGTCCCCGGACGCCACCTTGGAGGAGGTCCGGGACCTGCTGAGCGACGACGGCCTGATCCCCGGGTGACGCGGGGCACCACGAAGCGCGGTGCATGCAATGCCGGCCCGTCCGGCGTTTGAGGACGAGGCCCGTCCAGGACCGGGGCCTGGGGCCGCAGGCTGTGAGAAAGCTCCGGTCGGCCCCCGTTCCAAGCCCCGCAGGGACGTCGTACCGTAATCAAGCGTGAGCACCCTCGAACGCGCCCGGCGACATCTCAAGGCGCACCCCATGGCGCTGGACGCGGCACTGGCGGTGGGCGTGCTCGCGTGCACGGTGGCCGGTTCCTTCGTGGACCCGCACGGGCAGAACGGCGTCACCTGGGCCCTGCGCACCCCGGACGTGCTCAGCCTCGTGCTCATCGCCATCGGCGCCGCCGCCCTGGTCTTCCGCCGCCGCGCCCCCATGACGGTCCTCGCCGTCACCGGCGCCGTCTCCCTCGTCGAGTGCGTCAGCAGCGACCCGCGCGCCCCGGTCGCCATGTCCGCGGTCATCGCCCTCTACACCGTCGCCTCGACCACCGACCGCACCACCACCTGGCGCGTCGGCCTGCTCACCATCACCGTGCTGACCGGTGCGGCGATGCTCGCCGGCCCCCTGCCCTGGTACGCCCAGGAGAACCTCGCGATCTTCGCCTGGACCGGCATCGGCGCCACCGCGGGCGACGCGGTGCGCAGCCGCCGCGCGGTCGTCGCCGCCATCCGTGAGCGCGCCGACCGGGCCGAGCGCACCCGGGAGGAGGAGGCCCGCCGCCGCGTCGCCGAGGAGCGGCTGCGCATCGCCCGGGACCTGCACGACGTCGTCGCCCACCACATCGCCCTGGTCAATGTGCAGGCCGGCGTCGCCGCCCACGTCATGGACAAGCGGCCCGACCAGGCCAAGGAGGCCCTCGCCCACGTACGCGAGGCGAGCCGCTCCGCGCTGAACGAACTGCGGGCCACGGTCGGCCTGCTGAGGCAGTCCGGCGACCCCGAGGCGCCCACCGAACCCGCCCCCGGCCTCGACCGCCTCGACGAGCTCGCGGGCACCTTCCGCAGCGCCGGCCTCCCGGTCGAGGTGGCCCGCGCCGACCAGGGCACCACCCTCCCGGCCGCCGTGGACCTGGCCGCCTACCGGGTCATCCAGGAGGCGCTCACCAATGTGCAGAAGCACGCGGGCACGGAGGCCAAGGCCGAGGTGAGCGTCGTGCGCGTGGGACCGAACGTCGAGATCACCGTTCTGGACAACGGCGCCGGCGACGACGACACGACCGAGGGCGGCGGCCACGGTCTGCTCGGCATGCGCGAACGCGTCACCGCCCTGCGCGGCACCCTCACCACCGGCCCCCGCTACGGAGGCGGCTTCCGCGTCCATGCGATCCTGCCGGTCAAGAGCCGTACCCGCGCCGCGGAGGACGCCGTATGACGACGCCGCGGAACCAACGAGCCCCCCGCGGCAGTTGTCGTATCACCAAGCCGTCCACCCCGTGCCCCGCTGAGGACTCCGCATGACCATCCGCGTCCTGCTCGCCGACGACCAGGCCCTGCTGCGCAGCGCCTTCAGAGTGCTGGTCGACTCCGAGCCCGACATGGAGGTCGTCGGTGAGGCGTCCGACGGCGCGGAGGCGGTGCGGCTGGCCAAGGAGCGCGGCGCGGACGTCGTCCTGATGGACATCCGGATGCCCGGCACCGACGGCCTCGCCGCCACCCGCATGATCAGCGCCGACCCGGCCCTCGCCCATGTCCGCGTCGTCATCCTGACCACCTTCGAGGTCGACGACTACGTCGTGCAGTCCCTGCGCGCCGGCGCCTCCGGCTTCCTCGGCAAGGGCTCCGAACCCGACGAGCTCCTCAGCGCCATCCGCGTCGCGGCCGGTGGCGAGGCGCTGCTCTCCCCGGCCGCCACCAAGGGCCTGATCGCCCGCTTCCTCGCTCAGGGCGACGGCGCGGACGACCGCGACCCCGCCCGCGCCGAGCGGCTCGACGCCCTCACCGTCCGCGAGCGCGAGGTCCTGGTCCAGGTCGCCGGCGGGCACTCCAACGACGAGATCGCCGAGCGCCTGGAGGTCAGCCCGCTGACCGTGAAGACGCACGTCAACCGGGCCATGTCCAAGCTCGGCGCCCGCGACCGGGCCCAGCTCGTGGTGATCGCGTACGAGTCCGGGCTGGTACGTCCAAGGGTGGAGTGAACTCGAGCGCGCATACTGCGCCCGGAGTATGCGCCGTATAAGGAAATGGACCTGGGGTCTACGAAACGGGGCTTGTCGATGGCTCAGGGTGTAGGGGCGGGCGCTCATCCGCGCCACATACGCGTGCCGCAGGCCGCGCCCGCGTGCCACAGACGCCCTTGCCGCTTCTGCCGCTCACAGAAGAGAGACCCTCACCCATGTCCTGGCTGTCCCGATTCAGCCTCGCCCAACGCGCCCTGATAGGCCTGATCTCGATCATCACGATCGCCTTCGGCGCGATCGCGATACCTCAGCTCAAGCAGCAGCTCCTGCCCTCCATCGAACTGCCCATGGTGTCCGTCCTCGCGCCGTACCAGGGCGCGTCGCCGGACGTGGTCGAGAAGCAGGTCGTCGAGCCGATCGAGGACAGCCTCGAAGCCGTCGACGGCATCACCGGCGTCACCTCCACGGCCAGCGAGGGCAACGCCGTGATCATGGCGTCCTTCGACTACGGCCCCGACACCCAGCAGCTCGTCGCCGACGTCCAGCAGGCCGTCAACCGGGCCCGCGTCCAACTGCCCGACGACGTGGACCCGCAGGTCATCGCCGGTTCCACGGACGACATCCCGACCGTCGTCCTCGCCGTGACCTCCGGCAAGGACCAGCAGGCCCTGGCCGACCAGCTCGACCGCACCCTGGTGCCGGACCTGAAGGACATCGACGGCGTCGGCCAGGTCACCGTCGACGGTGTGCGCGACCTCCAGGTCACCGTCACGCCCGACGACGCGAAGCTGGCGAAGGCCGGCCTGACCTCGGCGGCCGTCTCCCAGGCTCTTCAGGCGGGCGGCGCCACCGTGCCGGCCGGCTCCTTCGACGAGGACGGCAGCAACCGCACCGTCCAGGTCGGCGGCGGCTTCACCTCGCTGAAGCAGATCGAGGACCTGATGGTGACGGGCGAGCCCGGCGCCGGGAAGCCGGTCCGCCTCGGCTCCGTCGCCTCCGTGAAGCAGGAGCAGGCCCCGGCCGACTCCATCACCCGCACCGACGGCAAGCCGTCCCTCGCGGTCTCGGTCACCATGGACCGCGACGGCAGCGCGGTCGCCATCTCGGACGCCGTCGAGGACAAGCTCCCGGAGATCCGCAAGGACCTCGGCTCGGACGCGACGGTGACCGTGGTCAGCGACCAGGGCCCGGCCGTGAAGAAGTCCATCGACGGTCTGACCACGGAGGGCGCGCTCGGTCTGCTCTTCGCGGTGCTGATCATCCTGGTCTTCCTGGCGTCGATCCGCTCGACGCTGGTCACGGCGGTGAGCATCCCGCTCTCCGTCGTCCTGGCCCTGATCGTCCTGTGGACCAGGGACCTCTCCCTGAACATGCTGACGCTCGGCGCGCTCACCATCGCCATCGGCCGGGTCGTCGACGACTCGATCGTGGTCCTGGAGAACATCAAGCGGCACCTCGGCTACGGCGAGGAGCGCGAGGACGCCATCATCAAGGCGGTCCGCGAGGTCGCCGGCGCGGTGACCTCCTCGACGCTCACCACGGTGGCCGTGTTCCTGCCGATCGGCCTGGTCGGCGGCATGGTGGGCGAGCTGTTCGGCTCGTTCAGCCTGACGGTGACGGCCGCGCTGCTGGCGTCGCTGCTGGTGTCGCTGACGGTCGTACCCGTCCTGTCGTACTGGTTCCTGCGCGCCCCGAAGGGCACCCCGGAGGACGCCGACGAGGCGCGCCGGATCGCGGAGGAGAAGGAGGCGAAGAGCAGGCTCCAGCGCATCTACGTCCCCGTCCTTCGGTTCGCGACGCGGCGCCGGCTGACCAGCGTGCTGCTGGCGATCGTCATCCTCGTCGGCACGTTCGGCATGGCGCCGCTGCTGAAGACGAACTTCTTCGACCAGGGCGAGCAGGAAGTCCTCACCGTCAAGCAGGAGTTGAAGCCCGGCACCAGCCTGGCCGCGACCGACGAGCAGGCCAAGAAGGTCGAGGGGCTGCTCGCCGAAACCAAGGGCGTCAAGGACTACCAGGTCACCATCGGCTCGTCCGGCTTCATGGCGGCCTTCGGCGGCGGTACCGACACCAACCAGGCGTCGTACCAGGTGATGCTGGAGGACTCGGCGTCCTACGACGACGTCCAGGACCGTATCGAGGCGGGCCTGAAGAAGCTCGACGGCATCGGCACCACCACGATCGCCGCCGGTGACGGCTTCGGCGCCCAGGACCTGAGCGTCGTCGTGAAGGCGGCCGACGGGGACGTGCTGCGCAAGGCGTCCGAGCAGGTCCGCGAGGCGGTGGCAGGACTGGACGACGTCACCGACGTCACCAGCGACCTGGCGCAGAGCGTGCCGCGCATCTCGGTGAAGGCCAACGACAAGGCGGCCGCGGCGGGCTTCAACGACCAGACCCTCGGTCTCGCCGTCGCCCAGGCGGTGCGCGGAAACACGGCCGCCCAGGCGACCCTGGACGACACCGAGCGCGACATCGTCATCAAGTCGGCGAAGCCGGCCACGACGCTGAAGCAGCTTCAGGGTCTGCGCCTGGGCCCGGTGAAGCTCGGCGACATCGCGGACGTGAAGCTGGTGGACAGCCCGGTCTCGATGACCCGGATCGACGGCCAGCGCGCGGCCACCATCAGCGCGAAGCCGACCGGCGACAACACCGGCGCGGTGAGCGCGGACCTTCAGTCCGAGATCAACTCACTGACGCTCCCGGCGGGTGCGACGGCCTCGATCGGCGGTGTCTCCGAGGACCAGGACGACGCGTTCGCCAACCTGGGCCTGGCGATGCTGGCGGCCATCGCGATCGTCTTCATGCTGCTGGTCGCGACCTTCCGCTCGCTGGTCCAGCCGCTGATCCTGCTGGTCTCCATCCCGTTCGCGGCGACGGGCGCGATCGGCCTGCTGATCGCGACCGGCACCCCGATGGGCGTCCCCGCGATGATCGGCATGCTGATGCTGATCGGCATCGTGGTGACGAACGCGATCGTGCTGATCGACCTCATCAACCAGTACCGCAAGCAGGGTTACGGCGTCGTCGAAGCGGTGATCGAGGGCGGCCGGCACCGGCTGCGCCCGATCCTCATGACGGCCCTGGCGACGATCTTCGCCCTGCTGCCCATGGCCCTGGGCGTGACCGGCGAGGGCGGCTTCATCGCCCAGCCGCTGGCCGTGGTGGTGATCGGCGGTCTGATCACCTCGACCCTGCTGACCCTTCTCCTCGTCCCGACGCTCTACGCGATGCTGGAGCTGCGCAAGGAGCGCCGGGCGAAGAAGCGGGCCGCCAGGCGGGCGAAGAAGGCGGGGCTGTCCGAGCAGTCGGCGAAGGACGCCCCGGAGGAGGCGGAGCCCGCGTCCGTCTGATCGGCTGACCGAGTGACCCGCGGTGGCCGGGTCCCGAACCGGAAAATACGGTTCGGGACCCGGCCATCAACGTTTGCGCGTTACGTATCCTGAGCCTCGGACTGCATCACGGGGGAGGGGTACCGGGCGTGCCGCTGAACAAGGACGACCCGAAGTCGGTCGGCGGGTACAAGCTGGTCGGCAGGCTCGGATCCGGGGGCATGGGGGTCGTCTACCGGGGCAGGTCCCGCTCGGGGCGTGAGGTCGCCGTCAAGGTGGTGCACGCCCAGTACGCCGAGGACGCGGTCTTCCGCGCCCGCTTCCGGCAGGAGATCGAGGCCGTCCGCAAGGTCAGCGGCGCCTTCACCGCCCCGGTGCTGGACGCCGACCCGGAGGCGGTACGGCCCTGGATGGCCACCCAGTACGTGCCGGGCCCCGCGCTCTCCGCCCTGATCCGCGACGGGGGCCCGCTGAAGGGAACCGAACTTCGGCGGCTGGCCCTCGGGCTGGTGGAGGCGCTGCGGGACATCCACCGCGCGGGGGTGGTCCACCGGGACCTCAAACCCGCCAACGTCCTGATGGCCGAGGACGGCCCCCGCGTCATCGACTTCGGTATCTCCCGTGCGGCGGAGAACCACAACACCCTGACCGAGACCGGCCAGATGATCGGCACCCCGCCCTTCATGTCCCCGGAACAGCTCACCGACGCCCGCTCGGTGGGCCCCGCCTCCGACGTCTTCTCCGTGGGCGCCCTGCTCGTCTACACGATCACGGGCCGCGGCCCCTTCGACGCGGACAGCCCTTACCTGACGGCGTACCAGGTGGTGCACGACGCCCCCGTCCTGGACGGCGTGCCGCAGCCGCTCCACGCGATCCTGGCGCGCTGCCTCGCCAAGAAACCCGCGGACCGGCCCGAACTGGACGAACTGGCACGAGAGTTCGTGGCCGCGCTGCCGGAGACGGGTGCGGACGACGAGCCCACCGTGACGCTGCGCTCGGACGAGGTCGCCGTGGTCCGGACCCGGCCCGCCGCGGGCCCCCGTCCCGACACCGAGGCCCCAGTTCGGCGCCGCAGCCGGGTCCGCCCGCTGTGGGCCACGGCCGGCACGGTCGGCGCTCTCGCCCTGGGCCTCACCGGATACCTGCTGCTCGGGCCCGGACAGACGGACGACGGCGGCCCGGCGCGGGCGAATCCCGGCGCGTCCGCGCCCTCCCGGTGGCCGGCGCTGCCCGCAGGCTGGAAGCCCTGGCAGACGACGGTGTACGCCACCGCCGCGCAGGGCGTGAAGAAGGGGCGCGGAGTCGCCGAGGCCGGCTCGCAGGGCTTCGGCCCCAGGTGCGAGATGTACAAGGGCGCCGTCTACTGTGCGGGTGACGGGGTCCTGCCCATGCGCGTCGACGGGCTCACCGGAAAGACCGTCTGGCGCGCCGACGTGTTTCCGCCCGGCAAGGGCAAGGGGTCGTACACCTTCTCGGTCCTCGGCGTCGCGCAGGACGCGATGCTGGTCGAGCAGACGTACAGCCCCGACTTCGGCGACGACGTCGTGGTCTCGGTCGCCGCCCTCGACCCGGGGACCGGAAAGCGGCTCTGGCATCGCACGGTGAACGTCGACGCGGTCCGCGCGCATTTCTCCGGTGATCTCGTGATCGTCCCGGACGACGGCGGCCGTTCGGTGACCGCCCGCTCGCCGCGCACCGGCGCCGAGCTCTGGACGGCACCACTGCCCAAGGGGCAGTACTGCCGGTCGGCGAACACCGGCGAGGACCTCCTCCTGCAGTGCGCCCCGGACATGACGCCCTCCGACGACATGCTGCTTCTGGGGCTGGACCGAGCCGACGGCTCGACGCGACGCCTGACGGTGCCCAACCGCGGAACCCTCGCCGGGATGTACGACGGCCGTCTGCTCTTCCTCGACCCGGCCGAGGACGAGAACGGGAACGTCCCCGGCGACGAGGAGGGGCCGTTCTCCCGGATCCGGCTGGTGGACCCGGTCACCGGTCAGGGCAGCACGACGGAACTGGCCGAGGAGTTCGAGGGCAACGCGACCCTGTCGGACGGCACCCTGTGGTTCGCCAGGTCCTCCGGCCAGGTCACCGCCGTGTCGGCCCGGACGGGTGAGCGGCTGTGGCAGACCCGGACGAGCCTGGAGAAGCCGAGCAGCGTCGCATACGACCCCCGCGCCCACGCGGTCTACATGTCCACCGCCAGCGGCCGGGTCGCCGCCCTCGACACGCGGAAGGGCACACTGCTGTGGGAGACCCTGCCGCGCACCCAGCGGGTGATCAGCCAGGGCTGGTCGGCGTCCGAGGTGCTGCTCCACAAGGGTGCCCTGATTGTCGCCACCCGGGACGGCGACGTCTTCACCCTCGACCCGGCCCACCCCGACCGGAAACCCGTGTCGGGGTGAGTACCGGGTCGGCGCCGATGCCTACGGCAGCGCCAGCATCCGCTCCAGCGCCAGCTTCGCGAACGCCTCGGTCTCCTTGTCGACCTCGATCCGGTTGACCAGGTTGCCCTCGGCCAGCGACTCAAGGGTCCAGACCAGGTGCGGCAGGTCGATGCGGTTCATGGTCGAGCAGAAGCAGACCGTCTTGTCGAGGAAGACGATCTCCTTGCCCTCGGGCGCGAAACGGTTCGCCAGCCGGCGGACCAGGTTCAGCTCCGTGCCGATGGCCCACTTGGAGCCGGCCGGGGCGGCCTCCAGGGCCTTGATGATGTACTCGGTCGACCCGACGTAGTCGGCGGCGGCGACGACCTCGTGCTTGCACTCGGGGTGCACCAGGACGTTCACGCCCGGGATGCGCTCGCGCACGTCGTTCACCGACTCCAGGCTGAAGCGGCCGTGCACCGAGCAGTGGCCGCGCCACAGGATCATCTTCGCGGCGCGCAGCTCGTCGGCCGTGAGCCCGCCGTTCGGCTTGTGCGGGTTGTAGACGACGCAGTCCTCGAGCGACATGCCCATGTCGCGGACCGCGGTGTTGCGGCCGAGGTGCTGGTCCGGCAGGAAGAGCACCTTCTCGCCCTGCTCGAAGGCCCAGTCCAGGGCGCGCTTGGCGTTGGAGGAGGTGCAGATCGTGCCGCCGTGCTTGCCCGTGAACGCCTTGATGTCCGCGGACGAGTTCATGTACGACACCGGCACGACCTGCTCGGCTATCCCGGCCTCGGTCAGCACGTCCCAGCACTCGGCGACCTGCTCGGCCGTCGCCATGTCGGCCATCGAGCAGCCGGCGGCGAGATCGGGCAGGACGACCTTCTGGTCGTCGGAGGTCAGGATGTCGGCGGACTCCGCCATGAAGTGCACGCCGCAGAACACGATGTACTCGGCCTCCGGGCGCGCTGCCGCGTCCCGGGCCAGCTTGAACGAGTCACCGGTCACGTCGGCGAACTGGATGACCTCGTCGCGCTGGTAGTGGTGGCCGAGCACGAAGACCTTGCTGCCGAGCTTCTCCTTGGCGGCTCGGGCACGCTCGACCAGGTCCGGGTCGGACGGCGAGGGCAGGTCGCCGGGGCACTCGACGCCGCGCTCGCTCCTCGGGTCGGCCTCACGGCCGAGGAGCAGCAGGGCGAGGGGCGTCGGCTGTACGTCGAGCTCCTGGGTCTGGGCGGTGGTCACGACACGCACCCTTTCTGTTCTGCGGCTCGCCGGGACCGGAGGATCCGGACCCGGCGGGTCAAGCGGGACACCTTCAACGACTTCTCGTCGGATTGACGCTATCTATCATAACCGGTTCACGTCAGTTTGACGATGGCCATCGTGTCGATGTGACGTGAATCCCGGTGGGCGGCTCGCGCATTCCCGAATGAGGCGTTTTCCGCTTCGCGTGCCGTGTGCGAGCATGAAGGAGGACCGAAAGACAAGCATCCGGCCCGGAATGAATCCGCCGACCCGCCGGTTGCAATGGTCGGCAAGCAGTCTCCGTACAACCCGGGAGAGATGTAGATGTCCGTATCGGACGAGACCAGCACCGCCACCGACGGCATCCTTCTGAGCGACGCCGCCGCGGCCAAGGTGAAGGCCCTGCTCGACCAGGAAGGCCGTGAGGACCTCGCGCTGCGTGTGGCCGTTCAGCCCGGTGGCTGCTCGGGCCTGCGCTACCAGCTCTTCTTCGACGAGCGTTCGCTCGACGGGGACGTCGTCAAGGACTTCGGCGGGGTCAAGGTCGTCACCGACCGCATGAGCGCTCCGTACCTGGGCGGCGCGTCCATCGACTTCGTCGACACCATCGAGAAGCAGGGCTTCACGATCGACAACCCGAACGCGACGGGCTCCTGCGCCTGCGGCGACTCCTTCAGCTAACCAAGCGAGCGTTCGGCCGATCCCGGCCGGACGACGCGAAAAGGCGGCGACCCCCTCCGACGGGGCCGCCGCCTTTCCTTGTCCGCGGGCCCCTACCGGGCCCCGGACGTCTGCGGTGCGTCCGGGAGTGTCCCGGGCTTCTCCAGCGGGACCGCCTGGCCGTCCGTGCCCACGACCTTCCGGTCCCCGAGCGGCTTGTCCAGTTGCACGGTCTTGTGGAACACCTTGGCGATCAGGATGCAGACCTCGTCCGGCTGTGAGGTCTCCGTCACACGGACCGTCACCTCGTCGCCGTTCTCGCTCGCGGTCACCTTGTAGTCGGCGCACACGCCGCCGGTGAAGGCGACGGTCAGCTCCGAGCCGTCGGCCGTGTAGCCGTCCACACCCACGTTCCGGGTGACCGGCGAAGCCGTCGAGTCGTCCTTCGGCCCGGACGGCCGAGGGCTCGGCTGCCCGGACGGCTCCTGCGAAGGCGTGGACGAGGCCAGGAACTCCGGGTCGATCGCCGGGTACGTCACCGTGAAGCTGTCCTGCGCGCCCTGCGTCCGCACCTCGAACAGCCACGACGGCACCAGCGCCTGCCGGGTGTCCACGTAGTGCGAGGCCAGCCCGAACACCGCCTTCTCCACGGTGATGGTGTCCTGCTCCGGGGGCGCACCCGTCGACCCGGACGCCGACATCGACGCCTCGGCACCGCAGGGCGCTTCCATACGGTCCTTCAGCGGTACGGGGCTGGCGCAGCCGCCGATGCCCATGCGGTGGTCGGCCTTCGGCGCCGCGTTCATCAGCCCGAGCGTCTTCTCGGCGCTCAGCACGGGGTACGTGTCCCCCTTCACCGGCGCCTTCAACTGGCCGCTTCCGCCGACCACTTCGCCCTGGGCGTTCACGGTCACCCCGGTCGTCCAGCCGTACGTGGGCAGGCCGCCGACCACGGGATCGGCGTTCACCACCCGCTGGGCGCCCATGACCTGGCCCGCGTCGAGCTTCGCGTCATCCTGACCGACCGCCTTGAGGACCGGCGCGGCGGCCTTCTTCGCGACGTCCTCGCTCACCGGATCGCCGGTCCCGCCGGCCGGGCCCTTCGCGCAGACGGTGGTGCTCTGGCAGTCGTCCGTGCCGGGCGCGTACCGGTAGAAGGTCCAGGTCCCCGGTGCCTGCTTGTTCACCTGAAGGCTGGGCCCGGCCCCGTCCGACGCGCCCACCTTCCAGGTCTGCCCCTGCGCCACCGGCGTCCCGTCCACCCCGAGCGCCTCGGCCAGTCGGGCCACCTCGTCCGCGCCGACCTCACCGCCGGCCCGGTACACCGCCGCCGACCCGGGCCCGTCCGGCAGATCGCCGTCGGCCTTGTAGGTGGCGCCGTAAGGATTGGGCTCGCCGGGCGCGATGCCGCCGGTGCCGTTCCCGCCGCCCTCGGTGTAGCCGTCGAGGTGCAGCGGCGGGGGAGTGTCACCGCCGGACGCCCCGGACGACGTACCGCCGTCCGACCCGCCGGACGCGTTCGCGGCGAGATATGCCCCACCGCCCCCGACGAGCAGTACGGCCGCGGCGACGGAGGCGATGATCGCGGGGGAGCGGCGACGGGCACCGCCGTGCAGGTCGTCCGGCTCGTGGCCGGGGGTGGCGTCGCCGTGCACCTCGGCGGCGGGCGGGACGGGAGCGTCGGGCGCGGATGCGGCACCTTCGGCGTCCTGCGAGGCGCTCACCTCGTCCGGGTCACTCTTCTGGCCGGAAGGGGACTCCTGACCTGAAGCAGCCCCCTCGCCCGAGGCGCCCGCGTCACGCGACGCCCCCTCGTCCTCGGCGGCGGTCTCGTCGGCCCGGTCGGCCCCCTCGGCCCCAACGTCGGCAGCCTCGTCGACCCGGTCGGCCCCTTCGGCCCCAACGGAGGCAGCCTCGTCGGCCCGGTCGGCCCCTTCGGCCCCGCCGTCGGCAGCCTCGCCTGCCGTCCCGCTCCGCGCGGCGAGCTCGTCGGCACCGGCAGCGGCCTGCTCCGCCCGTGCCTCCTCCGCGTCCTTGCCGGAGGCGCCCGCGTCGTCGTTGTCGGGTCGCTCGGTGTTCACCGCATCGCTCCTTCGGCTGCGCACATGTCCCATGACCCTGACCCGACCCTGTCAAAAGGCCGGTCTGCCGGGTCGTATCCCGCATCCCCTTTACGGGGGACGCCGATGGGACGCAGCGGGGGAGCGCACGGTTCCCCGAAAGGCGCCGATCGAGCCGCCGGAGTTCGATCGGCCTCCCGGTCAGTCCCCGTAGTCGGACATCGCGTCCAGCAGTCGCGCCGACTTCGACGGCACGGTCACCCCGTGGATGCGTGAAGGGGAGACCGGACGGGAAAGGACACGGTCGGGAACGGCCCAGTGCGGAGCCATCCGCGCACAGTCACCCAGCAGTGACGCCAGGTCGGCCTCCAGGTCGGCCGGGACAGGGGCGCGGACCTCGAATTTCGTCATAGCCGCACCGTATGCACGCCAGAGCCCGCGAAGAAAGATCTACTATCAGGTAGTTTTGGCCGCTTCTGCGCGCCGGTCACGAACGGTAGCGTGGAATGTCAATCAAACCTCCCCGCAGGAGACTCCACGCCGTGCGCATCGCAGTCACCGGCTCCATCGCCACCGACCACCTCATGACCTTCCCCGGCCGCTTCGCCGACCAGTTCGTAGCGGACCAGTTGCACACGGTCTCGCTCTCGTTCCTGGTCGACAACCTTGACGTACGCCGAGGCGGCGTAGGCGCGAACATCGCCTTCGGCATGGGTCAGCTCGGCACGAAGCCGATCCTGGTCGGGGCCGCGGGCTCCGACTTCGACGAGTACCGGGCCTGGCTCGACCGGCACGGCGTCGACACCGGTTCGGTCCGAATCTCAGAGACCCTGCACACCGCCCGCTTCGTCTGCACCACCGACGCCGACCACAACCAGATCGGCTCCTTCTACACGGGCGCGATGAGCGAGGCCCGGCTGATCGAGCTGAAGACCGTCGCGGACCGCGTGGGCGGCCTCGACCTGGTCCTCATCGGCGCCGACGACCCCGAGGGCATGCTCCGCCACACCGAGGAGTGCCGCTCCCGATCGATCCCCTTCGCCGCCGACTTCTCCCAGCAGATCGCCCGGATGAACGGCGACGAGATCCGGATACTGCTGGACGGCGCCACCTACCTCTTCTCCAACGAGTACGAGAAGGGGCTCATCGAGTCCAAGACCGGCTGGTCGGACGAGGAGATCCTGTCCAGGGTCGGCCACCGGGTCACCACCCTCGGCTCGCGGGGCGTGCGCATCGAGCGGGCCGGCCACGACCCGATCGAGGTCGGCTGCGCCGAGGAGGAGCGCAAGGCCGACCCCACGGGCGTCGGCGACGCCTTCCGCGCCGGTTTCCTGTCCGGACTGGCGTGGGGTGTGTCCCTGGAGCGTGCCGCGCAGGTCGGCTGCATGCTGGCGACGCTCGTCATCGAGACGGTGGGCACACAGGAGTACCAGCTTCGGCGGGCGCACTTCATGGACCGGTTCACCAAGGCGTACGGGCACGACGCCGGCGAAGAGGTCCGGGCTCACCTGACCTGAGGTCCGCCTCGGCGGGTTCGCCGTCGGCTGCGGGCGCGTGGGGGCTGTTCGCGCAGTTCCCCGCGCCCCTGGAGGGGCGTTCAGCTCACCCGGCGCACGACGTACGCCGTCCCCCGCTCCGCCGGCTCCTCGCCCACGTACTCCTGCCCCCGCATCTCGCACCACGCCGGGATGTCGAGGCGGGCCGCCTCGTCGTCGGCGAGGACGCGGACCAGGCCGCCGACCGGCACGTCGCCGATGACCTTGGCGAGCTCGATGACGGGAAGCGGGCACAGCTTGCCCAGGGAGTCGACGACCAGGACGTCGTCCCGCACGGTCGTCTCGGTGACCGGCGCCCCCAGCTTCTCCCGCACCCCGGCCACCGCCCCCGGCAGCACCTGAAGGAACCGCTCGACGTCCTCCTCCGGCGTCCCCGGCGGCAAGGACACCCGCACGTTCCCCTCGCTCAGCACCCCCATCGCCTTCAGTACATGGCTGGGCGTCAGCGTGCTGCTCGTACAGGACGAACCGGACGAGACCGAGAACCCGGCACGGTCCAGCTCGTGCAGCAAAGCCTCCCCGTCGACATAGAGACAGGAGAAGGTGACGATCCCGGGCAGCCGCCGCGCCGGATCGCCGACCACCTCCACATCCGGCACCAGCTCCGGCACCCGGGCCCGGATCCGCTCCGTCAGCTCCCGCAGCCGTACCGCCTCTTGGGCCGCCTCCGCCCGCACCGCCCGCAGCGAGGCCGCCGCGGCGACGATCGCCGGGATGTTCTCGAACCCGGCCGCCCGCCCCGACTCCCGCTCGTCCGCAGGCCCTTGCGCGGCGAACCGCACCCCTTTGCGTACGACGAGCAGCCCGACCCCCGAGGGACCGCCCCACTTGTGGGCACTCCCGGTCACCACCGACCAGTCGCCCTCGACACGCCCCCACCCGAGTGACTGCGCCGCGTCCACCAGCAACGGCACGCCCGCCTCCCGGCACACGGCGGCCACCTCGGCCACCGGCTGCTCGGTGCCCACCTCGTGGTTGGCCGACTGGAGGCAGGCGAGCGCGGTGTCCGGACGCAGGGCGTCCGCGTACGCCCCCACGTCCACTGCGCCGCCCCGGCCCACCGCCACCTGAGTGACCGAACCCCCGTCGGCCTCGTGCGCGTCAGCCGCATGGAGCACAGAGGAGTGTTCGACGGCGGACACGATCAGGTGACGCCCGACCCGCCGCCGCCCGGCCAACACCCCGGCGACACCCGAGTGGACGGCCCGCGTCCCCGATGAGGTGAACACCAACTCATCGGCTCTGCACCCCACGGCCTCGGCGGTAGCCTCCCGAGCCGCGTCCAGCAGCAGGCGCGCCCGCCGCCCTTCTCGATACAGACGTGCCGGATCGGCCCACCCTTCATCAAGGGAGGCCTGAAGAGCCTGCCGGGCAACGGGATGCAGAGGAGCACTGGAAGCAGCGTCGAAGTAGGCCACACAGCAACGCTAGACGTCCGGCCACGGCAACGTCCTTTTAGGGGCGCGGGGAACTGCGCGACCAGCCACAAACAGCCCGCAGCCGCCAAACCAGCGAACCACCCCACCCCATAGGCACCCCTCCCCGCGAACCCCCGGAGGGCGTCGGCTAGGGTTTGGTCCGCATAAACATCCAAACCCCTGCCCGACGCAGGGCGGCGACCGACCAGCGAGAAGGCCAGGCCGCAGCCGATCCGCGCGGGCGAGACTCTCGGGAAGGCGCTACGTGAGTCCCAACGGCTCCGACCGCTCGCCGCGGCGCCCGATGCGGCGGAAGCTGCTGCAGGCAATGACCGCGGGCCTGGTCCTGGCGACAGCCACCGGTTGCTCGTACAACTGGGAAGACTTCCCCCGCCTTGGTATGCCCACCCCGACCACGGAAGAGGCTCCGCGGATCCTCTCCCTGTGGCAGGGTTCCTGGGCGGCTGCGCTCGCCGTCGGCGTGCTGGTGTGGGGTCTGATCCTGTGGAGCGCCATGTTCCACCGGCGCAGCCGCACCAAGGTCGAGGTACCTCCGCAGACCCGGTACAACATGCCGATCGAGGCGCTGTACACGGTGGTCCCGCTCATCATCGTCTCGGTCCTGTTCTACTTCACGGCCCGCGACGAGTCGAAGCTCCTCAGCCTCAAGGACAAGCCCGACGTCACCGTCAACGTCGTCGGCTTCCAGTGGAGCTGGTGCTTCAACATGATCGCCGACGTGGAGGGCTCCACCGGCGACGCCAAGACGTCCAAGGAACTGGCCGCGATCCCGGACCGGTTCAAGGAGGACTTCCCGGCGAACGCCGGCGGCGTGTACGACTGCGGCACGCCCGGCACCCGCAACCCCCAGACGGGCAACCCGGGCCCCACCCTGTGGCTGCCGGAGGGCAAGAAGGTCCGCTTCGTCCTCACCTCTCGTGACGTCATCCACTCCTTCTGGGTGGTGCCGTTCCTGATGAAGCAGGACGTCATCCCGGGCCACACCAACGCCTTCGAGGTGACCCCCAACCGTGAGGGCACCTTCCTGGGCAAGTGCGCCGAGCTGTGCGGCGTCGACCACTCCCGGATGCTGTTCAACGTGAAGGTCGTCTCCCCCGAGCGCTACGAGCAGCACCTCAAGGACCTCGCCAAGAAGGGGCAGACCGGTTACGTTCCCGCCGGCATCGCGCAGACGAGCCACGAGAAGAACCGGGAGACGAACAACCTGTGAGCATCCTCAACGAACCCCAGGGTGCCGCGGCGGCTGAGGACTCGTACGAGAACGAGCTGCCGGTCCGGCGCAGGCAACCCGGCAACGTCGTGGTCAAGTGGCTCACCACCACCGACCACAAGACGATCGGAACGCTGTACCTCGTCACGTCGTTCGCGTTCTTCGTGATCGGCGGCGTGATGGCGCTGCTCATGCGCGCCGAGCTCGCCCGGCCCGGTCTTCAGATCATGTCGAACGAGCAGTTCAACCAGGCGTTCACGATGCACGGCACGATCATGCTGCTGATGTTCGCGACGCCGCTGTTCGCCGGCTTCACGAACTGGATCATGCCGCTGCAGATCGGCGCACCGGACGTGGCCTTCCCCCGGCTGAACATGTTCGCCTACTGGCTGTACCTGTTCGGCTCGCTCATCGCGGTGGGCGGCTTCCTCACCCCGGACGGCGCGGCCGACTTCGGCTGGTTCGCCTACAGCCCGCTGTCGGACGCGGTCCGCTCGCCGGGCATCGGCGCCGACCTGTGGATCATGGGCCTTGCCTTCTCCGGCTTCGGCACCATCCTCGGCTCGGTCAACTTCATCACCACCATCATCTGCATGCGTGCGCCGGGCATGACGATGTTCCGCATGCCGATCTTCGTGTGGAACGTGCTGCTGACCGCGGTGCTGGTCCTGCTCGCCTTCCCCGTCCTCGCGGCGGCGCTCTTCGCGCTGGAGGCGGACCGCAAGTTCGGCGCCCATGTCTTCGATGCCGCGAACGGCGGAGCGTTGCTATGGCAACACCTGTTCTGGTTCTTCGGGCATCCAGAGGTGTACATCATCGCGTTGCCGTTCTTCGGCATCATCAGTGAGGTCATCCCGGTCTTCTCCCGCAAGCCGATGTTCGGCTACATGGGTCTGATCGCGGCGACCATCGCCATCGCGGGTCTGTCCGTGACGGTGTGGGCCCACCACATGTACGTCACCGGCGGTGTACTCCTGCCGTTCTTCTCCTTCATGACGTTCCTCATCGCCGTACCAACGGGCGTGAAGTTCTTCAACTGGATCGGAACGATGTGGAAGGGCTCGTTGTCCTTCGAGACACCGATGCTCTGGGCGGTCGGCTTCCTCATCACCTTCACCTTCGGTGGTCTGACGGGTGTCATCCTGGCCTCGCCGCCGATGGACTTCCACGTGTCCGACTCGTACTTCGTGGTGGCGCACTTCCACTACGTCGTCTTCGGCACCGTCGTGTTCGCGATGTTCTCCGGCTTCCACTTCTGGTGGCCGAAGTTCACGGGCAAGATGCTCGACGAACGGCTCGGCAAGATGACCTTCTGGACGCTGTTCGTCGGCTTCCACGGCACCTTCCTGGTCCAGCACTGGCTGGGCGCCGAGGGCATGCCGCGTCGTTACGCCGACTACCTCGCGGCCGACGGCTTCACCGCCCTGAACACGATCTCGACGATCAGCTCGTTCGTGCTCGGCGCGTCGCTGCTGCCGTTCTTCTACAACGTGTGGAAGACCGCCAAGTACGGCAAGAAGGTCGAGGTCGACGACCCGTGGGGCTACGGCCGCTCGCTGGAGTGGGCCACGTCCTGCCCGCCGCCGCGACACAACTTCCTCACTCTGCCGCGGATCCGTTCCGAATCCCCGGCGTTCGACCTGCATCACCCTGAGATCGCCGCTCTCGACCAGCTCGAGAACGCGCCTCACGGTGAGAAGGCTCTGGCTGGTGGCAAGGAGGCCGGCAAGTGAAGATCCAGGGCAGGATGTTCATGTGGCTGAGCGTCTTCGTCCTCGCCATGGCGGTTGTCTATGGCGTTTGGTCGAAGGAGCCGGCCGGTACCACGGCCCTCTTCCTGGCCTTCGGTCTGTGCATCATGATCGGCTTCTACCTGGGCTTCACCGCCCGGCGGGTCGACGCGGGCGCACAGGACAACAAGGAAGCGGACGTCGCGGACGACGCCGGCGAGGTCGGGTTCTTCAGCCCGCATAGCTGGCAGCCGCTCTCCCTCGGAATCGGCGGCGCGCTCGCCTTCCTGGGGATCGCGGTCGGCTGGTGGCTGCTGTACTTCTCGGCCCCGCTGATCCTCGTCGGTCTCTGGGGCTGGGTCTTCGAGTACTACCGCGGTGAGAACCGCACCCAGTAGCACGAGCTGAGCTCAAAGGAACCCGGACACTCCGTCAGGAGGGTCCGGGTTCCTTCTTTTGCCGCAATCGGTGTCACCCGTACGAGTCGCCCGGCGCGCCGCCGTTGACACTGCTTCCTAGCGTGAAGCCATGAGCAAAACACCGAGCAAGAGCACCGTCATAGGCTGCACGCTCCTGCTGATAGCGCTCGGCGCGAGCGCCGCCGCGTGCAGCAGCGACGGCAATCCGCTGTCCGCGGAGCCGTACGACGCGGCCGACCAGATCGCCTTCAACGGTCCCTCGGGCGACGGCGAGAAGGCCGATCCCGACAAGCCCCTGGAGATCACCGCGGAGGACTCCGACGGGCGGATCACCGACGTCACCGCCAGGGACGCCGCAGGGCGCTATGTGACGGGCGAACTCTCCGCCGACGGCACCAGGTGGCACAGCACCTCCCCGCTGGCCGCCAACGCCCGCTACACGGTCCGCGTGAGCACCGAGGACGAGGACGGCGCCCCCGGCCGCAAGGTCCTCACCTTCGACACCAGCAAGCCGACCAGCAAGAAGCACCTGACGGTGAAGTTCGGGCCCAAGGCGGGCAAGTACGGCGTCGGCCAGCCCATAACCGCCGAACTCAGCCGGCCCGTCAAGGACAAGAACCAGCGGGCGATAGTCGAGCGGGCCCTGCGGGTCGACTCCGTCCCCGCGGTGGACGGCAACTGGCACTGGGTGGACGACAAGGAGCTCCACTACCGGCCCAAGGAGTACTGGCCCGCCGGCGCCACCGTCCAGGCCCGCAGCGACCTGGAGGGGATCAAGATCAGCGACCGCCTCTGGGGCGGCAAGGTCAAGCCCCTGAAGGTCACCATCGGCGACCAGGTCATCGCCGTCACGGACGCCTCCACCCACCAGTTGACCCTCTACCGCAACGGCGAGGAGGTGAGGTCCATGCCCGTCACGACGGGCAAGCCCGGCTTCGAGACCCGCAACGGTGTCAAGGTGATCCTGGGCAAGGAGTACTTCGTACGGATGCGCGGCACGAGCATCGGCATAGCGGAGGGTTCCTCGGAGTCGTACGACCTACCCGTCTACTACGCCACCCGCGTGACCTGGAGCGGCGAATACGTCCACGCCGCGCCCTGGTCGGTCGGCTCCCAGGGCTACGCCAACGTCAGCCACGGCTGCACCGGCATGAGCACCGCCAACGCCGAGTGGTTCTTCGACAACGTCCGCGAGGGCGACATCGTCAAGGTCGTCAACTCGTACGGCAACACGATGGAACCGTTCGGCAACGGCTTCGGCGACTGGAACCTGGACTGGAAGAAATGGCGGGGCGGCAGCGCCCTGGTGGCCGGAACTCCTGACGGCCCGAGCCCCGCGGAACGCGCACGGCTGCGGCCACAGAGCGTCTGAGCAGACCGGGCGGCGGAGCCGACCCGGCCGGGGCACGGGGCTGTGTCGATATGTGGCTCCGCCACGTGGGCGCGAACAGCCCCCACGGCCCGCAGCCGCCCGATCACCTGCTGAACCGAGCTCCTAGGCGCTCTGCAGCCTCTTCGTGCGCAGCAGGGCCGCCAACGCCTCCGCGAACTCCACGGGCTCCACAGGCAGCGTCACAGCCGCCTCGGCCCTGCTCCACGTGGCCAGCCAGGCATCCTGGGGCCGCCCGATGAGCAGCAGCACCGGCGGGCAGTTGAAGACCTCGTCCTTGATCTGCCGGCAGACCCCCATGCCGCCCATCGGCACGGCCTCGCCGTCCAGGACGCAGACGTCGATCCCGCCCTTGTCCAGCTCCGTGACGACTGCTGCGGGGGTCGCGCACTCCACGAACTCCACCACAGGGACGTCCGGTGCGGGCCGTCGCCCGGTCGCCAGCCGCACCTGCTCGCGGGTGTTGGAGTCGTCGCTGTAGACCAGCACCGTGGCGGTCGGCTGCATGCTTCCTCCGAGACGTCAGTGTCGTACGGAAAGACCCGATGCGGCGGATGCTACTCCCTTGAACACCACGTCAACACCGGTACGAACGGCCAAGACACTCCGAACGGCACCCCCCGGAGTGAGGGCGGGATAAGCGACCGACATAATGTCGGTCGTGGCGACAGCAACGACAGTAGAAACCGGGCACGCGCACCCGTCGGTCAACCGGCCGAACCTCACCAGCGTCGGAACCATCATCTGGCTGAGTTCCGAGCTGATGTTCTTCGCGGCCCTCTTCGCGATGTACTTCACCCTGCGATCGGTGACGGGACCCGAGTACTGGGAATCACAGGCCGAGGCCTTGAACTTCCCGTTCTCGGCGACGAACACCACGATCCTGGTGCTCTCCTCCCTCACCTGCCAGCTCGGCGTCTTCGCCGCCGAGCGCGGTGACGTCAAGAAGCTCCGGGGCTGGTTCATCGTCACCTTCATCATGGGTGCGATCTTCATCGGCGGTCAGGTGTACGAGTACACCGAGCTGGTCAAGCACGAGGGCATCTCGCTCTCGTCCGGCCCGTACGGCTCGGTCTTCTACCTGACCACCGGCTTCCACGGACTGCATGTGACGGGCGGTCTCATCGCCTTCCTGCTGGTCCTCGGCCGCACCTATGCGGCCCGGAGGTTCACGCACGAACAGGCGACCGCCGCGATCGTCGTGTCCTACTACTGGCACTTCGTCGATGTCGTCTGGATCGGCCTCTTCGCCACGATCTACATGATCAAGTAGTCGGGCCCGATCCCGCGCGCGTTCCACAACGCACCTAACAGAAGCATCGACGCAGAAGATCCTGACACCGGGGTAATCCGTGAAAAAGCTCTCCGCACGACGACGCCATCCGCTGGCGGCAGTCGTCGTCCTACTCCTCGCGCTGGCGTGCACGGGGGGGCTGTACGCCGTGTTCGCTCCCGCGGACAAGGCGCAGGCCGAGGAAACCGCCCAGTCCCTCACCATCGAGGAGGGCAAGAAGCTCTACACCGTCGGCTGCGCTAGCTGCCACGGAGCCGATGGTCAGGGCACCTCCGACGGGCCGAGCCTGGTGGGCGTCGGCGCTGCCGCCGTCGACTTCCAGGTGTCGACGGGCCGTATGCCTGCCGCCACCTCCCAGGGCGCCCAGGTCCCGGCGAAGAAGAACATCTACTCGCAGGCCGAGATCGACCAGCTCGCCGCGTACATCGCCTCTCTGGGCGCGGGTCCGTCCGTCCCCACCGAGGAGCAGTACGGCCCGGAAGGCGCCGACATCGCCAAGGGCGGTGAGCTCTTCCGCAACAACTGCGCCCAGTGCCACAACTTCACCGGCAAGGGCGGCGCGCTGACGAAGGGCAAGTTCGCCCCGAGTCTCGAGGGTGTCGACCCGAAGCACATCTACGAGGCCATGCAGACCGGCCCGCAGAACATGCCGTCCTTCCCCGACACCACCCTGTCGGAGCAGAACAAGAAGGACATCATCGCGTACCTCCACGCGGTCAACAGCGACGAGACGGTCAACCCGGGCGGTCTGGAGCTGGGCGGCCTCGGGCCGGTCAGTGAGGGCCTCTTCTCCTGGATCTTCGGTCTCGGTGCCCTGATCGCGGTCGCCATCTGGGTCGCCGCTCGGACCGCAAAGGCCAAGAAGTCATGAGTAGCCAAGACATTCCAGAAGAGAACCTGCCTGCTGAGCAGGACGCCACCGTCGCGGTAGCGGACGAGAAGAACCCCTTCGCCGACCCCGGACTGCCGCCCCACGAGCACCGGATCCAGGACATCGACGAGCGGGCCGCCAAGCGGTCCGAGCGCACGGTCGCCCTGCTGTTCACGGTCTCGATGCTCGCCACCGTGGGCTTCATCGCCTCGTACGTGACGATCCCGCACGACAAGTCGATCTTCGTCTTCCCGATCGGTCACCTCAACGCGCTGAACTTCGCGCTGGGTCTGACCCTCGGTGCGGCGCTGTTCTGCATCGGCGCGGGCGCGGTCCACTGGGCCCGCACCCTGATGTCCGACGAAGAGGTCGCCGACGACCGGCACGCGATCGCGGCGGAGCCCGAGGTCAAGGCCAAGGTCATGGCCGACTTCAAGCAGGGCGCCAAGGAGTCGGCGCTGGGCCGGCGCAAGCTGATCCGCAACACGATGTTCGGTGCGCTGGCGCTGTTCCCGCTCTCCGGCGTCGTCCTGCTGCGTGACCTCGGCCCGCTGCCCGGGACCAAGCTGCGCCACACCCTGTGGTCCAAGGGCAAGCTGCTCGTCAACATGAACACCAACGAGCCGCTGCGTCCCGCGGACGTCGCGGTCGGCTCCCTCACCTTCGCCAAGCCGGAGGGCCTCGAGGAGCACGACCACGACTTCCAGAACGAGATCGCCAAGGCGGCCCTGATGATCATCCGGCTCCAGCCGGACGACATCAAGGACAAGCAGGAACTCGACTGGTCCTACCAGGGCATCGTCGCGTACTCGAAGATCTGCACCCACGTCGGTTGCCCGATCTCCCTGTACGAGCAGCAGACGCACCACGCGCTCTGCCCCTGCCACCAGTCCACCTTCGACCTCTCCGACGGTGCCAAGGTCATCTTCGGCCCGGCCGGTCACCCCTTGCCGCAGTTGCGCATCGGTGTGAACGACGAGGGCTACCTCGAGGCGCTCGGCGACTTCGAAGAGCCCGTCGGTCCTGCATTCTGGGAGCGCGGATGAGCACCAACGAGAACAACGAGTCCCGCTCTCGCGGGAAGGCACCGGCCGGCGAGCGCGTCGCCGACTGGGCCGACGGCCGGCTCGGGATCTACTCCCTGGCCAAGGCCAACATGCGCAAGATCTTCCCCGACCACTGGTCGTTCATGTTGGGTGAGGTCTGCCTCTACAGCTTCATCATCATCATCCTCACGGGTGTGTATCTGACGCTGTTCTTCCACCCGTCGATGAACGAGGTGGAGTACCACGGCTCCTACGTCCCGCTCCAGGGGCAGCTCATGTCGGAGGCGTTCAGCTCCACGCTGCACATCTCCTTCGACGTGCGCGGTGGTCTGCTCATCCGGCAGATCCACCACTGGGCCGCGCTGATCTTCCTCGCGGGCATGTTCGTGCACATGATGCGCGTGTTCTTCACGGGCGCGTTCCGCAAGCCGCGTGAGATCAACTGGCTGTTCGGCTTCCTGCTGTTCGTCCTGGGCATGTTCACCGGTTTCACCGGCTACTCGCTCCCGGACGACCTGCTCTCCGGCACCGGTGTCCGCTTCACCGAGGGCGCGATCCTGTCCATGCCGATCGTCGGCACGTACATCTCGTTCTTCCTCTTCGGCGGCGAGTTCCCGGGCGTCGACTTCGTGGCCCGCTTCTACTCGATCCACATCCTGCTGCTGCCGGGCATCATGCTCGGCCTGGTGGTCGGCCACCTGATCCTGGTCTTCTACCACAAGCACACGCAGTTCGCGGGCCCCGGAAAGACGAACAAGAACGTCGTCGGCATGCCGCTGCTGCCGGTCTACATGGCCAAGGCCGGAGGCTTCTTCTTCCTGGTCTTCGGTGTCATCGCGGTGATCGCGGCGATCGCGCAGATCAACCCGGTGTGGGCCATCGGCCCCTACCGGCCGGACATGGTGTCCACGGGCGCCCAGCCCGACTGGTACATGGGCTTCGCCGAGGGTCTGGTCCGGTACATGCCGGGCTGGGAGGTCAACTTCTGGGGTCACACGCTGGTCCTCGGCGTGTTCATCCCGCTGGTGCTCTTCGGTCTGGTCCTGGGTGCGATCGCGCTCTACCCGTTCATCGAGTCCTGGGTCACCGGCGACAAGCGCGAGCACCACATCCTGGACCGCCCGCGCAACGCCCCGACGCGTACCGCGTTCGGCGTCGCCTGGGTCACGGTGTACATGATCGGCCTGGTCGGTGGTGGCAACGACCTGTGGGCCACCCACTTCCACCTGTCGATCAACGCGGTCACCTGGTTCGTCCGGATCAGCTTCTTCGTCGGACCGGTCCTCGCGTTCATCGTCACCAAGCGCATCTGCCTCGGCCTCCAGCGCCGGGACAAGGACAAGGTGCTGCACGGCCGCGAGTCGGGCATCATCAAGCGCCTGCCGCACGGTGAGTTCATCGAGGTCCACGAGCCGCTCAGCCAGGACGCGCTGTACACGCTCACCGCGCACGAGCAGTACAAGCCGGCCGAGATCGGCCCGACGGTCGACGAGAACGGCGTCGAGCGCAAGGTGAAGGGCTCCCAGAAGCTCCGCGCCAAGCTCAGCCGGTCCTACTTCGGCGAGGACGGCCAGATCGCCAAGCCGACGGTCGAGGAGTACAAGGAGATCACGAGCGGCCACGGCCACCACTGATCGCTGCGCACGCCACGCCACGGCAGAAGGGCCCCGTCCGATCTTCGGACGGGGCCCTTCTCCGTGTCCCGGGGCTGGATAGGGTGGACTCGTTGAGACTCGTGTCCCGTAGTGCGGGACGCCTGAACCTGGAGCGGCTTATGAGCGCTGTGACCCCCGCTGGAGGCGACACCGCGGCGGGCCGCTCCTGGCCCCTGCTGCTGAACGGCCTGCTGGACGGCCGGGACCTGTCCGCCGACGACACCGCGTGGGCGATGGACCTGATCATGCGCGGCGAGGCGACGGACGCGCAGATCGCCGGGTTCGTGGTGGCGCTGCGGGCCAAGGGCGAGACGGTGCAGGAGATCACCGGGCTCGTCAGGACGATGTACGCGCACGCGAACGTGATCGAGGTGCCGGGGCCGACCGTCGACATCGTCGGCACGGGCGGCGACGGTGCGAAGACCGTCAACATCTCCACGATGTCGGCGATCGTCATCGCCGGCACCGGCGCGAAGGTCGTCAAGCACGGCAACCGTGCCGCGTCGTCGGCGTCGGGCGCCTCGGACGTGCTGGAGAAGCTCGGCGTCAATCTGGAGCTGCCCGTCGGGCGGGTGGCGCGGGTCGCCGAGGACGCCGGGATCACCTTCTGCTTCGCGGTGAAGTTCCATCCGTCGCTGCGCCATGTGGCCGCGGCGCGCGGGCAGTTGGGCATCCGCACGACCTTCAACGTGCTCGGTCCGCTGACCAACCCGGCGAAGGTGAAGGCCCAGGCGGTCGGTGTGGCCGACCCGCGCATGGCGCCGATCGTCGCCGGCGTCTTCGCCGAGCGCGGCAACTCCTCGCTGGTGTTCCGCGGCGACGACGGCCTCGACGAGCTGACGACCACCGCCACCTCGCGGGTGTGGGTCGTGCGCGACGGCAAGGTGACCGAAGAGGCCTTCGACCCGCGTGACGTCGGCATCGAGCTGGTGCCCGTGGAGGCGCTGCGCGGCGCCGACGCGTCCTACAACGCCGAGGTCGCCCGCCGCCTGCTGGACGGCGAGACGGGGCCGGTGCGCGACGCCGTACTGCTGAACTCCGCGGCGGCGCTGGTGGCGCTGGAGCCCGGCGACGGGCCGCTGACGGAACAGATCCGCGCCGGCATGGCGAAGGCGGCGGAGTCGATCGACTCCGGGTCCGCGAAGCGGACGCTGGAGCGGTGGGTCGCGGCGAGCAACGCCTAGCAAGTGCCCGATGTCGTCCCGCGATCCGGACACGGGTTGCGGGACGACGATCATTTCACGTACGTTCCTGTACCAGGTCATGAGTGACAGTCATGAGGCCCCGGCCGACTGTCCGGCAACCCTCCGTCCGTGGCGGGGTGCCCCGGGTGAAGACCAGGCCGTAGGCAGCGAGGTCTACGGCAAGCGCGGGCCCCTCTCGAAACCAGGGGTCCTGGTCGTTCGAGGGAGTCTTCCGTGAGCAAGCGAATGCGATAGGGCCGCCGAGCCCCGCCTCCGCGCACCCACTTTCACTTTCTTCTTTCCTCTCACGGGAGTTCCGTCATGTCTGTCTCCACCGCTGCCTCCGTCCAGAGCATTTGTGCCCCGCTGCCCGTTCTGGGCCGAGATGTCACCGTCCCGCTCGTCACCGGCGACGAGGTCGTCTACGCCGCGCTCGACTACGCCGCCAGCGCCCCCGCCCTCCAGCGTGTCTGGGACGACGTGGCCGCCTACGCGCCGTACTACGGCAGCGTCCACCGCGGTGCCGGCTACCTCTCCCAGCTCTCCACCGACCTGTTCGAGAACGCCCGCCGGACGGTCGCCGAGTTCCTGGACTGCCGGGACGGCGACCAGGTCGTGTTCACCCGCTCCACCACCGACTCGCTGAACCTGCTCGCCGCCGCCCTGCCGGCCGACTGCCAGGTCTTCGTCTTCGAGACCGAGCACCACGCCTCCCTGCTGCCCTGGCGCGACGCCCGCGTCACCTACCTCAACGCCCCGCGCACCCACCGCGAGGCCGTCGAGACCCTGGAGCGCGCCCTCGCCGAGCGCGACCCGTACGGCCCGGCCCTGGTCTGCGTCACCGGCGCCTCGAACGTGACCGGCGAGCTGTGGCCGGTGCGCGAGCTGGCCGCCGCCGCGCACGCCCATGGCGCCCGGATCGTCCTGGACGCCGCCCAGCTCGCCCCGCACCACGCGGTGAGCGTCCGTGACCTGGACGTCGACTGGGTCGCCTTCTCCGGCCACAAGCTGTACGCCCCCTTCGGCTCCGGAGTCCTGGCCGGCCGCTCCGACTGGCTGCGCGCGGCGGAGCCGTACCTCGCGGGCGGCGGCGCCAGCCGCAAGGTGTCGCGGCGTGAGGACGGCGGTGTCGATGTCGAGTGGCACGACAGCGCCGCCCGGCACGAGGCCGGCTCCCCGAACGTCATCGGCGCCTACTCCATCGCCTCCGCCTGCAAGGCGCTCACCGAGGCCGGTTTCGACGACCTGGTCGCCCGTGAGCAGTACCTGATCGAGAAGGTGCGGGCCGGTCTCGCCGAGGTGCCCGAGGTCCGGGTCCTCTCCCTCTTCGGCGACGACGCGCCGCGCGTCGGTGTGATCTCCTTCGTCGTCGCGGGCTGGAACAGCTCCCACTTCGCCGCCGCCCTCTCCGCCGAATACGGCATCGGCGTCCGCGACGGGCTGTTCTGCGCCCACCCGCTGGTCCGCACGCTGCTCGGCAGCGACCCGCAGGCCCAGGGCGAGTGCGGCGCCCCGGAGGCGGCGCCCGGCGAGAAGTCCCTCAACGCCATCCGGGTCAGCTTCGGGGCCGGTACGCCGGACGAACACGTCGAGCGGTTCGTGAACGCGGTGAAGGAGCTCGTGACGGACGGCGCGAAGTGGAACTACCGCACCGAGGACGGCCGTTGCGTGCCGGACACCTCCGCGTGAGCCGGTAGCCGGGCGCCCGGCAGGATCATCCGCAGGGCGCGTTCGGTCGCGTCGGTGAGGAGTTCTAAGGCCCGCACCAGGGCCCCCGCCAGGGCCATCGGCGCGGGCGGGATGCCGGCACCGCTCCTCGCGGCCGCGCCCGACAGGCGGCGCAGCCGCCCTCCAGGTGCGCGGAACCGCACATGTCACGGCCCGCGGAGTGCTCGGCCGTCGTCCCCGGGCTCGCCGCGGTCGTCGTCCGAGGTGTCGGGGGCGTCGTCATCGTCGTCACTCGCGGGGCTGTCGGTCACCGGCGGGCGGGAGACGACCTCGTCGCTCGGCGTCGGTGCACGCCGGGTGGGCGTCGGCGTGGCGGAGCGCTGTCCAGCTCCACCCGGGGCGGGACCTCGGCCGACTTCGGCCGGTCGGTGAGGGCGAAGATGGTCGCGGCGATGCCCAGCGGGATCGCCACGACGGCAGCGAGGGCCGCGATCCGGTGCGGGAAGGCCATACGGCGATCCTGCCCACGGCTCCCGGCGGCCAGGATGAGCCCAGGACGAAGAACTCTTCATCCTGAGCGGCGCCCGGGGTGTCAGCTATCCAGGCCGATGGCGAAGGCGGCCTCGATGTCGTGCTGGGAGTAGGTGCGGAACGCCACGTGCGTGTCCGTGCCCTCGACTCCGGGGATCTTGCTGATCCGGCCGGGGATGACCTCGGCCAGCTCCTCGTGCTCCTTCACCCGCACCATGGCGATCAGGTCGTAGGTGCCGGTGACGGAGAAGACCTCGGTCACGTTCTCCAGCGAGGCGATCCGTTCTGCGATCTCGGGGATCCGGTCCACGCTGGTCTTGATCAGGACGATCGCGGTGATCACGGCTGGTTCTCTCCCTCGGGGGCCGGAGCTGGGGCGGCTTTCACTCTAGTGGGCCGCCCGAACCGGGCCCACGCGTAGCCGAAGCCCAGCCCGAAGCCCACCAGGTGCGCCAGATACGCCACCCCGGGCCCCTGCGTCGCCCGCCCGGCCGCCACCCACTGAAGGGCCGCCCAGAAGGGCAGCACCACCCAGGCCGGGAAGCGCAGCGGCAGGAAGAGCAGGAACGGCAGCAGGCTTGTCACCCGCGCTCCGGGGAAGAGGAAGAGGAACGCGCCGAGGACGGCCGAGATCGCCCCGGACGCGCCGACCAGGGACTGGGTGGAGTCGTCGTTGGCGGCGGCGTAGCCCAGCAGGGCCAGATAGCCGCAGCCGAGATAGAACAGCGTGAACTGGACGCGGCCCATCCGTTCCTCGGTCATCGCGCCGAAGACGTAGAGGAAGAGCATGTTGCCGAGCAGGTGCACCCAGCTCCCGTGCACGAACAGGGCCGTCGCCGGGGTGAGGGCGGCACGGGGCGCGCCCTCGAACAGTTCCGCCGGCACCACGCCCCAGCGATGGAAATAGGCCCGCTGCGCGGCGATCAGCTCCTCGCCCGAGCCGTGCGCCGGATTGAGCCCCGCCGCCGGGCTCAGCAGGAAGAGCAGGCAGCACAGGGTGATCAGCCCGTACGTCACCGGCGCCGGCGACCCGAGGGCCGGTCCTCCCGCGGCCCTGCCGAACCGAGCCCGGAAATGCGCCACGCTCCAGTTGCCGATCATGAATACAGAGCATGACGTAACGGGACGCACTCGCACAGACCGCCTCGCCGCCGTGGACGGACGGGCGACGGGTACCCGCCAGGCCGTAGGGTTACGAGCCACACGCACCGGAGTCCGGCGCGTGGCCGACAATAGAAGGCCTACAGGAAAAGAGCGCAGTCACGATGACGGTTCCCCTGCCGACCGGCACGACGCGGTGGCGCTGCACCCTCTGTGGCAACCTCACGCGCTTCGACGTGACGCGTTCGTCCAGGGTCGTGGAGTACATGCACCTCGATCTGGCCGGCGAGCCGAAGGTCGAGGAGCGCGAGGTGCTCAGTGAGACGATCGAGTCGGTGCGCTGCCGCTGGTGCAACGCGGTGGACAAGGTGGAACTCGTGGACAGGCCGGGCGCCGGCTCCTGACGGGAGCAGGCCCCCCGCACAGACATTGGGGTGTGACGGATGGTGGAGACACAAGGCGGGGGGCCGGGCGACGGCGCCGCCGAGGTGCTCGACCGTCCGCTGCCCGACGGCGTACGGCGCAAGGTCGTACAGATCGTGTCCGACGGCTTCGGCGGGCTGACCGTCGGCGAACTGCCCGCGCAGTTGCGCCAGTACGCCAGATTCGCGCCGAACCGGCGGGCCAAGTTCGCGGGCAACGCGATGGCCGCCGCGCTGGAGACCGATCCGCTCTTCCGCCAGCGCATCGGCGAGAAGCTCAGAGAGGCCCAGCCGGAGCTCACCGGTGCCCTCGACTCAGGCTCGACGCCTGCGGCCGCGGATCCGCTCGACGTGGCGGCCGCGGCCTATGTTCTGCGGCCCACCGGCTGGGTCAAGCTGGTCACCGCGGCCGGCGAGGAGGCCCAGCGCGCCGACGCCGAGCGCGCCGACGAGGAGACCCGCGCCGAGCTGGAGCGGCTGCGCGAGGAGCTGGCGCACGCCCGGGAGCACACCCGGGACGAGGCCGAGCGGCTGCGCACCGAGCTGGACGCGGCCAAGAAGGAAGCCGAATCGCTTCACCGTAAGCTGCGCTCCGCCCTCAGCGACGTCAAGCGCGGCGAGGCCGCCCTGCGCAAGGTCCAGGGCGAGATCGAGACCGTGCGCGCCGAGGGGCACGCGCAGGTCTCCGCGGCCGAGAGCGAGACCCGCCGGCTCAAGGCGCGGCTCGGAGAGGCCGAGGCCGCCCTGGAGGCCACGCGCAGAGCGGCACGCGAGGGGCGCAGCGTCGAGGACATGCGCGTCCGGCTGCTCCTCGACACCCTGCTGGACGCCGCCCAAGGGCTGCGCCGGGAGCTGGCGTTGCCGCCGGTCTCCGTGCGCCCCGCCGAGACCGTGGACGCGGTCGAACCGGGACGAATGACCCCGAAGGACATCGCCGCGCGGGCCCTGTCCGAAAACGACCCCGCGATCCTCGACCAGTTGCTCGCGCTGCCGCAGGCCCACTTGGTGGTCGACGGCTACAACGTCACCAAGACCGGCTATCCCCAGATGCCGCTGGAGAAGCAGCGCCTGAGGCTGCTGGGCCAGCTCTCGCAGCTCGCCGCGCAGACCGGCGCAGAGGTGACCTGTGTCTTCGACGGGGCCGAGCTGGCCGCGCCGGTGCTCCTCGCGCCGCCGCGCGGGGTGCGGGTGCTGTTCTCCAAGCCGGGCGTCACCGCCGACGAGCTGATCCGCCAACTGGTGCGCGCCGAGCCGCCCGGCCGTCCGGTCATCGTCGCCTCCACCGACCGCGAGGTCGCCGACGGCGTGGCCAAGGCCGGCGCGCGTCCGGTGGCTTCTGCGGTGCTTCTGAAGCGACTGTCCTGAATCGGCCAACGTACGGGTGCAATGCCCGAATTGGCGGGACCGTCACGCAACGTAGCGTCAACCGCGCATCACACCATGTGAGTTGTGTGTAAAGAATGATGTGTGTGACGAGATTTTTCCTGTGAGGATTTGATCTGATCACAAGAGGGTCACTAGGGTCTGGCCTCGAACCTCCGAGCGGGTGATCACTCACAAGAAGGGTTTCACCTCAGTGGCGTCCCACCGTCGACCGAAGCAGCCGAGCCGAGCACGTGTGACCGTGCTGACCACCGCGGCGGCTGCTGCCGTGGCCATCAGTTCGCAGGCGGCCAACGCGGCCCCCAGCGAGAAGCCGAGCAAGGACGAGGTCAAGGCCAAGGTCGACAAGCTGTACGAGGAGGCCGAGCAGGCCACCGAGAAGTACAACGGGGCCAGGGAGAAGCAGGAGAAGCTCCAGAAGGAGATCTCCACCATCCAGGACAACGTGGCCCGCGGTCAGGAAGACCTGAACGAGCTGCGCGACTCCATGGGTCTGGCCGCCGCCGCCCAGTACCGCACGGGCAGCATCGACTCCTCCCTCCAGCTCTTCCTGTCGTCGAACCCGGACGACTACCTGGACAAGGCGTCCACCGCCGATCAGCTCAGCGCCCAGCAGGTCGAGTCGCTGAAGAAGGTCCAGGAGAAGCAGCGCGAGCTCGCCCAGCAGCGCGCCGAGGCCGCCGAGAAGCTCAAGGACCTCTCCTCCACCCGCACCGAACTGGGCAAGAAGAAGAAGCAGGTTCAGGGCAAGCTCGCCGAGGCCCAGAAGCTTCTCAACAGCCTGACGGCCGCCGAGAAGGCCGCCCTCGCCGCCCAGGAGGACCGCGCCAGCCGCTCCGCCGCCGACCGCGTCGACCTCGGCAACACCGGGTCCGCCTCCGGCCGCGCCATGGCCGCCTTCCAGGCCGCCCAGAGCCAGCTCGGCAAGCCGTACGTCTACGGCGCCACCGGAACCGCCTCCTACGACTGCTCGGGCCTGACCTCCTGGGCGTACGCCCAGGCCGGTGTCTCCATCCCCCGCACCTCGCAGGCCCAGGCCAGCGCCGGCGCGCACCTGTCGATGAGTGAACTCAAGGTCGGCGACCTGGTCATCTTCTACGGCGACCTGCACCACGTCGGCCTCTACGCCGGCAACGGCCAGATCATCCACGCCCCGCGCAGCGGCACGGTCGTCCGCTACGAGTCGATCAACAACATGCCGTTCCAGTTCGGCGTCCGCATCTGACCCCGGCGACCCGCCAAGATCAACACCGCTTGCCGCCCGAACGAGCGAATTCCGGCACCCCCGCCTGACCCCGCGCCCCGCCCATGACCTGCGTCAGAGGCGGGGCGTCACTTTGCGTGTCCGCCGCGGTCGTTGGTCGCCGCCCCCGCACGGAGCTACTGTCTGCCGCGTTTCCCCGACGCCGGGGAAACGGTCCTGTCCGCCAGCGGAAGGAGAGCGGCTTCCCGTGGGGTCCCATCGTCGCCTTGCATCGCCCGGATTCGACCGGGGCGCCAACGCAGCGCTCTGCGTCATGTCGGCCGCCGCCGCGGCCCTCGGGGTCACACCGGCCACGGCCGCGCCACAGGACGACACCCGCGCCAAGGTGGACCGCCTCTACGAGGAGGCAGAGAAGGCCACCGAGGCCTACAACAAGGCCGACGAGCGCGCCGACCAACTCCGCGAGCAGGTGGGCCGGGCCCAGGACCGGATCGCCCGGCAGCAGGAGGACATCAACTCCAAGCGGGACGTGCTCGGTTCGCTGGCCGGCGCCCAGTACCGCTCCGGCGGACTCGACCCGTCCCTCGCCCTGCTGCTCTCCGACGACCCCGAGGACTACCTCGACAAGGCCGCCGCGCTCGCCCGCATCAGCGCCCACCAGGCCGGTGAGCTGAAAGAGCTCCAGGACGCCATGCGCGTCCTCGCCCAGGAGCGCGCCGAGGCGGCCGGCAAGCTCGTCGAGCTGGAGAAGAGCCGCACGGCCGTCGCCGGCCACAAGCGGACCGTCGAGCGCAAGCTCGCCGAGGCCCGCAGGCTCCTCAACTCCCTGACGGAGAGCGACCGCGCCGCCTACGACCGGGCCTCGCGCTCCGGCCGGATGGACATGCCCGACTTCGGCAGCCTCGTCCCGGCCTCGGGCCGTGCCGCGGCCGCGGTCGCCGCCGCCCAGTCCGCGGTGGGCAAGCCGTACATCTGGGGCGCCAACGGGCCCTCCGGCTTCGACTGTTCGGGCCTGATCCAGTGGTCGTACGCCCAGGCCGGCGTCTCCCTGCCGCGCACCTCGCAGGGCCAGCGGTACGCCGGCCGGCAGGTCCCGCTCTCCGAGGCGCAGCCGGGCGACGTCGTCACCTACCGCTCCGACGCCAGCCATGTCGGGATGTACATGGGCAACGGCCAGGTGGTCCACGCGCCCTACCCCGGCGCACCCGTGCGCTACGACCCGGTGGGCATGATCCCCGGGGCGACGGTCACCAGGGTCTGACCTCCGCGCCCCCGCCGCCGTACGATCGGGAAGTGGCTGGTCGAAGGCGGGCGTCGGGAACGCGAGTCGTCGTCGCCGTCTGCCTGTTGCTCGCCGCACTGGTGGGCTGCGGCGGGCGGCCCGCGACCGACAGCGCCCGGGCCGAGGTGCAGAGCCTCCTGGACCGGCGGGCCGGCGCGATCCTCGACCATGACGAGGCCGCCTATCTGCGCACCGGCGCGCGGGGCTGGTTCGGCGATCTGCGCGCGGTGCCCCTCGCCGACTGGTCGTACCGGCTGACCGGCCTGCGCCGCACCGGCGACACCGCCGTCGCCGACGCCGAGCTCCGCTATCGCGTCAAGGGCTACGACCGGGCTCCCGTCCGGGCCGGCCGCACCCTGCGCCTTGTTCTTCACGCCGAGGGCCGCTGGTACGTAGAGTCCGACCGGCCCGCGAAGGGCTCCGCCGAGCAGCTCTGGGACCAGGGCGAGGTCGGGGTCGTACGCGGCGAGGACAGCCTCGTCCTGGGTGTCGGGCAGTCCGCCGCGCAGCTTCGGTCGTACGCGCGGCTGGCCGACCACGCGGTGCCGGCCGTGTCGCAGGCATGGGGCACGAGCTGGGCCCGGCACGTCGTCGTACTGGTGCCGGGGTCGCTGACCGACATGGCGGGTCTGCTGGGCGCGCCCGCGTCCTCCTACCGCGGGATCGCCGCGGTCACCACCGGTGAGACCGGCGCCCCGGCCGGCGCTCCCGCCGACCGGATCATCCTCAACCCCGACGCGTACGGCGTCCTCGGCGACACCGGCAAGCAGGTCGTCCTCACCCACGAGACCACGCACGTGGCCACCCGCGCCCACACCACCCCCGCCACCCCGCTGTGGCTCTCCGAGGGCTACGCCGACTGGATCGGCTACCTCGGCAGCGGCAGCTCCCCGTCCCGGGCGGCCCCCGAACTGCGACGCGCGGTGGCCGAGGGCCGGGTGCCCGAGAGCCTCCCCCTGGACGCGGACTTCGGCTTCGCCGGCGACGCGACCGAACTGGCCCGGGCCTACGAGGGCGGCTGGATGGCCTGCCGCATGATCGCGGACCGCTGGGGCGAGGTCAGGCTCGCCGAGTTCTACCGCGCGGTGGGCGGCCACGAGCGGCGGGCCGGGGCGGTCGAGGGTGCGCTGAAGGACGTGCTCGGGACCTCGCTGGAGGACTTCACGGTCCAGTGGGGGGACTATCTGCGGGCACAGCTCGGCTGAGGGCCGTCATCCGCGGCGGGCGGGGCCTGAGGGCCGCCGTGCGGCGGGCCGGGGCTCAGGAGGGCAGGGACGTTTCCCTGGGGCGGGCGGGCTGTGCCGGGACGGCGACGGAGGCGGTGCGGGTGACCGTCGAGCGCCAGAGCACGCGGGCGGCGAGGACGGTGGCGAGGACCAGCAGTCCGTTGCGCAGGAACAGAAGGGCGACGCCGAGGCCGTCGCTGGCGACGACGTGCGAGAACCAGACCGGGAACTCCAGGACCGTGGCGAGGCACGCCGCGAGGACCAGGGTGACCGGGAGCCGCATCCGGCTCTCGCGGAAACACAGGCACACGGCCGCGAGGCCGACCAGCCACACCATGTACTGCGGGCTGATCACCCGGCTCGTCGTCGTGAACATCAGCACCGCCACGAAGGCCGCCTCGGCGAGCGTGTGCGCCTCGAACCGCCGCGCCTTCAGCCGCCACAGCAGCAGCCAGCCGAAGGCCAGCCCGCTCAGCACCAGGGCGGCCGTGCTGACGACGTCGACGTACGGGCCGAGGAACTCCACCGAGCCGTAGTTCAGCAGCACCTGGCCGTCCCAGCCGTACTGCCGGGCCACGTGGAAGACCAGCGCGCCCAGCGACTCCACCTCGGTGCCGCGGTCGCGCTGGAAGGTCAGGAAGGCGAAGGCGCCCGGCATGGCGAGCGCGAACACCGCCGCCAGGGCGCCGGCGGTCAGCGCGGCCCAGGCCCAGGCGTCGCGTCTGCGGGCCGCGACCAGCAGCAGCACCGGCCACACCTTCAGCATCGCCCCGAAGGCCGTCAGGGCGCCCATCAGCCGCGGCCGGCGGGCGCCCGCGAGCAGCGCGGCCACGGCGACGGCGGTGACCATCACGTCGTAGCGCGCGTACACGGTCGGTCCGAGCAGCGGTACGCCCGCCACCCACACCCAGGTCCCGCGCACGGTGCGGCCCGGGCGCAGGCCGCCGTACAGCAGGAGCAGCAGGACGGCCAGGTCGGCGGTGAACGCAAGGACGAAGAACGCCGACGGATAGTCCAGCCAGAAGGCCAGCGCGGGGGAGAGTACGGCGAGGGCCCCGGCGGGCGGGTACTGCCAGGTGACGTCGTTCAGCGGGAAGGTGCCGGTGCGCAGCACCTCGTACCAGCCGTGGTAGATGACCGAGACGTCGCTGGTGACGTCCGGGCCCGGGAAGACGAACACCTTGAACACGAAGAGCAGCAGGACGACCCTGGTCAGGCCCCAGACGCCGAGAAGCCACGCCAGGGACCGCCGCGTGCCCATCGTGTCCACCGATTCCCCTGCCGTTCGATTTCCGCCTCGAGTGGAACATGATGTCGTGTCCGGCTGTGTGCGGGCCACCAACGTGGCCGGGCCCGGCTGTGAACGGCTGCTTCGATAAGGTCGGCGGCGATGCACAAGACCCTGATCGTGACGAACGACTTCCCGCCCCGCCCCGGCGGCATCCAGGCCTTCCTGCACAACATGGCGCTGCGGCTCGACCCGGAGCGCCTCGTCGTCTACGCCTCGACCTGGAAGCGGGGCCGCGAGGGAGCCGAGGCCACGGCCGCCTTCGACGCCGAGCAGCCCTTCACGGTCGTACGGGACCGTACGACGATGCTGCTGCCGACGCCCGGGGCGACCCGGCGGGCGGTCGGGCTGCTGCGCGAGCACGGCTGTACGTCGGTGTGGTTCGGGGCCGCGGCACCGCTCGGCCTGATGGCGCCGGCGCTGCGGAAGGCGGGCGCCGAGCGGCTGGTGGCCACGACCCACGGCCATGAGGCGGGGTGGGCCCAGCTTCCCGCGGCCCGGCAGTTGCTGGGGCGGATCGGGGAGGCGACGGACACGATCACCTACCTCGGCGAGTACACGCGCTCGCGGATCGCGACCGCCCTGACGCCCGAGGCCGTCTCGCGGATGGCGCAGCTCCCGCCGGGGGTCGACGAGAAGACCTTCCATCCCGGGTCGGGCGGCGACGAGGTGCGGGCGCGACTGGGGCTGACGGACCGGCCGGTCGTGGTGTGCGTGTCCCGGCTGGTGCGGCGCAAGGGACAGGACACCCTGATCCAGGCGATGCCGCGGATCCTGGCCGCCGAGCCGGAGGCCGTCCTGCTGATCGTCGGGGGCGGGCCGTACGAGAAGGACCTGCGCAGGCTCGCCCATGACACGGGCGTGGCCGGCTCGGTCCACTTCACCGGCCCGGTGCCCTGGTCCGAGCTGCCCGCGCACTACGGCGCCGGCGACGTCTTCGCGATGCCGTGCCGCACCCGCCGGGGCGGCCTGGACGTCGAGGGGCTCGGGATCGTCTACCTGGAGGCTTCGGCGACGGGACTGCCGGTCGTCGCCGGTGACTCGGGCGGGGCGCCGGACGCCGTGCTCGACGGGGAGACCGGCTGGGTGGTGCGGGGCGGCTCCCCGCAGGAAGCCGCCGAGCGCATCATCACGCTCCTGGGCGACGCCGAACTCCGCGCCCGGATGGGGGAGCGTGGCCGGGAGTGGGTCGAGGAGAAGTGGCGGTGGGACCTCTTGGCGCAGAGGCTGCAGACGCTGCTGTAGTGCAACGCCCTCAGGGGCACGGGGAACTGCGCGCTCGACCACGGAAGACCCGCGGTCGACACCGCAGTTCCGCGGCCCCCCTCGGCTACTTCTGGTAGATCGCTTCGATCTCGTCCGAGTAGTCCTTGGCCACGACGTTGCGCTTCAGCTTCAGCGACGGCGTCAGATGGCCCGAGTCCTCGGTGAACTGGGCCGGCAGGATGCGGAACTTGCGCACCGACTCCGCCTTCGACACCGCGGCGTTGCCGTCGTCGATCGCCGACTGGATCGCGGCCAGCAGGTCGGCGTCCTCGCGCAGCGTCGCCGCGGTGGAGCCCGCGGGCTTGCCGTGGTCGGCGCACCAGCGCTCGAGGAACTCCTCGTCGATGGTGACCAGCGCGCCCACGAACGGCCGTCCGTCGCCGACCACCATGCACTCCGCGACCAGCGCGTGCGCCCGGATACGGTCCTCGATCACGGCCGGGGCGACGTTCTTGCCGCCCGCGGTGACGATGATCTCCTTCTTGCGGCCGGTGATCCGGAGGTAGCCGTCCTCGTCGAGGGTGCCGATGTCACCGGTGTGGAACCAGCCGTCGGCCAGCGCCTCCTCGGTCGCGCCCGGGTTGTTCCAGTACTCCTTGAACAGGTGCTCGCCGTGCAGCAGCACCTCCCCGTCGTCCGCGATGCGCACCACGGAACCCGGCAGCGGCTGACCGACCGTGCCGATCTTCTGCCGGTCCCAGGGGTTGAACGCGGTCGCCGCACAGGACTCGGTCAGGCCGTAGCCCTCCAGGACCGTGAAGCCGATGCCGCGGAAGAAGTGCCCGAGCCGCTCGCCCAGCGGGGCGCCGCCGGAGATGGCGTACTCGCCCTTGCCGCCGAGCACCGCGCGCAGCTTGCTGTAGACCAGCTTGTCGAAGACCTTGTGCTTGATCTTCAGACCGACGGGCGGGCCGGACGGGGTGTCCAGCGCCTTGCTGTAGGCGATCGCCGTGTCGGCGGCCTTGTCGAAGATCTTGCCCTTGCCGTCGGCCTGCGCCTTGGCGCGCGCCGAGTTGTAGACCTTCTCGAAGACGCGCGGCACGCCCAGGATCAGCGTCGGGCGGAACGAGGCCAGCTCGTCGGTGAGGTTCTTGATGTCCGGGACGGTGCCCAGCTTGATCGGCGCCATCATCGGGGCGACCTGCACCAGTCGGCCGAAGACGTGCGCCAGCGGCAGGAAGAGCAGCACCGAGCACTCGCCGGTGCGGAACAGGGGCCGCAGCCGCTCGACGATGTTGCCGCACTCCGCGAAGAAGCTGCGGTGGGTCAGCACACAGCCCTTGGGGCGGCCGGTGGTGCCGGAGGTGTACACGATCGTCGCCGCGTCGTCGGCCTTCGCCAGCGAGCTGCGCTCCTCGACGGTCGCGTCGCTGATGTCCTGGCCGAGCCGGCCCAGCTCCTCGACGCCGCCGGCCTCGATCTGCCACACGTGCTTCAGCGCGGGCAGCCGGTCGCGTACCGACTCCACGGCGGCGGTGTGGCCGTCCAGCTCGACGACGCAGGCGGTGGCGCCCGAGTCGGAGAGGATCCACTGGATCTGCTCCGGCGAGCTGGTCTCGTACACCGGCACGGTGACCGCGCCCGCGGACCAGATCGCGAAGTCGAGCAGCGTCCACTCGTAACGGGTACGGGACATCAGGCCCACCCGGTCGCCCGGCTGGACGCCGGAGGCGATGAGCCCCTTCGCTGCCGCGCGCACCTCCGCGAGGAACGTGGTGGCCGTAACGTCCTGCCAGGCACCGCCCACCTTGCGGGCGATGACGGCCACGTCCGGGTGCTGCGCGGCGTTTCTGCGGACGATGTCGGTGAGATTGCCGTCCGCAGGGACCTCGTACAAAGCCGGAAGGCTGAACTCGCGCAAGACTGCTGCTCCTCATAGGGCGCCGGCGCCACGACGTTGTGTGATGCGACGGTGCGGTCCAAGGCTCGGGCAAGTGCTCATGGATTCACATGTTGAAATCCAGAGCACGACTGGACCGACCGGACGTTACCCGCCGGTATGGCTTCTTCGACAGGGGGTCCAGGCGAGATGTTCGCTGCGTCACACGGATTGGTGTTTCTGCGCGCACAGTAGTCGAGCGCTCTGACGACTGGCCAGTAACCATCGCTTCGGTCGCCACTGTTCACGTATGCCGCACACGCCTACCCTTGATCGCCATGGCACCGACACCGACGGGAAACACCAGGACCCGCGTTCATGTGGTCAGCGATGTGCACGGCAACGCCCGCGACCTGGCCGTGGCCGGCGAGGGCGCGGACGCCCTGATCTGCCTGGGTGACCTGGTGCTGTTCCTGGACTACGCCGACCACTCGCGCGGCATCTTCCCCGACCTGTTCGGAGTGGAGAACGCCGACCGCATCGTGGAACTGCGCACCGCCCGGCGCTTCGAGGAGGCACGGGATTTCGGGGCGCGGCTGTGGGCCGGGATCGGCGCCGACCGGGGCGCTGCGATCGAGAAGGCGGTGCGCAAGCAGTACGCCGAGCTGTTCGCGGCGTTCCCCACACCGACGTACGCCACCTACGGCAATGTCGACATGCCGCCCCTGTGGGCGGAGTACGCCGGGCCCGGCACGACGGTGCTGGACGGGCAGCGGGTCGAGATCGGCGGCTGGACCTTCGGCTTCGTCGGCGGCGGCCTGCGCACCCCGATGCGCACGCCGTACGAGATCAGCGACGAGGAGTACGCGGCCAAGATCGAGGCCGTCGGTGAGGTGGACGTGCTGTGCACCCACATTCCGCCGGAGGTCCCGGAGCTCGTCTACGACACGGTGGCCCGGCGCTTCGAGCGGGGGAGCAAGGCGCTGCTGGCGGCGATCCGCCGTACCCGTCCCCGTTACTCCCTCTTCGGACACGTCCATCAGCCGCTCGCGGGGCGGATGCGGATCGGGGCCACGGAGTGCGTGAACGTGGGGCACTTCGCGGCCTCCGGAAAGCCATGGGCGCTGGAATGGTGAGTGAATTCGGCGGCGGTGGGCGCTTTCCGCGACGATCGCGCAGGTGGGGGTGAAGTCGGCCGGTCGGGCGCGCGGTAGCCTTCACGCTGCGCACGCGTGCGCACCACGTTTTCCTACCGGCCCGCATCTGGAGGAGCCACGGCGATGGCGGAACACACCAGCTCGAGCATCACGATCGAGGCGGCACCGGCCGACGTGATGGGGGTGATCGCCGACTTCGCCCGCTACCCGGACTGGACCGGCGAGGTGAAGGAGGCGGAGGTCCTCAAGACCGACGACGAGGGCCGCGCCGAGCAGGTCCGCCTGGTCATGGACGCCGGCGCGATCAAGGACGACCAGGTCCTCGGGTACACCTGGACCGGCGAGAACGAGGTGTCCTGGACGCTGGTGAAGTCCCAGATGCTGCGCTCCCTCGACGGTTCGTACATCCTCAAGCCGGCGGGCGCCGGTTCCACCGAGGTCACCTACCAGCTCACGGTCGACGTCAAGATCCCGATGCTGGGGATGATCAAGCGCAAGGCCGAGAAGGTCATCATCGACCGGGCACTGGCGGGGCTGAAGAAGCGGGTGGAGTCGGGGAAGTAGGGGTTCGCGGCGGTAGGTGGGGGTACGCGAAACCAGCCTGAACCTCGACGTCCGTTACGGTTCACCCCCATGCGCACCATCCTGATCACGGGCCCCGGCGGCAGCGGCCGTACCACCGTCGCCGCCGCCACCGCGCTCGCCGCCGCCCGTGAGGGCACCCGCACCCTCGTCCTGAGCGCCGACCGCACCGACACCCTGGGCGCGGCACTCGGCGTGCGCACCGCGGCGGCCCCCACCCAGGTCGCGCCCGGTCTCACCGCCTGGCGCCCCGACGCCGCCACCGGATTCCGGGACGACCTCGCCGCCTTCCAGGAGCGCGCCACCACCGCCCTCGACCTCCTCGGCGCCTCCCGGCTCGACCCGGAGGAGGTCACCCCCCTCCCCGGCGCCGAGGAACTCGCGCTGCTGCGGGCGCTGCGGGACGCCGCCCTCGCCGAGGCCCACGACCTGCTCGTCGTCGACCTGCCCGCCACCCCGCACGCCCTCGCCCTGCTCTCCCTGCCCGAGGAACTGCGCCGCTATCTGCGCCGCCTGCTCCCGCCCGAGCGCCAGGCCGCCCGGGCACTGCGGCCCGTCCTCGGACGGCTGGCCGGAGTGCCGATGCCCGCGGAGTGGCTGTACGAGACCACCGCCCGCTGGGACGTCGAGCTCGCCGCAGTGGAGGCGGTCCTCGCCGACCGCGACACCGTCGTACGGCTGGTCGCCGAACCCGGCCAGGGCGGCGCCGACGCCGTGCGCGCCGCCGGCCTCGCCCTCGCCCTGCGCGGACTGCGCCCCGACCTGGTGATCGCCAACCGCGTCCTGCCGGAGTCGGAGGCCGCGGCCGGTAGCTGGCTCGCCGGGCCCGTCGCCCAGCAGCGCAAGGTCCTGGAGGAGTGGGGGGAGACGTACGACGTCCACGGCGTCGCCCACCTCGGGCGCGACCCCCGTGGCGCCGAGGACCTCGCGGAGCTCGCGACGCCCGCCGTCAACGGCACGTCGTCCACCGTCGAGTGGCCCGTCACCGAACGGCTCGCCGAGGACGGCGGCAGCCGGGTCTTCGTCTGGCACATCCCGCTGCCCGGCGCCGTCCGCGACGAACTCGACCTCATCCGGCGCGACGACGAACTCGTCGTCACCGCCGGGCAGTTCCGGCGCATCGCGCCCCTGCCGTCGGCCCTGCGCCGGTGCACCGTGGAGGGGGCCGGCCTGCGCGACGGCGAGCTGCAGATCCGGTTCGTGCCGGATCCGGACCTGTGGCCACGGTCCCGGTGAAGCAGATACGCCCGTTCGGGTAACGTCGGAGAGACGAACCGTAGTCAGGAGTCCGTCATGAGCGAAGAGCTCCCCCCGTCCGACGCCGCCGAGCCCGAGGCCGTCGACGAGGCACGGGCGACCGACGCCGACGCCTGGGCGACGGCGTGCGCCGAGGACCTCGCGGCGGAGAAGGCCCGCCGCCGCGCCCAGCACGGCCCGCCGCCGGGCTCGGCCGCCGAGGAACTGCGCAAGCTCGTCGACGCCGTCGCGGACAAGCTGTCGACCATCCAGTCGCCGCTGCTCGGCGCGGTCGCCGGACCCGCCGCCCAGCAGGTGGTCAAGCAGGTCGTGGAGCAGGCGAAGGCCGCCGTCGAGCCCGTCATCGACCGCAACCCGGACGTCTTCGACCACCTGGCCGCGGCCGGCAACGAACTCCTCGCCGCCTACCGCTCCGCGGTGCAGAACCAGGAACAGCGCTGGACGAGCCGTCCGAAGGACACCCAGGAGCTGGACGATCTCGACGACGACAAGCGAGACCCGGGCGAGGGCACCGGCCCCGGCCAGCGGATCGACCTGGACTGACGGAGCACGACTCCCTCTCCGGGCCCGGTCCGCCCGGCGGACGCCGGGCACTCGGAGGGAGGGCCTCGGGTACGGTTGGCCGTAGCGGGGCTCGACCGAAACTGAGGGATTCATGGGACTCACCATCGGCGTCGACATCGGCGGCACCAAGATCGCGGCCGGTGTGGTCGACGAGGAAGGCAACATCCTCTCGACCCACAAGGTGCCGACCCCGGGCACGCCCGACGGGATCGTGGACGCCATTGCCTCCGCCGTCGAGGGAGCACGGGCCGGGCACGAGATCGTCGGCGTGGGCATCGGTGCGGCAGGTTATGTCAACCGCCAGCGCTCCGAGGTCTACTTCGCGCCGAACATCGACTGGCGCAACGAGCCGCTGAAGGAGAAGGTCGAGGCCCGCGTCGGCCTCCCGGTCGTCGTGGAGAACGACGCCAACGCGGCCGCATGGGGCGAGTACAAGTTCGGCGCCGGCAAGGGCCACCGCAACGTCATCTGCATCACCCTGGGCACCGGCCTCGGCGGCGGCATCATCATCGGCAACAAGCTGCGCCGCGGGCACTACGGCGTGGCCGCCGAGTTCGGCCACATCCGCATGGTGCCGGACGGCCTGCTGTGCGGCTGCGGCTCGCAGGGCTGCTGGGAGCAGTACGCCTCCGGACGTGCCCTCGTCAGATACGCCAAGCAGCGCGCCAACGCCACCCCGGAGAACGCCGAGATCCTGCTGGGCCTCGGCGACGGCAGCCCCGAGGGCATCGAGGGCAAGCACATCTCCATGGCCGCCCGCCAGGGCGACCCGGTCGCCGTCGACTCCTACCGCGAGCTCGCCCGCTGGGCCGGTGCCGGCCTCGCCGACCTGGCCTCCCTGTTCGACCCGTCCGCCTTCATCGTCGGCGGCGGCCTCTCGGACGAGGGCGAACTGGTCCTCGACCCCATCCGCAAGTCCTACAAGCGCTGGCTGGTGGGCGGCAACTGGCGCCCGGTCGCCGACGTCATCGCCGCCCAACTCGGCAACGACGCGGGCCTGGTGGGCGCGGCGGACCTGGCCCGCGAGCCGGACCCGGTCATGTAGCGGACGCTTATCGGGGTGCGCCCACTGTGCCGACCCAGGGGCGCGGGGAACTGCGCGACAAGCCACGGACGACCGTCAGTCGCGCACGCAACCCCGCGCCCCGACCTCTTGGGCGCACCCACCCCCGTCCCGGCGTAAATTGACCCGCATGGCAACGTCCCCCTCGGCGCTACCAACGTCCCGCACCGAACCCGACGGCTCCGCAGTCATCCGCGTCCTCAGCTACAACATCCGCTCCATGCGCGACGACACGGACGCCCTCGCCCGCGTCATCCGCGCCTGCGACCCCGACCTGGTCCTGATCCAGGAAGCCCCCCGCTTCTTCCGCTGGCGCAAGAAGCTCGCCCGGCTGGCCCGCGAGGCCGACCTCGTCGTCCTCACCGGCGGCGCCACCGCCGCGGGCCCGGCGATCCTGTGCAACCTGAGGGCCACCGTGGAGCGGACGCAGGACGTGCTCCTCCCGCTCACCCCCGGACTGCACCGGCGCGGCTTCGCCACGGCCGTGGTCCGCTTCGGCGGCGCCCGCCTCGGCGTGCTGAGCTGCCATCTCTCCCTGCAGAAGGACGAGCGCTTCGAGCAGGGCGGCATGCTCCTGGACCATCTCGCCGGCCTGGGCACGGAGCACGCGATCGCCGGCGGCGACCTCAACGACCGCCCCACCGGCCGCACCTTCGGCCTGCTCGCCGACAGCCTCCAGGACTGCTGGGCCACCGCCCCCTGGGGCGGTGAGTACTCCTCGACCCCGGCCGACCCGCACCAGCGCATCGACGCGATCTTCGCCACCAAGGGCATCGAGGTGCTCGGCTGCGGTGTCCCGGCCGGCCGGCCTGGGGTGACGCAGACAGACCTGAGGGCGGCCACGGACCACCTTCCGGTCCTGGCCGCCCTCAAAGTCCCCGCAGCGCGGTAGGTCAGACGACGGCGCCCCGGCCGGGGTCGTCGTCCTCGTCGTCGGTCTTCATCCGCATCACCAGGGTGGCGAACCCGCCCAGGAAGCCGCCGATGCCGAGGGTCGCCAGCCACCACGTCATGTCCCAGCCGAACAGCACGGCGAGCAGCAGCAGGACCGGCCCGCCGATCACCGCGAGCCAGGCGAACTTCGAGGTCGCGTCGGCGGCGGGCAGCGGCGGCGGCTCCGGCGGCACGAAGTGGCCCTCGTCGTCGGCCTCGAAGTCGTCCTCGGACGGCTCGGCCACGCTGTAGTCGCGCGGCCCGACGCCGGGCGCGAAGGACACCGAGCTGCCCAGCGGCCCGGCGGGCTTGTCCCCGGCCGGCTCGTCGGCCTGCTTGACCGCCGGACCGGTCTCGTCCTCGGCGCCCTTGTCGCCCTTGGGCTCCGGGGCCGCCGCACCGCTCGTCTCGCCGTTCGCCTCGGTCTCCAGCAGCGCCAGGTCCTCGACCGACTTGAAGGGCTTCGCGCCCGGCGGGTCCTTCGGCTCCTCGCCGAACCCGGCGACGATCGCGGCCCAGGCGGCGTCCTCGTCGAACGGGACGTGCTGCTCCTCGGGCTCGCTGTCCTCGCGCTTCTCGCGATCGGAGTCGTGCTCAGCCACGTGTGGTCGTCCCTTCCTTGCCGACGCCGGTCACGATCCGGTCGATGAATCCGAGGCTCTCCTCGAAGATCCGGCCCGCATCATGGTCCAACGTCGCCACGTGATAGCTCTGTTCCAGCACGAGCTCCGTTACGTCCGTGGAGGACACCCGGCTCAGGATCCGGGCCGTGTCCACGCCGGGCACGGTGTGGTCCTGCCTGCTGCGCAGAACCAGCAGTGGCTGGGTGACCTGCGGCAACTCGCCGTCGACCAACTGGAAGAAGTTCCGCAGGGAGTGCGCCGAGTGCAGCGGCACCCGGTCGTACCCGAGCTCGGTGGCTCCCTCCTTGGCGATGTCGCTGGCGATCCCCGGCACCGTGCGCACGAGGTGCCGGGAGACGGGGAGGGTGTACGCGAACAGACCGTGCACCTTGTTCGCCGGGTTGACGACCACGACCCCGGCCACGTCCTGTCCGTGCTTCGCGGCGAGCCGCAGGGCCAGGGCGCCGCCCATGGACAGGCCGGCCACGAAGACCCGCGCGCAGCGGTCGCGCAGGGCGCGCAGCTCGCGGTCCACCTCGGCGTACCAGTCCTGCCATCCGGTGAGCCGCATGTCCTCCCAGCGGGTGCCGTGCCCCGGCAGCAGCGGCAGCGAGACGGTGAGCCCGCGCTCGGCGAGGTACTCCGCCCAGGGGCGCAGGGACTGCGGGGAACCGGTGAAGCCGTGGCAGAGGAGGACCCCGACCTCCCCGCCCTCGCGGCGGTACGGCTCGGCTCCAGGAAGGACCGGCACCTTACGGTCTCCTGTTCGTGAGAAGGACGACATGGACGAGAGCGACATGAACCCACGCGGCGCAGCCGCGTGCCGATAGAGCCAGGTGTGCTTCACCGTACGCGACCGCACTGACACCGACCAGGGCCGTCGGGCTCATTGACGGCGCTCCGGGTTAAGGTCTGATCGACAGACACAGGAGGCACTCGGTTGTTGTACGGCACGATGAAGGTGGCCATCGGGGGACCGTTGAAGGTCGCCTTCCGGCCCTGGGTGGAGGGCCTGGAGAACATTCCCGCCGAGGGTGCCGCGATCCTGGCGAGCAATCACCTGTCCTTCTCCGACTCGTTCTTCCTGCCCGCGGTCCTCGACCGCAAGGTGACCTTCATCGCGAAGGCCGAGTACTTCACCACCCCGGGCGTCAAGGGCCGGTTGACGGCGGCCTTCTTCAAGGGCGTCGGCCAGCTCCCCGTGGACCGCTCCGGGGGGCGCGGCGCGGGCGAGGCCGCCGTCAAGAGCGGCATCAACGTCCTGGAGCGCGGCGAGCTGTTCGGCATCTACCCCGAGGGCACGCGCTCGCCCGACGGCCGGCTCTACCGGGGCAAGCCCGGCGGCCTCGCACGCGTGGCGCTCGCCACCGGCGCGCCGGTCATCCCGGTCGCCATGATCGACACGGAGAAGATCCAGCCGCCCGGCAAGGTCATGCCCAAGCTCATGCGGCCGGGCATCCGGATCGGCAAGCCCCTCGACTTCAGCCGTTACCAGGGCATGGAGCACGACCGCTTCGTGCTGCGCGCGGTGACCGACGAGGTCATGTACGAGATCATGAAGCTCTCCGGCCAGGAGTACGTCGACATGTACGCGACCGCCGCCAAGCGGCAGATCGCGGAGGCGGCCAAGGCGGAGAAGGAACAGGCGAAGAAGGCCCAGCAGGAGAAGTAGCGGGCCGGCGCGAGAAGCGGGCGGACGAGGCGGAGCGGTCCGGGCCGGGACAGGGCAGTCTTGGCCGGTGCGTTCCGACAACAAGGGGGTGGGGGCCATGGCCAAGCGCGAGCGGGTCATGCGCATGTCCGTCGAGCAGCCGCTGTGGCGCGCGCTCACCGGATACCGGGTGCTGACGATGGTGTACGCCATCGGGCTGTTCGTCAGCGCCTACGACGAGGTCGCCCGCCCCTGGGTGGCCATCGGCTACTACGCCGTCCTGGCCGTCTGGACGCTGGCCACCCTCCCGAGGGTCGCGAACGCCGCGAGCTGCACCAAGCGCTTCCTCGCCGCGGACCTCACCATCGCCCTGACCGGCATCCTGCTCACGCGGATCGCCGAGTCGCCCGAGCGGATCGAGGCCGGCGCCCCGACCCTGCCGTCGATATGGACGGCGGGCGCCGTGCTGGCGTTCGCCATCAAGGGCGGCTGGCGCTGGGCCGCGTTCGCCTCCACGCTGGTCGCCGCCGCCAACCTGATCCACCGCTCCGGCGTCCCGACCCGAGACACCGTCCACATGGTGCTGCTCGTCTGGATCGCCTCCATCGCCATCGGGTACGTCGTCGAGGTCGCCCGCGCCTCCGAGCGCACCCTCGCCCGGGCCCTGGAGATCGAGGCGGCGACCCGTGAGCGGGAGCGGCTCGCCCGGGACATCCACGACAGCGTGCTCCAGGTGCTGGCGATGGTGCAGCGGCGCGGCGCCGTCATCGGCGGCGAGGCGGCCGAACTGGGCCGAATGGCCGGCGAGCAGGAGGTCGCGCTGCGCACCCTGGTCTCGGGCGGACTGGTACCCGTGTCGCGGGTGTCGGAGGACGCCGCCGATGGCGCCGTCGTACGGGCCGTGGACGAGCCGGACGACTCCGGCGGTGCCGTGGACCTCCGTCTGCTGCTCGCCCCGTACGCCGGCGCGATGGTCAGCCTCGCGGAGCCGGGGGCACCGGTGGCGCTGGCGCCGGCCGCCGCGCGGGAACTGGCCGCGGCCGTCGGGGCCGCCCTGGACAACGTCCGCAAGCACGCGGGCGACCAGGCACGCGCGTGGATCCTCGTCGAGGACGAGCCCGGCGAGGTGATCGTCACCGTGCGGGACGACGGACCCGGCATCCCCGAGGGCCGGCTCGCACAGGCCGAGGGTGAGGGGCGGCTCGGTGTCGCCCTGTCGATCCGGGGCCGCCTGCGGGATCTCGGCGGCAGCGCCGAACTGATCTCGGTGCCGGGCCAGGGCACCGAGGTGGAACTGAAGGTACCCAAGGCCACCAGCGCTTCACGGGGGAAGGCGGAGCAGCGATGACGGACACCACGAGCGCACAGCAGGACCCGATCAAGGTCATGGTGGTCGACGACCACCCCATGTGGCGTGACGCGGTCGCCCGCGACCTGTCCGAGTCCGGCTTCGACGTGGTCGCCACCGCGGGCGACGGCGACCAGGCCGTACGCCGTGCCAAGGCCGCCGCCCCCGACGTCCTGGTGCTCGACCTCAACCTGCCCGCCAAGCCCGGTGTCCAGGTCTGCAAGGAACTCGTCGGCCACAACCCCGCCCTGCGCGTCCTCGTCCTGTCCGCGAGCGGCGAGCACGCCGACGTGCTGGAGGCGGTGAAGTCCGGCGCCACCGGCTATCTGCTGAAGTCGGCCTCGACCGAGGAGCTCCTCGACGCGGTGCGCCGCACCGCGGTGGGCGACCCGGTGTTCACGCCGGGCCTGGCCGGTCTGGTGCTCGGCGAGTACCGCCGCCTCGCCTCCGAACCGGCGCCCGCAGCCCACGACGCCGACCAGCCCGGCGCCCCGCAGCTCACCGAGCGCGAGACGGAGGTGCTGCGGCTCGTCGCCAAGGGCCTGAGCTACAAGCAGATCGCCGAACGCCTGGTGATCTCCCACCGCACGGTGCAGAACCACGTCCAGAACACCCTCGGCAAGCTCCAGCTCCACAACCGGGTGGAGCTGGTGCGGTACGCCATCGAGCGCGGCCTCGACGACGAGTGATCCACCGGCCTTCGGCTTGACGGCGCGTAAACCGAATACCCGGCAGTTCACCGGAATTGCCGGTACGACCCATCCCGCTGTGACCTGGCTCACCATTAGCGTGGCCTCACCAGGCAACCGCGGCGAAGGGAATTTTCCATGCGGGTCGGAGTACTGACCGGAGGCGGCGACTGCCCCGGTCTCAACGCCGTCATCCGGGCCGTCGTCCGCAAGGGCGTGCAGGAGTACGGCTACGACTTCGTCGGCTTCCGGGACGGCTGGCGAGGTCCGCTCGAGAACGACACCGTCCGTCTCGACATCCCCGCCGTGCGCGGCATCCTGCCCCGTGGCGGCACCATCCTCGGCTCCTCGCGCACCAACCCCCTGAAGCAGGAGGACGGCATCCGCCGTATCAAGGAGAACCTCGCCAAGCAGGAGGTCGAGGCGCTCATCGCCATCGGCGGCGAGGACACCCTCGGCGTCGCCGCCCGACTGTCCGACGAGTACGGCGTGCCCTGCGTCGGCGTGCCGAAGACGATCGACAACGACCTGTCCGCCACCGACTACACCTTCGGCTTCGACACCGCCGTCGGCATCGCGACCGAGGCCATCGACCGGCTGCACACCACCGCCGAGTCCCACATGCGCGTCCTGGTCTGTGAGGTGATGGGCCGTCACGCCGGCTGGATCGCCATCCACTCCGGGCTCGCCGGCGGAGCCAACGTCATCCTCATCCCCGAGCAGCGCTTCGACGTCGACAAGGTCTGCGCCTGGATTACCTCGCGCTTCAAGGCGTCGTACGCCCCGATCGTCGTCGTCGCCGAGGGCGCCATGCCCAAGGACGGCGACATGGTGCTGAAGGACGAGTCGCTGGACTCCTTCGGGCACGTCCGGCTGTCCGGGGTCGGCGAGTGGCTGGCCAAGGAGATCGAGAGGCGCACGGGCAAGGAGGCGCGGACGACGGTCCTCGGACACATCCAGCGCGGCGGCACCCCGAGCGCCTTCGACCGCTGGCTGGCCACCCGCTTCGGGCTGCACGCCATCGAGGCGGTCCGAGACGGCGACTTCGGCAAGATGGTCGCCCTGCGCGGCACGGACATCGTCCGCGTCCCGATCGCGGAGGCGACGGCGAAGCTGAAGACGGTGGATCCGAAGCTGTACGAGGAGGTCGGGGTCTTCTTCGGCTGACCCCTCCGAGGGTGGCCGCTTCCCGCCCGGCGGCACTGGGTTGTGGGCCGTATATTCGGCCCATAGCCCAGTGAAACGGGAGCAGCCTTGGAGATTCTCGCCTTCGGTGTGCAGGCGGACGAGAAACCCCTGATCGAGCAGGCGTTCCGGGGCCATCACGAGGTCCGCTGCCTGGACGTCTTCCTCAACGAGGACACCGCCCCCATCGCGGCCGGCTACGAGGTCGTCTGCACCAGCGTCAACTGCGACCTCGGCAACCACGTCCTGCAGACCCTCGCGTCCGGCGGGACCCGGATGGTCGCCCAGCGCTCCACGGGCTTCAACAACATCGACCTCAAGGTCGCCGAGCGCCTCGCCATGACCGTCTCGCGGGTCTCCTACTACTCGCCCTACTCCGTGGCCGAGTTCGCCTGGACCCTCGCCATGGCGGTCAACCGCCGTATCGTGCGCGCCTCCACGCGCACGCGTGACTTCGACTTCCGCCTCGACGGCCTCATGGGCCGCGACATGCACGGCCGCACCGCCGGCGTCCTCGGCACCGGCAAGATCGGCGAGGCCTTCGCCCGTATCGCCCACGGCTTCGGCATGAACCTGCTCGGCTGGGACGTCGCCGAGAGCCCCGCCTGCATGCAGCTCGGTATGCGCTACGTCGCCAAGGAACGCCTTCTCGCCGAGTCCGACCTGGTCAGCCTGCACGTGCCGCTGATGCCGGAGACCAGCCGGCTGATCGACGCCGACGCCCTGAAGGCGATGAAGGACGACGCGATCCTGGTCAACTCCAGCCGCGGCGGCCTCATCGACACCGCGGCCCTCGTCGCCGAACTGCGCGAGGGCCGCTTCACCGGTGTCGGCCTCGACGTCTACGAGTCGGAGGCCGGGCTCTTCTTTCTCGACAAGTCGCTCCAGGCCGTCGAGGACGACACCCTGGCCCGCCTCGTCACCTTCCCGAACGTCCTGGTCACCTCGCACCAGGCGTACTACACCGAGGACGCCGTCGGGCAGATCGTCGAGGCCACCTTGAAGAACGTCCTCGACTACAAGGCCGGCCGCCGCTCGGAGAACGTGCTCGTGCCCCGTAGCTGACCCACCAGGTCGCGGACGACGGCGGCGCCGTTCAGCGTCAGGATCGACTCCGGGTGGAACTGCACCCCGGCGAAACCGGGCCCGCGTACGGCATGCACCTCTCCGTTGCCCGCCCGGCTGACCTCGATGCCGTGGTCGGCGAGCTCCGTGTGGGCCTCGTCGTCGCAGCGCGCCACGAAGCTGTTGTAGAAGCCGACCGTCTCCGGCCGCCCGAACAGGTCGATCGTCGTCTGCGCACCCTGGTACGGCACCTCCTTGCGCACGATGTCCAGCCCCAGCTCGGCGGCGATCAGCTCATGGCCGAGGCAGACCCCGAGCACACCGTGCCGGTGCTCGCGGATGACCTCCGCCGCGAGGTCCCGCAGCAGACGCATCTTCGGGTCGGCGAGGTCGCAGGGGTCACCGGGCCCGGGACCCAGCACGACCGGCCCCTCGTGCGCGAGCACGGCCTGCCGCAGCCCGGGCTCGTCGTAGCGCCGCACGGTCACCTCCAGGCCGCTGGAGCGCAGCACATGGGCGAGCATCGCCGTGAACGTGTCCTCGCCGTCGACGACCAGGGCGTGCCCGGTGAGCTCCTCGGACCGCTCCTGCATCCGCAGCCAGAAGGGCGCGAGCGAGGCCCGGCGCCCGTCGAGCGCGGCACGCACGCGTGCGTCGTCGGCGAGACGTACGCGTGTGTGCTCCTCCCGTGGCCGTGCCGGCCCCACGCCCAGCGCCGCCAGCACACCCGCCGCCTTCGCGTGGGTCTCCGCGACCTCGCTCGCCGGGTCCGAGCCGCGCACGAGGGTCGCGCCGACCGGCACCCGCAGCCCGCCGTCGGCGTCGATGTCGGCGGTGCGGATGAGGATGGGGGAGTCGAGGGTCTGGGCCCCGCCGGAGTCCCGGCCGATCAGGGCCAGCGCACCGGCGTAGTACCCGCGCCCGCCGACCTCGTGCCGTTCGATGACCCGGCAGGCGTTCTGCACGGGCGAGCCGGTCACGGTGGCTGCGAACATGGTCTCCTTCAGGACCTCGCGCACATCCAGCGAGGACTTCCCGCGCAGCTCGTACTCGGTGTGCGCGAGATGCGCCATCTCCTTCAGCCGGGGTCCGACGACGACGCCGCCCATGTCGCCGACCGTGCACATCATCTTGAGCTCCTCGTCGACGACCATCGACAGCTCCTCGATCTCCTTGCCGTCGGCGAGGAAGTCGAGCAGGTGCTCGGGGGTGGGCCCCTCGGCGGGATAGCGGTACGTCCCGCTGATCGGGTTCATGACGACCGTGCCGCCGGACATCCGCACGTGCACCTCGGGGCTCGCCCCGACCAGCGTCCGCTCCCCGGTATGCACCACGAAGGTCCAGTAGGCGCCCCGCTCGCCCTCCAGCAGCCGCCGGAACAGGGCCAGCGCGTCGGCGCGTCCGAACCCCGGGATCTCACCCTCGTACGTCCGCCGGATCACGAAGTTCGCGCCCTCGCCCCGTCCGATCTCGTCGCGCAGCACCCGCCCGACGATCTCGCCGTACTCCTCGTCGTCGACGTCGAAGCCGCCGCCCTCGACGCGCACGTCGTGCGACGGGAGCTGTTCCAGGGCCTCGGCGAGCGGGATGCCGTACGACTCCTCGGGGGTGAGCACCGCCAGGGGTGTGCCGTCGTCGCGGACGTCGAAGCCGCGCTCGCGGATCTGCCGGAAGGGGACCAGCGCCAGGCCCTCGTCGGGGAGGTCGGCGAGACGGTCGTACGTGGACACCGGGCCGATCAGGACCTCGACCGTGTCGCCCTCTTCGAGGGCGCGGCCAGGTGTGCGGCGGCGCAGCAGGGCGAACGGGCGGGGATCGTCCAGCAAGCCGAGCAGGTTCATGGGTCCGGGCTCCTTCTCCGTGGATCAGTGGATGCGGTGGAGAGGAACGACCCGGGAAACACCGAAGGCCGCCCTCTCGGGCGGCCTTCGCGAAGTCTTTCGTACGCGCAGTCAGTGGGCCGCCGGATGAGCGGTCCACCACCAGTTCTGGGTCGAGTGCGCGAACATGCCAGGCACCCTACCCCATGTCCGAGGCGTGTACCGGTGTCTCAATTGCTGGGCATGGGGCTGGACGCCCGACACGACCCCGTAATGTTGAGGCGTGACCGTGAACGCTAAGACCAGCGCGAGCGCTGGCAACACCTGGCGAGACCTGCCCGCGGCGCAGCAGCCCGAGTACCCCGACACCGAGGCTCTGCGCGCAGTGATCGCGGACCTCGAGTCGTATCCGCCGCTCGTCTTCGCGGGCGAGTGCGACCAGCTGCGCGCCCGGATGGCGGCCGTCGCCAAGGGAGAGGCGTTCCTCCTCCAGGGCGGCGACTGCGCCGAGGCCTTCGACGCGGTGTCCGCGGACCAGATCCGCAACAAGCTCAAGACGCTGCTCCAGATGGGCGCCGTGCTGACGTACGCCGCCTCGGTGCCGGTCGTGAAGGTCGGCCGCATCGCCGGCCAGTACTCCAAGCCGCGCTCCAAGCCGACCGAGACCCGCGACGGCGTGACCCTGCCGACCTACCGCGGCGACTCCGTCAACGGCTTCGACTTCACCGAGGCCGCCCGCGTCCCGGACCCCGAGCGCCTGAAGCGGATGTACAACGCCTCCGCCTCCACGCTCAACCTGGTGCGCGCCTTCACCACCGGCGGCTACGCCGACCTGCGCCAGGTGCACTCCTGGAACCAGGACTTCGTGAAGTCGTCCCCCTCCGGCCAGCGCTACGAGCAGCTCGCGCGTGAGATCGACAACGCGCTGAACTTCATGCACGCCTGCGGGGCCGACCCGGAGGAGTTCAAGACGGTCGAGTTCTACTCCTCGCACGAGGCGCTGCTGCTCGACTACGAGTCCGCGCTGACCAGGGTCGACTCCCGCACGGGGCAGCTCTACGACGTCTCCGGGCACATGGTGTGGATCGGTGAGCGCACCCGGCAGCTCGACGGCGCGCACATCGAGTTCGCCTCGAAGATCCGCAACCCGATCGGCATCAAGCTCGGCCCGACGACGACGGCCGAGGAGGCGCTCCAGTACATCGACCGCCTCGACCCCGAGCGCGAGCCGGGCCGGCTGACCTTCATCGTCCGCATGGGCGCCGACAAGATCCGGGACAAGCTCCCCGAGCTGGTCGAGAAGGTCACCGCCTCCGGCGCCATCGTGGCCTGGGTGACCGACCCGATGCACGGCAACACCTTCGAGGCGGCCTCCGGCCACAAGACCCGCCGCTTCGACGACGTGCTCGACGAGGTCAAGGGCTTCTTCGAGGTCCACAAGGGCCTGGGCACCCACCCGGGCGGCATCCACGTGGAGCTCACCGGTGACGACGTCACCGAGTGCGTGGGCGGCGGCGACGAGATCTTCGTCGACGATCTGCACCAGCGCTACGAGACGGCCTGCGACCCGCGCCTGAACCGCAGCCAGTCGCTTGACCTGGCCTTCCTCGTCGCCGAGATGTACAGGGACCAGTAGCCGGTTCGGTTGTTACATGCACCGGGGTGGGGCGCGGATCACATACGATCCGCGCCCCACCCCACTTTTGCGGTTCCTGTGTGACGGGTAAGGTTAGGTTAGCCTCACCGATCAAGGGGATGGCACATCGATCCCACCGGGAGGTGAACCGCGTGTACGTCTGCAGTTGCTTCGGCATCACCGAGCAGCAGGTGAAGAAGCACGCGGAGGACGGTGCCTGCACCCCTCGCCAGATAGCTTCGGCCTGCAAGGCGGGCACGGACTGCGGGTCGTGTGTGCGCCGTATCCAGGCGCTCCTGGGCAGGGGCGCGTGCCCCCGCCGCGAGCTGGCCGAGCAGGGCGAGCAGGTGCTCGGCGAGCTGAAGGACGCGGCCTAGAGCGACCTAGCTCGGCTGCTCGATCTGCTGCGCGATGTAGAGATCCTCGCCGAGCTTCTTGATCAGCTCGAGCTGGGTGTCCAGGTAGTCGATGTGGTGCTCCTCGTCCGCGAGGATCGACTCGAAGATGTTCGCCGACGTGATGTCGCCCTTGTTGCGCATCACCTCGATGCCGCGCTTGAGGCGGTCGATCGCCTCCACCTCGACCTGCCGGTCGGCCTTGAACATCTCGGTCACCGTCTGGCCGACCCGGACGTGGAACAGCCGCTGGTAGTTGGGCAGGCCGTCCAGCATGAGGATGCGCTCGGTCAGCTTGTCCGCGTGCTTCATCTCATCGATGGACTCTTCACGCGTGTACCTGGCGAGCTTGGTCCAGCCTTTGTTGTCCTGGATCCGGTAGTGCAGCCAGTACTGGTTGATCGCGGTGAGCTCGCCGGTGAGCTGCTCGTTCAGGAATTCGAGGACCTCGGGGTCGCCCTGCATCGCAAAGGCTCCTTCCAAGCGGGGGAACTGGCAGGTTGCGCCGCATGATTGCACCGGTGGGAAAGATCGTCCAGTAAGTCTTCACTTAGTAAGTAAGTGCATGCTTAGTCTGGTTTGCGGCGGATTGTGGAGGGTGGGGTCAGGTGCACTGCTTCAGGTCTGTCAGGATGGAGGCATGGGTCAGCCGGTGGAGCGCGAAACTGGAGCAGCAGCACACTCCGAGCTTCCGCCGGGGCAGCGGGTGCAGCGCGGCTGGCCGGTCACGCACTACGGCCCGGTCCCGAAGTTCCGGCCCGAACGCTGGGAGTTCAGGGTGTTCGGGGCCACCGCCGACGGCGAGAAGCACTGCTGGACCCATGAGGAGTTCGCGGGCCTGCCGTACACCACGGTCGTGGCCGATCTGCACTGCGTCACGAAGTTCAGCATGCTCGGTGCGGAGTGGGGCGGCATCCCGGCCCGGGCGATCCTGGAGATCGCCCCGCCCGCACCCTCGGTGACCCATGTGATGGTGTGGGCCGAATACGGCTTCAGCTCCAACCTCCGCCTCTCCGACTTCGCCTCCGAGCGCACGATCTTCGCCACCCACAAGGACGGCGAACTGCTCACGGCGGAGCACGGTTTCCCGCTCCGTCTGGTCGTCCCCCATCTGTACGCCTGGAAGGGGCCCAAGTGGGTCCGTGGCGTGGAGTACATGACCGCCGATCGCCGCGGCTTCTGGGAGGAGCGCGGCTATCACAACATCGGCGACCCCTGGCGGGAGCAGCGCTACTCGTACCAGGAAGAGCCCGGGGACGGCCCCGAGCTCTGACTTCTGGTCCCCGCGCCGGGGTTCAGTGGTACTGGTGGACCACCGCGTGGCCCTTGCCGCGGCCGATCATCCACTTGTTGACGGGCGTGGTGAGGACGAAGGCGACGGCCAGCGCGATCGCCAGCACCCACCAGAACAGCGGGTCGGTGAGCCCGGCGTCCATGGCGCCCGGCCACAGCACGATCACGCCGTTGTCGACCAGCTCCATCACGGCGATGGACAGGGTGTCCGCCGCCAGCGCCACCTTGAGCGCGGCCCGCAGATCGACACCCGCCTTCAGTACTCCGCGCAGGGTGAGCGCGTAGCCGAAGAAGAAGGCCAGGACGATCGCCAGGATCAGCGTCGGCACGTTGCCCCAGCCGAACGCGGTGCCGATGATCATGCCCAGCACCTCACCGATGGCACAGCCGGTGAGGCAGTGCAGGGTGGCCTGGACGGCCATCGCCCAACTTCCGGCGGCGGCCGCCTGCTGATGGTGATCGTGTGCCGTATGCGCTTCGTGCTGCATCACTGCCCCCAATGTCAGGTCACGGTTCCTGCATCGAGCAAGAACCGTATACCCCCCTGGGGTATTCCGTAACGGGCTATGCGTCGCGAAGTTTTTTCAGTCGCTCCACATCCGCCGCGTGCCCTTCCTTCCCGCCGGGCGTCTCGATGATCAGCGGTACGCCCTCGGTGGCAGGGTGCGTCATCAGCGCCCGGAACGGGTCCTCACCGATGTGACCTGCGCCGATGTTCTCGTGCCGGTCCTTGTGGGCGCCGACGACGTCCTTGGAGTCATTGGCGTGGATCAGTCTCAGCCGGCCCTCGCCGACGGTGTCCACCAGCAGGTCCAGGGTCTGGTGCATACCGGACGGGCCGGTCAGGTCGTGGCCGGCGGCGAAGATGTGGCAGGTGTCCAGGCAGACGCCCAGCTTCGGGTGGGCGTCCAGCGCCTCGAAGTACGGCCCGAAGTCCCAGGTGCGCGAGCACAGCGAGAAGCCCTGGCCCGCCGTCGACTCCAGCAGCAGGAACGGGTCGTCGTCGTGGGTCAGCTCGTCCAGCAGCGGCAGCATGTACTCCCGTACCTGCTTCAGAGCCACCGAGCGCTCCCGGCCGCCGGTCGCGCTGCCGGTGTGCACGACCACGCCCAGCGCGCCGATCTCCCGCCCGCGCCGCAGCGAGTGCCGCAGCGACTCCACCGACCTCTCGACGGTCGCCTCCGTGTGCGAGCCGAAGTTGATCAGGTACGGCGCGTGCACATACGCCGGGATCGACTCCGCCTCGCACACCGCGCGGAACTCCTCGTCCTGCCGCGGGTTCCCGGCGGGCGTGGCCCAGCCGCGCGGGTTGGCGACGAAGACCTGGACGGTCTCGGCCTTCAGGTCGTGGGCGTAGGTGAGCCCGACGGAGCTGAGGCCGCCGGCCACGGGGACATGGCCGCCTACGGGGTTGCGGGAGGGGCCCGTCAGGGCGGTGCCGGACTGCTGACTTCTCACCCGATCAGGGTGTCATGCGGTCCGGACCGCCCGATCACCGGCCGGAGCCGGCCCAGGTCACCGGATGGTGATCGTGATCGTCGACCCCTTCGGTGCCGTCTTCCCGCCCTTCACGGACTGCTTCTTGACCGTGTCGCCGAAGATCCCGAGCAGGCCGCGGTCCTCGTCGACCTCGAAGCCGGCCGCCTTCAGCTCCGCCGTCGCGTCGTCGACGTTGTCGCCGACCACGTCCGGAACCTCGATCATCTCGGGGCCCTTGGACAGCGTGAGCGTCACGGTGTCACCCTCGGCGGCCTGCTTGCCCTCCGTCGGCGACTGCTGGGCGACCTGGCCCGCGTCGAACTCGGAGTTGACCCGCGCGGAGGCGATCTTCACCTTCAGGCCGGCCTCCTCCAGCTCGGCCCTGGCGTCCGCCGGGTCCTCGCCGGTGACGTCCGGGACGTCCACCGGGCTGCCCTTGCTGACGATCAGCCTGACCGCGGAGCCGGAGCGGACCTTGGTGCCGTCGCCGGGATCCGAGGAGATCACGGAGCCCCGGGTGACGTCGTCGTTGAACTCCCGCGTCTCCATGCCCGGTTGGAGGCCGCTCTCCTTCAGCTCGGCCCTCGCCTTGGCCAGCGGGTAGCCCTGGAGGTCGGGCACCTTCACCGTCTCCGGTCCGGCCGAGATGACCAGTTTCACGGAGTCGTTCTGCCGTATGCGGGCGCCCGTGTCGGGGTCCGTGCTGATGACGGTGCCGCGCTTGACGGTGTCGCTGTAGGCGCGTTCCACCTTGCCGACGTCGAGCCCGGCCTCCTCCAGTCGGTCCCGGGCCTGCGCCTCGGTCTTGGACAGCAGCGGCGGGACCTGGGTGAACTGGCCGGAGTTGATGTACCAGATGCCGACGCCCAGGCCGAGGGCCAGCAGGACGGCGGCGACGATGACCATCGGGCCGCGCGGCCGGCGCGAGGTGCGCGATCGGTGCGCGGGCGGAGGCGGCGGCGGGGTCTCCAACCGGCTCGTGCGGTTGAAGTTGGCCTGGGGCTCGTCCCCGTTCACCGGCAGCGGGCGCTGGATGTCGAGCCCGCGCGGGATGACGCTCGTACGGTCGTCGGAGTTGCTGTGCTCCGCAGAGAGTGCCTGCGGCGGCACCGCGTCCAGTTGCTCCGCGCTCAACGCGGCCCGCGTCTCCCGGGCCCGCGCGAGCAGCGCCACGGCGTCGTACGGGCGGATGTCCGGGGTGCGCGCGGTGGCCGACGCGACCAGCTCGTCGAGCTCGTACGCCAGCCCCGGGACGATCGCCGAGGGCGGCGGGACGTCCTCGTGTAGGTGCTTGTAGAGCACCACGGCGGGGGAGTCCCCGTCGTGCGGCTTCTCGCCGGTGAGCATCTCGTACAGGACGACACCGCACGCGTACACGTCGACACGGGCGTCGGCGGCGCCCGGCTGCTCGATCTGCTCCGGCGCGAGATAGGAGACGGTGCCGAGCACGGCACCGGTGGTGCTGGTCACGGTGTCCACGGACCGCACGAGCCCGAAGTCGGCGACCTTGACCCGTCCGTCGTCCCCTATCAGGACGTTCTCGGGCTTCATGTCCCGGTGCACGAACCCGGCGCGGTGCGCGGCGCCCAGCGCGGCGAGCACCGGCTCCAGGATGTCGAGAGCGGCCCGGGGCTGGAGCGCCCCGCGGTCGCGCAGGACGTCGCGCAGGGTGCAGCCCGCGACGTACTCCATGGCGAGATAGACGTACGACCCGTCGGTGCCCTGGTCGAAGACCTGCACGACATTGGGGTGCGCGAGCCGCGCGACGGACTTCGCCTCCCGGATGAACCGCTCGACGAACACCCCGTCGACCGCCAGCGCGGGGTGCATCACCTTGAGCGCGAGCACGCGGTCGAGGCGGGTGTCCAGGGCCCGGTAGACCGTGGCCATCCCGCCGACGGCGATCCGCGCGTCCACGCGATACCGGCCGTCGAGCACCTGCCCGACCAGAGGGTCCTGAAGGGTCGTATCCACGCAGGCGAGTGTACGAGCCGACGCTGACAGTCCCGCCCGTTCGGGCGTGATCGGAGCGGGACTGGAGCCGACCTGTGACGGATGCCTCACTGGCCGGATGACTTCGTCGAACATGCGTTCAGAACGCGGGGCGTTCGGGATCCAGCCGCGCCATACCCGTCACCGGAGAGGACGCCTCGGCGAAGTGCCGGCGCGGGATCCGCCCGGCCCGGTACGCCAGCCGCCCCGCCTCCACCGCGTGCCGCATCGCGTCGGCCATCAGTACCGGCTCCTGCGCCCGGGTCACGGCCGAGGCGAGCATCACGCCCGCGCACCCCAGCTCCATCGCGAGCGCCGCGTCCGAGGCCGTACCGGCACCCGCGTCCAGGATCACCGGCACGTGCGCGTGCTCCACGATCAGTTGGAAGTTGTGCGGGTTGCGGATGCCGAGCCCCGACCCGATCGGGGAGCCGAGCGGCATGATCGCGGCGCAGCCGGCGTCCTGAAGCTTCCGCGCCAGCACCGGGTCGTCGTTCGTGTACGGCAGCACCGTGAAACCGTCGTCCACCAGCGTCTCCGCCGCGTCCAGCAGCTCGATCGGGTCCGGCAGCAGCGTCCGCTCGTCGGCGATGACCTCCAGCTTGATCAGATCTGTGCCGAGCGCCTCGCGCGCCAGGCGGGCCGTCAGCACGGCCTCTCCGGCCGTGAAGCACCCCGCCGTGTTCGGCAGCACGCGGATCCCGAGCTTCTCCAGCACGGACAGGACCGAGCCGTGCACCGACGGGTCGACCCGCCGCATCGCGACGGTCGTCAGCTCCGTCCCGGAGGCGACCAGCGCCCGCTCCAGCACGTCCAGGCTGGGCGCTCCGCCGGTGCCCATGATCAGGCGGGACGTGAAGGACGCACCGTCGATGACAAAGGGATCGTCGGCCATGGTTCAGCCTCCTTGGACGGCGGTGAGGACCTCGACGCGGTCTCCCTCGCTGAGGGGCGTCGACGGCCACTGCGCGCGCGGGACGACGGTTTCGTTGAGGGCGGCGGCCACTCCCGAGGGCGCCGTGGTGACGGACGAGACGAGCGTGTCGAGAGCCGTGCCCGGCTCGATGTGCCGGCGCTCGCCGTTGACCGAGATGCTGACCTGGACGCTCATGCGGGCTGCTCCGTGAGTGCGGCGGGACTGAAGCGCCTCGGCGTGAACGCGCGGGCCTCCTCGGGAAGTTCACCGGTGGCCAGGACGTGCGCCATGGCGTCCCCGGTGACCGGCGTGAGCAGCACGCCGTTGCGGTAGTGCCCGGTGGCCAGCGACAGCCCGGCCAGCTCGGTCGGGCCGAGCAGCGGCGCGTTGTCGGGAGAGCCGGGGCGCAGACCGGCCCGCGTCTCCGTGAGCGGCAGTTCGGTGAGGCCCGGCACCAACTCGTGGGCGTCGCGCAGCAGCTCGTAGACGCCGCCCGCGGTCACCGTCGTGTCCCAGCCCAGCTCCTCGCTCGTCGCCCCCACCACCAGCTCGCCGTTCTCGCGCGGCACCAGGTACACCTGGCTGCCGCGCACCACGGCCCGCACGGTCCGGCTCAGGAACGGCGCGTACCGCTGCGGCACGGTCAGCCGCAGCACCTGGCCCTTCACGGGGCGCACGGGCGGCAGTACGTGGTCGGGAATGCCCGCGAGCCGCCCGCTGAGGCTGCCCGCCGCGAGGACCACCTGGTCCGCGGCCAGCCCGGTGCCGTCCGTCGTGGTGACTCCGGTGGTCCGGTCCCGTACGACGTCGACGCGCTCGGCCCAGGCGCGGTGGAGGACCACGCCGGCCCGCTCGCACGCGGCCAGCAGCGCCGCGGTCAGCCGTCGCGGGTCGATCTGGTGGTCGCCGTCCACCCGCAGGCCGCCGCGCACACCCGGTGCGAGCATCGGCTCCAGACGCCGGCACTCGCGCCCGGACAGCCACTCGGAGTCCAGCCCCGACTGGCGCTGCAGGGCGTGCAGTTCGCGCAGATGGGCGCGGTCGTCGGCGTCGAGCGCGACGGCGAGGGTGCCGCAGCGGCGGTAACCGAGGTCGTGGCCGGTGACGTCGGTGAGCTCGGCCGCGAAGTCCGGGTAGCGGCGGGCCGAGGCGAGGTTCAGGCCGAGCAGGGTCTGCTCGCCGTAGTGCAGTTCCGTGACGGCGGCCAGCATTCCCGCGGCCACCTGGGCGGCGCCGCCGCCCGGCTCGGGGTCCACGACGGCCGTCGTGAACCCGCGCTGCGCGGCCCGCCACGCCGTGACCAGGCCGATGATTCCGCCCCCGATGACGAGGACGTCAGACGTTCGCGTACGCGACATGGGCGTCCAGCCCCTCCCTTCGCCGGCATGACCCGGATCAGGTTCGTACGGTCGGAGGCCGCCAGCCTCCCTCTCAGCCCGGTGCGTCCGGGCTCCCGCGAGTGCTCTACGTTGGCCACCCTAGCCCGCCGCATTAAGTCTCAGTAAGGGAGCCTCACCCCATGGCCCGCTCGCTCGACGGCCTCGTCCTGGCCCCTGTCGCCGACCAAGCCCCAGGTCAGGTGGGTACCCGCACCCGGTTCTCGTACCACGAGAAGGACGGCGAGATCTGGGCCGAGTACGCCGGCGGAGACGTCGTGCGCGGGCATCTCGTGGGCACCAGGGACGGCGACCGGCTGGACTTCCGGTACGTGCAGCTCAAGCGGGACGGGTCGACGTCCTCGGGGCACTGTGTGTCGACCGTGGTCGAGCTCGCCGACGGCAGGGTGCGGCTGGAGGAGACCTGGGAGTGGGAGTCGCAGACGGGCAGCGGCACCAGCGTTGTGGAGCAGGTCACTGAGCACGACTCCTGACTGACGAAGTGTCAGTTGTCTATCGCGGTGTCATCGCTGCGGCACAGCCGGAACCGAGCTGGCTGCGCATCAGGGTGTGGCCGTGCAGCTTGCCGCGCAGGAGGCCAAGGCGTGGGCCCGACTTGGGGACCGGCGGCGAGTTGAGGTCGCGCTCGACAAGGGGCGCAATCTGCGTGAAGGCATGCCGCACCCGGAGAACTTGGACAATCACTTCGTGGTGGATCCGGCGAAGTTCGACTTCTACTCGATGGACTGCTACCGCCTGGTAGGAGAGGACAGGCTGGCCCGGACGCTGGCAGAGGAAGTCCTGCGGGCGGGAACGGACTTCGACGGCATGGAGCGCTCACCCATGCGAAACGCGGAAGCACGCGTCACGCTCGGTGTGACAGCCGCGCGCGAAGGCGACCTTGAGCAGGCGCTGATCATGGGGGAGCGCGCCCTCGAAGGTGACCGCCGGTCCAGCCCGTCGCTCATCATGACCAGTCGCGAATTGGCGGCGGAGATGCGGCGCCGGTACGCATCCGAGCCCGCCGCTCAGGGCTACCTCGCCCACCTGCACGAGCTGGGACAGACGGCGCCCGGCTTTCTGCCACAGCAATAGAAGGAACGGCCTACGGCCGCACGCCAGCACTCCCCGTGGCCAACTCTCCGGGGTTTACGCCGTCGTCAAACTGAGACTTCGTTGCATCGGCTTCGGCACCACCTCGCGCATGGCGAGGAATGACGTGATCCTCGATGGAATAGACATCCTCGGCTCAACCACCACTGTTATGGACCAATACCGGCGTCTGGCCCGCCAGCACATAGTACGTGTGGGCCACTGGGCCACTACGATGGCAGCATATTGGCGCCATTGCTGTCGATACAGCACAACATAGGGTGTGGCTGGCGGTAGTGAAGATTCTTTAGCCGCCCCAGCCGATCGACCGATACAAGCCAAATTACAAAGCGGCGACATTCTGCGATTTGCCGAATCCAGGATTGCCTGGTCTGGGCATATCAGGGTCCAATCCAAGATTCACCTTAACGATTACCCAATTAATATCACGAAGCCGTTCGCCGATATCCCTATCTCGCCGAACCGCCAGACTCACTTCATCCAATCGTTCATACACAAAGGAGATGTCAACATCAATGGGATCGGGACCTGTCGAAACATCAGGATCCGTACCGTCGAGATAGTGGCGCCAAATTTTCGAGGTCATATCAGGCGAACCTCCGGGAGGGGCAATCCCGACCGACCAGACACCCCGCTCCCTCGTTGCCCGAACTTCGCATCCGCTCCCCTGGAACCTCAGCAAGATATTTTTGAACCCGCCAGTTTCACGTGTCTCGATCAAAGAGAACCCGCGATTCAGAAGCCATTCCGAAAATTCACTGACCCGCGCCTCTTCCATGATCACTGCTCACTTTCCTGAAATCAGAGCGTCGCCTGAACGATTGAATGCGTGGACTAGGACCGGAGTCGAACCAGCCAGCGCATAGTACGTGTGCAGGTCGTCAACCGTGAGGTTGTACGTGCGGGCACGCTTAGTCGTCATTTCAGTTGGCGAGTCTGCGGTGGCATATGAGGGTCGCAGCTATGGCGGTGAAGGCGAGGAAGTGTTCGGGCTTGCGCTCGTAGCGG
>NZ_JBVJPT010000005.1:0-465607 GCF_055609385.1 Streptomyces sp. NPDC036764
TTCACCCGGCCGGCGATGATGCACACCCTGGCCCAGATCGGCTTCCAGCAGTCCTACACGTACTTCACCTGGCGCAACAGCAAGCAGGAGCTCACGGAATACCTGACCGAGCTGTCCGGGGAGGCGGCCGCCTACATGCGGCCCAACTTCTTCGCCAACACCCCCGACATCCTGCACGCCTACCTGCAGAACGGCGGCCGGCCCGCCTTCGAGGTCCGCGCCGTCCTCGCGGCCACGCTGTCGCCGTCCTGGGGCATCTACAGCGGCTACGAACTGTGCGAGAACACCGCGCTGCGCAAGGGCAGCGAGGAATACCTCGACTCCGAGAAGTACCAGCTCCGCCCCCGCGACTGGGCCGCCGCCGAACACGACGGCCGCACCATCACCCCCCTGCTCACCCGCCTCAACGCCATCCGGCGCGAGAATCCGGCCCTGCGGCAGTTGCGCGACCTCCACTTCCACCACGCGGACCAGGAAGCGGTGATCGCGTACTCCAAGCGGCAGGGCTCGAACACGGTTCTGGTGGTCGCCAACCTCGACCCGCACCACACCCAGGAGGCCACGGTCTCGTTGGACATGCCGCAACTCGGCCTGGAATGGCACGAGTCGGTGCCGGTGCGCGACGAGCTCACCGGCGAGACCTATCACTGGGGCAGGGCCAACTATGTGCGCCTCCTGCCCGGCGGCGCGCATGTGCTTGTCGTCGGCTGGGGGTCCGGGGGTTATCCCCCGGACGGGCACAGCCGTGTTCTGCGACCGTCCACCCCGCAGATCGGAGGGTCACCCACAAAATGATCGTCAACGAGCCCGTTCAGGACACCTTCGAGGACACCCCTGCCAAGGATCGTGACCCCGACTGGTTCAAACGCGCCGTCTTCTACGAGGTCCTGGTCCGCTCCTTCCAGGACAGCAACGGCGACGGCGTCGGCGACCTCAAGGGCCTGACCGCCAAACTCGACTACCTGCAATGGCTCGGCGTCGACTGCCTGTGGCTGCCGCCCTTCTTCAAATCACCCCTGCGCGACGGCGGCTACGACGTCTCCGACTACACCGCCGTCCTGCCCGAATTCGGCGACCTCGCCGACTTCGTGGAATTCGTCGACGCCGCCCACCAGCGCGGCATGCGCGTCATCATCGACTTCGTCATGAACCACACCAGCGACCAGCACCCGTGGTTCCAGGAATCGAGAAAAGACCCCGACGGCCCCTACGGCGACTACTACATGTGGGCCGACGACGACAAGCAGTACGCCGACGCCCGCATCATCTTCGTCGACACCGAAGCCTCCAACTGGACCTTCGATCCGGTCCGCAAGCAGTACTTCTTCCACCGCTTCTTCTCCCACCAGCCGGACCTCAACTACGAGAACCCGGCCGTGCAGGAGGAGATCCTCTCGGCGCTGCGGTTCTGGCTGGATCTCGGAATCGACGGGTTCCGGCTCGATGCCGTGCCCTATCTGTACGCGCAGGAGGGCACGAACTGCGAGAACCTTCCGGCGACGCACGAGCTCCTCAGGCGGGTGCGCAAGGAGATCGACGCCCACTACCCGGACACGGTGCTGCTGGCGGAGGCCAACCAGTGGCCGGAGGACGTCGTCGACTACTTCGGCGACTACAGCAGCGGCGGCGACGAATGCCACATGGCCTTCCACTTCCCCGTCATGCCGCGCATCTTCATGGCCGTACGGCGGGAATCCCGCTACCCCGTCTCGGAAATCCTCGCCAAGACGCCGGCCATTCCGTCCGGCTGCCAGTGGGGCATCTTCCTGCGCAACCACGACGAGCTGACCCTCGAAATGGTCACCGACGAGGAACGCGACTACATGTGGGCGGAATACGCCAAGGACCCCCGCATGCGCGCCAACATCGGCATCCGGCGTCGGCTCGCGCCCCTGCTGGACAACGACCGCAACCAGATCGAGCTGTTCACCGCCCTGCTGCTGTCGCTGCCCGGCTCGCCGATCCTGTACTACGGCGACGAGATCGGCATGGGCGACAACATCTGGCTCGGCGACCGCGACGCCGTGCGCACCCCCATGCAGTGGACCCCGGACCGCAACGCCGGCTTCTCCTCCTGCGATCCGGGACGGCTGTATCTGCCGACGATCATGGACCCGGTCCACGGCTACCAGGTGACGAACGTCGAGGCGTCCATGGCCTCGCCGTCCTCGCTCCTTCACTGGACCCGCCGGATGATCGAGATCCGCAAGCAGAACCCGGCGTTCGGCCTCGGCACCTACACCGAACTCCAGTCGTCGAACCCGGCGGTCCTCGCTTTCCTGCGCGAATACGAGGACGATCTGGTGCTGTGCGTCCACAACTTCTCGCGGTTCGCGCAGCCGACGGAACTGGATCTGCGACGGTTCAACGGCCGACATCCCGTCGAGCTGTTCGGCGGGGTGCGATTCCCGGCCATCGGTGAGCTCCCGTACTTGCTGACCCTCGGGGGCCACGGCTTCTACTGGTTCCGGCTGCGCAAGGACGCCGCCTGAGAGCCCGGCGGGGCGGTTTCCACCGCCCCGCCCGGGGCACGCATGAGTAACACCCCGACCACCCGGGGAAAGGACGCGACGCCATGTCGGAAGCCGTCACCCGTACCGTCACCACCCCGCCCGCCCTCCTTGCGTCACTTGATCCACTGCTGCGGGAGTGGCTGCCACGGCAGCGGTGGTTCGCGGGCAAGGGGCGTCCGGTCACCGGGTTCTCGCTGGTCGCCGCCACCGAACTGCTGCCGCCCGGCGGCAAGCTGGGCCTGTACCACCTGCTGGTGCGCGCCCATCAGCCGCTCGCGCCGGTGCCGGGCGCACCCGAGCAGCCCGCCGACTGCTACCAGCTCCTCATAGGGGACCGAGAGGCGTTGCCGCCGCGGCTCGCGCCCGCGCTGATCGGGCACGTCGCCGAGGGCCCGCTCGCCGGACGAACGGTGTACGACGCCCTGTGCGACGCCCGTCCCGCCGAACTGCTCCTGGAGGCCATGCGCACCGGGGCCCGGATCGGCGCGCTGCGCTTCGAACGGGACGGCGGTGAGGAGATCCGGTCCTCCCTGGTGCCGCGCCTGGTCACCTCCGAGCAGTCGAACTCGTCGGTCGTCTACGGCGATACGTTTATCTTGAAGCTGTTGCGCCGGGTCGTGCCCGGCGTCAATCCCGACCTCGAGCTGCCGCTCGCGCTGGCCCGCGAGGGCTGCGACCGGGTGCCCGCGCCGACGGCGTGGTTCCGCTCGGAGCTGGCGGGCGAGTCGTACGTACTGGGTGTGCTCCAGCCCTTCGTGCAGGGCGCGGCGGACGGCTGGGAGCTGGCGCTGCGCGAGCTGGCCAAGGTTGAGGACTTCGCCGCCGAGGCGCGGGCGCTGGGGCGCGCGACCGCCGAGGTGCACACCGCGCTCGCCCGTACGCTGCCGACCGTGACGCTGGGGCACACACAGGTGCAGCAGCTCGTCGACGGCATGGTCGAGCGGTTGGACGCGGCCGCGCAGGCGGTGCCGGCGCTGCGGCCGTACGCGCCCGCGCTGCGCTCCGCCTTCGAGGCGCTGGCCGATCTCGCCGGCGAGGGCTGCACCTGGACCGCCCAGCGCATCCACGGCGATCTGCATCTCGGGCAGTGCCTGCGCTCGCCCGGCGGCCGGTGGTGGCTCATCGACTTCGAGGGCGAGCCGTCGAAGCCGCTGGCCGAGCGGCGGATGCCGCAGCCGCCGGTGCGGGACGTCGCGGGCATGCTGCGCTCCTTCGACTACGCGGCCCACTCGGCCGACCTGCCGGTGCCCGGCTGGGCCGAGGCCTGCCGGGCCGCGTACTGCTCCGGGTACGCGCAGGTCAGCGGCGTCGATCCACGGACCGATCCGGTGCTGTTGCGGGCGTACGAGACCGACAAGGCGATCTACGAGGTCGTCTACGAGGCCCGCCACCGCCCCGACTGGCTGCCGGTGCCGTTGTCCGCCATAGGCCGCCTCGCCGCGGACGCCGGCACCCCGTCCCCCTCCCTCCCCTCATCTCCACCTTCGCCTAGGAGGCCCCGCCCGTGACCCCCCGCACCACTCCCTCCAGCGGTTCGGAAGCCGAGAGCAAGGCCGAGCAGTCGGCCGAGAAGACGAGCGTCGCCAAAAGGGCGACGACCAAAGCCGCGGAGGCCGCCGAGGCCGTGAGGAAGGGGACGGCGAAGAAGACGGCGAAGGCCGCCGGGCAGAAGAAGACGGCCGAGAAGAAGACGGCCGGGGAGAAAGCCGCGGCGAAGAAGCCGGCCGCCAAGAAGGCCGTCGCGAAGAAAGCCGTCGCCAAGAAGGCGGTGACGAAGAAGGCCACCGCGAAGACGACGGCGGCGAAGAGCACACCGGCCAAGAGCACCGCCCCGAAGAAGGCCGCCAAGAAGATCCCCGCGCAGAAGGCGGCGCAGAAGAAGATTCCCGCGCAGAAGGCGGCTCCGAAGCCGGCCCGGCCCGTGGAGATCGCCGTCTCCCCCGCCCTGGACGCCTCCGACCGCGACCGTCTGCTCACCGGCACCCACCACGCCCCGCACTCCGTGCTCGGCGCGCATCCGGTGCCCGGCGGTGTCGCCTTCCGGGCCTTCAGGCCGTTCGCCCTGTCGGTGACCGTCGTCGTGGACAACCTGCGGGCGGAACTGCACGACGACGGGGAGGGGTTCTTCTCGGGGCTGCTGCCGCTGCGGGAGGTGCCGGCGGGCTACCGGCTCCTCGTGGCGTACGAGGGGTCGGTGCAGGAGACCGAGGACGCGTACCGCTTCCTGCCCGCGCTGGGTGAGCTCGATCTGCATCTGATCGGCGAGGGACGGCACGAGGAGCTGTGGCGTGCGCTCGGCGCCGAACCGATGACGCACCAGGGCGTGACCGGCACCCGGTTCACGGTGTGGGCGCCGAACGCGCGCGGCGTCTCCCTGGCCGGCACGTTCAACTTCTGGGACGGCACGGGCTGTCCGATGCGCTCGCTCGGCGGCACCGGTGTCTGGGAGCTGTTCATGCCCGGCATCGGCGAGGGCGAGCTGTACAAGTTCGAGATCACCCGGCCCGACGGCTCGAAGACGCTGCGCGCCGACCCGATGGCCCGCCGTACGCAGGCCCCACCCGACACGTCCTCCATCGTGCACGCCTCGCGGCACGAGTGGGGCGACGCGGCGTGGCTGGCCCGGCGCGGGTCGGTGCCGACGCACGAGGCGCCGTTCTCGGTGTACGAGGTCCACCTGGCGTCCTGGCGCCCCGGCCTGACGTACCGCGAACTCGCCGCGCAGCTCCCCGCGTACGTCAAGGACCTGGGGTTCACGCACGTGGAGCTGATGCCGGTAGCCGAGCACCCCTTCGGCGGCTCCTGGGGCTACCAGGTCACCGGCTTCTACGCGCCCACGGCCCGCATGGGCACTCCGGACGACTTCAAGTACCTGGTCGACGCCCTGCACCAGGCCGGCATCGGTGTGCTGATGGACTGGGTGCCGGCACACTTCCCGCGCGACGACTGGGCGCTGGCCGAGTTCGACGGGCGTCCGCTGTACGAGCACGAGGACCCGCTGCGGTCCGCGCACCCCGACTGGGGGACGCTGGAATTCGACTTCGGGCGGCGCGAGGTGCGCAACTTCCTCGTCGCGAACGCCACGTACTGGTGCGAGGAGTTCCACATCGACGGGCTCCGGGTGGACGCGGTGGCGTCCATGCTCTACCTGGACTACTCGCGTGAGCCGGGCCAGTGGGTGCCGAACGAGCACGGCGGGCGGGAGAACCTGGACGCGGTTGCGTTCCTCCAGGAGATGAACGCGACGGTGTACCGGCGCAACCCCGGGGTCGTCACCATCGCGGAGGAGTCGACGGCCTGGGACGGAGTGACGCGCCCGACGCACGTTTCGGGTCCGGGCGGCTTCGGGGGCCTGGGGTTCGGCCTGAAGTGGAACATGGGCTGGATGCACGACTCACTGCAGTACATGGCCAAGGAGCCGGTGCACCGCAAGTACCACCACAACGAGATGACCTTCTCGATGGTGTACGCCTACAGCGAGAACTACGTGCTGCCCATCTCCCACGACGAGGTCGTCCACGGCAAGCGGTCGCTGGTGTCGAAGATGCCGGGCGACTGGTGGCAGCAGCGGGCCGGCCACCGTGCCTACCTGGGCTTCATGTGGGCGCACCCGGGAAAGCAACTGCTGTTCATGGGGCAGGAGTTCGCGCAGGGCGCCGAGTGGTCGGAGGCGCACGGGCCGGACTGGTGGCTGCTGGACCCGGCGTACGGGGCGGAGCCCGACCACCGCGGGGTGCGGGATCTGGTCCGCGATCTGAACACGGTCTACCGCCACACGCCGGCCCTCTGGCAGCGCGACACCGATCCGTCGGGCTTCCAGTGGGTGGTGGGTGACGCCGCCGACGACAACGTGTTCGCGTTCCTGCGCTACGACGCGGAGGGCACCCCGCTGCTGGCGGTGTCCAACATGTCGCCGGTGGTCCGCGACGAGTACCGCCTGGGCGTCCCGGACGACGTCCCGGCGTGGCACGAGACGGTGAACACCGACGCGGCGAAGTACGGCGGCAGCGATGTCACCAACCCCGACCCCCTCAAGCCGGAGCCGCAGAGCTGGCACGGCCGCGCGGCCAGCATCCGGCTGACGCTGCCGCCACTGGCGACCGTCTGGCTGCGGCCGGCTTAGTTTGTCGCCCCCGCCGCCCCTGCCCGTCCCATCCTTCTGGGGCTCCGCCCCAGACCCCGCTCCTCAAACGCCGGAGGGGCTGGATTCTCAGCCCGTCCGGCGCTTGAGGAGGGGCGGCAGCCCCCGGGGACGGGAAGGGTAGGGGCGGCGGGGGCGAACCCAGTCTCAGGCGGTCGTCAGCGCCTTCGGCAACCGTCCCGTATGCAGCACTCCCAACCGCTGTGTGGCCCGCGTCAGCGCCACATACAGATCGCTCGTGCCGTACAACCCCGGTTCCACCACCAGCACGGAGTCGAACTCCAGGCCCTTCGACTGGCGGGGGTCGAGGAGGACCACCGACTGGGTGAGGTCGGGCTCCGTCCCCGCCGTCACCCCGTCAAGCCGCGCCGCCAGCTTGCCGTGCAGATGGCGCGGGGCGATGACCGCGAGCCGCCCCTCGGCCGGGGTGAGTTCCTCGACGGCCTTCGCGACCGCGCCGGGCAGGTCGTCGGTGGCGCGCACCCAGGGACGTACACCGGTGGACCGTACGGAACTCGGCGGTTCGAAGTCCGGGTTCTCCGCCCTCACGACATCCGCCGCGAGGTCCATGATCTCGGCGGGCGTGCGGTAGTTGACGCCGAGGCGGGTGTGCTCCCAGCGGTCCTCGACGTACGGCTGGAGGATCTTCTGCCACGAGCCGACGCCCGCCGCCTCGGCCGTCTGGGCCGGGTCGCCGACCAGGGTCATCGAGCGGGTCGGGCTGCGCCGCATCAGCAGCCGCCAGGCCATCGGCGACAGCTCCTGCGCCTCGTCGACGATGATGTGCCCGAACGCCCAGGTCCGGTCGGCCGCCGCGCGCTCGGCGGCGCTGCGGTGATCGTCCTCCTCGTGACGTTCGGCGAACCGCTCGGCGTCGATGATGTTGTGCGCGGACAGGACCTCGGAGTCCTCCTCGTCCTTGTCATCGAACTCGTAGGTGCGCGAGGCGTACGACACGTCCAGCACGCCCTGGGCGTAGGCGACCTGCGTCTGCCGCTCCCGCTCGGCCAGCGCCCGCTTCAGCCGGTCGTCCTCGCCGAGGAGTTCGGCGGCCTCGTCGAGCAGCGGTACGTCCGCCACGGTCCACGCCCGGGTCACCGGCCGGCGGATCGCGGCGACGTCCTCGTCGGGCAGGTAGCCCACGGGGTCGGCGAGGAAGTCCGCGACCAGCCGCTGCGGGGTCAGCCTCGGCCACAACTGGTCGATGGCGGCCCACACCTCGGGGTTCTCGGCGATGTCGTCACGGATCTGCGTGATGTCGCTCGGGTCCAGCAGATTCGTGCCGTCGAAGGGGTCCGTCCCGACCCGCTCGGCGTACAGCTCGGTGAGGGTGTTGAGGATGTGGCCCTCGAAGTGCTCGCGGGCCGCGTTGTGGGGCAGCCGCACCGCGCGGGCCTTCTCGCGCGCCACCTTCACCAGACCGTCGTCGAGCATCAGGATCTCGCGGTCGTGCTCGATGGCGATCACCGGGTCGGGCAGCGCCTGCCAGTCCCGTACGGCCTCGGCGAGCACGTCCGCCATGTCGGCGCGGCCCTTCACCGCGGCCGCCTCCCGGGTGTCGGTCGCCGTCGCCTTCACGCCGGGGAACAGTTCGCCGACGGTGGCCAGCAGCACGCCCGTCTCGCCCAGCGCGGGCAGGACCTCGCCGATGTAGCCGAGGAAGGCGGGGTTGGGGCCGACGATCAGGACCGCGCGCTTGGCGAGCAGCTCCCGGTGTTCGTAGAGGAGATAGGCGGCGCGGTGCAGGGCGACGGCCGTCTTGCCGGTGCCCGGGCCGCCCTCCACGACCAGCACGCCGCGGTGCGGCGCCCGGATGATCTCGTCCTGCTCGGCCTGGATGGTCTGCACGATGTCGTTCATCCGGCCGGTGCGCGCGGTGTTCAGCGCGGCGAGCAGGACCGCGTCGCCCGTCGGGTCCTCGTGGCCGGTGCGCTCCCGGTCGCCGAGGTCGAGGATCTCGTCGTGCAGGGCGGTGACCGTACGGCCCTCGGTGGTGATGTGCCGTCGGCGCCTGAGCCCCATCGGGGTGTGGCCGGTGGCCAGGTAGAAGGGGCGGGCGACGTCCGCCCGCCAGTCGACGAGAATCGGTGTGCGCTCGGCGTCGTCGGTGCGCAGGCCGATGCGGCCGATGTGGTGGGTGATGCCCGAGGAGAGGTCGATCCGGCCGAAGCACAGCGAGCCGTCCACGGCGTTCAGCGCGGCGAGCAGCCCCGAGCGCTCGGCGACGAGGATGTCCCGCTCCAGCCGTGCCTGCATGGGCGTGTTGCCCTGGGCGAGCGCGTCCGTGACGGAGTTCTCGGTGTCACCGCGCAACGCGTCCACGCGCGCGTACAGGTCGTCGATGAATTCCTGCTCGCGTCGCATTTCACCGTCTTGAAATTCGGTGTTTGACAATTCTGCTCCCGCCCGGATATACTGTGCTCACTGAACTTCACCGCGACCGAATTCACGCGAAGTCGCGAACCATTAAATATACGCAAAGAAATCCCCCGAGCGCAATTGCTCGGGGGATTTCTTGTGTTCCGGTTCGTGTCCCGGGTGGAATCACAGCACGTCGGCGAGCTCCTCCAGCAGCCGCCGCTTGGGCCGCGCCCCCACCATCGCCTTCACCGGCTCACCGGCGCGGAACACCATGAACGTCGGCATGGAGAGCACCTTGTAGGCGTTCGTGGTCAGCGGGTTGGTGTCCACGTCCAACTGCACCACCTTCAGGCAGTCGCTCGTCTCGTCCGCCAGGGCCGTGAGCACCGGCCCCATCTGCCGGCACGGCGGGCACCAGTCCGCGGTGAACTCCACCAGCACCGGCAGCTCCGCCCCGATCACCTCCGCCTCGAAGTCCGCGTCCGTCACCTCGGCCACGCCCGCCGCTCTGATCACGGTTCCTGCCCTCCCAGTTCGCACAACGGTGGTTCCCCTTCGGCCATCGACAGCCGCAGGCCGATCTTGGCCCGCACGGCCTGCAACTCGCCGATCAGCGCGTCGAGCTCGTCCAGCTTGCGCCGGTAGACCGCGAGCGAGGCGGGACACGAGTCACCCTCCGGGTGCCCGGCCCGCAGACACTCCACGAAGGGCCGGGTCTCCTCCAGGTCGAACCCGAAGTCCTGCAACGTCCTGATCTGCCGAAGCAGCTTCAGGTCGGCCTCGTCGTACGTCCGATAGCCGTTGCCGCCGCGTCGCGCGGGCAGCAGCCCCCGCGACTCGTAGTAGCGCAAGGTGCGCGTCGTGGTCCCGGCCCGCGCGGCCAGCTCGCCGATTCGCATGTCCACGAACGTAATCCTTGACGCCGACGTCAGGGCAACCGCGGCAGGAGCGGCTTTCTCGGCAGCGGGGAGGACAGCACGATCGACGTCGTCGTGCGGCCCAGCGCCGAGGTCTGTTCGAGGATCTCCTCCAGGTGGACGGTGTCCTCGACAGCGACCTTGAGGATCCAGCAGTCCTCGCCGACGACGTGGTGGACCTCCACGATCTCCGGGCGGTCGATCAGCTCCAGGGTGCGGGGGTGACGCAGGGTGTAGCCGCCGTGCGGGTTGACCCGGATGAAGGCCTGGATGCCGTAGCCCAGCCGGGCGGGGGCGATCTGCGCGCCGTATCCCGTGATCGCGCCCGCCGCCTCCAGCCGCCGCACCCGCTCGGTGACGGCCGCCGGGCTGAGCCGCACCCGCCGGCCCAGCTCGCTGAGCTTGATCCGGCCGTCGGTCTGGAGCAGCTCCAGGATCTGCCGGTCCAGGGCGTCGAAGGCCACCGATGTTTCGACGGCGGACGGGCGCAACTGCCGTGGTTCTTTCCGCACGGTGACCGGATCTCCCATGTCTTCCCCTTCAGGACGTGGTGCATGGCCGGGAGAATTATGGTCATGGGAAGCGCACGAGAGGTACTGGTCATAGGCGGCAGCCGCTACTTCGGCAAGCGGCTGATCGCGCGGCTGCTGGCCGCCGGGGACCGGGTGACGGTGCTCAACCGCGGTTCGTCGCCACCGCCGCCGGGCGTGGTTCACCTGATCGCCGACCGCGACGACGAGAAGTCCATGACGGCGGCGCTGGGTTCGCGGACCTTCGACGCCGTGGTCGACCAGGTCTGCTACACCCCGCGCCAGGCGGCGATCGCCCGCCGGGTGTTCGCCGGCCGCACCCGTCGTTACGTGCTGACGTCCACGGTGGAGGTGTACGAGTACGAGGACTCGATCGCCCCCGTGCGCGAGACGGACGTGGGCCCGCTGGGCGTACCCGTCGACCTCGAACTCCCCTGGGACGACCCGGAGTTCCTCGACACCCACTACGGCGAGGGCAAGCGGCAGGCGGAGGCCGTGTTCGCCGCCGGCCAGGACTTCCCGTGCACGGCGGTGCGGGTGGCCCATGTGCTGGGCGGGGACGACGACTTCACGGGCCGTATGACGCACTACGCGAGCCGGATCCGCGCCGGTGCGCCGATCGCCGTACCGGTGGTGAACCATCCGGCGACGTACATCCATGTCGAGGAGATCGCCGACTTCCTGTTCTGGGCGGTGGGCCAGGACTTCACCGGCCCGGTCAACGCCGCCTCGCACGGTCTGCTGACCACCGAGGAACTGTGCGCCGAGATCGCCGCGCACTACCCGGAGGGCCGGACCGTCCTCCAGCCCGTCGAGGTCGGTGAGGTCTCCCCCTTCTCCTTCACCCGCGCCTACGGCATGGACAACTCCCGCGCCACACGGCTCGGTTTCCGCTTCACGCACGCCCGGCAGTGGCTCCCGAAAGCCGTCGCCGAGACCCTCGGAAAGGACGGCGGCTGACATGCGCCGGCGCACTCTCGGCTCCCTGCGCGTGAGCGCGATCGGCCTCGGCGCGATGCCGCTGTCCATCGAGGGCCGCCCGGACGAGCGGCGCGCCCTGGCCACCGTGCACGCCGCCCTCGACTGCGGGGTGACGCTGCTGGACACGGCGGACTCCTACCATCTGCCCGGCGCCGAGCCCGGCCACAACGAACTCCTCGTGGCCCGCGCGCTGGCCGCGTACGGCGGCGACACGGACGACGTCCTGGTGGCCACCAAGGGCGGCCGGGGCCGACCGGCCGACGGCGACTGGACGGTGAACGGCGATCCGCGCCGGCTGAAGTCCGCCGCCGAGGCGTCGCTGCGCCGGCTCGGCATCGAGGCGATCGGGCTCTACCAGCTCCACAAGCCCGATCCGGCCGTTCCGTTCGAGGAGTCGGTCGGCGCGCTGCGCGAGTTGCTCGACGAGGGCAAGATCCGCCTGGCCGGCGTCTCCAACACGGACGTGGACCAGATCCGCACCGCCCACCGGATCCTCGGCGACCGGCTGGTGTCGGTGCAGAACCGGTACTCGCCCGCCGTACGGGACAGCGAGGCCGAGCTCCGCCTGTGCGCGGAGCTCGGGCTCGCGTTCCTGCCGTGGAGCCCGCTCGGCGGCATTTCGCGCAGCTCGCTTGACGGGCCGTCGGGAAGCGAGGAGGACACCCGCCTCGGTGCCTTCCGTGCCGTGGCGCAGGCGCACGGTGTCAGCCCTCAGCGGGTCGCCCTGGCCTGGCTGCTGGCACGCTCCCCCGTCGTGATCCCGATTCCGGGGGCGAGCCGCCCGGAGACGATCCGGGACTCGGCGGGCGCGGCCGACCTGGGCTTGAGCGCTCAGGAGCTGGAACGGCTCGACGGTGCGGTGGTTTCCGTCGGTTGACGCTCGCCGTCCTCGTCGGGGGTCTCCTCCACGCCGAGCAGGCGGCGGGTGAGGTGGTCCTGGTCGGAGAGGAGTTCGTCGAGCGCGGCACGGACGTCGTCCGGCTCCGTGCGAGGGGACTCGCGCTCGGCCGCGATCAGTACCGAGCGCCGAACCAGCTCCTTGGTGAAGGAGGCCGTCGTGCCCTCCGTGCGGGCCACCACCTCGTCCTTGACGTCCTTGCCGAGGCCGAGTCCGGCGCCGTAGAGGTCGAACAGCCGGGAGCGGCCCTCCCCGTCGGGCAGGGGGATCTCCATGGCGAGGTCGATCCGGCCGGGGCGCTGGGCCAGGGCCGGCTCCAGCAGGTCGGCACGGTTGGTGGTGAGCAGGAAGGCGACGTCGGCGTCGTCGCCGAGGCCGTCCATCTCGTTCAGGACCTGGAAGAGCAGGGGCTGGTCGCCGCCGCCGTAGTCGCGGGCCTCGGCGATCAGGTCGCAGTCCTCCAGGACGACGAGCGCCGGCTGGAGCATCCGGGCCAGCGCGCAGGCGGGGCCGATGGCCGAGATGCTGGTGCCGGCGAGGATCACCACCGTGAACTGCGGGAGGTGGGAGAGCAGATAGCGGATCGTGTGGGTCTTGCCGGTGCCGGGCGGGCCGTAGAGCAGCAGTCCGCGGCGCAGGTGCTGGCCCGCCGCGAGAAGCTGCTCGCGGCGCCGGGCGACGCCCATGACCTGGCGTTCCAGGCGCTCCAGCAGGCCGGTGGGCAGCACGATGTCGGTGCGGGTGAGGTCAGGGCGGCGGTGGAAACGGAACGGGCCGAGGCCGTGCCCGAACTCCGAGCCCTCGAAGGAGAGGACCTGGCCGCGGAAGATGTTCCCCTCGCGTACGAGGGTGTCGAACTCGGCGAGCAGCCGGTCCGCGAACTCCTTGTCCCGGGCGAGGACCTCGACCTCGACCTTGTTGCGTCCGTACTCGTCCCGCGGGCCGCGCAGCAGCACCGCGAACCGCTCGTCGCCCTCCCGGCCGAGGTAGAACCCGCTGGAGACGCAGGCCAGTTCGGTGTCCGGGGCGACGGGGAGGTGGGCGTAGTCGACGGCGCCGATCACGAAGCGGTCGTAGCGGTCGGCCGCGTCGAGGATGTCGCCGAGGGTGAGATCGCCGTGGTGCTGGGCGCCGCGCAGGCCGATGAGTTCGTAGGAGCGGGCGGGGTCGGCGGCGAACCAGCGCTCCAGGGCGAGGTGGACGTTGGGGAGGTCGTACGGCGCGTAGGCCGCCTTGACCACGGGGCGGTCGGAGGGGGTGGAGCCGAGGTGGGCCATCAGCCGGGTGCTGAGGTTGCGGCCGCTCTCCTGGTCCTTGCGCGAGGCGCGGGCGACCGCTTCGAGGAACTCGTAGAACAGGTCGTTCACCTGGTCCAGTGAGAGGGGTGCCGCCTCTTGCGCCATGCCCGCCTCCGAACGTCCGCGCCGGTAGGTCCACGTCGAGGGCACCAGCGTGAGCCGAACGGGCTGACAGGTCAAAGGATTTAGGGTGCGGGGCCGAGCAGGGGACCGGCCACCGGGAAACGCGGGCATCCCTGCCCGGGCGCAGGGATGCCATGCAGTCAGGCGTACGGCAGTTGCCGTACGCCTGAGTCGGGAGGGGGTTGGGACCGGGCGGCTGGGAGACGGGGGAGCATCCCGGCCGCCCGGAGCATTTGTGGCCGGACGCCCGGCCCCGGTTCAGGCGGGGCCGGGCGTCCGGAGCAGGTGGGTTCCGGTGCTTTTGCAGCGGGCCGCAGGTCAGGCCTTGGCGAGTTCCTTCTCCCCGCCCTGTTCCGGAGCCTGCGCGGCCGGGGCGGCGCCGTGGCCGTCGTCGTCCAGGAGGGTCTTCTCGTCGAACGGGAGCTGTCCGGCGAGCACCTGGTCGACCTTGTCCTTGTCGATCTCCTTCGTCCAGGTGCCGATCAGCACCGTGGCGACGGCGTTGCCCGCGAAGTTCGTCAGGGCGCGGGCCTCGCTCATGAAGCGGTCGATGCCGACGATGAGGCCGATGCCGTCCACCAGGGCGGGCTTGTGCGACTGCAGGCCACCGGCCAGGGTCGCGAGGCCGGCGCCGGTGACACCCGCGGCGCCCTTGGAGGCGACCAGCAGGAACAGCAGCAGCGGGATCTGCTCGGCGAGCGCCATCGGCGTACCCATGGCGTCGGCGATGAACAGGGACGCCATGGTCATGTAGATCATGGTGCCGTCGAGGTTGAAGGAGTAGCCGGTCGGGACGGTGATGCCGACCACCGGCTTGCTGACGCCCAGGTGTTCCATCTTCGCGATGAGGCGCGGCAGCGCCGACTCGGAGGAGGAGGTCGACAGGATCAGCAGGAACTCACGGCCGAGGTACTTGAAGAACGTGAGGATGTTCAGGCCCGCGACGATCCGCAGCAGCGCGCCGAGCACGATGAAGACGAAGAGGAAGCAGGTGACGTAGAAGCCGAGCATCAGCACGGCGAGGCTCTTCAGCGCGTCCAGACCGGCGGAACCGGTGACGGCGGCGATGGCGCCGAAGGCACCGATCGGGGCGGCCCACATGACCATGGCGAGGATGCGGAAGACGAGCCGCTGGATGTGCTGCACACCGCGCAGGATCGGCTCACCGGCGGAGCCCATGGCCTGGAGCGCGAAACCGGTGAGCAGCGCGACCAGCAGGGTCTGGAGGACCTCGGGGACGGTGAAGGCGGAGACGATCGTGGTCGGGATGATGCCGAGCAGGAACTCGGTGGTGTCCTTGGCCTCCGCGTCGACCTGCGCGTGACCGGCGTCCTTCACGGCGTCGGTGACGGCGAGGCCGGTGCCCGGCTCCAGGATGTTGCCGACGACGAGACCGATGGCGAGCGCGACCAGCGACATCGCGAGGAAGTAGACCAGCGCGATACCGCCGACCTTGCCGACCTTGGCGGCCTTCCGCACCGAGCCGATGCCCAGGACGATCGTGCAGAAGATGATCGGCGAGATCATCATCTTGATCAGGTTCACGAAGCCGGTCCCGATGGGCTTCAGCTCGACCGCGAAGTCGGGGGCGACGAGGCCCACGGTGATACCGAGGGCGACCGCGATGATCACCGCGATGTAGAGGTAGTGCGTGCGGTCCCGTTTGGCGACGGGTGCGGCAGGTGCCGTATCGGGGGAACTGGCGGCGGCCACGGCTGCCCTCCTTGACGTCTTCGTCGGTTTTGTCACCGGCGTGCGGCTCACGTCCGGGGTGGGGGGTCGCTGATCGGCTGCCGAGCCCCGGGGGGACGGGGGTCGTAATTCAGCGATGCCGTGACTATCTCCCGCGGTGTGAGGGCGGTCACCCTTCCGTTCATTTAGTTCACAATCGGCCATGGAGGCAGACTGACGACATGCGCATCCCCGTCCCGAGACCCCGCAGCCTGGCCGGCCAGCTCTTCGCCATGCAGGCCGTGCTGATAGCGGTGCTCGTCGCCGGATACGCGGTGTTCACCTACCTCAGCGACACCGGGCAGGCCGAGGACGCCGCGGGCCGCCAGGCCAAGGCGGTGGCCCAGTCGATCGCCGACGCCCCGTCCGTACGGGAGGCGATCCGCACCGCGGACCCGACGGCCGAGCTCCAGCCGTACGCGCTGCGCGTCCAGCACGACGCCGAGGTCGACTTCGTCACGATCATGAACACCAAGGGCATCCGCTGGACGCACCCGGACGAGGAGCAGATCGGCCAGCACTTCCGCGGCCACACCGAGCGCGCCCTGCGCGGGGAGCCCTTCACCGAGACGTACACCGGCACGCTGGGGCCGTCCGTGCGGGCGGTCGTGCCGATCTACGACGGGGGGCGGGACCCGGCCCACATCGTGGGGCTGGTCAGCGCGGGCATCCGGGTCGAGGCGATCAGCAAGCGGGTGCAGGACCAGCTCACCGCGCTGATCGGGGTGGCGGCGGGCGCGCTCACGCTGGGCGCGATCGGCACGTACGTCATCAACGCGCGGCTGCGCCGGCACACCCATGGCATGAACGCGGCCGAGCTGAGCCGGATGCACGACTATCACCAGGCCGCGTTGCACGCGGTGCGTGAGGGGCTGCTGATGCTGGACGGGCAGTTCCGGGTGGCGCTGATCAACGACGGAGGGCGGGAGCTGCTCGGGGTGGCGGGTGACGTGGTGGGGCGCTCGGTCGCGGAGCTCGGGCTGCCGGCCCCGCTGACCGGGGCGCTGCTGGCCTCCGAGCCGCGGGTGGACGAGGTGTATCTGACGGCGGAGCGGGTGCTGGTGGTGAACACCTCGCCGGTGTCGGGCGGTGAGCGGCGCGGCACGGTGGTGACACTGCGGGACGTCACCGAACTCCAGTCCCTGATGGGCGAGCTGGACTCCGAGCGGGGCTTCACGCAGGCGCTGCGGTCGCAGGCGCACGAGGCGGCGAACCGGCTGCACACGGTGGTCTCGCTGATCGAACTGGGCCGCGCGCAGGAGGCGGTGGACTTCGCGACCGCCGAGCTGGAGCTGGCGCAGGCGCTGACGGACCAGGTCGTCGCGGCGGTCAGCGAGCCGGTGCTCGCGGCGCTGCTGCTGGGCAAGACGGCGCAGGCCAACGAGCGGGGCGTGGAGCTCGTCGTGTCGGAGGACAGCCGGCTCGACGACGGTCTGCTGCCGGACACTCTTCCCGCCCGGGACCTGGTGACGATACTGGGCAACCTCATCGACAACGCGGTGGACGCGGCGCAGGGAAGCGTGGGGGCACGGGTGACGGTGACGGCGTACGCCGAGGGCGGCGAACTGGTGCTCCGGGTGTCGGACACCGGCGCCGGGGTGGATCCCGCGCTCGGCGAGACGGTGTTTCAGCGCGGTTTCTCCACGAAGCCGTCCGGGCCGGGCGGCCGAGGACTGGGCCTGGCCCTGGTCCGGCAGGCAGTGAGCCGGCACCAAGGCGTGCTGTCGGTGACGGAGGCAGACGGGGGCGGGGCGGTGTTCGAGGTACGGATGCCGCTGGTGGACGGGGCGGGCACGGCGGAGGAGACCGGCTCGACGCAGGGCACGGGCTCAGGGTCCGCCGAGGGCGCCGGCTCGGGCGCGGGTGCCGCTTCCCCCGGGGGAGCCGGTCCGACGGAGAGGGCCGCTTCCCAGGGCGCGGCGGTTGCGAGAGGTGACGTATGACGGCGGCTGCCGAGCAGGCGATTCGCGTCCTGGTCGTGGAGGACGACCCCGTGGCTGCGGACGCGCACATGATGTACGTCGGGCGGGTGCCCGGGTTCGTCGCGGTCGGCAAGGCGCACACCGGCGCTGAGGCACGCCGCGCGCTGGAGCGGACGCCGGTGGACCTGCTGCTGCTCGACCTGCATCTGCCGGATGTGCACGGGCTGCAACTGGCGCGCTCGCTCAGGGCGGCGGGGCATCAGGCGGACGTGATCGCGGTGACGTCGGCGCGGGATCTCGCGGTGGTGCGCGAGGGGGTGTCACTCGGGGTCGTGCAGTACGTACTGAAGCCCTTCACCTTCGCGACCCTGCGGGACCGGCTGGTGCGCTACGCCGAGTTCCACGCGGCCGTCGGCGAGGCGAGCGGACAGGACGAGGTGGACCGGGCGCTGGGCGCGCTGCGTGCGCCGGGGCCCGCGGCGCTGCCGAAGGGGCTGAGCGCGCCGACGCTGGAGCGGGTGACCGGCGCGGTGCGGGACGCCGGCGAGGGGCTCACGGCGGCCGGGGTGGCCGAGGCGGTGGGGATCTCCCGGATCACGGCCCGGCGGTATCTGGAGCATCTGGTGGAGGCGGGCCGGGCCGAACGCAAGCCGGTCTACGGGCAGGTGGGACGACCGGAGCTGGTGTACCGGTGGGTACCGGGCCGGTAGCCGCGGCGAGCGGGCGGAGAACTCGGCCGGCGAGGCCCTCAACGACGTCGGTCGGCGAAGCCCTCAACGACGTCGGCAGACGAAGCCCTCAACGACGTCGGCAGGCGAAGCCCTCAACACCCAATCCCCGGCAGAGGCATTGACCTGACTAGACCACTCAACCTACGTTCACCGGGCAGCCATCCCAGCGCCACGACGAAGTGCGCAAGCAGGAGGTCATGCCCGTGCGCCCCACCGCCGCCCTCCCCACATTCCTCGCCCTCACTCTCGCCGCCGCCGGCACGCTCACCGCGTGCGGCGGCGGATCCGGCAGTGACCCGGACACCGTCAAGGTCTCCTTCAAGCAGTCCACGGACAACTCCATCAAGGTGATGGACACCTACCTCGCCGACATCAAGAAGCAGTTCGAGAAGGCGAATCCCGGCAAGAAGGTCGAGTTCGTCCCCATCAAGGCCCCGGACTCGGAGTACTACACCAAGCTCCAGCAGATGCTCCGCTCCCCCAAGACCGCCCCCGACCTGGTCTACGAGGACACCTTCCTCATCAACTCGGACATCACCAGCGGGTACTTGAAGCCACTCGACCCCTATCTCGCCAAGTGGCAGGACTGGAACCGGTTCATCGACACGGCGCAGGCCGCGGCCAAGGGCGAGGACGGCAAGACGTACGGCGTCCCGGACGGCACCGACACCCGGGGTCTGTGGTTCAGCAAGGACGTCTTCAAGAAGGCCGGTCTGCCCGCCGACTGGCAGCCGAGGACCTGGAACGACGTCCTGGACGCCGCCCGCACCGTCAAGGAGAAGGTCCCGGGCGTCATCCCGCTCAACGTGTACACGGGCAAGCCCGTCGGCGAGGCCGCCACCATGCAGACCTTCGAGATGCTGCTGTACGGCACGAACGACGGCACGGCGGACCCGCTCTACGACAAGTCCGCCAAGAAGTGGGTGGCCGGCGGCCAGGGCTTCAAGGACTCGCTGTCCTTCGTCGAGACCGTCTACAAGGAGAAGCTCGGCCCGGACGTCTCCGACGCCCTCGACCCCAACGTCATGACCCGTGTGCGCGGCGAGTGGCTGCCGAAGGGCAAGCTCGCCATCGCCCTCGACGGCTCCTGGCTCCCGCAGGACTGGCTGCCCGGCAGTGGACACGAATGGCCCGAGTGGTCCGAGAAGCTGGGCCTGGCCGCCATGCCCACGCAGAACGGCCAGGCCCCCGGCAAGGTGAGCATGTCCGGCGGCTGGACCTGGTCCATCCCGGCCAAGGCGGCCAACCCCGACCTCGCCTTCGAGTTCATCAAGACGATGCAGACCAAGGCGAACGCCCAGAAGTGGTACATCGCCAACTCGGGCATCGCCGTACGAAAGGACGTCGCGGACGACCCGTCGTACACCGACGCCCAGCCCGGCATCAAGTTCTTCACGGACCTGGTCGCCAGCACCCACTACCGCCCCGCGTTCCCGGCGTACCCGAAGGTCTCCACCGCGGTCCAGGAGGCGATGGAGGGCGTGACGACGGGCGACATGTCGGTGGACGAGGCGGCCAAGGGATACGACGAGGAGCTCGAATCGGCGACGGACGACCAGGTGATCCAGAAGTGAGGGACGGCGAGGACCACCGCCCATGACCGCCGAAGCACAAGACGCGGCGACGGGCCCGGCGACGTGCAAGTCCCCGTCGGGCACGCCGGCTTCACGCCCGCCGGGCCCGCCGCCCGCCCCGCTGCACCGCAGCCTCGCCCGAGCGCTGCCCGTCTCCCCCGCCGTCGTCCTGCTGCTCCTCTTCCTCGCCGGCCCCATCGCCTACTGCGCCTTCATCGCCTTCACCGACCTCCAGCTCACCGGCCAGGCCGAGGACTCGTTCGTCGGATTCGACAACTTCCGTACGGCCTTCGGTGACGAGGCGTTCCTCAACGCCGTATGGCTCACCCTCGTCTTCACCGTCATCTCGGCCCTGCTCGGCCAGAACACCCTGGGCCTGGCCCTGGCCATGCTGATGCAGCGCGCGTCCAAGCCGATCCGCACCCTGGTGGGCGGGATCGTCATCACGGCATGGGTGCTGCCGGAGGTCGTCGCCGGGTTCCTGCTGTACGCCTTCTTCCGCCGCGAGGGCACCCTGAACGCCATCCTGGAGTGGCTGCAACTGCCCACCCAGAACTGGCTGTTCACCCTGCCGATCCTGGCGGTGTCCTTCGCGAACGTGTGGCGGGGCACGGCGTTCTCGATGCTGGTCTACTCGGCCGCGCTCAACGAGATCCCCAAGGAGATCACCGAGGCGGCGCAGGTCGACGGCGCCGGCGGCTGGCGCCGGATATGGCACATCACGCTCCCGATGATCCGCCGCTCCATCGGCACCAACCTGATGCTCATCACCCTTCAGACGCTGTCCGTCTTCGGGCTCATCTGGGTGATGACCAGGGGCGGCCCGGGCGGCAAGAGCCAGACATTGCCGCTGTTCATGTACGAGGAGGCGTTCCAGAAGAGCATGATCGGCTACGGCACCGCGGTCGCCCTGCTGCTCCTGGTGGTGGGCTCGCTGTTCTCGGTGGTCTACCTGCGTCTGCTGCGGACGGAGGTCTGACGCCCATGCCCCGATCCCTCTCGTCCCGCGAGAGCACCCATCGCCTGGCCGCCGACGCCGGGCTCCTGGTGGTGGCCGCGGCGTTCGTGCTGCCGCTGGTCTGGGTGGTCCTGTCCTCCCTGGACACCGGCGCCGACCTCCGGGTGAAGCTCCCGGACGGCATCACCCTGGACAATTTCGACGCGGTCCTGACCCCGGAGATCACCTTCACGCCGCTGCTCAACAGCCTGCTGCTGTGCGGCGGCGGGACGGCGCTGACGGTCGCGTGCGCGGCGCTCGCCGCCTACCCGCTGTCCCGGTTCCGCTCGCGGTTCAACCGCCCGTTCCTGCTCACGATCCTGTTCGCGACGAGCCTGCCCATCACGGCGATCATGGTGCCGGTGTACGCCCTGTTCGTACGGGTGAACCTGATCGACACCATGCAGGGCACGATCTTCTTCTTCGCCGCCTCCCAACTGCCGTTCGCCATCTGGCTGATGAAGAACTTCATGGACGGGGTGCCCAGGGAACTGGAGGAGGCGGCCTGGACGGACGGGGCGTCCTCGCTCCAGTCGCTGGTGCGGATCGTGCTGCCGCTGATGGGACCGGGCGTGGCCGTGGTCACGGTGTTCTCGTTCGTGATGATGTGGGGGAACTTCTTCGTTCCCTTCATGCTGCTCCTGACCCCCGACCAGATGCCGGCCTCCGTCAGCATCAACGACTTCTTCGGGAACCGGGGGATGGTGGCGTACGGGCAGTTGGCGGCGTTCTCGATCGTCTACTCGACGCCGGTGATCCTGCTGTACGTGCTGATCTCACGGCGGTTGGGCAGCGGCTTCGCGCTGGGCGGGGCGGTCAAGGGGTGACGTCGGGCAGCACCCCCGCCCGGAACGCCTCCACCCCCACGACCCGGCGCACCCGCACCGGCTCGATCAGCAGCATCACGCGCCGCTCCCCGGGCAGCAGCCATGGGTAGCGGTCCTGCCCGATGTACTTCTGCGCGAGCCGGTCCATGGCCCGCTCCGCCACGTCCCCCTCAACGAACCGGACGACCCGCCCCCGGATCTCGGCCCGGTCGTAGGGGTTCTCCGGGTCGTGGTGGGACAGGGAAACGTTGGGATTGAGCCGCAGGTTGTCCACCTTCACCCGCCCCATGGACGTGTTGACCATGACGTACTCATCTTCGATGTCCGCCCACATGGGCGAAACCTGCGGCGTCCCGTCGGGGCCCACCGTCGCGAGGTGCCAGAAGTTCGGCGCCAGGAGACGCTCGCGAATATGCCCGTTGAGCTTGCCGTTCACCGGTTGTCACCACCCTTCGGGGCCGCCACGGTGACGCCCCGGCGCCATCCTCACCGTCACCCCACCGCATCGACAGACGATCTTCGGCCAGCGGCGAACCCGCCGGTAGCCGTAGGTTCCTACAATCCGTGATCCTGGCCGAACAGACCGTAGTCACCCCATCTCGGCGGGCCTACGTTGTGGCGCGTGCGTCGACCCCCAGCCCAACCGAACCAGCCCTACAACCGCTCCAGCCGCCGCAATCCACCCACTCCTCCGTTCAACGCCCCCGCCGCCCGCAGACTCCGCGCCGCCCTGAGCATGGGCCCCGAGCATGTCGCCTACGGCATGCGCGTCAGCTACGGCCTTCCCTATGTCACCGAGGACCTCGTCATCGCCTGGGAACGCGAACTCGCCGCTCCCACCAGCCACGAGCTCAGCGCCCTGGCGGGCGTGCTGTGGTGCTCGCCCGCCGAGCTGCTCGGCAAGCCGCGAACCCTGCGCGAGCACCGCATCGCCCGCGGCCTCGCGCCGGAGGACGTGGCCCGTGCCGTCGGGCACGAGGTCGTCGAGTATCTGCGCATGGAGGAGGACGACGACTGGCATGGCACCGACCGCCAGTCCGCCGCCCTCGCCGAGGCCCTCGGCCTGACGATCCCCGACTTCATCACCGTCACCGGCCGCGAGGCCCGGCTCGCCGACCTGCTGCGCAGTGCCGTGACGACGCGCTGGCAGGCGTATGTGCGCCCGGTCGGCAAGATGGTGCCCCTGGACCGGCGCCTGCTGGAGACCACGCTCCAGGAACTGCACCAGCACTACCAGGGGCAGATGACCGCCACCCTGAGCTGGGGCGGCGGCAGCGGTGACTCCAGCGCGGCCGGCCGCGAGTTCATGGACGGCATCGTGGAGCGCTTCTGGAGGATGGTCCAGGAGAACAGCCCCTGAAGCCCTGTACGCCTGATTCCGAGCAGCGCTGACGGGCGGGGCCTGTGACCGGCAGCGGGCCCTGCGGCTAGAAGACGGACTCCGCCTCGTCCATGCGGTCCTTCGGCACCGTCTTGAGCTCGGTGACCGCCTCGGCCAGCGGCACCATGACGATGTCCGTGCCGCGCAGCGCGGTCATCCTGCCGAACTCGCCCTGATGGGCGGCCTCCACCGCGTGCCAGCCGAAGCGGGTGGCGAGCACCCGGTCGTACGCGGTCGGCGTGCCGCCGCGCTGGACGTGGCCGAGAATGACCGGCTTGGCCTCCTTGCCGAGGCGGCGCTCCAGCTCGAAGGCGAGCGCCGTGCCGATGCCCTGGAAGCGCTCGTGGCCGAACTGGTCGATCTCGCCCTTGCCGTAGTCCATGGTGCCGTCGGCGGGGTGGGCGCCCTCGGCCACGCAGATCACTGCGAACTTCTTGCCGCGCGCAAAGCGCTCCTCGACCATCTTCACAAGGTCGGCGGGGTCGAACGGCCGCTCCGGCAGACAGATGCCGTGCGCGCCGGCCGCCATGCCGGACTCCAGCGCGATCCAGCCCGCGTGCCGGCCCATGACCTCGACGACCATCACCCGCTGGTGCGACTCCGCGGTGGTCTTCAGGCGGTCCATGGCCTCGGTGGCGACGCCGACGGCGGTGTCGAAGCCGAACGTCCGGTCCGTCGAGGAGATGTCGTTGTCGATCGTCTTGGGCACGCCGACGACCGGCAGCCCGGCGTCGGACAGCATGCGTGCCGCGGTCAGCGTGCCCTCGCCGCCGATCGGGATGAGGGCGTCGATGCCGAAGTCGCGGGCGATGTCGGGGGCGTTCTCGCAGGCCTCGCGCAGCCGGCCCCGCTCCAGTCGCGAGGAGCCGAGGATCGTGCCGCCGCGGGCCAGGATGCCGCTGACGGCCTCCAGGTCGAGGCGGCGGTAGTGACCGTCCAGCAGGCCCGCGAACCCGTCCTCGAAGCCGATCACCTCGTCGCCGTACTGTGCGACGGCACGGTGCACGACCGACCGGATCACGGCGTTCAGGCCGGGGCAGTCGCCGCCTGCGGTGAGAACTCCGATACGCATCGTGCTGTGTCTCCTGCTCGCTGTTGATACCGGTGAGCCAGTCCGATTGTTTCACGTCCCCGAGGGCCCTGTCCGACCCGGGAACCTGACGGGCGCCTTATCCATCGCCAAAGGTATTGTCAAGAGGGTTTCGCTCACCTCACCGGGCGATTTTGCGACCACACGACGAAGGGGAGACCACGCGTGACGCGCAGCGTGTACGTGACCGGCATCGACCGCGGCGACGGCCGGCAGGTCGTCGAACTGGGGGTCATGGAGCTCCTGACCCGGCAGGTCGACCGGGTGGGGGTGTTCCGCCCGCTGGTGCACCACTCCCCGGACCGGCTGTTCGAGCTGCTGCGCGCCCGTTACCGCCTCTCCCAGGACCCGGCGACGGTCTACGGCATGGACTACCACGAGGCGTCCGCCCTGCAGGCCGAGCGCGGCACCGACGAGCTGGTCTCCACCCTCGTCGACCGCTTCCACGCGGTCGCCCGCGACTACGACGTCGTCCTCGTCCTCGGCACCGACTTCGCCGACACCCAGCTCCCGGACGAGCTGTCCCTCAACGCCCGACTCGCCAACGAGTTCGGCGCGTCCGTGATATCCGTCGTGGGCGGGCGCAAGCAGACGACCGAGTCGGTGCTCGCCGAGACGCGCAACGCCTACCGGGCGTACGAGAACCTGGGCTGTGACGTGCTCGCCATGGTCACCAACCGGGTCGCCCGCACCGACCGGGACGAGATCGCCCGGCTGCTGGAGTCCCGGCTGCCGGTGCCCTGCTACGTCGTCCCGGACGAGCCCGCGCTGTCCGCGCCCACGGTCTCGCAGATCGCCCAGTCACTCGAAGCGAAGGTCCTGCTCGGCGACGACTCGGGGCTCGCGCGCGACGCCCTCGACTTCGTGTTCGGCGGCGCGATGCTGCCGAACTTCCTGAGCGCCCTGACCCCGGGCTGCCTGGTCGTCACCCCGGGGGACCGCGCGGATCTGGTCGTCGGCTCGCTGGCCGCGCACAACGCCGGCACCCCACCGATCGCCGGCGTGCTGCTCACCCTGGACGAGCGCCCCGGCGACGCGATCCTCACCCTCGCCTCCCGCCTCGCCCCCGGCACCCCGGTGCTGTCGGTGCCCGGCTACAGCTTCCCCACCGCCGAGCAACTCTTCTCCCTGGAGGGCAAGCTGAACGCGGCGACCCCGCGCAAGGCGGAGACCGCGCTCGGCCTGTTCGAGCGGTACGTCGACACCGGCGAGCTGCTGGGGCGGGTCTCGGCGCCGAACTCCGACCGGGTCACGCCGATGATGTTCGAGCACAAGCTGCTGGAGCAGGCCCGCTCGAACATCCGCCGCATCGTGCTGCCCGAGGGCACCGAACCGCGCGTGCTGCACGCCGCGGAGGTCCTGCTGCGGCGCGGGGTGTGCGACCTGACCCTGCTCGGGCCGGTCGACCAGATCCGCAAGCGGGCCGCCGACCTCGGCATCGACCTGGGCGACACCCAGCTCATCGACCCGGCCACCAGCGACCTGCGCGACTCCTTCGCCGAGAAGTACGCCCAGCTCCGTGCCCACAAGGGCGTCACCGTCGAGCTGGCCTACGACGTCGTCTCCGACGTGAACTACTTCGGGACCCTGATGGTCGAGGAGGGTCTGGCCGACGGCATGGTGTCGGGGTCCGTCCACTCGACCGCGGCGACGATCCGGCCCGCCTTCGAGATCATCAAGACGAAGCCGGACGCCGGCATCGTCTCGTCGGTCTTCTTCATGTGCCTGGCCGACAAGGTCCTCGTGTACGGCGACTGCGCGGTGAACCCGGACCCGAACGCCGAGCAGCTCGCCGACATCGCCATCCAGTCGGCGGCGACCGCCGAGGGGTTCGGTGTGGTGCCGCGCATCGCGATGCTGTCGTACTCGACGGGCACGTCGGGTTCGGGCGCCGATGTCGACAAGGTGCGCGAGGCGACCGAGCTGGTGCGCCTTCGGCGGCCGGACCTGATGATCGAGGGGCCCATCCAGTACGACGCCGCGGTGGAGCCGTCCGTCGCGGCGACGAAGTTGCCGGAGTCCGAAGTGGCCGGGCAGGCAACGATTCTGATCTTCCCCGACCTCAATACAGGTAACAACACCTACAAGGCCGTGCAGCGCTCGGCCGGCGCCATCGCCGTCGGCCCGGTGCTCCAGGGTCTGCGCAAGCCGGTCAACGACCTGTCCCGGGGCGCCCTCGTCCAGGACATCGTCACGACCGTCGCCATCACGGCGATCCAGTCCCAGCCCCAGTCCACCGCCCCGTCCCTCCACGAGAAGGCCACCGTCCAGTGACCGCGTCCCGCGTCCTCGTCCTCAACTCCGGCTCCTCGTCGGTGAAGTACCAACTGCTGGACATGCGTGACAGCAGCCGGCTGGCCGTGGGCCTCGTCGAGCGCATCGGCGAGCAGGTCTCCCGGCTCAAGCACACCCCGCTGGCGGCCGGCGGCGAGAGCCGCGAGCGGACCGGCCCGATCGCCGACCACGACGCCGCCCTGAAGGCCGTGGCGGCGGAGCTGGCCAAGGACGGCCTCGGCCTCGACTCCCCCGAGCTGGCCGCGATCGGCCACCGGGTGGTGCACGGCGGCAAGCACTTCACCGAGCCCACCGTCATCGACGACGCCGTGCTCGCCGAGATCGAGCGGCTCATCCCGGTGGCCCCGCTGCACAACCCCGCCAACCTCACCGGCATCCGCACGGCACAGGCGCTGCGCCCCGACCTGCCCCAGGTCGCCGTCTTCGACACCGCGTTCCACACGACGATGCCGGAGTCGGCCGCCCGCTACGCCATCGACGTGGAGACCGCCGACCGGCACCGCATACGCCGGTACGGCTTCCACGGCACCTCGCACGCGTACGTCTCGCGGGCCACGGCCAAGCTGCTGGGCAAGGCCCCGGAGGACGTGAACGTGATCGTGCTGCACCTCGGCAACGGCGCGTCCGCGTCGGCGGTGCAGGGCGGCAGGTGTGTGGACACCTCCATGGGCCTGACCCCCTTGGAGGGGCTCGTGATGGGTACGCGATCGGGTGACATGGATCCCGCCGTCATCTTCCATTTGGCGCGTGTTGGCGATATGTCCATCGCGGAAATCGACACTCTTCTCAACAAGAAGAGCGGATTGATCGGCCTGTGCGGCGACAACGACATGCGGGAGATCGGCCGCCGGATCGAAGAAGGTGACGAGCGGGCCCAATTGGCCTTCGACATCTACATTCACCGACTGAAGAAGTACATCGGCGCCTATTACGCCGTGCTCGGCCGGGTGGACGCGATCGCGTTCACGGCCGGCGTCGGCGAGAACGCGGCACCGGTGCGGGAAGCCGCCGTGGCGGGCCTGGACGCACTGGGCCTCGCGGTGGACGCGGAACTGAACGCCGTACGCGGTGACGAGCCGCGGCTGATCTCGCCCGCGGGCGCGAGGGTGGCGGTCGCCGTGGTGCCGACGGACGAGGAACTGGAGATCGCGACACAGACCTACGCACTGGTCGGCAGCACCGATATGCGACTGCGCCGCGCGGGCAACGACTGAGTAACACGGCTGAGCAAAGCGCAGCTCATTTGTATCTTCCACCAGACGGAATATTCCGCGGCGAAACAAACCGATAGGATCGTCCCATGCGCCGTTCGAAAATCGTTTGTACTCTCGGCCCCGCGGTCGACTCCCATGAACAGCTTGTCTCGCTGATCGAGGCGGGCATGAATGTGGCCCGCTTCAACTTCAGCCACGGCACGCACGACGACCACCAGGGGCGGTACGAGCGCCTGCGGGCCGCCGCCGCGGAGACCGGGCGGGCCATCGGTGTGCTCGCCGACCTCCAGGGGCCGAAGATCCGCCTGGAGACCTTCGCCGAGGGCCCGGTGGAGCTGGAGCGCGGTGACGAGTTCGTCATCACGACCGAGGACGTCCCCGGCGACAAGCAGATCTGCGGGACGACCTACAAGGGCCTGCCCGGTGACGTCGACAAGGGCGACCAGATCCTCATCAACGACGGCAACGTCGAGCTGAAGGTCACCGAGGTCGAGGGCCCCCGGGTGAAGACGATCGTCATCGAGGGCGGCGTCGTCTCCGACCACAAGGGCATCAACCTGCCCGGCGCGGCCGTGAACGTGCCGGCGCTGTCCGAGAAGGACGTCGAGGACCTCCGCTTCGCGCTGCGCATGGGCTGCGACATGGTCGCCCTGTCCTTCGTGCGGGACGCGAACGACGTGCAGGACGTGCACAAGGTCATGGACGAGGTCGGCCGCCGCGTCCCGGTCATCGCCAAGGTGGAGAAGCCGCAGGCGGTCGCCAACATGGAGGACGTCGTGCTGGCGTTCGACGCCGTGATGGTCGCGCGTGGCGACCTGGCCGTCGAGTACCCGCTCGAGAAGGTCCCGATGGTGCAGAAGCGGCTCATCGAGCTGTGCCGCCGCAACGCCAAGCCGGTGATCGTGGCGACCCAGATGATGGAGTCGATGATCACCAACTCCCGTCCGACCCGCGCCGAGGCCTCCGACGTGGCCAACGCGATCCTGGACGGCGCCGACGCGGTCATGCTGTCCGCCGAGTCGAGCGTGGGCGCGTACCCGATCGAGACCGTCAAGACGATGTCGAAGATCGTCACCGCGGCCGAGCAGGAGCTGCTCTCCAAGGGCCTGCAGCCGCTCGTGCCCGGCAAGAAGCCCCGTACGCAGGGTGGTTCGGTGGCCCGTGCCGCCTGCGAGATCGCCGACTTCCTCGGCGGCAAGGGCCTGGTCGCCTTCACCCAGTCCGGCGACACCGCCCGCCGGCTGAGCCGCTATCGCGCCGCCCAGCAGATCATCGCGTTCACCACGGACGAGTCCACGCGCAACCAGATGACGCTGAGCTGGGGCGTCGAGCCGCACGTGGTGCCGTTCGTCAACAGCACCGACGAGATGGTCGACCTGGTGGACCAGGAGATCGTCAAGCTCGGCCTGTTCAACGAGGGCGACATCGTGGTCATCACGGCCGGCTCCCCGCCCGGCGTCCCGGGCACCACCAACATGGTCCGGGTGCACCACCTCGGCGGCGGCGCGCGGGACTGACCCGCAGACCGCCCGCAAGGGCCCTGAACGACGCTGAGGGCGCCTCCTGAGACAGGGGGCGCCCTCAGCGCTTGTGCGGCTCCCGAACGGGCTTGTGGGGGCGTCTGATCGAGACGCCCGGCTCAGTCGGTCGTGAAGTTGTGCAGCCCGGGCACGTGCAGGGTGCCGCCGAACTGACCGGCCTGGGTGACCTTCACCTTCGTGAAGTAGATCAGCGGGATGTTCAGCGGCGGCGGGTGCTCCGGGTCGAACGTGACCGGGATCAGACCGAGCAGGTTCCCGGAGATGCTCTCCGTGTACATCACGGTCTTGCCGTTGCGGATGGTGGACGTCGAGCCCTGCGCCGCCTGCACGTGGTAGGTCTTGCCGGACTGCTTGTCCTTCACCGTCTGGTGCAGGTCGCCGATGTCGGTGCCGTCGGAGATGACGTACTTCAGCACCTTCTTCTTGGCGCCGCTGGCCGTCTTCACCTCGACGATGCCCTGGTAGTCGGCGCCTTTCAGCAGCAGCGAGCTGGCGTTCAGGTACCACGGGTCGTCGGGCAGCGGCACGGGGTTGTCGACGCCGCCCTCCGCGTCGGTGGCGGCCGGGCAGTCGTCCGGGTCCGTGCCGGAGCTCGCGGACGGGCTCGGCGAGGCGGTGGCCTCGTCGGCGGCGTCCTTCGCTCCGTCGGTGACGTCCTTCGCCGCCTCGGACGCCTTGTCGGTGGCGTCCCCGACGGTGTCCTTGACCGTGTCGGTGACCTTGTCGGTGGTCTCCTTCACCGGGTCGGACGCCTCGGACGTCTCCTTGCCGGAGGAGTCGGAGGAGTCCGCGGACCCCGAGGAACCGGACGCCGCCTCCTCGCTCGCGGAGGGCGTCGGCGTCGGGCTCGCGCTCTCCCCGGCCGAACCGCCCGTGAAGATGCCCTCGATGGCGTCGCCGATGTTCTCCAGCAGGTTGCCGCCGCTCTCGGACGGCGAGGGCGACGCCGTGGCCGTGTCCCCGGCCTGGGCCTCGCTCGACTTGCTCGCGGAGGGCGAGGGCGTGGGCTCGGCCGCGTCGTCGGAACCTGAATCCGACGAAGAGGAGTCACCGTCCGCCGAGTCCTCCGAACCCGAAGTGCCCGAGGAACCCGAGGAGTCGGAGGAGTCCGCGGAGTCCTGGCCTTCGGTCGCCGACGCGGTGGGCTCCGGCGTCTCGTCCTTGTCTGCGGACTCACTGGCGCTCGGGGTCGCGGAGGCCGAGGCCTCGTCCTCCAGAGCCGCCACGCAGTCCTTGTACTCGTCCGCCGTGAGGCTGTTGGACGTCGGCTTCGTGGCGTCGCTGTCGGCCTGGGCGAGCGTCGGCGTGAACCCCATTCCCATGAGGACGGCCGTCGGCATCGCCGCCAGGGCTATCGCCTTGCCGGCCGGCATGTGGAACCTGGTGAACAGCGGCTTCTTGGGCGCCGCGTGACGCGGCCCGGTTCTCACACGGGACTTGTCCACCTCAGTCCCGTGGGTCACCTCGTCAGCCGGCACTGTGCCTCCCGTTCGCCCCGTTCGCCGGGCTCGTTCCTGACAGATCGTTCGGCTCGCCCACCACGGGCTTGAGGATGGTGGTGTCGGGGTCCGCGGCACCCTGGGGTGCGCCGCCCTCGCCCGTCGTGTCCGTCTTCGCCGGCTGTGCGTCGGCGTCCCCGCCGGGCACCCATGCCACCGCCATCGCCCCGCCCACGAGGGCGAAGAGGAAGCCGATGAGGAAGCCGCCGAGGTTGGACAGCGGGATGGACACCAGTGCCAGCAGGATCGCCGCGATGCCCGCGAAGGTGCGGACGTGCTTCTGGAACCACAGCGTGAAGCCGAGGACCACGAGCAGCACACCGATGATCAGGGAACTGGAGCCCCCCGCGGTCTGCATCGCCAGCGTCAGGTGGCCGATCTGAAGGTTCGCGTACGGGAAGTAGGCGATCGGGAGTCCGCCGAGCATGACGAACAGACCGGCCCAGAACGGCCGCGTACCGCGCCAGGCGCGGAAGTTCCGCCGAAAGACCCGGAGGTAGTGCTCGTCATGGCCGCGCGCGGCAGGAGTCTCGGCGCTCATCGAAAACAGCTCCCTGGTACGGCATTGCTGTGGTGGTGGTGCGATGGTGATGCGGTGTTGTGTCGCGGCCGTGTGACCACTTGTGAAGAAAGCAAGCGGAGAGTGGACGGGCGGGGGCGCCATCGGCTCCCCCGCCCGTCAGAGAGTGCTTAGTAGCACTCCTTGACACCCGTCGACAGCGACATCTTCAGACCGCTGAGCTTGAAGGTTCCGGCGGTGGTCGCCCACGCCGTCTGCTTCACGTTGCTCAGCGTGGCCTTGTCGGCCTGCTGGGCGAAGCCGAAGGGGTTGGCCTGCTCGCCGCCACCCTTCATGCCCGGACCCTTGTTGGCGTCCTTCGCGGCAACACCGATGTCGATGTTCTCGAACGTCGCGTCGGCCTCGAGGTCGGCGACGTCGATGTAGAGGTTCTTGGCCTCGACCGGCTTGTTCGGGTCTTCGCCCGCCCGCAGGATCAGGCTGACGCTCCCGAGGATCGGGATGTCGGGCGTGACCACGGACTGGCACATGTTGCTGATCGTCGCGGACTTGAAACCCGAGACGGCGACGGGGTGAACCGTCTTCTTGCCGGAGAGCGTGTAGCCCTCGTCAAGAGCGCCGTACTGCGAGAAGCCCGTACCGACCAGCTTGTCGGTCGTGACCTTGAACGACTGGCCGGAGACACTGAACGACGCGGCGAGAGCGCCCTGCGCGAGGGCGACACCTATCGCAGCCGTGGCGGCGACGCTGGGCACCATGACCACAGCGAACCGCTTCCATCTGGTCCCGCCACGCACCTGGGACTCCATATTTCCTCCTTCTCGGACGTACATCTCCTGACCCTGGCTGCCACCGTCGTCTCGACGGCTCAGCCGGTCAGGGATGGGAGAAGTGCTACGTCCTCGGGAAGGAGAGCGCCTGCGCTCGTCGGCACGAATCGCGCCCGAACTACCGGCGATCACCCCCGAGCGACAACCACTGGTCGCGCCTGACACGCATCACGCACAACCTTGCCGGACAGGCTTCGCCGAGTGGGCGAAGACCCCCCTGTCCAAGAGCCGGCGCCACTGCCGCCGACTCTGCTCGGTGGGGACCCAGGAACTCCCGCGACCCAACCGGCTGTCGGGGTACGGGAACGGACCGAGCGTGGCCGATCGTGGTGCATTCTCGCCGCCCGCACAAGGGGCTTCGTTACTCAGTAGTAACGGCCGGATAACCGAACAACGACCCGCCGGTCTCGGACGACGACGCAGGGTGGCTTCAGGTGACCGGACAAATCCACGAATCGGGAGACAGAAACCGACAGAACGACGCCCGCGACTTACCCGCAGTAACTGCGGCCGCGATTACCAAGATTTGGTAAAGCGCGGCCGCTCTGATGCTCTGTCGACAAATCTTTCACTCGCGCAACATGCGTCCGTGCGTTTAGTGACTGGTCAGAACGGGGCTGTCGCCCCGCTCACCAAACCGTCAGAACAGCGCACGCGCCAACGCCCTGCGAGCGGCCGCGACCCGCGGGTCCTCACCGCCCACGACTTCGAAGAGCTCCAGCAGCCGAAGCCGCACGGTGTCCCGGTCGTCACCCGCCGTGCGCCGCACGGTGTCGATGAGCCGGCCGAAGGCGTCCTCGACGTGACCGCCCACCAGATCCAGGTCGGCGGCGGCGATCTGCGCCTGGGCGTCGGCGGGCCGGTCGGCGGCCTCCTTACGCACCTGCTGCGGGTCGGCATCCTGCACGCGCTGGAGCAACTCGGCCTGGGCGAGCCCGAGTTTGGCCTCCGAGTTCGCCGGGTCCTGGCCCAGCACGCTCTGGTACGCCTGGACGGCACCGGCCAAGTCGCCCGCGTCCAGCGCCTGCACGGCGGCCTCCAGCAGGGCGTCGTAGGGACCGGCCGGCGCGGCGGGAGCGCTCTGGGCGCCGCCCGGCTCGGCGTCCGGGTCGACCGTCAGGCCGGTCAGGCCGAAGCGCTGCTCGGCTACGGCGACGAGCTGGTCGAGCGTCTCGCGGATCTGGGCCTCGCCGGCCGCGCCCTGGAAGAGGGGCAGCGCCTGCCCGGCGACGACCGCGAAGACGGCAGGGATCCCCTGCACGCCGAACTGCTGCATCAGCATCTGGTTGGCGTCGACGTCGATCTTGGCGAGCAGGAGGCGGCCGTTGTACTCGACGGCGAGCCGCTCCAGCAGCGGGCTGAGCTGCTTGCAGGGCTCGCACCACTCGGCCCAGAAGTCGATGACGACGGGCACCTCGGCGGACCGCTGAAGGACCTCGCGCTCGAACCCCGCCTCATCCACATCGATGACGAGGTCGGCGGGGGACACGGCACCCGCCCCGCCCTGCCGGGCGGCCTCGGCACGCGCTTGCTCCGCCTTCGCCTTGGCCTCTTGGGCCGCCTTCACCGCGGCGAGGTCGACGACTCCGCTCATGGACATGTTCCGTGGCTGCATGCGTCTATCCTCCCCCGTTCGGCGCGCACTGTGAAAAGCGGTCTGAAAGCCGGGCCCGGCAGGTGCTGTTCGGCGCCGGGTCCCCACCCCACGCCTGTGGTCATCGCTTTCGCTACGACTCGTAGCGTAATGGCAGTGGGGCCCTGCGGAACACCACCCTCCCGTGATCTCCCTCACGACCACACACGAACCGCCCGGTTATGGTCATGGGATGCAGAGCAGCACCGCCGCCGCCCGTCCCGGACGCCCGCGCAGCGCCGCCGCTGACGCCGCGATCCTGGCGGCGACGCGGGAGGCGCTGGTCGAACTGGGCTGGTCCAAACTCACCCTCGGAGACGTGGCCACGCGCGCGGGGGTTGCAAAGACAACCCTGTATCGCCGCTGGTCGGGGAAGAACGAGCTGGTGGTGGACGCCGTCGCCGAGCTCTTCGACGAGCTCCGCCTGCCCGACCTGGGCAGCCTTGCCGCCGACATCGAGGGCGTCGTGCTCCAGTTCGCGGCGATCCTGGCCCGGCCGGAGGCGAAAAGTGGCCTGATGGCGGTGGTCGCGGAGTCGACCCGGGACGACGCGCTGCGCGAACGCATCCGCGCGTCCATCGTGGACCGTCAGAAGAGGCTGGTGGTGGAGGGCCGGGCGCGGGCCCAGTGCCGGGGCGAACTGCCGCCGGAGACGGACCCCTCGGAGACCGCGCGCACGGTCGACCTCATCTTCGACATGGTCGCGGGCGCGGTGGTCCACCGCACGCTGGTGAGCAGCCACCCGGCGGACGAGGAGTGGGTGCGCGGCTTCACCCAGATGCTGCTGCTGGGCCTGACGGGAGCCGCAGCGCAGCCCGCCGAGGGCTGAGTGGGGAGGGCGGCCGGGCCGCCCTCCCGCCGGAGCCTCTCAGAAGCCCGCCGGCTCGGTGTACACCCCCCACTCGTCCCGCAGCACGTCGCAGATCTCGCCGAGGGTCGCCTCGGCGCGTACGGCCTGGAGCATCGGCTCGATCATGTTGGCGCCGCTGCGGGCGGCGGCCAGCATGGCGTCCAGCGCGGTGCGCACCGCGGCGTCGTCGCGGCCCGCCTTGCGCGCGGCCAGCACCCGCACCTGCTCGCGCTCCACCTCGTGGCTGACCCGCAGGATCTCCAGGTCGCCGGTGACGGAGCCGGTGTTGACGTTGACGCCGACGACCCGCTTCTCGCCCTTCTCCAGCGCCCGCTGGTACCGGAACGCCGACTCGGCGATCTCCCCGGTGAACCAGCCGTCCTCGATCCCGCGCAGGATGCCGGAGGTGATCGGCCCGATGGGGTGCTGCCCGTCGGGGTGCGCGCGCAGCCCGCGCTCCCTTATCTGCTCGAAGATCTTCTCGGCGTCGGCCTCGATCCGGTCGGTGAGCTGCTCGATGTACCAGGAACCGCCCAGCGGGTCGGCCACGTTGGCGACCCCGGTCTCCTCCATGAGGACCTGCTGGGTGCGCAGGGCGATCTCGGCGGCCTGCTCGGAGGGGAGCGCGAGGGTCTCGTCGAGGGCGTTGGTGTGCAGCGAGTTCGTCCCGCCGAGCACGGCCGCGAGCGCCTCCACGGCCGTACGCACCACGTTGTTGTACGGCTGCTGGGCGGTCAGCGAGACACCGGCGGTCTGGGTGTGGAAGCGCAGCCACTGCGCCTTGTCGCTCTTCGCCCCGTACACGTCGCGCATCCAGCGCGCCCAGATGCGGCGGGCGGCCCGGAACTTGGCGATCTCCTCGAAGAAGTCGACGTGCGCGTCGAAGAAGAAGGACAGGCCGGGGGCGAAGACGTCCACGTCGAGGCCACGCGACAGGCCCAGCTCGACGTACCCGAACCCGTCCGCCAGCGTGTACGCCAGCTCCTGTGCGGCCGTCGCACCGGCCTCGCGGATGTGGTAGCCGGAGACGGACAGCGGCTTGTAGGCGGGGATGGCGGCCGCGCAGTGCTCCATGAGGTCGCCGATGAGGCGAAGGTGCGGCTCGGGCTGGAAGAGCCACTCCTTCTGGGCGATGTACTCCTTGAAGATGTCGGTCTGGAGCGTGCCGTTGAGGACGCCCGGGTCGACGCCCTGGCGCTCCGCCGCGACCAGGTACATGCAGAAGACGGGCACGGCCGGTCCGCTGATGGTCATGGACGTCGTCACATCGCCCAGCGGGATGTCCTTGAACAGGACCTCCATGTCGGCGGCCGAGTCGATGGCGACCCCGCAGTGCCCGACCTCGCCCAGCGAGCGCGCGTCGTCGGAGTCGCGGCCCATGAGCGTCGGCATGTCGAAGGCGACCGAGAGACCGCCTCCGCCGTTGCCGAGGATCATCTTGTAGCGCTCGTTGGTCTGCTCGGCGTTCCCGAACCCGGCGAACTGCCGGATGGTCCACGTCCGCCCTCGGTAGCCCGTCGGATACAGCCCGCGGGTATAGGGGTACTCCCCGGGCCATCCGATCCGCTCGAAGCCCTCGTACTCGTCACCCGGCCGGGGCCCGTACACCGGCTCCACGGGGTCCCCGGAGAGCGTGGTGAAGTCACCGTCGCGCTTGCGCGCGGCGTCGTACCGGGCCTGCCAGCGACGGCGGCCCTCCTCGATGGCGTCAGCGTCCATACCTTCGAATTTACTAGGACGTCCAAGTAAATGTCGATGGGGGACCGCCGTACGCGTGCGTACGGCGGTGCGGTCAGGCCTTGGCGACGGCCGGGGCCGGCTCCCCGATCAGGGGCTCCACACTGCGGGTGACCTGGCGCTCCACGAAGAAGGCGGCCAGCGGGATCGTCCCGGACAGCAGCACCCACAGCAGCTTGCCGAACGACCACTTGGCCTTGGAGCCGAGGTCGAAGGCGAAGATCAGGTAGATGATGTAGAGGAAGCCGTGGACCTGGGAGACGGCGAAGGTGACGTCCTCGCCCATGTCGAAGCCGTACTTGAACACCATGCAGGTGCACAGCACGAGCAGCATGACGGCGGTGACGTAGGCCATCACCCGGTAGCGGGTCAGGACGCTCTTCTTCATGCGCAAGAGCGTAACCACCCGTTCCGGGAGATCTTGCCCGGGGTCCCGGGTCAGCTCTCCTCGAAGTCGTGTGCCGACACCCTGAGCGGGCGCAGCATCGCGAAGATCTCCGCGCACTCCTCCGCGTCGTACACCCCGAGCCCGAAGTCCATCGCCATCAGGTCCCGGGTGGCCGCCTCGACCACCTCGCGGCCCTTGGCGGTGATGGAGGCGAGCGTGCCGCGCCCGTCGTTGGGGTTGGGCCGCTTGTCCACCAGGCCCGACTTCACCAGCCGGTCCACGGTGTTCGTCACCGACGTGGGGTGCACCATGAGCCGCTCGCCGATCTTGGACATCGGCAGTTCGCCGGCCTTGGAGAAGTTGAGCAGCACCAGCGCCTCGTAGCGCGCGAACGTCAGTCCGTAGGGCTTGACCACCGCGTCGACCTCGGCCAGCAGGATCTGCTGGGCGCGCATGATCGAGGTGATGGCGGCCATGGAGGGCACACTTCCCCAGCGCTGCTTCCAGAGCTCGTCGGCTCGGGCGATGGGATCGAAGGGAAGGCTGAGCGGCTTCGGCACGCGACCGACCTTACCGGCCGGTCACATGCTGGTCAGCCCTGTCTCGCCTTTCGGTCGGTATCGGCACCGCCCGGTGCCGTTGTTCACCGTGCGGCCATCTCCTTCACCTGGAAGACCCCCGTCCAGCGATCGTCGTGCAGACAGGCGTTCATCGGCTCGACCAGGGCCTCGTGCGCGGTGCCGGTGCGCCAGCGCCGGATGGCGTCGAGGTCGGCCCACTCGCTGGTGAGCAGCCACTGGGCGGGGTCGTCCAGGGAGCGGCACAGTTGTTCGCCGAGGTGCCCGGGAAATCGCTCCGCTCCCGCACGCACGTCCCTGTAGGACCGTACGAACTCCGCCTCCATCCCGTCGCGCACGCGCAGCAGCCGGATCACCCGCACCCGCGCCGGGGCGGAGGTCCCGGCGGTCATGACGGGTCGAGGACGACGGGCAGCTCCGCAAGTCCTCGGAAGGCGGGGAACGGCACGGTCATCCAGCGCGCGTCCTCGGGGGCGCCGACGAGGGACATGCGGGGGTGGCGGCCGAAGAGCGTGCCCAGGGCGATCTGCATCTCCAGCCGGGCCAGGGGCGCGCCGACGCAGTAGTGCGGGCCGTAGCCGAAGGCCAGATGCGTGGCCTGGACGTTCGGGCGCCGGACGTCCATCTCGTTCGGCGCGGTGAACATCTCCGGGTCGCGGTTGGCCCCGGTGATCGAGATCTGGACGAGCGCGCCCTTGGGGATGAGCGTGTCCCGGATGACGACGTCTTCCTTGGCGTGCCGGAAGGTGGAGTTCTCCACGGACGTCTCGAAGCGGAAGATCTCCTCGATGGCCGCGTTCATCGAGCTCGCGTCCCGCAGGGCCAGCTCCTTCTGGTCCGGCCGGCTGAGCAGGTGGTAGACCGCGTTGCCGATCTGGTACGCGGTCGACTTGTGGCCCGCGAAGAGCAGCACCCACGCCGTCGAGACGAGTTCGTGGTCGGTGAGCGAGCCCTCCTGGTCCTGGGCGGTGACGAGCGCGCTCAGCAGACCCGAGTCCGGCTCGCTGCGCTTGCGTGCGCACAGGTCCACCAGATAGTCGCGCAGATTTCCCTCGGCGATCTCCAGTTTCGCGCGCGCCTCCGGACCGAATCCGGTCTGAGCGACGGTGGCGGACCATTCCTGCGCCTGTTTCCGCTCGTTCTCCGGAACGCCCAGGAGTTCACAGATCACCTGGAGCGGCAGCGGGAAACAGAATTCCGGGAGCAGATTGACCGGCCCGCTCTTCGGGCACTGGTCGAGCAGTTCGTCGGTGATCTGCTGCACGCGCGTCCGCAGCGATTCCACCCGCTTCGGGGTGAAGGTGTTGCCGACGATCCGGCGGAGCCTGGTGTGCTTCGGCGGGTCCGAGAAGAGCATGTTGTCGTCGAGCGCGATCGACGAGTCACCGAAGATGCGGTGGTAGGCGTCGATGGCCCCGTACATGTCCTTGCTCAGCCGGGGGTCGGCGAGCGCGGCGCGGGCGTCGTCATAACGCGTGATCAGGTACGTCTGCACCCCGTGGGGCGGCGACAGCGGGCACACGGGCGCCGTCTCGCGCAGCGCGGCGTAGACGGGATGCGGATTGGCGCGGAACTCCCTGCTGCACGAAGAGGCCGCGGCCGCGGCCTCTTCGGACAACAGTGCCTCGGATTCCTCGGATGCGAACGCTTGCGTCATGACTGGTCCCCGGGTCGGCTTGAATTTCGGTGGTCAGAGCCACCGTTTCCCGGGCCGTACCGCGCCGCAAACGGCGCTGCGCCATATGGGTCGGCTCCCCGCAACACGTGTGTGTCGCAGCCCGGCTTGGTAAACATCGACCTCGTGAGCGGACACCAAGCGGAATCTGTACCAGTTCTCATCGTCGGCGGATCCCTGGTGGGTCTTTCCACTTCGGTTTTCCTGGGCCGCCTCGGTATCGAGCACATGGTCGTGGAACGCCATGCCGCGACATCGACGCATCCGCGTGGCCGCGGCAACAACGTGCGCACCATGGAGATCTACCGGACCGCCGGTCTTGAGTCACGCATCCGGGACGCGGCCCGCGTCCTCGCCGCCAACGACGGCATCCTCCAGGTGGACACCCTCACCGGGGAGCAGCGCCGCTGGATCATCGGGGACATCTCCGGCGGCATGGACATCTCCCGGGTGAGTTCCTCCAACTGGTGCCTGTGCAGCCAGAACGATCTCGAACCGGTGCTGCTGGACTACGCCCGCGAGCAGGGTGCCGACATCCGCTTCGGCTCGGAACTGCTCTCCTTTGCCGAGCACGGGGACGGCGTCGAGGCACGGATCAGGAACCGGGACACCGGTGAGACCTACACCGTGCACGCCGAGTACCTGGTGGCCGCCGACGGGCCCCGCAGTCCTGTCCGCAGTCACCTGGGGATCGGGCAGTCGGGGCCGGGCGAGCTGTTCCACAACGTCAGTGTCACGTTCCGCAGCAGGGCCCTGAAGGACCACGTCGGAGAGAAACGATTCGTCGTCTGCTACGTCACCGACCCCGAGGGCGAGGGCGCCCTGCTGCCGGTGGACAACGAGGAACGCTGGGTGATCCACGTTCCCTGGCGCCCCGAGAGGCGTGAGGAGCTGGAGGACTTCACCGACGAGCGGCTCGCGGCACACATCCGCGCCGCCGTCGGCGTACCGGGCATCGACGTCGAGATCACCGGCAAGGCGCCCTGGCACGCCTCGAAGCGGGTCGCCGACAGCTATGGCGAGGGCCGGGTCTTCCTGGCCGGCGACTCTGCCCACGAGATGCCGCCCACCGGGGCGTTCGGCTCGAACACCGGTATCCAGGACGCTCACAACCTCGCCTGGAAGCTGGCCGCGGTGCTGCGCGAGTGGGCCTGTCCGTCGCTGCTCGACACCTACGAGCTCGAACGCCGGCCCGTCGCCCTCGCGACCGGCACGCGCGCGTGCGTGCAGGCGGCCGACGAACAGCACCCGGGCTTCAGCCCCGGCGCCGGACGCAACGACGATCCGGGGGACCTGATGACGGTCGCCCTGTGCTACCGGTACGCGTCGAACGCCGTGGTGGGCGCCCCGCCGGAGCGGCCGATCGTCCCGGACGCCTTCCAGCTCGGCGGCGAACCGGGCAGCCGCGCGCCCCACATGTGGGTGACGCGCGGGGACACCAGGATCTCCACGCTCGACCTGTACGAGCGTTCCTTCGTGCTGCTCGCCGGGTCCGGGGGGCACAAGTGGCGGGCCGCGGTGGAGCGGGCCTCCCTGAACCTGGGCGTCCCCATCGAGGCGTACCTGGTGGGTACGGGACCCGATCACGACCTTGTCCCCGACCCGGACGCAGACTGGGCGGAGCTGCACGGCACGGCCGAGGACGGTGCCGTGCTCGTACGCCCCGACGGCTTCGTCGCCTGGCGGGCGGACGCGGCGATGCCCGACGCCGACCGCGTGCTGACGAACGTGATGCAGGGCGTGCTCTGCCGCGACTGAACCCCCGCTCTCCTCTCCTCTTCCCCTTTTCGCCCCCCCACCCCGAGGACGTTGTTATGAGCCTTGCCGGACGCATCGACGTCCACCATCACTTCACCGCCCCGGCCTGGCTGGACTGGGCGGAGGCGCGAGGTGTCGTCAGCCGCGACAAGCTGCCCTGGTGGACCCGCTGGGACATGAACGCGGCACTGGAGATCATGGACAAGACGGGGATCGGCACCTCCGTCATGACCGTCGCGATGCTGGGCCGGCTCCGTGAGCGCGCCGAGCGCCAGGAGAGCGCCCGGGTCGCGCTGCGGGCGGCGGCCGACGTCGTCGAGGCCCACCCCGGCCGCTTCGCCTTCTTCACCCCCGTCTTCCTGGACGACCTGGAACTCTCCTCGTGGAGCCTGCGTCACGGCCTCGACGAGCTCGGCGCCATCGGGGTGAGCACGCGCACGAGCATGGGCGGCGTCTTCCTCGGCGACGAGTCGCACGACCGTCTGCTCCAGGAACTGAACGAGCGCTCCGCGGTCATCAGCACGCACCCCATGGACGTACCGGCCGGGGGGAAGGACGGCGGCGCGGGGCTGCCGGGCATGCCGCCGTTCGTGTGCGACTTCCTGCTGGACACCACGCGCGCGGCCATCAACCTCATCAGGAACGGCACGCTGGAGCGCTATCCGAACCTCAGCTTCATCCTTCCGCACGGCGGGGGCTTCCTCCCCTACATGGCCACCCGGCTCGACCTCTTCGGCGGGAGCATCACTCCCCCGATCGAGCCCGGCCGGGTCCGTGACCACCTGCACCGGTTCTACTTCGACACGGCGGGCCCCATGTCGCCGTCGGCCACGCCCACCCTGCTGGCCACGGTCGACCCCGACCGCATCCTCTTCGGCACCGACTGGCCGCCCACCCCCGCCCATGTCCTCGTCGACAGCGTGACGCCCGCCCTGGACGGCGACCCCTGTCTTACGCAGGAGCTGCTCCAGGGCATCAACCGGGACAACGCGCTGCGGCTGATGCCGGCGCTCGCACGGCAGTAGCCGGACGGACGAAGGAGGCCGCCGCCCGGGTCCGGGCGGCGGCCTCCTTCGTTCGGTCAGTGCTTCTCCCAGTGGTAGAAGCAGCGCGCCATCGCGTCCTTGGGACTGCGCCAGGTCTCGGGGTCGTACGGGCTGACGAAGGCTTCGAGCCGCCTGCTGATGTCGACGAACTCGGGGTGCCCGGTCACCTTCGCGATCGCCGGTCCCGGGTCCTGCTCGGCCTCGATGAAGTGCATGTACACATCGCCGAACTGGAACAGGGAGCGCTGCCGTACGCCGACGAGGTGCGGGAGTTCACCGCTGTCGGAGTCCGCGAAGACACCGGCGATGTCCTTGGCCGAGTTCGGGGACATCCTGGCGACGATCAGGCCGTGGTGCATGCCGCCTCCACACGGTCGCGGATGAGGGCCATCTGGATGGGCGAGTTGCGGTTGATGATCTCCGTCATCCCGGCGTCGTCGACCGGCGCCTCGGGCTTCATGGCGAAGTCCTGCGTCCAGTGCATCCGGGTGCCGGCCGGCGTCTCCTCGTACTCCCACACGATGTTCATGTGGGCGAAGGGCCCGGTCTCGACCCGGCGGGCCCGCACGATGCGCTTCTCGCGGTCGGCGGTCCGCTCCGAGACCCAGCTCCACACCTTGCCGTTCTCGTCGGGGTGCATGGTCAGTCGGAAGGTCACCGTGTCGCCCTCGCGGGACAGCACCTCGCAGGAGGCGTACTCGCTGAAGAGCTGCGGCCAGCGGTCCAGGTCGTTCGTCATGTCCCAGACGAGGTCGAAGGGAGCGGCGATGGTGATCTCGTTCTCGGTGTGTCCGGCCACTTCAGGCTCCTGTCGTGAGGGCGCCGTTGACGAGGTCGAGGAAGGCGCGGGGGCTCTTGCAGCGCTCGGCGTCGGTGGGCAGCGCCCGGCCGTGCCGGTTCTCCAGCTCGCCGACGATGCCGAGGAGGCCGAGCGAGTCCAGTCCGAACTCGGCGAAGGTGGCGTCCGCCCGGCTCTCCAGGTCGTGCGGGTCGACGGTCACGCCGGCGCCCTTCTTCATCAGCGCGGCCAGGTCTGCGAAGGTCACTTGGTTCACTTCGGTGGTCATGAGCGTTCTCCTTGTCTTTCTAGGCGTCCTGCACCGGGCCCCGGCGCAGGACCAGCGCCGCGTTGGAGCCCATGAGTCCCCGGCTGAGGACCAGGGCCGTGCGCAGCTCGGCCGGGCGCGCCGTGGCGGTCACCAGGTCGATGTCGTGGCAGATGTCGAAGACGCCCGGCGTCGGCGGGATCTGCCCGTGCTCCATGGCCTGCACCGCGGCCACGATGTCCAGCAGGGGCGCGCCGCAGTACGACCGTCCGATGCCGGCCTTGGGGGCCGTGACCGGCACACGCGTGCCGTGCGGGCCGAGGGCGTCGGCGAGGGCGAGGGCCTCGGCGCGGTCGGCCTCGGGGACGCCCATCGCGTCGGCGAAGACCACGTCGATCTCCTCCGGTGCGCAGCTTGCCTCGTCGAGGGCGCCGCGGATGGCGTGCGCGAGCCCCTCCCGGGACCGGTCCCAGCGCGAGGCGCCGGTGAATGTGGCGGCGTGTCCGGCCACGGTGGCGCGCACGACCGTGTCCCGGCGCCGGGCCCGCTCCAGGTCCTCCACGACCAGCACCGCACCGCCCTCGGCGGGTACGAAGCCGCAGGCCGCCGAGGTGAAGGGGCGGTAGGCACGGGTCGGGTCCTCGACGGTGCTGAGCTCGCGGTAGCCGAGCTGGCAGACCCCCGAGTACGGGGCGAGCGGCGCCTCGGCCGCGCCGACCACGACCACGTCCGTGCCGCGATGCACGGCCCGGGCGGCGTGCGCGACGGCGTCCAGGCCGCCCGCCTCGTCGCTGGCCACCACGCCACAGGGGCCCTTGAAGCCCTTGCGGATGGAGATCTGGCCGGTGCTGGCCGCGTAGAACCAGGCGATGGACTGGTAGGGCCCGACGAACCGGGAGCCCTGTCCCCACAGCTTCTGGAGTTCGCGCTGGCCGAACTCACCGCCGCCGGACCCGGCCGCGGTGACGACTCCGACGGTGTACGGCGCGTCGGCCCAGGCGCTCTCGCTCAGCCCCGCGTCCTTCAGGGCGGCGTCGGCGGCCGCGAGCGCGAAGTGGGTGAACTTGTCGGTCTGGACGAGGAAGGTCTCCTCGATCAGGGCCGTCGGGTCGAATCCCCGGACCTCACCGGCCACCCGGAGCGGCAGATGCTCGCAGCCCTCCCGGGTGACCCGGTCCAGGACGCTCGCGCCCTCCTTGACGTTCTTCCAGTACGTGTCGGCGTGCAGGCCGTTGGGCGCGACCACGCCGACGCCCGTGACTGCGGTCTGCCGGGCGCGTGGACCACTCATCGTCGTCTCCTCCCACTCGGCCCCGTCAGGAGCACCGCGGACTGGAACCCGCCGAAGCCGCTGCCCACCGAGAGCACGTTGTCGAGCCGGCGGGAGCGTGCGGTGCGCGGGACGTAGTCCAGGTCGCACTCGGGGTCCGGGGTCTCGTAGTTGGCCGTCGGCGGCACCACCTGCCGGGCCAGCGCGAGCACACAGGCCACGACCTCGATCGCGCCGATCGCGCCGAGCGAGTGGCCCACCATGGACTTGATGGAGCTCATGGGCGTCTCGTAGGCGTGCGAGCCCAGGGACTTCTTCACGGCGGCGGTCTCGTGCCGGTCGTTCTGGCGGGTGCCGGAGCCGTGCGCGTTGACGTAGTCGATCTCGGTGGGGTCCACGCGCGCGTGGTCGAGCGTTTCGTCGATGGCCCTCGCCATCTCCAGGCCCTCACTGGTCAGACCGGTCATGTGATAGGCGTTGCCGAAGGTGGCGTAGCCGCCGATCTCGCAGTAGACGTGCGCGCCGCGCGCTCGGGCGTGCTCCAGGTCCTCCAGTACGAGGACGGCCGCGCCCTCGCCCATCACGAAGCCGTCGCGGTGGGCGTCGAAGGGGCGGGAGGCGTGCTCCGGGTCGTCGTTGTTGGGCGACGTGGCCTTGATGGCGTCGAAGCAGGCCATGGTGATCGGGGAGATCGGGGAGTCCGAGGCCCCGGCGAGGCAGATGTCGGCGCGGCCCTCCTCGATGGTGTGGAAGGCGTAGCCCACGGCGTCGAGTCCGGAGGTGCAGCCGGTGGACACGGTCTGCACCGGGCCCTGGGCGCCGAACCGTTCGGCGACGTCGGCCGCCAGCGTGCTGGGCGAGAACGCCCGGTGAAGCTGCGGCTCGGCGGCGCGGTGGTCGACGTCCCAGCGCTGTCCGCCCGCGCTGACCAGGACGTAGTCGTGCTCCAGCCGGGTGGTGCCGCCCACCGCGCTGCCCAGGGACACGGCCACGCGCCAGGGGTCCTCGGCGGCGAAGTCGACGCCGCTGTCGGTCACGGCCTCCTGGGCGGCGACCAGGGCGAACTGTATGTACCGGTCGGCGCGTTCGACGACGTTCGCGTCGAGGCCGTGGGCGAGCGGGTCGAAGTCGCACTCGGCGGCTATCCGCGAGCGCAGGCCCTCGGGGTCGAACAGGGTGATGCCGCGGGTCGCCGTACGGCCGTCGGACAGCAGGTCCCAGAACGCCGGGACCCCGATCCCGCCGGGGGCGACCACGCCTATGCCGGTGACCGCCACGCGCCGCCGGGTCATGACAGCACCCCTGGGCGTTCCGGCTGCGCGCCCTCCGCCTGGACGAGCGGGTAGGGCTTGATGTCGTCGCTGATCTCGGGGGCCTCGGTGTCGACGTGGCCGAGCTTGGGGTTCGGCGCCAGCGGGCCCAGGTGGAAGACCATCCGGGCCTCCTCGTCACCGACGTTGCGGAAGCGGTGCCGCATGTCGATGGGGATCATGAGGCCCTGGTCGGCACCGAGGGGAACCGTTTCGCCGTCCAGGTCGACCTCCAGTCGGCCCTCGACGACGTACACGAACTCCTCGGAGTAGGGGTGGTAGTGCTCGCTGATGCGTTCGCCGGGCCGCATGATGGCCAGGCCCATGAAGCCGCTCGTCGCACCCACCGAGACAGGGGTGAGCAGGGTGCGAATGTCGCCGCCGCGCTTGCGGTTGGGCTCGATCTCGTTGAGGTCCACGACGCGCGGGCGCATCTTGTCCATGGTTCTGTCTCCAGGTCGTTCGATGAGGTGTCGGTCCCCGCGCCGTCAGGACTGCGCGGCCCTGCGGTCGGTGATCAGCGCCATGTCGGCGTGCGCCAGGAGGCGGTTGGCGTCCCGTGCGCCGGTGAGCGGCCCGGTGATGCCGAGCGCCTCGCCGTCGAGCAGACGCGCCAGGACGGCGGCCTTCCTGGGGCCGTGGATACCGAGCGCCATCACCGGATCGGTCTCGGGATCACCCTGTACGTCGATGAGGCGGACGACGATGTCCTCGCGCTGGAAGACGGTGCTGCGGTGCACCGGGGACGCGGGGTCGGCCGCGGCCGCCTCGTCCTGCCGGGCGAGCAACTTGGCCAGCGCCATCCCGCAGCCCTGTTTGGCCGGGTAGTACAGGGCCTTGCGGCGCAGTTCGCCGGGTTCCGGGCCGCCGCGCGCCACGTGGTGGACGGGCGGCGTGGCGGCACGGATGAAGAAGTTCCGCGCGGACTCGGGATCGGTCAGGTCCCGGTCCTGCTCCAGATACGGGTTGATGGCCTCCTCGACGGCCCGCACCTCGGGCTGGCGGGAGACGTGGCGCAGCGCCGCGGTCAGGTCGCCCTCGACCTCGACGGTGCGCACGACCCGGTTGCCGTGCATGAACAGGGTGGTGCGGCGCAGCCGTGTGGTGGCGTCGACGCGGGCCTCGGGCGGCGCGTAGCCGGCGAGGATCTCGGCGACCTTGGACTCGGAGCCGGGCTTGACGGTGAAGGTCAGGGCATGGCGGATCACGCCGTCGCCCTCGCGCGGCGCCGACAGGAGCGCGCCTGCCCGCGGGCGGTCGCCGCCGGTCTCACGGACGATGCCGTAGCGCATCGAGCGCAGCTCCCGGACGCAGCTCTGCAACGGCCGGACCGTCTCCAGATGCTCGTCGCTGTTCACCCAGGCGAGGTACGGCGGGGCCGTCTCCCATTCGCTCGTGATGATCCACTGGGAGGGGTTCTCCACGGACTGGCACAACTGGTCACCGAGGTGACCGGGCACCGAGGCGACACGGTCACGCATCTGCTCGTACGCGTCCAGGAACTGTTGCTGGGCACCCTCGTGGAGGTCGACGAGCAGGAGGACGCGCATCCTGGAGCCGTCGAACGCCGACTGGGACGTGTAGGGCGAAGTGGTCATCCGGCAGACCCTTCCTTCGCGGGAGCAAGTGGCGGCCGTCCCTGTCCACCAGCGCGAACGCGGGTTTCGGCCCTTGAGCCTTCATCGTGGGTCAGGGCCTTGGGGTCCGCGAGCCACGCGGGCCAATTGAGGGAACTGCCCGCCGGGCAAGCCGGGATACGTTCGCACCAGCACAGCCGGATGACGTCGAGCGCCTGCTGACGCCCGGCCCCACAAACGCCGAAGTCCCCGCTCATCACGGGGACTTGAGACAGGCACGGGCCGCGGGGCCGCCGGACGGCTCCCGCGCCCGCCTACTCGGCGAGGTGACGCTCGACCGTCTCCACCTTGGAGGTCAGGCCGTCCGTCACGCCGGGGCGGATGTCCGCCTTGAGGACCAGGGACACCCGCGGCGCCCGCGCCTCGACGGCGGCGACGGCACGCCGGACGACGTCCATGACCTCGTCCCAGTCACCCTCGATCGAGGTGAACATCGCGTCGGTGCGGTTGGGCAGACCCGACTCGCGGACCACACGGACGGCGTCGGCGACGTACTCCCCCACGTCCTCGCCGACGCCGAGCGGCGTCACGGAAAACGCGACGATCATGCGCCCACGATTCCTTCCTTGCGGGCGCGGGAGGCGATGACCGCGTCCTCGGCCTCCCGCTTGAGCTTGCGGTCGGCGAAGAAGCCGCCGGTCGGCAGGACGGAGAGGACGAAGTAGAGGGCCGCGGTCTTCAGCGGCCACTTGGCGCGGTTCCAGGCGTCCGCCCAGAAGATCACGTACAGGACGAAGAGCACGCCGTGGACCATGCCCATCACGGGCACCGCGTTGAAGTCCGTGGTCCGCTTCAGCACCGAGCAGACGAGCAGGAGCAGGAACGACACCGCCTCGGGGGCCGAGACGAGGCGCAGGCGGCGGAGGGCGGTGGCGGTCTTGATGTCCACAGGTCACCTTCGATGGGTTGGGTGGGAGCGACGTCGGTCGGCTCGGCTCAGCTTGTGAACGCAAGCACAAACGTCCAGCCATTGTGGCAAACCCCGGCGGGTGCTCCGGGCCCGGGGTCCGGCTGCGCGCGGGCACGGCGTTCGTCCGGCCACGGCGGGACGAAACGCACCGAGCGCGGACCTAAGGGTCTCGTCAGGGGTGAAGTCAACCTTTGGGATCTGTCGGTGGCGGCCCCGGGCGGTTTACCTTCGCTGCGTGGCGATGTTCCGACTCCAGGGCAGCAAGGTGCTCGCCGTCGACATGACCGGAGACGCCGTGAAGGCGAAGAACGGCTCGATGGTCGCGTACGACGGGCAGATGGCCTTCAAGAAGATGAGCGGCGGCGGTGAGGGTCTGCGCGGCATGGTGACCCGGCGCCTGACCGGTGAGCAGATGACGGTGATGGAGGTGAAGGGGCACGGGACGTGCTGGTTCGCCGACCGCGCCTCCGAGATCAACCTCGTGAACCTCCAGGGCGACAAGCTGTACGTCGAGTCGAGCAACCTGCTCGCGACCGACGCCGGGCTGCGCACCGGCACGTCCTTCACGGGGCTGCGCGGCGCCTCCCAGGGCAACGGCCTGTTCACCACCACCGTCGAAGGGCACGGGCAGGCGGCGATCATGTCGGACGGACCGGCCGTGGTGCTGCGGGTCAGCGCGCAGTACCCGCTGACCGTCGACCCGGGGGCCTATGTGGCCCACCAGGGAAACCTGCGGCAGTCCTTCCAGTCCGGTGTGACGTTCCGCACGCTCATGGGCGAGGGCGGCGGCGAGGCCTTCCAGATCCGGTTCGAGGGGGACGGTCTGGTGTACGTACAGCCGAGCGAGCGGAACACGATCGCGGGGGACGTGTGACATGGCCTTCCGCGAGATCAACTCCAAGATGGTCGAGGCGACGGTCACGCCCGGCCAGAAGCTGTTCAGCCAGCGCGGCGCGATGCTCGCCTACAAGGGCGAGGTGTCCTTCACCCCCAGCATGGCGGGCGGCCAGGGCGGGATCATGTCGATGATCGGGCGCCGGGTGGCGAACGAGGACACCCCCCTGATGACCGTCGAGGGCAGCGGCACCGTGCTCTTCGGGCACGGCGGCCACCATGTGCAGGTGATCCACCTCGCCGGCGACACCCTGTGCGTCGAGGCGGACCGCCTCCTCGCCTTCGAGGGCACCCTCCACCAGGGCACGATGTTCCTCGGTTCGCAGGGCGGCGTCATGGGCATGGTCCGCGGCCAGGTCTCCGGTCAGGGCCTGTTCACCACCACCCTCAAGGGGCACGGCGCGGTGGCGGTCATGGCGCACGGCGGCGTCTTCGAGATCCCGATCACCCCCCAGCGCCCGGTCCACGTCGACCCCCAGGCCTACGTCGCCCACCACGGCGACGTGCGCAACAAGCTGTCCACCGCGCTCGGCTGGCGCGACATGGTGGGCCGCGGCTCCGGCGAGGCCTTCCAGTTGGAGCTCAGCGGCAGCGGTGCCGTCTACGTCCAGGCGTCGGAGGAAAAGCTGTGAGCACCTACGGAACTCCCGGCGGCCCCACGGTCCTCGACCCGGCGTCGCTGCCCTCCGACGACAACGTCAACGCCTACACCTTCTGCGTGGAACTCAAGGGAAGCCAGTGGTTCCTGCAGAAGGGGAAGATGATCGCCTACTACGGCTCGATCGACTTCAACGGCGTCGGACACGGTCGACTCGACCGACTTGTCCGTACGTCCTTTCATTCGCCACTGCACGCGAGCGACTGGGTCGTGGCGGAGGGCTCCGGCAAGATGCTGCTGGCCGACCGGGCCTTCGACGTGAATTCGTACGACCTCGAAGAGGGCAACCTGACCATTCGCTCGGGCAACCTGCTCGCTTTTCAGCCAACTCTTGCACTCAAGCAATCAATCGTGCCGGGATTTCTGACACTCATCGGAACCGGAAAGTTCGTGGCTGCATCTAACGGGCCGGTGGTGTTCATGGAACCCCCGATCCGGGTGGACCCCCAGGCGCTCGTCGGCTGGGCCGACTGCCCCTCGCCGTGCCACCACTACGACCATGGCTACATGACCGGCGTGATGGGCGGTCTACGTGCACTGACGGGCCTCGGCGGGGCCTCCGGGGAGGAGCATCAGTTCGAGTTCGTCGGAGCCGGCACCGTCCTGCTCCAGTCGACCGAGACCCTCATGGCCGAGCAGGCCACGGGGGCGGTCCCGCCGGACGCCGGAGTGCCCGGTGGCGGGGGGTCGCACACAGGGCCTTCACAACAGGCCGGGGTACCGCGCCTTCCCGGACAGCTCGGAGACCTCCAGCGTCGCTTCGGGCTGTGAGCGGTAGTCTGCGGAGTGTGACATCGAACGTGTGAGCACACAGCCTTCATGCGAACGTGTCATAGATAACCCTCACTAGTTCGCCTTTCAACTTCTTAGGTAGACTTCATTCATGGAGACCGAGACGGCCACTCGCTGGCTGACCGATGCGGAGCAGTGCGCCTGGCGCACCCACCTGGAGGTCAACAGGCTGTTGACGTACCAGCTCGAGAAGGACCTGCAGCCGTTCGGCCTGACTATGAACGACTACGAGATCCTGGTGAACCTCTCCGAGTCGGACGACGTACGGATGCGGATGAGCGACCTCGCCTCCGCCACCTTGCAGTCCAAGAGCCGCCTCTCCCACCAGATCACCAGGATGGAGAACGCGAACCTGGTCCGGCGTGAGAACTGTGAGTCCGACCGCCGCGGGCTCTACGCGGTCCTCACCGATCACGGCATGGAGACGATGCAGAAGGTCGCGCCGCACCACGTGGCGTCCGTCCGCCGGCACTTCATCGACCTGCTCTCCCCCGAATCCCTGGCAGAGCTCGACAAGGCCCTCAAGCCGATCGCGGAGCACCTGCGCGGCCAGCGGGGACGTCCGTAACCCGGGCGGACCCCATGGCACCGGGGAACCCGGCGCCTACTGAGCCTGCGGCAGGCGGAGTTCGAACAGGGCTCCGCCCGCCGGCGCCCGGCCCACGGTGAGCGTGCCCCCGTGCCGTACGGCCACGTCACGGGCGATGGCAAGACCCAGCCCGGCCCCGCCGTCGTCACGGCTGCGGGCCTCGTCGAGCCGGACGAACCGCTCGAAGATCCGCTCCCGGTCGGCCTCGGCCACCCCCTCCCCGTCGTCGGCGACCGCCACGACGACCCACTCCCCTTCCGTACGCACGGTCACGGTGACCGCCGAGCGTGCGTGCCGCCGGGCGTTGTCCAGCAGGTTGGTGAGCACCCTGCCCACCTGCCCCCGCGACCCGGCCACCCGCGCGGACCGCGCCTCGACCGTCACACCCGCCCGCCCCTCGGCCTGCTCACGGGCCAGCGCTGCGAGGTCGAACCGGGCGTCTGCCGGCCGCTCCCCCGCGTCCAGACGGGCGAGCAGCAGCAGGTCGGCGGCCAGGCCCTGGAGCCGTACGGTGTCCTCCACCGCTCCGTCGAGGTCGAGCAGCTCGGGATGCGCGACGCCCACCTCCAGTTGGGTGCGCAGGGAGGCGATCGGGCTGCGCAGCTCGTGCGAGGCGTCGGCGACGAAGCGGCGCTGGCGCTCCACCGAGGTCTGCAGGGCGGCCAGGGTCTCGTTCGTGGTCAGCGCGAGGCGGGCGACCTCGTCGTGCGTGCCCGGCACCGGCACCCGGCGTGCGAGGTCCTCGGATGCGGTGATCGCCGCCATCTCGCCGCGGATGCCCTCGACCGGGCGCAGGGCGCGCCTGGTGACCAGCCAGGTGACGCCGGCGACGACGCCCAGCAGCAGCGGGAAGCCGATGAGCATGACGGTGAACGCGGTGTTCACGGCACTCTGCTCGGCGTCCAGCGAACCACCCGCGTAGACGGTCAGCCGCCCGCGGTCGCCGGCCTTCACGGGGACGGCGGCGAAGCGGTAGTCGGCGGTTTCACCGTCGATCGTCGCGGAGCCGTCGCTGAACTCGGTGCCCTCGCCGATCTCGCCGGGCTCGCCCTGGGCGCTGTCGTCGTCCGCGTCGTCGTCGGAGTCCTCGCCGCCTGTACCGCTCGTGCCGCCCGACTGCGGCCGCGGCTTCACCGCGTCGGTGGCCGTACCGCTGATCCGCTCCAGGTCCTCACTGGCCGCGACCAGCGTGCCGTTCGCGTCGACGACCTGGACCGGGCCGTCGTCGTCCAGGTCGAGCCGGTCGTAGGCCTTCCCGGCGGCAAGCTGGGCGACGACGTTCTGCGCGGTGCGCTGCGCCTCGTTGCCCGCCTGTTCCATCAGGTTGGACCGCAGCGACAGCAGCACCGCGGCGCCGGCCGCGACCAGCGCCACGGCGACGACGAGGGTGGCGCCGAGCGTGGCTCTGGACCGGACCGAGCCGAAGAGCCTTCTCATCGCTCCTTCTCCAGCCGGTAACCGGCACCGCGCACCGTCCGGATCAGCCCGGGGCGCAGCTTGCGCCGCAGGGTGCTGACGTACACCTCGACGATGTTGGGATCGCCCTCGTATGCGAAGTCCCAGACGTGCTCCAGGATCCCGGCCTTGGACACCACCTCGCCGGCCCGCGTCACGAGCTGCTCCAGGACGGAGAACTCCTTGGTGGTGAGCGTCACTTCGCCATCGCCGAGAAAGACCCGGCGGGCGGCGGTGTCGACCTTGAGGTCACCGACGACGTGCACGGGAGAAGCGCCGGCGCCCTGGCCGCCGCGCCGCAGCAGCGCCTTGACGCGGGCGACGAGGACGACGTACGAGAACGGCTTGGTGAGGTAGTCGTCGGCGCCGGTGTCCAGCCCCTCCGCCTCGTCGTACTCGCCGTCCTTGGCGGTGAGCATCAGGATCGGCACCTCGTGGCCGGCGGCGCGCAGGGCGGCGCACACGCGGTAGCCGTTCATGCCGGGCAGCATGATGTCGAGGATCACGAGGTCGTACGAGCCCTCCGAGGCCCGGTACAGCCCCTCGCGGCCGTCGTGGACGACGTCCACCGCGTATCCCTCGGCGGTCAGCCCCTTGGCCAGCGACAGGGCCAGCCGCTTCTCGTCCTCCACGATCAACAGGCGCATGCGTAAAGGTTCGCAAAGCCAAGCTGAAGATCTCTTCAGGGTCCTTCAGGTTCCCCTCAGCGTCTGTTCGGCAGATTGAGCGGTGTCGAAACGAGAACGACTCGGGAGGAACCGGGATGAAGCGCAACATCGTCATCGCCACCGTCGCAGCCGCGGCCCTGATCGGGGGCGGCACCGTCGCGGCCTACGCCGCCGCCGATGACGACGACGGCTCGGCCACGCAGCGGCAGTCGAGCGTCCGGATCGCCGATGACCGGGACGACAGCGCGGACGACCGGGACGACGACAGCATCGAGGTCCGTTCGGACGCCGCCACCGCGAAGGTCACCGCCGCCGATGCCATCGCCGCCGCGCTGAAGCACACGCCGGGCACGGCCGTCGGCGCCGACCTGGACGACGACGGCTCCGGCGTGTGGGAGGTGAGCGTCGTCAAGGGCGACGGCACCGACCACGACGTCAGGGTCTCCGCGAGCGACGGCAAGGTCCTCGGCGACCGGCGCGACGACGATGACGACGACGCCCGCGAGGACCTGGCCGCGCTGAAGGGCGCGGACGTCGACGCCCGCGAGGCCGCCGTCGCCGCGGCGGCCAAGGGCACCGTCACCGAGGTCGACCTCGACGACGACGGCCCCGCGGCCTGGAGCGTGCAGACCACCAAGGGCGAGTGGAAGGTCGGCCTGGGGACGGGCAAGGTCACCCAGGACCACGACGACCGCGACGGCGACGACGACTGAGGTCGGACCGTCACACGAGGGGTACGGGAACTCCCGTACCCCTCTTGCGTTGCGCACCCCGCGCCACGGCCGTCGCCGTCAGCAGCATCACACCCCCGGTCAGCGCGAAGCACACCCCCGCGGGCAGCCACCCGGCGAGCACACCGGCCGCCGCGGCACCGGCCGTACCGCCCGCGTTGACGGCCGTGTTGACCCAGGCCCCGGCCCGGACCCGGGCCTCGGGCGCGGCGGTCTCGTCGGCGATGAGATACGCGGTCGTGATCAGCGGGGACACGAAGACACCGGCGACCGCGACCGCCACGGCGAGGGTGCCCAGCCCCTGGGCCAGTGCGGCGCCGCACAGCGCCAGCCCCAGTCCGGCGGCCTGCGCGGCCAGCCGGGTCCCGGCGGCGGACCGCCACGTCACGGCCCCGTTGAGCAGTCCGCCGACGGCGCTTCCGGCGGACAGCGCGGCGAGCACCCAGGCGGCGCTGCCCGCGCCGTGGCCGCTCCCTTCGGCGAAGGCGACGACCAGCAGATCGAGCACGCCCAGGGCGAGGCCGACGCCCGCGGCGGCGAGCACCGGCCGCCCGAGCCCGCGCAGCACCTTCCGCCCGGCCGCACCCGGCCCCGCCTCGCGCCCGCCGGCCGGCACCGCGCGCACGACGGGCGACGCCACGAACCCGGCCGTTCCCGCCACCATCAGCCCCGCCCCGACGAGCACCCCGACCGTCGGCGCGGCGAACCCGACGAGCACGCCCACCAGCAATGGCCCGGAGACGAAGAGCAGTTCCTCCGCGACGGCGTCGAGGCTGTAGGCCCGCTGCAGCAGCGCCCGGTCCGGGGCCAGCCGCCCCCACACGGCACGCATGGTGGGCCCGAGCGGCGGAGTGCAGGCACCGGCGAAGGCGGTCACGGTGCCGAGGACCAGCGGCGAGGCGAGACCCGGCCGCCACACGAGCACCGCCAGCAGCGCGAGCAGCGCCGAGTGGGCCGCGACCATCGGCACGAGCGCCCGGCGCGGCCCGTGCCGGTCGATCAGAGCCGCCCGCGCGGGCGACAGGAAGACGCTGGTACCGGAGAACAGCGCCATGACGACGCCGACCACCGCGTACGACCCGCAGGCCCGGGTCACCGCGAGCATCACGGACAGCGGGGCGACACCGTACGACAGCCTGCCGAGCAGGGCGGCGGCGAAGGTTCGGCGGGCATGGGGGATCCGGAGAACGGCGGCATACGAAGGCCGCGCCACAGATGTGGAAGACACGGGGGTTCCTCGACTCGAGGCGGAAAAGGGGACGCCGAAGCGCCACGCCGGTCACGACCGAGGGGCCGTGCACCGTACGCGGGCGAGGCGTGCCCTATGCCAAGAGGAGGTACATGTGGATCAACCTAGCAACGCAACCCCGGAGTTGACCACGCCTTTGAGGGGCGCGGGGAACTGCGCGACCGGCCACGACGAACCAGCGGACGAATGACGACACATCGCGGCGCTTTCAAAAGCCCTCAGGCCTGAGTGAGCCCCGCCACCAGTTCGTCCGCCGCACGATAGGGGTCCAGCTCCCCGGCGACGATCTTCTCCGCCAGTGCCGTGAGACGGCGGTCACCATGCAGGTCGGCGATCCGCTCCCGCAGGGCGGTGACGGCGATGGTCTCCACCTCGCGGGCGGCGCGGGCGCGGCGGCGCTCGGCCAGGACTCCGCGCTCCTCCATCCAGGCCCGGTGCTTCTCCAGGGCCTCCACGACCTCGTCGATGCCCTCGGCACGGGCGGCGACCGTCTTCACGATCGGCGGGCGCCAGTCGCCGGGGCCGCGGGACTCGCCGAGGCCGAGCATGTGGTTGAGCTCGCGGGCGGTGGCGTCGGCCCCGTCGCGGTCCGCCTTGTTGACGACGTACACGTCGCCGATCTCCAGGATTCCGGCCTTCGCCGCCTGGATGCCGTCGCCCATGCCGGGGGCCAGCAGGACGACGGAGGTGTCGGCCTGGGAGGCGATCTCGACCTCCGACTGGCCCACACCCACCGTCTCGACCAGGACGACGTCGCAGCCGGCCGCGTCCAGGACGCGGATCGCCTGCGGGGCGGCCCAGGCGAGGCCGCCCAGATGGCCCCGGGTCGCCATCGAGCGGATGTAGACGCCGGGGTCGGAGGCGTGATCCGACATCCGGACCCGGTCGCCGAGCAGGGCACCGCCCGAGAACGGCGAGGACGGGTCGACGGCCAGGACGCCGACCCGCTTGCCCTGCTTGCGGTACGCGGTCACCAGGGCGGAGGTGGACGTCGACTTGCCGACGCCCGGGGAGCCGGTCAGGCCCACGACGTAGGCGTTGCCCGTCAGTGGGGCCAGCGCCGCCATCACCTCCCGGAGCTGCGGGGACGCCCCCTCCACCAGGGAGATCAGCCGGGCCACGGCCCGCGGCCGGCCTTCCCTGGCCTGGGCCACCAGGGTGGAGACGTCCTGCATCACAGCTCCGTTCGCAAAGAGGTCCTACAAAGGAGAACTCAGGCCTTGGGTACCCGCACGATCAGCGCGTCACCCTGACCGCCGCCACCGCACAGCGCGGCCGCACCGACGCCGCCGCCCCGCCGCTTCAGCTCCAGGGCCAGGTGCAGGACGAGCCGCGCACCGGACATACCGATCGGGTGCCCCAGGGCGATGGCTCCGCCGTTGACGTTCACCCTTTCCGTGGACACGCCGAGGTCCTTCATTGACTGCACGGCCACCGCGGCGAAGGCCTCGTTGATCTCGATGAGGTCGAGGTCGGAGACCTCCAGGCCCTCCTTCTTCAGGGCGTGCTGGATGGCGTTGGAGGGCTGGGACTGCAGGGAGTTGTCCGGGCCCGCCACGTTGCCGTGGGCGCCGATCTCGGCGATCCAGTCCAGGCCGAGCTCCTGCGCCTTGGCCTTGCTCATGACGACGACCGCGGCGGCGCCGTCCGAGATCTGCGACGCGGAACCCGCCGTGATCGTGCCGTCCTTCGAGAACGCCGGGCGCAGCTTGCCCAGGGACTCCGCCGTGGTGTCGCCGCGGATGCCCTCGTCCTTGCTGAACAGGACCGGGTCGCCCTTGCGCTGCGGGATCTCGACCGGGGTGATCTCGGCCTCGAAGAGGCCGTTCTTCTGCGCGGCGGCGGCGCGCTGGTGCGACAGGGCGGCGATCTCGTCCTGCTCGGGGCGCTGGATGCCGAGGCGGGTGTTGTGCTTCTCCGTGGACTCGCCCATGGCGATGCCCTCGAAGGAGTCGGTCAGGCCGTCGTGGGCCATCGCGTCGATCATCTCCACCGCGCCGTACTTGAAGCCCTCGCGGGACTTCGGCAGCAGGTGCGGGGCGTTGGTCATGGACTCCTGGCCGCCCGCGACGATCACGTCGAACTCGCCGGCGCGGATGAGCTGGTCCGCGAGCGCGATGGCGTCGAGGCCGGACAGACACACCTTGTTGATGGTGAGCGCCGGCACGTTCATCGGGATGCCGGCCTTGACCGCGGCCTGGCGCGCCGGGATCTGCCCTGCCCCGGCCTGGAGCACCTGGCCCATGATCACGTACTGCACCTGGTCGCCACCGATTCCCGCACGGTCGAGGGCGGCCTTGATCGCGAAGCCGCCGAGGTCGGCTCCGGAGAAGGACTTCAGTGAGCCGAGCAGCCGTCCCATAGGGGTACGGGCACCCGCGACGATCACGGAGGTCGTGCCGTTTCCAGAAGACATGAGGTGCGATCCCCTTCCAGCTTGAGCAGCCGAGGAGTGAACGAGGGTTTACTTCGAATGTACTGAGTGGCACTCCGTGCCGTCACCGGGCTGTCGGTGTGATCGCTGGCACGTTGCGTAACCACCGCAGGAGCGCTGCACTGAATTCCATGCTGACGCGAATCGACCACATCGGGATCGCCTGCTTCGACCTCGACAGGACTGTCGAGTTCTACCGGGCCACGTACGGCTTCGAGGTGTTCCACTCGGAGGTCAACGAGGAGCAGGGCGTCCGCGAGGCCATGCTCAAGATCAACGACACCTCCGACGGCGGCGCCTCCTACCTGCAGCTTCTCGAGCCCACGCGCCCGGACTCCACCGTCGCCAAGTGGCTCGACAAGAACGGTGAGGGTGTCCACCACATCGCTTTCGGTACGGCGGACGTCGACGCGGACGCCGACGACATCCGCTCCAAGGGCGTACGCGTGCTGTACGAAGAGCCCCGAATCGGCTCCATGGGGTCACGAATCACCTTCCTTCACCCAAAGGATTGCCACGGAGTACTGACAGAACTGGTCACTTCGGCGCCTGTTGAGTCACCTGAGCACTGACCCTCGTACATATGGGCCGGTAGGGTTGGGGGCGGTCGCTCCTCGACACGGGGTGGCCGCATGCCGGGGTCCGGGTTTCGGGGGGCGAGCGTCGGGGCAGCAGCCCATGCTCTGCCGATGATCTGACACCATTCCCCGGGGGCCCCGTTCGGCGGACGGACGGAGCCCGTTTGGCCAGACTTGCGACCAGGGGACGGATGGGACCGCGCAGTGCGGGGCTACGAACGCCAGGAGCGAGAGCCGGCGGCTGACGTCGACCACCTCTCTCGGTTCGAGGCCGAGATGGATCGGCTGAAGACCGAGCGGGAGAAGGCGATCCAGCACGCCGAGGACCTCGGCTACCAGGTCGAGGTGCTGCGCGCCAAGCTTCACGAGGCGCGGCGGACCATCATGTCCCGGCCCGCCTTCGACGGCGGGGACATCGGCTATCAGGCCGAGCAGTTGCTGCGCAACGCCCAGGTCCAGGCGGACCAGCTCCGCCAGGACGCCGAGCGTGAGCTCAGCCAGGCCCGGGCGCAGACGCAGCGCATCCTCCAGGAGCACGCGGAGAACGCGGCCCGTCTGCAGGCCGAGCTGCACCAGGAGGCGGTGACCCGCCGCCAGCAGCTCGACCAGGAGCTGGCCGAGCGCCGGCAGACCGTCGAGTCGCACGTCAACGAGAACGTGGCATGGGCCGAGCAGCTCCGCGCCCGCAGCGAGTCCCAGGCCCGCCGGCTTCTCGACGAGTCCCGCGCCGAGGCGGAGCAGGCCATGTCGGCCGCGCGCGCCGAGGCCGAGCGGCTCACCAGCGAGGCCCGGCAGCGTCTGACGGGCGCGGCCGAGGAGGCCCGTGCGGAGGCCGAGCAGATCCTGCTCCGGGCGCGCACGGACGCCGAGCGGCTGCTGAACGCCGCCTCGACGCAGGCCCAGGAGGCCACCGACCACGCCGAGCAACTGCGTACCTCCACCGTCTCGGAGTCGGACTCCGCTCGTCGCCAGGCGCAGGAGATGAGCCGCGCCGCCGAGCAGCGCATGACGGAGGCCGAGGAGGCGCTGCGCAAGGCGCAGTCCGAGGCCGAGAAGCTGGTCACCGAGGCGACGGCGGCCGCCGAGAAGGCGCTCGCGAACGCCGAGTCGGCCAACGAGCAGCGCATGCGTACGGCCAAGGAGCAGGTCGCCCGGCTGGTCAGCGAGGCCACCAAGGACGCCGAGTCCACCAAGGCGGACGCCGAGCAGGTCGTCGCCGATGCCCGCGCCGAGGCCGAGAAGATCGTCGCCGAGGCCGCCGAGAAGGCCCGCACGATCACCGCCGAGGAGAGCGCGACCCAGCTCTCCAAGGCGGCCAAGACCGCCGAGGACGTCCTCAACAAGGCGCAGGAGGACGCGCAGAACACCACCAAGGCCGCGGCCGAGGAGGCCGAGCGGATCCGCACGGAGGCCGAGGCCGAGGCGGACCGGCTGCGCGCCGAGGCGCACGACATCGCCGAACAGCTCAAGGGCTCGGCGAAGGACGACACCAAGGAGTACCGCGCCAAGACGGTCGAGCTGCAGGAGGAGGCGCGCCGGCTGCGCGGCGAGGCCGAGCACCTGCGCTCCGAGGCGGTCGCCGAGGGCGAGAAGATCCGCGCGGAGGCCCGCAAGGAGGCCGTCCAGCAGATCGAGGAGGCGGCCAAGACCGCCGAGGAGCTGCTGTCCAAGGCCCGGCAGGACGCGGACGACCTGCGCCAGAAGGCCACGACGGACAGCGAGAAGGTCCGCACCGAGGCCATCGAGCGCGCGACCACGCTGCGCCGGCAGGCCGAGGAGACCCTCCAGCGCACCCGCCAGGAGGCCGAGCGCCACCGCGACGAGGTCGTCGAGCAGGCCGAGGGCATCAAGGCCGACGCCGAGCAGGCCGCCCGTGAGCTGCGCGAGGAGACCGAGCGCGGCGTCGAGGCCCGCCGGGCTGAGGCCGCCGAGGAGCTGACGCGCCTTCACGCAGACGCCGAGCAGCGGCTCGCCGCGGCCGAGCAGGCGCTCACCGACGCCCGCGAGGAGGCCGCGCGCATCCGCCGCGAGGCCGCCGAGGAGACCGACCGGCTGCGCACCGAGGCCGCCGAGCGGATCCGCACGCTGCAGCAGCAGGCCGTGGAGGAGGCCGACCGGCTGCGCACCGAGGCCGCGTCGGACGCGTCCGCGTCCCGTGCCGAGGGCGAGGCCGTCGCCGTACGCCTGCGGTCGGAGGCCGCGGCCGAGGCCGAGCGGCTGAAGTCGGAGGCGCAGGACACCGCCGACCGGGTGCGTGCCGAGGCGCAGGCCGCCGCCGAGCGGCTCGCCACGGAGGCGTCCGAGACGCTGGCCGCCGCCCAGGAGGAGGCCACCCGGCGCCGTCGCGAGGCCGAGGAACTCCTCGGCTCCGCCCGCCAGGAGGCCGACCAGGAGCGCGAGCGGGCCCGCGAGCAGAGCGATGAGCTGCTGGCCGCGGCCCGGGCCCGGGTGGAGGAGGCGCAGGCCGAGGCGGTACGCCTGGTCGAGGAGGCGGACCGGCGCGCCACCGAGATGGTGTCGGGGGCCGAGCAGCACGCCCAGCAGGTCCGCGACTCCGTGTCCGGGCTGCACGAGCAGGCCCAGGAGGAGATCACCGGGCTGCGCAGCGCCGCCGAACACGCGGCGGACCGTACGCGCCGGGAGGCCGAGGAGGAGTCGGACCGGGTCCGGGCCGACGCCTACGCCGAGCGGGAGCGGGCGAGCGAGGACGCGGGCCGCGTGCGGCGCGAGGCGAACGAGGAGGCCGCCGCCGCCAAGTCCCTCGCCGAGCGCACCGTCGGGGAGGCCATCGCCGAGGCGGAGCGGCTGCGGTCGGACGCCACCGAGCACGCCCAGCGGATCCGCACCGAGGCCTCCGACAAGATCGCCGAGGCCGACCAGGCCGCGTCCCGCACCCGGGCGGACGCCCGCGAGGACGCCAACCGGATCCGGTCGGACGCGGCGACGCAGGCCGACACCCTCATCACCGAGGCGCGTTCGGAGGCGGAGCGGCTCCAGTCGGAGACCATCGCCGAGGCCGACCGGGTGCGCGCCGACGCCATCGCCAAGGCCGAGAAACTGGTCGGGGACGCCACATCGGAGGCGGAGCGGCTGCGTGCCGAGGCCGCCGAGACGGTGGGGTCGGCCCAGCAGCACGCCGAGCGGGTCCGCAGCGACTCCGAGCGCGTCAAGGCCGAGGCGGCCGCGGAGGCCGAGCGGCTGGTCAACGCGGCGCGCGAGGAGGCCGAGCGCACCCTCGACGAGGTCCGCAAGGACGCCAGCAAGCGGCGCCAGGACGTGGCCGAGCAGGTCGACAAGCTCATCACGGAGACCACCGCCGAGGCGGACAAGCTGCTCACCGAGGCACAGCAGCAGGCCCACAAGACGACCGCGGACGCCGAGGCGCAGGCCGACACCATGGTGGGCGCGGCCCGCAGCGAGGCCGACCGGCTGGTCTCCGAGGCGACGGTCGAGGGCAACTCGATGGTCGAGAAGGCCCGTACGGACGCGGACGAGCTGCTCGTCGGCGCCCGCCGGGACGCCACCTCGATAAGGGAGCGCGCGCAGGAGCTGCGCGACCGCATCACCGGCGAGATCGAGGACCTGCACGAGCGGGCCCGTCGCGAGGCCGCCGAGACGATGAAGTCGACCGGCGACCGCTGCGACGCCCTCATCAAGGCTTCCGAGGAGCAGCTCGCCAAGGCGCAGGCGAAGGCCAAGGAGCTGGTGTCGGAGGCCAACTCCGAGGCCGGCAAGGTCCGTATCGCCGCCGTCAAGAAGGCCGAGGGTCTGCTGAAGGAGGCCGAGCAGAAGCGCTCGACCCTCATCAGGGAGGCCGAGGAGCTCAAGGCCGAGGCGATCCGCGAGGCCAAGCGCACGGTGGAGGAGGGCAAGCGCGAGCTGGAGGTCCTCGTCCGCCGGCGCGAGGACATCAACGCCGAGATCTCGCGGGTCCAGGACGTCCTCGAGGCGCTGGAATCCTTCGAGACGCCGGGTGCCGGCAAGGACGGCGGGGTCAAGGCGGGTGCGACAGTCGGAGCACCCCGATCGGGTGGCAAGTCGTCAGAGGGCTAGCGTGTCGGACGGGTTCCGGTGTCTCCTGGGGGCCTTTGACCCGGTTTTTGGCAAGCCGCCCGACGGTTAGCCACTCAAAAGGGGTCTCATTCTCCAGATCAAACACGTATCCGCTCGATGACACACCGCTTCGGCCCCTAGGATTCCACTTATCACCTCACCGGTCTCTTTCGACAGGAACCCCATGAGCGACACTTCCCCCTACGGCTTCGAGCTTGTGCGGCGTGGGTACGACCGCGCTCAGGTGGACGAACGGATCTCCAAGCTCGTCTCCGACCGTGACAGCGCTCTCGCCCGCATCACCGCTCTGGAAAAGCGCATCGAGGAGCTCCACCTCGAGACGCAGAACGCCCAGGCCCAGGTAACCGACGCAGAGCCGTCGTACGCCGGCCTCGGCGCGCGTGTCGAGAAGATCCTCCGCCTCGCCGAGGAAGAGGCCAAGGATCTGCGCGAGGAGGCTCGTCGCGCGGCCGAGCAGCACCGCGAGCTCGCGGAGTCGGCGGCCCAGCAGGTCCGCAACGACGCAGAATCGTTCGCGGCGGAGCGCAAGTCCAAGGCCGAGGACGAAGGCGTCCGGATCGTCGAGAAGGCCAAGAGCGACGCCTCCCAGCTCCGCGCCGAGGCGCAGAAGGACGCGCAGTCCAAGCGCGAGGAGGCCGACGCCCTCTTCGAGGAGACCCGCGCCAAGGCCGCGCAGGCCGCCGCCGACTTCGAGACGAACCTCGCCAAGCGCCGCGAGCAGTCCGAGCGCGACCTGGCGTCGCGTCAGGCCAAGGCCGAGAAGCGTCTCGCCGAGATCGAGCACCGCGCCGAGCAGCTCCGCCTGGAGGCCGAGAAGCTGCGCACCGACGCCGAGCGCCGTGCCCGTCAGACGGTGGAGACGGCCCAGCGTCAGGCCGAGGACATCGTGGCCGACGCCAACGCCAAGGCCGACCGGATCCGTTCGGAATCCGAGCGCGAGCTCGCGGCTCTCACCAACCGCCGCGACAGCATCAACGCTCAGCTCACGAACGTCCGCGAGATGCTGGCGACCCTGACCGGCGCCGCGGTGGCCGCGACCGGTGCGCCCGCCGCCGAGGACGAGCCGATCACCCGTGGGGTGCCCGCGCAGCAGTCCCGGTAACGATCCGGCGCACGGCTGCTGAATTTTCGCAAAGCCCTCTGCCACTGGGGTGGCAGAGGGCTTTGTCCCGTTTTAGCGTGGGCGGCATGATCGAGCTCGAGGGGCTGACGAAGCGGTACGGCGACAAGGTGGCGGTCAACAACCTGACGTTCACGGTGAGACCGGGCATCGTCACTGGGTTCCTCGGCCCCAACGGCGCGGGCAAGTCGACCACCATGCGGATGATCCTGGGCCTGGACCGGCCGACCGCGGGCGACGTCCGTATCGACGGCAAGCACTACGACCGGCTCAAGGATCCGCTGACGTACATCGGTGCCCTGCTGGAGGCCAAGGCCTGGCACCCCGGACGCAGCGCCTACAACCATCTGCTGTGCATGGCGCAGAGCAACGGCATTCCTAACGGCCGGGTGCGGGAGGTACTGGACACGGTCGGGCTGGCCGCCGTCGCCAAGAAGAAGACCAAGGGCTTCTCGATGGGCATGGGCCAGCGGCTCGGCATCGCGGGCGCGCTGCTCGGCGATCCGCGGATCCTGATGTTCGACGAGCCGGTCAACGGCCTCGACCCCGAGGGCATCCACTGGATCCGGAACCTGATGAAGTCGCTGGCCGGCCAGGGCCGGACCGTCTTCGTCTCCTCCCACCTCATGAGCGAGATGGCCCTGACCGCCGACCATCTGGTCGTCATCGGACAGGGGCGGCTGCTCGCCGACACGTCCATGCCCGAGTTCATCGCACGCAACTCACGGGCGTACGTCCGTATCCGCACCCCGCAGCGCGAGCGGCTGCTCGACGTGCTGCACCAGGCCGGGATCACCGCCGTGCAGAACGGCAACGGCACCTTGGAGGTGGACGGCGGCAAGTCCGAGCAGATCGGGGAGCTGGCCGCGCGCCACCAGCTCGTGCTGCACGAGCTCAGTCCGCAACAGGCCTCCCTGGAGGAGGCGTTCATGCAGCTCACCGCGGAGTCGGTGGAGTACCACGCGCACGCCGAGGCGCCGCCGCAGCCCCAAGTGCAACAGCAGCAGTGGGGCGCGGACTGGAGGAGGAGCTGAGCATGGTGGTCACCCAGGTCGTCCGCTCCGAATGGACCAAGATCCGGTCCGTCGCCTCCACCGTGTGGACACTGTCCCTCGCCGTGGTGGTCACCATCGCCCTCGGCATGCTGATCTCGGCCCTGTCGAAGAACGAGTTCGGCGACATGAGCCGGCGCGACCAGCTCTCCTTCGACCCGACCTTCATCAGCTTCGCCGGGATGGGCCTCGGACAGCTCGCGCTGATCGTGTTCGGGGTGCTCGTCGTCTCGAACGAGTACAGCACCGGCATGATCCGCACCTCGCTGGCGGCCGTGCCGCAGCGCGGCACCTTCCTGTTCAGCAAGATCGCGGTGGCGACCGGGCTCTCCCTCGTCGTCGGCCTGGCCACCAGCTTCGTCACCTTCTTCCTCGGGCAGGCGATGCTCGGCCAGTACAAGGCCGAGATCGGCGACCCGGGCGTGCTGCGGGCGGTGATCGGCGGCGGGCTCTACATGGCCCTCATCGCGATGTTCTCGATGGGCGTCGCGGCGATGCTGCGCTCGCCGATGCTGTCCCTGGGCATCCTGATGCCGTTCTTCTTCCTGATCTCCAACATCCTCGGGAACGTCTCGGCGACCGAGAAGATCGGCCGCTATCTGCCCGACCAGGCCGGCAGCAAGATCATGCAGGTGGTCACCCCGGTCGACGACGACACTCCCTACGGCCCCTGGGGCGGGCTCGGGATCATGGTGCTGTGGGTGATCGCCGCAGTGGCCGGCGGTTACGTCACGCTCAAGAAGCGGGACGCATAGCGAGGGACACGCGCGGCGGGGGAGGGCAGGTGCGAAGGTTTTACTCGCTCTTGAGTGGAACCGTCAGCGCCTCGGTATCCTCCTAACCCTTACGGGGGGCGTGTGCCCCGCTGTCCTGAACCTTTCGATGGGTGCGGAGCATGATCGAGGCAGTCGGCCTGACCAAGCGCTACGGCGACAAGACCGCTGTGTACAACTTGTCCTTCCAGGTGCGGCCCGGCGCCGTCACCGGCTTCCTGGGCCCGAACGGCTCGGGCAAGTCGACGACGATGCGGATGATCCTCGGCCTGGACAACCCGACGGCAGGCCATGTCTCGATCGGCGGCTACCCGTACCGCAGGCTGCCCAACGCCCCCCGCCAGGTCGGCGCCCTGCTGGACGCCAAGGCGGTGCACGGCGGCCGCGCCGCGCGCAACCACCTGCTGAGCCTGGCCCAGCTCTCCGGCATCCCCGCCCGGCGGGTCGACGAGGTGCTCGGCGTGGTCGGCCTCCAGGACGTGGCCAAGCGGCGCTCCAAGGGCTTCTCGCTCGGCATGGGCCAGCGGCTCGGCATCGCCGCGGCACTGCTCGGCGACCCGCAGGTGCTGCTGTTCGACGAGCCGGTCAACGGCCTCGACCCCGAGGGCATCCTCTGGGTGCGGAACCTGATGAAGTCGCTGGCGGCCGAGGGCCGTACCGTCTTCGTCTCCTCCCACCTCATGAGCGAGATGGCGCTGACCGCCGACCACCTCATCGTCATCGGGCGCGGCCAGCTCCTGGCCGACATGAGCGTCAAGGACTTCATCGCCGCTAACTCCGCGGGCTTCGCCCGGGTCCGTACGCCCGACACCGAGCCGCAGCTCCGCGAGAAGCTGGCCGGCGCGCTCACCGAGGCGGGCGGCCATGTGCTGCCCGAGCAGGACGGCGCGCTCAGGGTGACCGGGCTGGCGCTCCCCCGCATCAGCGACATCGCGCACGACTCCGACGTACGGCTGTGGGAGCTGTCGCCGCACCAGGCCTCGCTGGAGGAGGCGTACATGCGGATGACGCAGGGCGCGGTCGACTACCGCTCCACCATCGACCAGAAGGAAGGGCTCCAGCAGCCGCTGCCGCCAGGCGCGCAGCCGCCGATGCCGGTGCCCGGTCAGGGCCAGCCGGGCTGGTACGCCCCGCCGCCGCCCCAGCAGGGCGGCCAGCCGTACGCTCCGCAGCAGGGCCAACAGGGCGGCCAGCCGTACGCCGCGCAGCCGGGCCAGGCGGGTCCGTACGGCGCCCCGGCGGCACCCGGTGCGGCTCCCAACCCGTACGCGCAGACGGCCCCCCAGGCGCCCTTCACGGCCCCGGGCCAGGCTCCGGCGCAGCCCGCGCCGCCGGCCGCTCAGAACCCCGCCCAGGCGCCCGCGAGCGCTCCTGCCGGCGCGCCCGCGCCCCAGCCGCCCGTCGCCCCGGCCGCCCCGGCCACTCCCGCCGCCCCGACCCAGCCCGAGGACGCCCGATGAGCACGCCCCAGCCCCCGATGCCGCAGACCGCCGCACCGAACTGGCAGGCGGCGCCCGGCTCCCCGTACCCCACCTACACCTCGCCGATCCCCGTGGTGCGCACGCACCTCGGGCACGCGCTCGCCTCGGAGTGGACGAAGATCCGCTCGGTGCGCTCCACGATGTGGACGCTCGGCGTGTTCGTGCTGCTCGTCGTCGGCATCGGCCTGGGCGCCGCGGCGCTGGTCTCCGCCAACTCCTCCGAGGAGGGGCTGGCCGGCCAGAACCCGCTGTCGTTCGGCTTCTTCGGGCTGCTGCTCGGCAGCATGTGCATCATCACGCTCGGCGTGCTGACCACGGCCTCGGAGTACGGCACCGGCATGATCCGCACCACGATGACCGCGTGCCCGACGCGTGGCCGGGTATTGGCGGCCAAGGCGATCGTGTTCTTCGTCGTCGCGTTCGTCGTGACGCTGACGTCGTCCGTCCTGGTCGCCCTCGCCGACGTGGCCATGCTGGAGGGCTCGCGCGAGCCGACCGGTCAGGAGTGGCTGAAGGGCACGGTCGGCATCTCGTTCTACATCGCGCTGCTCGGCCTGCTCTCGCTGGTCGTCGGCTCGATCATCCGGCACTCGGCGGGCGCGGTCACGATCATGATCGGTGTTCTGCTGGCCCCGCTGGTCATCGCTCTGTTCATGTTCTCGGAGTCGCTGAAGGACCTCCAGCAGGCCCTGTTCGAGTACTCCATCCCGAACCAGCTCAGCGTCTTCTACGCCCAGTCCCTGTCCGAGTCCGGCCCGTCCGGCTGGGACCCGCTGTGGATCATGCTCGGTATCACGGCGGCCGCGTTCGCCGGCGCCTTCGCACTGCTGGAGAAGCGGGACGTGTGAGCCTGCCCGGCTAGAACCTCGGCGCGCTCCTGGACCGCTGCACCCTTGTGGTGCGGCGGTCCTTCGCGTTCCAGCACGCCTTGTGCCAGTGGCGGCGGTCGTCCACGCCCGCGTGGTCCGGCCAGGCGACCACGTGCGGGACGCCGTCCGGGATCATCTGCTCACAGCCCGGGCAGCGGTACGCCTTGCCCTGCGCGCTCGCGCCCGCCACATGCCGTACGTTCCACTCCTCGCCGTCCCAGCTCTCCGAGGACTGCCAGCCGCCGTAGCGGCCGGGACGGTCGTCCTCGGCGCTGCGACCGGACGAGACAGCGTCCTTGGGGCCGTTGGGTCGGTTGCGACGCGGGGACACGGAACACCTCACGGGGCTATACAGGATGCACGGGTCGCATCCAGCCTACGCGGCACGGACAGGGGTAGTCGTCCGGCACCAACCCCCACAAGTCCCTCACGCCGGCCACCGATTCTGCAGACAATCCGCAAATCTCTTCGCCAAGCCGTGTCCTCGGCACGTGTCAGACGGTTATGCCCGGTGGGGGAGCTCCGCGTCGGAGCCAAGGAAGCGGGAAACAGCAATGCGCGTAGGAAGTTTCGTACTGGCGGCCCGGTTCCCGGGCCAGGGCGATGGGGAGGCGCTGCACCGCGCGGTCCGCTCCGCCGAGGTCGCCGAGGAGGCGGGGCTCGACTCGGTCTGGCTGGCCGAGCACCACTTCGTGCCGTACGGCACCTGTCCGTCCGCGATCACCCTGGCCGCCTTACTGCTCGGCCGCACCAGCCGGCTGCGCGTCGGCACCGCGGTGAGCGTACTGCCCACGGCCCACCCGGTGGCCCTCGGCGAGCAGGCGGCACTGCTGCACATCACCTCCGGAGGACGGTTCTCGCTGGGTGTGGGGCGCGGCGGGCCCTGGGTCGACCTGGAGGTCTTCGGGCAGGGCCTCAAGGCGTACGAGGAGGGGTTCCCGGAATCACTCGATCTGTTGGTGCGCTGGCTGCGCGAGCCCTCGGTCGCGGCCGCCGGCGAGCGGTTCGGCTTCCGCGAGGTCGCCGTCGTACCGAGGCCGTCGGACTGCCTCACGGACGTCGAGGGCCCCGAGGTCGTCGTCGCGTGCACCTCGCCGCACAGCGTGCGGCTCGCGGCCGAGCGCGGGCTGCCGATGCTGCTCGGCATGCATGTGGGCGACGAGGAGAAGGCGGAGATGGTCGCCCTGTGGCGGGAGCACGCCCGCGCGGCGGGGCGGCCGGTGGACGAGATCCGTGGCGCGGCCCATGTGTCGGCCGGCGTCTGCCAGATCGCGGACCGGCGCACGGACGCGGTGGAGACCCTGACGAAGGCGATGCCGGGCTGGCTGCGGCAGGGCTTGGAGGCCCATGTGACGGTCGACGGCCGCCATCGTGCGATGCGCGACCCGCTGGCGTACACCGAACTGCTCTGCGGGCTGCACCCGGTGGGCACGCCGCGCCTGTGTGCCGACCGCCTGGCGGCGACCAGCGAGCGGACCGGGATCTCCCGCTTCGCCCTGCTGGTCGAGGGTTCGGGCGACCTGGCGGCGACCGAGGAGAACGTACGACGGCTGGGCGCCGAAGTGCTGCCGCACCTCGGCTGAGCCGGCCGGTGCGCACCGAACGCCCCGGGCCGCCAGAGGGCTTGCCGCCCCAGTACTGAATGCACCTCCCGCGTATGGAGCGGCAAGCAAGCGACTCAGTGCGTCAGCAGTCCCTGAACTCCGGGGACTGGTTCAACACCTGACTGCGCACCGAGGTGAAGCGGGACAGCGTCCCGTCGACCGAGGAGTCAAGCGGGAACACAGCCACCCGGTGGCAGTTCTGGAAGGCCAGTCGCACCCCGAAGTGCCGCTGTAGCGCGCCGCGTATCGCGTCACTCGCAAGCGCACGCAGCAACTGGCCACGTGCCTGCTCGTCCGGCGGGGGCGTCTGGTTGTCGGCGAACGAGCCGCCGTCGACCTTTAGCTGGGCCACCAGGGAGCTGATCATCTCCCATGCATAGGGCAGGGAGGTCCGGACGCAGTCGACGAAGGCGGCTTCGTCGACCTCGCCTCGCTCGGCCTGTTCGAGTAGGGCCGGTGAGACGTCGAGCGACATGGGTTCTCCTCTCGCACCCCCGCAGCAGCAGGGGTTGCCGGACAGATGAGGGAGTTCGCGATATCGGACACTCTGTGTACACGCCTCGCGACCTCCCGTTTAATACGGTAGGCAACAGACGGTGACCGCACCAGGAGAATGCGCACATGGGCGGGCCCCGTTGGGCTCACAATCGGCCAGAAATGAACAGGGGCAGTCCGGGGTCTTACGGACTCCCCCAGGGCGAATCGCGTCGACACCGGCCCGTCGAGTAGCGTTGCCGACCATGCGTCTCGTCATTGCCCGATGCTCCGTCGACTACGCGGGCCGGCTCACCGCCCATCTGCCCTCGGCGCCCCGTCTGATCCTGGTCAAGGCGGACGGCAGCGTCTCGATCCACGCGGACGACCGGGCCTACAAGCCCCTCAACTGGATGTCGCCGCCCTGCACTCTGAAGGAGGGGGACGGCGAGCAGCAGGACGTCTGGACGGTCACCAACAAAGCGGGCGAGAAGCTGATCATCACGATGGAGGAAATCCTCCACGATTCCTCGCACGAACTGGGTGTGGACCCCGGTCTGATCAAGGACGGCGTGGAAGCGCACCTCCAGGAACTCCTCGCCGACCGCATCGAGACGCTGGGCGAGGGTTACACGCTCATCCGCCGCGAGTACATGACGGCCATCGGGCCGGTCGACATCCTGTGCCGGGACGCGGAAGGCCGCACGGTCGCGGTCGAGATCAAGCGGCGCGGCGAGATCGACGGCGTGGAGCAGCTCACGCGCTACCTGGAGTTGCTGAACCGCGACCCGCATCTCGCGCCGGTACACGGCATCTTCGCGGCCCAGGAGATCAAGCCCCAGGCCCGGGTCCTCGCCACGGACCGCGGCATCGGCTGCCAGGTCCTGGACTACGACGCGATGCGCGGCATCGAGGACGACAAGCTGCGGTTGTTCTAGGACCGCGGTCCATCGGCGCTTCCCTCTTCCCGCCGCAACGGCGCTCAGCCCCCACGACGTTGTCCGGGGGTACCGAACCGACCTGAGGCACGGTTGGCACCGCCGAAACGCGCCATAGGAGCTGAGCGCCGCTGCGGCGGACAATGTTTGGCCGGGGACGGGTGCCGGGGTCACGACGGTCGTCGCGCCCCGAACAGTCCGTCGCCCACCGGCAGTGGGCCGAATCACCAACCGTCACTCGGACCACCGGCCATGGGGCGGATCCCCTGGCAGTGGGCCGCATCACCAACCGTCACTCGGACCACCGGCCACGGGTCGGATCCCCTGGCAGTGGGCCGCATCACCAACCGTCACTCGGACCACCGGCCACGGGTCGGATCCCCTGGCAGTGGGCCGAAGCACCCACCGCCGCTCGGGTCGCCGGCCCTGGGTCAGATCAGCGAGTCCGCGCCCGCGCTCGGGGTGTCCGCCCGCGTCGACGTCGGCGCGCTCGCCGAGGTGGTGGTCTCCGCCGGGCTGGAGGAGGCCGGCCCGCTCGCCGAGGTCGAGGAGGTCGGGGGTTCCGTCGGGTCGTCCGTCGGAGTCGGGTCGTCCGTCGGGGTCGGATCGTCCGTGGGCGTCGGATCGTCCGTCGGCGTCGGGTCATCCGTCGGCGTGGGCGGCCTCGTCGGGGAGGACGGCGGCTTGGTCGGGGACGACGGCGGCTTCGTCGGGGAGTGCGTGGCGCCGCCGCTCGAACCCTGCGTCCCGGTCGGGCCGTCCGACGGGTCCGTCGGGTCGTCCGTCGGGGTCGGGTCGTCCGACGTGCCGAAGGTGCCGTCGGGGCCCGGATCCGTCGGCCGGCTTGTGGCCGTACCGGTGTCGCCGGAACCCTTGTCCTCGTTGCTCTCCACCTTGTCCGCGCCCAGACTGTCGTCACCGGGGCCCTGGCTGGCGGACGGGTTGACGCCGACCTGGTTGGACGGGGCATTGGGGTCGTTGTCGGACGTGGCGCCGAGCGTCACCACCGTGCCGAGCACCGCCACGAGCAGTGCGCCCGCGCCGGCCGCGACGAGGTTGCGCCGCGCGAAGCTACGGATGCCGCCGCGACCCTTGTGCGAGGCGACAGGGGACGACGAGGCCTGGTGGGTGACCAGCGTCGTGGTGTCGCCGGCGGGCAGGAACGCGGCCGGCACGCCGCCGGGCGGCGACTGCGACTCCTCGTAGCGCGCGTCCGGCACCTCCTCCCCCGCGGTCGCGGAGAACGCGGCCACCCCCGGCGCCGTACCGGAGCGGTCGGAGACCAGCGCGAGGGCGCGCCGCCCGGCGACGGTGCCGCGCTTGTCGGCGAGGGCACCGCGCAGGCCGATGGAGGTCTCCAGCTCGGCACGGGCCCGGTCCAGTCGGCCGCCGCAGAGCGCGAGGATGCCCAACTCGTGGTGGAAGTAGGCCTGTTCGGACACGTCACCGGCGAGGCGCGCGGCCTCGGCACCGGCGCGCAGCGCCCGCTCCCAGGCGCTCCAGTGCAACCCCGCGGCGAACGCGGGCGCCGCCGTGCGGGCGAGCTGCACGGTCGGGCTCTCCTCGCCCTCGGCGGGCGGTGTGGTGGAGGGCACGAGCACACTCAGCGCGGCGAGCACGGCATCGGCCTCGGCGGACACCCGCTCCGGCGTGACCGAGGGGTGCCCGGCCCACCAGGCGTAGTGCTGCACGACGGTGCGGGCGTCGCTCTGGGCGTCCTCGCCGTACCCGGCGGCCTCGAGCTGGACCTGCACCCCGGCGGCGAGCCGGTAGCGGGAGCCGACCGGCGAGACCAGCCCGCAGTCGGCCAGCTCGCCCAGCGCCGCGTCCGCGTGGGTGTCACCGACGAGCGCGGGCAGATGCGCCTGGTGCGGCACCTCGCCGCCGAGCGCGACGGCGAACCTCAGGGTGGTGCGGGCGGAGGCGCTGAGCCGCGAGGCGAGCAGCCGTGCCGGTCCCGCCGCCTCGCCGAGCGAGGGCAGAGGTGTCTCCTCGCCGCCGCCCTCGGAGTCCGTCGGGCCGTCGAAGGGCGCGTCGTTCGGCGGGGCGTCCTCGAAGACGCCGTACTCGTCGACGGCGTCCGCGCCGGCCCGCAGCCGGTCGCGTTGCCGCAGCAGCGCCCCGGCCTGGACGAACCTCAGGGGCAGGCCCTCGGACTCGAACCACAGGTCGCCGGCCCAGTTCGCCTCGTCCTCGGTGAGGACCCGGCCGATGCCGCGCTCCAGGAGGTCCACGCTCGCGGCACGGTCGAGCCCGCCGAGGGCGACCTCCTCGATGCCGGAGTCGGCGGACGGCGCGGGCACCTCGGGCGTGGCGCCGAGCAGGAAGGCGCACTCGGGGGTCGCGTCCAGCAGTTCGTCGAGCGCGGCGCCGCCGAACTCGACGTCGTCCACGACGACGACGGCACCGATCTCACGGACGCGCGCGAGCAGTTCGTCCTGGTCCGGGCGGTACAGGGGCGCGCTGTACACGGAGTAGAAGAGGTCGTACAGCAGATCGGCGGGCGTGCGGTGGAAGCCGGTGAGGCGGACCACGCCGTCGGGGGCGAGGTCCTCGCAGTCCTCGGCGACGAGGTCGAGCAGGCTGGTGCGGCCCGCGCCACGGGCGCCGACCAGACGTACGGAGCGGCCGCGGGCGAGCATCCGTACGAGCTGTTCGCGCTCGTCCTGGCGGGCCAGCAGCGGCTGTGCGGGACGGGTCGGTCCGGGTGGGACCGGCGGCTTGGCGGCACGGTCGGCCTCGGCGCGTTCGGCCGGGGTCAGCTTCTCGGGCCGCCCTGGACGCTCCGCCTGCGGGCAGACCTCGATCTCGCTGCCGTCGACGGGATTGACCGTGAGCAGGAAGTCGCCGGAGACCAGTTGCACCGTGCGGGCGAGTGCGGGTGTGTGCTGGCCGAAGTCGGGTGTGAGGGGATCCCTGGGCGGGCGCGGGCGCGACGACTGGCCGTCGGCGTCATGGCCGTACCCCTCGGGTCCCCGGTTGTTCGGGTCCATAGGTTTCAAGCCCCCCAAAAGCGTCGTGTGCAGTTCGCGGCCCCTCCCGGCCGTTGCACACCGCGCTGTCGCTTCTGGTCCGGGCCCGCTCGAAGGGGTTTGTCTAGGCAGCGGGCAGCCGAACCCTAAACCTTCGCACAGTATCTACGACAGGTCGGGGTACCGCGCCGTCCGAGACATCACAGTCTCGTGAGGATTGTGCGCGACGTGCGCTTCGCAACCGGAACGCCCTACTGTCCCGCCCCACCCGTGCCGGGTGTCACACCCGGGGCAGGGACTCCACCCCGATGCCGCCCTCGATCGCCAGGATCCGGTGCAGCCGGGTGGCCACCAACAGGCGCTGCATCTGCGGCGGTACGCCGCGCAGCACCAGGCGTCGGCCGCAGCGGCCGGCCCGCCGGTGGGCCCCCATGATCACCCCGAGTCCGGTGGCGTCCCAGAACTCCAGCTCGGACAGGTCGAGCACCAGATCGCCGACTCCGTCGTCGACGGCCGAGTGCAGGACCGTGCGGGCGTCCGCCGCGCTGCGGACGTCGAGGCGGCCCCCGACGACCAGCTCGGCGTGGTCGCCCCTGATGTGCATATCGCTCCCCTAAGCGTGCGTTCGTGCTCCGCGTGTGTGGTCTGCGTAGGTGCCTGTGTCTGTGTTTGCTATGAGTCTTCGCTGTGGCACGTGATGCAACCTCTGACTGCGTTGAGCGGCCAGAGGTTGCCGTCTGTAAGCGAACCGATACCGAATTCACCCCATCGCGTGATGCGTCCGGGGGCTGCGCGGTGGTCTACGAAACCTCAGTAGCTGTAAAAGCCTTGCCCGCTCTTGCGGCCGATGTCACCCGCGTCCACCATCCGGCGCATCAGCTCCGGCGGCGCGAACTTCTCGTCCTGGGACTCGGTGTAGATGTTGCTGGTGGCGTGCAGCAGGATGTCGACGCCGGTGAGGTCGGCCGTGGCGAGCGGGCCCATGGCGTGACCGAAGCCCAGCTTGCAGGCGAGGTCGATGTCCTCGGCGGTGGCGACACCCGACTCGTAGAGCTTGGTGGCCTCGACGACGAGCGCCGAGATCAGCCGGGTGGTGACGAAGCCGGCGACGTCGCGGTTCACGACGATGCAGGTCTTGCCGACGGACTCGGCGAACTCTCGCGCGGTGGCGAGGGTTTCGTCGCTCGTCTTGTAGCCGCGCACGAGCTCGACGAGCTGCATCATCGGCACCGGCGAGAAGAAGTGCACGCCGACGACCCGCTCGGGGTGCGCCGTGGCCGCGGCGATCTTGGTGATCGGGATGGCGGAGGTATTGGAGGCGAGCACGGTGTCCTCGCGCACGATCTTGTCGAGCGCGCGGAAGATCTCGTGCTTGACCTCCAGCTTCTCGAAGACGGCCTCGACGACGACGTCCGCGTCGGCGGCCGCGTCCAGGTCGGTGGTGGCGGTGATGCGGGCGAGGGCCGCGTCGGCGTCGTGCGCCTCCAGCTTGCCCTTGCTGACGAACTTGTCGTACGACGCCTTGATGCCGTCGGTGCCTCGCTTGAGCGCCTCGTCGGTGACGTCACGCAGAACCACGTCCCAACCCGCCTGAGCAGAGACCTGGGCGATACCGGAACCCATGAGACCGGCCCCGATGACGGCGAGCTTCCGTGCCACTGACGACTCCCCTTTGAATCACGGCAGCATTACTGCGATTGTGCGCTTACACGCTGCTTACGATTGGCTTCTGCGGCGGACCTTAGCGCTCGTCGGGGACTGTGTGACCGGTTAGTAACGCGAGTCACGTCTCATCTGACGGACATCACACCGGCGCCGGTCATTCCGCGCCCCGGACGGCGTAGTTGAGCACGCTCGCGCTCAACAGCTCCTCGATGTCGTCGAGAAGCACGAGTACCTCCCGTGACACTTTGCCCGGATTGCGCCCGGCCACCATCTCCCGTCCGATGTGGACGAACACCGTCTGGTGGATCCAGGCGATCTGACCGGCGATCAGCCCCGGCAGCGGGTCTGCGGCGTCCGCGCCGACCTCCTCGCGCAGGGTCGCCTCCAGGTCGTCGTGGATCTCCTGCTGCAGGCTCCACAGCCGGGAGCGCAGCGGCGGCGCCTCGTGGATGCAGCGCATGAAGCGGTCGTAGCCCTCCATGAGGCCGACCCTGGGCGAGACCGCCTCGACGTCGGCGCGCAGTTCGCGCAGCACGGCCCGGGCGGCCGACTCTCCCTTCGCCCGGCCGCGCACCCAGTGGGAGAGCTGCTCGACGACGCCGGCGGAGCGGTCGAAGAAGAGGTCCTCCTTCGCCGGGAAGTAGTTGTAGACGGTGTTCACGGAGACGTCGGCGGCCTCCGCCACCTCCGCGATCGTCACGGTCACGAACCCGTGCTCCAGGAACAGTCCGGTGGCGATGTCCGAGATCCGCTGTCTCGTCTCGCGCTTCTTCCGCTCCCTGAGCCCTTCCGCCATGGCTCCCATCCTAACTTCAGTGGGACCTCTTAAACTTTGGGGTCATTGCAAAATTTAAGAGACTCTGTTTTTCTGGGCCCATGACCATCATCAGTACGGCCGGACTGGCCCGTACCTTCCGGACGAAACTCGGCCCCGTCGAGGCCGTCCGCGGCATCGACCTGACCGTGCGCGAGGGCGAGATCCTCGGCTTCCTGGGCCCGAACGGCGCGGGCAAGACGACGACCCTGCGGATGCTCACGACCCTGCTGGCGCCCACCGGCGGCGCGGCCACCGTCGCCGGCCACGACCTCGCGACCGACCCCGCGGGAGTGCGCCGGGTGTGCGGGTACGTGGCGCAGTCGGGCGGGGTGGACACCCAGATCACCGTGCGGGAGGAACTGATCACCCAGGGTCGCCTCTACCGACTGACCAAGGCGCAGGCCGCCGGGCGGGCCGAGGAGTTGGCGCACGACCTGGGTCTGAGCGACCTCCTGGACCGCAAGGCCGGCGCGCTCTCCGGCGGCCAGCGGCGCCGCCTCGACATCGCGCTGGCGCTCACGCACCGCCCGAAGGTGCTCTTCCTCGACGAGCCGACGACGGGACTGGACCCCGGCAGCCGGGCCGACCTGTGGGACCTGATCCGGCGGCTGCGCGACGAGCACCGCACCACGGTGTTCCTGACCACTCACTACCTCGACGAGGCCGACGCCCTCTCCGACCGGCTCGTCGTCGTCGACAAGGGCGTGGTCGTCGCGGAGGGCACGCCGAGCGCGCTGAAGCTGCGATACGGCGGCTCGATCGACGCCTCGCTCCAGGAGACCTTCCTCGCCATCACCGGCCGCAGCGCAACTCCGGCCGACGCCGCCCCCGTAGCCGTATAGGAATCCCGAGAAGATGCTGCTGCACGACACGGCCCTCATCTACGGCCGCTATCTCCGCCAGTCCCTGCGCTCCCGCTTCGCCCTGCTGTTCGGTGTGCTGATGCCGCTGCTGTATCTGCTGTTCTTCGGTCCGCTGCTGACGGATCTGCCGCTGGGCGGACAAGGCAGCTCCTGGCAGGTGCTGGTCCCCGGGCTGCTGCTCCAACTCGGGCTGTTCGGGGCGTCGTTCGCCGGATTCTCGATCATCATCGAGAAGAGCCAGGGGGTGGTGGAGCGGATGCGGGTGACGCCGGTCAGCCGCCTCGCCCTGCTGCTGGGACGCGTGCTGCGGGACGCCACGGTGTTCGTCTTCCAGGCGGTGCTGCTGGTCCTGGCCGCGCTGGCGATGGGCCTGCGGGCTCCGCTGCCCGGCGTCCTGATCGGCTTCGCGTTCGTCGCGCTGCTGACGGTGTCGCTGGCCTCGCTGTCGTACGCGCTCGCCATGAAGGTCAGCACCCCGCAGGAGTTCGGGCCGGCGATCAACGCCATGACGATGCCGATGATGCTGCTGTCGGGCCTGATGCTCCCGATGACGCTGGGACCGAGATGGCTGGACGTCCTGTCCCACTTCGTGCCGTTCCGCTATCTGGTGGACGCGGTGCGGGACGCGTACGTCGGCTCCTACGCCTCGGCGCACATGCTGTACGGCGCCCTGGTCGCCGTCGCCTTCGCCGCGCTGTCCGTGACGGTCGGCACACGCGTGTTCCGAACGGCCGGGGCGTAACTAGGCTGACCTCATGGTCAATCTGACACGCATCTACACCAGGACCGGCGACCAGGGCACCACCGCCCTCGGCGACATGAGCCGGGTCGCCAAGACCGATCTGCGGATCTCGGCGTACGCCGACGCCAACGAGGCCAACGCCGTGATCGGCACGGCGATCGCGCTGGGCGGCCTGGAAGAGGAGGTCGTCAAGGTCCTCACCCGCGTCCAGAACGACCTGTTCGACGTGGGTGCGGACCTGTCGACGCCGGTGGTGGAGAACCCGGAGTTCCCGCCGCTGCGCGTCGAGCAGTTCTACATCGACAAGCTGGAGGCGGACTGCGACCGCTTCAACGAGCAGTTGGAAAAGCTCCGCTCCTTCATCCTCCCCGGCGGCACCCCGGGCGCGGCCCTGCTGCACCAGGCCTGCACGGTCGTCCGCCGGGCCGAACGCTCGACCTGGTCGGCCCTGGAGGTCCACGGCGAGACCATGAACCCCCTGACGGCGACCTACCTCAACCGCCTGTCCGACCTCCTGTTCATCCTCGCGAGGACCGCGAACAAGGAGGTCGGGGACGTGCTGTGGGTGCCGGGCGGGGAGCGCTGAGCGGCCTGGGCGGCGACGCGCCCCGAAGGGGCGCGGGGAACTGCGCGACCAGCCACGACGGGCCCGCAGGCGATCGACGGCCCGTCGCGGCACATCCCCCGGAGCGCTGGGCACTCATCTCCGGGCCTGCTCCTTCGAGGTGACGAACCGGTCGGCGGGCCCGGGCTCGCCCTTGGGCTGCTTGGGCCAGATCAGGTAGGCCAGCGCGACCAGGCCGTGGATGCCGGCGGCGCGCAGCGCAACCCACTGGAAGGAACGCAGGGACGAGGTGTCACCGTCCCCGACGTACCAGACCGCGCCCTGGAGAAGGGCACAGGCCACGGCTGCCGCGAGCAACGTACGAAGCCACAGTCCGCCCTCGTGCCGGGCGCGTGCCATGCCGTACTGCGGTGGCTTGGGCGGGCGCGGGGCGCCGGCCAGGCGGTGCGCGGCGTGGCCGTCCAGCCAGCGGATCGTGTAGTGGCCGTACGCCACGGTGTAGCCGATGTAGATGGCGGCCAGGCCGTGCTCCCAGCCCGGCTCGGCGCCGTTCTTCAGGTCCACCGCGGTGGCCACGAACAGCACCAGTTCCAGCACCGGCTCGCACAGGAGCAGCACCACGCTCGTACGGCGCCACTTCAGCAGGTAGCGGACGGCGAGGCCCAGCGCCAGCAGCACCCAGAAGCCGACCTCGCAGGCGATGATGAGGGCGACGATCACAACATGCTCCCTTCGGTCACCTTTCCAGGCTCCCGTCGGGACCGGCCGCTTTCGTCGTCGGCGCTGACGAACTCGCGGTACATCGAAAGATGCAGTCCAGGACCGTTCCCCGGAATCAGGCGCAGGCCGAGCACACCGTGTTGGATGGAGCCATGCTCCTCCCCCGCCCGCACCGCTTCGACGTGTACATCGCCGTCGGCGGGCTGCTCGGCGGCCTGCTGCTGGTGGGCATCGGCCTGGGCACCCGGCCCTCCGACGACCCGATCACGCTCTTCGACGGCCCCTGGCCGATCCTGGTGCCGCTCGGCGTCATGTCCTGCTGCGAAATGCTGCGCCGGGCGGCCCCGCGCACGGCCCTGCTGACCGGCTCGGTCGCGATCTGCGCGGACGTCGTGACCCAGGGAAACCTGGCCACGGTCCTGATGTTCACCGACATCGTCTACGCGGCCGTGCTGTACGGCCCGCTCGCCTCCGCCCGCCGCATCCAGTGGATCACCGGCCTGCTCACGGTGGCCGCGACACTGGTGCCGTTCGCGGTGTGGCGCACACCGGAGGCGCTGCTGATCGGCGTGGTCGTCGGTGTCGTGGCGTACGGCCCCGCCGCCACGGGCTGGATCGTGCGCAACCACCGTGACGCCGCCGAGGCCGCCCGGCTGCGCGCGGAGCAGACCGCGCTGCTCGCCGAGATGGACCGCGCTCAGGCGGTCGTCGCCGAACGCTCCCGCATGGCCCGCGAGTTGCACGACATGGTCGCCAACCATCTCTCCGCCATCGCCATCCACTCCACGGCCGCGCTCTCCATCGACGACCCGAAGACCTCCCAGGAGGCGCTGTCGATCATCCGCGAGAACAGCGTCGAGGGGCTCGCCGAGATGCGCCGGCTCATCGGCATCCTGCGTGACTCAAGCGGCGACAAGGAGCCGGTCGCCGCACCCACGCTCGACGGCCTCGACGCACTGGCCGCAGGCGCCCGCACCAACGGCCTCGACGTCCACCTCGAAGCAGACCCCGGCACCGTCCCCGCCCCCGTCGAACTGGCCGCCTACCGCATCGTCCAGGAGTCGCTGACCAACGCCCTCAAGCACGCCTCCCCGGGCCGCGTCACGGTCGCGCTCGCCCAGCGGGGCGGCAGTCTCACCGTCGCCGTGACCAGCCCGTTCGGCGACCGCGACGGGCCGCGCGCGCCCGGTTCAGGTGCCGGGCTGGTCGGGATGCGGGAGCGAGTCGCGCTGCTGGGCGGTGAGTTCGAGGCCGGGCCCGAGGACTCGGCCGACGGCAAGATGTGGGTCGTACGCGCCACGCTTCCGCTGACCGAAGGAGACCCCGCATGATCCGCGTCCTGGTCGCCGAGGACCAGTCCGCCGTCCGCGCCGGGCTGGTCCTCATTCTGCGCAGCGCGCCCGACATCGAGGTGGTCGGGGAGGCGGCGGACGGTGAGCAGGCGGTGGAACGGGCCCGGGAGCTGAGGCCCGACCTGGTTCTGATGGACATTCAGATGCCGCGTCTGGACGGGGTGTCGGCCACCCGTCAGGTCGTCGAGGAGCGGCTCGCGGACGTGCTCGTGCTGACCACCTTCGACCTCGACGAGTACGTCTTCGGGGCGCTGCGGGCGGGCGCGTCCGGGTTCCTCCTGAAGAACACCGACGCCCGCGACCTGCTGGAGGCGGTCCGCACGGTGGCGCGCGGCGAGGGCCTGATCGCCCCGGCCGTCACCCGGCGCCTGATCGCCGAGTTCGCCGCCAAGCCCGAACGGGAGCCGACGGCCGACCCGTCCGTCCTGGACAGCCTCACCCGCCGTGAACGCGAGGTGCTGTCCTGCCTCGGCGAGGGCCTGTCCAACGCCGACATCGCGGCCCGGCTGGGCATGGCCGAGGCGACCGTGAAGACTCATGTCAGCCGGCTGCTGGGGAAGCTTGAGCTGCGCAGCCGGGTCCAAGCTGCGGTGCTGGCGCAGGAGTTGGGTATCTAGAGGTTCGGGAGCGCGGCCGTATACGAGAGTGGTCCAGACCTATTGACCTGTGGTCCAGACCTTTCTATTCTCGCGGCACCGTGGGCGTGAAGGCTCAGTCACGCCCCCAACTCCCCAAGGAGGCGCAGCATGCGCTTCAGACACAGAGCCGTGGCGGGGTTCGCGACCCTGCTGCTCCCGCTGGCCGGTCTGGTCGGCCTCGCGAGCCCGGCCGAAGCCGCCACATCCGCCACCGCCACCTACGCCAAGACCCAGGACTGGGGCTCCGGCTTCGAGGGCAAGTGGACGGTGAAGAACACCGGCACCACGTCCCTCAGCTCCTGGACCGTGGAGTGGGACTTCCCCTCCGGCACCTCCGTCACCTCCGCCTGGGACGCCGACGTCACCTCCTCCGGCACCCACTGGACCGCCAAGAACAAGTCCTGGAACGGCACCCTCGCCCCCGGCGCCTCCGTCTCCTTCGGCTTCAACGGCGCCGGCTCCGGCTCCCCCGCCAACTGCAAGCTGAACGGCGGAAGTTGTGACGGCGGCACCGTCCCGGGGGACGCCGCTCCCTCCGCCCCCGGCACCCCCAGCGCCTCCGACATCACCAACACCTCGGTGAAGCTGTCCTGGAGCGCCGCCACCGACGACAAGGGCATCAAGAACTACGACGTCCTGCGCGACGGCGCCAAGGTCGCCACCGTGACGACGACGTCGTACTCCGACACCGGCCTGACCGCCGGCACCGACTACTCCTACACCGTCCAGGCCCGCGACACCGCCGACCAGACGGGCCCGGTCAGCGGCGCCCGCGCGGTGCGCACCACCGGCGGCACCACCGACCCGCCGCCCACCGGCGACAAGGTCAAGCTCGGCTACTTCACCGAGTGGGGCGTCTACGGCCGCAACTACCACGTCAAGAACCTGGTGAGCTCCGGCTCCGCGTCGAAGATCACGCACATCAACTACGCGTTCGGCAACGTCAAGAACGGTCAGTGCACCGTCGACGACACCTACGCCGCCTACGACAAGGCGTACACCGCCGACCAGTCCGTCAGCGGTGCCGCCGACACGTGGGACCAGCCGCTGCGCGGCAACTTCAACCAGTTGCGTCAGCTCAAGGCCAAGTACCCGCACATCAAGGTGCTGTACTCCTTCGGCGGCTGGACCTACTCCGGGGGCTTCGGCCAGGCAGCGGCCAACGCGGCGGCGTTCGCCAAGTCCTGCAAGGCCGTGGTCGAGGACCCGCGCTGGGCCGATGTCTTCGACGGCATCGACATCGACTGGGAGTACCCGAACGCCTGCGGCCTGACCTGCGACACCTCCGGCCCCGCGGCCATCAAGAACCTGATGTCCGCGCTGCGCACGGAATTCGGCCCGAACTACCTGGTCACCGCGGCCATCACCGCCGACGGCTCCTCCGGCGGCAAGATCGACGCGGCCGACTACGGCGGCGCCTCCCAGTACCTCGACTGGTACAACGTGATGACGTACGACTACTTCGGCGCCTTCAACGCGCAGGGCCCGACCGCGCCGCACTCGCCGCTCACGTCGTACGCCGGCATCCCGCAGGCGGGCTTCAACTCCGCCGACGCCATCGCCAAGCTCAAGTCCAAGGGCGTGGCATCCAAGAAGCTGCTGCTCGGCATCGGCTTCTACGGCCGCGGCTGGACCGGCGTCACCCAGGCCGCCCCCGGCGGGACGGCGACCGGAGCCGCGCCCGGCACCTACGAGGCCGGCATCGAGGACTACAAGGTCCTGAAGAACTCCTGCCCGGCGAACGGCACCATCGCCGGCACGGCCTACGCCTACTGCGGCAACAACTGGTGGTCCTACGACACCCCGTCGACGATCGCCGGGAAGATGTCCTGGGCCAAGAACCAGGGCCTGGGCGGCGCGTTCTTCTGGGAGTTCAGCGGCGACACCGCGGGCGGTGAGCTGGTGACCGCCATCAACAACGGGCTGAGTTAAGCCCGCTAGGCAACATTGACGCGCTGACCGGGCGGGGCTGCCTCAAGCCACGCGAGAAATCCGGTCAGCGCGTCTTCGCTCATGGCGAGTTCGAGACGCGTGCCCCGGTGCAGACAGGTGAGGATCACGGCGTCCGAGAGCAGCGCCAGTTCCTCCTCGCCGTCGGGCAGACGCCGGCCGGCCACCTCGATCGCGGAGCGCTCCAGGATGCGGCGCGGGCGGTAGGCGTAGGAGAAGACGCGGTACCACTCGATGCGGTCGCCGTTGTAGCGGGCGACGCCGTAGCTCCAGCCCTTGCCGCTGGTGTCGGCTTTCTCCGGCACGTCCCAGCGCAGCGAACAGTCGAAAGTGCCGCCCGAGCGCTGGATGAGTCTGCGGCGCAGGCCGAAGACGAACAACCCCAGCACCACAAGGGCGACGACGATTCCGCACACAGTCAGAGCGAGGACCATCGACACCGACCTCCTCGTCTCCTAGGTAACGGAACGGAAAAAACTTCCATATCTGCCTCAGCCGCGACCGGCACCGGATTGCTCCGGTCCCAGCCGCGGCTGAGTGATGTCATCGGGTGCGCTCCCCCAGAGCCTAGACGGCCCGGAAGGTGACCCCGTGGGTCAGCGCGCCGTCGCCGCCCGCAGGCGGACCTCCGCGCGGCGCTCGGCGGACGCGTCGTCGTCCGACTTCGCGCGCTCCAGTGCCCGCTCAGCGCGCTGGACATCGATCTCGTCCGACAGTTCGGCGATCTCGGCCAGCAGCGACAGCTTGTCGTCCGCGAACGAGATGAATCCGCCGTGCACCGCGGCGATGACGGTCCCGCCATCACTCGTACGGATGGTCACCGGGCCCGACTCCAGCACACCGAGCAGCGGCTGGTGACCGGGCATGACGCCGATGTCGCCGGACGTGGTGCGCGCGACGACCAGGGTGGCCTGGCCCGACCAGACCTCACGGTCGGCGGCGACCAGCGCGACGTGCAGCTCAGCAGCCAAGGTGGCTCCTCGGGTCACCACCCGGCGGTTGTGCCGGGTGTTGGTTACAAGTCTAGTAGGCATGGAAGAGGGGGCGGGACGTGCCCCGCCCCCTCATCAAGAGCTCAATGGCTCACGAAGACCGGTACGTCAGGAGACGCCCAGCTCCTTCGCGTTCTTCTTGAGGTCCTCAAGACCACCGCACATGAAGAACGCCTGCTCCGGGAAGTGGTCGAACTCACCGTCGCAGATCGCGTTGAACGCGGTGATCGACTCGTCCAGCGGCACGTCGGAGCCGTCCACACCGGTGAACTGCTTGGCGACGTGGGTGTTCTGGGACAGGAAGCGCTCGACGCGGCGGGCACGCTGGACGACCAGCTTGTCCTCCTCGCTGAGCTCGTCGATACCGAGGATCGCGATGATGTCCTGGAGGTCCTTGTACTTCTGGAGGATCCCCTTGACGCGCATGGCGGTGTTGTAGTGGTCCTGCGCGATGTAGCGCGGGTCCAGGATCCGGGACGTGGAGTCCAGCGGGTCCACGGCCGGGTAGATGCCCTTCTCGGAGATCGGACGGGACAGAACCGTCGTCGCGTCGAGGTGGGCGAAGGTGGTGGCCGGGGCCGGGTCGGTCAGGTCGTCCGCGGGGACGTAGATCGCCTGCATCGAGGTGATCGAGTGACCACGGGTCGAGGTGATGCGCTCCTGGAGGAGACCCATCTCGTCGGCCAGGTTCGGCTGGTAGCCCACCGCGGAGGGCATACGGCCGAGCAGGGTCGACACCTCGGAACCGGCCTGGGTGAAGCGGAAGATGTTGTCGATGAAGAACAGCACGTCCTGCTTCTGCACATCGCGGAAGTACTCCGCCATGGTCAGACCGGCGAGGGCCACGCGCAGACGGGTGCCCGGGGGCTCGTCCATCTGACCGAAGACCAGCGCGGTCTTGTCGATGACGCCCGACTCGCTCATCTCGTCGATGAGGTCGTTGCCCTCACGGGTGCGCTCGCCGACACCGGCGAACACCGACACACCGTCGTGGTTGTTGGCGACGCGGTAGATCATCTCCTGGATGAGCACCGTCTTGCCGACGCCGGCGCCGCCGAACAGACCGATCTTGCCGCCCTTGACGTACGGGGTCAGCAGGTCGATGACCTTGACGCCGGTCTCGAACATCTCGGTCTTCGACTCGAGCTCGTCGAAGTTCGGGGCCTTGCGGTGGATGGACCAGCGCTCGCCGTCGTACTTCTCGTCGACGTTCAGCACCTCACCGAGGGTGTTGAACACCTTGCCCTTGGTGAAGTCGCCGACCGGGACGGTGATGCCGTCGCCGGTGTCGGTGACCGGGGCCTGGCGGACCAGGCCGTCGGTGGGCTGCATGGAGATGGTGCGGACCAGGCCGTCACCCAGGTGCTGGGCGACCTCCAGGGTCAGCGTCTTCTTCTCGCCCGCGTTCGCCGGGTCGGCGACCTCGACGTGGAGGGCGTTGTAGATCTCCGGCATCGCGTCGACGGGGAACTCCACGTCGACGACCGGGCCGATGACCCGGGCGACGCGGCCCGTGGCCGTCGCGGTCTCAACAGTGGTGGTCATTAGCGGTCACTCCCCGCGGTCGCGTCGGCCAGGGCACTGGAGCCACCGACGATCTCGCTGATTTCCTGGGTGATTTCGGCCTGGCGGGCCGCGTTGGCAAGACGGGAGAGCGTGTTGATCAGCTCGCCCGCGTTGTCGGTGGCCGACTTCATCGCGCGCCGCGTGGCGGCGTGCTTCGAGGCCGCCGACTGAAGCAGCGCGTTGTAGATACGGCTCTCGACGTACCGCGGCAGCAGGGCGTCGAGGACGTCCTCCGCCGAGGGCTCGAAGTCGTACAGCGGGAGGATCTCGCCCTTGCCGGGCGCCTCCTCCGCGACCTCTTCGAGGCTGAGCGGCAGGAGCTGGGCGTCCAGCGCCTGCTGCGTCATCATCGAGACGAACTCGGTGTAGACGATGTGGAGCTCGTCCACGCCGCCGTCCGCCGTCTCCTTCTCGATGGCCTCGATCAGCGGGGCCGCGACCTTCTTGGCGTCCGCGTACGTGGGCTCGTCGGTGAAACCGCTCCACGACTCCGCGATCTTGCGCTCACGGAAGTTGTAGTGCGCCACACCGCGGCGGCCGACGATGTAGCTGTCGACCTCCTTGCCCTCGCCCTCCAGGCGCGCGGTGAGCTGCTCCGCCGCCTTGATGGCGTTGGAGTTGAAGGCGCCGGCAAGGCCACGGTCGCTCGTCAGGAGCAGCACCGCGGACCGCGTGACCGTCTCGGCCTGCGTGGTCAGCGGGTGCTTGGTGTTCGAGCCGGTGCCGACCGCCGTGACCGCGCGGGTGAGCTCGGTCGCGTACGGCGCGGAGGCCGCCACCTTGCGCTGCGCCTTGACGACGCGCGAGGCGGCGATCATCTCCATCGCCTTCGTGATCTTCTTGGTCGCGGTGACGGATCGGATGCGACGCTTGTAGACCCGGAGCTGGGCTCCCATGAGTCAGGTCCCTTCCTTACGTCACTTGGAGGCGCTGGTCGCCTTCGGGGCGGCCGGAGCGTCCTCGCCGAGCAGCTTGCCGTCCGCGGTCTCGAACTGCTTCTTGAACTCCGCGATGGCGTCGGCGATGGCGGTGAGCGTGTCGTCCGACATCTTGCCGCCCTCCTTGATGGAGGTCATGAGGCCCTGCTCCTTGCGGTGCAGGTACTCCAGCAGCTCCTTCTCGAAGCGGCGGATGTCGGCGACCGGGACATCGTCCATCTTGCCGGTGGTGCCGGCCCAGACGGAGACGACCTGGTCCTCGGTGGACATCGGCTCGTACTGCGCCTGCTTCAGCAGTTCGACCATGCGCTGACCGCGCTCGAGCTGCGCCTTCGACGCGGCGTCCAGGTCGGAACCGAAGGCGGCGAACGCCTCCAGCTCACGGAACTGGGCGAGGTCGACGCGCAGACGACCGGAGACCTGCTTCATCGCCTTGTGCTGCGCGGAACCACCGACTCGGGAGACGGAGATACCGACGTTCAGCGCGGGGCGCTGACCGGCGTTGAACAGGTCCGACTCCAGGAAGCACTGGCCGTCGGTGATGGAGATGACGTTGGTCGGGATGAACGCCGACACGTCGTTCGCCTTGGTCTCGACGATCGGCAGACCCGTCATCGAACCGGCGCCCATCTCGTCGGAGAGCTTCGCGCAGCGCTCCAGCAGACGGGAGTGCAGGTAGAAGACGTCACCCGGGTAGGCCTCACGGCCCGGCGGGCGGCGCAGCAGCAGCGACACGGCGCGGTAGGCGTCGGCCTGCTTCGAGAGGTCGTCGAAGATGATGAGGACGTGCTTGCCCTCGTACATCCACTGCTGACCGATGGCCGAACCGGTGTACGGCGCCAGGTACTTGAAGCCGGCCGGGTCGGACGCCGGGGCGGCGACGATGGTCGTGTACTCCAGCGCGCCGTTCTCCTCCAGCGCACCGCGCACGGACGCGATGGTGGAGCCCTTCTGGCCGATGGCGACGTAGATGCAGCGGACCTGCTTCTTCGGGTCGCCGGAGCGCCAGTTGTCGCGCTGGTTGATGATCGTGTCGACGGCCAGGGCGGTCTTGCCGGTCTGGCGGTCACCGATGACAAGCTGACGCTGGCCACGGCCGATCGGGGTCATCGCGTCGACGGCCTTGTAGCCGGTCTCCATCGGCTCGTGCACCGACTTACGGGCCATGACGCCCGGGGCCTGCAGCTCGAGGGCGCGACGACCGCTGGTCTCGATCTCGCCGAGGCCGTCGATCGGGTTGCCGAGCGGGTCGACGACGCGGCCGAGGTAGCCCTCGCCGACGGCCACGGAGAGCACCTCACCGGTGCGCTGCACCGGCTGGCCCTCCTCGATGCCGCTGAACTCACCGAGGACGATGGCGCCGATCTCGCGCTCTTCCAGGTTGAGCGCGAGGCCGAGGGTGCCGTCCTCGAACTTCAGCAGTTCGTTGGCCATGGCCGAGGGAAGACCCTCGACCTTCGCGATGCCGTCGCCGGCAAGGGTGACCGTACCGACCTCCTCGCGCGAGGCCGCGTCCGGCTTGTACGACTGGACGAAGTTCTCCAGCGCGTCCCGGATCTCCTCCGGCCGGATCGTGAGCTCCGCCATCTGGGTTCCCTGCTCTCCTTGTTGGGCCCGAAGTTTCACTTGGGGGGATGGGGACTCCCCCCTGAAAGAGGTGAATCCTCTGCACGGCCCAACATGGGCCGTCGTAAGTACGTATTGCTATGAAGTTGCTGCTAGCCCGCCAGTCGGCGGCCGGCGTCCTCGATGCGGTCCGCGAGGGAGCCGTTGATGACCTCGTCACCGACCTGCACGCGGATACCGCCGACGACCTCGGGGTCCACGTCGATGTTGAGGTGCATCGTGTGGCCGTAGAGCTTCCCGAGAGCGGCACCCAGGCGCCGCTTCTGCGTGCCGCTCAGCGGCACCGCCGAGGTGACCACGGCGACCAGGCGTTCCCGGCGCTCGGCGGCGAGCTTGGACAGGGACTCCAGTCCCGACTCCAGGCTACGTCCACGCGGCGCGGTCACAAGACGCGTCACCAGACGCTCCGTGGTCGCCTTGGCCCGGCCGCCGAGCAGGCTGCGCAGCAGCTCGCTCTTGGCCGAGGTGGTGGCGGCGCGGTCGGTGAGCGCGGCGCGCAGCTCGGTGCTGCCGGACACGATCCGGCCGAACCGGAACAGCTCGTCCTCGACGTCGTCGAGCGTGCCCGCCCTCTGCGCGGCGGTGAGGTCGGCGGTGTCCGCCAGCTCCTCCAGCGCGTCCACCAGGTCGCGGGACTGCGACCAGCGGGAACGCACCATGCCGGCCAGCAGGTCAGCGGTCTCGCCGCCGACCTGGCCACCGAGCAGGCGCTGGGCCAGCTCGGCCTTGGCCTCGCCGGCCTGCGCCGGGTCGGTCAGGACCCGACGCAGCGACACCTCGCGGTCGAGCAGCGCGGTGACGGCGGCCAGCTCGTCGGCGAGCCGTCCGGCGTCGACGGACGTGTTGTCCGTCAGCGCGTCGAGTCGCTCGCGTGCGGCTGCCAGGGCCTCGCGGCTCGCTCCGTTCATCGTCCGGCCTCGGCCTTCTCCTCGAGCTCGTCGAGGAAGCGGTCGATGACGCGGCTCTGCCGGGCGTGGTCCTCGAGGGACTCGCCGACGAGCTTGCCTGCCAGGTCGGTGGCGAGCTTGCCGACGTCCTGGCGCAGCGCGGACGACGCGGCCTTGCGGTCGGCCTCGATCTGGGCGTGACCGGCGGCGACGATCTCCTCGCGCTGCCGCTGGCCTTCCGCGCGCATCTCGGCGATGAGCGTGGCGCCCTGCTCCTGCGCCTCCTGGCGCAGACGCGCGGCCTCGTGCCGGGCCTCGGCGAGCTGGGCCTTGTACTGCTCCAGAACGCTCTGTGCCTCGGTCTGGGCGGCCTCGGCCTTCTCGATACCGCCCTCGATGGCCTCGCGGCGCTCTTCCAGAACCTTGTTGATGTTCGGGAGGAGCTTCTTGGCGAGGAAGCCGAAGACGATGACGAAGGCGAGGAGGCCGATGACAAGCTCAGGGATCGGCGGGACGAGAGGGTTCTCCCCCTCGCTCGCCGCGATGAGCAGGTGGCTCATGTGAGTGCCTTTCGTCTAGTCGGCTGGACTGGTGTGGTGGCTCAGTAGCCGTAGACGAACGGCATGACCAGACCGATCAGGGCGAGCGCCTCACAGAAGGCGAAGCCCAGGATCTGGTTGGCACGGATCAGGCCGGCAGCCTCGGGCTGACGGGCAAGCGCCTGGGTGCCGTTACCGAAGATGATGCCGACGCCGACGCCCGGGCCGATCGCGGCGAGGCCGTAACCAATGGAGCCGAGGGAGCCTTCGACAGCAGCAAGGGTCGCAGACATGCCAGTTCTTCCTTTTCTTTACGGACCGGTGGGGGTTGGCCACCGGACGATCTGTGGAGGTGGGAGGGCGTTGGCTCAGTGGTGCTCGGCGAGAGCGCCCTGGATGTAGGTGCACGTCAGCAGGACGAACACGTACGCCTGCAGGGCCTGGATGAACAGCTCGAAGGCAGTCATCACGATGACCATCACGAACGAGACACCCGCGTAGGCGATGCCGAAGCCGTTCAGCATGTACCAGCTAGCGATCGTGAAGAGCAGCAGCAGGGTGTGACCGGCGAACATGTTCGCGAACAGTCGCACGGCGTGGGTGAACGGCCGGATCAGCAGGTTCGAGAAGAGCTCGATCAGCATGGCCAGCGGAAGCACCGCGCCGAGCGACTTGTCGTAGCCCGTGACGTTCTTCCAGAAGCCGACGAAGCCGTGCCGCTTGAACGTCAGGGACACCCACAGGATGTAGACGATCAGGGCCAGGACCAGCGGATACGAGATGATCGAGGTGACCGGGAACTGGGCGATCGGAATGATCGACCAGAGGTTCAGCATCCAGACGAAGAAGAACAGCGAGACGACGAGCGGTACGTACTTCTCGCCTTCCTTCTTGCCGATGGTCTCGTAGACGACACCGCGCCGGATGAAGTCGTAGCCAGCCTCGGCGACCATCTGCAGCTTGCCCGGGACCACCTGCGGCCTGCGGAACGCGGCCCAGAAGAAGCCCACGATGATGATCGAGCCGAGCAGCGCCAGCAGCATCGTCTTGTTGAAGTACACGTTGCTGTCGCCGTCACCCCACAGGGGCTGGAACATGAACGAATGCAGGCCCGGAGACACATCGGCGAAGCCACACCCGTCGAACAGGTGGCAGTCGGTCTCGAAGGCGAGCACCTGCGTCGGGTCAGCACTCACCGCGGGCTCCTTCAGCGTGGCGCATAGGTACGGCAACCTCGTTGTGTCGGCGCGGCGCGCAGCCGCGGTTCGGCACGGGACTGGTGTTACGGATGTGGGGGCGGCTGTGGGGCATCAAGCCTCGCGATTGAGCAGGCGTCAGCTCAGATGCCCGCGCCCGCGATGCCGCAGTTGGCACCGGACGATAGCAGGACTTCTCAAGCGCCTTTATCCCACCCCTACCTCTCACGACGAGTGCCCCGTCTTTTCGGACTTGCCGTCCTTCGAGGAGGTGTCCGAATCGGGTTCGACGTAGAGGATCTTGGCCTTCATGTGGGCACGCGTCTGCATGGCGATCCACACCAGGGTGGTGCCGAGCAGTGTGAACGCGAAGACCCGGGGGTTGAACAGCGTCGTGTTCTTGAACGCGGCCATGAAGATGAACAGCAACAGGATCTGCGCCGCGTACAGCATCAGGCCCATTGCCTGGAACAGATGCGGAAGCGATTTGGCAGTGCGCTGAAGTACGTAGAGGCCGATCCCCATGAAAAGGATCACGACCAGCGTCGCGACGACGGCCCCGATCGCTCCCTTGCCACCGGCGACCACGCCACTGACGACGGCGGCAACAGCACCGGCGACGGCTGTGGGCACGGCGGCCTGGAGCAGGGTGCGGGCGTCATTGGACGGCATGGCGGCAACTCCGCTTTCACGGTGGGGGCAGGGTGTCGTCATGGACGAGCGTAGTCCCGGGCTGAGAGAGAACCTCACGCCGGGTGGACCGTCGCACTTCGGTCCTTCGGCTCTGTCCCGGGTTCTCGTGAACCGTATCACAAACTATTTGATGAGGTCTTTACCTGGATCGTGTGCTCGGTGTCACACATGAGAGTGAAGGTGCGCGTCTGTGCAGAAACACTGCCGACATGTCTGGTATTGGGGTGCTTCGTTCCCCCATGACTTGGCAATGCTCTAGTCAGATTCTTACCTTGAGGCTTCTCTCACCTTGACCGTCAGCGCGACGTTCCGGCTTTACGCCGGTCCAGGGTCCGCGAACGAGCGCCGATCGCGGTCGCTCCGTTGACGCGCGAGACCCCTGCGGCGACCGGAGTACGCGGCTGCTCCTCGGACTCGGCGACCGCGGTCTGCGGTGTGGCGGCCGCGGGCTCGGCGACCGCCCCGCCCCGGCGGTAGCGCGGCGGCACGAAGTGCTCCGCCCAGCGCGGGGCGCGGGGCGTGAAGCGCGGCAGAAGAAGCAGGACCAGGCCGATGAAGCTGAGGAACACCACGCCGAGGACGATCCACATGGACGCCGAGTTCACCGAGTAGGCGAGGGCGCCGAAGGCGATCAGCGCCGACCAGAAGTACATGATCAGCACCGCGCGGCTGTGGGAGTGGCCGATCTCCAGCAGGCGGTGGTGCAGATGGCCGCGGTCGGCGGCGAACGGCGACTGGCCGCGCCAGGTGCGGCGCACGATCGCCAGCACCAGGTCGGCGGCGGGAATCGCGATGATCGTCAGCGGCAGCAGCAGCGGGATGTAGACGGGCACCGTCTGGTGCACGGCCGCCTTCTCGGAGCCGGCGAACAGCTTCAGCGCGTCCGGGTCGACCTGTCCCGTGATGGAGATGGCGCCCGCGGCGAGGACCAGGCCGATCAGCATCGAGCCGGAGTCGCCCATGAAGATGCGCGCGGGGTGCATGTTGTGCGGCAGGAAGCCCAGGCACATGCCCATCAGGATCGCCGAGAACAGGGTGGCCGGGGCGGCGGCCTCGATGCCGTACGACACCCAGACGCGGTAGGCGTAGAGGAAGAACGCCGCCGACGCGATGCACACCATGCCGGCCGCGAGGCCGTCCAGGCCGTCGACGAAGTTGACCGCGTTGATGGTGATGACGACCAGGGCGACGGTGAGCAGGGTGCCCTGCCACTGGGTCAGCGCGACGTTGCCGACCGTCGGGATGGGCAGCCACAGGATCGTCAGACCCTGCATGACCATGACGCCGGCGGCGATCATCTGGCCGCCCAGCTTGATCAGGGCGTCGATCTCGAACTTGTCGTCCAGGACGCCGATCAGCCAGATGAGCGCCGCTCCGGAGAGCAGCGCCCGCGGTTCGTTGGACTTCTCGAAGACCGTACTGAGGTTGGTCAGGTGGTCGGCGGCCAGCAGGCCCGCGCACAGGCCGAAGAACATGGCGATACCGCCGAGCCGCGGAGTCGGTTCGCGGTGCACGTCGCGTGCCCGGATCTGCGGCATGGCTCCGGCCACGATCGCGAACTTACGTACCGGCCCTGTCAGCAGATACGTCACCGCGGCCGTGATGCAGAGCGTCAGCAGGTATTCACGCACGGGCTTCCCCACAAGTCTCGCTGGCCATCTCAGCCCCACACCCTAGCGACGTACGCATACGCGACGCATATGTGTGGGGACTTCCGGGTAGCGACGATGGTTGCACGTGTGGCTGTGTGCTCAGGTGCGTCTACCCCGCCTCAGCCGGGATACGGCGGAAATCTACCGGTGAGCTCCCGCACTTCTTCACGGGACTTGTGGCTTTCCCTCCCACCTCTCAGTACGCCCGCCAGCAGCGCGGCGAGCCACACCATCTCCTCCTCCCCCATGCCCTGGGTGGTCACGGCCGCGGTGCCCAGGCGCAGGCCACGGGCGTCGCCGTGCGGCAGCGCGCAGCAGTCCAGCACCACTCCGGCCGCCGCGAGGAGGCCGCGCGCTTCACGGCCGTCGACGCCGAGGGGGGCCGGGTCGGCGGTGATGAGGTGGGTGTCGGTCCCGCCCGTGGTGACGACGAGCCCCTCCTCGGCGAGGTGGGCCGCCAGGGTGCGCGCGTTGGCCACCACCTGATGGGCGTACACGGCGAACGCCGGCGTTGCCGCCTCCCCGAAGGCGACGGCCTTGGCGGCGATGGTGTGCATCTGGGCGCCGCCCTGGGTGAACGGGAAAACGGCGCGATCCACGCGTTCGGCGAGGTCCGAGCCGCACAGGATCATCCCGCCGCGCGGGCCGCGCAGCACCTTGTGGGTGGTGGCGCACACCACATCGGCGTACGGCACCGGACTGGGCGCCGCTCCCCCGGCGACGAGCCCCATGGGGTGGGCGGCGTCGGCGATGAGATAGGCGCCCACCTCGTCGGCGATGTCGCGGAAGAGGGCGTAGTCGATGTGGCGCGGGTAGGCGATGGACCCGCACACCAGGGCCTTGGGGCGGTGATTGCGGGCGAGGGTACGCACCTGTTCGTAGTCGATGAGCCCGGTCTCCGCGTCCACCCCGTAGCCGACGAAGTCGAACCAGCGGCCGGAGAAGTTGGCGGGCGAGCCGTGGGTGAGGTGTCCGCCGTACGGCAGGCCGAGGGCGAGGACGGTGTCGCCGGGGCGCAGCAGGGCGGCGTAGGCGGCGAGAACGGCCGAAGACCCGGAGTGAGACTGCACGTTGGCGTGCTCGGCCCCGAACAGCGCCTTGGCCCGCTCCACGGCGAGCCGCTCGGCGACGTCGACCATCTCGCACCCGCCGTGGTACCGGGCGCCCGGATAGCCCTCGGCGTACTTGTTGGCCAGCGCCGATCCGAGGGCCGCCAGCACCGCGGGCGACGTGAAGTTCTCCGCGGCGACGAGCTGGAGCGTCGTCGACTGCCGGTCGAGCTCCCCGAGCAGGATGTCGGCGAGCTGGGGGTCCTGACGGCGCAGGACATCGGCCTCGAGGGTAGGGGTGACCGACATGGTGGGCTCCGGGCGTGCGTCGGCGGTGACGTACGTCCAATGTAGGCCCGGGGCGCCGCAGGCGCCCGGCTGTCACGTCCTTGCGGGTACTCCGGTGAGCGCAGTGACGACCGGATCCAGCGCCTCGTGTATCTCGTCCCCCACCGACCGGAAGAACGTCAGCGGCGCCCCGTACGGGTCGTACACCTCGTCCGCCTCGGCCGTCGGCGCCAGAAGCCACCCGCGTAGAGCCGCCGCCGCACGCACCAGGGCGCGTGCGCGCTGGACCACGCCGTCCTCCAGGGGAGGAAGCGTCGCGGGGTCTATGGCGCGGACCAGGCGGGTGAACTCCTTCAGGGTGAAGGTGCGCAGGCCCGCCGAATGGCCCATGGAGATGACCTGGGCGCGGTGGTCGCGAGTGGCCGTGAGGACCAGGTCGGCCATGATGACGTGCTCGTCGAGGAGCTCGCGGCCGACGAAGCCGGAGGCGTCCGCGCCGAAGTCGGCGAGGACCGTCTCCGCGTTGGATTCCATGGCCGCGCCCTCGTGGCCCCAGGTGCCCGCGCTCTCCACGATCAGCGAGCCGCCCAGCACACCGAGCCGCTGCGTCACGAAATGACGGGTCAGCCGCTCGGTGATCGGCGAGCGGCACACATTGCCGGTGCTGACGTGGAGGATGCGGAAGCTGTCGCGCGGCAGTCCGACGAACGTGGTCGTGATCTCCGCCGCGCTCTCGCCGTTGCCTATGCCACGCATGGGGGTCCCCCCTGCTCGAGCGCAGCCGAGAGCTCGGGGGATTCAGGGGCTGTCAATTCGCCACCTCGAGGTCGGGTACGACCTTCCGCAGATCCTCCGCCGAGAGGGCGCCCGCGCGAAGCAGGAGGGGGACCTCGCGGGTCACGTCGACGATCGAGGACGGGACGTTGCCCGGGGTCGGGCCGCCGTCCAGGTACACCGACACGGAGTCGCCGAGCATCTCCTGCGCGGCGTCACAGTCCTCCGGCGCCGGGTGCCCGGTGAGGTTCGCCGAGGAGACGGCCATCGGGCCCACCTCGGTCAGGAGCTCGATGGCGACCGGGTGCAGTGGCATGCGCACGGCAACCGTGCCCCGGGTGTCACCGAGGTCCCACTGCAGGGACGGCTGGTGCTTGGCGACGAGCGTGAGCGCGCCCGGCCAGAACGCGTCGACCAGCTCCCAGGCCAGCTCGGAGAAGTCGGTGACGAGACCGTGGAGCGTGTTCGGGGAGCCGATCAGCACAGGGGTGGGCATGTTGCGGCCCCGACCCTTGGCCTCCAGCAGATCGCCGACGGCCTCCTTCGTGAACGCGTCGGCGCCGATGCCGTACACCGTGTCGGTCGGAAGGACCACGAGCTCGCCACGGCGGACGGCGGACGCGGCCTCACGCAGACCGGTCGTGCGGTCGGTCGCGTCATTGGTGTCGTATCGCCGTGCCATATCTAGCGGGCCTCCTCGTACACGAAGTACACGTACTTCCGGGAAAGAGTCTTCGGGACGGTCACGGCAGCGCCTTGCGTGCGGTCGCGAACCGGGGGCGGTTGTTGAGGTCCGGGTGGTCGGCCGCGTCGGCCCAGCCCCGCTCCTCGGTGAAGATCCACGGCACCTGACCGCCCTGGGTGTCGGCGTGCTCGATGACGACGACGCCGCCGGGCCGCAGGAGACGGTGCGCGGTGCGCTCCAGGCCGCGGATGAGGTCGAGGCCGTCCTCGCCGGAGAACAGGGCGAGGTCGGGATCGTAGTCCCGCGCCTCGGGAGCGACGTACTCCCATTCGGTGAGCGGGATGTAGGGCGGGTTGGAGATGACCAGGTCGACCTGGCCGTCGAGGTCGGGGAAGGCGTCCAGGGCGTTGCCCTGGCGCAGGTCGACGCGCGAGCCCTCCACGTTCTTGCGCGTCCACACCAGGGCGTCCTCGGACAGCTCCACGGCGTGCACGCGCGAGCGCGGGACCTCCTGGGCGAGGGCCAGCGCGATGGCGCCGGAGCCGGTGCACAGGTCGACGATGCAGGGCTCGACGACGTCCATCGCGCGCACCGCGTCTATGGCCCAGCCGACCACCGACTCGGTCTCGGGCCGCGGCACGAACACGCCCGGCCCGACTTGGAGTTCGAGATAGCGGAAGTACGCCCGTCCGGTGATGTGCTGGAGCGGCTCGCGCTGCTCGCGGCGGGCGATGACCTCCCAGTACCGGGCGTCGAAGTCCGAGTCCTTCACGGAGTGCAGTTCGCCCCGCTTCACGCCGTGCACGAACGCGGCGAGCTCCTCCGCGTCGTTGCGCGGCGAGGGCACGCCGGCGTCCGCCAGCCGCTGGGTGGCCTGTGCCACCTCCGCGAGCAGCACGCTGCGGGGGCTTGGGGTCCGCCCCCCGATGAATTGCTGCACGCAAGTCCTCCGTGTCGTACTCGTACGTGCGTACGTCCGTCCCTTACGCCCTTACGCGGCCGCCAGCTTCGCCGCCGAGTCCGCGTCGACGCACGCCTGGATCACCGCGTCGAGGTCGCCGTCCAGGACCTGATCCAGGTTGTACGCCTTGAAGCCGACGCGGTGGTCCGAGATGCGATTCTCCGGGAAGTTGTAGGTACGGATCTTCTCGGAGCGGTCGACGGTGCGGACCTGGCTGCGGCGGGCGTCGGCGGCCTCCTTCTCGGCCTCCTCCTGCGCCGCGGCGAGCAGCCTGGAGCGCAGGATACGCATCGCCTGCTCCTTGTTCTGAAGCTGGCTCTTCTCGTTCTGGCAGGAGGCGACGACTCCGGTCGGAATGTGCGTGATGCGCACGGCGGAGTCGGTGGTGTTGACGGACTGCCCACCCGGGCCGGACGACCGGTACACGTCGATGCGCAGGTCGTTCGGGTTGATCTCGACGTCGATCTCCTCGGCCTCCGGCGTGACGAGCACACCGGCCGCGGAGGTGTGGATACGGCCCTGCGACTCGGTCGCCGGCACCCGCTGCACGCGGTGCACACCGCCCTCGTACTTCAGCCGGGCCCAGACACCCTGGCCGGGCTCCGTGGCACCCTGCCCGCCCTTGGTCTTCACCGCGACCTGGACGTCCTTGTAGCCGCCCAGCTCGGATTCGGTGGCGTCGATGATCTCGGTCTTCCAGCCGACGCGCTCGGCGTACCGCAGATACATGCGCAGCAGGTCCCCGGCGAACAGCGCGGACTCGTCACCGCCGGCGCCCGCCTTGATCTCCAGAATGACGTCCTTGTCGTCACTGGGGTCACGCGGGACGAGCAGGAGGCGCAGCTTCTCGGTCAGTTCCTCGCGCTGCTTGTCCAGCTCCTTGACCTCGGCCGCGAAGTCCGGGTCGTCGGCGGCGAGTTCCTTCGCCGTCTCGATGTCGTCGCCGGTCTGCTTCCAGGAGCGGTACGTGGCGACGATCGGGGTGAGTTCGGCGTAGCGCTTGTTCAGCTTGCGCGCGTTCGCCTGGTCGGCGTGCACCGACGGGTCGGCGAGCTTCTTCTCCAGGTCGGCGTGCTCAGTGACCAGTTCCTCGACGGCCTCGAACATCTTGGGCTCCTGTGTGAATACGTCTGTGAAGGGCGGGCGACCAAAAACGCCGGTCCCGGCGCGCCTGAAACAGGGCGCGGCCGTGGACCGGCGAATTGGAGCTCGCTACTTCTTGGAGCCGGCAGTCGCCTTGCCGAAGCGGGCCTCGAAGCGGGCCACACGGCCACCGGTGTCGAGGATCTTCTGCTTGCCCGTGTAGAACGGGTGGCACTCGGAGCAGACCTCGGCACGGATGGTGCCGCTGGCGATCGTGCTACGGGTGGTGAACGACGCGCCACAGGTGCAGCTCACCTGCGTCTCGACGTACTCGGGGTGGATGTCGCGCTTCAAGGTGTCTCCTAGTTTCGGGAGGGCGCCGGGTCGCCGCCGCGGGATGCGGGAGCGTGAACCGGAGCCGACGTACCAGTCTGCCAGGACTGGGGCCATCCCCCAAAACCGGGGGTGGCTCCGATCTATTCCGTCCCGGACACCACACCGCTGGCGTCGCCCTTGGCCGTGCCTTCCGTTGCCGCCTTCGGGATCGCCTTGTCGTTCTTCAGGGCCGTCCACACCTGCTTGGCCTTCGCCTCGGCCACGATCACGCGGTTCGGGTCCGCCGGGTCGTACTGGACCGGCATCGTGACCATGGTCATGTTCTTGGAGCTGATGCCCTTGAGGCCGTTGGTGAAGGACATGAGCTTGTTGACCGAGCCCAGGTCGGAGTCGGTGGTGACCGTCTTGGTGGCGGTGTTGGCCAGGTCGTACAGCCGCTTGGGGTTGCCGAACAGGTTGATGTCCTTGACCTGCTCGAGCAGCGCCTTGATGAAGGCCTGCTGGAGCTGGATGCGGCCGAGGTCGGAGCCGTCGCCCACGCCGTGGCGGGTGCGGACCAGACCGAGGGCCTGCTTGCCGTCGAGCTGATGCGTGCCGGCCTCGAGGTCGAGGTGGCTGTCGGGGTCCTTGATGTTCTTGGTCGTGGTGACCTCGACACCGCCGAGCTCGTCGATCAGCTTCTGAAAGCCGGAGAAATCGACCTCCAGATAGTGGTCCATGCGGATGCCCGACACGGACTCCACCGTCTTCACCGCGCACGCCGCGCCACCAGTGGTGTACGCCGAGTTGAACATCACGCCCGACGCGGCCGGGTACGTGTTGCCCTTGGTGTCGGTGCACCGGGGGCGGTCGATGAGGGTGTCGCGCGGCACGGAGACGACGCTGGCCTTCTTGTGGCCCTTGTAGACGTGCAGGATCATCGCCGTGTCCGAGCGGGCACTGCCGTCGTCGGCGCCGCCGCCGAGCTTCTTGTTGCCGCCGGAGCGGGTGTCCGAGCCGAGGACGAGGATGTTCTCCGAGCCGTTGTCGACCTTCTGCGGCCGGTCGGTACCGAGGGCCTGGTCGATGTCGACGCTCTTGAGGTTGCCGTTGAGCTTGAAGTACAGATAGCCGGCGCCGGTCCCGCCCAGGACCACGATCCCTGCGGCCGTCCAGGCCATGATCCGCAGGCCCTTGTGCTTCTCGCGGGGCTTGCGGCGACGGCCCTTGGCGCGGTGGCGCGGGCCGTTGGTCCCGTTCTCGCCCGGTATACCGGGCTCCGGCGTGCTCTCGGCGGACACTCTGCTCCTCGGTTCTCGTCCCGGTCGGTTACCCCCTGCTTTCAGGGTCAGGCATGGCGCAAAAGGCCCTTACCGCACCATCGTCACCCCGTCCGGTCAGACGGGGAAACCCGGGAAAGGGTTGCACAACGGACTGTGCCCACCACCTGGGAGGCGATGGGCACAGTCCGTAGTCGGCGATACCGGGTATGCCGGTCTCACCTGCGATTTCAGCCGAAGATGTCGTACTGCTTGAAATCGGTGCCGACGGACTTCGGTGTGGCAAAGATCTCGCTCGTGGCCTTGCCGGTGCCCGGGTACAGATAGAGCGTGCCGGCGGAGTTGCGGGCCAGGAAGTCGGCCTTGCCGTCGCCGGTGACGTCACCCACGGCGTCGAAGCCGGTGTACGTCGCCCAGGTGCGCACCTTGATCCGGGTGGCGAAGGCGCCCGTGCCGGACTTGCCGGTGCCCTTGAACAGGTAGATGTAGCCGCCGGACGAGCTGCGCGCGATCAGGTCGGTCTTGCCGTCGCCGGTGAAGTCGCCGTGGCCGCGCAGGGAGTTGTACTGGTTGAAGCCCGTGCCGGACTTCACCGGGCTGGCGAAGGTGCCGTTGCCATTGCCCGGGTAGATCCACAGCACGCCGGCCGAGTCGACGGAGAGCACGTCGGGCAGGTAGTCGCCGTTGACGTCACCCGGTGCCACGATCCGGGTGCGGGACTTCCAGTTGCTGAAGATCGTCTTGGTCGCCCAGGTGCCGCTGGCCGGCACGAAGTGCGACCAGAACATCGCCCCGTCGGAGCTGCGCCGGAACACGAGGTCCTGGTAGCCGTCCCGGTCGAGGTCGGTCTGCAGGACCAGGTTCACGCCGCTCCAGTCGCCCCAGGACTCGCGCGCGGCGAACGTGGTGCCGTTGGAGTCCTTGGAGTAACCGGTCTTGGTGGAGGCGTTGCGCAGCCACAGGTCGGCCCGGTGGTCACCGCTGATGTTGGTGTCGTCGACGCGCGGATAGGCGGCCCCGACGTAGGAGCTGACCTTGGCGAACACGCTGTACGCGCCCTTGGCGACGCAGTCCTGCACGCCCCAGGAGACGACACCGGCGATACGGCCGTTCACCACGAGCGGCCCGCCGGAGTCGCCGTTGCAGGCGGAGACCGTCCCGGTGTCGCTGCCGGTGGCCGGCTTGCCCGCGCAGACCATGTGGCCCTTGACGAACTCACTGCCGTAGTAGCCCGTGCACGTGGTGTCGGACTGGATCGGCAGCGTCGCCGACTTCAGCGACTGCGAGATGTCCTGGCTGGTGGAGGTGGTGCGGCCCCAGCCGTAGACCTTGGCGCTCGTGCCGGCGGCGTACGAGGCGGTGTCGCCGGACGTCGTCATGCGGATCGGCGTCGCCTTGACCGGGTTGGCCAGCGTGATCACGGCGATGTCGTTGTCGATCGTCGTCGCGTTGTACGACGGGTGGTTCCACTGCCGGTGCGGCAGCGAGACCGTGCCGCCGTGCAGGTCGCTGTTGCCGGCGTCGTCGGTGGTGGGTAGCTGGTTGGTGCCGGTGACGACGGCGCCGTAGTTGTACCAGTCGTAGCCCTTGACGCAGTGCGCGGCGGTGAGGATCTTCGTCGGCGCGACGACGGCGCCGCCGCAGAAGAAGCCCGTGTCGTCGCCCTCGTCGGCGGTGCCCTGGTCGTCGTAGTACCAGAGCTGCGCCATCCAGGGCGCCGAGGTGATGCTGGTGGTGGTGCCCCCGATGACCATGGGGCTCACGGTGGAGTCGCCGGAGGTGCCGGTCGTGCTCGCGCCGTACGACGACTTCTTCGCCGTCTCCCCCGCGGTGTCGTCACCGGCGACGGCACCCGCGACGCGCCGCTCCAGTTCGGCGAGCGAGGCCGAGCTGGTGGCGGGCTTCACGGTGGGCTTGGGCAGCGCGGTCGCGGCCCCCGCGGACGAGGTCAGCAGCGCGGCGGCGACGGCCGCGGCGAGGCCGGCTGCGGCCACGGGCAGCCCGAGACGAATCCGGCGTCTGTGACGACCGTTGCCGGACGTGGTGGTGGTCAAGAAAGTCCCCCCAGAGACATCAAGAGTCGGAAGGGGCGCACAGATGCGCCCGCTCCTATCAGCGCCAAAAGGCCGCCCCACGTCACTGATATGACGTGGGGCGGCCTGGGCGCCCTCCAGGGGCACGGGACTGTATTCAGTTGGCGGCTCGGCCGCGTGGGCCGGGCTACTAGTCGCCGTTGCCGGGCGTCGGCGTCGTCTTCTGAATCTGCATCAGGAACTCGGCGTTCGACTTCGTCTGCTTCATCTTGTCGAGGAGCAGTTCGACCGCCTGCTGCTGGTCGAGCGCGTGCAGCACCCGGCGCAGCTTCCAGACGATGGCGAGCTCGTCCGGAGCGAGCAGGATCTCTTCCTTACGGGTGCCGGACGCGTCGACGTCCACCGCGGGGAAGATGCGCTTGTCGGCGAGCTTGCGGTCGAGCTTGAGCTCGGCGTTGCCGGTGCCCTTGAACTCCTCGAAGATCACCTCGTCCATGCGGGACCCGGTGTCCACCAGGGCGGTGGCGAGGATGGTCAGCGAGCCGCCGTCCTCGATGTTGCGCGCGGCACCGAAGAAGCGCTTCGGCGGGTACAGCGCGGTCGAGTCGACACCACCGGACAGGATGCGGCCGGAGGCGGGCGCGGCGAGGTTGTACGCACGGCCCAGACGCGTGATCGAGTCGAGCAGTACGACCACGTCGTGGCCCAGCTCCACCAGACGCTTGGCGCGCTCGATGGCGAGCTCGGCGACCGTGGTGTGGTCCTCGGCCGGACGGTCGAAGGTCGAGGAGATGACCTCGCCCTTGACCGACCGCTGCATGTCGGTGACCTCTTCCGGACGCTCGTCGACGAGGACGACCATCAGGTGGCACTCGGGGTTGTTGTGCGTGATCGCGTTGGCGATCGCCTGCATGATCATGGTCTTGCCGGTCTTCGGCGGGGCCACGATCAGACCGCGCTGGCCCTTACCGATCGGCGCGACGAGGTCGATGATGCGGGTGGTGAGGATGCCCGGGTCCGTCTCCAGACGGAGGCGGTCCTGCGGGTACAGCGGCGTCAGCTTGTTGAACTCCGGGCGGCCGCGGCCGTGTTCGGGCGCCATGCCGTTGACGGAGTCCAGGCGGACCAGCGCGTTGAACTTCTCGCGCCGCTCGCCTTCCTTGGGCTGACGGACCGCGCCGGTGATGTGGTCGCCCTTGCGCAGGCCGTTCTTGCGGACCTGGGCCAGGGAGACGTACACGTCGTTCGGGCCCGGCAGGTAGCCCGACGTACGGATGAAGGCGTAGTTGTCGAGGATGTCCAGGATGCCCGCGACCGGGATCAGGACGTCGTCGTCGGCGAGCTGCGGCTCCTGCACGTCGTCACGGCCACGACGGCCCCGACGGTCGCGGTAGCGCCCGCGACGGCCACGACGGCCGCCCTCGAAGTCGTCGTCGTCCTGCGGGCCGTTGTCGCGCTGACGGTCCTGACGGCCGCCGCCCTGCTGCTGGCCCTGCTGGCGGTCCTGACGGCCGCCGCCCTGCTGGTCGTCGCCCTTGCGACGGTCACCGCGATCACCGCGGTCACCGCGGTCACGGTCGCGGCCGCGCTCACGGCGGTCACGACGACGGCCCTCGCCGCCGTCGGCGTCGCCCTTGGCGTCGCCCTGCGACTGCGCGGGCGTCTCGGCCTTCGGCTCGTTCTTGGCCTCGGCGGCGACGGTCTCGGGCGCCGCGGCGGGGCTGCCCGCGTCCGCGGTGGCGCGACGACGACGGCGCTCGGCCGGGGCGTCCTCCGCACCATCACGCGAGGGGCCGCCGGCCGGCTGGCCGGGAATCTCGATCTGCTGCTGGGCCACGGCCTTCTCGGCGGGGGCCTCAGCCGCCTTCTCCGCCTTCTTCTCGGCGTCTTCGCCGGTACGAGCCTTGGAGGTGGCACGACGCTTGGGCTTGGTCTCGGTGGCGGCCTCCGCCTTCGGAGCCGCGGCACCTCCCCCGGCCTGCGCCTCCTTGATGACCTCGATCAGTTGGCTCTTACGCATGCGCGCCGTGCCCCTGATGCCGAGGCCGGATGCGACCTGCTGAAGCTCGGCCAGCACCATGCCCTCGAGGCCGGTACCGCGGCGCCGCCGGGAGCCGGCACCGGTGGCAGGCGCGGAGGCGTCCGTGGCGGGCGCGGCAGCGGTCTCCTCGACACGTGCGCCCATCAGATCGGTGGTGTCGCTCACGAAGGGTCCTTCCCTGGAGCGGACGTCGGCCTGTCTGGCTCGGCGACCGGTTGTGCTGTCCGGCTTCGGTCCTTGGTGTGTGGACCGTGCCGGGGCGGTGGTCCGCCAAAGCGGCGGAGGAAATATCTGGTGATGGCGGTTCCCAGAGCCGTGGCACTGAGTGTCGGTGTCACTCGGCCCGGTCGCGCCGGTTCCGGAGCGTGCCCGGCAGGTCGCTCAGTGCTCGTGTACGACGTACTGCCCGCGTACGTCATACGGAACACAGTGCGGCTTGGGAGGCTCCCGGAAGAATGTCTGTCCCGGACGGGGACAACAAGCACCTCGCCATGGTGGGGTCGGGTGCAGACTTGAGGTTAACACTACCGGATCCAACAAACATTCCCCCTCTCGAAATCCGGCAACCGTGTGTCAGGTCGCAAGCGGCAGCACGCTCGCTCCCTGGGCGTCGAGGTCGAGCCGGTTCGCGGCCCACCCCTCGCCTGCCAGATGGGCGACCTTGTCGGCACTGTCCTCATCGGCCAGTGCCAGCACAGTGGGTCCCGCGCCCGAGATGACCGCCGGCACCCCGTCGGCCCGCAGCCGCTCCACCAGCGCGGCGCTCTCCGGCATCGCCGGCGCGCGGTACTCCTGGTGGAGACGGTCCTCGGTGGCGGGCAGCAGCAGCTCGGGGCGCCTGGTCAGGGCCTCGACGAGCAGTGCGGCACGGCCCGCGTTGGTGGCGGCGTCGACGTGCGGGACGGTGCGCGGCAGCAGGCCGCGCGCGGTCTCCGTCAGGACCGGCTTACCGGGCACGAAAACCACCGGAACGATGGAATCGGCGGGCTCCATCCTGATGGCCCGCGCGGCGCCGGCCTCCATCCAGGACAGGGTGAATCCGCCCAGCAGACAGGCCGCGACGTTGTCGGGGTGGCCCTCGATCTCGGTGGCGAGTTCGAGCAGCGCCGTGTCGTCGAGCCTGGCCTCGCCGCCTATGGTCACGGCGCGCGCCGCGACGATGCCGGCGCAGATGGCGGCGGAGGAGGAACCGAGGCCGCGGCCGTGCGGGATGCGGTTGGCGCAGACGATCTCCAGGCCGCGCGGCTGGCCGCCCAGCAGGTCGAAGGCGGTGCGCAGGGAACGTACGAGCAGGTGGTTCTCGTCACGCGGCAGCGTCTCGCTGCCCTCACCCGCGATGTCGATGTGCAGCCCGGAGTCGGCCACCCGGACGACCACGTCGTCGTACAGCCCCAGTGACAGGCCGAGGGCGTCGAAGCCCGGGCCGAGGTTGGCGCTGGTGGCGGGGACGCGCACCCGGACGGCGGCGGCGCGGAAGGCTGGACCGGCCATCGCTCGATGACTCTCCTTGAGCTGCGTGATTGTCGAAGACATTCGATGACGTACGAGAACCTCTGGGGCCGCTTCCGGACATCGGAGACGGCGCGGCGCCGCACCCATGCGGAGGCATATGCGGCGGGCGGGTTCACTACAGCCTATCGAAGGTAGGTTCTGTGGCGACATAGGGCGCACAGGAGGCGCACGATGCGTGTCGTATGCCCCCCGTGCACCCCTTGTAGGGAAGTTCCCCAGGTGAGCGCCTCGTGGTCGCTTGCACGAGCCTGCTGCGACGGAGCGTGGCCCCGCTTACGCCAGCCCGAGCCGCTCGGCCGCCGTCACCGCGTCGACCGGGACGGTGACGGGCTGCGGGGCGCCGGCGACGGCCCAGTCGGGGTCCTTGAGGCCGTTGCCGGTGACGGTGCACACGATGCGCTGGCCCGGATCGACCTTGCCCTGCTCGGCGGCCTTCAGCAGACCGGCGACCGACGCGGCGGAGGCGGGCTCGACGAAGACGCCCTCCTGAGCCGCCAACAGCCGGTAGGCGCGCAGGATTTCACGGTCCGTCACCTCGTCGATGAACCCGCCGGACTCGTCCCGCGCGGCGAGCGCGTACTGCCAGGACGCCGGGTTGCCGATGCGGATGGCGGTGGCGATGGTCGACGGGTCCTTGACGACCTCGCCGCGCACGATCGGCGCGGAGCCGGACGCCTGGAAGCCCCACATGCGCGGGGTCCGCTTCGAGACACCGTCGGCGGCGTACTCCTTGTACCCCTTCCAGTACGCGGTGATGTTGCCCGCGTTGCCCACCGGAAGGACGTGGATGTCGGGGGCGTCGCCCAGCATGTCCACGATCTCGAAGGCGGCCGTCTTCTGCCCCTCGATCCGCACCGGGTTGACCGAATTCACCAGCGCCACGGGGTAGTTGTCGCTCAGGTCGCGGGCGAGCGTGAGGCAGTCGTCGAAGTTGCCGTCGACCTGGAGGATCTTCGCGCCGTGCACGAGGGCCTGGCCCATCTTGCCGAGCGCGATCTTGCCCTGCGGGACGAGAACGGCCGAGACCATGCCCGCGCGCACGGCGTAGGCGGCGGCCGAGGCGGAGGTGTTGCCGGTGGAGGCGCAGATGACGGCCTTCGCCCCCTCCTCCTTGGCCTTGCTGATGGCCATGGTCATGCCGCGGTCCTTGAAGGACCCGGTGGGGTTGGCGCCTTCCACCTTGAGGTGGACCTCGCAGCCCGTGCGCTCGGAGAGCACCTGCGCGGGCACGAGGGGCGTGCCGCCCTCCCGGAGCGTCACGACCGGCGTGGTGTCGGAGACGGGCAGCCGGTCCCGGTACTCCTCGATGATTCCGCGCCACTGGTGGGTCATTGCTGGTTACTCTCCTTCAACCCGCATGATGCTGGCGACACCCCGCACGGTGTCGAGCTTGCGCAACGCCTCGACGGTGCCGCCGAGGGCCGCGTCGGACGCTCGGTGGGTGACGACGACGAGGGAGGCCTCGCCGCCTCCGTCCTGCCGCCCTTGCTGGCGAACCGTATCGATCGACACTCCGTGCTCCGCGAACACGGTCGCCACCTGGGCGAGAACACCCGGTTTGTCGGCGACATCGAGGCTGATGTGGTAGCGCGTGACGACGTCGCCCATGGGCGACACGGGCAGGGCGGCGTACGCCGACTCGCCGGGCCCCGTTGCCCCGCTGAGCCGGTTGCGGCAGACGGCGACGAGGTCGCCGAGCACGGCCGAGGCGGTCGGCGAACCGCCCGCCCCCGGGCCGTAGAACATGAGCTGCCCGGAGGCATCGGACTCCACGAACACGGCGTTGTAGGCGCCGCGTACGGAGGCGAGCGGGTGGGTCAGCGGAATCATGGCGGGATGCACGCGCGCGGTGACCGACCGGCCGTCCTCGGCCCGCTCGCAGATGGCGAGCAGCTTGATGGTGCAGCCCATCTCCTTGGCGGAGGCGAAGTCGGCCGCGGTCACCTCGGCCATTCCCTCGCGGTAGACGTCGTCGAGACGCACCCGCGTGTGGAAGGCGATGCCGGCGAGGATCGCGGCCTTGGCGGCGGCGTCGAATCCCTCGACGTCGGCGGTGGGGTCGGCTTCCGCGTACCCGAGGGCGGTGGCCTCGTCGAGGGCCTCCTGATAGCCGGCCCCCGTCGAGTCCATCTTGTCGAGGATGAAGTTGGTGGTGCCGTTGACGATGCCGAGGACCCGGTTGACCTTGTCGCCGGCGAGGGACTCGCGCAGCGGCCGGATCAGCGGGATGGCGCCGGCGACGGCGGCCTCGTAGTAGAGGTCCTTGTTGTTCGCCTCCGCCGCGGCGTGCAGCGCGGCACCGTCCTGGGCGAGGAGCGCCTTGTTCGCGGACACGACCGAGGCGCCGTGCTCGAACGCGGTGGTGATGAGGGCACGGGCGGGCTCGATCCCCCCGATGACCTCGACCACGACGTCGATGTCGCCGCGTTTGACGAGCGCGGTGGCGTCGGTGGTGATCAGCGCGGGGTCGATGCCCTCACGGACCTTGGAGGGCCGTCGTACGGCCACGCCCGCGAGCTCGACGGGAGCGCCGATCCGGGCGGCGAGGTCGTCGGCGTGCGTCGTCATGATGCGCGCCACCTCTGAGCCGACAACCCCACAGCCCAGCAGCGCCACCTTCAGCGGACGCGTACGCATCATCCGACCTCGTTTCCTCATACCGTCTACGGTTGCACCAGTCTCACTCACCGGACGGGAGTTTCTGCCCTTCGTCCGGATCGTGAGACATCTATTTCATTTGTACCGGGGTGGAAGACAGGAGATCTTCCACCACTGTGTTTCCTGCTCAGCCGACGTCGAGACGAAGAAGGTCCTCTTCGGTCTCCCGCCGGACGATCACCCGGGACTCGCCCTCGTGCACGGCGACGACCGGGGGCCGCAGCACGTGGTTGTAGTTGCTGGCCATCGACCGGCAGTAGGCACCCGTCGCCGGTACGGCGATCAGGTCACCCGGTGCCAGGTCGGCCGGCAGGAACGCGTCCTTGACCACGATGTCCCCGCTCTCGCAGTGCTTGCCGACGACGCGGGCGAGCATCGGCTCGGCGTCGGAGGTGCGGGAGACCAGGGCGACGCTGTACTCGGCGTCGTACAGCGCGGTCCGGATGTTGTCCGACATGCCGCCGTCGACGGAGACGTAGGTACGGAGGTTGTCGAGGGGCTTGATGGTGCCGACCTCGTAGAGCGTGAAGGCGGTGGGCCCGACGATGGCCCGCCCGGGCTCGACGGAGATCCGCGGCGTGCGCAGCTTGGCGGCCTCGCACTCGCGGGTGACGATCTCGGTGAGCGCCTTGGCGATCTCGTGCGGTTCGCGGGGGTCGTCGTCACTCGTGTACGCGATCCCGAGCCCGCCCCCGAGGTCGATCTCGGGAAGCTCGACGCCGTGCTCGTCACGGATGTCCTTGAGCAGCCCGACGACGCGGTGCGCGGCGACCTCGAAGCCGGACATGTCGAAGATCTGCGACCCGATGTGGCTGTGGATCCCGATGAGCTCAAGCCCGTCGAGCTTCAGCGCCCGCCGCACCGCCTCGGCGGCCTGCCCGCCGGCGAGCGGGATACCGAACTTCTGGTCCTCGTGGGCGGTCGCGATGAACTCGTGCGTGTGCGCCTCGACCCCGACGGTGATACGGATCTGCACCCGCTGCCGCTTGCCGAGCCCCTGCGCGATGTGGGCGACGCGCACGATCTCCTGGAAGGAGTCGAGGACGATGCGGCCGACGCCGGAGTCGATGGCCCGGGTGATCTCCTCGACGGACTTGTTGTTGCCGTGGAAGGCGATGCGGTCGGCGGGCATCCCGGCGGACAGGGCGGTGGCGAGCTCGCCCCCGGAGCACACGTCCAGGTTGAGCCCCTCCTCGTGCAGCCACCGCACGACGGCCCGCGACAGGAACGCCTTGCCGGCGTAGAAGACGTCGGCGTCGCTGCCGAAGGCGCTGCGCCAGGAGCGGGCCCGGGAACGGAAGTCGGCCTCGTCGATGAAGTAGGCGGGCGTGCCGTGCTGCTCGGCGAGGGTCTTCACGTCGACACCGCCGACGGTGACCACGCCGTCGGCGTCACGGCCGACCGTCTGGGCCCACACCTTCGGGTCGAGGACGTTGAGGTCGGCGGGCGGCGCGGAGTAGTGACCCTCGGGCAGGACATCGGCGTGACGGGGCCCGGCGGGGTGTGCGGAACGGCTCATGACTGTCGTGGGCTCTCTCAGAGATGTTCGGGTGCGTCGATGCCGAGCAGGGACAGGCCGCCGGCCAGCACCGTCCCGGCGGCTTCGGCAAGGGCGAGCCGGGCACGGTGGGCGGCCGAGGGTTTCTCGTCACCACGGGGGAGGACGGCGGGCAACAACGGCAGAACGGCATCGGCAACGCTGACGAGATGCCGCGCAAGCCGGTCGGGAGCACGATCGGCGGCCGACCGGGCCAGGACTCGGGGGTGATCGGCTAGGGCGGTGAGGAGGGGGGTTGCGTCGGGGGTGGCGGGGAGGGGGCCTTCGTCCCTGCGGGTGGCGAGGAGGGGGTGTGCGTCGGGGGCGAGCCGGCGGGTGGGGTGTGCGTCGGGGGCGAGCCGGCGGGTGGGGTGTGCGGTGGCGCGCGTGGTGGCGCGCGCCGTGAGGTGCCCGTGCCCTGTGGGCTGATCGGCGGGGTGCTGGACCGGCTGGTCGGTCAGGTGCGCCGTGGGGTTCTCGGTGGGCTGACCGGCGGAGTGCTGGACCGGCTGGCCGGTCGGGTCCGCCGTGAGGTGCCCGTGCCCTGCGGGCTGACCGGCGGGGTGCTGGACCGGCTGGCCGGTCAGGTGCGCCGTGGGGTGCTCGGTGGGCTGACCGGCGGAGTGCTGGACGGGCTGGCCGGTCGGGTCCGCCGTGAGGTGCCCGTGCCCTGCGGGCTGACCGGCGGGGTGCTGGACCGGCTGGCCCGTCAGGTGCGCCGTGGGGTTCTCGGTGGGCTGACCGGCGGGGTGCTGGACGGGCTGGCCGGCGGACGGCTCCATGGGCTGTCCCGGGGGCGACTGCTCGATTGGCCCCGGCTCGGCGTGGAACCCCAGGTCGGCGGCGTTGCGGCTGAGGGCCCGGGTGCGGGCGTGTGCGTAGCGGACGCGGAAGAGAGGGTTGCTCTCGCGCTGGACGAGGTGCTCGTCGGTGACACGGGGCCGGTCGTGCTCGGCGGGGTGGAGCAGTGCCCAGCGGGCGGCGTCGCGGCCGAGGGGAAGGGGGTCGAGCGGGGCGGGTACCGGACGCACGGCGTAGTGGGGCAGACCCGGCTGCTGCCGAGCCGCGTTCGCGTCGACGCCGCCGCCGTTCTGCCGGCCGGCCGTGTCCACCCGTACGCCCAGGATGTCGACCCACTCCGGAGCGGGCTCGGCCTCGCAATGGGTGCGTACGGCGGCGCCCTGTGAACGCAGGATCCGGGCGACGGCGTCCATCACGACGACGGCCCGCACCTCGCGGGGACAGGACAGCGGCACGAGGTCCCCGGAGGGACCGTGGGCGTACCCGTACCGTTCGCCGCGCCGGAGGATCTCTTCGACGAGGGCGACGGACGCGGTGCCGCCGAGGCGGATGTTCAGGAACCCGGGTCCGGTGACGACGACGTCGGCCACACCGTCCGCCCCCGCGAGGTGCGGCCGCAGAATCTCGGCGACACGCAGGGCGGGCTGCCCGGCCGGGCGGGCGAGCTGCAGGGCGATGCTGGTCGCGTAGTCCCCCCACCCCCCGGGCCCCGGCACGGTGACCACGGCCCGCTCGGGCACAGCGACAGCCAGCTCCCCCTCGTCGACAGCACGACGCACCGCGCACAGCACGGAACGGGAGAGCTCGACGGGGGTCACGGCATAAGCGTATGGGAGGAGGGGGGTGGGTATGCGAACGGGTTTGGGGTGGGTTTCGGGATGTGGACGGGGTGGGGGTTTCGGAGCGGGGTTGGGGGCAGGGGGTTTGGGTTGAGGCGGAGCGGGGGCTAGGCAGCCGACCCTGGCCGCCGCCTCAGCCTCCGGTCCGCCCGGCGGTCTCGCCGGCGCCCAGGACTCCCCTGAACACGGCATCGTCGGCATCGCCGCCTCCGACGCCACCCTCGGCGTCCCCGCTACGCCTCCGCTCGATCAACCGCCGTACGAGACTGACGAGTTCGGCGGGCTCGAAGGGCTTGGCGAGGAAGGCGTCGACGCCGACGCCGAGACCGTTGTCGACTTCGTACTGCGTGCAGGCGCTGATGATGGCGAGGGGCACCTCACGGGTACGGGGGTCGGCACGCAGCCTCGCGGCGGTGCGCAGCCCGTCCAGCCGAGGCATGACCACGTCCAGGGTGATCAAGTCGGGCCGCACCTGATGGACGACATCCAGACACTCGGCACCATCGGCCGCGGTCACCACCTCGAGCCCCTCCAGCTCGAGATTGACCCTGATCAGCTGCCGGATGACCTTGTTGTCGTCCACAACAAGGACCCGGCCGGAAGCGCCTGGCACAACTCGAGAGTAGGTCCGGACCGACGACCGCGTCCGGGTTTTCCCGACTTCCACCCCCCTGCGGGCGAGCCATCCCAGGTCGCACCCGGTGCCACGGCCCCGGAAACCCGTTCATGAACACCCCACCGAAGCTGGTAGGGTTCTACCCGTCGCCGCCAAGCAAGGCGCCCGACACGCCCCCGTAGCTCAGGGGATAGAGCAACGGCCTCCGGAGCCGTGTGCGCAGGTTCGAATCCTGCCGGGGGCACTCGCCTAGTCACCTACGAACTTTCGTACCTGACCAGCGCGGATGCCGACAGAAGAGGGCGGGAGTCAGTCTCACTGACTCCCGCCCTCTCTCGTTATCTCTCACTGTTCTCGCACCATCTGCGATACACGCATAGACGCCTCCGACGCACTCGTCAGCCGTACGGCGCGGCATAGAGCCGCACCAGCCGCGATGAGGACGATGCGATGAACGAGGGGTCGGCGGCCCTAGCCGCCTGAGGCTTCGGACTGATCGGCGCCTTGAAGCTACCTACGCTCGCGTGACGGGGCCAAGAGCTTGCCGAGCACCGCCGTTGGGCCCATGAGCAACGCATGATCACCTTGATGGAGACAGTTGATCAACTGACGAATATGGATGCAGCCCTGAGCTTGTCTTGGGTAAAGCTGATCATGGGGGAAATGCCCCCTGAGTGATATGAGGAGTTTGACGTCTCCCATAGGATGCTTTTCGGGTTCGCAGGGCGGCACTTAACGCGCCATGGGCCGAGTTTCCCAACCTAGCCGGACGCTCCCTCAGGGAGCCCGTGCAAGCCTCCCAATGTCCACAGTTCAGGGACGATTCTTGGGGTGTCCTTGCTCGGCCTGAACGAGGTCACGATTGTCAGTTGTGGCCGTCGCGTTTGGCCATGACGTAACTGAGATTCTCTCGAACAGTCCGAGTGAGTGGGTGATCGCTGCCCAACACCCGCTCGCAGTCTGTCAGGGTTTGCTCGAACAGGGGGATGGCGCGGTCCAGGTCCCCCGCACTCTGGTAGGTCACGGCTAGGATTTTTCGGGTGCTCAGGGTGTCGGGGTGGTCTTCACCCAGCAGCAACTCACACTCCCTGAGGGTGCGCTCGTGCATGGGGATGGCGCGGTCCAGGTCCCCCGCATCCCGGTAAGCCTCGGCAAGGTTGCTGCGGGAGTTCAGGGTGTCGTAGTGGTCTTCACCCAGCAGCAACTCACACTCCCTGAGGGTGCGCTCGTACATGGGGATGGCGCGGTCCAAGTCCCCCGCCCGGTGATATGCGACGGCGAGATTGTTGCGGGAGGTCAGGGTGTCGGGGTGGTCTTCACCCAGCACCCGCAACCGATCTGCCAGGGTCTGCTCGAACAGGGCGGTGGCATCGGCCAGGTTCCCCGCATCCTGGTAGGCCAAGGCGAGACGGTTGCGGGTGTTCAGGGTGTCGGGGTGGTCTTCACCCAGGAGGCGCTCGTAGGCGGAGAGGGCACGTTGGAGGTACACGATCCCGCGGGCGGGCAAGCCTTGATTGGCCAGGAAGAGACCGGCCTCGCTGAGGAGGAGGGCCGTGCTGTTGGTGTCGGTGTCTGAGGCGGCGTGGTCGGCGAGGGCCCCAACGTGGGGAAGCAGAGATCGCCAGGTGGGCCAGGTAACGGGGTCGTCCAGGGGCGAAGGTAGAGCGTTGCACAGGTTGCTTGTCGCCTGTTCACGGGCGTGGTCGATGTGGTTGCGCGTGCGATGGGGGTCCTCGGGGTCTGGAGTGCGGGCCACAGCCTGCACAAGTCGGTGGATGGCCAGAGTGCTGGTACCGGTGTCGGCGGTGATCATGTTGTAGGTAATGAGCAGGCCGACTGCCTGGTTCAGCGCGGGCCCGTCAGTGAAGCCGTCCGCTAGTGCGGCAGGGATGCTTTCGGGGGCGTACCAGGCCATCGTGCGCAGGAGGTCGGCTGCCGCGGGCTGGACCGTGGCGATCTGGTCCAGAGTGATGTCCCAGATCCGACCGATGGTGCGCTGGGCTGGGGTGGTCGCCCCGCTGTGGCCATACATCGCTACCCAGTGCTGGGCAAGTAGGTGGAGGTAGCCACGGGGGGTGACCAGTGAGTTCTGGGCAAGATAGGCGGCCACCTGTTCGATCGCTAGGGGCAGGTGGCCCAGTTCAGCGCACAGTTCAGCCGCCCCGTCCAGATCGCGTGGGCCAGCTGCGACCGTGATGCGGGTGAGCAGGTCGAGGGAGTCGGCCCCATCCATGACGTCGAGGCGTACCTGTGTGGTGGCGTCGCTCCAGGCGGTGGCGAGTCGGCTGGTGATCAGGAAGCGACCGCTGGGGGCTCGGGCGATGACGGCGGCGATGTCGGCGGGATCGTTGACGTTGTCGAGGATGAGCAGCCAGTTGGTGTGACTGGCCAGCCACTGCAACCCCCACTCAGCGAGAGCTTCGGCCGGAAGAACGTTGGCCAGGGCGGGCTGCAGGGCGGTAGCAAGACTGGTCAGGCCCTGCTGAACGCCGGCTGGGCTGTCCGCCGTGATCCAGCGCACTGGTGCACAGCCGTGGGGGCGGGTCGCGGCCCAGTGGGCGGCCAGGGTGCTCTTCCCGACGCCACCCAGCCCGTGCAGCACCTGCACCAGTGCCGTACCCGAGGTGCGCGGGGCAGCGTCGAGACGGTCGAGGTCGCGGGAGCGGCCGATGAAGTGCCCCAGTCGGCGAGGCAGATTGTCCAGGCCCGAAGGGGCTTCCACCTCGGCAGGAGGTCGTATTGCCTCGGGTGGGAGGTGCACGGTGGGGTTGTAGATGCCGGTGACCGCGATCGCGCCGTGGGTAGCCGTTGCGTTCCCGCTCTGGATCACCACCTGCTCAGCCCCCCGGGCGCCAGGTGCCGCAGCCGAATGGGTGTCGCGGGCAGCCCACCGTGGGAAATGGTCACTGCCTCCCTCCGCAGGCGCGGCGAGGCCCTTGCCTGAGTCACGGTTGCCCCACGGCCATCTGACCATGCCCGCTCCCTAGCACGCGGCCATCAGCTGAGGTGATGCCGGGCGGTCACTCGTTGACGATGCCGCTGACGGCGCTGGAACCACTCCCCTCGGCTTCGGCGTCCCCCGTGTGTACCGCCGCCGCAGGGCCGGTCCGGCCGTCGCCCTTGCGTTTGACACCGGTGACTGCACTGCCGCCCTCGCGAGCGGCGGCCTTCCCGGTGTTGATGGCCACATCACCGGTCGAAGCGGCGACGAACGAAAGCATCTCCCGCAGTTGCTCAGTCGCCCATTCCTGCCCGGGCCCATCGAGGCTCTCGAACAGAGCCTCGAACCTCCCCCGCCACACGCCTTCCTGCCGCAGACGCTCGGCGCCAATGTCATTCGCACTGCTGAGGACCGCGGCAGTGCGGTCCAGGCGCTCGCGCTCAGCATCCGCCCGCGCGGCGTCGCCGCGCGCGAAAAGCTCCCCCACCCGGCTCCGCACGCCGTTCCACGCATCGGTCCCTGCAGCCTGCACCACTGCCGTGCCGCCAGCCAGCGCCAACGCCATGAATGTCTCGACCAGCATGCGATCACCACTCTCCGCAGAAGGGCCATCTCCCGCTGTGCCACATCGAACAGGCAGAGACGTTCATCAGCCTTCACATCTAGCGAAGCCCACATCTCCCGATCCTGCAAAGCGTCCTGTGCCGTACACGTAGCCGCAGACCAAGCCGGGCAGCTTCACCTGTACACATACACCACGCCAAAGATCATTCGGGGACAACAAGGAGGAATCATTCGCTATACGGCGTCACCCTCTTCCTCTAGCGCCTTCGCGATCTTTGCATTGGCGGCTTCCTCATGTCCGTCAATGCAGCCGTGGTATCGCCGATGAATTACCTCCGGGGAGTTGCCGACGCGCCGGGCCACCTCAGCGATCGGCACCCCCGCGTTCAGCCACCGCGTGATGCATGCGTGCCGCAGGTCATACGGGCGCCCGGCCAGCGGGGAGTTGACCCGCTCGGGTGGCATCGCGTATTCCCGTGCTTCCTCCCACACCCGCCAGTACGTTGAGGAACCGACGACTCCCCCACGCTCGTTACCGAATACCCGCCCTTCCTTGGCGGTCCCGAACTCCTTCAGGTGGGTTCGCAGGATCGCGACTAGGACGGGCGGGATAGGGACCGGACGGTCCGTGTCCGCCTCCCGTCCCTTTAGGCCCCGGCGGTCGTGCCGCTCCCCTGAATCCGTCCACTGCTTGCCGGAGACGGGACGCGTCTCCCGCAGCGTCAGCGTGCCCCACCCCGCGTCCGGGAGGTGGCAGTCAGAGAGCCTCAACCCGACCGCTTCAGCGGGCCTGAGCCCCGCGTAGTACTGGACCGCAAAGAAGGCTGCCAAACGCCGCCCACGGTTACGGTCCCACGAACCGACGTAGGAGACCGCGGTGAGCAACTGGCGCCCCTGTACGGCGTTCACCAGGACGCGTCGGTCCACCACCCCACCGGAACCCACGCGCTTCTTGTGTGCCCCCTGGAGAGGATTCTCCGGGAGTTCCTTCGCGGCTACCGCGTGTTCGAGGGCCGTGTTCAGGACCCGGCGCCGCCGCTTGTGCGTCTCCCCCGCCGCCGGAGTGCCATCCAGTCGATAGCTCAGGCGGTACAGCACGTCCTCGAACACCTCAGGGTCGACCAGGTCGACAACCGGCCGGTCTTCCTTCGTGAGCCACTCATAAGCAGGCTTCAGCTCGGCCGGCGGCTCCTGTCCCGCGTTCGCAGGGACGATCGCCCACCGGAACGCCAGGCGCAGGTACTTGTCCTCAGGGGTGTTCTCGCCTCGCTTCACCATGGCGAGCGACACGGCGGCCAGCCCATCCGCTATGCCCTCACGGGTCTTGGCGGCGCTCATGCGCCACCGCCCGGCGACGTACTTCCGGCAGAACTCGAACCACCGCAACGACGGCTTGGCCTCAGCCGCCGTTGCCGCCGCCTCTTCCGCCGCGCGGACTTCGGACTCAGGCTGTCCGCTTGCGACCTCGAACGCTTCGCCCCGGCGCATGGCCTGCCGCAACTCCGAGCGTCGGCTTTCGGCGAGTGCCGACGTGGCGAACGTCGCGCTGCTCACCTTCCCGCCTACGACCCACCGGAGTTGATACGGGCGTGCCTTGCGGTCGACCTTCGTGACCTTCCACAGCCGGACGTCAAGGGAGTACCCCTGCCTCGCCTCCCCGTGCGGACGGAGAGGCGAGGCGTCATCGGTCGTGCTCACGCGGCGTCCTCCCGCTCCGCAAGCCACCGCTCGTATTCGGACCTGCGGATTCGTACGTCACCGTTGGGAAGCTTGATCGAGCGAGGGGCCTTCCCGAGTTGGCGCCACCGGTAGAACGTCGACGAAGCCACCTTCAGATCGGTGAGGATCTCCGCGACGGTCAACTTCTCGTCCAGCGCGCGGGCGCTCATACCGCCGTCCCTTCGGCTTCGGTCGACCCGGACAGCCCGGACAGCTCCAATTCCGACTGTCCGGGTTGTTCGTGCTGGTCAGATGGGGTAACCGGACAGTCGGACAGTGCGGACACCTCTTGGGTGCCCTGTGTCCGGGTCTCGGTATCCGGGTAATACCGGCCGCCGGCGTCCTTGGTGAGCTGTCCGGCATCGGCCATGCGGTTGCAGGTACGCCGGATCGTGTCCATGTCGACGTGCGGCAGCTCGCTCGCCATATCCTTCGGCTTCGCGCCGGGGTATGCGCGGACGTACCGGAGGATCGCGGCTCGGGTATCTCCGACGGTGTGGTCGGTGACGGGACCGTCCAGCAAGTGCCAGGCGCCGGAGGCAGGTTGGAAGCTGAGCGCGTACTCGGCTTCGTCGACATCGCGGCCGGTGACGTGCAGGATGCCGTCCGCCTGCCCGCGGGCCCGCTTCAGTACGAGCGTGGCGTCCGCGGCTCCGGCGATGCCGTTGGTCCCGGAGACCTCCGTCAGGAAGTCGTCCGAGCCTGCCTTGCGGACATGGTGGACCAGGACCACGGCGATGCCGTAGTGGTCCGCGAGGCGCTTCGCGTAGCCGACGGAGACGTAATCCGCGTCATACGCGGACACCCCCTGAGGTGCTTGGCCGCGCATCTTGGCGAACACGTCGATGACGACCATGCGCGCGTCCGGGTTACGGTCCAACCACTGCGCGATGGCCTCGCTTCCGCCTTGGGGGAAGGGCGGGCACTCGGTCACGAGGGTGAGCCCGGCGGGCGCCTGCTGCCCTCCCAGGAGTTTGCCCATGCGGGTCTGGAGACGGCGCGGGGTGTCTTCCAGGGCGAGGTAGAGGACCGGTCCGCCGTCGACGGGGACGGAGTCGAAGGCCTGGCCTCCGGCGGCTACCGCGAGGGCGAGTCCGAGGGAGAGCCAGGACTTGCCGACCTTGGGCGGTCCGGCGAGCAGGCTCACGCCCTCTGCGAGGATGCCGGGCACGGCCCATTTCGGCTCGGGGAAGTCCGCGGCCATGAGCTGGTCGGCCGTCCACGCGGTCCGCGGGCGTTCCCGCTTCGGCGGCGGCAAGGTGGGGGTTTGGGGGTCGCTGGGGACGGAGTACAGGTGCAGGGGCGGGATGGGGTTGGCGCTCATGCTGCGACCGTCCGGGGGCGCCGTGCTCCGGCCCGCAGTCCGGAGGCGATGGTGCGCTGTGCCTCGCGCTCGCCCTGGCCGACTTGGAGCGCCGCGGTGAGGAGCCAGCCGGTGACGTCGGCTTCGCTCAACTCGCCTCCGGCCACGAGCTGTCCCAGAGCGACGGCGGCAATGTAGAGCGCGTTGTTGTGCTCGTGCGGGCCGGAGCCGGTGACCCGCTCCACTTCCCCGTTGACGGCGGACCGGATGAAGGCGGCACGCCGTCCGTGGCCCGTGAGGGCGACCGTGATGGGGGTTTGCGGGGGCAGCGGGGCCGGGCGAAGGAGTTCGGCGAGCCAGTCCGGCAGGGGTGTCACAGGGGCGTTGCGGATGACCTCGTACGGGTGTCCGGCGAAGGTGCTGCCCGCACCGACCACGAGTCCGCCCCACGCGCGGGTGTCGACCTTCCAGCCGAGCCCGCGAGCGCTGTCCCCCGCGGTGTTGCGCAGTGGCTCACCCTCGGGCGCGGCGAAGCACAGGTGAGTGCCGCCACTCCAAGTGCGCACCGTGAACGTGTCGGCAGGGAAGGGCTGGCCGTGGCGCTTGCAGAGCACGGCGAGGACGTCGGCTCCGTCGGTGACCCCGTGCTCGGCCCACGCAGCTGGCGGGGTGTCGCCGGGGTGCTTGGGCTTGTCCAGGTCGATGACGACCAGGCCGGACGGGCCGGTGGCGATGCCGACGTTGAAGGCGGCGACGGACCATGCGCGGGTGATGCGGTCCGGGTCGGTGGTGGCGCGGGTCTCCCAGTCGGAGATGGCCGGGCGCTTGTCACCGGGGATGAGGGGGAAGACGCGCCAGTCACGCGACGCTGCGTCAAGCGCAAAGCTGAGCTGGGCAGAGCCGTCCGGGTGCGGCATGCTGGATGTGCTCCTGTTCTGTCTACGGATGGGCAGGGAGAACCGCGGCGGCGGGCGACCTTGCTGGGGAGTCCCGCCGCCGCGGCGTTGCTACAGGTCGTCGTCGGCGTCGTCGATCGGGCCGGAGTAGCCGAGCGGGCTGGACGCGCTGTGGGCACGGGCCAGGGCCGCCGCGAGGGCGGTGGCGTGGCGCTCGGCCTCGCGTAGGGCGTCCCAGGTCGCGGCGACGTGCTCGGTGGGGGTGCCATAGTCAGCGGCGAGGTATCCGGCCTTGAGCAGGTCGGCCAGCGCCATGCCGGTCTGGTCGAAGGACTGCGGCAGCCGCTCGGCCAGAGCCTCGAAGGCGCCGATGGCGTGGTACGCGGTGATCGGGTACTTCAGTCCGGGGCGTCCGTCGCGGCCGAACAGGGTGGCGTGGTTGAAGGATCGGACTGCTTCAGCCGCCTTGCGCGGGTGGTCCGCCGGGTCCGTGGTGTGGTGGGCCATGGTCAGTGCTCCTTATTCATGTCGAGGGACGGGAGCGCAGGCAGGCCTGCGCGTTCCAGGGCAGTGGGGTCGAAGCCGGGCAGAGCGGCGCGAGTGACGAGGGCCTGTGCGAGCTGTTCGGCGTAGGCGGCACCGGTACGGGCCACCTCAATCTGCGCCCCGGCGCGCAGGGCCTCCACGCGCTCGATGTGGGCGTGTTCCTCGCGGCGCGCGCTGGTCTGCCGCTCGTGAGCAACGTGCTCGCGGCGCTCGGTGCGCCAGTACCGTGCGGCGAGCCCGTAGGCGATGGCGGTGGCCAGCGCCCACAGCAGCAGCGGCAGAGACCATCCCTCGGCGTAGCCGGCGACGCCCGCGAGGGCGAGTCCACCAGAGGCGGCGAACGCGGTACCGGCAAGTACACCGTCACCGGAGTGACCGAGCGAGGCACAAGCGCCGGCCGCCGCGGCGGCGAGGGACAGCGCGGTCATGAGCACGGCGTTGCCGACGGAGTGTTCGGCGCCGTTGGCGTTCCAGATGCGGGCCAGGATCAGCACGGTGGACGTGGCCAGCACGGGGGCGGCCTTGGGCGCGACGATGGCGAGCCAGTGCCGGGCGACGATCTGTTGGTTCATGGCAGGGCTCCTCACAGTTGCTGGATGGCGTCGATGACGGCGACGGCGAGCTGGTTGATGGGGCCTGCTGCGCCGGTGGAGGCGAGGAAGAAGCCGAACCCGGCGGCGGTGAACGCGGCGCCGTAGCCGAGGGACTTGGAGCGCAGCAGGAAGAACAGGACGAGTCCGAACAGGGCCACGAGCGAGACGGTGACGGCCACGGGCGGGAATCTCCTTTGACGGTGGGTTGGGAGGGTTGGTTGGATGCGGCTGGCTTCGGGGTGCTGGCAAGCTCCGTTGGCTGGCCGACGGTTGCGCCCGCCTAGCTCCTGCTCGGAGCGGGGCACGTCTCATGACGGGCACCGTCGGCCGTCTTGCATCCGCCGTCAGTGGGTGCCTTCGCGGTAGATCCGCTGGGCGCGGTTGAAGAGCCAGCGCCCGGCGCGTATGCGCTTGCCGGTGGCCTTGCAGCGGCGGCAGCTCTTGCCGCGCCTGGGCCGCCCCTTGCGGTCGGTGTCCATGGCGAAGCCGAAGCCGTTGCACTTGCGGCAGGTGCCGAACGGGCTGCCAGCACATAGAGCGCTGTAACCGAGCGTGACGACGAACAGGCAGGCGATAGCAAGCACGATGGGGGTCATGAGGGGCCCTTCCAGACGTTTTCCGGGGTTTCCGCAGGTGGGGTGCTATGCACTAGATCGCAGATCAGGTGCTACATGGGGTGCTAGCGGGGGTGCTACCGGTAGCAGGTCAGCCTGCTACCGGTAGCGGCCCCTCGGGGCTAGGCGGCGCCCCGCGTTTCGTCACGCTCCGCAATCGTCTTCGTGAGGTCGGCGCGGGCGATACCGCGGCGGGTGGTGCGGGTTCCGTCGTCGGTGGTCCCGGCCACGTCGCGGGTCTTGATGCCGTGCGGCTTGAGTGCGCTGGTGACGTTCTCGCCCTTCCAGCCGCCGTAGACCTCCGGCCGCAGCTCGGCAAGCCGGGCGGCGATCCGCTCGTTCCACACCCGCTCCTCCGACGGCGGCACGATGGCGGCGACGTCGGCAAGCAGGTCGTACGACGGCCCGGCCGGAGTCTCGCTCTCGTCTCCGAGGGCGATGCCGGACAGGGTGCCCTCGGCCTTGCGCAGCGCGAGCGCGCGCTGGGCGATGGCGTGGGTGGCGTTGTCGTCCAGGTAGGCGGTGCGCACCACGACCGGCAGCGCGGTGGCGCCGGCAAGGTAGCCGTTACCGGCGTCGATCTCCGGGCGGAACGAGGTGGCGCGCACCCCGTTCTTGTAGGCGGAGGTGCCCAGGATCATGTCGTTCTCGATCTGGCCCGCGACCTTGAGGGCGAAGCGGATGGAGACGTTGCCGCTGATCCCGGTGGGCAGTGAGTCCTTGTCCGGGCGCTGCGTGGCCAGCACCAGAATGACCCCGAGGGCGCGACCGAGCTTGATGATGAACTCAGCGTCCTCACCAGCCTGTTTGCCGTACTTGGAGTGGGCGAACAGGTTCTGGCACTCATCAAATACACCCACGAGCGGCCACAGCTTCAGCGAGCGCTTGTCGGCAATGGTGCGGGTGATGCGCTTGTCCGGGCACAGGTCCCGCGGCAGCTTCTTGATTGCAGCTGCGCGGCGCATGACCTCCGCACGCAGGAGCTTGAGGGAGTCGGCCGCGTACTTGATCGAGTCGTCGTCGATGCCGGAGACGAACCGGTGGCTGACGCATTCGAGGGAGTCCAGGTCACCGGTGCCCTTGTTCTCGTGCAGCCACAGTTCCACGGACGGGTCCAGGGCGGCGCCGCAGGCCAGCACCCGCACGGAGGCGGTCTTGCCCTGGCCGGGCAGCGAGCCGACCAGGATGTTGTGCTGGATCATCGGCACCGACTGGGCCCGGCCGCGCGGGTCGATGCCGAACGGGATGCGCTTGAAGACGTCGTGCTTGCTCGCGGTGGCGAGCTGCCACTTGACGATGCCGGTCTTGGACAGGTCCCGGTCGCCCACCCACAGGATGAGCCGTCCCTCGTGCTCGTTGGGGTCGGCGTCCGGCCACACGCAGCCCAGCGGGCGGCGCAGGCCGGAGGCGAGTCGGGCGCGCCGGTCGGCCACATCTGCCACGGTGACGCCCAAGGGCAGGTCGATGTCCGCGCGCCAGCCCGGACCCTCGCGGGTGATCGGGGCGACGAACCGGATGCCGTCCTGGCCCTTCGCCACCGCGGATGCGATCTGGCCGATGCCGATGGACGCCATGGCCTTGACCACGATGTCGCTGGTCAGCTTCTGCACCTCGGTCTTGATGACCGCGCGAGTGGCCAGCGGAGCATCCGCCGGCGCACCGGCCAGCCCGAACCCGAACACAGCCACAATGGCGGCGATGACCTGCGTCAGCGACTCCGCCCCGAAGACCAGGAACAGGACCATGCCCAGGGTGAACAGCGCCCCGAGGACGGTCAGGAGCATCCGCAGCCGCACCCGCCGGTCACGCTGACGCGAGAGCTTCAGGTACAGCTCGGAGTTCTCGCGGCGCGCCTCGGCCTGCCGCAGCGGCTCGCCCTCAGCGTCGACAGCCCAACGGCCGACCCGTCCGAGGGTGTTGGCCAGGCCGCGCGGCGAGCGCCAGATCAGCTTGGGCACGTACAGGAACGGCACGCGGACCGCGTGGAAGGCGATGGTGTGCCAGACGTGCCCGGCCAGCCAGCGCATCGCGTCGGCGAACTCCGGGCCGGACTTCACCCATGCCGGGAGGACGTCCAGGCGCTTGGAGTCACGGATGCGGTCGATCAGACCGGGGCCCGACTGCGTCGGCACGCGGCGGTCGACCAGGCTCGGGCCGGAGTCGTCCGACTCCCCCTCGCTCGGGTCGGCCGACTCGGTCGGCTTGTGGTCGGCCGACTCGGTGCGGGCCGACCGGGCCTTGTTGAGGTCGACCACATGGGAGTCCAAGTCACGGAACGCATCGAGATCGCGGCCGCTGTCGACGACATGGATTTCGTCGGCCGTCATCTCGGCTTCGAGCCGGTTGAAGAGTTCGTTGTCGTCGTCGGGGTGTTTCACTGAGGGTTCCTTCTCTCGGGAGGGATGGCGGGGCCCGGCCGCTGCTTTGGTCGGTTGAGACCGGGCCCCGTGCTGAGCGATTCAGGCAGCGCGCTGTTCCTCGGGGTAGGCGCAGAGGATGCACATCCCGAGCGACGTCGGGAGGCAGTAGCTGTAGATCACCCGGCACTTGGGGCACGTGCAGCGGGCGAGCATCGCCAGAGCGAGCGCACCCCACTTACGAGAGGTCATCGGCCGCACCGGCTTCGCGCGGTCAACGCGATAGAGGTAAGCGACCTGCACCCCGGCCTTGCGGCCACGGTGGTGGCGCATGACCTGCGCGGCGACGGGCTGTCCGCCCGGCCGTAAGCCACGGGTGCGGAGCTGGCGGCGGGTGGCGTAGCCGTCCGGCGCGAACTGCCACGGGAAGGTGGGGATACCGAACCGGACGCCGGACGGGTCAAAGCACTTGCCGCAGGCGGGCATCAGGCAGCCACCCCCACGACCCGGGCATCGGTGCGGGCCCCGGTGCGTCCGGCGCGTCGTCCGGTAACGGTGGCGAACAGCCGACCCAGCCCCGCACGGCGGGTTCCGGCGCGGGCCTGCTTGGCCGCGTACATCGCCTCATCAGCCCGCCGCAGCAGAGCAGACAGGTCGTCGCCGGGGAAGTCGGAGCAGCGCACCCAGCCGAGCGAGACAGTGGTGTGTACGGCCGGGTCCTGGCCGTCGACCGGGCGGGCAAGCACGGCATGCAGGACAGCGAGCATGTCCGCGGCGGTGCCGTGGTCGTCGATCAGGACGGCGGCGAACTCATCGCCCCCGAGCCGCCCCGCCACCCCGGACCGCCCGACGTGGCAGGCGAGCCGTTCGGCGGTCGCCTTCAGTAGCGCGTCTCCGGCCGCGTGGCCGAAGGCGTCGTTGATCTGCTTGAAGCGGTCCACGTCGGCGAGGACCACGACCGCGCGCGGGTCGCGCAGCAGCGCGGTGGCGCGGCGGGTGAACGCCTCACGGGTCCGTAACCCGGTCAGGGGGTCGCGGCGGGCGACGTTCAGGCGCCGACGCAGCCACAGCGTGTGCGCGGTCCAGCCGGATGCGACCGGTGCCGCCGCGGCCAGCATGCTCAGCCAGGTGGTCATGCCGCCGCCCCCTCGGTCCCCTCGTCGCCGTCGACGGAGTGCAGACGGCGCCCCTCGGCCCGCTCGTTCAGCAACAGGTCACGCAGCACGCGAGAGTTGGCAGCCGAGCAGTGCAACGTGGTCCGGATGGCTTCCGCGTTGATCGCGTCATCGGCCCACTCGGCCGTGGCCTGGCGCGCCTCAGCGAGCAGTTCCGCCGGGGTCCTCGGCGCCTTGGCAGGCTTGGCCTTGCCCTTGCTGCTGGCCGGGCGCTTGCGCGGCACCTTGGGCGCCTCCGGCTTCGACGCCTCCGTCCCCTGCGTCGGCACGGGCGGGACGTCCTCGCTCGCCGGGGCAAGCTCACCCAGCTTCAGCAGCACGCGTTCCGGGCGCGGTGTCTTCGACCGCCACCGCCGCCCGTGCCGCTCCCGCAGCCGGGCACGGGCCAACTGCCGCCCACGCTCCCGCTTCAACGCCTCCGAGTAGGAAGTGATCTCCCACAGCGTCATCCGACGCCACAGGGCGAACGTCGACATCGGGGCCAGCATCCAGCGGGAGAACCGCACCTTCTCCATCCGCCGACCGGTCGCGGCACCGATCCGCACGGCGTAGACGTGCGCGCCGATCTCGGAGAACACCACCCACAGCAGCGGCATCGTGCCGTGCGCCACCTTGGCCCACAGCGAGTGCCCAGCGGCGACGTTCAGCCCGCACGTGACCAGCGTCAGCGCCCAAGGCACGAACCGCACCCACGCCAACGCCATGTCCATCCGGATCAGCAGCAGGTTGGCCACGGTGAACACCGGAATAGCCACGTCAATCCCGACCGGCAGCATCCACGGCCCACCGAAACCCCACCGCGCCGCGGCAGAGGAGACCGCGTCGAACGAGGCGATCAACCCCAAGGCGCCGACCCCCGCCGCGGCCAGCGCGCCCAATCCTGCAAGGCCCATCTCCGGGCGCGTCAGCGGCGGAACCGCCAGCCGCGCCGTCTCGGTTGCGGTCGTCATGCCGCCGCTCCCTTCCGGGAAGCCCGGCGACGTCGGGCCGGACGCGTCAGCGGGACGACGTTGAACAGCTCCGGAGCGTGCGCCTCGATCACCTCAGCGGCGATGCGGGCCACATCGTCCGGCAGGCTCCGGTATTCCGGGTCGGCGAGGATGTCGCGCGCCGCATCCAGACGGGCGGCGCGCTCCATCTCGCTCTCGCCCTCCACCCCGAGCCACAGCTCAACCGGGGTACCAAGGGCGAGTTCCATGAAGTCGTCGACGGATACGGCCTGTTGACGGCCGACATAGGTGCGCATGGACGTTCTCCTGAGTGGATGAGCCAGGGAGACGCCCGGCGGCGGGCGACCTTGCTGGGGAGTCCGGCCGCCGGGCATGTAGGTGTTGATCAGGTCGTCGGCTTGGCAGGTCCGAACCGCGACAGTCGTTCGTCTGAGGCCGACCAGGTGGCGGCCCCGCGCTCCTCGCCACGTGATCGGCAAGGAGGGTGCCCCGGCCGGGAGTCGAACCCGGCCTTGCAACCATCGGTGCGGCGGTTCAGATCACTTGCTCGGGTAGCTGTGGCCAGCGGGCGGATAGTTCTTCTCACCCTGACCGAACAGCCCGCTCGTGACGACACCGACGAATTCGCTGGGCCTGGACGCGCCCGAGTCGGCCTCGCTGCGGGCCACGTTGTCCACGGAGTCCATCAGGCGGTGCCCGCGCTGGACGTCGGCCTCAACATCGCGCTTGCTGTGGAACATCAGGTCTCCCGAGGTTGTGAAGCCCGCCGTGTGCGGGCCTCCCGTGCCCCGGCCGGGAGTCGAACCCGGCCTTGCGACCATCGGGGCTGTGAAACGGAGCGGCTCAGCGCAGGACGACGGATTTATCGAGGTCGCGGTGGCGGACGCTGACTGTGTGCCCAGCGGCGGTCAGCCGTTCGGCGAGCGCGCGGGCGAACGTGGGTGCGCGGTGGCGTCCGCCGGCGCATCCGTCAGCGACGGTCACTGTCCCGGCGCTGGGGCCGGAGGCGAACGCGGCGACCGTCATGGCGGTGGCCTCCACCAGTGCTGTGACACCGGGGGTGTTCAGCACGGCCGTACGGACCGGCTCATCGTCCGCGGTCATGTACCGCAGCTCCGGCGACACATGAGGGTCGCGGAAGTGATGACGCAGATCGATGGTCAGATGCGCAGCAGGCGGCGCGTCGTGCAGGTAACCAAACGAGACGATCTCAACAGCACCCACAGGGACTCTCCGGGGGTCGAAGGAACAGGGAGAACCGCAGCGGCGGGCGACCTTGCTGGGGAGTCCCGCCGTTCGGACACGTGTGCGGCCAAAGCGATACGGAGCCCGGGATCCCCGGAGTCCACCCTTGAGGAACATGTAGTACGTGTTCCTTATCCTGCAAAGAGGAGTTCGCCCCGTCAAGCCCTTCGGCTGTTTGGAGTTCGGCGAGCCCTCGCGCTCGATGTACCTACAGACTGGCGTCGGCGCCGACGACGATCGACTTCGCAGATGTCCGGCTCAGGTCGTTCTTGGCTACCGTGAAGTCGAACCAAGTCGTCCCAAGAAGTCAGAGGTTGGACGTGGCGAACGAGCGACTACGCGGCGCGATAGTGGACTTGGGCCTGACGCTCGATGAGGTCGCCCAACGGCTCGGGGTCGCGGCCAAGACGGTCGAACGATGGATCAACGAGCCTGAGCGCAAGCCATATCGCCGCTTCCAGTACGCGACCGCCTCGCTTTTGAAGTGCGAAGTGTCGTACCTGTGGCCGGACGAACGCACATCAGCCGAGGTCACTGCCTCTGGCAACGCGGAGTTGGTCAGGCTCTACCCGCACCGGTCCGTCGTGATGCAAACCCTCTGGACGAACCTGTACTCCAAGGCGACCCGTCAGTTTGACCTGTTGGTGTACTCCGGGTTCTGGCTCACGGAAGACGCGACGTTCCACCGGATCGTGAAGGAGAAGTCAGCCGACGGAGTGCCCGTCCGCTTCATCCTGGGAGAGCCCACGTCGCCGGCCGTGGCCGTGCGGGGCGAGGACGAAGGCATCGGCGCAGCGATGGCAGGCAAGATCCGGAACGCCCTCATCAACTACGGCCCGCTCTTCGGCCTCCCCGGGGTGGAGTTCCGGCTGCACGGTACGACCCTCTACAACTCGATCTATCGGGCCGATGACGAGATGCTGGCGAACGGGCACCTCTACGGCGTCGGCGCCTACATGGCTCCGGTGCTGCACCTGCGACGTGTGCCCGGCGGTGAACTCTTCGACGCCTACGCTGAGAGCGTTGAGAAGGTCTGGGAATCGGCCCGCCCGATCTCTTCACCTGCCGATTGGGAAGGCACTGCCTGATGAGCCGTATCGACTACTTCCGCGACCCGAATGCCCCTCATGCCAACTCGGTGGTGCCCTCGGTCACCGCAGTCGTCCGAGACGACGCGGGGCGGTTGCTGCTCATCCACAAGACGGACAACAACCTGTGGGCACTGCCCGGCGGTGGCCACGACATCGGCGAGCGCATCGGTGACACCGTCGTCCGTGAGGTCGCGGAAGAGACCGGCATCGACGTTGAGGTAGATAGCATCGTGGGGCTCTACACCGACCCTGAACACGTGCTGGCGTATGACGACGGGGAGGTCAGGCAACAGTTCTCCATCTGCTTCCGAGCCCACCCCGTCGGCGGCTCCCTGCGTACGAGCAGCGAGTCAAAGGAGGTCCGCTGGGTTGACCCAGCGGACCTTGAGGGGCTGGACATTCACTCGTCGATGATGCTCCGTATCCGGCACGGTCTCGACGAATCGCGGCGAGAGCCCTACATCGGCTGACTTTTGGCAGGGACGCGCGCCAACCGGTCGTCGACACGCTTGGCCGCCGCGTGGATCTCGGGGGCCGCGCGTTGAATGAACCGCCCGACGATCGTGTCCGGGCCGTACCGCTGCACGATCTCGTCTAGCCTCTCGGCCGGCGTGGTCTGCGTCCCGTCGGGCGTCGTCGTCATGTCGCAGTAGAGCAGGGCGTCAACCAGGTCCGGACGCTCCAGCTCGAACTCACCCTCAAGCTCCTGCCTCAGCCCGCGTTCCTCGGCTTCCAATAGGGCGCACGAGTGATGAGCCACGAGCCGAACGACCCGTTCATCCGCGCCTTCCTGGTCTCGCAAGAACCGCGCGCCATCCAGCGGATGGAAGCCTGTAGCGGCGATGGTTGGCGAGTACCCGACGTCATGCAGCACTGCGGCGGCTTCCAGCAACTCGGCATCATGACCCATGATCGGCGCCAAGGAGCGAGCACGCTTGGCGACCCCTAGCGAGTGCACCCACCGACGCGGGAGCGGGTCGGACAGCAGCGATTCGGAGAGCGAGTACGCCCACTCGGTCAGTCCCATGACGGCCAAGGCTACGGGCGGGCGGTGTGCGTCGGGAGAGCGCGTACGGTTCGCCCCTTGCCGTGAACCGTGGTGAGCAGGCCGTTTCCCTCCATTTGGGCAAGGACACGGCGCACAGCGGTGCGCGAGGCGCCGAACCGCTCGCACAGCTTCGCTTCGGACGGGTACGTGTCACCCACGGAGAGGCAGTCCTCTCTGATCACGTCGGCCATCCGATCCGCGAGAGACCGACGGTCGCCACCCCGAGCGACGCGCCACCCGATCCCAGGAGCAGACTCAACAAGACCGTCGGCTTCGAGAACCTTGAGAGCACGGCGGATCGTGTTGCGTGAGACGCCGTGCGCCTCCATGAACTCAGCCTCTGACGGCAGGGCATCGAGGCCCTGCCCCTCTTCGATCTCGTTTCGCAACGTCTCCGCAATGACCAGGTAAGTTCCGCGCGGACTGGCCTCCGGCACCTCGGCTCCTCTCATTCCACCCATTGCCCGCTGTCAAGAGTGCCACCGGCCCTCGCAGCGCATCGACGGACAAGCAGTGTCCCACGTGTCCGGCTGTCCGGTTACGCCTCTCACCTGCACAAACAGACCGGACAGCTCGTAGTGATGCTGTCCGGGCTGTCCGGGTACAGCCGCCCGGAGTTTGGCAAGCACGGGGTGCTGCCTTGCCGAACGCTGCACCCCAGAGGGCCTCAGCTTCCTGAACTTCCAGCAAGCAGCCCGGTGGGAACGTCTGAGTTCTGCACTTTCAAAGCGCAGCGAGCTGTGCCCTCCCTCGCGATTCAGCCCATAGCGATAAGCACGAATCAGCCTCCGTTCCATAAGCCGACCCGCCCATACAACCCTCGGTTCTGTACGTGAGAACGGGTGAGGTGCACCATGCGCATCACGCACATCACCAGTACCCGATTCACTGACTTGATCACGGCTGATTCCCACCGGATATGAAGCGGCAAGCGTAACCAATTACGCCGGACATCCAAGATGTCAACGGCGCCCGTTGGGTCAAATACAAGCGGGTCACACATATCCCCGAAACAGCTAATGCAATCAACGACCTCCACTTGTACGATTCCCTCAGTCGCGTTCGTGATCACGGGGAGGGGTTGGGTCGTGACGCGTCCTATTCAGTCTGCGAGCGGCCCCACAGAGCAACTTCTGGCGCACACGACCGCAATCCTAGAGCTGCAAGAGAAGATCCGAACAAGGAAAATTCAGCTTCGGAGCCTGTACGGAACGGGCTTTGCCGCTTTGTTCGCTGCACTGGCGATATATGTTGCGACCATATCCACGTGGCGCACAGTCGACCTTGCCAAAGTCAACAGGATTGCCATACCGCTGACCGTCTTGTGCGCGATCGCATGCGGGGTCCTTGCTTACATGGAGCATGACCGAGCAACACAGGACCGTAAGTCACTCCGTAAGCTTCAATTGGAGCTGGAGATCGCAGAGGAGCGGAGACTTCTTCAAGCATCTCAGCTTGGAGTTCCCGTAACTCAGCGTCAATTCACGTACAAGGACTCACTCCCCCGAGAGCTCGATCAACTCCGGACAGAAGCCCAGCATTACCGCAGGATTCACAACGCATTCCAATCCATCATCATTATCGGCTCGCTGGGTACAACCACCGCCGCAAGCTTGGCTGATACTCCTTCATATCTCAAATGGGTAACAGTCGGACTGAGTTTTGCGGTCGGAGTATCCGCTGGTTTCACAGGGTACTTCAAGTACCGCGAGCGGAGCTTCTATCTGCAACAGACGGCAGACGCCATCGAACAGCATGCCACTGCATTTGAGCTAGGCATCCCGCCCTATACGGGAGACGAAAACGACAACCTGTCGAAGTTGACGAAGGAAGTCGAGTCGCTGCGTGTCGAGCAACGCAAGAGGGAGCAGCAACTCGACCAGCCTCATGAGGGCCGCGATGGAACGGTCTGACAACTTGCAGATTACGCGCCAAGTCGATTGGGGACTCGACACGATGCAGCGCAGCACAAAACGGTGGCTTCTGTCTCCCATCACGCAATGGCGCGCAGTCAGGCTCTCCGCCAGCCAGGGGGATGGCGTAGACGTGCAAACCGCCTGGATTCTCGTGCGCTTGAGACGGAATCCCGCAGAGGCCGAATACGTCTTGGCTCAGAGCGGGCTTCCGAAGAGCCCAAACCCCGGGGTTCACTACGACGATTGGGACACCCTTTCACACGAAGAGCGAAGCCGCCGAAGGTCCTGGCTCGCTCGCCACGAAAAGTCGCCGTTCCAACTCTTAGGAATAACCGCCGACTTCATGGTCCGCGCCGGCATCGAGGTGACTGATTGGGGTCCTCCCCCAGACGGCCCCGCTAAGGCATAGCCCGTCGGCCACAGCCAGGCACGGCGCACAGTGTCCCAACTGTCCAGCTGTCCGGTCACGCCTCTCACCTGCACAAACAGCCCGGACAGCTCAAAGTACCGGTGTCCGGGCTGTCCGGTCACAGACGGGCTGTAACACCCCGGGGTGTTACAGCCCGTCGGCGAAGCCGACCTCTCAATGGGCGTGGGAGCCGGAGGCGACTTCTGATCTACCGCTCTCTCGAAATCAACATGCACACATTGGAGTGGACCAGGACCCACCTTCCCGCACCCGTTTTTGAATCTTTGAATTTTTCGCGAGGCGCTGTGGGAGTTTTGTGCCCATACAGACACGCGCTTGGGTGATCTGCTCCACAGTCAACCCTTCAGTCTCGGTAAGGTCCGTCAGGTAAAGGCAAGCTCCGGCCAGATTAGCCCCTTTGAGTTGCGCCCCAAAAAAGGAAGACATTGTAAGATCGGCGTCTGAGAGATCAGCCTTCGTTAGATCCGCTCCGACCCAAACACCATCGCCGACATCCTCTTCACCAAAATTCGCTGCGTCGATCTGCGCCCCCGAAAAGTTCGCTCCCTGAAGGAGCGCTCCCGCAAAATCCGCCCCGGAGAGGCTGGACTCACGAAGATCCACTCCTTCCAACCTCGCCGCGACGAGATCCACATAGGCGAGATCCGCTCCTCGAAGTTCCGCTCCAGGCAAGCTGGCTCCCCTGAGATAGGAATGCGACCAATCAATCACACTCCCCCCATCCTGCTTGGAGTTCCGGCTACCTAGTACATTCACCGCGGCTAATACATCGACATCCACTGGCCGGTTACCCTTCGGAGGTTTCTTATCCGTGGAATGCGCATGCGTCCTCACGTACGCCGAGAGGATATCTACAACGGCTGGTTGGTCTTTCCCTGAGTCACGCATCATGCGTTGGAGGGAGTAGATTCCCCCGAGGCGCACATCATCTGATTCATCACCAAGCTGTTCAATGCCTGCGGTAAACCTGTCAGCAATTTGGCCATCCCGAGTAATCTTCAATTCTTGCACTCGGTTTTTGATCTCATCCTGTGCCTGCATTGACGAGATTCCTGTAAAAAGTAGCGCTGCTGTCGCAGTCAGCGCCGTGAGGGCAGTGCCGACGGCGTTGATGTGAAGATGCCAGCTTCGCTCTGGGGGTGGCCCGGCGGCGGCACGTTGCGCATCGGGCTCCCCACGCACAGCACCACGTTGCCGGGGAAGCCGCAGTCGAGCGGAGCGGACATGTGCGGGGAGACGGCGAGGGCCTGTAGTCACATCAGTGGAACTACGTACCGGCGTCATGAGTTACGCGAGCTCTGGCGCCCAGGACAGTGGCGTGGGAGCGTGCGCCTCACGCACGACGCGCATCGTTTCCCGCGCGCCCTTTGTGTAGCTCCGCCGCAGGTCACAAGGGTTGCAGCCGTACGCCGACTGTCCAGGTACGCCTCTCACCTGCATAAGCGGCCGGGACACCTCAGGGTGCCGTGTCCGGAGCGCCCGGTCATCGACCGAACTGCGACTCCTAAGAGCTCGGGTGGGCCGGCGAATCCAACGCAGACGAGAAGAGCAGGAGGCGGCTCCCGAGCCACGTGGACGTCCGATAGCGCCCTTCAGTTCTGGCCCCGTAACAGCTGGAATGACGGTTCACAAGATCTGGATAGAGCCACGGAGCAGAGCACGTGACCGAACACCGTGGGGCAATAGCCCGAGCGAGGTCTAGGGACCCGCTCCCCCCTGATACGCACCATCTGCGATACAGGAGAGCACTGAACACCCCCCGCGATCAAGGAACCTGCTGTTCAGGGGCCATTCGCAAGGCAGAATCTGATTGTGCTCCGGAGCCGTGTGCGCAGGTTCGAATCCTGCCGGGGGCACCCTGTATGAGGTGCCCAAAGACCCCGCCATCAGCGCTTTAGCTGAGGACGGGGTCTTCGCGTATGTGCAGCCGTATGCCGCCCTGAGCGGCCGTATGTCGGGGTCCGTGGACTATTTGTGGACACGATCTTGAGGCATCGTCCCTGGTCAGTGCCGGGAACGGCGAAGGCCCCTGGACAAGTCCAGGGGCCTTGAGCGTAGCGCGGCGCGTGGGGGATCACTCGTACTCGCGCAGCAGCTCTTCGATCTTGCGGTTGGCGATCTCCTGCCGACCGTCGATGCACTTGGCGTAGCGGCTCAGCAGGACCTCAACGCTGTTGCCCGCGCGCTCGGCTACCTCGGTCGCGTCGACGCCGGAGTTGAGCCAGGTCGACAGCGCCGAGTGCCGAAGGTCGTACGGGCGGGCGGCAAGCGGTGAGGCCACCACGGCCGGCGGGAGCGCCAGCGCGCGAGCTTCCTGCCAGACCCGGAAGTACGTCGAGGAGCCGACCACTCCCCCACGCTCGTTGGTGAACAGGCGCCCGTCATCTGCTACGCCGAATGTGTCGATGTGATCCCGCAGGATGGCAACGAGATGGGGCGGGATAGGCACCGGCCGGACCTCTTCCACGGGCCGGTTCTTGAGGCCGCGATCGTCGTGCGTTTCGCCTGAGTCGGTCCACCGCTTGCCGACGCTCGGACGAGTGCTATGCAGCAGTGCCGTTCCCCAGCCACTTTCCGGCAGCTTCAGGTCTGCTTCTTTGAGACCGACAGCTTCGGCCGGACGGAACGCGCCGTAGTACATGCAGGCAAAGAGGCCGACAAGTCGACGACCACGCGCCCGGCCATAGCCGCCGATGTAAGAGACTGCGGCCAGCATGGCCCGAGCCTGTTCGGGATTGGCGACCACGCGGGGATCAACTTCCTTGACAACCTTCGGCTTCTTCCAGCGAAGCGAGGTGATCGGATTGTCTTTGAATTCGCCGAGGTCCACCGCGTAGTGCATCGCGTTGACGAGCGTCCGCCGCTTGCGTCGTACGGTTTCCGCAGCAGCCGCCGTCCCGTCGAGTTTCAGCTTCAACGAGTCCAGCACGGCTCTGCCGATCGCTGCGTCGCCGAGGTCCGAGAGCGGACGCGAAGCCTTGGCCACCCAGTGCAGCGTGTTCGCGATCTCTGTCGGCAACTCGCGGTCGTCAGGACCGGGCAGGACGAAGGCCCAGGTTCGGAGAGCCTTCCTCAGCGGTTCGTCAGCCGGCCGTCCCGGACGGTCGTCGAGGAGGGCCACGGTCACGGCGGTCAGCGACTCGTTGATCCCGTCGCGTGTGTTCGGCGCAGCATGCGGCCACTTCATGGCGAGGTACTTCAACGCGAAGGCGTACCAAGTCATCGAGGGCGCCTTTTCGACCATCGAATCCGGAAGCCCGGTCACTGTGTCAAAGTCCTCGCCGTCACGCATGGCGCGGAGCAGCTTGGAACGGTAGTTGTCGGCTAGTCCCTTGGTGCGGAACTGCTCGGAGAACACGTTCCCGGCGACAATCCACCTGACGTCATAGGACGATTTCTTGGTGTTCCTCTTCCGTACGCCCCAGACCTTCACGTCGAGCGACTTCATGCCGTCGCCCTTTCCCGACTGTTCAGCCAAGCTGTGAAGTCGCTCCGCCACACCCTCAGTTCGCCATTGGGCAGCTTGAAAGCCCGCGGAGCCTGCCCAAGTTCGCGCCAGCGGTAGAACGTACGGCGTGAGATGCCCTTAAGCTCAACGCGGATCTCGTCGACTGTCATCAACTCGTCTTTCACGTCAGTTCTCCCTCGATGGCTTCGCGGGCTGTTTCGCGGTTGAGTTGGAGGTCGCGGGCGATCGTGGCGGCGAGGGCGGATTCGCCGGGGGTGTGGCCGTGGCCGGCGTACTGCCAGGAAGCGAGGACGAGCACGGTGTCCGGCTCGAGGCCGTCGAGGCCGAGGGCTTGGCGTTCCTGGGCCGCGCGGTAGTCGGCGCGTATCTGCCGCAGGACGCCAAGGGTGGTGGAGTAGCGGCGGGACTTGGAGCTGAAGTGACCACGGAAGCCGAGCATGTGCGCCCACGCGGTCAGCCTCCGATCCGGGTAGAACGGATCGAGGTCGAAGCAGGCTTCGATGAGGCGGCGGGGGTGGTCGGGCAGGCCGAGGAGTATGGCGGCTTCGCGGTTGCCGATGCGCCGGTCGACTGTGCCGGTGTTCTCGGCGGCTTTGGTGGCGTACTTGGCGACGTAGGAGGCCACGGCCTGTTCGGTGATCTCGGAGCCGTCGCCGAACGCCTTGATCGGCCGGACGTCGAGCTTTCGGCCCCAGCGCAGCTTCCACCCGCGGGCGAAGCCAGCGGGTGCACGCGGAGGGGCTTCGGCAGTGACGTAGGGGTGGGCGGCGGCAGCGCGGATGGCGCGGGTGAGTAGTTCGGTGGTTGCCCATGCGGGTGGTGCGGTGTCGGGGCCGTCGGGTCCGTCGAGGCGGATCACAGCGTGGAAGTGGACGGCGCCGCGCTCTTGGAACTCAGCGACCTTGCCGTACGACAGCCGGGCGACCTCTTTGAACGCCTTTTGTGTGATGCCGACCTGGGCGGCGATCTCGCGGCGCAGCCGGTTGACGAAGCGGTGCCACAGCTCGCCGGCGTGGTTGTTGAACAGGACTGCCCCGGCGTAGTCGTACGAAGCGGGATCGAGCGGTGTGCCGAGTGCCGGGTCGTCGTCGCGGTGGGCGGTGCCAGTCGTGGTGGTCCCAGCCCGAGACCCGGGGCAGGTTGCGGACGAAGCTGTCGACCGCCTCCCGGTACGCCGACAGCCGGGAGCTGCCGACCTCGGGCTCCAGGACCTCAAGCGCGGCAACGGGCGTGGCATCCAGGACGTCCTCCACGCAGTGTCATGCGTGCCGCTCTGGAGCGCGGTCCACCAGTCGCCGGCCGTGCGTGCCAGGAGGAGGATCTTGAACGCCGTGCTACCGCTACTGCCGCGTCGTAACGCAGCCTCGATCAGGGACAGAACCTGTGGACCGCGGATCTCCGCGTAGTCGACGACGACCAGTACCGGCCGTGCGGTACCGGCCAGCTCTCCTAGGTCTACCGGCGGCACATCGGGCCGTAACCACAGCACGGTGTACTGCCCCGCTCCCAACCGGTCCGCCACGTGCTGGGCCAGTCGGGTCTTCCCCTGCACCCGCCCGGACCGTGGACGAGATAGGCGCCGAAGCCGGGCTGTTCCGCCCAGGCCACCAGCCAGCCGATGAAGTGTTCACGTCCGCGCAAAGGCACGATCTGGCGCTGTGCGTGCAAGAGGCGCGCGGGAGAGGCCAGTAGAGCAGGTAGGCGGGCACCGCTTCGAGGGCGCCGTGTGCACGCCTCGGGGATCCGCGGCGATGACACCCATTAGCAGATCGCCGCTGCACAGGGCGCCGCCCGACAGACCGCCCCAGGGGGAGGACCCGTCCGCGTGGGGAGCAGGCGGATAGCCGTCGACGTTCATCACATAGCGGTTGCCGATGGACCGGTCGCCGAAATTGAGGGTGCCTGGTGGAGGTAGTCGTTCGGCCCGCCCTTCTGCTGCACCACGTCCGGCAGACCCCACGTCTCGCAGGGGGTGCCCGGCGAACTGCTGGCCAGGCGCCCCCATCGCGTACCGGACGAAGAGCACGAGGGGATCCAGGAAGGGTCGTCCACCAGCACTAGGGCCGCGTCGTCGCGGCCCTCGGGGGTACCTCGCCACACAACGCGAGCCGTGCACGACGGGCGGCCATGCTGGAAGACCGTCACCTGGTTGCCGGGCTCGGGGCAGACTTGCGCGCTGGCGAGCACCAGATGGGGCGCGACCACGTAGCCGGAACCCGGCTTCCCTCCCAGGCCGTTCAGCCCGACTACCCGCGACTGCTCCACTCTCGATTCCCCTTCGCGCTGTTGCCTAGTCGGGGATGTAGCCGCTCAGGTACCCGGGACCTTCCTCCCGGTCCGCGCTCCCATGGACGAACAGGTCGCCGCCGTCGGGATTCTGCGGTGTCAGCGAGATCTTGACCCGGTGAGTGTCGGCCTTGGCCGCATCGAGCTCGGTGCCCGCCGTCACCACCCACGCCTTGAAGCCAGCCTTGGCCTTCACGTCCTTCTTGAGCTCGACGGCGAACTCGAGTTCCACCTCGCCGACCTTGAACTGCACGTCCTTGCCGACTCCTTGTGCCGCCGCCTCCAGCAACTCGTCGAGCACGGCGGCAACCGTCTTTGCCAGCTCGATCTCCATGATTGACCTTCCTGCTGCAGCAGATCCCCTGGGCCTGCAGTCTCCGGCGGGATAACGGCAGGGGATGGTCGTGGCGCTGTTGAGCGGCCCAATCGTGACAGCTTGAGATGGCCCCGCCTGTGGAGGTCGGATTCAACTGGCCCCACCGGACTCGTGCTGTGGCTCGCGGTGGGATGCTTCGTACCGTCGTTGATCTTCACAAATGGGGTCCAGTTCGGGCCGTCATGCTGGGGCCGATTGACGACGTCACAGCCACTCAGGGCGACGGGACGACCCCCACCCGCGCTCAGCAAGGCACGAGCCGGAGCAGTCAACCGCTCCGGGAACCGAGAAGGGATCACCACGAAAGAGCACATGGAGACCGGAGTCCGTCCGGAGTCCTGTGCGTTTGCTGTAACTGCGTGACACGAATCACGCGTCGAGATCGAGTCAACTCATCTCATTAACAGACAGACCGGGAAAGGTGTGACTGTAGGTTCCCCTGTGACCATTCTTGATCGTTCCTAGGGGGAACTTTGTCGCGTTCGCGCGCGAGATTCTTGGCCTCGGTATGCGCCGGGGTCACTGCACTCACCGTTCTCGGCACCGCCCCGTCAGCGAGTGCCGCCGCGCCCAACGAAGCCTGCTCCGGCCTCTACAACGCCCGCATCACCTTCTGGGCGATGACGTGCAGCCAGCCCGGCGAGCCGATGATCGGCGGCTTCGCCACCTGGCGCAACATACCGATCACCTTCGATCAGGTCGACACCGGGTCAGCGACCGTACAGGTGGCCAACTACCTGCGCGTCAGCCCGAACACGTCGAGCAGTCCGCTGGCTCCCAACATCGAGATCGGCCTGTACGCGGAGAAGACGGGGAAGACCACCCACACCTACGGCCCTCGCTGGTCGGAGCTGACCACCAGCGGCGGTCGCACGACAGCCATCAAGGCCGGCGTCAACCCGACCAAGCCGGACAAACGCAACCACACCTACATGACCGTCCGCCAGGACAGCGGCAACCAGTGGGACGTGCTCTACGACTTCAACAAGGTTGGCTCCACCACCAAACAGCTCAAGGTACTGGGCGGCAACACCAACCGCATCGACGTCGGCCTCGAGGTGATGGGGCCGAAGTACATCAACATCCCCTCGATCGCGAACCGCATGCAGTTCATGACCGGTAACAAGGTGTGGCAGCAGGTCGCGACGGCCAACGTGGCCAAGTCCGTCACGCTCCCCGTCTGCAGCACGAGCCACAAGCCACCGAACTGCTTCACCACCAAGCTGACCGACAACAGCAAGTTCACCCAGTGGACCGTGAGCAAGCCGCGCCGGCAGGCCGCCGCTACCGTGGCCTCCCCGGCTGCCCTGACGCCCAGCCGGGACGCCGCCGCGGCCAGCCTGCCCGCCACGTTCAACGGCGTGGACCAGCAGGCTCTGCAAGCGTGCCTGGAGAACGATCCCGACAACTGCCTGGCCACCGTGCCCGGCCTGTCGGAGTGCGTGGCCACCGTACGGGTCTGCAACGCCGCCGCCCTGCCGTCCGGTGGGCCCTCGGAAGAACCGGCAGCCGACGCGGACGTGTCGACCGCCGACATCCGCGCCCGGGCCGCGGCCTCCTTCGACGTCCCCGATGACGCCCTCGCCGTCGAGCCGCCCGCGTCACCCGCTGTGCTCAAGGCTCACCCGAACGCGGCCGACAGCAGCAGCGGCGACGCCGCCTGGACGGTGACCTCCACCAGCTCCACCCCCGGACTGCAGCGCAGCGACCGGCGCTTCGACGGGTTCACCGCCCGCTACTCGGCACACACCGGCGCACTGCTGGAGGCGTGCTGGGGCGACCTCTGCGATGCCTCGTGATCACCACGTGCCGCAGATACCCCACCGCTTCCGCACGCCCGCAAGGAGTCCACTGGTGAACATACGCACCGCACTCATACGTCTCGCCCGCGCCACCGCCACCACGGCGGCCCTGACACTGCTCACCGCGGCCACCACCACCGCCACCCACGCCACCTCCACCACGAACGATCCGGCCCCCGAGGGCACGGTGTTCGTCGACGCCGCATCTCTCCCCGCCGACGAACTGCGCGGCCTCGACCAGCCCATCCCATACGCCGAATACACCCGATCCCACGGCTCGAAGTCTGCGGCGCCGCGGGCAGCGGCCGACCCGGCTCCCGGCGACCAACAGGATCTGCGCCAGCAGTGCGCCAACCACGCGGCGCAGGCCAAAACCGCCACCGGCTGGCTCAAGTCCCGCTTCGAAAGCTGCCAGAAGCGTCCCTTCGATCTGGTCCTGCGAGACGTCAGGGGCACGACCACGCTCGGCCGCCTCAAGTTCGACCAATGGGTCCTCGGCTTCGCCTACGACGGCAGCCGTCGCGTCGACTACGTCGCCAGTATCGAGAACATATGGGTCCAGCCGATACCCACCGAGGACGCCACCAAGTGGCGGATCGGACAGCACTTCCACCACAGCGTCAACGCCTCCAGCAGCGATCCAGACCCTCAGGTGACCGCGCCGCAGACCGTGAACCGTGACGAACTGCTCGGCGTGTGGGACACCAATCCCCACTGGAGCCTCACCTACACCTCCCCGGACAAGGGCGCCTTGTTCGACCAGGGCAACCAGCAGCGCGTCTTCTCGACCGTCGCGATGGACCTGAGCGCCAGCTCCCCCAACTCCGCCCCCTTCAACGAGGGAAGCAACGTCTACAACTCAAGCGTCCGCTACGACTACGCCGGACCGGTCGCGGGCAAGCACAAGGGCACCGTCTTCACCAAGGCCCGTGTGGAACTCGCGATGAGCCAGAAGGACCCCGCGGTCAACGAAAGCGCCGTGCACATCTACGACGCCCTGAACCGCCCCGAGCGCACCTTCCCCTCCTGGCCCGGCAAGAGCGTCCCGGGATCGAAGGAACCCCTTCACCGAGTCGTCGATCCGAAGAAGATCGAAGACAATCGCAAGAAGTCCATCAAGGAATGCAAGAAGGTCTGGGGCGACTACGCCGGCAGCGGCCTGGAGTGCGACGAGTACCCCTTCGCCTCCACCAAGGAAGGGTCCACCAAGGGCGACAACCGCTTCTCCGTCCGGCTGATCGACGGTAAGGACAACCGCAAGGGCGGAGAGCGCCTCAACGAGACGTACACCCTCAACCGCGTCCTGAACGACGACCCCTTCTACGTGAAGATCACCAACTAGCAGGAAGGCACCACCGGCCATGGCGCTTCTCGCCGAACACAACGTCACCGCCACCCCTGGCCGCCGCGTGCTGGAGGTCTACGACGCTGACGCCTACCTCGGCGACGAAGCAGCCCTGGACGCCGCAGAGACACAGGTGGTGGCCGGCAACGGCTACCACCTGTACCTCCTCAGCCTGCAACCAGACATGAAAGTCCAGATGACGATCCGCATCTGGGACACCCCACCCGCACCACCCGCCGAGGCCGAAGGCCACACCGACGTCAGCCTCGAATCCGAGACAGGCATCCTGGTCATCGGCCAACTCGACCGCGGACCCGCCGGCGAGATCACCCTGCCCCGCCCCGGCATCTACGAAGGCCACGCCTGGTGGCAAGGCCGCCAAGCAGCAGCCGACTACTACAACACCACCCTCGACCAGCTCACCGATGACTCCCCCGAAGACCAGCTCACCGAAGCCTGGAACAATTGCCCCGTCACCGAACGCTACGTCCTCGACCTGGCCTACACTCGCGAACCCGAACCCATCGACGACGAAGACCTGTAAGAGGGGGCCTGCCGACAGCCCGTCGGTCACCAAGGGCATCAGCCCGGTCCGGCGACTTCTCCGTCATGGGCGGGGGTTCCGCAGCCGCGCGGACCACTCCCGGCGGTAGCGGCACCAGCCGCGCTCGCCCCTCAACCGCCACGGTGGCGCAAATGCTCAGGTCAGCGCCGTGCGCACGACCAGCCATGTTTTGTGGCTCCTGCCCAGGACTCGAACCTGCGGCCAAGCGACGCCGTCCTACCGCTTCAACTGGACGACCGTCTGGAGCACCAGCTGCCCACCCCGACCGGCGGCTTCCCTCGTTCCCATGTTCTGGGTCCCCCGCCGGGGGCACTCGCCCGGTCTCAAGCTGAAACTAGCATTTGACCTGGGTGGATGCCGACAGAAGAGGGCGGGAGTCAGTCTCACTGACTCCCGCCCTCTCTCGTTGTCTCCCACAGCTCGCGCACCATCTGCGACACACGCGACACACTCGTCAGCCGTACGGCGTGGCACGAAGCCGCACCCGACCACGATGAGGGCGATGCGACGAACGACGGGTGGGCGGCCCAAGTCGCCGGAGGCTTTGGACTAGTCGGCGCCTTGGCTTCCGAGCATCGCTGTCGGGGCCGTGTGCAATGCATGATCACCTTGGTGGAGACAGTTCGGGTTGGGCGGGAGCCGGGCCCTTAAGGAGTCCACCGGCCAACTGAGCGCTCGGGTTCCTGGGTGGAGTGGTGGCGTGGCTACCGTGGGCGCACGGCGTAAGTCAGGTGCGTCACCCTCGGGGAGGGCTCCGCGCGGACCTGTTCCAGAGCCACGCGGCCCGCGTCCACGCCCTCGAACAGGCGGATCCCGGAGCCGAACAGCACGGGTGAGAGCGCGATCGAGAACTCGTCGATCAGGCCGGCGTTCAGGTACTGCAGGATCGTCGCGCCGCCGCCCGCGATGCGGATGTCCCGGTCGCCGGCGGCCTCGCGGGCCTGGTCGAGCGCGGCCTCGATGCCGTCGTTGACGAAGTTGAAGGTCGTGCCGCCGGGCCGCTCCCACGGGTCACGCTTGGTGTGCGTCACGACGAACACCGGCGTATGGAACGGCGCCTCCTCCGGCCACGCCTGCTCGCCGGCGTCGAACATGCGCTTGCCCATCACGCTCGCACCGGTGCGCTCGAACGTCTCCCGCGCGATGTCGTTGTCGCGGCCCTCCTCGCCGCCCTCGCCCAGCTTCAGGTTCTCCCGGATGAACCGCAGCGGGAACAGCCACTGCTGCAGCTCCGCCCACTGCGCCATCCAGCGCTGGACGGCCGGGTCGTCCTGCTTATCGGGCGCCAAGAAGTCGTCAATGGGCACGGACTCGGGCGCGATGAAGCCGTCCAGCGACATCGTCACGCTGAAGAACACCTTCCCGGCCATCAGCCCTCCGCCCCCTTCCGCCTGAGGTCGGTGACGTAGGCCGCCAGGTTGCTCAGGGTCTGCCGGCCGCCCTCGATCGCGTGGTACTTCTCGATCGCCTCGTCGCGCAACTCCTTGGTGGGGAACACCGTTCGCATCTCGATCCGGGTCGCCGCACCGTCGGGCTCGAACGTCAGGACCGACTCGAAGGCGTTCGGGTCGTCCCGGGACTCACCGTGGAGCAGCGCGATCCGCTCCGGCGGGACGATCTCGGTCCAGGAGATCCACTCCTGGTAGTCCGTTCTGTCCGGTCCGTGCATCACGAAGTCCCACGCCCCGCCGACACGGAAATCGAAGGACCGCGTGGTGGTGGTGAACCCCTCCGGGCCCCACCACCGGGACAGGTGCCGCACCTCTGTAAATGCCTCGAACACCAGCTCCCGTGGGGCGTCGATGACCCGGGAGATGACGATCTCGCGGTCGGCCGTCGCGGACGGCGCCGGCCCTCCTTGTCCCGTCGCGCTCATCAGCTCTCCTCCTGCCTTGCCTGCTTGAGGTCCTGCACGTACGCGTCCAGTTGGTCGAAGCTTTCGTTCCAGAACCGCTCGAACCCACCGGTCCATTCGTGGACCGGTCGCAGCCCGCGGGCGTCAAGGCCGTACATACGCTGCTTGCCTGCCTTGCGGTCGCGCACCAGGCCGACTTCCCGGAGCACCCGTAGGTGTTTGGACGCGCGCGGCTGGGTCATCCCCAACTCCCGGGCCAACTCGGTCACCGGCCGCTCGCCCGCCCGAAGCAGCAGCAGGATCTCCCGGCGCTGCGGCTCGGCGATCGCGTTGAAGACGTCCGACGTCGTCGCTGCTCGTGCCATGGCAGCCATCGTATGCCCATATCGGCATGCGTCAAGCTGTGAGGAATCAGGCGGGTCCTGTCGGATGACGACTGGCCGGCGGCGTCCGCGGCCCGCAACGCCGAGCTGTCAAATGGACGCAGGAGCCGCGCAAGCCAAACCCTGATGGTGCTCCGGAGTCGTGTGCGCAGGTTCGAATCCTGCCGGGGCACTCGCCTGGTCACCTACGAACTTCGTACCTGACCAGCGCGGATGCCGAAACGAGAGAGCGGGAACCAGTCTCACCGGATCCCGCTCTTTTCCGTTGCCTCGCGCTGTTCGCGATAGACCTGCGATGGACGTGACGGCCACCCAGCTAGGTCCAGGACGGCGAGTCGTCCAGCCGCTGCAGGTCTAGCCGTCGCACTGCGCACCATCCTGCTCAGTCGGCGTGCACCAGGCCGGCACACGCCTCACTTGGACCGTATGGCCGGTCCTCTTCCTAACGCTTGCCCACCGGGAGGGCGTCGAACTTCCGGCCCGCGCATACGACTTCAAGCCCCAAACGAACGACTGAGTTGAAACTTCTCTACTGGTTCATGCGCATCAACGGCCACTCTGGCCCGCATGCCACCGGCTCGGATGGATGGCGGGCGTGGCTACCAGAAGGTAAGAACCCGCTGCGGCTGGTGCCGTTGGCTCCACGACTTCAGCCGGCCACTTTGGCGCGAGACTCGAAAGATCGCAGACCCAACTTCGTGCTTTATCGGGCAGATCCGCAGACTGCCCGGCACACCGAAAGCTTGCGAGGCCATGATCGCTCGCGCCAAAGCCGCTCCTGGCCAAGGTCATTCCACCGGCCATCAGGGCCAGCGGCCGGCCGTAGCCTGGCCGCACTGGCTCAATCGAGGTAGGGGCAGGGCGGACCGAGACCTAGCCAAGAAATTCATCCGCCTGCAAGAGACCTTGCCTCACCTGAGCAGGCAATTGCATTTGCTCCGATTTCCGCGCGTCCCAAACCACTACGCCATGTCTTGCAATAAAACTCAGCGGAATTTTCGGATTATTCAGGTGAACCGGCGCCCCGCCTTCCCGGCGAAGGGACTCCTGACTCCTCAACTTGTTTTCCCAAAGAGAGAAGTAGCGCTCCAGGTGCACCGGAGAAATCTCGTAGATTACTTCAGGGTTGGATTGATCGAAGACCGCCACGATCCAAAGGTGTACCTGCCTGTAGCGCTCCACGTTCTCAAGCGTGAGAGTATGCTCAGTGGTCACATTCAGGTACGACTTGCGCTCGCCCTTGGCGCTTACACGAGCTACGGTCTTGATCTCGTATTCGCGACCCTGGTCGTCAACCGCATCATTGCCGGTGCGATCCCCGCCCTTGGTGAGATTGAAGAGTGAAAGGAGCATGAGCTCCTTGTATCCGCCGTCATCAAAGACGTTATGAATACGTCGAACACTCGCAAGCTCTTGCAGGGCATTACCGATTCTTACAATTTCGGTAATATCACCCTGCGGCTGCAGGACGGCCTCAGCCTCGTACCCATCAATAGTCACAACGGCGACGATCTCGTGAACACCCCTGCGGCGTCTACAGACTATGAGTAACGTCCGGATTCTGAAGTCAGCGCAGGTCTGCGAAAACTAAAAAAGCAGTTCGACTTCTTCCGCGGGACCGCGGTGCAGCCGTCCGGACTTTGAGTCAACGGTCCACCCGTCTTCGACGAGTGCCGCGGTTACCACCCTGAGATCGATTTCTTCGAGATGCCAGCCTTCACTAATCCCAGCGCGCAGCAACTCGAGATAGAGGTGACTCGGTGTCGCAGGGTCCGCTGCAGCAAGCTCACGGATTTTATGGCTGACCGTGTCTGCATCCACGTGTCGCAGAGGACGCGCCTGTTGTGCGGAATCAGCAGCTTCCATCGTGATGATGAGGTCGAGCGTGGCGACATGCTCGAATCCGGAGGCGAGACCCTTGACTGATCGCTGGCCCTTATTGAGGACAACCAAGGCTTCCGGAATGATACGTAGCCCAGCAGCCCGAATGGACCTCTGAACCAGCTCCCATACTTCACCGGATGAGTTTCCGAAAACCATACTGATCTTGCCGTTCGGACGCAGCACCCTGAGGCACTCGGAAAGTGCTGCCGTAAGCAAGCGTTCGTAGCGATCCGCGGTCCGCTCGCCCTTCGTACCCTTGCGATCGACCACAGCCTCACGGCTCACATCGCTGAATCCATCAAGCCAAGCCTCTTGGAACAACGCCATGTCTGCATAGAAGAGGTTGGATCCAAACGGCGGATCAGTGAAAACGTAGTCAACGCTTCCAGTGGCAAGCGGAATTTTGTCTGCGCTACTGATTTCGTAAGCAACATCAGGAGAATCTGCAGCTTCGGACCCTACGGAAACCCTTCTGGCAGCCCTTACCCAGTCGTCAGACTTCAAGACTGCAGAAACCTTGCGGGTAAATAGATCGTAGACGTTCCACTCGTAGAATACGGATGCAACGTAGTAGTTTGCGTTCGCGGCATTCAGCGGTCGGGCTTTCGACCACTGATATCGCTTCGATGCCCTGGTCAAGCAGGCCGTGAAAGCAAACAGCAGCTTGGAGCGGATTTTCCGGTCGTCCACGGCGGAGATCTTATTATGGAGCTCGGTCAAAACTGCAAGGTTGCGCGCAGAGTAGAATGAGCCAATGGTCGTCATTCCACTTTTGCCAAGCGCAGAAGCCTTATACATCTGACGATCTGGCGTGATCTCCACCCTAGGGAAGTTGATCCCCTCTAGCGATGTCACGGATAGTTCGCAGGGATCCTGCTCAATCTGCACTGCACTGCAGTTGCAGACGACGTAGTCGAGTACTCGCTCCTCGCCCACGCGGCGATTTCTACTCGAAACCGGATCCCCGCAGCGCGGACAGGCCATGGCCGGCTTTGACCAACCGGCCTTCTCCAACGAACGGTAGTAGTTGACAGGCGCTTCACAACCACGACACTCAACAACAAACGACCAGACAGATTTTGCCAGAGTTGCACTCGCACTACAGCGTGAGCACTTGACGGAATATAGATCCCCAAGTGCATCCTTTGAAGCCGCTACAACCTCGTGGGCAAATTTTCCGAAATCGCTAGAATTTACCAGATTCGCATAGTTTCGGCCGATGTGCTGGCCGAGAACGCTGATGTCGAAAAGTTTCGCAGAGCGGCCCGTCATAGCAGCGGCAACGCCGGTCATCCCCGAGCCTGCGAATGGGTCCACCACCACATCACCCGGCTTCGAGTACGCCTCGATGAAGGGAATGATGGCGGGAACGGGGACCTTCGTCAGGTAGGCGTGCGCCATGTAGGCAGGGTCACTCCTGCCCACAGAGAGCTCCTCCGGGACGCTTCGAACGTTACTCATAGTCTGTAGCCCTGTCGCATTAGTTGATCTAGTGTCTTAGCCGCAATGACTACGCACGGTAATCAACAGGACGCGCTCGCCCACAGGCTGGCATTTGGCGCTCGCGTTCGCTCATTGCGGGAACAGGCCGGGATGTCTCAGGAGGAGCTTGCTCACACGGCGGGCCTCCATCGCACGTACGTCTCAAGCCTTGAGCGCGGACAGCGCAACGTTGGGCTTGACAACATCGTGGCCCTAGCCCGAGCCCTCCAGGTAGCGACGTCGACGCTGCTCCACGGCGTTTGACGCTCCACGACCTGTTCCCTCGCCCTCGCTCAGCGTTCGCGCGCACGTATCCGCGAGTCTCGGAGCCAGCACTACATGTACACCACCCGGATGGGGCACTATATCGTCGACCAACACGCCACAGCAACGAGCATCATGCTGTGGATGTCGTCATGCTCAAACTCGGGCACACTTGCTTGTGCGGCAACTGGGAATCACTTTCCTGCTATCAATTGGCGATCAACTCTCGCGATATAGCACCGAATGAACTTGCTGTTTCGGACTATCCGGTGGTCGACGAGCGGGCCGCCCGTCAATGGCCCTCGGATCACCTGAACTTGCCAAGTGCGGCGCTCGTCCAGTGGCGGCGCCCGGCGTTCGTCCGCGGTGTGCGGGAGTATCATCTCTCGGCGCCCTCACAACTACTCGAAGGTATTTGATGGGCTTCAAGGAAGATGCGGATTTCGCTCGGTTCCTGAGCATGGGGGTTTACGCCGCCGACGAGATTGCCCGAGACCTCGAGCAAAATCACGGGCACCGTATCATCGAGCTCGAGCGGTATGCCAAGGCCAACAAGGTATGGCAGACAAAGGTCAAGCGGATGCGCCTACCTGACCTCATGTGCGTTAGCTGTGGGCGCCGTTTCGAGTCCAAGGGCAAGACAAAGCTTGAGGTCAAGCTCTCCGACTCCACGGTGCCAGGGCGCGCCTGGCGCGACGGCGGCATGCGCCTGGACGACGTCTTCGCCTTCGCACGTGTCGACATGAAGACGAGCCCTGTGAGCGTGTCGCACCTTGTCTACGTGACTCGGCGGAGCTTGGAAGATGCTCGAGGGTCCTCCAGGGAGGGCAACCGAAAGGCAGTATCCGAGGGATCGGAGATGGACCGTACGTGGCCTATGTGGGCCCCGGGCTATGCCGGTGAGGTCGTCGTAGTCGACGACGACCGCAAGAAGGTTCGCGTCACCAAGGGCACCAGCACGTATCTCTACGGGAGCGGTAGCCGGTGGGAGGCATTCCATGCGTTGGCAGAAGGGACGGCATTCGAGGCCGGTCAGCCGGTCGCGTTCTGCTTCCGCACGGCTGACTCGGTCGGCTGCGCCGGCGAAGGGTCCTGGGACTGGCAGGAAGACCTCCTGGCGAGTGACGAAGACATTCGATTCCCGGCCGTCAAAGCAGCCCGGTTCCTCGGTGCGGAGTCGGTCGAGGACATCCTCATCGGCGTAGCGGACAACGAGGCCAACGACTGGCGAGTGCGCCTCGAAGCGCACGCCAGCCTCGCCCCCAAGCGCCCGGCATCCGTCGCAGCACTGCTCGAACTCGCTGAATGCGCTGACTCGACCGACGAGGTGCGCATGGAGGCGGTGTTCTCTCTGTCGGAGATCGATACCGAGGAAGCCGCGGAGGCGCTGCACTCGGTTGCCGGCAGCACCGAGCCGGCAGTTCCAGAAGAGGTGCGTGCGGCTGCCGCCTGGGGGCTCGGGACTGGGGCTCGCAAGGCACCCGCCAAGCTCATGCGCCTCGTCGACGATCCCAGCGTGCTTGTCGCGACGCATGCGGCGGCGGTCATGCCGGCAGACCTGCCCCAGGAGTGCTTGGACGAACTCCGCGACTGGCTTCGTACAGGCAACCTGCGCCGGGCCGCTACTGCTGCGCACCTGCTGGCTGAGCGCGATCTTGTCGCCGAGCTCGTCGATGCCCTCCCGACGGCGCCGGAGGCCGTTCGCAAGCTGATAGTCCTGGCGCTCGGGGATGCCTCACGTCAGGCCGTTTCCGGTCTGCTGAGCGGGCTCGATGCTCAAAGCCGTGCCGGCATCGCCATTCTGTGGGCGAAGAACGACGACTGGCTCCGTCAGCCGGACACGGACGGCATTCTCGGCGCTCTGAAGCTCCAGACGCTACGCCGGTAGCAGTGACTCGAGGACTGCCCAGGGGGACGCTCGCTTACGGCGTTGTGGCTCCGACGGGTCCCGCGCCTAACCGCCACCGAGCCCCGCCCCCAGCCATCCACACCTAGGCCACCGAGCCCCGCCCTCAGCCATCCACACCTACCGCCACCGAGCCCCGCCCCCAGCCATCCGCGCCTACCGCTACCGAGCCCCTCCCCCATACCCCTGCTGTCGGCCCCATTGATCCGCATCCCCGTCCGGCAGGAGTTCCGCTGCCCGGTGTTGGGTGTGTGCGGCTGCTATTTGGGCCTCCGTCACAGCGTCTCCGCGTTCGCGCACCAGGTCTTCATATATGGGCAGGTGATCGTTTTCGGCGGGGGTGCGTGTCACTGTGTCATCCTTCCGCTGGGTATCGCCGTCAGGCCCTGTTCAGGCGGGCGGCAATTCCGTGTCCGAGGAGCAAATAGAGGACTGCCGGAAGGCCGTAATTGAGGACGACCCGTAGGCCCTCTGTGTCCATCGTGAAAATGTCCCGTGCCCATCCGGAGAGCAGGTCCGCGGCCCCGTGGACGAACTCCACGAACGCGTTGCCCTGGTTCGCGTCGAGCAGGTACAGGGCGATCCACAGGCCGAGCAGACCGGCGGAGACGTCGGCGATCGTGCAGATCGTCAGGGCTGCTCTGCGAGCGGTGGCCTGGTTGCGCGCGGTGGGATCCTGGGCCGGGTGCTGGTCGTACGTCTGGTATCCGGATACCGGGTCGGTGTTCACAAGAAATCCGATCTGACGCATTGATGGGCCGACTGGCCACCGCGCGGTGCCGGGATTCGGACTTTGCGCGGTGACTACCTTCCGCCTAGTTCTGCGCCGGACGAACGCGACCGTGTTACACCACTGCCGGGGACATCCCAAATATGGCTGCCTAGTGGCCTATTCGGGGCCCTTACCCGATTGTTCACGTGCGAGTGCACATTTGCGGATGCAGTGCGAGGTCCTCGGGGATCAGGACTGGCCGGCGGTCGGGAGCATCGCCCAGACCGTCTTGCCCAAGGGGTGCCGTCGGGTCCAGCCCCAGTGTTCGGACAGGCTGTCGATGATGCGCAGACCACGGCCGTGCTCGTCGAAGGGGTCCGAGGTGTGCGGGTACACCGGCGGGTGGTCGCTCGGGTCGGTGACCGCGCAGACCAGGTGGGCCGGGCGGCGGAGGCTGAGCCTGAGCCAGATCCCGGCGTCGGCCGAGAGGTGGGCCGCGCAGTGCGGTGCGGCGTGCAGTACGGCGTTGGCGAGCAGTTCGGTGACGACCGTCAGGGCGTCGGGGCCGCAGTGGTCGAGCTCCCAGTCGTTCAGCGTGCGACGGACGAAGTCGCGGGCCTGGCCACAGCCGCGTTCGGCGCCGACGAGACGCAGGACGGCGGAGTTGGGCGTGCTGTGCGGAGGTTCTGGCGTGGCGAGCCGGCGCGGGCCAGGGGTGCCGGCGTGCGAATGCGGCCTCGCGGTCACACCCTCGGCAGCGGTCAACCCCCCAGCCGCGGTCAAACCCTCGGCCGCGGTCGACCCCCCAGCCGCGGTCAAACCATCAGCAGCGGTCAGCCCTTCCGCCGCGGCCAACTCCTCATGCGACGCAGCGTCCTGGGGCAGTCGGAGCCCTTCGTACGCAGGTAACGACACAACGTCTCCCCTGATACACGGTCAGGACTGGGCGTCCGCGCTGCACTTGACGCCAAGGGCTATTATCCACGCCGACGGCGTCTCCGTGCAATTTCACGGGAAATTTCGCGGGTGATGTCGGCCAGAGCACGTGATGCGGCCCGGGTCCGCCGGGGCGATGGGGCGCGCGCGTGGCGGAACGTGAGCAAGGAGAGTGCAGTGCCAACAGCATCGAACGGCGTACGAGCAAGCTCGTTGGGCGTCCGCTGGATCAAGAGCCGGCACAGCAATGCCGAGGGCAACTGTGTCGAGGTGGCCGCCCTGGACGACGGCAGTGTCGCCATGCGCAACTCCCGCCACCCCGACGGGCCGGCCCTCGTCTACACCCCCGCCGAGATCGCGGCCTTCCTGGCGGGCGCCAAGGACGGAGAGTTCGACCACCTGGCGTGAGACGGGCCCCCGCCCGGAAGCACGTGAGTCGGTGGAGGGTGAAACGCCGCCCGCAAACGGAAGTTGAGCCTTCCACTTCTCACGGTTCGGGCGCCATGAGGCGCCGGGATGCGATAATGCGGTCTGTCGTATGCCGGTCTACGGGGAGTCAGGATGTCGCCCGAGTCACCTCGCATCTCCCGCCTCGAACCCTATCTGGACCGGACCGAGCCCGCGCCGACCTTGCTGAAGATGCTGGTCGGCGTCCAGTTGGCGGGTATCCGTGAGGACTTCGGCCTGTCCCAGGACCAGGCTGCGCGGGCCGTGGGATTCAGTCCCGCGAAGCTGTCGCGCATCGAGGCGGGCAAGGGCCGTCGGCCGCCCACGGAGGCGGACGTCCGCGCCCTGCTGGAGCATTATCGCGCCGAGGAGTACGAAGCATCGGTGCTGCTTCAGTTGCTGCGGCGTGCCGGCGAGCCGGGCTGGTGGCAGCGCTACGACAAGCGGCTGATGCCGGAGTGGTTCGACCGGCTGGTCGGGCTTCAGGAGGCCGCGACGCACATCCGTACCTTTGAACTCCAATACGTGCCGGGCCTGTTGCAGACCGACGACTACACCCGCGCCGTCGTCGAGCGCGGACTGCCTAACGCGCCGGCCCGTGAGGTGCAGCGTCGGGTTGAGCTGCGGATGCGCCGACGGCAACTGCTGCACCGTCCGGACCCGCCCCAGCTCTGGGCGGTCGTCGACGAGTCGGTGCTGCTGCGTGTCCTGGGCAGCCGTGAGGTGATGCACACGCAGCTCGAGCACCTCGTGGAGATGGCCCAACGGCCGCATGTGACCGTGCAGATCGTGCCGCTGGACGCCACCAACGCCTCGGCGCCCGCCATGCCGGTCACCTATCTCCGGTTCGGCGGCATCGACCTGCCCGACATCGTCTACCTGGAGCACATCAAGAGCGCGGCCTTCCTGGAGGACCGCGACGAGACCGAGGAATACCGCCTCGCCCTGGACCGCCTGGGCGACGAGGCCCTCAATCCGCGCGAGTCACTGGAGCGGATGCGCGAGACGATGAAGCGGTACGCGTAGCGAGACTCCGGCCCGGGAGCGGCAGCGAAGCCCGCTCCCCCGCCTGTCCGTCCCTACGGCAGACCCGCTCCCCCGCCTGCCCGTCCCTACGGCAGACCCGCTCCCCCGCCTCCCCTGTCCTAAGCCAGCCGCCCCACGCCGCCGAACTCGATCCACTCCTGGGTGAGCTGGCGCGGCGCCACCTCGGTGTCGGGGCGCCAGGTGGAGACCTCCACCAGGCCGGGGTCGAGGATCTCCAGGCCGTCGAAGTACTCGGCGACGTCCTTCTCCTGACGCACCCGGCCCCAGTGCCCCTGCGTCGCCTGGTCCATGAAATCGGTGACGAACTTGCGGACCTCTGGGTCGTCGCTGACCAGTTGGCACATCACCATGAAGCTGCCGGGCGCCAGGCGCTCGCGCACCCGGCGGGCCACGGCGAGCGGCCCGTCGGTGTCGCTGTCGGGGATGCAGTGGAACACCGAGTTGAACAGCACCGCCACCGGCTGGGAGAAGTCGAGCAGCCGCTCGGTGTCCGGGTGGGAGAAGATCAGGTCCGTCTCGCGCATGTCGGCGTGGATGACGGCGGTGTTGTTGTTCTGGTCCAGCAGGGCGCGGCCGTGGACGAGGACCATCGGGTCGTTGTCGACGTACACCACGCGCGAGGTGGGGTCGATGGCCTGCGCGACCTGGTGGACGTTGTTCTGGGTGGGCAGGCCGGATCCGTGGTCGAGGAACTGGCGGATGCCGAACTCGCGGGCCAGCGTCCCGACCACCCGCTGAAGGAAGCGGCGGTTGTTCAGGGCGAGGGCCCGGGTGCTGGGGACGACCTTGTCCAGCTCCTCGCAGGCGGCGCGGTCCGAGGCGTAGTTGTCCTTGCCTCCGAGGTAGTGGTCGTACATGCGCGCGGCCGTGGGGACCGTGGCATCGATCGACGTCGACAGTTGCTTTCCAGGCTCCATGGCTTCCCCCAGGGGCAGGACGGCCGAGGAGATCACCTCGCCGACAACACATCCTAGGGAGGCCGCAGTTGGTCGGGCCAGTCCATCGCTCAAGCACCGGGAGAATGACACCCTTGACGGGGAGGGCGCGCACGGAATCCGCTGCTGGACGGCGGCCGACGTGCCCGAGGACGGCACCTCTGGTGCGGGACGTCCCGAATGTCGCTGTGTCGTCAATTGTTCGTAGGTGCCTACGAGGCGGCACTGCCTTGTCCCGGTACGGGCCCGTCAGCGCGCGGCCCTCTCGGTCGTGACGGCCCGTCCGTGAGGGCTTCTCGGACGCCTTTCATGATCAGGGCTGTGCGGCCGGTCACTTCGAACTAAGGTTCTCGACCGGAAGCCACATTCGACGGGGGTACGCACGTGGCCGATGCGGCGCGTTCGCAGGACGACACCGCGCACGACGGGGGGAGGACCGGCCGGTTCACCGGCATGGGTCCCTTCATGCTCGTCTGGAGCGGGCAGGCGGTGTCCCTGGTCGGCAATTCCGTCCTGCGGTTCGCCTTCGTCTTCGAGACCTGGTCGGCCACGGGCCGCGCGACGGCGCTGACCACGCTGTCGCTGTGCGCGCTGCTCCCCCAGGTGCTCCTCAGTCCGCTCGCCGGAGCCTTCGTCGACCGTGTCAAACGTCGTACGGCGCTGCAGCTCGCGGACGGCGGCGGGCTGCTGGTCGTGGCGCTCCTCGGCGTCCTGCACTTCACCGGCGGGCTGCGCACCTGGGAGGTCTACGGGGCGGTCATGCTGCTCGGCGGTGCCGCCGCCTTCCAGTTCCCGGCGCTCGGCGCGGCCGTGCCGCTGCTGGTGGACAAGAGCCGACTCCAGCGCGCGAACAGCCTGTTGGCGAGCGCCAAGAGCACCGCCGACGTCGGCGGCCCGGCGCTGGGCGGGCTGCTGGTGGCGTTCTCCGGGCTCGGCTTCATCATCGTCGCCGACCTGGTGAGCTTCGCTCTCGCACTGGCCGCGATCCGGGTCGTGCGGATGCGTGGGGACACCGGTCCCGGGGCGAAGCCGGGCGGCGGTCCGCGCAAGAAGCTCATCGCCGAGGCCGTCGAGGGGATGCGCTTCCTCTTCCGCTTCCCGAGCCTGCGCGATCTGATGCTGGCGTTCTGCTTCGTCAACCTGGTCATGGTCTTCGGCTTCGCCGCCGTACAGCCCATGGTGCTGGCCCGTTCCGGCGGCGAGACCTCGGCGCTGGCGAGCGTCAACACCGCGATCGGGGTCGGCGGGGTCGCGGGCGGGCTGCTGATGGCGGCCTGGAGCGGGCCGCGGAACCGGGCCCGGGGCATGCTGCTCGGGATCATCGGCATGTGTCTGTCCGCCCAGGTGGCGATGGCGCTCGCCGGCGAGGTGGTCGGCTGGTGCGCGGCCATTCTCGTGGGCGCGGCGCTGATGCCGATGATCAACGGCACGATGCAGGCGATCGTGCAGACGAAGGTTCCGCAGGAGTGGCACGGGCGGGTCTTCGGCGCGGTGATGTTCCTGTCGCAGATCTCCGTCCCGCTGGCCACCGCGGTCTCCGGCCCGCTGGCCGACCACGTCTTCGAACCGCAGGCCGCGGACGGCGCCGGCATCTTCGTGGTGCTGGGGCCGCTCCTCGGGGACGGGCCCGGCAGCGGCATGGCCGCCATGCTGCTCATCGCGGGCCTGTGCGGCATCACCGTCGCGGTGCTCAGCATGTCCCGGCGCACGGTTCGGGAGATCGACTCGCTGCTGCCCGATGTAGCCGACGATGCCGCCGGCTCCCCTGACGCCGGCGAGCCTGCCGACAGCGCCGGCGACTCTGCGAGCCCCGGCGATCCCGGGGCCCCGCAGGGCACCGGCAAACCCGACAACCCCGAGAACAAAGCACTCGTGGAGGGCTGACCATGACCACCAATCCGTTCGAGGACGAGAACGGGACGTATCTCGTCCTCACCAACGCCGAGGGCCAGTACTCGCTCTGGCCCGACGGGATCGCCGTGCCGGCCGGGTGGGACGTGGCGCTGACCGCGAGCAGCCGTGCCGAGTGCCTCGCCTTCGTCGAGGAGCGCTGGACCGACATATGTCCCGCCCCCGCGGGCGCAGACGCCTGAGATGGGAGCAACGGGGGCGTTGCACGGTGTGCATGAACTCTTCGCGGAACAGGCCCGACGGACACCGGCGGCGACCGCGCTGGTGCACGGCGAGGAACGGCTGAGCTACGGCGAACTCGACGCGCGCGCCGACCGGTTGGCCGCGCTGCTGCGTCGGCACGGCTTACGGCCGGGGGCCCTGGTGGGCGTGTATCTGGAGCGGTCCGCCGGGATGGTGGTGGCGCTGCTCGGCACGCTCAAGGCCGGTGCCGGCTATGTGATGCTCGACCCGGACTTTCCGGCGGAGCGGCTGCGCGGGATGGCGGCCGACGCGGGGGTCGCCGTGGTGGTGTCCCGCCGCGGCGTCCGCCAGCCGGTGACCGCCGCCGCGTCGGTGACGCTGGAGGACGCCGAGGAGGTGCAGCCGCACGAGTCGGGCTCGGTGGCCGTACGGCCGCACGACCCTGCCTGCGTCATGTTCACCTCCGGCTCCACCGGCCGCCCGAAGGGCATCGTCGCCTCGCATTCCGCGATCACCGGGACGCTGACCGGGCAGGACTTCGCCTCCTTCGGGACCGGCGCGGTGTGGTTGCAGACCTCCCCGGTGTCGTGGGACGCGTTCGCGCTGGAGCTGTGGGGTCCGCTGCTGAACGGCGGCCTGTGCGTACTGCACCCGGGGCAGCGCCCCGACCCCGTGGTGATGGCCGGCCTGGTCGACCGGCACGCCGTCACCTCGCTGTACCTGTCGGCCTCCCTGTTCCACGTGGTCGTGGACGAGTACCCGCGGGCCCTCGACGGGGTACGTGAACTGATCGTCGGCGGCGAGCCGTTGTCGCCCGCGCACGCGGCCCGCGCCCTTCGGCGCCATCCCGGTCTGCGGCTGAGCAACGGCTACGGCCCGGTCGAGGGCATGGTCTTCCTGACCGTTCATCCGGTCACCGCCGAGGAGCTGCGGGACGGCCGGCCGGTGCCGATCGGGCGCCCCCTCGCCGGCAAGCGGCTCCGCGTGCTGGACGAGGGGCTGCGGCCCGTCGCCGACGGCGAGACGGGTGAGCTGTACGCCGCCGGGGCGGGTGTCGCCCTCGGCTACTGCGGCCGGCCGGAGCTGACGGCCGAGCGGTTCGTGGCCGATCCGCACGGGCCGGCGGGTGAGCGGATGTACCGCACCGGGGATCTGGTGCGGCGCCGGGCGGACGGCGTGCTGGAGTATCTGGGACGGGCCGACGCCCAGGTGAAGATCCGCGGGTTCCGGGTGGAACCCGGCGAGGTGGAGACGGTTCTGGCGGGCCATCCGGGCGTCGTCCGGGCCGCTGTTCTCGCCCGCCCCGACGCCACGGGCGAGAAGCGGCTCGTCGCCTACGTCGTCCCGCGCGACGGGGACCGACGACGGCCCTCGGAGGATGAGTTGCGCGAGCACGCGGCTCGCCTGCTGGCGGACTATCTCGTCCCCGCTGCCTTCGTACTGCTGGATGCCCTGCCCCTCACACCCAACGGCAAGCTGGACCGCGCCGCGCTGCCGGAGCCCGGCCCCGTCACCGGCTCGCTCGGCTCACCTTCCGGCCGGCGGCCGTCGGGGCCGGTCGAGGAAGCGCTGTGCGGGCTGTTCTGCGAGGTGCTGGGGGTCGCGTCCGTCGGCCCCGAGGACGACTTCTTCGCGCTCGGCGGCAACTCGCTGATGGTGGCCCGGCTGCTGGGCCGGATCCAGCGGACCCTGGGCGCGCGGGTCGGCGTACGCACACTGTTCGAGAACCGGACGCCGGCGGCGCTGCTGCCGCACGTCGAGGAGACGGCAGGGAAGGACGACCTCGCCGCCGCGCCCACCCCGCTCCCGGGCGGCCGAGCGCTGCCCCTGTCCTACGCCCAGCGGCGCCTGTGGTTCCTGGACCGGGTCGACGCGGGCACCGCGTACACCCTGCCGGTGCTGGTGAAGCTGCGCGGTCCGGTCGATGCGCCGGCGCTGCGGGCGGCGCTCGCGGACGTGGCCGCGCGGCAGACGGTGCTGCGGACCGTGTTCGAGGAGCGCGACGGCGAGCCGGGGCAGCGGGTGCTGGACGGTGCCGAGGCACGGCCGCGGCTGCGGCAGGCCGACGTCGGCTCGGACGAGCTGCCGAAGGCCGTCGCCGAGGCCGCCCGGCACCGCTTCGACCTCGCTGCCGAACTGCCCCTGCACGCCGTGCTGTTCAGTGTCACGGACCGGCCGGGCGAGCACGCGCTGCTGCTCGTGCTGCACCACATCGCGGGCGACGGCTGGTCCCTGCCCTCGCTGCTGCTGGACCTGTCGCGTGCCTACGCCGCCCGCGCCGCCGGATCCGCTCCGCAGTGGGCCCCGCTGCCCGTCCAGTACGCCGACTTCGCCCGCCGTCAGCGGGAGCTGCTCGGCGCGGCCGGCGATCCCGGGTCGCTCGCGTCGGAGCAACTCGCCTTCTGGCGCAAGACCCTGGCCGGTCTGCCGCCCGGCGGTCCGCTCCTCCCGCGCCGCGCGGGCCGGCCTGCGGTGCCGGGGCGGAAAGCCGACACCGTCGTACGGCACCTGGACGCGCGGGCGCACGCGCGGATCGTCGCGACGGCGCGGGAACAGGGCGCCACGCTGTTCATGGCGCTGCACGCGGCCCTGGCCACCGCGCTGGTGCGGACCGGGGCGGGCGAGGACCTCGCGGTCGGGTCGCCGATCGCCGGGCGCGGGCACGACGGCACGGTGGACGACGTCGTCGGGTTCTTCGTCAACATGCTGGTGCTGCGCACCGACGCCTCCGGCGACCCGACCGCCCGGCAGTTGCTGGCGCGGATCCGGGAGACGGCGCTGGACGCCTTCGCGCACCAGGACGTGCCGTTCGAGGAGGTCGTGGACGCGCTGGGCCCCGTACGCCCACCGGGGCGGCAGCCGTTCACCGAGGTGGTGCTGGCGTTGCAGAACAACGCCCGCGCCGAGGTCGGCCTGCCGGGCGCCACGAGCGGCGCAGAACCGCTGCGCACCGGCACGGCGCGGTTCGAGCTGCTGGTGGACGTCACGGACGACCACTCCGCGTCGGGCGCCCCTGACGGGATGACGCTGGTCTTCGAGTACCGGACCTCGTGTCTGGAGCCGGAGTTCGTGGACGGGCTGGCGGACGCGGTCGTCGAGGCGCTGCACGCGGCGGCCGCCGAGCCGGACCTGCCGCTGTCCAGGCTTGCGCTGCCCGAGCCGCCCCGGCGGGCGGACCCGGCGCGGGACGCGGTGCTCACTCCCGCGCGCGCCGACGTCGTCCCGGCGGACTCGGCCCTGCACCGGGAGATCGCCGCCGTCTGGTCCGACGTCCTCGGCGTCGACCAAGTGGGCCCGCACGACGACTTCTTCCGGCTGGGCGGCAACTCCCTGCGCGCGGTCCGGGTCGCGGCCCGCCTCACCGGCACCGGGCGCACGGTGACCGCCGCCCAGTTGTTCACCTCGCCCACGGTCGCCGCACTCGCCGCCGAGCTGGAGCGGGCGCCGGCCGAGGCCCCCGCGGCACCGGCACCGATCCCGCGCCGGCCGCGCGTTCCCCGCCAGCCCGGCCGCACCGGCCGTACCGACACCAGCCAGAAGGAGGTGCCATGGACCTGAGCGTGATGTTCTTCGGCGCCGACAGCCCCGCGGACGGGGGAGCCGCGCCCCGGCACAGCGAGGCCTACGACGACATCCTCACCGTCGCCCGCACCGCGGACCGGCTCGGCTTCCACGCGATCTGGACGCCCGAGCGGCACTTCCAGCAGGTCGGCCAGGTGTTCCCGAGCCCGCCCGTGCTCAGCGCGGCGCTCGCGGTGGCAACCGAGCGGATCAACATCCGCGCGGGCAGCGTGATCCTGCCGCTGCACCATCCGCTGCGGATCGCGGAGGACTGGGCGGTCGTCGACAACCTCTCGCACGGCCGGATCGGGCTGTCGGCCGCGACGGGCTGGCACTCCGCCGACTTCGTGCTCGCACCCGGCAACTACGAGGACCGCCGGGAGCGGACCCTGCGGGACATCCCGCTGCTGCGGAAGCTGTGGGCGGGCGAGGCGGCCGAGTTCACCGACGGCACCGGCGCCACGGTCACCGTCCGGCCGCAGCCCCGGCCGGTGCAGGAGACCCTGCCGCTGTGGCTGACGAGCTCCGGCAACCCCGTGACCTGGGAGGCGGCCGGAAGTCTGCGGACCGGGGTGCTCGGGGCGACCGTCGGGCAGAGCCGGGAGGAACTCGCCGAGAAGATCGCCCGCTACCGGGCCGCCTGCGCCGCCGCCCCCGACCAGGGCGGCACCGACGCGCACGGCCGGGTGACGCTGATGGCGCACACGTTCGTCGGCGCGGACGACGAGGAGGCGCGGCGGCTGGCCGCCGAGCCGCTGAAGCGGTATCTGCGCTCCTACGTGCGCCAGACCACCGCGAACCGCCCGGCCGACCGGGCAACGGCGGAGCTCGACGAGGAACAGACCGCGCTGCTCGCCGAGTTCGCCTTCCACCGGTATCTGACCTGGGGCAGCCTGCTCGGCTCCGCCGAGACCTGCCGGAAGATGCTCGCCGACCTGCGTGAGCTGGGCTGCGACGAGGTCGCCTGCTTCGTGGACTTCGGCCTCGGCCGCGACGAGGTGCTGGCCGGGCTGCACCGGCTGGCGGAACTGCGGGAGGACGTGGCATGACAAGCCATTTCACGGTCTTCCCGGAGAACGTGGCGTGACGGCGGATTTCGCGACGGTCCGGGAGGACGTGGCGTGACAGGGGATTTCGCGAGGGTCCGGGAGGGCGTGGCGTGACGGGGACTACGGGGGCGGGGTCGGCGGCGGCCGGCGCGTCGATGGCCGAGCGGTTCAGCGCGCTCAGTGGTGAGCAGCGGATCCGGCTGATGCGGCGGCTGGTGGAGTCCGGGCAGATGGGGCTGATCCCGGCGGTCGTGCCGGCGCGCGACGGGGACGGGCCGGTGCGGCTCAGTCCGGCGCAGGAGGACCTGTGGGTGTACGAGTCGCTGTATCCCGGCACTCCGGCGCTCAACCTGTGCTGTGCCTACCACTTCGACGCCCCGATGGACCCCGGTCTGCTGGAGACGGCGCTGACGCTGGTGCGCGCGAACCACGACGTCCTGCGGGCCCGTATCGACGGTGAGCCGGGCGCGCTGAGCGTCACCTTCCCGCCCGAGGAGCGGTTCCGTCTGGAGCGTGAGGACCTGCGGGGCACCGGTATCGGCATCGCCGGGGCCTTCGAGACGTTCCGGCGCCGCCCCTTCGACCTGGCGGGCGAACCGCTGATGCGGGCCCGCTTCGTCACGGTCGACGGCCGGCGGACGACGCTGATGCTGAGCCTGCATCACGTCATCGCCGACTGGTGGTCCTTCGACGTGCTCCAGGCCGAGTTCGCCGCGGCCCACCGCGCGCTGCGCTCCGGTACCGCGCCGATGCCGACCCGGCCCCGCATCCAGTACGCCGACTTCGCGTCCTGGCAGGGCGAGTTGGCGGCGTCCGGTGTCTTCGAGGCGCGGCTGGCGTTCTGGCGCCGCTACCTCGCCGACCCGCCGGGGCCGCTGACCGTGCCCGGTGCCCGCGCGGGGTCCTCCGAGGAGATCGCGCAGATCCCGTTCCGCGTGGACGCCCCGACCGCACAGGCCGTACGGGCGCTGGCCCGTGAGCGCGGCGCCTCCGTCTACGTCGTCCTGATGGCGGCCTTCGCCGTCCTGGCGCACCGCCTCACCGGCGCCGACGACATGGTGCTCGGCACCCCGACCGCCAACCGGGCCGCCAAGGGCCTGGAGCGGGTCATCGGGTACGTCATGAACGCCATCCCGACCCGCTGGCGGTTCCGGCCCGGGGACTCCTTCGCCGATGTGCTGGCCCGGTTCGCGGCCGACTTCCCCGAGCTGATGGCCAACGCGGACGTGCCGGTGGGCCGGATCGTCTCGGCGGTCGCGCCCGACCGCAGCGCCGGGCGCTCGCCGCTGTTCCAGTGGGTGTTCATGCACCTCACGCAGCAGCGGAGCGTGGCCGCGCTCAGGGAGTTCAGCGAGCCCGAGCGGATCCACACCGGCGGTGAGCACGACCTCGTGGGCATCGTGCGGGACGCCGACGACGGCACGATGGACGGCAGCTTCGAGATCCGTACGGCCCTGTTCGGCGCGGACACCGTACGGCACTGGACGGACGCCTATCTGGAGCTGCTGCGCCGCTTCACCGCCGATCCCGGGGTGCCGCTCGCCGACGTCGGACTGCTGTCCGAGGCGGGCGGGAGGCGGCTGCTGGAGCTCGGGCTCGGCCCGGCCGCTCCCGAGCCGCTGCCCCTGCCCGATCTGGTGGCCCGGCAGGCGGCCCGCACGCCGGACGCGCCGGCGCTGGAGGCGGGGGCGCTGGAGGCGGGGGCGCTGGAGGCGGGGGCGCCGGCGCTGACCTACGCCGAACTCATGGACCAGGTCGACCGGTTGGCTGCCGTTTTCGCCGAGCACGGCGCGGGGCCGGGGGAGGTCGTGGCTCTCGCGCTGGGGCGTACCGGGGCGATGGTGCCTGCGTTGCTGGCGGTGCAGCGGGCCGGGGCGGCCTATCTGCCGGTGGATCCGGACTATCCGGCCGAGCGGATCCGGGTGGCGCTGGAGGACGCGAAGCCGGTGCTGGTGGTTGTGGGTGAGCGGGGGGTGCCGGTCGATACGGATGTGCCGACCTTGGCGTTGAGCGATTCGCTGGAATTGCCGCGGGATGTTGTTGAGCGTCTGCCGCGCCGTGGGGGCTGGTCGCGCAGTTCCCCGCGCCGCTGTGGGGCGTCGAGCCCCGCGTACGTCATACACACCTCCGGCTCCACCGGCCGTCCCAAGGGCGTCCTCGTCCCGCACACCGGGCTGGCCGCCCTCGCTCAAGGGCTCGTGGACGTCATGGCGCTGCCCCCTGAGACCCGAGTCCTGCAACTCGGGTCGCCCGCGTTCGATATCTCTGTGGCTGAGATGTGCATGGCGTTCGGTTCGGGTGGGACGTTGGTCGTGGCGCCGGGCGGGCCGCTTGTCGGGCAGGGGCTGGCCGATGTGCTGACCGGGCTGCGGATCAGCGCCACGATGCTGCCGCCGTCCGTGCTGGCGACCCTGCCCGCCGGGGAGTACCCGGATCTGCGGTCGCTGGCCGTGGGTGCGGAGGCGTGTCCGCCGGAGCTGGTGGCCCGCTGGGCCGTCGGTGGACGGCGGTTCCACAACGCCTACGGGCCCACCGAGTACACCGTCGCCGGCACCGTCTCCGGCCCGCTCGCCGGCGACGGCACGCCGCCGCCCATCGGCGCCCCGCTGCCGGGCACGCGCGCGTACGTACTCGACGAGCGGCTGCGGCTGTTGCCGCCGGGGGTGTGTGGTGAGCTGTATCTGGCGGGGCCGGGGGTGGCGTACGGCTATCTGGGCCGGGCGGGGGCGAGCGCCGAGCGGTTCGTCGCCGACCCGCACGGGGCGCCCGGCACGCGCATGTACCGCACCGGGGACCTGGTCCGCCGCCGGGACGACGGGCAACTGGAGTACCTGGGCCGCTCCGACGACCAGGTGAAGATCCGGGGGCAGCGGATCGAGCCGGGCGAGATCGCGGCCGTCCTCACCGGGCACCCCTCGGTCGAGCGGGCGGTGGCCGTCGTACGGGAGGACCGGCCGGGCAGGCCACGGCTGGTCGCGTACGTCGTCGGCGGCGACGGCCCCGAGCCGGTGCCGGACGCGCTGCTGGCGTACGCCGCCGGGCGGTTGCCCGCCGCCATGGTGCCGGCCGACGTGGTGGTGCTGGACACGCTGCCGCTGGCGCCGGGCGGCAAGCTGGACCGGGCGGCGCTGCCCGTCCCGGGAAGCCGGCCGGGCGGCGCGGGGCGGGCCCCGGAGGGGGTGCGCGAGGTCACCCTGTGCGCCCTGTTCGAGGAGGTGCTTGGCCTCGAACGGGTCGGCGCCGACGACGACTTCTTCCGGCTGGGCGGCGACAGCATCATGGCGATCCAGCTCGCCGGGCGGGCGGCGGGGGCGGGGCTCGGCATCTCGCCGCGTGACGTCTTCACGGCCCGTACGCCGGCCGCGCTCGCGCTGACCGCGCGGGAGACCGCGGGCCTCGGCGAGGATGCCGGCACCGGGCGTTTCCCGCTCACGCCGGTCATGCGCTGGTGGCGCGAACAGGGCGGGGACGCCTCGGCGTTCACGCAGTCGATGCTGTTCCCGGTGCCGGCGGGCGTGGGCCCGGAGCGGGTCGAGGCGGCCGTACGCGGGCTGGTCGAGCGGCACGGTGCGCTGCGGATGCGGCTGGTGGACGGCGAGCTGGAGATCGGTGAGGCCGTCCCCGAGGTGACGGTGGCGCGCGTCGAGGTGCCCGCCGGCGCCGATCCGCGGACCCTGGCCGACGAGCTGGCGGCCGCGGTGCGCCTCGACCCTGAACAGGGCGAGATGCTGCGGGCCACCTGGCTCGACACGGGCGCGCAGCGGCCGGGTCCGCTGCTGTTGCTGACGGTGCACCATCTCGCGGTGGACGGGGTGTCGTGGCGGCTGCTCGGCCCCGAACTGTCCGCCGCGCTGGCCGGGGAACAACTGCCGGAGCCCGGTGGCACGTCCTTCGCGCGGTGGGCGCGGCTGCTGGCCGAGGAGGCGGTGCGTCCCGAGCCGGCGGACGTGGAGGCGGCCTGGTGGGAAGGGATGCTGGGCGGCCCGGACGCGCGGATCGCGGGCGGCCGGGGTGTCGGTGCGAGCCGTGCGGTGCTCACGGTCGAGCTGACGCCCGAGGTCACCGAGGCGGCGCTGTCCGAGGTGACGCGGGTCTTCCACTGCGGCCCGGACGCGGTCCTGCTGACCGCGCTGGCCGCGGCGGCGGTACGGCACCGGGGCACCGGCAGCGGTCTGCTGGTCCATCTGGAGGGCCACGGCCGTGAGGGGCTCTCCCGGCCGACCGACGTCTCCCGTACCGTCGGCTGGTTCACCACCCAGTACCCGGTCCGCCTGGACGCGGGCACCGCGCTCGGCGCGGACTTCTGGCAGCCCGCGCAGAACGCGGCCGGTGACGCGCTCAAGCACGTCAAGGAGCGGCTGCGGTCGGTGCCGTCGGGCGGTCTGGGCTGGGGGCTGCTGCGTCACCTCAACCCGGACACGGCCCAGAAGCTGGCCCTGCTGCCCGTCCCCGACCTGCGCTTCAACTACCTGGGCCGGTTCTCCGGCGGCGACACGGCCGACGGCGAGCTGCTCGGCATGGCCGCGCAGGCGCTGCCGCTCGGGCACGCCGTGGAGGTCGACGCGATCGTCCTGGAGCGGGGCGCCGGGCGGCCGTGTCTGAGCGCCGGGTTCTCGTACGCGCGCGGGGTGCTCGGCGAGGACGAGGTGCTCGCGCTCGCACGGCTGTGGTGCGAGGCGATCGACGTGCTGGTCGAGCACGCCCGCCGGGACGGCTCGGGCGGCCACACGAGCTCCGACTTCCCGCTGGTCGACCTGTCGTCGGACCAGCTCGCCCTGCTGGAGGGCGACCTGGAGTTCGAGGACCTCGACGAGGAGGGGGACGACTGATGGGCGGCCGTATCGCGGACGTACTGCCGCTCTCCCCCGCCCAGGAGGGCCTGCTCTTCCACGCCCTGCGCGATCCGGAGCGACCGGACCCGTATCTGGTGCAGGCCCGGTTCCGGATCGCGCCCGGAGTCACCGGCGAGGCACTGCGGGCCGGGGTGGCGGGACTGCTGGAGCGGCACCCGAACCTGCGGGCGTGTTTCCGGCACGAACACGTCGAGCGGCCCGTGCAGGTGATCCCGCGCGCCGTGAAGCCGCCGTGGACGGAACTCGACCGCACCGGGCACGCGCCGGACGAGGTGGCGGCGGAGCTGGCCCGGCTCATGGCCGAGGACCGCGACCGCCGCTTCGACCTGGCCCGCCCGCCCCTGCTACGGGCCCTGCTGGTCCGGCACGACGAGGGCGGCGACCTGCTGCTGACTTTCCATCACATCCTGCTGGACGGCTGGTCGTTGCCGCTCCTGGCGCGGGATCTGGAGGCGCTGACGGCGGAAGGGGCCGAGCTGGGGCCCGCCGCGCCCTTCAAGCAGTACCTGGTCTGGCTGAAGGGCCGGGACCACAGCCGTGCGGAGGCGGCCTGGCAGGCGGCGCTGACCGGGCTGCCCCGGCCCGTGCCGCTCGCGCCGGACGGCCCCGACACCTCGCAGGACACGGTTGATGTCGAGCTCACCCCCGAGCTGACGGCGGCCATCGCCCGGCGCGCGGCGGACGCGGGCGTCACCGTCAACACCGTGGCGCAGACCGCGTGGGCGCTGGTGCTGGCCCGGACGACGGGCGCGCAGGACCTGGTCTTCGGCGCGGTCGTCTCGGGGCGGCCGCACGATCTGCCCGGCGTCGAGCGGATGGTGGGGCTGTTCATCAACACCCTGCCGGTGCGCATCGCGCTGCGCGCAGGCGAGGGCGTCGACGAGCTGCTGGCCCGGGTGCAGCGCGAGCAGTTGCGGCTGGCGCCGTATCACCACGTACGGCTGTCGCAGGTGCAGCGGGCGGCCGGGGCGGGCGAACTCTTCGACACGGTCCTGGCGTTCGAGAACTTCCCGCGTGCCGAAGGCCCCGCTCCCGCGGTGGAGCTGGTCGAGACGCGGGACGCGACGCACTACCCGGTGACGATCGCCGTGGTCGCAGCGGAGCGGATGCTGCTGCGGGTGAGCTGCCGCGGGGGCATCCCGGCCGGCACGGTCGGTGCCCGCCTGGTGCGCGCCTTCGAGGCGCTGACGTCCGCGCACGACACTCCCGCCGACCGGCTCGACGTCCTGCCACGGGAGGAGCGGCGGCGACTGCTCGCCCTGGCCGAGGGACCGGCTCGTACACCGTCCGGGGCAAGGGACATCCCCGGCCGCTTCGCCGCGCAGGTGGCCCGTACGCCGGACGCGCCGGCCGTCGAGTCCGACGGCGAAGTGCTGACGTACGGCCGTCTGGACGCGGCGTCCGACGCCTTGGCCGGGCACCTGTGGGAGGCGGGAGTGCGGTCCGGCGACACGGTCGCGCTGCCGTTGGCCCGGTCCGTGGCCATGGTCGTCGCGCAGCTCGCGGTGCTGAAGGCGGGCGGGTGCTGTCTGCCGCTGGACCCGGAGGCTCCGGCGGGGCGGCTCACGGCGCTGGCCGAGGCGGCCGGAGTGAAGGTGGCGGTCGCGGAGGAGGGCGTACGACTGCCGCTGACTGTAAGGAAGTTGACGCCGTCGGATACGCGGTTCGCCGCGCCGCCGGCGGTCCGCGTCCACCCCGAATCCGCCGCCTACGTGATGTACACCTCCGGCTCGACGGGCGAGCCCAAGGGCATCGTCACCCCGCATCGAGCCGTGGTGGAGCTCGCGTCCGACGGGCGTTTCGCGGGCGGCGCGCACGAACGCGTCCTGCTGCACAGCCCGCACACCTTCGACGCTTCGACCTACGAGACCTGGGTGCCGCTGCTCAACGGCGGCACGGTCGTTCTCGCCCCGCCCGGGCCCGTCACGCCCGACCTGCTGAAGAGGCTGCTGCCCGAGGGGCGGGTCACCGCGCTGTGGCTGACCGCCGAACTGCTGCGCACCGTCGCGGAGATCGCGCCCGAGGTGTTCGGCGGCGTGCGCGAGGTGTGGGCGGGCGGGGACGTGCTCGCGCCCGAGGCGGTCGCCCGGGTGCGTGAGCGCTGCCCCGGCACGCGGGTGGTCAACGGCTACGGACCCACCGAGACGACCGTGTTCGCCACGGCCCACCCGGTGACGGGGGACATCGGCGCGTCCGTGCCCATCGGCCGGCCGCTCGACAACTCCCGCGCCCACGTCCTCGACCGCATGCTGCGCCCGGTGCCGACGGGTGCGGTGGGCGAGCTGTACGTCGCCGGCAGCGGGCTCGCCCTCGGCTATCTGAACCGTCCGGGACAGACCGCTGAGCGGTTCGTCGCCGACCCGTACGGGCCGCCCGGTACCCGGATGTACCGCACGGGCGATCTGGTGCGCCGGCTTCCCGGCGGCGAGCTGGAGTTCGTGGGCCGCGGTGACGACCAGGTCAAGGTGCGCGGCTTCCGGATCGAACCCGGCGAGGTGGAGGCCGCCCTGGCCGGCTGCCCCGGCGTGGAGCGGGCCGTGGTCGCCGCGCGACCGGGACCCGGCGGCGGCAAGCGGCTGGTGGCGTATGTCGTGGGCGGCGACCTGGACCTCGTACGCACGCACGCGGCGCGCACGCTGCCCGCGCATCTGGTGCCGTCGGCGTGGGCGCGCCTGGACGCCGTACCGCTGACCGCGCACGGCAAGGTCGACCGGGCCGCACTGCCCGAACCCGAGCCGGAGCGGGCGCGACCGGGGCCGGGCCGGATCGCGCGGCCGGGACGTGAGCAGCGGCTGTGCGCGCTGTTCGCGCAGGCGCTCGGGGTCGACGCGATCGGTCCCGACGGCGACTTCTTCGCGCACGGCGGCCACTCGCTGCTCGCCCTGCGGCTGACCGCGAGCATCCACGCGGAGCTCGGGACCCGGGTGTCCCCCGCCACGCTGTTCGAGGCGCCGACGCCGGCCGCGCTCGCCGCCCGCCTGACCGCAGGGCGTACGGAGGATGACGCGTACGCCCCGCTGCTGACGCTGCGTCGCGAGGGCGACCTGCCCCCGCTGTTCTGTCTGCACCCGGGGTTCGGGCTCGGCTGGGCATACGCCGCGCTGCTGCCGCACCTCGCCCCCGGGCGGCCGGTGTACGCGCTGCAGACGCCGGTGCTGCACGGCGGGCGACTGCCGCGGACGCTGGGCGAGTTGGCGGAGAGCTGTCTGCCGATCGTCCGGGCGGTGCGCCCGCACGGGCCGTATCTGCTGCTCGGGCGCTCCTTCGGCGGGCCGTTCGCGCATGAGCTGGCGGTGCGGCTGCGCGCGGCGGGCGAGGAGGTCGCGCTCGTCGCCGTCGTGGACGCGATGCCGAAGCCGCCCGAGGTGGCGCGGGTGCCGCTGGAGGCGGCGGCGGTGGAGCAGGCGGCGCTGGCCAACCTGCTGCGCAACGCGCTGCCCGGGGTCCCGGCCGGGCCGGGGCCGCTGGACCGGGCCGAGGTGATCGCCCGCGTCCACGCGCACAGCGCGCTGCTCGCCGGCCTCGACCGGGAGCGGGTCGGCGCGCTGGCCGGCGCCATGGAGCGGTACATCGAGATGGCCCGCGCCTGGCGGCCCTCGCCGTACGACGGCAGGGTCACCCTCTTCTCGGCCGCCCGCGCCGCGGAGGCGACGACCGGGGAGAAGAGCGCGGCGTGGCGGGCCTGCGCGGCCGCGGTGGAGGTACACGAACTGGACTGTGAGCACAGCGATGTGCTCACACCGGGGCCGGTCGGCGAGATCGCCGCGGCCGTGGAGAACGTACTGGCAGACCACGCAGAACCGGCAGGGGACCGCACGGGGGATGGAGCACAGGCAGATGGCCGCTGACGACACAGGAACGGTCGGGGAGCACGACGAGGCCCTCAGGGAGCACGAGGAGTACGAGTTCCCGACCTCGGACGCGCAGGCCCGGCTGCTCGTCCTGGACCACATGGATCCGGGCGCCGCGACCTATCACGTGCCGGCCGCCTTCGTCGTGCGCGGGCCGTTCGACGCGGCGGCCTTCGGGCGGGCGCTCGACGCGCTCGTCGCCCGGCACGAGTCGCTGCGCACGGTCTTCCGCACCGGCCCCGACGGAAGTCCGCTCCAGATCGTGTCGGCGGCCGGCCGGGTCGAGCCGCGCGTGGAGCGCGACGTGCCCGCGGCCGGGGTGGACGCGCGGATGCGCGCGGAGGCGGCCCGTCCCTTCGACGTGGCGACCGGCCCGCTGCTGCGCTGCACGCTGTACGGCGTGGCCGACGGCAGTCACCGCGTGCTGCTCGTCGCCCACCACCTGGTCTGCGACGGCTGGTCGCTGGGCGTGCTGCTGCGCGAGCTGTCGGCCGGGTACGAGAACGAGACCAAGGGCCTGCCCCACAGCCCGCCCGAACTCGCCCTCCAGTTCCCGGACTTCGCCGCCTGGCAGCGCGAGCGGCAGGCGGCGGGCGAGTACGCCGGCTCGGTGGCCCACTGGGCCGGGCGACTGCGGGGTGCCCCGGAGACGGTCGCGCTGCCGCTGGACCGGCCGCGCGGTGCGGTGCGTACGGCGGCGGGCGGCACCGAGCGGTTCACGCTGCCGGCCCGGGTGCGGGAGCGGATCGCCGAGACGGCACGAACGCGCGGCGGCACCCCGTTCATGGCGGTGTTCGCCGCGTACGCCGCTTTCGTGAGCCGGCTCTCGGGCTCCGAGGACCTGGTGATCGGCTTCCCCGTCTCCGGCCGGGACCGCCCCGAGCTCCAGGACATGGTCGGCATGCTGACCAACACCCTGGCGCTGCGCGTCGACCTGTCCGGCGACCCGTCGTACCACGACCTGATCGACCGTCTGCGCACCGCGCTGCTGGACTCCCAGCCGTACCAGGACGCCCCCTTCGAAGCGGTCGTCGACGAGGTCGCCCCGGCCCGCGAGATCAGCCACGACCCGGTCGTGCAGGTCGTCTTCGGCTACGACGACGACACCGAACTGACCCTGCGGCTGGCCGGCGCCGAGGTGGAGCGGGTCCATGTCGGCCTGGACACCGCGAAGTTCGACTTCCACCTCCAGGTGGAGCGCTGGGGCGAGGACCTCGCCGCGTACCTGATCTTCCGCAGCGCACTGTTCGAGGCGGAGACGGTACGGCGCTGGGTGCGCTGCTTCGAAACGTTGCTGGAGGGGCTCCTGGGACACCCGGATGCCCCGCTGTCGACGATCGACATACTCCCGCCGGACGAAAGGGTCCGGCTTCTCACACCGGTCACTGCAACGCCCTTCAGGGGCGCGGGGCTGTGTCAATATGCGGCTCCGCCGCGGGGCGCGACAAGCCACGACGATCCCGCAGCCGCCAGTCAACCGAACGCGGCACTCCCCAAGGCGCACCTGGTCCCAACCCTCGTCGCACATCAGGCCACCACCCGGCCGGAGGCCACCGCGCTGATCTGCGGCGACCTGCACCTGACCTACGCCGATCTCCTCACACGGGCAGACCGCCTCGCGGCACGCCTCCAGGCACACGGCGTAAGCCGAGGAGACCGCGTCGGCCTGCTGCTGCCCCGCGGCGCCGACATGGGCATCGCCGCCCTCGCGGTCCTGCGCGCGGGCGGCGCGTACGTACCGCTGGACCCGGCGCACCCACCCGCCCGCCTTGCCTACATGGTCGGCAACTCGGGCACGTCACTGCTGCTGACCGCTGCCCAGACCACGGGCCTGGCGGGGACCGGCGTACCGGAACTGCGGGTGGACCGGGAAGCGGAGTCGGCGCCACCCGCGCTCGCCCCGGTGGAGTGCACCCCCGGCGACCTCGCGTACGTGCTCTACACCTCCGGCTCCACCGGCGTCCCCAAGGGCGTGGCAGTGGAACACCGCGCACTGCTCAACCTCGCGGTGAACGTCCGTCCGGTGTTCCCGGTGACCGAGACGGACCGTGTCCTGCAGTTCGTGTCGTTCGGCTTCGACGTGGCCGTGTCCGACCTGTTCTTCCCCTGGGTCGCGGGCGCCGAGCTGCACATCGCGCAGGAGGACGAGCGGCTCGGCGAGGCGCTTCAGGCACGGCTGCGGGACTCCCGCATCACCTACGTCTTCCTGCCGCCGTCCGCCGCGATGACGCTCCCCCGCACCCCGGGCGCGCTGCCCGAGCTGCGCACCCTGGCGGTGGGCGGCGAGGCGTGCCCGGCCGAGCTGGTCGAGCGGCTCGGCGAGGAGGGCCGCCGGATCGTCAACGCGTACGGCCCCAGTGAGGCCACGGTGTACTCGACCACGGCCGATCTACGGCCGGGCGAGCCCGTGGTGATCGGCCACCCGGTCCCCGGCTCCCGCGCCTACGTCCTGGACCGCCGTCTGCGCCCGGTCCCGGTCGGCGTGACCGGCGAGCTCTACGTCGCCGGCGCCACCCTGGCCCGCGGCTACATCGGCCAGCCCGGCATGACCGCCGAGCGCTTCGTCGCGAACCCGTACGGCCCGCCCGGCAGCCGTATGTACCGCACCGGCGACCTGTGCCGGATCGACGCGCGGGGCGTCCTGCACTATCTGGGCCGGGGGGACTCGCAGGTGAAGCTGCGCGGCTACCGGATCGAACTCGGTGAGATCGAGGCCCTGCTGGCGGGCCATCCGGAGGTCACGGTGGCCGCGGCGGCGGTGCGCGGCGAAGGCGCCGACCAGCGGCTGGTGGCGTATGTGGTCGCGCAGGACCCGGCCCCCTCGGACGAGGCCCTGCGGGCCCTGCTCGCCCGGCGGCTGCCGGGGTACATGGTCCCGGAGGTCTTCGTACGCCTGCCGGAGCTGCCGCTGAACCGCTCCGGCAAGATCGACCGGTCCCGGCTGCCCGAGCCCCCCTCCTCGCGCCCCGAGCTGAGCGGGTCGTACACCGCGCCGGACAGCGCGGCCGAGCAGCGGGTGGCCCGGGTGTGGCAGCAGGTACTGACCCTGGACCGGGTCGGTGTCCACGACAACTTCTTCGACCTGGGCGGCAATTCGGTACGGCTGCTGGCCGTGCTCGCGGCGCTCCAGGAACACCCGGAGTACCGGGACCTCACCCTGATCGACCTGTTCCGGCACCCCACGGTCGCCGCCGTGGCGGCCCATCTCGACGATACGGCCGGGCAGCGGGCGCCTCACGAGGAGGCGGCCCGGCGCGGCAGCGACCGCCGGGCCGCCCTGCACAAGATCCGTTCCAGGAAGGGCACGACGCGATGACGACCGAGGAAGCCGTACAGCACGACCTTGAGTCGGCGGTGGCCGTCGTGGGGATGAGCGGACGCTTCCCCGGCGCCCCCGATCTCGACGCCTACTGGGCCAACCTGCGCGACGGCGTCTGCTCGCTGTCCGCGTTCACCGAGAAGGAGCTGCTCGCCGACGGGGCGGACCCGGCCGAGCTGGGCAATCCCGCGTACGTCCCGGCGCAGGGGCATCTCGCGGACGCGGACCGCTTCGAGGCCGAGCTCTTCGGCTTCAACCGCTCCGAGGCGGCGGCCCTGGACCCACAGCACCGGGTGCTCCTGGAGACCGCCTGGTCGGCGCTGGAGGACGCCGGGTACGCCCCGCTGGACGCCCCGTCCCGCACCGGCGTGTACGTGGGCGGCAGCCCGACGGAACACGCCCTGGCCGCCGGCACGGACCCGGCGCTCGCCGCTTCGATCGGCGCGCTTCAGGTCCGTATCCTCACCGACCGCGAGTTCCTGGCGCCCTGGATCTCCTACCGGCTGGGCCTGGACGGGCCGAGCATGACGGTCCAGACGGCCTGCTCGACCTCGCTGACGGCGGTCCATCTCGCCGTCCAGGCCCTGCTGCTCGGCGAGTGCGACACCGCGCTCGCGGGCGGCGTCGCCATCGCTGGCGTGCGCAAGCAGGGCTACCTCCACTTCCAGGGCGGGATCTTCTCCCCCGACGGCCGCTGCCGCCCCTTCGACGAGAAGGCGGCCGGCACCGTGCCGGGCAGCGGGGTGGGCGTGCTGGTGCTGCGGCGCCTGGAGGACGCGCTGGCCGACGGCGACCCGGTGCGCGCGGTGATCCGGGGCACGGCCGTCACCAACGACGGCGCCGGCAAGGTCGGCTTCACCGCTCCGGGGGTGGACCAGCAGACGGCCGCGATCACGGAGGCGTGGGCGGCGGCGGGGCTGGAGCCGTCGGCGGCGCAGTACGTGGAGGCGCACGGGACCGGGACCGAACTGGGCGACCGGATCGAACTGGAGGCGGCGAGCGCGGCGTTCGCGGCCGGAGCGGGCGACGGTGACCGCACGGGCGTCGACGGCGGGGCCGGTATCGGTGGCGGTATCGGTCTCGGCTCGGTGAAGTCGAACATCGGGCACGCGGACGCGGCGGCCGGTGCGGCGGCGCTGATCAAGACGATCCTGATGCTGGAGCACGCGACGCTGGCCCCGACGGTGGACGTCACGAGCCCGCTCGCCGCGCTCCGGGACTCGCCGCTGCGGCTGGTGACCGAGACCCGGGAGTGGCCGGACAGGCCGGACCTGCCCCGGCTGGCCGGCGTGACCTCGGTCGGTATCGGCGGCACGAACGTGCACGTGGTGGTGCAGGAGGCGCCGGAACGCGGGCCGCGCGCGGATGCCGCCGCACGCCCGACGGTGCTGCCCCTGTCGGCCCGCACCGAGCCCCAGCTCGCCGTCGTCGCCGCCCGGTTGGCGGCACGGCTGCGCGAGGCGGATGCCCCGTCCCTGGCCGACGTGGCCCACACCCTGCGCACGGGCCGGGTCGGGATGCCCGTGCGCGCCTACGTGGTCGCCTCCGGCGCGCAGGAGGCGTCGGACAGGCTCACGGCGCTGGCCGAGGGCCACCCGGAGCCGGCGCGGGACCCGTTGGGCGAGGCGTGGCTGAGGGGCGAGGAGGTGACCTGGCCGGAGCCCGACGGCGAGGTGCGCCGGGTACGGCTCCCGGCGTATCCGTTCGCGGGCGAGAGCCATGGCGCGCTGACGCTGCGCGGCCCGGCGCCGCAGCCGCAGTCCGAGAGCGCGGCGCCGGAGCCGAAGAGCGAACTGGAGGCCGAGGTCGCGGGGTTGGTGATCGAGGCGCTGGATCTCGACGGCCGCGCGGGCCTGGAGAAGTCGTACTTCGAGGCGGGCGGCGACTCGCTGACGGCCGTGCATCTGGCCGGGCGGCTCCGCGACGAGCTGGGCATCGACGTACCGATCCAGCTCTTCCTCGAACCGATCACCCTGAAGGACATGACGATCCGCATCGTGGAGATCAAGCAGGGCGGCGAGGCGGACGGCGCCCTGGACGCCCTGCTGGCGGAGTTCGAGGCAGAGTCGTGACCGCCCCCGGCATCCACACCCGCTGGCTGCGGGGCGTGACCTCGCCCGCCGCGAGGATCCGGCTGGTGTGCTTTCCGCACGCGGGCGGCGCGGCGGGCGCCTTCCACAGTTGGGGCACGCTGACACCACCGCAGATCGAGGTCCTGTCGGTGCAGTACCCGGGCCGCCAGGACCGTCTGTCCGAACCGTGCCCGGCCACCATGGAAGAGCTGGCGGACGCGATCACGGCGGCCTTGACCGAGGAGCTGGAGGACGACCTGCCGCTGGCGCTGTTCGGCCACAGCATGGGCTCGTCGGTGGCGTACGAGGTGGCCCGCCGGCTGGAGGGCATCCCCGGCCGCACCCTCACCCGGCTGATCGTGTCGGGCCGGAGCAGGCCGCGCCTCGCGCAGGAACTGGCGCCGCGGCCGGTGCCGACCGACGCCGACATCCTGAACCACGTCCGCAGGCTGGATCCCGAGAGCGCCGCGCTCTACGAGCACCCCGTGCTGCAGAGCGTGATCATGCCGTCCCTGCGCGCGGACTTCGGGCTCCTCGCGGCGTACCGCCCGACGAGCCTGCACCGACTGGGAGTTCCCGTCACGGCCTGCGGGGGCGACCGTGATCCCGCGTGCCCGCCGGAGGACCTCTCGGCCTGGTCGGACGTCACGACCCGGGGGCTGGACGTCCGGGTCTTCGAGGGCGCCCACTTCTATCTCACCCCGCGGCAGGAGGAGTTGGTCGGGTTCATCACCGCACAGCTCCTGTGACGGACGGCACGGGGTGCGGGGAGCGGACGGAGGACGCTTCTCGCTCTCACGCCGTGCGCTTGCGTGACGTCGTCTTCTTCGCCGCCGTCTTCTTCGCGGTGCTCTTGGCCGTGCTCTTCGCCGCCGTCTTCTTCGTGGACCGGGCGGCCGACTTCGACGTCGACTTCTTGGCCGAGGCCGTCGTCTTCTTCGCGGCCGTCTTCTTGGCGGCGGACGTCGACTTCTTGCCCGCCGTCTGCTTCGGGGCCGCTCGGGCCGACTTGCGCTGGGGCAGGCGTCTGACCTCGGCCGCCTCCTCGGGCTCCTCGCCGCGCGACTCCTTGGCGGCGCGGACGCTGCTCTCCAGGGCCGCCATCAGGTCGAGAACCTTGCCGCCGGTGGCGGGCTCGGGGGCGGACGGCAGGGCCTCGCCGGCCGCCTTCGCGGCGATGACCTCCTCGACGGCCTCGCGGTACTCGTCGTGCAGATCGTCGAGGTCGACCTCGCCGAGGGTGTCCATCAGGGCGTCCGCGAGATCGAGTTCCTTGTCCCGGACGGTGACGTCGGCATCGGGTGCGACGCCCTCGGGCGCGCGGACCTCGTCGGGCCACAGCAGGCCGTGCATGGCGATGGCGTCGCCGACGACCCGGAGCATGCCCAGCCGCTCCCGGCCGCGCAGTGCGAACTTGGCGATGGCGACCTTGTTGCTGCGCTTGAGCGCCTCGCGCAGCAGGGTGTACGGCTTGGCGGCCGGGGCGCCGCTCGCGGCGAGGTAGTACGCCGCGTCCATCTGGAGCGGGTCGATCCGATCGCCCGGGACGAAGGCCACGATCTCGATCGTCTTCGCGGTCGGGATGGGCAACTGGACCAGGTCCTCGTCGGTGATGGGGATGATCGAGCCGTCCGCGTCCTCGTACCCCTTGCCGATCTCGGCCTGGCTGACCTCGCGGTCCTCCAGTTCGCAGAACTTGCGGTACCGGATCCGGCCGCCGTCCTCGGTGTGGATCTGGCGGAAGGAGATCGAGTGGCTCTCGGTCGCGTTCACCACCTTGATCGGGATGCTGACCAGACCGAAGGAGATGGCGCCGTTCCATATGGATCGCACGTGCGGAACCTTTCGAGGCGGTTCAGGCCGGTTTCATGTGATTCTCATCGTATGACGCCGATCACAGAGGTGGAGGGGCGGCGCCTCGCGCTCAGCAACCTGGAGAAGGTGCTGTATCCGGCGACCGGGTTCACCAAGGGCGAGGTGCTGCACTACTACGCGACGACCGCCGAGGTACTGCTGCCGCATCTGCGCGACCGGCCGGTGTCCTTCCTGCGCTATCCGGACGGTCCGGACGGCCAGGTGTTCTTCACCAAGAACGTCCCGCCCGGCACCCCCGAGTGGGTCACCACCGCCGAGGTCCCCCGGGTCGAGGGGCCGGCGCGCATGGTGTTCGTGCAGGACCTCGCGAGCCTGATGTGGGCCGCCAACCTGGTCACCGAGTTCCATACGCCCCAGTGGGTGATCGACGCGCCCGGCGAGGCCGACCGCCTGGTCTTCGACCTCGACCCGGGATCACCGGCCACCGTCGTGGAGTGCTGCGAGGTCGCCCTGTGGCTGCGTGAGCGGCTGGCCGCCGACGGCATCGAGGCATACGCCAAGACGTCGGGTTCCAAGGGCCTCCACCTCGCCGCGACCATCCGGCCGGCCTCCTCCGAACGGGCCACCGAGTACGCCAAGGACCTCGCCGTGGAGGCCGAGAAGGCGCTGCCGAGGCTCGCCATCCACCGGATGACCAAGAGCCTGCGGCCCGGCAAGGTCTTCGTCGACTGGAGCCAGAACGCGGCCCGCAAGACGACGGCGACCCCCTACACCCTGCGCGCCCGCCGCGAGCCGACGGTGTCCGCCCCGGTCACCTGGGCCGAGGTCGAGGCCTGCCGCTCCCCGGGGTCCCTGACCTTCACCGCCCCCGACCTGGCGCCCCGCCTGCAGGACTACGGCGACCTGCTGGCGCCGCTGCTGGACGCGGATCGGGCGGGTGCGCTGCCCTCATGACGGGGGCGGTCACCATCCGGCCCGTCCGGCGTTCGAGGACGAGGCCCCTTTCAGGGCCGAAGCGGGGGCCTGCGCCTGGGGGACGGCACCTCGGCCGACCCGCAGAACTCAACCGGCGCCGCCCCACACCCGCCGGTCCCGGGCCATCGCATGCAGCGCCTCCACATCCGCCGGCTTCAGCACCCCGCCCGTCCGCGCCAGCCGCTCCACCTCCGTGTCCCTGAGGACCCGGACCTCACGAAGCGACGCGGTGATCGCCACGTCGGCCGGGGCGACCAGGACGAGCACGGGACGGACCTCGGCGGTCAGGGCGTAGGACGCGCGGTCGGCGTCGGCACGCACGCGGCGCAGCAGCGGGTACGCCTCACGGCGGCCGAGGGAGACCATCGGGTCGGCGACGGTGACCTTCGCCTTGCGGGCGTACAGCGTGTGCAGCGCGAACAGCCCGCCGGGCCCGATCACCAGGTGGTGGATGCGGTCACCGCCCGGCAGCGGCACGGAGTGCAGCGTGTGCCAGCCCGCGCCGTCCAGTCGGTCCAGTGCCTCCCCGACCGCCTGCTCGGCCGTCAGGGCCCGGCGCCTCGGGTCTGGCCGCAGCCGGTGGGAGGGGCCCGGGTCCCGGTCCAGGGAGATCAGCAGCGCCTCGCCGGGACGGTTCGGCGCCAGGTCGTCGTCCGGGTGCAGGGTGAGGCGCGCCAGCTCGGCGGGGGTGGGTACCGGGGGCGGGCCCACCGTGACCGGGCCGGTGATGAAGGGGCCGAGCGCCTCCAGCACATCCTCTCTGCTCGTGTCGCTGAGCAGGTTGATCCGGCCCGCCTCGCGGTCGTACCAGGCGAGGTTGCGCCCGTCCGTGAGACAGACGTAGAGCCGTTCCTGGCCGTGTCGCCAGGTCGGTATGACGCGCAGTCCGCTCATGCACCATCACCCCACGACCATGGGAACAGGCGGGGTGCTCCGGGGGCAAGAACCCGGTTACCTTTGAGAGGAGTTGGGCACACCCCTCGCGAGGGGTTGGGGAGGCGCCGTTGCGTACCCGCAGGAAGCAACCCGACGTACCTGCTCCGGACAGCCCGTGGAGCGAGATCGTGCCCGGCCTGTGGATGGGCGGGCACGAGTTCCGGGGACGCACGGGGCAACTGGAGTTCGCCGTCGTACGGGACGAGTTCGATCTCGTGCAGACGCTGCTGCGGCTGCCCGGACACGGCCCCGACCCCGGCGTGGAGCACCATGTGTGGCCGATCCCGGACGGGCCGCTGGACGGCACCCAGCTCGCCGGGGTGATCCGGCTCGCGGAAGCGGCGTGCGAGGCCATGGACGCGGGCCGCAACGTCCTCGTGCGCTGCTACCACGGCTACAACCGCTCGGGGCTCGTCGTCGCCCACGCCCTGGTCCGCCGGAGCCACTCCGCCGAGCAGGCGATCAGGCTGATACGCTCCCGCCGCTCTCCGTGGGCCCTGCACAACGAGCTGTTCGTCGACTACCTCCGGGCGGGACTGTCGACCGCCCGGCTCCTGGCAGAGCTCGCCGAGTAGCCGGTCGCCCGTACGCCCGCCGGGTGCGCAAAAAGGACTTCCGTACGAATAGGGTGTACGGGCCGACGACACCCCGAGCCCCAGGAGAACCGTGCCCCGCAGCCGCCTCACGCGCACCGTCGTGCTCAGTGCCCTTGCCGCACTGCTGCTGACGGCCGCGACGGCCTGCGGTGACGCCGGGGGGCTCCGGGGCGCCGGCCCGACCGAGACCGCGGTCAGCCCGGACAAGCTCTGGCCGAGACTGACGCCGGCTTCCCGGCCCGCCTATGAGATCGGCGAGGTGAACCGGGAGGTCGTGAAGGGCGTCATGCTCCCCGGGGACGACATCCACGACGTGAACCCCGTGGCGGTCGTGCGCAAGGAGCTCGCCAAGAGCCCGGGGGACTATCAGGGCAAGGACGCGCCGTACCGCGAGACGGGCCGCCTGATGGCGCAGTGCGCGGCCGGCGCCGGCCATGGGAAGTGCCCGGTGCTGCGGCCCTACTTCCGGGACCTGACCGGCGACGGGCGCCCCGAGCTCACGGTCGGCTTCCGGCTGATGCCCGGCAAGACGACCGCGGTGCGCGTCTACACCGTCGAGAAGAACCGGCTCGTGCAGGTGATGAGCTGGGACGACGCCGTCAGCAGCGTCGAGCTGGCCGGCCGGTCGGTGATCATCCGTTCGCCGTCCGAGGTCGCCGGGTACGAGTACCGCCTCCAGTGGACCTGGGACGCGGACCAGAAGGCGATGCTGCTCACGCACGACGAGATGCTGCGCACCGGGCCCCGCAGGAAGACGCCCCACCCGTCCGCTTCGCCGTCGGCCTCACCGTCCGCGTCCCCCTCCCTCACGCCCTCTGCGAGCACGCCATGAGGCTCGCGCTGCCCCAGTGGGCAGGCACGCTGGCCGTGAAGGCCGCCGTCTTCATCACGGTGATGTGCTGTGCGCTGGCCGTGCTGCTCGGCATCCTCGTGCATGTCTCGGTGACCAACCAGACGGTCGGACAGGCCCGCGAGCTCGCGCTGTCCAAGCTGGAGGACGCGACGGCGGCGTTCGAGGCCGGGGACCCCGCGGGGCCCGGCGTCGCACTCGACCCACCGGACCTGCCCGAGTCCCTGCGGAAGCTGGCGGTGGCCGGGGAGCGCGGGACGATGGTCGCCGATCACCGCGGCCGGCCCACCATGTGGGCGGCGGGCCCCGCCGACGGCGAGCGGGCTCTCGTGGTCGAGGTGGACTACTCCCAGCAGGCCCGCACCATCGACGGCCTCGACCGGGCGATCGTGTGGTCGTCGGCGCTGGCGATCGGGGTGACGGTGCTGGTGGGCGCGTTCGCGGTGACGCGGGTGACCCGGCGGCTGCACGCCACCGCCCGGGTGGCCCGGCGGATCAGCGGGGGCGACCTGGACGCCCGGGTGGACGACCCCCGCACGAAGGAGGACTCGACCCGGCCACAGGACGAGGTGGCCGCGGTCGCGGCGGCGCTGGACTCCATGGCCTCCTCGTTGCAGAGCAAGCTGCTCGCCGAGCAGCGGTTCACGGCGGACGTGGCGCACGAGCTGCGCACCCCGCTGACCGGGCTGCACGCGGCGGCCGAACTGCTGCCGCCGGGACGCCCGACGGAGCTGGTGCGCGACCGGGTGGCCGCGTTGCGCACGCTGACCGAGGACCTGCTGGAGATCTCGCGGCTGGACAGCGGGCGCGAGCGGTCCGAGCCGGACAGTGAGCCGCTCGCGGCACTGGCCGAGCGGGTGGTGCGGGCGTCCGGCACCGAGACCGAGGTCGTCGTCCTGCGCGACGTCGTGGTGGAGACGGACCGGCGGCGGCTGGAGCGGGTGCTCGGCAACCTCGTGGCCAACGCGCACAAGCACGGGCGCGGACCGGTGTCCGTGACGGTGGACGGGCCGGTGGTCACCGTCCGGGATCACGGGGGCGGCTATCCGGAGTACCTCGTCGCACACGGGCCGCAGCGGTTCCGTACCGAGGGTGGGGCGAAGGGGCACGGCCTCGGGTTGACCATCGCGCTGGGGCAGGCGGAGGTGCTGGGGGCGCGGTTGTCGTTCGGCAACGCGGCGGACGGCGGCGCGGTCGCGACGCTCGCCCTGCGGTAGGCACAGCTCCCCGGTGTCGCCCGTGCGGCGCTTCTCCTATGGCCCATTAGGACGAGCGAACGCCCGATCGGCCTCCTAATGTGGCGATTAGTCAGGTTCGTTCCCTTGTCCTGGAGGTACACATGGCACTGCGATCCCGACTCGCGATTTCCATAGCCGCCGGCATCCTCGCCGCCGCGGCCGCCGCAACGCCCGCCGTCGCCGACGACGAGTGGGGGTCCCAGAGTGGTGACTCGTCCGCCGAGTCCCAGGGCGAGGACTGGGGCGGGGAAGAGGGCGGGGACGGGGGCGGCGACCTGGGCGGATCCGGCGAGGACTGGGGCCAAGGCGGCAACCAGGGCCAGCAATTCACCCGGGGGCGCGTCACGGCGAGCACGCTGCTGCTGCGCTCCGCACCCAACCGCGGCAGCCAGGTGATCCGTGTCGTCCACCGCGGGGACATCGTCAGGATCTTCTGCAAGACCCCCGGACAGAGCGTCCAGGGCAACCGCACCTGGTATCTGCTCGCGGACGGCACCTGGGCCTGGGGCTCGGCCCGCTTCATCGACACCCTCGGGCGCACGCCGCGCTGGTGCTGAACATTAGGCACACAAGACGGACTATTTGGGTAAGTTCCGGACATGACCAAGGCCGGAACCACCCTGGTGGCAGCGGACGCGCCCGCTCCCGCCGCACCGCTCCCCCGGCGCCGTGGCATCGAACTGGCCCTCATCGTGGTGGCCGTCCTGCTCTCCGTGTACGGCTACTGCGCGGTCGGCCTCGCCCGTAGCGGCACCGTCCCGCCCGGCGCCGCCGGATACGGCGCCGGGCTCGGCGTACTCGCGCTGGTGGCGCATCTCGCCGTACGTCTGCGCGCCCCGTGCGCGGACCCGCTGCTGCTGCCGATCGGGGTGCTGCTCAACGGCCTCGGCCTGGTACTGATCTACCGGCTCGACCTGGAGACGCCGGGCGACCGGGCGGCGCCCACCCAACTCGTGTGGTCCACGCTGGGAGTGGCGCTGTTCATCGTGGTGGTCCTGCTGCTGCGCGACCATCGCGTGCTCCAGCGCTACTCCTACGTCTGTGTGGTCGCCGCGCTCGTCCTGCTCACCCTGCCGATCTTCTTCCCGTCAGTTAACGGCGCCCGCATCTGGATCCGGATCGCCGGATTCTCCATCCAGCCCGGCGAGTTCGCGAAGGTGCTGCTCGCGGTGTTCTTCGCGGCGTACCTGGCCGCCAACCGCAACGCGCTGGCGTACACGGGCCGTCGCGTCCTCGGCATCCAAAAACTCCAACTGCCCACCGGCCGCGTCCTCGGCCCGATCGTCGCGATCTGGCTGCTGAGCGTGGGTGTGCTGGTGCTGGAGCGCGACCTCGGCACCTCGCTGCTGTTCTTCGGCCTGTTCGTGGTGCTGCTGTACGTCGCCACCGGCCGCACCGGGTGGATCGCCCTCGGCCTGCTGCTCGCGGCGCTCGGCGCGGTGGCCGTCGGGGAGTTGGAGCCGCATGTGCACGGCCGGGTCGAGGACTGGAGGCACCCGTTCGCGTCGATCGCGGCGGGCGAGGGACCCAACCAGCTCTCCCAGTCGCTGTTCGCCTTCGCCGCGGGCGGCACGCTGGGCACCGGACTGGGCCTCGGCCACTCGATCCTGATCGGCTTCGCGGCCAAGTCGGACTTCATCCTGGCGACGGCCGGCGAGGAACTGGGCCTGGCGGGCCTGTCCGCCATCTTCATCCTCTACGGCCTGCTGGTGGAGCGCGGCTACCGGGCCGGCCTCGCCCTGCGCGACCCCTTCGGCCGGCTGCTCGCGGTCGGGCTCGCCTCGATCGTGGCGCTCCAGGTGTTCGTGATCGCGGGCGGGGTGACCGGCCTGATCCCGCTGACCGGCATGGCGATGCCGTTCCTGGCGCAGGGCGGCTCGTCGGTGGTCACCAACTGGGCGATCGTGGCGCTGCTGATCCGGGTGAGCGACAAGGCGCGCAGCAGACTCGGCGTGCCCAAGGGCGAGGATGCCCCCGCGGTGAAGGGACCCGACGACCGTGCGGAGGCGGCCCGATGACCCGGCACATCCGGCACGCCGCTTTCTTCTGCGCCCTGCTGCTGGTCGCACTGCTCGTCAACGCCACCCGCATCCAGGTCTTCGAGGCCCCGTCCTACGACGACAACATCGCCAACCGCCGCACCACGATCGCCCGTTACGGGCAGCCGCGCGGCGACATCCTGGTCGACGGCGACCCGGTCACCGGCTCCCACGACACCGGCGAGCACCTGCGCTACGAGCGGACGTACACCAACGGCCCGATGTACGCGCCCGTCACCGGCTTCGCCTCGCAGGAGTACGGCACGACATTCCTCGAGCACGCGCAGGACGGCGTCCTCGCGGGGACGGACCCGCTGCTCTCCCCGTTCCCGTGGAGCGGTTCCACCCGCGACCGGTTCCCCGGCGGCGACGTCGTCACCACGCTGCGCCGGGCCGCGCAGGAGGCGGCGTACGAGGGGCTGGCCGGTCGCAAGGGCGCGGTGGCGGCGATCGAGCCGTCGACGGGACGGATCCTGGCCCTGGTCTCGGCCCCCTCGTACGACCCGTCCGCCCTGTCCGGCAACGGCTCTTCGGTGACCCGTTCCTGGGCGTCGCTGAACCGGAACCCGGACCGGCCGATGCTCAACCGGGCCGTGCGCAAGACGTATCCGCCGGGCTCGACCTTCAAGGTGGTGACGGCGGCCGCGGCGCTGGACGCGGGCGTGGTCGAGGACCTGGACGAGCCGACCGACTCCCCCGACCCGTACACCCTGCCGGGCACCCGGACCTCGCTGACGAACGAGTCCGAGGGCTGCGAGGACGTCCCGCTGCGGAAAGCCTTCGAGTGGTCCTGCAACACGGTGTTCGCGCGCCTCGGCGTCAAGACGGGCGTCGACCGGATGGCGCGGACGGCGGACGCCTTCGGCTTCAACGACGCGAAACTGAAGATCCCCTACTCGGTCGCCGAGAGCACCTTCGACTCGAAGGTGGACCGGGCGCAGCTCGCCCTGTCCTCGATCGGGCAGTACAACACCCGCGCCACCCCGCTCCAGATGGCGATGGTCGCGGCGGCCGTGGCGAACGGCGGTCAGGTGCGCTCGCCGTATCTGGTGGAGCGCACGACCCGGGCGAGCGGCGGCACGGTGTCGACGGCCGGGTCGCGCCCGACACGGCAGGCGATGCGCCCCTCGACCGCGAGGCTCCTGAAGGAGCTGATGGTGGATGTCGTACGGGAGGGCACCGGCACCAACGCCTGGATCCCGGGTGCGACGGTCGGCGGCAAGACCGGCACGGCCCAGCACGGCCTGGGCAACTCCGGTACGCCGTACGCCTGGTTCGTCTCCTGGGCCAAGGGCGACCGCGATCTGGAGCCCAAGGTGGCGGTCGCCGTGGTGGTGGAGGACGCGGACGCGGACCGGGGCGAGATCAGCGGGGGCGGGGACGCGGCACCGATCGCCCGTGCGGTGATGGAGGCCGTGCTGAAGTCACCCTCGGGCGACGGCGGTTGACGTCGGTTCCTGGATCAGAGTGGCCGGCAGGGCGACGTAGGCGGTGACGCCCGTGCCCTGGGTGGGGCGGAGCTCGACATGGGCGCCGAGGCGGGCGGCGAGGGCGCCGACGACGTGGTGGCCGAGGAACCGGGTCGGGGCGGTGTGCAGGGAGTCGCCCTTCCCCGACAGCACGGCGTTGGCCTTGGCCATGCGCTCCGGTGTCATGCCGATGCCCCGGTCCACGACGGCCAGGCAGTACTCGGTGGCGTCCGGCCAGCCGTAGACCTCGACGGGCTGCGTGGGCGGGCTGAACATCAGCGCGTTCTCCACCAGCTCTGCGATCAGATGGGACAGTTCGGCGACGCTGTGGCCGCGGACGCCGCACTGCTGGACGTCGACCGCGGCCACCCTCTGGTACTGCTCGACCTCCGCGACGGCCGACCGCACCACGTCCGTGACGGCGACCGTGCCCTTCCAGGACCGGGCCGGCGACTCCTCACCGGCCAGCACCAGCAGGGACTCGGCGTTGCGGCGCATCCGGGTGGCCAGGTGGTCGAGTTCGAAGAGCTCGGCGAGGGCGTCCGGGTCGAGCTCCTGGCTCTCCAGGGTGGTGATCAGGCCGAGCTGCCGGTTGAGCAGGCTCTGGTTGCGGCGGCCGAGGCTGGCCAGCGACTCGGTGCTGGTGCGGCGCAGGACGGCCTGTTGGGCGGCGAGGCCGACGGCGGTGTCCTCGACGTTGCGCAGGGCGGCGGCCAGTCGGCTGATCTCCCGTGCGCCGCCGGGGAGTTGGGGCCGCCCGGCCCCGTCGGCGTGCCGGATGTCGGGGTCGGCCTCCTGGATCCGCCGGACGGCCTCGGGCAGCCGTGCTCCGGCGACGGCGTCCGCCTCGTCGGCGAGGGCGCCCAGCGGACGGGTGATGGAGCGGGCCGAGAAGACGGCGAGTGCGACGGCCACGCCCAGGATCAGCGCCCCGAGGGCGAGGAACCCGCCGAGCTGCCGGGTGGCGGCGGAACCGGCATCGGCGGCCCGCTCACGGACCTCGGCCCCGACCTCCCTCTGCACGCCGTGCAGATCGTCCACGAGGGTCGTCATGTCGGCCCACCACCGGGCGGGGGCCACGTCGAGTGCGGACCCGTCGGCCCCTCGCTCGGCCCGCGCCTCGTACCCGGCGACCCGGCGCGCGGCGCCCGTACCGAAGGCGTCGTCGAGCGCGGACTCCTCGTCCGACCGGGCGAGTTGCCGGAACTGCCCCAGCGCGGCCACCCGGGTGGCCCGGACCTCCGTGAAGTCGAGGTATTCACCGGAGCGGAACCGCCCCGCCGCGAACACCCCGTTGAGGGAACCGCGTTCGAGCGCGACGGCCTCGGTGGCCCGGGCGAGGGCCTGAAGGGCCTGCACGCCCTGCGCGATACGCCGGTCGCCGTCCGGGACACCGGCGGACTCGGCGTCGACGAGTCGCGTGACGGCCTTGGTGTAGGTGCGCAGGGTGGCGGCGCGGTCGGCGGTGCCGGTGTCGACGTGCTCGCGCGTGGTGGCGAGGGCGGCGAGCGGAACGTCGGCGGCACGCAGGGCGGAGACGAGGGGACCGCTCCCCTTCTCCAGCTCAGCGCTCAGGGCGTCCCGCGCCCGGTCGGTACGGGTCCGCTGGGCGACGACGTCGTCCCGGTACCCCTTCTCTCCCCCCAACAGCCCGTTGGTCAGCCCGCGTTCCCGCTGCACTTCCCGGACGAGCCCCTGCACCCGCAGCAGCACCCCGACATGTGCCTCGGTGTCCCGGGCGGCGGACCAGTCGGCGACCCGGTCGGCGACACCGAGCCCGGTGAGGGCGAGCAGCAGACACGTCGGAACGGCCAGCACTATCGCCATTCGGCCCCGAATGGAGCTCCAGCCGGGCAGCGCGGCAGGGCGGCGGGCGATCGAGCGGAAGGAGGTCAGTAAGTTCCCCGTCATGCTCCGTGAAGCTACGGGAGGGCCGGTCAGGGCACGGTTTCCCGCCCGTAAGACGGCGGTTCACAGGTACTCACCCACCCGCCGTCACGGATGTGAAAGAGGGACATGTGCCCACGTACTGAGACGCCCTCTGGGCCACCGCCGGCCACCGACCTATCGTTCGGTCCATGCCGACTTCAACCACCCCGGAACCCGCCTTCGAACTCGCCCAGGTCAACATCGGCCGTCTCAAGGCCCCGCTGGACTCACCGCAGTTGAAGGACTTCGTCGACAACCTCGACCCCGTGAACGCCGACGCCGAGGCCGCGGACGGCTTCGTGTGGCGACTGAAGGGCGACTCCGGCGACGCGACGGACGTGGCCGTCTTCGGGGACGAGTGGCTGATCATCAACCTGACGATGTGGCGCGACACGAACGCCCTGACCGCGTACATGTACCAGGGCCGCCACCGCGAGATGCTGGCCCGCCGCCGCGAGTGGTTCGAACGCGTCCAGGAGGCGATGACGGCCCTGTGGTGGGTTCCGGCGGGCCACCGCCCGACGGTCGCGGAGGCCGAGTCCCGCCTCCTCCACCTGCGCACCAACGGCCCCACCCCGTACGCCTTCACCCTGCGCACGTCGTACCCGCCCCAGGGGGCGGAGCCGGTCGCGGGAGAGGTGCCTGAGGGGCTGGGCTGCTCGGTCTAGGTCTGATCAGCCATCGAGGCGTTGACCCGCCTCGATGGCCTGCTCCACCTCCGCCACCCGCTCCCGCTCCTCCACCGCGAACCGCTCGGCGTCGAGTGTCTCGGCGATCTCCTCGTCCTGGGCCATCAGCAGGTCCAGATCGGAGTCCCCCATCTCGAACACGCCCATGTCCACATAGGCCTGCTGAAGGCGCTTGCCCCACAGCCCGATGTCCTTCACGCACGGGACGATGCGGGAGAAGAGCAGCCGCCGGAACAACTGCAGAAACTCCGAGCGCTCACTGATCTGCTCCGCCTCGGCCTTCGGAATGCCGAAGTTCTCCAGGACCTCGACGCCGCGCAGCCGGTCGCGCATGAGATAGCAGCCCTCGATGACGAACTCTTCGCGCTCGCGCAGTTCGGCATCGGTGAGCTGCTTGTAGTAGTCCCGCAGCGCCATCCGCCCGAAGGCCACGTGCCGCGCCTCGTCCTGCATCACATAGGCGAGGATCTGCTTGGGCAGCGGCTTGGTCGTGGTGTCCCGGATCATCCCGAACGCGGCCAGCGCGAGCCCCTCGATCAGCACCTGCATCCCGAGATACGGCATGTCCCACCGGCTGTCGCGCAGCGTGTCGCCGAGCAGCGACTGGAGGTTGTCGTTGATCGGGTAGACCATCTGGACCTTCTCGTGCAGGAAACGCCCGTAGATCTCGGCGTGCCGTGCCTCGTCCATCGTCTGTGTCGCCGAATAGAACTTCGCGTCCATGTCGGGCACCGACTCCACGATCCGCGCCGCGCAGATCATCGCGCCCTGCTCGCCGTGCAGGAACTGGCTGAACTGCCAGGACGCGTAGTGCTGCCGCAGCTCGCCCCGCTCGCGCTCGTTCATCTTCGTCCAGTACGGCGTCCCGTACAGCGCCATCGCCTCGTCCGGCGTACCGAGCGCGTCGTACGGATCGACTTCCAGCTCCCAGTCGATCCTGCGCTGCCCGTCCCACTGCTTGTCCTTGCCCTTCTGGTACAGGGCCAGGAGCCGGTCGCGTCCGTTGTCGTACTCCCAGCCGAAACGGGCCGCGCCGGCCGCCGGCACCTGCCAGAGAGGTTCTCCCGGATCGTTCGTGTACAGGTCGTATGTCGGCATGTTCGGCAGGCTCACACGTGGTAGACGCGGGGTCAACAAGTCCTGCGCAAGGGATTGACGGTCTTGCTGACAGGCAGTCTCATAAGAGTCGGACGACGTACCCCCGGTAACAGAGGTGAGGGACCGATGACGACCCTGACGGAAGCCGACGCGCTGGACGGCCTGCGCGACGCGCTCGGGCTGCTCAAGGACCGCGAACAGGTGGCCGAACGCCTCCTTGCCTCCTCCGCCAAGCACTCCTTCGACCCCGACAAGGAGCTGGACTGGGAGGCGCCCTTCGAGGAGGGCAAGTGGTTCTGGCCCCCGGAGCTGGTCTCGCTCTACGACACCCCGATGTGGAAGCGGATGAGCGAGGAGCAGCGCATCCTCCTCTCCCAGCACGAGGCAGCCGCACTGGCCTCCCTGGGCATCTGGTTCGAGATCATCCTGATGCAGCTCCTGGTCCGCCACATCTACGACAAGGCGGCAACCAGCGCCCACGTCCGCTACGCACTCACCGAGATCGAGGACGAGTGCCGCCACTCCAAGATGTTCGCCCGCCTGATCTCGCACGGCGGCACCCCCTGGTACCCGGTCAGCCGCGCCCACCAGAACCTGGGCCGCCTGTTCAAGACGATCTCGACCACGCCCGGCTCCTTCACGGCGACCCTCCTCGGCGAGGAGGTCCTCGACTGGATGCAGCGCCTGACCTTCCCGGACGAGCGCGTACAGCCCCTCATCCGCGGCGTCACCCGCATCCACGTGGTCGAGGAGGCCCGCCACGTCCGCTACGCCCGCGAGGAACTGCGCCGCCAGATGCTGACGGCCCCGAAGTGGTCCCAGGAGTTCACCCGCGTCACCTCCGGCGAGTTCGCCCGCGTCTTCTCGGTCGCCTTCGTCAACCCCGAGGTCTACACGAACATCGGCCTGGACAAGCGCGAGGCCCTGGCCCAGGTGAAGGCCAGCGCCCACCGCCGAGAGGTCATGCAGACGGGAGCCAAGCGCCTCACCGACTTCCTGGACGACATAGGCGTACTACGCGGAGTGGGCCGCCGCCTGTGGAAGTCGTCGGGCCTACTGGCGTAGCAACCCCCACGACCGGCAGCCGCGTACGGCGGGAAGGGGACGTGCCGGGGGGTGTCCGCCCGCAGCGGCGGGCGTCAAGAAACAGCACATCTTGCGACACAGCAACCGCCCGACCGAGGACGGACACCCCCCGGCACGGCCCCGACCCACAACGCACCCGCACGCGCCACGCACACCCCCACTCTCCGCCACAGGCCACCGCAGGCACCCCCCGGCCTCACCGCCGGAGGCTACGCTGCTGGTCATGACGCCCTCGGCCCCCACCCCCGCCTACCGTCGCCTAAGCGTCGAGGAGCGCCGCAGCCAGCTCCTGGAAGCCGCCCTCGGCCTCTTCGCCCACCGCACCCCAGAGGACGTGTCCCTGGACGACGTGGCGGAAGCGGCCGGCGTCTCCCGCCCCCTCGTCTACCGCTACTTCCCCGGCGGCAAGCAACAGCTCTACGAGGCCGCCCTCCGCTCGGCCGCCGAAGAGCTCCAGCACTGCTTCGACGAACCCCGAGACGGCCCCCTCCTCCCCCGCCTCGCCCGCGCCCTCGACCGCTATCTCACCTTCGTCGACCAGCACGACACCGGATTCAGCGCCCTGCTCCAGGGCGGCAGCGTCGTGGAGACCTCCCGCACCACCGCCATCGTCGACGGCGTACGCCGCGCCGCCGCCGAGCACATCCTGCGCCACCTCGACGTCGCCGATCCCGGCCTCCACCTGCGCATGACCGTGCGGGTGTGGATCACCACGGTCGAGGCGGCCTCCCTGATCTGGCTCGACGAGGGCAAGCAGCCCCCGATGCCGGACCTGCGGGACTGGCTGGTCGACCAGTTCGCGGCGGCGCTCGCCGTGACGGCGGCCCGGGACCCCCAGACGGCCGCGCTGGCCCAGAAGCTGGCCGACGACCGATAACGCCGCCCGACGGCCGATGGCCGACACTGTTGCAGTGAAGAGCGAAGACACCCCCTTCGAGGGCGGCCCCATGGACGGCCGCGTTCTCCCCGTCCTGCTGGGCATCACGAGCCACCCGCCCAAGACGTACCGCATCCCGGTCCCCGACCCGCACGGCGGCCCGCCCACGGTCCTCGTCTACCGCCGCGTACCGCGCACACAGGGCGCCCACCCCGGCCTGAGCCGCCGCTGGAAGTACGAGTACGACCCCGAGGGAAAGGCGAGCGGCCGACTGAAGTGGCCGTGGTCCAAGCCAGACACCACGCCGCCCGGCAAGCCACACGACTCGGACGAGTGACCTCGCTGCGCCGAACCGCGCACATCCGCCGCGCGAACCCGGTACGACCGTCCGATGCTCACGATGCGGAGCAGAGAGCCTGCCCGCATCGGAGGTGATGACGTGTCAGGAAGGCTTCTGCGTCTGGCGTGTACGGCGGCGGCGGCCGCGACGGCCGTCACGCTCCTCGCCCCCGCCCCCACCATGGCGGCCCCCTCGGCCCTCTCGACCCCTACGGCCCCCACGGCTCCCGCGCCCCTCGACCCCAAGGAGCGCTCCACAGCAGATCTCCTGACGGACCTTCAGCAGCTCTACCGGGAGACCGAGCAGGCCACGGAGACCTACAACGCCACCGCGGACAAGCTTCAAAGGCAGCGCACCGAGGTGGCCCGCCTGGACACCGCGCTCTCCCGCGCCCGGCTGTCCCTGCACGACAGCAGGGGCGCGGCCGGCCGGCTGGCCCGCCAGCAGTACCAGAACACCACCGACATCTCCCCGTACGTCCGCCTGCTGCTGGCCGCCGACCCGCAGCACGCCCTCGACCAGGGCCATGTCATCGGCCGCCTGGCCCGCGAGCGCGCCGAGACGGTCGGCCGTCTGACCGGCTCCGAACGCAAGGCCGCCGAGCTGGCCCGCCAGGCCCGCAGCGCCCTCGACGGCCAACTCGTCCTCGCGGAGCGCCAGAAGAAGGACCGGGACGCCGTCCTGAAGAAGCTGCGCAAGGTGGAGGAACTCCTGACGTCCCTCACTCCCGAACAGCTCGCCGCGCTGGCCCAACTGGAGAAGAAGGACACCACCGACGCCCAGCGCGACTTCCTCGCCTCGGGCGCCCTCGATCACGACGACCACAAGCCGTCCTCCGAGGGCGCCCGGGCGATCCGCTACGCCAAGCGGCAGCTCGGAAAGCCGTACGAGTGGGGCGCGGAGGGCCCCAGGTCCTACGACTGCTCGGGCCTGACGTCGAAGGCGTGGGCCCATGCGGGAACGCGCATCCCGCGCACCAGCCAGGAGCAGTGGGCGCGGCTCGACCGCATCCCGCTGACCGAGCTGCGCCCCGGCGACCTGGTCATCTACTTCCCGGACGCCACGCACGTGGCCCTGTACCTGGGCAAGGGCAAGGTGGTCCAGGCCCCGCGCACCGGCGAGAAGATCAAGATCTCCCCGATCGCGTCGAACCCGGTCCTGGGCGCCGTACGCCCGAAGGACCCGGAGGTCACGCCCCAGCGACCTCACCGAGATAGGCCGCGGTCTTCTCAGGATCGTAGAAGTAGTTCTCGAAGTCTGCCGGGTCGTTGAACCCGTTGGCGAACCGGTCGGCGACCGGCTGCAACTGACCGGCGGCGCCGATGAGGTTCAGGATGTGCTCCGGCGGCGGGGCCAGCATGGCGTTGGTCCACTTGGTGACGTGCTGCGCGGTGTCCCAGTACCGGTCGAACGTGGCACGCATCCAGGTCTCGTCGAACTCCTTGTCCCCGTGCTCCAGGATCGAGGAGAGGTAGGCGGCGGCGCACTTGGACGCGGAGTTGGACCCCTGGCCGGTGATGGGGTCGTTGGCCACGACGACGTCCGCGACGCCCAGCACGAGCCCGCCGCCGGGAAGACGGCCGATCGGGTTGCGCACGGTCGGCGCGTATCGTCCGCTCAGCGTGCCGCCGGCGTCCGTGAGCTCGACCTTGGTGGCCCGGGCGTACTCCCAGGGCACGTACCGCTCCATGAGTCCCAGGGTCAGGGAGAGGTGCTCCGCCGGGTCCTTCACGCCGTCGAAGACGTCGAGCGGCCCGCCGGGTATGCCCTCCCAGAACAGGATGTCCGCGCGTCCGGAGGTCGTCAGGCACGGCATGACGAACAGTTCGCCGACGCCGGGCACGAGGTTGCAGCGCACGCCCTCGGTGTCCGGGTGCTCCGGACGCGGGCCGAGGCCGTGGACGTACGACACGGCCAGCGCGCGCTGCGGCTCGCCGTACGGGGACCGCTCCGCGTCCCGCCCGAACATCTGGACGAGCTCGCCCTTGCCGGCCGACACCAGCACCAGGTCGTACGTACGGGAGAAGTAGTCGAGGTCGCCGACCGCCGCGCCGTGGATGACGAGCTGCCCGCCGCGCTGGGCGAACGTCTCCATCCAGCCGGCCATCTTCACCCGCTGGTCGACGGACTGCGCGTACGCGTCGAAGCGCCCGAGCCAGTCGATCGCGCGGACCGCGGGCCCCTCGCTCCAGGAGCCGGGGGCCGCGACCGAGACGCCGAGTCCTTCGATCTTCGGGGCCTGGGACTCCCAGAAGTTCAGCTCGAGGTCGCGCTCGTACTGGAGCGCCGTGTGGAACATGCACTGCGTGGACATGACCCGGCCGGAGCGGATCTCGTCCGCCGTCCGGTTGGACATCAGGGTGACCTCGTACCCGTTCGACTGGAGTCCGAGGGCGATCTGGAGTCCGGACTGGCCGGCTCCGACGACGAGTATCTTCCGCATGCGGGTGGTGTCTCCTACAGGGATCGGGGGCGGCTCGGGGAGGACGGGGCTACTCGGGGGTCACGTCCAGGGCATGGCCGACGAGGGCCAGCAGGGTCTCGATCACCGAGATCCGGCGCCGCGCATCCATGATCATTACAGGTATGTGCGCGGGGATCGTCAACGCCTCCCGCACGTCAGCCGGTTCGAACAGCTCGCTGCCGTCGAAGTGGTTGACCGCGACGACGTACGGCAGCCCGCAGCTCTCGAAGTAGTCGAGCGCCGGGAAGCAGTCCTTCAGGCGCCGGGTGTCGGCCAGGACGACCGCCCCGATCGCGCCGCGCACCAGGTCGTCCCACATGAACCAGAACCGCTGCTGGCCCGGCGTGCCGAACAGGTAGAGCACCAGGTCGTCGTCGAGCGTGAGCCGGCCGAAGTCCATGGCCACGGTGGTGGTCAGCTTGCCGGGCGTGGCGGTGAGGTCGTCGGTCTCCTCGCTCGCCTCGGTCATCAGCGCCTCGGTCTGCAGCGGCGTGATCTCCGAGACGGCGGTGACCAGCGTGGTCTTGCCGACACCGAAGCCACCGGCCACGACTATCTTCGTGGCGACCGGGGCCCGGGTGCGGTCCGTCTGCCAGGACCGCAGGTGCTCCTCCTCGTCGGGGAGCGGGGCGACGCCGAAAGCGGCGGCGTCAGAGACGACGGAGTCCACTCAGCACCCTTTCCAGCAGAGCGCGGTCCGGCCGGCCCGTGCCGTGGCCGGTTCCCGTGCCGTACACCCGGATCTTTCCCTGGTCCGCGAGATCGCTGAGGAGCACCCGGACCACGCCGAGCGGCATCTTCAGCAGCGCGGCGATCTCGGCCACCGTGCGCATGCGGCGGCACAGTTCGACGATGGCCCGCATCTCCGGCATCACCCGCGTGGCGAGGGAGCCCTTCGTCAGCTCCTTGCGCTCCTCGGGGGCTTCGAGGGCGGCCACGAACGTCTCCACGAGGAGGACGTGGCCGAAGCGGGTACGGCCGCCGGTGAGCGAGTAGGGCCGTACGCGGGCGGGCTTGCGGTCACCGCCGCGGACGGGGAGCTGCGGCCTGTTCTTCGGGGCGTTGCTCATCGGGTACTCCCTGCCGACGCGGCCTCCAGCGACTTCCGCAGCTCACTGCGGAGTTCGGGGGTCAGGACATGGCCTGCGCGGCCGACGAAGAGCGCCATGTGGTACGCCACCACGCTCATGTCGCAGTCCGCGGAGCCGTGCACCCCGAGCAGGGAGCCGTCGCTGATGGACATCACGAACAGGCTGCCCTCCTCCATCGCGACCATCGTGTGCTTCACGCCGCCGAACTGGATCAGCCTGGCCGCGCCGATGGTGAGGCTGCCGATGCCGGAGACCACGGTGGCGAGGTCGGCCGACGATCCTCGGGGGCCCCTGGGCTGGGGGGTCTTGGCCCGGGCCGCGTCGTTGCGGTCCGGGTCGGAGGAGAGCAGGAGCAGGCCGTCGGAGGAGACCACCGCCACTGACTGGATGCCCGGCACCTCCTCGACCAGGTTCGTCAGCAGCCAGTGCAGGTTGCGTGCTTCACTGCTCAGTCCGAAGGTACTGGGCGCGGTCAACTGGGTGCCTCCTCGACAGTGCCCCCCGTGGCTTCCTCGGATACGACTGGTTCGGCGGCCGGCGCCTTGTTCTGGGCCGTCTGCTCGGCGATCTCCGCCTCTACCTCTCGGTAGCCGGCCTGGGCGCCCTGGCGGAAGCCGCCGAGCCTTCTGCGCAGGGCCTCGGCGTCGACACCGCCGGTACGCCGGGGCGGAGCCTGGGTGGGGGTGGTGATCTTCGGGGTGCGCTTGGGCAGGCCCTTGTCGGTGAGCTGCTCCTCGTCCGGGGTGCGGGTGTGTTCCGCCTCGGCCACGCCTTCGGCATATGAGTTCGCACCCGCACCACCCGTGCGACTTTCGTCGTCGGGTGCGGGTGGCCCCTGTGGTGCGTCCCCGCCGTCGGCGACCGCGGCTCGGCCGGCCGGCCGCACCGGGAAGTCACCCGAGGGCTGAACCGGGGCGTCGGCTGTGGGCTGCACCGGGGTATCCGCCGTGCGCTGCACCGGGGCGTCGGCCGTGGGCCGTGGCGGGGCGTCCGCCGTGGGCTGCACCGGGATCAGGAGTTCCATCGTGGTCTCGGCAGGGTGCTCGCGCTCCTGCTCGACCTCGATGGCCGGGTCGACGTGCCCGGCCTCCGGTACGGCCTCTTCGGCGCCCGCGAACTCCTGTACCGCCTCACCGGCGGTCGGGCCGGACTCCAGTACCGCGTCCTCGGCGCTCAGGCCGGACTCCAGTACCGCGTCCTCGGCGCTCAGGCCGGACACCGGTACAGCACCCTCGGCGCTCAAGCCGGACACCGGTACAGCACTCTCGGCGCTCAAGCCGGACACCGGTACAGCACTCTCGGCGCTCAAGCCGGACACCGGTACCGCGTCCTCGGCGCTCGGGCCGGACTCCCGTACCGCCTCGTCAGTGCTTCGGCTCGACTCCGGTGCCGTCGCCTCCGCACTCGGGCTCGGCTCTCGTACCGCCTCCTCGGTCTCCTCCGTCTCCCGTACCGCCCGCTCCGCCATGGCCACCAGCGGGTCGGGGTCCTTCGGGCGGCCGCGCAGGACGTTGGAGTTGGCCTCCGCGTCGGCGCCCGGCAGGGAGAAGGCGTGGCCGGCGGTGTGGTGCCGGGTGTCGGAGGGGACCGCGGCGGCGGGGGCGGGGGCCAGCAGGTTCCTGGGCAGGACGGCGACCGCCGCGATCCCGCCCTGCTTCTGCTCGCGGAGCTGGACGCGGACGCCGTGCCGGTGGGCGAGGCGCGCGACGACGTAGAGGCCGAGGCCCAGGCCCTCGTCGCCCTCCTGGTCGTAGGAGACCTCGGGGTCGAACTCGGCGAGGCGGGAGTTGAGGCGGCCGAGGCGCTCGGCGGTCATGCCGATGCCCTCGTCCTGGACGGAGATCATGACCTCGCCGTTCTCCAGCAGCCAGCCGGAGACCTCGACGGGAAGGTCGGGCGGGGAGAACGAGGTGGCGTTCTCCATGAGTTCGGCCAGCAGGTGCGAGAGGTCGTCCGCGGCGAACCCGGCGACGTGCGCGTGCGGCGGGAGCGCGGCGATGCGGACCCGCTCGTACCGCTCGATCTCGCTGACCGCCGCGCGGACGACGTCGACCAGCGGGACCGGTCCCGCGTGCTGCTGGACGTGCTCGGTGCCGGCCAGCACGAGGAGGTTCTCGCTGTGCCGGCGCATGACCGTGGCGAAGTGGTCGAGCTTGAAGAGGGTGGCGAGGCGCTCCGGGTCGTGCTCGCGCTCCTCCAGAGCCTCGATGACGGCGAGCTGGCGCTCGACCAGGCCGAGGGTGCGCAGGGCCAGATTGACGAACGAGCCACCGATGCTGTCCCGCAGCTTCTCGAGCTGGGCGGCGGACTCGCTGAGTTCGGCACGCAGCCCCTCGCGGGCGTCGGCCATCTTCTGCCGCTGCCCGACCAGGTGCTTGCGGTCGGACTCCAGGGTGCCGATGCGCTCGTGCAGGGCGACGGCGTGCGCGTGCAGGGCGTTGACGGAGTTGACGACCTGCGCGAACTCGTCGTTGCGGCCGGTGAACTTGACGGGCTCCTGCGCCGCCGGGTCCTCTGCCCCTGCCAGCCGGGCCGAGCCGAGCCGCAGGACGGCGAGGGGCCGGGTGAGGCTGCGGGCCATGCCGGTGGCGACGCCGACGGCGAGCAGCATCAGGGCACCGAGGATCGCGATCCGGATCTCCAGCGCGGTGACGTCGTCGTCGCGGAGCTGCTCCAGGGCCTTGGTACGGCGGTCGTAGAGCGCGGACTCGGCGCCGCGCATCGAGTCGACGCGGGCGGAGAGGGCGGCCTCGGCACGCTGGGTGTTCGTGGCCAGGTCCCGGTCGGAGAGCGTGGACTGGTCGGTGAGGGCGGCGAGATACCGCTCGGCCGTGTCGACCTCGGGGCCGGTGACCGTGGAGTCGTACGAGTCGCGCGCGCTCTTGGGAGCGGTGTCGCGGAAGTCGTCGAGGGCGGCGTCGGAGCGCAGCCGGGCCTGCTGGGCGGCGGCGCTGAGCGCGGCGCGCTGCTTGGCGTCGGCACCCGAGGAGGTCTCCTGGGTGGTCGCGAGGCCGGTGACCGGGTCGATGACGGTCTCGGTGGTGGTCGGCACGCTGAGCGCGGCGAGCAGCAGCCCACGGGCGGATGCGGCCTGCTGTACGGCGGAGTCCAGCTCGGCCAGCGCGTAGGCGCCGGAGCCCGCGCGCGGCGGCATCTGTTCGGCCAGCCGCTCGGCGAGCCGGTGGAGTTCGGTGATGGCGGCCGAGTAGGCCTGGTGCGAGTCCAGCGCGGTGCTCTTGCCGGTGAGCGAGGACCGGCGCAGGGCCGCGATGCCGTCGAGGTCCGCGCGCAGCGAGGCGGGGGCGTCGGTGTCGGCGCGCAGCTCCTCGACCTGGCGGTCGACGCGGGCGCTGCGCTGCTCGCTGGGCGCCTTGGACTTGGGGCGGCCGGCTGCGATGTACGAGGTGACCTCGTCCCGCTCGTCGGCGAGCGAGTGCGCGAGGGTGAGCGCGTCCTCGGTCTGCTCGGCGAGGGTCACCAGCGCCTGGGAGTCGTGCAGTTGCCCAGAGGCGGCGACGATCGAGGGGACACCGGCGCCGGCGATGGCGGCGGCCACCACGGCCACGGCGACGATCAGCCGGTTCCGTACGTGTGTCGGGCGCCCCTTGCCTGCGGGCGCGATGTCGGCGGTGGTGCCGGGAGCGGGCTGCGCGCCCCCCGCGGAGGCCGTCTGCTTGCCTGAGCGACGTGGCCGCATCTTCTGCACCGGTGCTCGCATTCCTGACTCGTGATACCCATGGGTCCGGATGACGTTCCGTCAACTGCCGCCGACGGTACGTACACCCCTCCCCCAAGCTCTCGACTTAGCTTGAGCAGGGGATGCCCTCACCGGTCCCCGACCCTCCCAGTGCCGGTGGGCGACGGCCGCGCATCAACTGCCCCGCCACTCGAAGGAGTGAACCCCGGAGGAGAGTTGGCGGGCAAGTTCCTCCGGCGCGCTCACATGCCCTGCGGGGCGGGCCGGTTGGACGTCCGCGGCGGGCGATGGCAGTATTCGCCGCCACGCCTCCCCGGAGCACTGCATTCCACCTCAAATCAGGCGCCTGACCTGCGGGTGTGCACCCATCCGGCAACGGATGCGACCCCTTCGAGGACCTTGTGGAGGGCTCGTGCAGACTGGCCGAATGCGAACAGAGCTTGTTTCGGAGCCCGGAGTTGCGGCCCGCCCCAACGAGGACTTCGCAAGTGTCGGCCTTCCCGCCTCGGGACAGGGCGGCGCACTGGTCGTCCTGGACGGGGTGACCCCACCGCGTGGTGAGACGGGCTGTCTGCATTCCGTCCCCTGGTTCACCGCGCGGCTCGGCGGAGCCCTGACCGAACTGACCGTTTCACTCCCCGATGTTCCGCTCGCGGACGCGCTCGCGGGCGCCATCACACGTACCGCTGAGGCACACTCACAAACCTGTGACCTTTCTCACCCACGAACCCCACAAGCGACCGTGGTTCTGGCGCGCTGGTCGCCGGAGACGGTGGAGTACCTGGTCCTGTCGGACTCGGCGCTGCTGACGGAGTCCCCGGACGGCGTGATCACGCCACACCTGGACGACAGCCTGTCCCGCCTCCCGCGCGCCTCCCTCGCCACGGACGCCCTGATCGACGCCCATGTCCGCAACAAGGAGGGCGGCTTCTTCACGGCCGCGGCGGATCCGTCGGTCGCGGCACGGGCGGTGACCGGGGTGCTGCCGCGGGCCGACGTGCGGGCGCTGGCCGCGCTGACGGACGGTGCGACGAGATGGGTGGAGAAGTTCCGGGAGGGGGACTGGGAGGACCTGTTCCGGTTCATCCGCAAGGAGGGGGCGCGGGCGCTGGTGGACCGGGTGCGCGGGCTGGAGCTGGCCGACGAGCAGGAGCGGACGTTTCTGGGGCGGAGCAAGACGCACGACGACGCGACGGTCGTGTACGTCGAGTTCTGAGCCGCCGCCCTTACTTCCCTCCGTCCCCTACTTCTCCATCCCCAGGTTGAGCTGGTTGAGCAGGCGGGCCAGCTCCGCCACTTCACGGCGGTCCCAGTGCGAGAGCTGTTCGACGTAGCGGGCGCGCCGGGCCTCGCGGACCTTGGCGACCCGCCCGCGCCCCACCTCCGTGAGGTGCACCAGCCAGGCCCGTCCGTCGGCCGGGTCCGGCTCGCGGGCGACCAGCCCCAGGTCCTCCAGGGCGCGCAACTGGCGGGACATGGTGGCCTTGCCGACGCCGATGTAGGCGGCGAGTTCGGTGGCGCGCTGGCGGCCCGTGTCGTCCAGACGGACCAACAGGCCGTACGCGGCCGACTCCAGGTCGGGGTGGACCTCGCGGGCCATCTCGCCCTGCTTGGCCCGCGCGCGCCGGAACAGGACCGTCAACTCGCGTTCCAGGTCGAGGAATTCGGGCCGGCCCAGGCCGCCACCGGACGCCGGGGATCCGACTCCCGGCTCGTCGCCGTTTCCGTCTTCGTGCACGTCAGCCCCTGCCTCGATTTCCCGGTCCTGAAAGTTTCCGGCAACCGCCGTCATTGCCGCAGCTCCGTCAGTATTTCGCAGGCGTAGACCAACGGCGGCCTCCCGACCCCCTTCCACCTGCTCTTCCGGCTGCCTAGCTTCTCTGTCAGAACCATGACTGGCATGCCCACGCCACACATGCCAGGCGGCGGCCGGTCACGGACACGCACCACTTCCCCACCGAGCGTCACCGAGCCTTCGGAGGCACGCTATGCCCGTGCACAGACCCGAACCGCTCCGCCCCCGGCGCACCCATGTCGCCGGGGTCCTGCTCGCAGCCGCCCTGACCCCGATCCTCCTCGTGCTGACCACCCGGCCCGCTTCCGCCTCCGCCGACGACCCCCCGCTCCGCGGCTCCGCCTACATGGGCGTGGGCGTCGCGGCCCATGACGGTGTGGACGGTGTCCCCGCCGCCGACCTGGCCGCCCAGACCGAAGGCGTCGACGTCGCCAGCCATCAGGGCAACGTCGCCTGGTCGACCCTGTGGGACAGCGGGGTGAAGTGGGCCTACGTGAAGGCCACCGAGGGGACCTACTACACCAACCCCTATTTCGCCCAGCAGTACAACGGCTCCTACAACGTCGGCATGATCCGCGGCGCTTACCACTTCGCGACCCCGGACACCACCAATGGAGCAACTCAGGCGAACTATTTCGTCGACCACGGCGGTGGCTGGTCCCGCGACGGCAAGACCCTGCCGGGCGCCCTCGACATCGAGTGGAACCCGTACGGGGACGCCTGTTACGGCAAGACCACGACCGCGATGGTCACCTGGATCCGCGACTTCCTGAACCAGTACAAGGCCCGCACCGGCCGCGACCCCGTCATCTACACGGCGACGAGCTGGTGGAAGCAGTGCACCGGCAACTACAGCGGCTTCGCCACGGCCAACCCGTTGTGGGTCGCCCGCTACGCCGCCGAGGTGGGGGAACTTCCGGCGGGCTGGAGCTACTACACGATGTGGCAGTACACGTCCTCCGGGCCGACCGTCGGTGACCACAACAGGTTCAACGGGGCGCTCGACCGGGTCGTGGCGCTCGCCAACGGCTAGCCGGCTCGGCGAAGGCCCGGGCCTCCCTCACGGGACCCGGGCCTTGCCTTTCCGGTCGCGTCCGTCACGCCGCGACCGGAACCTCGGGGGCCGCGCCGTTGGTGGCCGGCGCCAGGGCCAGTTCCAGGACCTGGCGGACGTCGGTCACCGCGTGGACGTCGAGCTTGTCCAGCACCTCGGCGGGGACGTCGTCCAGGTCGGGCTCGTTGCGCTTCGGGATGACGACCGTCGTCACGCCTGCGCGGTGCGCCGCGAGCAGCTTCTGCTTCACGCCGCCGATCGGCAGGACCCGGCCGGTCAGCGAGACCTCGCCGGTCATCGCCACGTCCGTGCGGACCAGTCGGCCCGAGAGCAGCGACGCCAGCGCGGTCGTCATCGTGACGCCGGCGCTCGGGCCGTCCTTCGGTACCGCGCCCGCCGGGAAGTGGATGTGCACGCCCCGGTCCTTCAGGTCGGCGACCGGCAGTTCCAGTTCGGCGCCGTGGGAGCGCAGGAAGGACAGGGCGATCTGTGCGCTCTCCTTCATCACGTCACCGAGCTGGCCCGTCAGGGTCAGCCCCGCCGCGCCCGTCTCCGGGTCGGCCAGCGACGCCTCCACGAACAGGACGTCACCGCCGGCGCCCGTGACCGCGAGGCCGGTCGCCACGCCGGGCACCGCGGTGCGGCGCTCGGCCGGGTCCTGGGCGGACTCGGGCACGTGGTGCGGCCGGCCGATCAGCGCGCGCAGGTCGTCCTCGCCGATCGTGGACGGCAGCTCGCGCTCGCCCAGTTCGTGCTGTGCCGCCACCTTGCGCAGGAGGCGTGCGATGGAGCGCTCCAGGTTTCGCACGCCCGCCTCGCGCGTGTACTCGCCGGCGAGCCTGCGCAGGGCGCCGTCGTCGATGGCGACCTCGTCCTTGTTCAGGCCGGCCCGCTCGAGCTGGCGCGGGAGCAGGTGGTCCCGGGCGATGACGATCTTCTCGTCCTCGGTGTACCCGTCGAGACGGACCAGTTCCATCCGGTCCAGCAGTGCCTCGGGGATGGCTTCCAGGACGTTCGCCGTGGCCAGGAACACCACGTCGCTCAGGTCGAGTTCGACCTCCAGGTAGTGGTCGCGGAAGGTGTGGTTCTGGGCCGGGTCCAGGACCTCCAGGAGGGCCGCCGCGGGGTCGCCGCGGTAGTCCGAGCCCACCTTGTCGATCTCGTCGAGGAGGACCACCGGGTTCATCGAACCGGCCTCCTTGATGGCCCGGACGATCCGGCCGGGCAGCGCGCCGACGTACGTACGGCGGTGGCCGCGGATCTCCGCCTCGTCGCGGACGCCGCCGAGGGCGACCCGGACGAACTTGCGTCCCATCGCGTGCGCGACGGACTCGCCGAGCGAGGTCTTGCCGACGCCGGGCGGGCCGACCAGCGCCAGCACGGCACCGCCGCGCCGGCCGCCGACGACACCCAGGCCGCGGTCACTGCGGCGCTTGCGCACCGCCAGGTACTCGGTGATCCGCTCCTTCACGTCCTCCAGGCCGGCGTGCTCGGCGTCGAGTACGCCCTTGGCGCCCTGGATGTCGTAGGCGTCCTCGGTGCGCTCGTTCCACGGCAGTTCGAGGACGGTGTCCAGCCAGGTGCGGATCCAGGAGCCCTCCGGGGACTGGTCGCTGGACCGCTCCAGCTTGTCGACCTCCTTGAGCGCCGCCTCGCGGACGTTCTCCGGCAGGTCAGCGGCCTCCACGCGGGCGCGGTAGTCGTCGGACTCCTCGCCGTCCTTCTCGCCGTTCAGCTCGCGCAGTTCCTTGCGGACCGCTTCGAGCTGGCGGCGCAGCAGGAACTCGCGCTGCTGCTTGTCGACGCCTTCCTGGACGTCCTTGGCGATGGTCTCGGCGACATCCTGCTCGGCGAGGTGGTCGCGCAGTTGCTGGGTGGCGAGCTTGAGGCGGGCGACCGGGTCGGCGGTCTCCAGCAGCTCGATCTTCTGATCGGTGGTCAGGAACGGCGAGTAGCCGGAGTTGTCGGCGAGCTGGGATACGTCCTCGATGGCCTGGACGCGGTCCACGACCTGCCAGGCGCCGCGCTTGCGCAGCCAGGCGGTGGCGAGGGCCTTGTACTCCTTCACCAGTTCGCCGACCTGTCCGGGCAGCGGCTCGGGCACGCTCTCGTCGATACGCGTTCCCTCGACCCACAGGGCGGCACCCGGTCCGTTCGTCCCGGCGCCGATGCGCACCCGGCCGCGACCGCGGATCAGTGCGCCCGGGTCGCCGTCGGCCAGCCGGCCGACCTGTTCGACGGTGCCGAGCACGCCGGTGCCCGGGTACGTCCCGTCGATGCGTGGCACCAGCAGCACCCGGGGCTTTCCGGGTGTGGAGCGGGCAGCGGCCTGGGCGGCCTCCACCGCGGCGCGTACATCGGCGTCGTTCAAGTCCAGAGGGACCACCATTCCGGGCAGCACTACCTCGTCGTCGAGCGGCAGCACGGGCAGGGTGAGCGAAGTGGACGTCGAAGCCATGATCTCCCCTTAGGCAGTCAAGTTGAGTTATGCCGACTCAATGCACGGGGCGGCTCGAATGTTCCCCGGCCTTAGTTCGCTGTGAGCGATCAGCTCCAGCACAGGCCGTGACCTCGGCTTTCGTATATGAACGCTCGCCGGGGCGCGTTGCTTCCGGATGGACGGGCGGAACCGATGCCGGAGGGAACGGGCTCAGGGCCATGCGGGCCCACCGCGGCCTCGATGAGTCAAGACGGGCCGGATCCGCGCCTGCGGAGATCGCCGCCTACGTCGCCGAAACGGGCAGCGAGGCCGCCCCGGCCGTTTCCCGCGACGGCGGGGCCGCGCGCCACCGCCGCACGAGCGGCCACAGCCCGACCCCGATGACCAGGGCGATCAGATGCCCCCAGTTGGTCAGCGGGTCGGTGAGGTTCAGCAGGTCCTGGACCAGCATCGCGCCGAACAGCGCCAGCACGGGCCACCGCAGCCACGGCCGGAGCAGCCCGGTCAGCGCCCCGATGCTCGTCGCGACGCCGAAGCTGACGCCGTAGTCGAGACGGTGCAGCGAGCTGTCGGGAAGGTGCCCGGCCAGCACCGCGAGCCCCACGGGCACCTCGGTGGCGAGGGTGGCCAGGACGTGGCCGAGCAGAAAGACGACGGCCGTGCGGGCTCCGCCGATGCGCCGCTCCAGCGCGGTGAGCACCAGCAGGAAGCAGATCGTGTACGGCGCCGCGATCCCGCCGGCTATCCACAGCCCGCTGGCGACCAGCACCGTCAGGGGTGTGTGCACGAGGTGCGCCACGTCGGTGCTGGAGCCCTGGTGGAGGGCGTGGACCAGGGCGGGGTCGGCGTACGTGGCAATAAGGGAGGTGACGGTCAGGACGACGGCGTAGGCGAAGGTGAACGGCGTGCCGGTGGGGGTGGGGAGCAGGCGCCAGGCACGGAGGGACCGGACTTTCGCAGCCGCGGCCTCACGCACGTCGACTTCGCGCGGGCCCGACGCCGGCGAGGAAACGGCAGACGCCCCGACAGGCCCGCGCTGCCGCGGCATCCCGTCCAGCAGCCCCGCCACATCGGGCAGACCCGTGTCACCGGCACGGTCGGCCGCGCCCGAAGAAGCCCGCTCGGGGGTCGCCCCCGTCGCACCCGCAGCCACACTCCGCTCCACGCTGAGGCGCTCCTTCCGCTTTCCCTCAGCGTTGGCCCGCCCCGCCCCCTATGTCTGTGACCGTCGCCACACGGGCGCCGATTCACAGCAACCTCTCAAGAAGCACGCGCGTCCTCACAAGACGCGCTCACCGAGGAACGCGCCGCCCGGCAGCCCCGTCCCTGCGACCGCGAGGGCCCGGCGCCGATGTGCGTCAACCCGGAGTGTTCCGCCGCCGGGCCTGGGCTCACCCTCTGAGGTAATTCCCTCGGTCGGCCCGGGTTGAGCTGCCAGGATGGCCGGATGCCCGCTTCGTACGACATCCCCGAAGTCCTGGACCGCCGCGAGGGCCCGCACGGCGAGATCGTGCTGCGACGGCACGGTGAACTGCTCCAGATCATCGCGAACGGCTGCTTCCTGATGGACACCTCCGACGGGCGTTCGGAGCGGCTGCTGGTCGACGCGGCCCTCGGCGCGCTGGACGGGCGGGCGGCACCGCACCTGCTGATCGGCGGCCTCGGCGTCGGCTTCTCGCTCGCACACGCCGCCGCCGATCCCCGGCCGGGACGGATCACCGTCGTCGAGCGCGAGAGCGCGATTATCGGCTGGCATCTCGACGGACCCTTGACGGACTTCTCCGCCCCCGCAGTCGCCGACCCGCGCACCGAGATTCTGGAAACCGATCTCGTGGCGTACGTACATGAGACATCCGACACGTATGACGCGCTGTGTCTCGACATCGACAACGGCCCCGGATGGACCGTCACCGAGGGCAACGAAAGCCTCTACTCACCGGGTGGACTCGCGGCCTGCGCACGGGTGTTGAGGCCGGGTGGGGTGCTGGCGGTATGGTCCGCCCAGCCCTCTCCGGAATTCGAAGAAACCTTGTGTAATGCCGGATTCCAACAGGTGCGTACCGAAGAGATCCCCGTTGCCCGGGGCGTTCCGGACGTCGTACACCTCGCCGTACGACCTGGATAGCCGTGGCGCGGTGACTCCCCGTACTCTGCTCACCTGACGCGGATCATTCAAGCGTCAATCGCAAGCATGAGCAGGCATAGCCAGTCAGCGGGATCACCCCACGGATTCCGGAAAGCAACTTTGGGGCGGGCGATGGAGCAGACACACACCTCCCAGAACGGCACGGCGGCGACCCCGGGCGCTCAGCGCCGGGTCCTCGTGGTCGAGGACGATCCGACCATCGTGGACGCCATCGCGGCCCGCCTGCGTGCCGAGGGATTCCTCGTGCAGACGGCCGGCGACGGTCCGGCCGCGGTCGACACGGCGGAGGCATGGCAGCCCGACCTGCTGATCCTCGACATCATGCTGCCGGGTTTCGACGGTCTGGAGGTCTGCCGCCGCGTGCAGGCCCAGCGGCCGGTACCGGTACTGATGCTGACCGCGCGCGACGACGAGACCGACATGCTGGTCGGGCTGGGCGTCGGCGCCGACGACTACATGACCAAGCCGTTCTCGATGCGGGAGCTGGCGGCACGCGTGCATGTACTGCTGCGCCGCGTCGAGCGGGCCGCGCTGGCCGCCACGACCCCGCGGTCGGGCATCCTCAGGCTCGGCGAGCTGGAGATCGACCACGCGCAGCGGCGGGTGCGGGTCCGCAGTGAGGACGTCCACCTCACGCCGACCGAGTTCGACCTACTGGTGTGCCTGGCGAACACCCCGCGCGCGGTCCTCTCGCGCGAGCAGTTGCTCGCCGAGGTCTGGGACTGGGCCGACGCCTCCGGCACCCGGACGGTCGACAGCCACATCAAGGCGCTGCGCCGCAAGATCGGTGCCGAGCGGATCCGAACCGTGCACGGCGTGGGCTACGCCCTGGAGACACCGACGCCATGAGCGACGGGCCGGCCGCGCGGAGAGGCCCCGGGGAGCCCTGGGGCGGCGTCAGTCCGTTCTCGATCAAGACCAAGCTGGGCACTCTGGTCGTCATCGCGGTGCTGATCACCACGGGTCTGTCGATGATCGCGGTGCGCACGCAGACGGAGCTGCGCTTCATCACGGTCTTCTCGATGATCGCCACACTGCTCATTACGCAGTTCGTGGCCCATTCGCTCACCGCGCCGCTGGACGAGATGAACACGGTGGCCCGGTCCATCTCGCAGGGCGACTACACCCGCCGGGTCAAGGACAACCGCCGGGACGAGCTGGGCGACCTGGCCGAGACGATCAACCTGATGGCCGACGAGCTGGAGGCCCAGGACCAGCAGCGCAAGGAGCTGGTGGCGAACGTCTCGCACGAGCTGCGCACCCCCATCGCGGGCCTGCGGGCCGTCCTGGAGAACGTGGTCGACGGCATCGCCGAGGCCGACCCCGAGACGATGCGCACGGCCCTGAAGCAGACCGAGCGCCTCGGCCGGCTCGTGGAGACCCTGCTGGACCTGTCCCGTCTGGACAACGGCGTCGTACCGCTGCGCATGCGGCGCTTCGAGGTCTGGCCGTATCTGTCCGGTGTGCTGAAGGAGGCCAACATGGTCGCCTCCGCGCGCGGCGGCATGGCCTCCGGCTCCGGCAGCCACACCCGTACGGACGTCCATCTGCACCTCGACGTCTCCCCGCCGGAGCTGACCGCGCACGCCGACCCCGAGCGCATCCACCAGGTCGTCGCCAACCTCATCGACAACGCCATCAAGCACAGCCCGCCGCACGGCCGGGTGACGGTCAAGGCGCGGCGCGGGGCGTACCCGGAGTCGCTGGAGCTGGAGGTCCTGGACGAGGGTCCGGGCATCCCGAAGTCGGAGTGGCACAAGGTCTTCGAGCGCTTCAACCGGGGCGCGGTGCGCCGGCCGCACGGACCGGGCAGCGACGGCGGTACCGGGCTCGGGCTGGCCATCGCGCGCTGGGCCGTGGATCTGCACGGAGGCCGGATCGGCGTGGCCGAATCCGATCGTGGCTGCCGGATTCTTGTCACGCTTCCAGGGCAGCCTTCCGTTCAAGGTTGACGTAAAGTTCGAAGCGGAGTCTCAAGATCCACGTCGTCCTGGCTGACGGACACGTGTGATCAGGTACAGACCTGCGCTTTCGACGCGCCGGGTCCCGGTGCCCCCATCCCTCCTGAAGCGGAACCACGCTTGTTTCCCGCCATTTCCGGGCCCGAAACACGCTTTCCGATGTGACTTACGCGACGATGACCTTGCTCGACCTGACCTTCCCGGCCATGGAGGCGTAGCCTTTATTCCCGCTGTCCATCACCTTGTGAAGCGGAAGAGGGCGGTTGCCGCCGTGTCGCCACAGTCCCCCAGTAACTCGAGCATCTCGACCGACACCGACCAAGCGGGCAAGAACCCCGCGGCCGCGTTCGGGCCGAACGAGTGGCTCGTCGACGAGATCTATCAGCAGTACCTCCAGGACCCGAATTCCGTAGACCGTGCCTGGTGGGACTTCTTCGCCGACTACAAGCCCGGCGTCGGCGCCGCGGCTCCGGCGGGTACTGCGGCCGCGGGGGCCGCAGAGACCACCACCGCTCCGGCTGCTCCGGCTGCCCCGGCGCCGGCCCCCGCGGCCCCGAAGCCCGCGGCCGCCGCGCCGGCAGCCCCGGCCCCTGCGCCGGCTGCGACGAAGCCCGCCGCGCCCGCCCCGGCCGCGAAGCCCGCTCAGCCGAAGAAGGCCGAGCCCGCCGCCACCTCCGCCGAGGGCCCCGAGCTCGTCACGCTGCGCGGCCCGGCCGCCGCGGTCGCGAAGAACATGAACGCCTCGCTGGAGCTGCCGACCGCCACCTCGGTCCGCGCGGTCCCGGTGAAGCTGCTCTTCGACAACCGCATCGTCATCAACAACCACCTGAAGCGCGCCCGGGGCGGGAAGATCTCCTTCACGCACCTGATCGGCTACGCGATGGTGCAGGCCATCAAGGCCATGCCGTCGATGAACTACTCCTTCGCGGAGAAGGACGGCAAGCCGACCCTGGTCAAGCCGGCCCACGTCAACTTCGGCCTCGCCATCGACCTGGTGAAGCCCAACGGCGACCGCCAGCTCGTCGTCGCGGGCATCAAGAAGGCCGAGACGCTGAACTTCTTCGAGTTCTGGCAGGCCTACGAGGACATCGTCCGCCGCGCCCGTGACGGCAAGCTGACGATGGACGACTTCACCGGCGTCACGGTCTCCCTGACCAACCCCGGCGGCCTCGGCACCGTCCACTCGGTCCCGCGTCTGATGCCCGGCCAGTCGGTCATCATGGGCGTCGGCTCCATGGACTACCCGGCGGAGTTCCAGGGCACCTCCCAGGACACCCTGAACAAGCTCGGCATCTCGAAGGTCATGACGCTCACGTCGACCTACGACCACCGGGTCATCCAGGGCGCCGCGTCCGGCGAGTTCCTGCGGGTCGTCGCGAACTTCCTGCTCGGCGAGAACAACTTCTACGACGAGATCTTCGAGTCGCTGCGCATCCCCTACGAGCCGGTCCGCTGGCTCAAGGACATCGACGCCTCGCACGACGACGACGTCACCAAGGCCGCGCGCGTCTTCGAGCTGATCCACTCCTACCGGGTCCGCGGCCACGTCATGGCCGACACCGACCCGCTGGAGTACCGCCAGCGCAAGCACCCCGACCTCGACATCACCGAGCACGGCCTCACCCTGTGGGACCTGGAGCGCGAGTTCGCGGTCGGCGGCTTCTCCGGCAAGTCCCTGATGAAGCTGCGCGACATCCTCGGCGTGCTGCGCGACTCGTACTGCCGCACCACCGGCATCGAGTTCATGCACATCCAGGACCCCAAGCAGCGCAAGTGGATCCAGGACCGCATCGAGCGCGGGCACACCAAGCCCGAGCGCGAGGAGCAGTTGCGCATCCTGCGCCGGCTGAACGCGGCGGAGGCCTTCGAGACCTTCCTGCAGACGAAGTACGTCGGCCAGAAGCGCTTCTCCCTGGAGGGCGGCGAGTCCGTCATCCCGCTGCTCGACGCGGTGCTGGACTCGGCCGCCGAGTCCCGCCTGGACGAGGTCGTCATCGGCATGGCCCACCGCGGCCGGCTGAACGTCCTCGCCAACATCGTCGGCAAGTCGTACGCCCAGATCTTCCGCGAGTTCGAGGGCAACCTCGACCCGAAGTCGATGCACGGCTCCGGCGACGTGAAGTACCACCTGGGCGCCCAGGGCACCTTCACGGGCCTGGACGGCGAGCAGATCAACGTCTCGCTGGCCGCGAACCCCTCCCACCTGGAGACGGTCGACCCGGTCATCGAGGGCATCGCCCGCGCCAAGCAGGACATCATCAACAAGGGCGGCACGGACTTCACCGTCCTGCCGGTGGCGCTGCACGGCGACGCGGCCTTCGCGGGCCAGGGCGTGGTGGCCGAGACCCTGAACATGTCGCAGCTCCGCGGCTACCGCACCGGCGGCACGGTCCACATCGTCATCAACAACCAGGTCGGCTTCACCGCCGCCCCGGAGTCGTCCCGCTCGTCGATGTACGCGACGGACGTGGCGAGGATGATCGAGGCCCCGATCTTCCACGTGAACGGCGACGACCCGGAGGCGGTCGTGCGCGTCGCGCGCCTGGCCTTCGAGTTCCGCCAGGCGTTCAACAAGGACGTGGTGATCGACCTCATCTGCTACCGCCGCCGCGGTCACAACGAGTCGGACAACCCGGCCTTCACCCAGCCGCTGATGTACGACCTGATCGACAAGAAGCGCTCGGTGCGCAAGCTCTACACCGAGTCCCTCATCGGTCGCGGCGACATCACCCTGGAAGAGGCCGAGCAGGCGCTCCAGGACTACCAGGGCCAGCTCGAGAAGGTCTTCACCGAGGTCCGCGAGGCCGTCACGGCCCAGCCGGCCGCCGGTCCCGTCTCGGACCCGCAGGCGGAGTTCCCGGTCGCCGTGAGCACCGCGATCTCCTCGGAGACCGTGAAGCGGATCGCCGAGTCCCAGGTCAACATCCCCGACACCTTCCACGTCCACCCGCGTCTGCTGCCCCAGCTCCAGCGCCGGGCTGCGATGGTCGAGGACGGGACGATCGACTGGGGCATGGGCGAGACGCTGGCCGTCGGCTCCCTGCTCCTGGAGGGCACCCCGGTCCGCCTCTCCGGCCAGGACTCCCAGCGCGGCACGTTCGGTCAGCGCCACGCGGTCCTCATCAACCGTGAGACGGGCGAGGAGTACACCCCGCTCCAGTACCTCGCCGAGGACCAGGCCCGCTACAACGTCTACAACTCCCTGCTGTCCGAGTACGCGGTCATGGGCTTCGAGTACGGCTACTCGCTGGCCCGTCCCGACGCGCTCGTGATGTGGGAGGCGCAGTTCGGCGACTTCGTCAACGGCGCGCAGACGGTGGTCGACGAGTACATCTCGGCGGCCGAGCAGAAGTGGGGCCAGACGTCCGGCGTCACCCTGCTGCTCCCGCACGGCTACGAGGGCCAGGGCCCGGACCACTCCTCGGCCCGCGTCGAGCGCTTCCTGCAGCTCTGCGCCCAGAACAACATGACGGTCGCGATGCCGACCCTGCCGTCGAACTACTTCCACCTCCTGCGGTGGCAGGTGCACAACCCGCACCACAAGCCGCTGGTGGTCTTCACCCCGAAGTCGATGCTGCGCCTGAAGGCCGCCGCGTCGAAGACGGAGGAGTTCACGTCGGGCCAGTTCCGCCCCGTCATCGGCGACGCGACGGTGGACCCGGCCGCGGTCCGCAAGGTCGTCTTCGTCGCGGGCAAGCTGTACTACGACCTGGAGGCCGAGCGGGTCAAGCGCGGCGTCACGGACACGGCGATCATCCGCATCGAGCGCCTGTACCCGCTGCCGGGTGCCGAGCTCCAGGCCGAGATCGCCAAGTACCCGAACGCCGAGAAGTACCTGTGGGCCCAGGAGGAGCCGGCGAACCAGGGTGCCTGGCCGTTCATCGCGCTCAACCTGATCGACCACCTGGACCTGGCGGTCGGCGCCGATGTCCCGCACGGCGAGCGCCTGCGTCGCATCTCGCGTCCGCACGGCTCGTCCCCGGCCGTCGGTTCCGCCAAGCGGCACCAGGCCGAGCAGGAGCAGTTGGTGCGTGAGGTGTTCGAGGCCTAGGCCTGCCGATCCCTCGCACGGGTCTGATCGCAAGGCCCGGTTCCCAGTCCACGCGACCGGGAACCGGGCCTTGCGCCGTTCACGGCCGACTCCCCCGCCACACGCGCCTGTGCCGGGCAGGACTTATCCTCGCTGCATGTACTTCACCGATCGAGGCATCGAAGAACTGGAGAAGCGGCGCGGTGAGGAGGAGATCACCTTCGAGTGGCTGGCCGAGCAGCTACGCACCTTCGTCGACCTGAACCCGGACTTCGAGGTGCCGGTGGAGCGCCTGGCGACGTGGCTGGCGCGGCTGGACGACGAGGACGACGACGTGTAGGAGCACCACCGCTGTTCGGGCGCCCCGGTGCGGGGCGCCCTTTTTGTTTTCTGTACGGCCGTGCAAGGTCCCTCAGTCCAGCGGCCGCACCACGCTGTATGCCAGCTCCAGCACCCCGTCGACCAGCAGCACCGCGCCCGCCGCGGCCCAGCCGGCGCTGCGGTGCCGTACGGCCCAGACGGTGAGGGGCAGCGCCGCCGCGATCTGGGCGAGGGCCAGAGGGCGGGATCTGGGGCCGCCGGCCCAGGGGAGCCAGGGGCCGAGGCGGCTGCCTTCCACGGCGTCGAGTTCCGCACGGAAGGCGTCGCGCCAGCCCGACCACTCGATCAGGCGGATGTGCGGCTGGTCGCGGGCGGCGGCCTGGAGCGCGTCGGTGCTTTCGCCGGGGGCGAGGCCCTCGGGCAGGGTGACGCCCGCGCGCGTGAGGACGGCGATCAGGCCGCGCATGCGTGCCCGCGCGTCGGCCGCGGTGTCGGGGTGGGTCAGTTCGTCGAGGGACTGCACGTCGAAGACCGGATCGAGGCCGAGGCGGGCGGCGAAGGTGTGCATGGCCTCGTCCACGCCGGCCGGGGTGCCGTTGGCGAGCCAGACGTAGCCGACGGGGCGGCGGAAGCCCGAGGCGAGGGTGTAGCCGGCGCGGTCGGCGTCCCACCAGAGGGCGAGGACGGGCCAGGGCGCGCCGACGGCGAGGGCGGTGGCCCAGCCGGTGAGGACGCGGTCGACCGGCTCGTCGCCGTCCAGCCAGGGCCCGCCCTCGGGGACGAGCACGCTCCACTCCCGGCCCGCCGGGGCGAGCAGCATGTCCTCGCGCAGCAATCGGGCCACGGGGGCGACGGACTCGGGCGCGGCGCGGCAGACCAGCAGGGCGCCGGGGGTGGGGCGGGCCTGACCGGCTGTCCTGGGCTGTTCCGTCGACATGACATCACGCTAGGCCGGTTTGTCCACCTCGCGTGATTTGTGATCACCAGAACGGGTGCCTTGACTTTCGACGTCCGCGATATATCGTGTTTATTGGAAGACGCGATATGGCGCGTATCTGGCGTGTGTCGAGCTTCGCCATGTGCAGCGCGTGCTTCGTGTTCATCGTGTTCAGGTCCGGCCCGCGCGGCCGCGTCCGGTCGCCCAGGAGGTCCGCACCATGTCCGAGTGGTCCGTAGCAGAGCCCAGGAAGCTCACCTTCGACGAGCCGGTGAGCGAACTCCACGTGCGCATCGTCAACGGAACGGTGAACGTCGTGGGGACGGACGAAGGTTCCGCCCGGCTGGAGGTCTCCGAGATCGAGGGCCCGCCCCTGGTGGTGACCCAGCAGGACGGCACCCTGACGGTGGCCTACGAGGACCTGCCCTGGAAGGGCTTCCTCAAGTGGCTCGACCGCAAGGGCTGGCGCCGCCGCGCGGTGGTCTCCCTTGCGGTGCCGGCCGACACCCGGGTCGAGGTGGGCGTGGTGAGCGCCGCAGCGGTGGTCTCCGGGATCCGCGGTCCGTCGGTCGTCAAGGGCGTCACCGGTGACACGACCCTCGTCGGCCTGTCCGGCCCGGTCCGCGCCGACACCGTCTCGGGGAACCTGGAGGCGCAGGCCGTCACCGGCGACCTCCGCTTCAACTCCGTCTCCGGCGATCTCACGGTCGTCGAGGGCTCCGGCTCCGCCGTGAAGGCCGACTCGGTGAGCGGCTCCATGATCATCGACCTCGACCCGAACGGCCCGACGGACGTCCGGCTGACCAGCGTCTCCGGCGAGATCGCGATCCGTCTGCCGGCACCGGCGGACGCCGACGTCGAGGCCAACACCGCGAGCGGCACGATCTCCAACGCCTTCGAGGGGCTGCGGGTGCACGGCCAGTGGGGCGCCCACAAGATCACCGGCCGCCTGGGCGACGGCACCGGCAGGCTCCGGGCGACCACGGTCTCCGGCTCGATCGCCCTGCTGCGCCGCCCGCCACGCGAGGAGGAGCCATGGGAGGCGGAGGCCTGGGAGGACCCCGAGGCGGCCGCGGACACGGCGACCGACCCGGTGAACGGCGCACAGCACGGCTCGGGGGACAATTCCGTCTCCGGCGGGGGCGACGAGGAATCCGGCGCCCCGGCCGACGGCACGACCGACAAGAAGGTGCTCTGACATGCCTCCCGTCTTCGCCCACGGCCGCCTCCGTCTCTACCTGCTGAAGCTGCTGGACGAGGCCCCGCGCCACGGCTACGAGGTGATCCGTCTCCTGGAGGAGCGCTTCCAGGGCCTGTACGCACCGTCGGCCGGCACCGTCTACCCCCGCCTTTCCAAGCTGGAGGCCGAGGGCCTGGTCACCCACACCACCGAGGGCGGCCGCAAGGTGTACGCCATCACGGACGCGGGCCGCGCCGAACTGGCCGACCGCAGCGGCGAGTTGGCCGACCTGGAGCTGGAGATCAGGGAGTCGGTCGCCGAACTCGCCGCCGAGATCCAGGCCGATGTGCGCGGCGCGGCGGGCGAGCTGCGGCGCGAGGTGCGGGCGGCGGCCACCGAGGCCCGCAAGGGGAACGGCGCCAGGGCGGAGACGCCGTTCGGCGACCTCTCCGACTACACCGACAAGGAGGCGTGGCGCGCCGCCAAGGACGAGATGCGCCGGGCCAAGCAGGAGTGGAAGGAGCAGGCGCGCCGCGCCAAGGACGAGAGCCGGCGGGCCCGCGAGGAGGCCCAGCGCGCCCGGCGCCAGGCCAAGGAGGCACAGGACCGCGCCCGGGCGGAGGCCCAGGAGGAGGTCCAGCGCATCGCCCATCGGGTCCAGGAACACGTACAGGACCACTTCGCGCGCGGCGACTGGCCGACGGGTGTACGGGAGGGCCTGACGGAACTGGTCAAGGAGTTCGGCGACTTCGGCAAGGACTACGGCAGAGAGTTCGGCAAGGAGTTCGGCTTCGGCCGGCAGAGCGGCGCGCAGGACACGCCCAAGTCGGCACAGCAGCGGCCCGAGTACTCCGAGACCCCCGAGGGCCTCCCCGCCGACTACGAACCCACCTGGGCCCACGAGCCGCCCAGCGGCGACCCGGCCCGCGACCTGGACCGCCTGCTCGACCGCTTCCGCGACGACATCCGGGACGCCGCCCGGGATCACGGTGTGACGGGGGACCAGCTCCGGGACGCCCGCCGCCACTTGTCGGCAGCGGCGGCCCACATCGGAGCGCTGCTGCGCACGCCCAAGCCGTGACACCGGGCACGACTGCGAGTGCGGGTTGTGGGTGGTTGCTCGCGCAGTTCCCCGCGCCCCTCAAGGGGCCTGGGCTGCACGCCCTCAAGGGGCGCGGGGAACTGCGCGACCAGCCCCCAGGCACCCGCAGCCGCCCGGAGAGCGCACCACTCCTATCCCCTCACCGCCCCCTCCTCACCCGGCCTTGGCGTCTCCCCCGCCGTACAGCACCCGCGTGACCGCCTCATGGGTCACCCCGTGATCGGCGAGCACCTCGGCGGGCACGCCGGGGCGGCTCGTGAGAGCCAGCAGGATGTGCTCGTCGCCGATATGCCGGTCGCGGCGGGACGTGGCCACCCGCAGCGCCCGCACCAGAACGTCCTTGGCGTCCCGGCCGAAGGGCCGATGCCTCGACCGCGAGACCTTGCCGGCCCCCGCCCGGTCCCCGGACATCGCCCCGACCCCGTGCACCTCCTCCACCCGGGCGACGATCTCCCCGACGTCGATCCCGAGCCCGGCGAGCGCCTCGGCCTCGGCCTGTGACAACCCGCCCCGCCGCCGAGCCTCGCCCAGTGCGTCCCGTACGGACTCCAGCCACTGCCCGCCCCCCAGCGCGGCGAGGGCGAACGAGGCCCGGCCGCCCTCCTTGTCGAGCAGGGCGAGCAGCATGTGCTCGGCGTCGACGGCGGTTGCCCCGCCCCTCTCGGCCTGTTCCACCGCACCCGTCACCACCGCGCGGGCATCCTTCGTGAACCGTTCGAACATCAACGCCTCCCGTACTTCTTGTGCACGGCCTGCCTGCTGATTCCGAGTTCCGCGGCGATCTCCTGCCAGGACCACCCCTGGTTGCGCGCACTGCGCACCTGGACCGCCTCCAGTTGCTCCAGCAGTCGGCGCAGCGCCGCGACGGCGCGCAGCCCGATCCGCGGATCGCGGTCCCCCGCCCGCTCGGCGAGATCTGTTGCTTCGGTCATGATGTCAACGTAAGTTGACACACCCATTCTCGTCAACCCCGGTTGACAAACAGAACGGCGAGCCCGGGGCAATGCCCCGGACCCGCCGCAAGCGCCTCGACGTGCGCCGTCAGTTGGTGAGCACGACCTTCCCGAACAGCTCTCCCGACTCCATCCGCTCGAAGCCCTCCCGCGCCCGGTCCATCGGCAGTACCTCGTCGATCACGGGCCGCACACCGGTGGCCGCGCAGAAGGACAGCAGGTCCTCCAGCTCGTCCTTGGTCCCCATCGTGGACCCGACGACCTTCAGCTCCAGGAAGAAGATCCGCGTCAGCTCGGCGTGCGAGGGCCGGTCACCACTGGTGGCACCGGAGATAACCAGAGTGCCGCCCGGCTTCAGCGACTTGACGGAGTGCGACCAGGTGGCGGCACCGACCGTCTCGATCACGGCGTCGACCCGCTGCGGCAGCCGGGCCCCCGACTCCACGGCCTCCACGGCACCCAGCTCCAGGGCCCGCTTGCGCTTGGCCTCGTCCCGGCTGGTGGCGAAGACCCGCAGTCCCGCGGCCTTGCCGAGCACGATGGCGGCGGTGGCCACCCCGCCCCCGGCGCCCTGCACCAGCACGGAGTCCCCGGGCCGCACGCCCGCGTTGGTGAACAGCATCCGGTACGCCGTCAGCCAGGCGGTCGGCAGACAGGCGGCCTCCGCGAAGGACAGTTCCTTGGGCTTGGGCAGGATGTTCCAGGTCGGCACGGCGACCTGCTCGGCGAACGTGCCCTGATAGCGCTCGGTGAGGATGGAACGGGGTTCGCTGGGGCCGACGCCGTGACCGGTCTGCCCGATCACGGAGTGCAGGACGACCTCGTTGCCGTCCTCGTCGACGCCGGCGGCGTCGCAGCCGAGGATCATCGGCAGCCGGCCCTCCGGGAGGCCGACGCCCCGGAGCGACCAGAGGTCATGGTGGTTGAGGGAAGCGGCCTTGACGTTGACGGTGCTCCAGCCGGGCCGGGCCTCGGGAGCGGGACGCTCCCCCAACTCGAGGCCGCTCAGCGGCTGGTCGCGGTCGATTCGGGCAGCGTAGACGGCGAACATGGCGTCGACGATAGGTGGCGATTGCAGCCGACGGAACGGGAGGGGGCTGTGACACACGCCCTCTTGCCAAGGAGCGCTCACCCGAACGGGCGGTTCGGCGGACAAAGCGATCGGCCCCGCCCGAGTGGGCGGGGCCGATTCAGAGCCCGGTCGGTCGACGCACGGGTCAGCGCCGGGCGACGCCCTCGGCCCGAGCCGCCGCCGCGACGGCCGCGGTCACGGCCGGGGCGACCCGCTCGTCGAAGGGCGACGGGATGACGTAGTCCGCGGCGAGGTCGTCACCGACGACACCCGCCAGCGCCTCGGCCGCCGCGATCTTCATGCCCTCGGTGATCCGGGACGCCCGCACCTGGAGCGCGCCCGCGAAGATGCCCGGGAACGCCAGCACGTTGTTGATCTGGTTCGGGAAGTCGGACCGCCCGGTCGCCACGACGGCCGCGTACTTGTGCGCGACGTCGGGGTGCACCTCGGGGTTCGGGTTGGCCATCGCGAAGACGAAGGCGCCCTTCGCCATCGAGGCGACGGCCTCCTCCGCGACCGTACCGCCGGAGACGCCGATGAAGACGTCCGCACCCTCCAGGGCCACTTCCAGCGACCCGGTGATGCCGGCCTTGTTGGTGAAGGAGGCGAGCTCGCGCTTGACCGGGGTGAGGTCCTCACGGTCTGCCGAGACGACGCCCTTGCGGTCCGCGACGGCCACGTCGCCGATGCCGGCCTCGACCAGCATCTTGGCGATGGCGACACCGGCGGCGCCGGCGCCCGAGATGACGGCGCGCAGGTCGGCGATGGCCCGCCCGCTCAGCCGCGCGGCGTTGCGCAGCGCGGCCAGCGTCACGACGGCCGTGCCGTGCTGGTCGTCGTGGAAGACCGGGATGTCGACGCGCTCCTGGAGCTTGCGCTCGATCTCGAAGCACCGGGGTGCCGAGATGTCCTCCAGGTTGACGCCGCCGAAGGACGGGGCGAGGCGGGCCACCGTCTCGACGATCTCGTCGACGTCCGTGCAGTCGAGCGCGATCGGGACCGCGTCCACGCCGCCGAACTGCTTGAACAGAATCGCCTTGCCCTCCATCACGGGGAGGGAGGCTTCCGGACCGATGTCGCCGAGCCCGAGCACCGCGGTGCCGTCGGTGACCACGGCCACGACGGACGACTTCCACGTGTAGTCGTGGACGAGCTCCGGCTGCTCGGCGATGGCGGTGCACACCCGCGCGACGCCGGGCGTGTACGCCAGGGACAGGTCGTCCTTGTCGCGGACCGGCACGGTGGCCTGCACGGCCATCTTGCCGCCGCGGTGCAGCGCGAACGCAGGATCGAAGGAATCGAGGGGCTCGGCCCCGCCGTCCTGATCGGTATTGCTTCCGCTGCGAGGATTGACGATCTCCGCTGCCACTTTGTCTGACCCCTTAGGTGTTCATGGTTTGAGGGTGGAACCACTCCTGGTGAGAAGTGGGCGGGACCGCGTATGGCCCTGCTCGTTGATACGTACGACGTACGACGTACGGACCCATACGCGACGGCGCGCCGCACACGCGCCCTGAGCCCCGGATGAGGGGTGTAAAGAACCTTCTTACCGGACGGACGCCGCCGACGACGAGTCCAATACGTGCAAGATCACATGACGGGAATGGAAACACCCACACCGACGGACACGAATCAGACACAACCCGACGACGACACTGGTGTGATTCGCGGCCGAATAAGCGGACAATCGACATCAGAAACCGCGAAGAACGACCGTCAGCCATAAAACCTACGCACGACCGGTCCGCATCTCGAGATGCACCGAAGATCTTCCGGCCGGAAGGACAGATTCCCGCAGAAGGTGCGGTCAGGATGTACCGACCTGCGGCGGTTCGGGGGTAACCCGTTATCCGATTTTGACATGACGAGCGCCCTGAATGCCTCAGTCCGAATGGCAAGATGCCGTAATCACACGAGGTCGCGGCACTCGAAGGTGTGTGCTCTCGTCGACCTAGGAAACCAAGGCCCCTGCCTGTCCCACGGGCAGGAGCCGGCCCCATCGGCAACTCCACCCATCCGCCGGAGGAACCCACCATGACCGCAAGCACCACCCGTCGTACCACCGCAGCACGCTCCCGGCTCGCAGCGGTCGGCTCGATCGCGGTCGCTGGCGCCCTGATTCTCACCGGCTGCGGTGACCAGACGAGTGACAGCAGCAACGAGGGCACCAAGGAGACGGGGTCGTCCAGCACGGCCCCGCTGTTCGCCAAGCTGCCCAAGAAGATCCAGGACGCGGGCGTCATCAAGGCCGGCACGAACGCCGAGTACGCGCCAATGGAGTTCCAGGAGGGCGGCAAGATCGTCGGTGTCGACCCCGACATCGCCGCCGCGCTGGGCAAGAAGCTGGGTGTGGAGTTCCAGTTCACCTCCGGCTCCTTCGACGGCCTGATCACCGCCCTGAACTCGGGCCGCTACGACCTCGCGATGTCCTCCATCACGGACAACAAGCAGCGCCAGGAGGGCCTGGACGACAAGGGCAAGAAGCTCGGCCCGGGTGTCGACTTCGTCGACTACTTCGTGGCCGGCACCGCCGTGTACGTCCAGAAGGGCAACCCGAAGAACATCAAGTCCATCGAGGACCTGTGCGGCCAGACGGCGGCCGTGCAGCGTGGCACGACGTACGAGAAGGCGCTCCAGGCCCAGTCCAAGGCCTGCACCGAGGGCGGCAAGAAGAAGATCACGATCGAGTCGTTCGAGAACGACACCGAGGCCCAGACCCGTGTGAAGTCGGGCGGCGCGGTCGCCGGCGTCAACGACTACCCGGTCGCGGTCGACCTGGCCCGCAAGGCCGGCGGCGGCAACGACTTCGAGGTCGTCGGCGAGCAGGTCGACGCCGGTCCGTTCGGCATCGCGGTGAACAAGGACAACAAGGAGCTCACCGCGGCCCTCGAAGAGGCCGTCAACGCCATCATCGAGGACGGCACGTACAAGAAGATCCTCGAGAAGTGGGGCGCCGAGTCCGGCGCGATCGACAAGGCCGCGATCAACGGCGGCAAGTGACCGTCCCGGGCAAGACTGAAGGGCAGTCACAGTGACTGACAAGTTCGACAAGGAGCCGGCCGACGCGAACCCGTCGGCCGCAGTCTCCAAGGAGGGCGGGGCCCTCCCGCCCGAGGCGATCAAGGCCATTCCGGTCCGGCACTACGGCCGCTGGGTCAGCGGTGTCATCGTGCTGGCCCTGGTGGCCCTGCTGATCAACGCCTTCGCCAGCGCCGAGAAGATCCAGTGGAACGCCGTCGGCGACTACGTGTTCGACTCCACGGTCCTCGCGGGCGCCGGCCGCACCCTGCTGATCAGCGTCCTGGCGATGATCATGGGCGTGGTCCTCGGCGTGATCCTGGCCGTGATGCGCCTGTCCAAGAACCCGGTGACGAGCTGGGTGGCCTGGGTCTACATCTGGTTCTTCCGCGGCACGCCGGTCTATGTCCAGCTCCTGCTGTGGTTCAACCTGGCGCTGATCTTCCCGGTGCTGAATCTCGGTCCGATCTACAAGGACGAGATGGTCGACGTCATGACCCCGTTCATGGCCGCCCTGCTGGGTCTGGGCCTGAACGAGGCGGCGTACATGGCGGAGATCTGCCGCGCCGGTCTGATGGCCGTCGACGAGGGCCAGACCGAGGCGTCGCACGCGCTCGGCATGAGCCACGCCAAGACGCTGCGCCGGATCGTGATCCCGCAGGCGATGCGGGTGATCGTGCCGCCGACCGGCAACGAGTTCATCAACATGTTGAAGACCTCGTCGCTGGTGTACGCGGTGACGTACAACGAACTGCTGCGCGCCACCTCCACGATCGGCTCCACGTCGTACGCCGTGATGGAGATGCTCTTCGTGGCGTGCATCTGGTACCTGGTCATGACCAGCGTGTTCAGCGTCTTCCAGTACTACCTGGAGCGGCGTTACGCCCGTGGCTCGCTGCGGAACCTGCCGCCGACGCCGTGGCAGAGGATCAAGGTCAACATGATGGCCTTCAGCCGCGAAAGGGGTTCGGTATGACGGCCATGGTGAAGGCCGAGGGCGTTCACAAGTCCTTCGGGCCCGTCCAGGTCCTCAAGGGCATCGACCTGGAGGTGCAGACCGGCGAGGTGTTCTGCCTCATCGGCCCCTCCGGCTCCGGCAAGTCGACGTTCCTCAGGTGCATCAACCACCTGGAGAAGATCAACGCCGGCCGGCTCTACGTCGACGGTGATCTGGTGGGCTACCGCCAGAAGGGCGACAAGCTGTACGAGCTCAAGGACAGCGAGGTCGCGCAGCAGCGCCGGGACATCGGCATGGTGTTCCAGCGGTTCAACCTGTTCCCGCACATGACGGCCATGGAGAACGTCATGGAGGCGCCGATCCAGGTCAAGGGCACGAGCAAGGCCCAGGCCAAGGACCGTGCGCGGGAACTTCTGGACCGCGTCGGCCTCGCCGACAAGGCCGGGAACTACCCCGCCCAGCTCTCCGGCGGCCAGCAGCAGCGCGTGGCCATCGCCCGCGCGCTGGCGATGGACCCGAAGCTGATGCTGTTCGACGAGCCGACCTCGGCCCTCGACCCGGAGCTGGTCGGCGACGTCCTCGACGTCATGCGCGACCTCGCCGAGTCCGGCATGACGATGGTCGTCGTCACCCATGAGATGGGCTTCGCCCGCGAGGTCGGCGACAGCCTGGTCTTCATGGACGGCGGCGTGGTCGTGGAGTCCGGCGACCCGCGCGAGGTCCTGACCAACCCGCAGCACGAGCGGACGCAGGCGTTCCTGTCCAAGGTGCTCTGACGGTACGACGCCGAAGGGGCGGTACGAGATCCTCGTACCGCCCCTTCGCCATGTGTCCGGCCTACGGCAGGAGCTGTGGCGCCGTGACCACTTCACGGAGCTGGTCCGCCGTGAGCGGCGGGGCGTCGAGCCACGAGCCCGGCGACCGCGCGCCGTCGAACCCGCTGCCGGCCGTGATCATGACGATGTAGCCCTTCGTGAACAGCCGCACGGAACGCTTGGGCCCCCACGTGATGCCGTCCCTACGGCTCTCCCGCGCCAGTTCGGTGGACTCGCGCTCATCGCCGTTCGGCAGCGTCTCGGGGACGCAGGTCGACGCCGTCCCTGGGATGTCCGACGAGCACCCCTGCCCGACCGGCACCGGCCAGTCCTTCCGCCGGCCGGGGAGGACCTGGACGTTGAGATACCCGACGCCGCCGTCCTTGAAGACGGCGTAGAACCCGTCGTACGGCCCTGTCCCCACGACGTCCTCGACCTCGCGGATCTCGCCGGTCCCGGGCGGCAGCAGTCGCGCCAGCCCGGCCGCCCTGGACGTGGGGCGGGTGCCCGCGATCCCGGTCGGCGCCGAGTCGTCGCCCGGCAGCACCCCGGCGACCGTCAGGCTCACCGCGACCACGGCAGCGGCCGCCCCCGTGACCAGCCCCCGCCGGCGCCACCGCACGCGCGCGGCCTGCGCGAACACCGCGTCCGCACCGGGCCCCGACGGCATCGGAACACCGTGGAGGGCCAGCCCCAGCAGCTCAGTCGCGCGCGGCACCCCGCTCGCCTCGTCCCGGCTCATACGTGTTCCTCCCGCACCGCGGCCCGCAGTGCCGCGAGCCCCCTCGCCGTGTGGCTCTTGACCGTGCTCTCGCGCATGCCGAGCAGCTCGGCGGTGTCGGTGACGCTGAGGTCCTCCCAGTAGCGCAGCACGAGCACCGCCCGCTGCTTGGGCACGAGCTGCGCGAGGGCGGCCCGGACCATGACACCGGTGTCGCTGTCCACCGGCCGGCCCGGCGCGTCCGGCACCTCGCCGTACGGCTGCTCACGCCGCCAGAACCGGCGGCGCGTGGCGATGAAGGTGTTCACCAGCGTCTTGCGGGCGTAGGCGTCGAGGTTTTCCAGGCGTGTGTGCCGGCGTGTGCCGAGGACGACCTTGACCAGCGTGGTCTGGACGAGGTCCTCCGCCTCGTCCCGGTTGCCGCAGAGCAGATAGGCGCTGCGGAACAAGGCCGTCCGTCTGCCCTCGACGAAGGCATGCAGTGACGCTTCCGCGCCCCCCGTCATCCCGCCCCCTCTCCCGCCCCCTCGGTAGGGACCGTCTCACTCATTCCAGTGCGGCGGGATGCCTTTCCGGACGCAGTGGAGGCGGTACGAATTTCTCGTACCGCCTCCACCTCGCCGTACGGCCACGGGGACGTGCCCCCGGCGGCCTACTTCAGCGCGAGCACGAGCGTGTCCGAGGGCGAGCACCACACCGCCCGGGCCTCCCCGAAGCCCTTCTCGCGCAGCACGTGCGCGTGCCACTCGGCGGACGGCGTGTCGCCGTCGGCGTGCTCGCCGTAGATCTCGAAGCGGCGGGCCGTGGGCTCGGCCAGCAGCGGGTCCTCGGCAGCGAGCTGCCACCACCGGGCCCAGTCGAGGACGCCCCGCGCCTTGGCCTGATCCATGCGGCTGTGACGCTGGGCGCGCTCGGCCGCGTTGATCCGGGGCGTCGAGTCGTCGATCATGTGGTCCGCGTTCATGAAGACACCGCCGTCGCGGACCAGCTCCGCGACCCGACCGTAGAGGGCCGCGAGGGGTTCACGGTGCAGCCAGTGCAGGGCCGTGGCGGTCAGGACGGCGTCGTAGGAGTCGTACGGCAGTTTCGCCGGCCAGTCGGGGTCCTTGAGGTCGGCCGTGACGAACGAGACCCGCTTGTCGCCCGCGAACGTGCCCTCGGCGATGGCGAGGAGCGCGGGGTCGAGATCGACGCCGGTGCTCGTGGCCTCGGGGAACCGTGCGAGCAGCCGGGCAGTGATACTTCCCGTACCGCAGGCGAGATCGAGCACGCGCGGGGCGGGTCCGACGAGGGCCTCGACCATGTCGAGCATGATCCGGAAGCGTTCCTCGCGGTCGGGCATGTACCACTCCTGCTGCCGGTCCCAGCTCTCCTGCCAGGCGGACCAGTCGGCGGTCTTGGTGGTGGTGGTGTCCGTGTCCGTCATCGAGCCCCTCCGTCGCGCACATTACGTAATACCCTGGAAGCACGATCAGCTATTACCCGACCGCACCCTGACGATAGAACGCCTCCGTAAGGACTACAAGTGGAACTGGCCTATTACTCGGACTATGCCGTACGACTCGTCAACAGCGAGGACCCGGCCCGGGGCAAGGACTCGCTGACCTCGGTCGAGGCCGTCCGCGACCTGTTCGGCGTCAGCCAGGAGGCGGGCCGCCGGGCCACCGACGCCGACGTCACCCGCTTCCGCTCGGTCCGCGCCCGGCTGCGGGCGGTCTTCGAGGCGGCGGACCAGGGCGACGAGGCACTGGCGGTGAACCTGCTGAACTCGCTGCTGCTGGAGTTCCCGGTGAGCCCGCAGATCTCCGGCCACGACTTCCGGGACGACGACGGCCGCCCGCTGTGGCACATGCACCTGGCGGACCACCCGTCGAACGCGACCGCGGGCTACGCGGCCATCGCCGCGATGGGCCTTGCGTTCCACCTGACGGAGTACGGCGTGGACCGCCTGGGCCTGTGCGAGGCGGCACCGTGCCGCAACGCCTACCTCGACACGTCCACCAACCGCTCCCGGCGGTACTGCTCGGACCGCTGCGCGACCCGTGCCAACGTGGCCGCCTACCGTGCCCGCAAACGCCTGGAGGCGGACCGGTCGGCGAACAGCGGCCGCACGGCCGACAGCGCCCAGCGCGCCAGCGCGAACGGCGAGCGCTGATCCGGCTTGCGCGGCCGGTAGCGCAGCTTGACCCTGCCCAGGATCAGCTCGTCCGGCACGACCCCGTAGTCGGTGCTGTCACCCCCCGCGTACGCGTTGTCCCCGAGCACCCACCAGCCGCCCTCGCGGCGCTCCGCCGCGCGCTTGACGACGAGCAGGTCCTGCTGGAACGGATGCCGCAGCACGACGACGTCCCCCGGCCGGATGCGCCCCCGGTGCGACACCACGAGCAGGTCGCCGTGATACAGCGTGGGCACCATCGACGGCCCGGTCACCTCGGCCCACCCGAAGGGCCGGTCCGCCCGCCCGCGCTCGGTCTCCTGCGACAACTCCGGCATCCCCGGCACCTCCCCAGTAGGGTCCTCCACCAGTCTCAGTCTCACCCCGGACTTTTGTCCTAAGCCCATGGGGGCACTCGCGAAAACCCGTCTTGCAGGGAGTAATGTCCCACCTGAGAAGACGATCACGAGGAAGGAATGCTCCATGCTTTCCCGCCTGTTTGCCCCCAAGGTCAAGGTCAGCGCGCACTGCGACCTGCCCTGCGGCGTGTACGACCCGGCCCAGGCCCGCATCGAGGCGGAGTCGGTGAAGGCCGTCCAGGAAAAGATGGCCGCCAACGACGACCCGCACTTCCAGGCGCGTGCCACCGTCATCAAGGAGCAGCGCGCCGAGCTCGCCAAGCACCACGTCTCGGTGCTCTGGAGCGACTACTTCAAGCCCCCGCACTTCGAGAAGTACCCGGAGCTGCACCAGCTCGTCAACGACGCCCTGAAGGCCCTCTCGGCCGCCAAGGCGTCCACCGACCCGGCGACCGGCCAGAAGGCGCTGGACTACATCGCCCAGATCGACAAGATCTTCTGGGAGACCAAGAAGGCCTGATCCAGGGCTTTCTGGCTTCCCCAAGGGGCCCGACCGGTTCTCCGGTCGGGCCCCTGCCGTGTGTTCGGGGCCGCCATCAGTTCGGTGCTCCGACGTCGAGGCCCGCCTGGAGGAACCCGTCCATCACCGGTGAAACGGATCAATACGACGGCTCGACGGGCTCAAGGTTGCGTGAATCGACGGTGATTGTCTTCACGCGATGAGCGGTGGCCAGAGATCGCCGCCGTCCCGTAGGTTCTGGCATGTCCACCCCCTCTGCCGACCTGTGGCCCGGGTGGCGTACGGGGGAAGCTGATCAGCATTCGGATCCCGTCTCGGCCTGTGCGGCCTTGGCGGTTTTCGCTGTGCGCCGCGAGAGCGAGCGAGTGGGATCACCTCACCCGGCGGCCGGCCCCCGCCGGACCAGATGTCGATCCCTTGGAGAACGCCCGCTTGAACTCGGCCCCGATACGCCCGGATTCCCGTTGGCCGAGAGAGCTCCCTCTCCGGCTGGTCCCGTTCCTGTGGACCCTCGCCCTCGGTCTGTGGGGCCTGTCCCGGCAGCACAGCGTGTGGCGTGACGAGGCCGCCACCTGGCAGGTCGCGCGGCGGTCCGCCGGGGACATCTGGCACATGCTCGCGCAGGTCGACGCGGTGCACGGCCTCTACTACCTGCTGATGCACGCCGTCTTCGAGTGCTTCGGACCGGGCACCACCGCGCTGCGGCTGCCCTCCGTCCTCGCCATGGCGGTCGCGGCGGTCTGCGTGGCCGAAATCGGCCGTCGGCTGGCCGGGATCCGGGCGGGCCTCGCGGCCGGGCTGGCGCTCGGGCTGCTGCCCGCCGTGCAGTTCCACCTCCAGGAAGGGCGCCCGTACGCGCTGGTCGCGGCGGGCGCCGGAATCTCCACGCTGTTGCTGGTGACCGCCCTTCAGGGGCGCGGCCGAGCGGTGCACTGGCTCGCGTACGCGGGCACGGTCGCGGTGTGCGGGCTGCTGAACTGGCTGTCGCTGCTGATCCTGCCCGCGCACCTGGCGACGCTGGTGTGGACGCGGGCCCGACGGCGGACGTGGACGCGCTGGGCGGTGGCCGCGACGATCGCCGTCGCCGCCGTGCTGCCGTTGATCCTGTTCAGCCGGCGCCAGTCCGAACAGGTCTCCTGGATCCCTCCGTTGACCTGGCACATGCTGATCGGCCCGGCGGTCCTGCTGGCGCTCGGCGGTCTCGGGGCCCTGCTGGACAGGCCGCACACCGGGCGGCTGTCGGTCGCGGCCGTCGGGCTGCCGCTGCTGGCCGTGCCGCAGCTCGCCCTCCTCGGGCTCTCCCTGGTGCGGCCGCTCTTCCTGGACCGCTACATCCTGTTCAGCATGCTGGGCCTGGCCCTGCTGATCGGCACGGCCCTGGGCACGGCGACACGGGCGGCCGGGCCGCGCCGTCCGCGCGCGTCGGCGTGGCTCGTCCCGGTGGTGGTCGCCGTGGCATTCGTGGCGCTGCTGCCGCAGTCGCTGGCCAAGCGCTCCCCGGAGAGCCGGGTGGACGACGTCCTGGCCGTCGCGGCGGACGTACGGCGGCTGAAGGAGGCCGGGGACGCGGTGGTCTTCGTACCGGCGGCCCGGCGCGACACCGCCCTGGTCTCCCCCGACGCCTTCGCCGGGCTGCGGGACGTCGCCCTCGTGCGCGGCCCCGTGGCGTCGGGGACGCTGAAGGGCGAGGAGGCGGGTCCCGCCCGAATACGGGCGGCGATGCTGGCACAGCGGCGGATCCTGCTGGTCACCGATGTGCCCGAGGTGGCGCGGGCGGTGACGGCGGAACGCGACAAGACGAAGACCGCCGTGCTGGAGAAGCACTTCAGGGTCATCGCGGACGTGGAGGTCCGGGGACGGCGCGTGACGGTGTACGAGCGGATCGGGCCGGCGGAGGAGACCTGAGCCGCCTGGCCTCCCCCGCTGCACGGCACGATCAGCCCAACTGCTCCGTGTTCAGTGGAACTGCGGCACGATCAAGTAGATCCCGTACGCCACCACCGCCGCGCAGGCCAGGAAGCACAGCCCGGCCTGGGCGAGGCCGACGGCGGACGTGCCGCCGCCCTCCTCCTGTGTCCCTTCGTGGCGGGCCAGGCCCAGCACGCCGAGGGCGAAGACGGCGACCACGGCCACGGTGACGGCGAGGCTCACCGCGGCGACCTGGCCGAGTGCGGTCCAGTCGAGGTTCATTGGTGTGAACTCCCCTTGTCTCGGTCGACCCTTGTCCCGGTCGACCGTTGTCTCAGGCGACCCTTGTCTCAGGCGACCCTTGTCTCAGGCGGCCGTTGTCTCAGGCGGCCGTTGTCTCAGGCGGCCGTGCCGACCGGCGCCGGCTCGGTGCCGCGGATGCTGACCTCGTGGGTGTCGTTGACGTTGTGCGCGGACACCGGGTTGCGGCGGGAGGCGAACACGATGCCGGCAGCGACAGCGGCACCGATCAGCGCCACCACGGCCGTACCGACGTTGCCGCCGTGCTTGACCGCGCTCGCCGAGACCCCGCCGACCAGCGCCGCGGCGGGCAGGGTGATCAGCCAGGCCACGACCATGCGGCCGGCGACGCCCCAGCGGACCTCCGCGAGACGGCGGCCGAGTCCGGCGCCGAGGATGCTGCCGGAGGCGACCTGGGTGGTGGACAGGGCGAAGCCCAGGTGGGCCGAGGTGAGGATCACCGTCGTCGAGGCGGTCTCGGCGGCGAAGCCCTGCGGTGACTGAATCTCCGTCAGGCCCTTGCCCATCGTGCGGATGATGCGCCAGCCACCGAGGTAGGTGCCGAGGCCGATGGCCAGACCCGCGGAGGCGATCACCCACAGGGGCGGGCCCGCGTCATGGCCGAGCGCGCCCGCCGAGATCAGGGTCAGCGTGATGACGCCCATCGTCTTCTGCGCGTCGTTGGTGCCGTGGGCCAGGGAGACCAGCGAGGCCGAGGCGATCTGGCCGACACGGAAGCCTTTGGTGACGGAGTCTTTGCGGGCGCGAGAAGTGAGCCTGTATGCCAGGTAGGTGGCGAGCAGCGCCGCGACCCCCGCGACGACCGGCGAGGCCACCGCCGGTATCAGCACCTTCTCGACAACCTTGTCGAAGTGCACGCCGTGGGACCCCGCACCGACCCAGACGGCCCCGATCAGCCCGCCGAACAGCGCGTGCGACGAACTGGACGGCAGCCCTACCAACCAGGTCAGCAGGTTCCACAGGATCGCCCCGATCAGGCCCGCGAAGATCATGCCCGGGGTGACGAGTGTGTCGTCCACTATGCCGCCGGAGATCGTCTTGGCGACCTCGGTGGACAGAAAGGCGCCGACGACGTTCAGGACGCCGCTGATGAGCACGGCCGTCCTCGGTTTGAGGGCCCCCGTGGCGATGGACGTGGCCATCGCGTTCGCCGTGTCGTGGAATCCATTGGTGAAGTCGAAGGCGAGGGCCGTCACAATGACGACCGCCACCAGGAACGTGATGTGGTCCATTCCCCAATGCAAACAAGCACGGACCAATGCAGGGCGAACTGACGGCAAAGCACGTCCCAGGAGGTGGCGCGCGGTTGGTAAGGGTCCTGCAAAGCAGGCGTGGTGACCGTTCGGCCCGCCGTACAGAGTCCTCGGCCCGCTGTCCGGCAGCCAGGGCCCACGACCGCGCGGACGACTCTACGATCACTCCATGAGCATCCGCTGGACCTACGCGTTCATCGACCGTCCCACCGCGGCCCTCGGCCGGGCCCAGGCGTTCTGGACCGCGGTGACGGACACCGAGCTGTCCGAACTCCGAGGGGATCAGGGCGAGTTCGCGACCCTGCTGCCCGGCGGCGGGGCGGACCCCTGTGTGAAGGCGCAGGGCGTCGACTCGGGCCCCGGCGGCGCGCATCTCGACTTCGCCGTGGACGACGTACCGGGGTTCGTGAAGTCGGCGCTCGCGCAGGGTGCCGGCCTCGTCGCCGACCACGAGGGCTGGGCGGTCCTGCGATCCCCCGCCGGGCAGTTGTTCTGCGCCGTGCCCTGGCACGGGGAGTCGGTGCGGCCGCCCGTGGTGCGCGGCAGCCGGCTCGACCAGGTCTGCGTGGACGTACCGCCGTCCGCGTACGACGCCGAAGTCGCCTTCTGGAGCGGGGTGCTGGCCGACTGGGATGCGGCGCCCGGCTCCCGCCCCGAGTTCCATGTGCTGCGGCCGCCGGCCGGACTGCCGGTGCGTGTCCTGCTCCAGCGGCTCGACGAGGAACGTGCGGCCTCCGCCCACCTGGATCTGGCCTGCGCGGACATCTCTGCGACCCGCGCCCTGCACGAGGAGCTGGGCGCGACCTGCGTCGCCGAGGGCGCCCACTGGACGGTGATGCGCGATCCGGCGGGCGGCACGTACTGCCTGACGGGCCGCGATCCGCAGACCGGCGGGCTGCCCCGTCCTAGCGTGTCCTGACGAAGCAGAGCGCCTGGCCGCTCTCGTCGGGGGCGGCGTCCGCGCACGCCGACTCCCACCCCTCCGGCAGCGTCGGCGTCGGACCGGCCTCCTCCCAGCGGTACGGCCCCGGCGGCTCGGCCGAGTCCCGCAGCCACAGCGTCGCCGCGCCCGCCACGACCACGACGATCACCCAGGCCGCCACGACCCACCGCCATAACCGGCTCCGCTCCGTCACCGCCACACCTCGACGTCCACCATCGCGGCCACCGGGATCGGCCCGTACACGTGCGGGAACTCCTCGCCCCCGGGCTTGGGCGCCTCGTACCTCAGCGGCGCGTCCAGCTTCGCGGGGTCCACGACCAGCACCACCAGCTCGCCGGGTCCGTCGTAGGAGCCGTACAGGAAGGCCGCCACGGACGGGAGTTGGGCGCGGGTCGAGCAGTGGATGAAGCCCTCGTCCTCAAGCGTGCGGCCACGGGTCGACATCTCGTACGCGCCGCGTTCGCGGGCCGCCTCCCACAGGGAGCGTTCGGTGATGTGGAGGATGTACGCGTGTTCGGGCATGGCGTGAGGTTACGGCCTCAGCCGTGCCGCCCGCGCGTGCAGATAGCGCTGTTCGGGCAGGCTCAGTGTCTTGGCGGCGGCGGCCTCGTAGGCGGCGCGGGCCTCTTCATGGGCGCCGGCCCGTTCCAGGAGATGACCGCGGACCGCGTCCAGGCGGTGTCCGGCGCCCAGTTCGTCCTCCAGCGAGGCCAGTTCGGCCAGCCCGACGCGCGGCCCTCGGGCCATGGCCAGGGCGACCGTGCGGTTGAGGCGCTCGACGGGCCCGGGGACGATGCGCACCAGGATGTCGTAGAGGCCGAGGATCTCCTCCCAGTCGGTCTCCTGCGCGGACGGCGCCTCGTCGTGCACGGCGGCGATGGCGGCGCGCAGCCGGTAGGGGCCGGCCGGACCCCTGGTGAGGGCTTGGGTGACCAGGGCCACGCCCTCGTCGATCGCGGCCTTGTCCCAGCGGTCGCGGTCCTGTTCGTCGAGCGGGACGAGCTCGCCGTGCGGGCCGGTGCGCGCCTCGCGGCGGGCGTCGGTGAGCAGCATCAGCGCGAGCAGGCCCGCCACCTCGCCGTGGTCGGGGAGGAGGCGGTGGACCGCGCGGGTCAGCCGGATCGCCTCGCCGGCGAGTTCACGCCGCGTCAGGCTCGTGCCCGAGGTGGCCGTATAGCCCTCGTTGAAGATCAGGTACAGGGTCTGGAGCACCGCGGGCAGACGGTCCTCCCAGTTGTCGGGGCGCCCGAAGCGCACCCCGCGGACCTTCTGCTTGGCCCGGCTGATGCGCTGGGCCATCGTCGCCTCGGGGACCAGATACGCACGGGCGATCTCCGCCGTGGTCAGTCCGCCCACCGCGCGCAGGGTGAGGGCGATCTGGGCGGGTGCGGTCAGGTCCGGATGGCAGCTCAGGAAGAGCAGGGTGAGGGTGTCGTCCTCGCGGGGAGCACGGTCCGCCCCGGGCGGCGGGGTCGTGAAGGCGTCCCGCGGGGAGAGCGCGGCGACCTTCTCCTCCCGGGCGCGGCGCGCCTCCTCCGCGCGCAGGGTGTCGGTCAGGCGGCGCGCGCCGACCCTGATCAGCCAGCCGCGCGGGTTGTCCGGGACGCCGGTGCGCGGCCACTGCTCGACCGCCGCGAGCAGGGCTTCCTGTACGGCGTCCTCGGCGAAGTCGAAGTGGCCGTACCGGCGCACCAGCGCGCCGAGGACCTGCGGCGCGTGGCGGCGCAGCAGGTCCTCGGTCTCGGATGTGGCGCTCATGTCGGGCGTGGCGCTCCCGCGGGGCTCGTACGGCTCACCCGAACGGTTCAGACGTCCCCGGAGCCCTCGCCGATGGCCCGGATCACCACCGGGTAAAGGGGGGCACCGGCGGGCTGGGGGCACTGCAGAACACGCTCGGCGATCTCCGTGACCCGCTCCAGGCTCGCGCAGTCCAGGACCCAGTAGCCGGCCAGCAGCTCCTTGGTCTCGCTGTACGGCCCGTCGGTGATCACCGCCTTGCCGTCGTCGCCCAGGGTGACGTGCCGGGTCTTCGCGGGCTCGGTCAGCCCCTGTGCGTCGATCATCTCGCCGCTCTCGGCGAGGTCGTTGTTGAGGGCCCCCATGAAGGCGAACATCGCCTGGACGTCCTCCTGGCTCCAGGCCACGGAGCCCGCGGACCCCTTGCCCTGCATCGCCTCGTAGTCCGCCTGCGTGCCCTGCACCATGACCAGGTACTTCATCAGTCCGCTCCTTCTGTTCGCGTCGGCTCGGGCCACCCTCGGTGGGCGGCTCTCACAGGGGACGTCGGAGCCGGGCCGGGATTCTCGACATGGGGTTCAGGAATTTTTCGCGGCGGGTGTGCCGGGCTGCTCGGGCTCTTTTTCCGGCCCGTGCCTCTCCTCGTGCTCGGCGGCGCCTTCCTCGACGTACGTGGCGCAATCGGGATTCCGGCAGGGGCCGGCCACCCAGGTGGGGACCCAGGCGCCCAGTGTCTTGTGGCGCTTGACGATCGTGTCGACGGGCTGTCCGCAGTCGGGACAGACGTGCTCTTGGCTGCCCATGTCCTCAGAGTAGGGCGGCAGACGGCTCAGCGCTTCCTGCTGTACGTACGAACCACGGCGCCATTGCCGAACGCGCGCAGCTCTTCGTGGACGAACTCCGTGACGGCGAAGTCCGAGCCGAACATCGGCATGCCGGTGCCGTAGACGACGGGGTAGGTCTTGATGACGAGTTCGTCGATCTCGTCGAACAGCACACCGGCGAGCTGCGAGCCGCCGCACAGATAGATGCCCAGTTCGCCCTCCTCGGCCTTCAGGTCGCGGACCTTGCCGACCACGTCGTCCGCGACGATCTCGACCTGCGGATCGGGCGACTCGGTCAGGGTGCGCGAGGCGACGTACTGACGCAGATGGGCGTAGGGGCTGGTGACGCCCTCCTTCAGGGCCAGGTCGTAGCTGCTGCGGCCCTGGATGACCGTGTCGAAGCGCCGGTTGGGCAGGTCGTCGAAGCCGAGGGCGCGTCGGGCGGGGGTCGACACGGTCTCCGGGTGCTCCGTTTTGAGGAAGTCCAGGAACTCCTCGTCGACGAAGGGGTACATCGAGGTGGCATCGCCGCTCGGGTCTCCGATGAAGCCGTCGATCGAGCAGGCGATGAAGTAGGTGAGCTTTCGCAAGCCGGTCTCTTTTCGTAGGGTGTCGCACAACCACTCCGGTTGTAGTGCTTCAGTTGTAGTACTTCGCTTGTAGTGGTTGCAAGGGCTTTTCCTGAGCGGCTTGAAGTGAGAGAGGGGATTCCGAATGGCGGGCAATCCGGAGCGCCGGGCCGCCCTCGTCGACGCGGGCGTCGAGGTGCTGGCTCGTCAGGGGGCGCGCGGGCTGACGTTCCGCGCGGTGGACGCCGAGGCAGGGGTGCCGGTCGGCACCGCCTCCAACTACTTCACGGGGCGCGACGACCTGCTCCGCCAGATCGACGCCCGGCTGCACGTGCGGCTCGCGCCCGACCCGGAGGTGATCGCCGGGCTGTTGACCCGGCCCAAGGACCGCTCGCTGGTCACCGCCTTCATGCACGACCTGATGGCCCGCGCGACCCGCGACCGCACGGGCTATCTGGCCCTGCTGGAGATGCGGCTCGAGGCCTCCCGGCACCCCGAGTTGCGCTCGTCCTTCACCAAGTCGGTGCGCGGCGACCTCGACGAGGCCATCGAGTTCCATCGCGGCGCCGGACTGCCCGGCGGCGACGAGGTCGTCACCGTCCTGTATCTCGCGATGCTCGGGCTGCTCCTGGAGCATCTGACCCTGCCGGACGTGCTGGAGGGCGTACTGCCCGGGGTGGGCGTGCCGGACGGGCTGGTGGAGCGGATCGCGGCGACGATCGTGCCGGAGACGTAGGGGTGGGCGCGGCGATGGCGGTGGCGGCTCAGCCGCGCGGCTCGCGCCACATCGGCCACATCTGCGGGCCGTGAGGAAGATCGAGCGGGCTGCCCTTGAGCGCGAAACCGAGCCGCTCGTACAGGTGCCGGCTGCGGGCGCTGCTCGCCTCCAGGTAGGCGGCCACGCCCTCCTGGTCGCAGCGGTCGAGGACCGACATGATGAGCGCGGTACCGAGACCCTCGCCCTGCCGCTCGGGCGCGGTACCGATCATCCACAGGTACTCGTGGGCCTCGCCCTGCGGATGGACGGCGGCCGTCAGGCGGCCTATCTGCTCGACGCGCTCGTTGGCCGGATCGACCTCCTCGCGCAGCCGGACCGGCCCTTCGTCGTCCTGCCCGTGCGCCTCGGCCGGCACGGACATCCACAGCGCGCACGCCGTGCCGTCCTCGGTGACGTCTATGCGGCCGTGGGCGAGCACGATGTCGGTGAAGGCCGCCATCAGCCTGGGGTGCGTGGTACGCCGGTGCTCGTCACCCGGGAACACCCAGCCGCTGACCGGGTCGTCCTGGAAGGCCGTGTCCAGCAGCCGCACCACCAGCCCCCGGTCCTCCTCGCCCGCCGACCGGATCGCGACGCCCATGATGTGTACCCGCCCCTTCGTCTCAACCGGCCTTGATCGTAGGGCGAATGCCGCGGGCACGGCGTCCACGGCCGCATTTTGACGAGATCCGGCCGTTGCAGCGAGATCCGGCCTCGCGCACCGAGATCCGGCCGACGCACGAAGACGGGCCCCGCACACCGTGGGGATGTGCGGGACCCGCCGGTCCGGAGCCGCCGGCCGGCCGTACGGGGTCAGGAACCGTACGGCCCCGGTGCTCCGGAGTCGTTACGGCCGCCTGCTCGCGCGCCCTTGACGAGCGCGGTCCTCGGCCGCCGCCGTGTTGCGGGGTACGGACGCCGCCGACCGTCCGGCACGGTACGCCGGGCGGCCGTCGAAGCCCTCAGTTGCTTCGCCGTGTCACGAACTCGGCCAGGGCCAGCAGCCCTCCCGCGTCCTCCGGGTCCGGCACCGCGCGAGCCAGTTCCTGCATGGCGCGGGCCATCCGGTCGGCGGCCTGGGCCTGCGCCCAGTCACGGCCGCCCGCCCGCTCCACGGCGAGCGCCGTGCGGTGCAGGTCCTCCTCGTCGTACGGCAGTTCGTACAGCTCGGCCAGCTCCGCCGCCGCCGGATCGCCGGAGGTCAGCGCTGCGACCACCGGCAGGGACTTCTTGCGGGCGGCGAGGTCCGCCCCGGCCGGCTTGCCGGTGTGGCTCGGGTCGCCCCATATGCCGATCACGTCGTCGATGAGCTGGAAGGCGAGCCCGGCCTCCCGGCCGAACGCGTCCAGCGCCGCCACGTCCTCCGGCGCCGCACCCGCGTAGAGCCCGCCGACGGCACAGGCGCACCCCAGCAGCGCACCGGTCTTGGCCTCGGCCATGGCGAGCACCTCTTCGAGGCCCACCTCGGCCGGGCCGCGCTTCTCCAGCGCCGTGTCCGCGTGCTGTCCGGCACACAACTCGACGACGCAGTCCGCGAGCCGGGCCGCCGCGGCGGCGGACGCCGGATGCGGATCCTCGGCGAGCAGCCGCAGCGCCAGCGCCTGGAGGGCGTCACCGGCGAGGATCGCGTCGGCCTGGCCGAACACGGCCCATGCGGTGGGCCGGTGCCGACGGGTGGTGTCCCGGTCCATCACGTCGTCGTGCAGCAGCGTGAAGTTGTGGACCAGCTCCACCGCGACCGCCACCGGTACGGCCGCCGCCCGCGCCCCCGCTCCGCCGAGCGCGGCGGCCGCCGTGAGGACGAGGGCGGGGCGGATCGCCTTGCCGGCGTTGCCCGCCGCCGGAGTGCCGTCCGGCTGCATCCAGCCGAAGTGGTAGAGCGCGATCCGGCGCATCGACGGCGGCAACGACTCGATGGCGGCGCGCAGTTCGGGGTCGACCGAGGCCCGCGCGCGCTCCAGGATCACCGCCGCCTCGGGACCGTCGAGCGGACCCGGCGTGCCGTCCCCGTCGCTCGCGATGGGCCCCCGCCTTTCGAGCGTCTCGGTGGACGGCCGCGCCCCGGCGGGGCGTTGCTGCGTCTCCGTCATGAACTCACCCATGGCATCGCCTCGGAGAGTCGGCGGACAGTGGCACTTCCGCTACGGCTGGGCGCCTACCCCGAGGGTCTACCCACGCGAGGGACGCGGGACACGGCGCCGTCCCGACGAGGGTTCGGGCGAGGCGGCGCCGGGCGGGGAAGGTCACCTCCAGCGCCCGATCTCGACGTTCTCCAGCACCCCGAGGGCGTCCGGCACCAGGACCGCGGCCGAGTAGTACGCCGTCACCAGGTACTTGATGATGGCCTGTTCGTTGATGCCCATGAAGCGGCAGGACAGGCTCGGCTCGATCTCGTCCGGGATACCGGACTGCTGGAGGCCGATGACGCCCTGCTCCCCTTCGCCCGTACGCATGGCGATGATCGAGGTCGTACGGGCGTCGCTGACCGGGATCTTGTTGCACGGGAAGATCGGCACGCCGCGCCAGGTGGGGATGCGGTTGCCGGCCATCTCGATGGTCTCCGGCACCAGCCCGCGCTTGTTGAGCTCACGGCCGAACGCCGAGATCGCGCGCGGGTGGGCGAGGAACAGCTTGGTGCCGCGGCGCCGGCACAGCAGTTCGTCCATGTCGTCGGGGCTGGGCACGCCGTCGTGCGGCTGGAGCCGCTGGTCGTACTCGCAGTTGTTGAGCAGGCCGAACTCGCGGTTGTTGATGAGCTCGTGCTCCTGGCGCTCCTTCAGCGCCTCCACGGTCAGCCGGAGCTGCTGCTCGGTCTGGTTCATCGGCTGGTTGTAGAGGTCGGCCACGCGCGAGTGGATGCGCAGCACGGTCTGGGCGACGCTCAGTTCGTACTCACGGGGCCTGGCCTCGTAGTCGACGAAGGTGTGCGGAATGTCGGGCTCGCCGCTGTGGCCGGCGGCGAGGTCGATCTCCCGCTCGCCGTACTTGTTGGTGCGCTGCTCCGGGATCGCCCGCAACTGCTCGATGTGCTCGCGCAGCGAGTCGGCGCGCTCCGCGACCTGCTCGACATCCTGGCGGGGCAGGACGAGCACCGTACAGGCGGTGGCCGCGCGGACCGTGTACTCCCAGATGGCGTCGGAGTCGAGCAGGGCCTGATCGCCGAGATAGGCGCCGTCGGCGAGGACACCGAGGGACTCGTCCTCCCCGTAGGGGCCGGTGCCGATCTTCTCCACCCTGCCGTGCGCGAGCAGGAACACCTCGTCGGTCCGGCTGCCGAAGGAGGCGATCAGGGAACCCGCCGCGAACTCCCGCTGCTGGCAACGCTGGGCGAGCTCGGAGAGCACGTCCTCGTCCTCGTACGACCGCAGCGCCGGCAGTTCGCACAGCTCGGCCGGGATGACCTCGACGCGATCACCGGTCTTGACGAAGGTGATGCGGCCGTCGCCGACGGCGTAGGTCAGACGCCGGTTCACCCGGTACGTGCCGCCCTGAACGTTCACCCATGGCAGCATCCGCAGCAGCCAGCGGGAACTGATCTCCTGCATCTGCGGCGCGGACTTGGTCGTGGTGGCCAGGTTCCGCGCGGCCGCCGTCCCGAGACTCTGCTGCGGCTTGCCCTGCTCCGTGCGGACCTCTTCGCCTACCGACATAAGGAATTGCCCTCCCGGTCATGCGTCGACGCCGATCTGACGCCACGCATCGCCATCTGCACCATCGAGCCTCCCATTACGGAGCGTGCCGGTGCTATTACCCGAAAGAGCGGGAATGGATCACTGCCCACTGGGCAAATAGAAGGACCTTGTCCACTGATGGTCCCGTCTGCGACTGTCCAAAACCACTCGCACTCGGTGCGCTGCGAGGAGTCCCCTCTGCCCGTTTTCGGTAAAGCACCGGTACGAGGCGGCCGCGCACGGCGGCCGGCGCAGGGCACGAAGGGAGCGGCCATGGCCACACCCATGTCCGCGAGCAGGTTCCTTGAGAGACTTCGGACAGAGGGCGCCACCATCGTCGAGGTCGGCGACTGGGAGCACCACAACCGCAATCACGTGGGCCCTTGGGGGCCCGTCCACGGCGTGATGATCCACCACACGGTGACCAAGGGCAGCGCACAGACGGTGGAGCTCTGCCGCAACGGCTACGCGGGACTGCCGGGCCCCCTCTGCCACGGCGTCATCACCAAGGACGGCAGGGTCCACCTCGTGGGCTACGGCCGCGCCAACCACGCCGGCCTCGGCGACGACGACGTCCTGCGCGCGGTCATCGCGGAGACGGCCCTGCCGCCCGACAACGAGGCCAACACCGACGGCAACCGCCACTTCTACGGCTTCGAGTGCGAGAACCTGGGCGACGGAGAGGACCCGTGGCCGGAGCCCCAGCTCGACGCGATCGAACGCGTCTCCGCGGCCATCTGCCGCCATCACGGCTGGACGGAACGGTCGGTGATCGGCCATCTGGAATGGCAGCCCGGGAAGGTGGATCCGCGCGGGTTCACGATGGCCTGGATGCGCGAGCGGATCGGCGACCGCCTGCGGTAGGGCCGCTCCGGCGTGCGCCTGATGCTGGGGCGCCCGCGGCGCGCGCGACAATGAGCAGGTGCCCGGCCCCGACACCACGCCCGACCTCACCACCCTCCGCCCCCGGCTCCCCTCTCCCTTGCAGGAGCCGGCGGACGGGCGTTTCACCCGCCGCGGCCTGCGTCTGCTGCTCAAGCGGGACGACCTGATCCACCCGGAGCTGATCGGCAACAAGTGGCGCAAGCTCGCGCCGAACCTCGAAGCCGCCGCCGGCCGCACCGTGCTCACCTTCGGCGGCGCCTACTCCAACCACCTGCGCGCCACCGCCGCCGCGGGCCGCCTCCTCGGTCTGCCCACGGTCGGCGTGGTGCGCGGCCAGGAGCTGGCCGACCGGCCTCTCAACCCGTCACTCGCCCGGTGCGTGGCCGACGGCATGCGTCTGCACTTCGTCGACAGATCGACGTACCGCCAAAAGTCCGAGCCGGCGACTCTGGGCGCCGTCCTGCACGCGGCCGGCGCCCAGGACGCGTACGTCGTCCCGGAGGGCGGCAGCAACGCCCTTGCCGTGCGGGGGTGCCGGGCGCTCGGCGAGGAGCTGCGCGGGCAGGCCGACGTGGTCGCGGTCGCCTGCGGCACGGGCGGGACGCTGGCGGGCCTGGCCGCCGGCCTCGGCCCCGGTCAGCGGGCCTTGGGCGTGCCCGTCCTCAAGGGCGGCTTCCTGGGTGACGACGTACGGCGCTTGCAGGCCGAGGCGTTCGGCGGGCCTCGGGGTGACTGGTGGCTGGACGACCGGTTCCACTTCGGGGGGTACGGCCGCACGCCCCCCGAACTGGACGCCTTCGCGCAGGACTTCGAGCAGCGGCACGCGCTGCCCGTCGAGCGTCTCTATGTCGCCAAGTTGCTGTATGGGCTTGTCGCGCTGGCCGAGGAGGGCGCCTTCCCGCGCGGGACGGTGATCGCGGCGGTCGTCACCGGGGCTCCGTTCCCCGGGTGAGGGGCCTTCACTCGGCCTCCCGGTAGGCCGCCGCCTCCTCCAGGTCCAGCCTGCGCAGCATCGTGCGCAGCATCTCGTCGTCGATGTAGCGGCCGTCGCGCAGTTTCACGAAGACCGCGCGTTCGGCACCGATCACGTCGCGGGACAGCCTTCGGTAGGTGTCGTCGACGGACTCGCCGGTGATGGGATTGGCCTGGCCCAGGCGTTCCCAGACGGAGTTGCGGCGGCGTTCCAGGACGGCTCGCAGCCGGTCGGCCAGGGGCTCGGGCAGGGCGTTGCGCTCGTCGGAGAGGAGTTCCTCCAGACGCTGTTCGGCGATTCGGGACGCCTGCGCCTGGGCGTTGGCCTCGGCGAGGGTCTCGGCCTGTGAGTCACGGCCGGGCAGCTTCAGGACGCGGATCAGCGGCGGCAGCGTCACGCCCTGGACGACCAGGGTGCCGATGACCGTCGTGAAGGTCAGGAAGAGGATGAGGTTGCGCTCGGGGAACTCCTCGCCGCCATGCATGGTGAGCGGGATCGAGAAGGCGATCGCCAGCGAGACGACCCCCCTCATTCCGGCCCAGGAGATGACGAACGCCCCCTTCCACGTCGGGTTCCTCTCGCGCTCCCTGATGCGCGCCGACATCATGCGCGGCAGGAACGTCGCCGGATACACCCACACGAACCGCGATGCGACGACCACGAGGAAGACGGCGGTCGCGTACCAGGTGGCACGGGTGCCCTCGTACTCGCCGAGGCCCTTGAGGACCACCGGGAGCTGCAACCCGATCAGCGCGAACACGGCCGACTCCAGCACGAAGGCGACCATCTTCCACACCGCGTCCTCCTGGAGCCGGGTGGCGAAGTCGACCTCCCACGCGCGGTGCCCCAGATAGAGCGCGACGACCACGACGGCCAGCACTCCGGAGGCATGCACCTGCTCGGCGGCGGCGTACGCGACGAACGGGATCAGCAGCGAGAGCGTGTTCTGGAGCAGCGCCTCCTTCACATGGGTGCGCAGCCAGTGGATCGGCACCATCAGCACCAGCCCGACGCCGATGCCGCCGAACGCCGCGAGCAGGAACTCCCCGATGCCGCCGGCCCAGGTGGCGCCCTCGCCGACGGCGGCCGCGAGGGCCACCCGGTAGGCGGTGATCGCGGTGGCGTCGTTCACCAGGGACTCGCCCTGGAGGATCGTCGTGATCCGGGAGGGCAGCCCCACCCGGCGGGCGACCGCGGTCGCGGCGACCGCGTCCGGCGGCGCCACCACCGCGCCCAGCACCAGGGCCGCGGTCAGCGGCAGCTCCGGAATGACGAGATAGGCGATCCAGCCGACGGCGAAGGTCGCGAAGAGCACGTATCCGACCGACAGCAGCATCACGGGCCGAAGCTGCGCCCGCAGATCGAGATACGAGCTGTCCGTCGCCGCGCTGTGCAGCAGCGGCGGCAGCACCAGCGGCAGCACGATGTGCGGGTCGAGGGTGTACTCGGGCACCCCGGGCACGTACGACACGGCGAGCCCGGCCGCGACCAGCAGCAGCGGCGCCGGCACGGGCGAACGCCGAGCGGCCGCGGCCACCGCGGCACTCCCCGCCACCAGCAACAGCAGCGGCATCACATCCATACGACTCGCCCACCCTCACCCGAACCGTCACCGGCGCCACCGCGCCGCTGCCCACCACTCAACACGGAACGACACCCGCGCCGCGCGCGGCCCTCCCGTCGCGCCCGTTTCATGGTCCTCGCTCGCCCTCGTACACGGTCACCGCGGCCCGCCCTCGTTTTTTCGCGCGGGTGTGCGCGTGGCCGTCGTAACCTGGCAATCATGAAACAGTGCACGCACGCCGACGCGCTGCCGCACCCGGAACCAGGTCCGCTCGGCGAGACCTGTCCCGAGTGTCTGGCGGAGGGCTGGCACCCGGTGCAGTTGCGGCTGTGCCTCACCTGCGGTCACGTCGGCTGCTGCGACTCCTCGCCGGGCCGGCACGCCACAGAGCACCACAAGGAGTCCGGGCACCCGATCATGCGGACCTTCGAGCCCGGCGAGCAATGGCGTTGGTGCTTCGTCGACCACGTACTGGTGTGACACCGACGTACGCTGGACGACTGGGGATCCGGACGGTTCGACCGTCCGGCGCCTGGGTACGTCAAACCGGCGCGCGCTCTTCCCAATTGGGCCCGCAGACCCCCTAGCCACGGAGCGTGTCCGTGTGTTTACTATGAGTGACAGCAAGGGGTTGGGGTCCTGGGGACAGGAAAGTTCAGAGCGCGATAGCGTCACCGCTGAACCACACATCGCGTTACCCCGGGGGGCGACCCTCGGCCCCGAGAAGCTTGTACCACCTTGGAGGTGAGGGTGTCCCAGATCGCAGGCGAGCCCGCGACCCAGGACTTCGTGGAAGTCCGGCTGCCGGCCGCGGGTGCCTACCTGTCGGTGCTGCGTACGGCGACCGCCGGCCTCGCCGCCCGTTTGGACTTCACCCTCGACGAGATCGAGGACCTTCGGATCGCGGTGGACGAGGCCTGCGCGATCCTGCTCCAGCAGGCCGTGCCCGGCTCCGTGCTGAGCTGTGTCTTCCGGCTCGTCGACGACTCGCTCGAGGTCACTGTCTCGGCCCCGACCACGGACGGCCACGCCCCCTCCAGGGACACCTTCGCCTGGACCGTGCTGTCTGCCCTCGCGGGCAAGGTCTCCTCCGCCGTGGACGAGGACAAGACCGTTTCGATCAGTCTCTACAAACAGCGCGGCGCGGGACCCGGGCCGGCGTGAGGAACGGGGACGGGCCGGTGCGGGACGAAGAGCGCGGCACACGGGAGCTGCCGGACACTCCTCCCGGCTCGGGCGGAGCCGGGAGTGCGGGAGCGGGCCCTGACGGCCCGAGCGGTTCCCGACGCATGGCGGACGGCATCGACGGCATCCCCGAGCAGGCCCGGCCGCACCCGGAGGACGACTCCGTGGTGACCGGCTTCCCGGGCGGCCGGGAGGACGACGGTGCCGTGCAGGGCGCGCCTCTGGGCGGGCGAATCGGGGTCTCCCCAGTCCCTGGGGGTCCTCCCACTCGACCGAAGTCGAGAGTGAGGACGGAGGCGAGGGGTCGGGAGAGGGCGACGGGCGGGACGATGAGCGAGCACGAGCGAAACGCCGACCACGAGGCGACGGCCGCGCACACCGCGCAGGCCACGCAGCACGACCCACAGGACCGCAGCGGGGCACGTGCCCTGTTCGTCGAGCTGCGCAAGCTGCAGGACGGCAGCCCGGAGTACGCGGAGCTGCGCAACCGGCTGGTCCGTATGCACCTGCCGCTCGTCGAGCATCTCGCACGCCGCTTCCGCAACCGCGGCGAGCCGCTCGACGACCTCACCCAGGTCGCCACCATCGGCCTGATCAAATCGGTCGACCGGTTCGACCCGGACCGCGGCGTCGAGTTCTCGACGTACGCGACCCCGACGGTCGTCGGTGAGATCAAGCGCCACTTCCGCGACAAGGGCTGGGCGGTGCGCGTCCCGCGGCGCCTTCAGGAGCTGCGCCTCGCGCTCACCACGGCCACCGCCGAGCTGTCCCAGCAGCACGGCCGCTCCCCGACCGTCCACGAGCTCGCCGAGAAGCTGGCGATCTCGGAGGAGGAGGTCCTGGAGGGCCTGGAGTCCGCCAACGCGTACTCCACGCTGTCCCTGGACGTCCCCGACACCGACGACGAGTCCCCGGCGGTCGCGGACACCCTGGGCGCGGAGGACGAGGCGCTGGAGGGCGTCGAGTACCGCGAGTCCCTCAAGCCTCTGCTGGAGGACCTCCCGCCGCGCGAGAAGCGGATCCTGTTGCTGCGCTTCTTCGGCAACATGACCCAGTCGCAGATCGCGCAGGAGGTCGGCATCTCCCAGATGCACGTATCCCGCCTGCTGGCCCGCACACTGGCCCAACTGCGGGAGAAGCTGCTGGTGGAGGAGTAACGGCCGCCGAGGAGCGGCGGCCGTCGGCTACTTCTGATCCGGCGCGCTGCCGGGCCCCCGGATCCCGAGGGCCTCGGTCGTCGCCGGATTGATCAGGAACACGAGCGTGGCGATCGCGGCCGCGGCGATCGCGATGCCCGCCGGGATGGCGATGCTGTCGGCCTGCAACAGGCTGTAGGCCACCGGCAGCGCCAGGATCTGCGTGATGATGGACGGCCCTCGGCTCCAGCTTCGCCGGGCGAACAGCCCTCGCGCGGCGAGCAGCGGCAGCAACGCGAGCGCTACCAGCGTCACGCCGAGGGTGACGGCCTGCTGCCGGTCGTCCGGATCACCGGCGACCCCCAGCACGAGCACCCACACGCCTCCGACGGCGAGGCCCACGCCCTCCAGCGCGGTCAGCACGGCCGCGTACGTCAGCCGCCGCGGACGCGGGCCGGTGGTTTCCGGGGTGGTGGGGTTCTGCTCCTTGGTCACCCCTGAAGGGTAGCCGTCCCTTTACGGCCACCTCGGCGGAGGCTCCCCCGCGACCCGGCAGTCACGGTCACCCGTGTCGAGGCTCACGCTCCCTCTCTTACTTGATCCCTACCTCGACCTGTGCCCGGTACCCCCCAGTAGGTACGCTGCAACCCATGCGTGCACTTCTCGTGGTCAATCCGGCAGCAACCACCACAAGCGCACGTACGCGCGATGTCCTGATCCATGCGCTCGCCAGCGAGATGAAGCTGGAGGCGGTCACCACCGAGTACCGCGGCCACGCCCGCGACCTCGGCCGGCAGGCGGCGGAGAGCGACGAGATCGACCTGGTGGTCGCCCTCGGCGGCGACGGCACCGTGAACGAGGTCGTCAACGGGCTGCTGCACAACGGCCCCGACCCCGAGGGCCTCCCCCGCCTCGCCGTGGTCCCGGGCGGCTCCACCAATGTCTTCGCCCGCGCCCTCGGCCTGCCCAACGACGCCGTGGAGGCGACCGGCGCGCTGCTCGACGCGCTGCGCGAGGGCAGCGAACGCACCGTCGGCATGGGCATCGCGGCGGGCACCCCGGGCACCGAGGACGAGGGCGTACCGGCCAGATGGTTCACCTTCTGCGCGGGGCTCGGCTTCGACGCCGGTGTCGTCGGCCGGGTCGAGCAGCAGCGCGAGCAGGGCAAGAAATCCACGCACGCCCTTTATCTGCGCCAGGTGGTACGCCAGTTCCTCCAGGACCCCAACCGCCGGCACGGCGCGATCACGCTGGAGCGGCCGGGCGAGGACCCGGTGACCGATTTGGTGCTGTCCATAGTCTGCAACACCGCTCCGTGGACGTATCTGGGTAATCGTCCGGTGTACGCGGCACCTAAGGCTTCGTTCGATACGGGCCTCGACGTACTCGGTCTCAGTCGAATGTCCACCGTCGCGGTTGCCCGGTATGCGACCCAGTTGCTCACTTCGTCCCCCGAGCGCGGGGCTCATGGAAAGCATGCGGTAACGCTCCACGACCTGGACCAGTTCACCTTGCATTCGAAGGTCCCGTTGCCCCTTCAGATGGACGGCGACCACCTCGGGCTGCGTACGAGCGTGACGTTCACAGGCGTACGCCGTGCACTGCGTGTGATTGTGTGAGCGGAACGGGCCAAAGTCCTTTCACTCGAACGTTTAGGCCAGGATCCACCCCATGGAAGTACGGCTGTGACCTAGTCGACACCGAGGAATCAAAAAAAACTTTCCGGAAGGGGTTGTATCCGTCGCTGAGGTTTGCGAGTCTCTACGTGGCGATCGGGACGGCCCGCAAGACCGGCCTCCACTGATCATCGGAACCCCTCTTCAAATCACAGGACCTCGCCAGGGAACCTGGCGGTCGGCCCTTCACTTGTTGAGGGATTCGTGAAAGCGTTCACATTCACAAGCAATCAGCACGTAATACCAAGGAGAGGTAGCAGCCATGGACTGGCGTCACAACGCCGTTTGCCGCGAGGAAGACCCCGAGCTCTTCTTCCCCATCGGCAACACCGGTCCTGCGCTGCTGCAGATCGAGGAAGCCAAGGCCGTCTGCCGCCGCTGCCCCGTTATGGATCAGTGTCTGCAGTGGGCGCTCGAGTCCGGCCAGGACTCCGGCGTCTGGGGTGGTCTCAGCGAGGACGAGCGCCGCGCCATGAAGCGCCGCGCCGCCCGCAACCGGGCCCGTCAGGCCTCCGCCTGACATACCCGCCCCGCTAAAACAGCCTGAGCTTGGCGGCGCGTACAGCGAGTACGCATCTCCCGCCCCCGAGCCGCAGCGCGCAGTACCCCCGATGCGCTTACGCTTTGCGAACGAGCAGCAACGAGCACTAGCCCTGGATCTTCTGGTCCAGGGCTCTTTGCTGTCCGCACCGCGCCGCGCAGGGCAGAGCGGGAACTGCGACCATGTGTGTCACTTGTGCGCCCGCACCGGGATGTCGAGGATCACCCTGGTCCCCCGCTCCGGCGCCGGGACCATGTCGAACGAGCCGCCCAACTCGCCCTCGACCAGCGTCCGTACGATCTGCAGACCGAGGTTGCCCGCGGTGTGCGGGTCGAAGCCCTCGGGCAGGCCCACGCCGTCGTCCTGGACCGTGACCAGGAGGCGGACCTGCTTCGTCGTACCGCCGCGGACCGCCGCGACCTCGACCGTGCCGGTCTCGCCCTCGCGGAAGCCGTGCTCCAGGGCGTTCTGGAGGATCTCGGTCAGGACCATCGACAGCGGGGTGGCGACCTCGGCGTCCAGGATGCCGAAGCGGCCGGTGCGCCTGCCGACCACCTTGCCGGGCGAGATCTCGGCGACCATGGCCAGCACCCGGTCGGCGATCTCGTCGAACTCCACGCGCTCGTCGAGGTTCTGGGAGAGCGTCTCGTGCACGATCGCGATCGACCCGACACGCCGGACCGCCTCCTCCAGTGCCTCACGGCCGCGTTCGGACTCGATGCGCCGGGCCTGGAGGCGGAGCAGGGCCGCCACCGTCTGGAGGTTGTTCTTCACCCGGTGGTGGATCTCCCGGATGGTCGCGTCCTTGGTGATCAACTCCTGCTCACGGCGGCGCAGTTCGGTGACGTCCCGGAGCAGGACCAGCGAACCGATGCGGGTGCCCTTGGGCTTGAGCGGGATCGCGCGGAACTGGATGACCCCGTCATTGGCCTCGATCTCGAACTCGCGGGGCGCCCATCCGCTGGCGACCTTGGCGAGCGCCTCGTCCACCGGCCCGTGGGTCGGGGCGAGTTCGGCGGTGGTCATGCCCAGGTGCTGGCCGACGAGGTCGGAGGCGAGGCCGAGGCGGTGGTAGGCGGACAGCGCGTTCGGCGAGGCGTACTGGACGAGGCCGTCGGCGTCGAGGCGGATCAGGCCGTCGCCGACGCGCGGCGAGGCGTCCATGTCGACCTGCTGATTGGCGAACGGGAACGATCCGGCCGCGATCATCTGCGCGAGATCCGAGGCGCTTTGGAGGTACGTCAGCTCCAGCCGGCTCGGGGTGCGCACGGTCAGCAGGTTGGTGTTCCGCGCGATCACACCCAGGACGCGCCCGTCGCGTCGTACCGGAATCGACTCGACGCGGACCGGCACCTCCTCGCGCCACTCGGGGTCGCCCTCCCGCACGATCCGGCCCTCGTCGTGCGCGGCGTCCAGCATCGGGCGCCGGCCGCGCGGGACGAGATGGCCGACCATGTCGTCCTGGTACGAGGTCGGGCCGGTGTTGGGCCGCATCTGCGCCACGGAGACATAGCGGGTGCCGTCGCTGGTGGGTACCCACAGCACGAGGTCGGCGAAGGAGAGGTCGGAGAGCAACTGCCACTCCGAGACCAGCAGGTGGAGCCACTCGAGGTCGGAGTCGTCGAGGGCTGTGTGCTGGCGTACGAGTTCGTTCATGGAGGGCACGAGGCCGAGCGTACCTGGCGGTACGGACATGGCTGGAAACCAGCCACCGGGACGTGGATCCTGCCCTGAAAACACCCGCGGGCCGCGGCGCCTGGGAGGGACCCTCAACCCTCCCGGCACCGCAGCCCGGAGCAACATCGGCCGTGGGGTGTGCGGTCCCGGTCGGCCGAAGGATGAGGACCCGGGGCAGTCAGGGCAGAGAGCTCCGGTTCCTCGGTCCGCCTTCCTGTGCGGGGAAGACGGAAGTCGGTGCGTTCTCGTAGCCACGCACTCCTTCGCATTGTGGACTAGACCACTCTGGTGTGTCCATGCGTTGGAGCGTGTTTGCTGTTGACGTTTCTTCGCGGGCTCCGAACCAGTTGGGGAACTAGTAGGACGCCCTGGCATACATCACGCAGCCTAACCCGTGTGGGTTCATGTGCGGGGCCAGATGGCCATGGCAATTTCCACGAGCGCCTCCAGTTCCTCCCGGCTCGCCCCGTCGCACGCCTGTTGTGACATGCCCTGGATCATCGCGCCGGCGTGACGGGCGAGAGCGCCCGCGTCGGTTCCGGCGGGGAGGGCCCCCGATGCGATGTCCTCCTCGATACGACCCTCGAACGCGGCGATGGTGGCGTTGCGGCGGTCGCGCAGGGAGGTGGCGACCTCCGGGGTGGTGCAGTTGATGGCCGCATGGGCGATGAGGCAGCCGTGCGGACGACCTGGGTCGGTGTAGGCACCGGCGGCCTCCCGCAGCGTCCGCTCGACGGCGTCCCGCGCGGTGGCTGCCTCGACCAGCGCTCGGTCGGCGAACGCGGCGTAGCGGGAGGAGTAGACGCGGACGACCTCTTCGAAGAGGGAACGCTTGTCGCCGAACGCGGCGTACAGGCTCGGTGCGCCGATGTCCATGGCCCGCGTGAGGTCGGAGACGGAGGTCGCCTCGTATCCCCGCTCCCAGAAGGCCAGGATCGCCTTCTCCAGGGCGGTCTCGCGGTCGAAGGACCGAGGACGGCCACGGGTCTTCACCGCGGCGCGGGGCTTCCCTTCGCCGCCCATCGCCTCCGCCTCCCCCTGCTCCGCCGGCTTCACTTCCTCGCCACTCACCATGGAGTGCATTTTATAGCGGGCACTAGAGAAACGTCGGTGGGCTGTTGTACGTTATTTCTGTAGCGACCGCTAGAGAATGATGAGGGGGAGTTGGCATGGGCGTGCTTGCGGGCAGGACAGCGCTGGTCACGGGGGCGAGCCGGGGGATCGGGCGGGCCATCGCCGAGCGGCTGGCGCGCGACGGGGCGCGGGTGGCCGTGCACTACGGCAGCAATGAGGCGGCGGCGAAGGAGACGGTCGCCGCGATCGAGGCCGCGGGCGGCAGCGCGTTCGCGATCCGCGCCGAACTGGGCGTACCCGGTGACGCGGAGACCTTGTGGCAGGCCTTCGATCGGCAAGCGCAGGGCGTGGACGTCCTGGTCAACAACGCGGGGATGGCCCTCTTCGCGACCATCGGCGAGACGGACGAGGAGGCCTACGACCGCACGCAGGCGGTCAACGCCAAGGCGCCGTTCTTCATCGTCAAGCAGGGCCTGCGCAGGCTGCGCGACGAGGGCCGGATCATCAATGTCACGGCCGCCACGGATGCCGCCATCGCGCCCATCGCCGCCACCCACATGGCCAAGGGCGCGGTCACGACCCTGACCCGGTCACTCGCGGCCGAGCTTGCGCCGCGCGGCATCACCGCCAACTCCGTCGGGCCCGGCTTCATCGACACGGACCTGACGAGCGGGGCGCTCGCCGACCCCGGCATACGCGCGCACGCCGAGGGCGTCTCCGTCTTCGGGCGGGTCGGCACGACATCCGACGTCGCGGACGTGGTGGCGTTCCTCGCGTCACCCGACTCCCGCTGGGTCACGGGGCAGCACATCGACGCGACGGGAGGCTCGCTGCTGAGCCTGCATTAGGGGCGGCGACACCCCCTCCTCCGCTCCGCCCTGCCCTCCCCCGCCCTGCCGTGCCCTGCCCGCCCGTCGCCACGGCCAGGTCCCGTGCCCCCGGCCCTCAGCGAGTCTCCGTCACCTTCGCCAGAGCCCGCGGCGCGTCCGGGTCCTGGCCCCGGGCGATGGTGACCTCGTAGGCCAGGAGCTGGAGCGGGAGGATCTCCAGGATCGGTTGGAGCTCCTCGGGGACCTCCTCGGTGGGCAGGACGAAACCGGCCGAGGCCTGTTCGACCTGGTGGCGGGGGCCGATGACGACCAGGTCGGCGCCGCGGCCCCGGAGTCGGTCGAGGACCGGCCTCAGGGCCTCGCCGCCCTTGCCGTCGGTGACGACCGCGATGACCGGGGAGACGTTGTCGACCATGGCGAGCGGGCCGTGCAGCAGGTCGGCGCCGGAGTAGGCGAGCGCCGGGATGTAGCTGGTCTCCATCAGCTTGAGGGCGGCTTCCTTGGCCGTGGGGTAGCCGTAGCCGCGGGAGGTGATCACCATGCGTTCGGCGAAGCGGTAGCGGGCGGCGAGGGCGCGGACCTCGTCCTGTCGGGCGAGCAGCCGCTCGGCGATGTCCGGGAGGACCTCGGCGGCGGTGCCCTCGCCGTCACGCAGACCTTCGACGAAGAGATACAGGGCGAGGAGGGAGGCCGTATACGTCTTGGTCGCGGGGAGGGCCCGTTCCGGTCCGGCCATGATGTCGAGGTGGTACTCGGAGACGCCGGCCAGCGGGGAGTCGGGGTTGTTGGTCACGGCGAGTGTGATCGCGCCGGCCTCGCGTGCGGCCTGCGTCGAGGCGACCAGGTCCGGGGAGCCGCCGGACTGGCTGACGGTGATGACGAGGACGTCGGTGAGGTCGGGGCGGGCGCCGTAGGCCGTGGTCGTCGACATCGAGGCCAGACCGCACGGCAGGCCGAGGCGGATCTCCAGGAGGTACTTGGCGTAGAGCGCGGCGTTGTCGGAGGTGCCGCGGGCGGTGAGCAGGACGAAGCGCGGGGAGCGGGCGGCGATCTCGCGGGCGACCTGGCGGATGGCGGGGGCGCCCTGGGACAGGATCCGGCGCAGTACGGCGGGCTGTTCGGCCATCTCGCGGGCCATGATCCGGCCGGGGAGCTCGTTGTGCGGGGCCTGGGGGTCGGGCGGGTACGGGGTCGTGGTGGTCATGGGCCCTTCCTGCTCTCGCGCTCGTCGCGCCAGGCATGGCGCCTGTTGCCGGTGGGGGGCGGTGGGCGGTGGTCGGGACGGACACTCTCCATTCCACTCCCCCATGGGGAATGACGCCTGCCCGACGGCCTGACGAAATGTCCGCATCGAAAGGTCCGCGGGGCTTGCGTTCACCTGGGCCTGGTGGGTCCGCTCTGTTAGATTGGTCTAAACCACATGCCCCTTCAGGGTGCCCTTCGAAACCCTCTTCAGATCGGCAGGCCCAGCGTGGAAGTTGTCATCGTTCCGGACGCCAAGGCGGGCGGCGAGCTGATAGCCGAGGCCATGGCGCAGCTCCTCGGGCGCAAGCCCGACGCCGTGCTGGGCGTGGCCACCGGGTCGACGCCGCTGCCCATCTACGCGGCACTGGCGGCCAAGGTGCACTCCGGCGCCGTGGACGCCTCGCGGGCGCGGATCGCGCAACTCGACGAATACGTGGGGCTGCCCGCCGAACACCCCGAGTCCTACCGTTCGGTGCTGCGGCGCGAGGTGCTGGAGCCGCTCGGGATCGGGATGGACGCGTTCATGGGGCCGGACGGCACGGCCGGGGACGTGCAGGGCGCGTGCGAGGCGTACGACGCGGCACTGGCCGCCGCCGGGGGCGTGGACCTGCAACTGCTCGGGATCGGGACCGACGGGCACATCGGGTTCAACGAGCCCTGTTCGTCGCTGGCTTCGCGGACGCGGATCAAGACGCTGACCGAGCAGACCCGGATCGACAACGCGCGGTTCTTCGACGGGGACATCGAGCAGGTGCCGCATCACGTCATCACGCAGGGCATCGGCACGATCCTGGAGGCGCGGCACCTGGTGCTGCTGGCCACCGGCGAGGGCAAGGCGGACGCCGTCGCGGCGACGGTCGAGGGGCCGGTCGCGGCCGTGTGCCCGGCCTCGGCGCTGCAACTGCACCCGCACGCCACCGTCGTGGTCGACGAGGCCGCCGCGTCGAAGCTGAAGCTGGCCGACTACTTCCGGCACACCTACGTCAACAAGCCGGATTGGCAAGGGATCTGAGGGGGCCGCGGCCAGGCTGAGGCACGCGAGCCGAAGTTCCGGTGCACCGAAGGGCGCCAGTCCCGGTGCACCGAGGGGCGCCCGCGGTGGTGGGTCCGCCGCGGGCGCCCGTTCTGCATCGACCTGCCCTAGAGGGTGGCCGTGTCGTCCTCGCCCGGCTCGTCCTGGGCGGTCAGGCCGGCCACCCACAGGGGCATCAGCCAGTGGGCCACCAGTACGGCGGCGAGGGCGGGCGCCGCGTAGGCACGCAGGGCGTCGCCGTCGACCGAGCCCGCCGCAAGGAGGCCGACCACGGCGCCGGCCAGCAGGCATGTCATGAGGCGGTGCGCGCGGGCCAGTACTCGGCTGCGCTCGGCGAGCTGGCGTTCGTCCAAGGCGCGTTCACGCAGTTCCAGCAGGCCCCGGGTGGCACTGTTGATCACGCCGGTGGCCACCATCCAGGGCAGCATGAGCACCGCCCCGGCGACGGCGGCCCATATCGGTTGCGCGCGCGAGAGGCAGAAGTGCGCGATCAGTGCCACGACGGCCGCGGTGAGCGCGACATGCGCGGCGACGGTCCACCGCCGACGCACGGCCGTGGCGTGCAGTGACCGCCCTCGGGGGTCGTTCATCACCCGCAGCATGCTCCGGTCGTAGCGCGTGATCCGCGTCGTCGTCATGGCTGTTTCCTCCCGTAGACCTCGTCCGTGAGCGGCCGGAACGGTTCGAGGGAGAACAGCGCCTCGACCGGCAGATCGAAGAACTTCGCGATCTTCAACGCCAGGTCGAGGCTCGGGTTGTACTGCCCCCGCTCGATGTAGCCGATGGTCTGGTAGTGGGCACCCACTGCCTCGGCCAGGCTCTGGCGCGACACCTTGCGCTCGGCACGCACCATCGCCAACCTGTTGTGCACCTGCTCACTCATGTATAAGAAGTACTACATTCGAGAGCAGGGCTGCAACCATCGGGTTTCGAGCGGTCTCACTCCCCCGCGATGACCTCCGCCGCCGCTCGCCCGCACACCCTGGCCGCCCCGTAGGTGGCGATGTGCAGGGCGCCCCGGGGGGACGCCTGGGGGACGCCCATCTCGACGATGATCGTGTCGGGGCGGGACGACAGGAGGGCGTCCAGGGCCGCCCCCATCCAGGGGTGGCGGTGTTCGTCGCGGACCACGGCCACGACTCGGCGGTCGCCGGCCGCTTCGAGGGCCGCTCGGGCAGCGTCGTCCCCGGTGTAACTGCCCGTCTCCGTGCCGGGCAGGAGGCGGGCCAGTTCGGCGGCCACGCCCCACGGGGTCTCGTCGCCCACCGCGATGTTCGCGACCGGGGTGAGGGCCGCGACGAAAGGCGCTTCGGTGAGCGCGGTGAAGGGCGACGCCTCGGTCAGCCTCAGGGCGCGGCGGGCGGCGACGAGGCCGATGTCCGTCCGCCCCTCGCCCTCGGTCGCGGAAGCAGCCGGGCCCGCCGCCGTCGCAGTCCAGCGGGCCAGCTCGCGGACGCGTTCCGCCGCCTCCGCCAGCCTCGCCTCGGGGAGTTCGCCCGAGCGGACCGCCGCGACCAACGCGTCCCGCAGGCGCCGTACGGTCTCGTCGTCCGCCAGGCCGCCGCCCACGCAGATGGCGTCGGCGCCGGCCGCGATGGCGAGGACGCTGCCGCGTTCGATGCCGTAGGTGGCGGCGATGGCCTGCATCTCCATGCCGTCGGTGACGATCAGGCCGCTGTAGCCGAGTTCGCCGCGCAGGAGGTCGGTGAGGACCGGGCGGGAGAGGGTCGCCGGGTGTTCGGGGTCGAGGGCGGGGACGAGGATGTGCGCGCTCATCACCGCCCGTGTGCCGGCGGCGATCGCCGCGCGGAACGGGGAGAGTTCGCGCTCCGCGAGCACCGAGGCGTCCGCGTCGATGCGGGGCATGGCGTGGTGGGAGTCGACCGCCGTGTCGCCGTGGCCGGGGAAGTGCTTGGTGCAGGCCGCGACGCCGGCCGACTGCAGGCCCGTGACGTAGGCGGCGGTGTGGCGGGCGACCAGGGCGGTGTCGGCGCCGAAGGAGCGCACGCCGATCACCGGGTTCGCGGGGTTGGAGTTCACGTCCGCCGACGGGGCCCAGTTGAGGTTCACCCCGCAGGCGGCGAGGCGGCGCCCGAGCTCGGCGGCCACCTCACGGGTCAGCTCCACATCGTCCACCGCTCCGAGGGCGTGGTTGCCGGGGAAGCTGGAGCCGGTGCGCACCTCCAGCCGCGTCACATCACCCCCTTCCTCGTCGATCGCGACCAGCACGTCGTCGCGCTCGACCCGCAACTGGGCCGTCAGCGCGGCCAGTTGCTCGGGCGAGGCGATGTTGCGGCCGAACAGGCCGACGGAGGCGAGGCCCTCACCGAGCCGGCGCAGCAGCCAGTCGGGGGCGGTGGTGCCGGTGAAGCCGGGCTGAAGGACCGTCAGCGCGTCGCGCGTGAGGGTGTCTGTTCCGCTGGCGAATGTCGTCATCGGGTGGCGTTATCCCTTCACGGCGCCGGCCGTCAGGCCGCTGACAGCCCTGCGCTGCAGGAAGACGAAGAGGATCAGGATGGGGATGGCGAAGAGGGAGGACGCCGCCATCGTGGCGCCCCAGTCGTTGCCGAAGGCGCTCTGGAAGCTGGACAGCCACAGTGGCAGGGTCTGCGCCTCCGCCTCCTTGTTCAGGACGAGGATCAGCGGGAATTCATTCCATGCGGTGATGAAGCCGAACAGGGACGTGGACATCAGGCCCGGCGCCAGCAGCGGCAGGATGACCTTGCGGAAGGCCTGGGCGCGGGTGCAGCCGTCGACCATCGCGGCCTCCTCCAGCTCCCGGGGCACCGCGGCGACGAAGCCGCGCAGCGTCAGGATGGTGAAGGGCAGGATCATCATCATGTAGAAGACCGTCAGCGGCACGAGGCTGTTCAGCATCGACCCGTCCCGCACGATCATGTAGATCGCGATGATCATGACCTCCCAGGGCGCCATCTGGGCCATCATGAAGCCGATGACGAACCCGCGCCGTCCCCTGAACCGCATGCGCGCGAGGGCGAAGGACCCCGCCAGCGCGATGATCAGGGCGAAGCCGACCGCGCAGCACGTGACGATCAGCGAGTTGGCGACGTACGTCCAGAAGTGGTCGACGCCGGTCGCCCGCTCGAAGTGCTCGAAGGTGATGTCGGTCGGGAACCACACCGGGTCCTCGGAGATGATGTCGCCGGTCGGTTTGAAGGCCGTCGCGAACATCCAGTACACGGGGAAGACGAAGCCGATGAACAGGACGACGGCCGTGACGTTGGGCCACAGGCGGCCGAAGAGTGAGCGCTTCACCGCTAGACCTCCTCTTCCTCTTGCTTGAGCACGATCCTGAGGTAGTAGGCGGTCAGGCCGAGCATGATCAGGATGGTCAGTACGGCGATCGCGGCACCCATGCCGTAGTGCTGGTTGCCGACGCCCTCGATGTAGGCGTAGACGGGCAGGATCTCGGTGAGCCGGTCGGGGCCGCCGCCGTTGATGGTGAAGACCTGCACGAACGCCTTGAAGACCCAGATGATCTCCAGGAAGGTCGTGGCGTAGAGGAAGGGCCGCAGGAACGGCAGCGTCACCGTGGTGAAGCTCTTCCACACGCCCGCCCCGTCCAGTGAGGCGGCCTCGTAGAGCTCGCCCGGGATGGTGGTCGTGGCCGCGTAGAGGTTGATCGCGACGAACGGGATCGACTGCCAGACGATCAGGACCGTCACCACGAAGAACGTCGACATCTGGCTGCTGGTCCAACTGTAGTCGGCCATGGAGTGCCAACCGAGCTTGTCCAGGACCCAGTTGACGACGCCGAAGCGCTGCGCGAACAGCCACTGGTAGACGGTGGTCGCGGCGACCACGGGCATCGCCCAGGCCAGCACGAGGCCGACCAGCAGCACGACCCGCATCCGCTTGCCGAGGCGGGCGAGCAGCAGGCCGGTCAGGGCGCCGAAGATCATGATCAGGACGACGTTGACCGCCGTGAACAGGATCGAACGCAGGGTGACTCGCCAGAAGTCCTCGCCGGTGAGGACCTCCTTGTAGTTGTCGATGCCGTTCCACTCGGTGACGTGCTGGATGAGCTGCCCCATGTTGAGGTTCTGGAACGACAGCAGCACGTCCTTCAGCAGCGGCCAGCCGAGCAGCAGCACGGTGGCCGCGCAGGCCGGCAGCAGCAGGAGGTACGGGGTGAGCGCGCCGATGCGGGACGCGGCTTTAGGCCGCGGTCCGGCGGATCCGCTCTCGGCTTTCTTCACTACGTCCACCGGACCGGAGGGCGGCCGTTCGGTCTGCACGGTCATGCTCGCGATCTCTCTTCTCGACCTACGTACGTGGAGCCGTGTACGGCCGCTGGGGCGGGGGGCGTCACGCGCATCCCCCGCCCGCGGACCCGGGCGCCGTTACTGCTGCTGGGCGAGACGCTTGTTGAACTCGTCCTCGACCTGCTTGGCCGCCTCGGCCGGCGACTTACCGTTCAGCACGGCGGTCATGTACGTCTTGACCGGGTTGGGCGCGTTCTCCACGGCGGCCCACTCCGGGATCAGCGGCGTGGTGCCACCGCCCGCGGCGGCCGGCGCGGCGGCCTCGGCGACGGCGTTGCCCTTGAGGTTGGTCTGGAGCGACTCCTTGTTCGGGATGACGCCGTTCTGCTTGGCGAGCTCGCCCTCGTACTGGTCGGACAGGGCGATCTTCAGGAACTCCTTGGCCAGCTCCTGCTTCTTGCTGCCCGCGGCGACCGCGAGGTTGGAGCCGCCGAGGAAGACACCCTCGGGCTTGTCGGCCGTGGCACCCGGGATGGTGAAGTAGCCGATCTCCTTCTCGATCTTCTTGTTGGCCGCGATCGCCGTTCCGGCCTCCCAGCCCATGCCGATGAAGGCGCCGACGTTGCCCTTGGCGAAGACCTCGGCCTGCTGCGGGGTCGCCTCGTCCTTGTCCTTGGGGGCCTTGGACAGGGCCTGGAACTTCTTGTACGTCTCCATGGCGGCGGCGACCTTCGGGTCGTCCAGGTTGGAGACGTACTTGTCGCCGTCCTTCTTGACCAGCTCGGCGCCCTCACCGATGGTCAGGCCGACGAAGTGGTACCAGTTCTGGCCGGGCAGGTAGATGGGCTCGGCGTCGGTCTTCTCGCCGATCTGCTTGAGGTCGGCGTAGAACTCGTCGCGGGTCTTGGGGGTGTCCTTGATGCCCGCGTCGGCCCAGACCTTCTTGTTGTAGAGGACGACCCGGTTGGCGAAGTACCACGGGGCGGCGTACTGCTTGCCGTCGTAGATGGACGACTCGTTCAGGGACTCGGCCCAGTCGGCGCCGATCTCGGTCTTGAGGTCGGCGAGGTCGGCGAGGCCGCCGGTCTTGGCGTAGGCCGGGGTCTGGGTGTTGCCGATCTCGAAGACGTCCGGCGGGTTCTCCTCCGACAGGGCGGTGGTCAGCTTCTGCTGGATGCCGTTCCACTGCTGGATCTCGAACTTGACCTTGGCCTTGGTCTTCTTCTCGAAGGCGGCCTGGACGTCCTTCTGCCACTGGTCGGGGGAGGAACCGTCCATCACCCACACCGTGAGCGTCTCGCCCGCGTAGCCGTCGGCGCCGGCCTTGTCGCCGCCGTCGCCGTTGTCGCCCCCGCATGCCGCCAGGGAGATCATCATGCCCGCGACACCGATCGCGGATATCAGCTTGCGCTTCACGCCACCCTCCTCAGGGATGCCACAAACCCCCCTGCCTCCCCGCACGAGCGTTGGGCCGGGACCTGGACCAATGGTGTAGACCAGTAGGGGGAGCTTGGACCAGACCAGAAAGCGTGTCAAGGGGCGAGGAATGGGGCCTGACCAGCCGTTATGCGACCTACATATGAAGGAACCTTTAAGTAAGAAGCCAGCGAAAACACCGGCGCCGGAGTACGCTCGTCCGCTAGACCACTTGGCACTGTGGACTAGACCAAAAGAGGCGGCGACGGTATACAGAAGGGATCACGATGTGACCCGCATCCGGAGCCGGGAAGGCGAAGCATGAGCACCGACGTCAGCAGTGCGGAGAACGAGAACGGCGCCACCGTCCGTACCGCCCGCGTGCCCAAGTACTACCGCCTGAAGAAGCACCTCCTCGACATGACGGAGACCCAGGCGCCGGGAACCCCCGTCCCGCCCGAGCGCACCCTGGCCGCCGAGTTCGACACCTCGCGCACGACCGTCCGGCAGGCGCTCCAGGAACTGGTCGTCGAGGGGCGTCTGGAGCGGATCCAGGGCAAGGGCACGTTCGTCGCCAAGCCGAAGGTCTCCCAGGCGCTGCAGCTCACCTCCTACACCGAGGACATGCGCGCCCAGGGCCTGGAGCCGACCTCCCAGCTCCTGGACATCGGCTACATCACAGCCGACGACCGGCTCGCCGACCTGCTCGACATCACGGCCGGCGGCCGGGTGCTGCGCATCGAGCGGCTGCGCATGGCGAACGGCGAGCCGATGGCGATCGAGACGACCCACCTCAGCGCCAAGCGCTTCCCGGCGCTGAGGCGCAGCCTCGTGAAGTACACCTCCCTCTACACCGCGCTCGCCGAGGTCTACGACGTCCATCTCGCCGAGGCCGAGGAGACCATCGAGACCTCGTTGGCCACCCCGCGCGAGGCCGGCCTGCTCGGCACCGACGTCGGCCTGCCGATGCTGATGCTGTCCCGGCACTCCCTGGACCGGGACGGACAGCCGGTGGAGTGGGTGCGCTCGGTGTACCGCGGCGACCGGTACAAGTTCGTCGCGAGGCTGAAGCGTCCCCAGGACTGAAACGCCGCGCGGCAGCCGGGCGGCTGGGGGTCCGGGTGTCATCCCCGGGGGATGCAGCGTGGCGCGGCTGAAGCGGCCGCAGGACTGGGCGAGTTGGCCTGATGCACGCGGTGTAGCGCATCCCCCTTTCCTGTTCTACGTTCCTCCCGTCGCCGCATGGACGGGAGGACCACCCGGTGCGTACCGCGAATCCCCGAACCGTCGTCATCTGGACCCTGGTCGCGCTGGTCGGTGCCGCCGGCTGGACCGTGCTCGCGCTGTCCCGCGGTGAGGAGGTCTCGGCCGCCTGGATGGTCGCCGCCGCGCTCGGCTCGTACGCCATCGCCTATCGCTTCTACGCCAAGTTCATCGCGTACAAGGTCCTGAAGGTCGACCGGACCAGGGCCACGCCGGCCGAACGCCTGAACAACGGCATCGACTTCCACCCCACCGACCGCCGCGTCCTGCTCGGCCACCACTTCGCGGCGATCGCCGGCGCCGGCCCGCTGGTGGGACCCGTGCTGGCCGCGCAGATGGGCTATCTGCCGGGCACGATCTGGATCATCGCCGGTGTCATTTTCGCGGGCGCGGTCCAGGACATGGTGGTGCTGTTCTTCTCCACCCGCCGCGACGGACGCTCGCTGGGCCAGATGGCGCGCGAGGAGATCGGCCCGTTCGGCGGCGCGGCCGCGCTGGTGGCCACGTTCGTCATCATGATCATCCTGCTCGGCGTGCTGGCCCTCGTCATCGTCAACGCCCTCGCGCAGTCCCCCTGGGGCACCTTCTCCATCGCGATGACGATCCCGATCGCCCTGCTGATGGGCTTCTACCTGCGGGTGCTGCGCCCCGGCCGGGTCACCGAGGTCTCCGTCATCGGCGTCGCCCTGCTGCTGCTCGCCCTGGTCGCGGGCCGCTGGGTCGCCGAGTCGTCCTGGGCCGGCACCTTCACCCTCGCGCCCTCGACGCTGGTCGTCTGGATGGTGGCGTACGGCTTCATCGCCTCGATCCTGCCGGTGTGGATGCTGCTGGCGCCGCGCGACTACCTCTCCACCTTCATGAAGATCGGCACGATCTTCCTGCTCGCCCTCGGCGTGGTCGTCGCCCTGCCGACGCTGAAGATGGACGCGGTGACGGACTTCGCCTCGCGCGGCGACGGCCCCGTCTTCGCGGGCTCCCTCTTCCCCTTCGTCTTCATCACCATCGCCTGCGGCGCCCTGTCCGGCTTCCACGCGCTCATCTCCTCCGGCACGACGCCGAAGATGATCCAGAAGGAGACGCAGGTCCGGATGATCGGCTACGGCTCCATGCTGATGGAGTCGTCGGTCGCCGTGATGGCACTGGTGGCGGCGAGCATCATCGACCCGGGCCTGTACTTCGCGATGAACGCGCCCGCCGGAGTCATCGGCGACACCGTGCAGAACGCCTCGCAGGTGGTGGGCGGTTGGGGCTACCAGATCTCCCCGCAGGACCTGGCCCAGGCGGCGAAGAACGTCGAGGAGGCGTCCCTGCTCTCCCGGACCGGCGGCGCGCCCACCCTCGCCATCGGCGTCTCGGAGATCTTCTCGCAGGTCACCGGCGGCGGCCTGCGCGCCTTCTGGTACCACTTCGCGATCATGTTCGAGGCGCTGTTCATCCTGACCGCACTGGACGCCGGCACCCGGGTGGGCCGGTTCATGCTCCAGGACATGCTCGGCAACGTCTACCGGCCCTTCAAGAACGTGAGCTGGAAGCCCGGCCTGGCCATCACCAGCGCCATCGTGTGCGGACTGTGGGGCTACTTCCTGTGGGTCGGCGTGCACGAACCCCTCGGCGGCATCAACCAGCTCTTCCCGATCTTCGGCATCTCGAACCAGCTCCTCGCGGCCGTCGCGCTCGCCGTCTGCACGACGCTGCTGGTGAAGTCCGGACGCCTCAAGTGGGCCTGGATCACCGGGGTTCCGCTCGCCTGGGACGCGACGGTCACCCTGACCGCGAGCTTCCAGAAGGTCTTCTCCAGCGACCCCAGGGTCGGCTTCTTCAAGCAGCGTCAGGTCTTCCAGGACGCCATCGACCGCGGCGAGGTGCTGCCGCCCGCCAAGACCATGGACGACATGCACACCGTGGTCACCAACTCCACGGTGGACGGCGTCCTCACGGCCGTCCTCGCGATCCTGATCGTCGTCGTGATCGCCGACGCCGCCCGCGTCTGCGTCCGGCACATCCGCCGCCCGGCCCTGTCCACGCTCAGCGAGGCGCCGTACGTCGAGTCGGGGATCACCGCCCCGGCGGGGCTGTTCCCGACCAAGGAGGAGAAGGAGGAGGAGCGCGATGCCGTCGCTTCGGCGGGTACTCGGTAGCGTCCGCTGGTATCTGCGGGAGCTGACCGACGAGTCGGCGTACGACCGCTATGTCGCGCATGTGCGGCACGAGCACCCCGACGCCCGGGTGCCCACTCGGCGCGACTTCGAGCGGATGCGGACGGACCGTCAGGAAGCAGATCCACGCCAGGGGTTCCGCTGCTGCTGAGCGCCCGGTCGGCGTGCACACCAACCCTCCACATCCGATATGCGGACAGGGTCTTCCGCTGTCGTTGCACCGTCACCTACATTGCCCGGGCGTTTCTCAGGTGATCAGTGAGGGGACGGAGCCGTCAGATGTCAGATGCCCCAGAAGTGAACAGAGGGCCGGTGGTGACGCCCGTACGGGTCGTCATCGCGCTCTGTCTCGTCGCGCCCTTCGTGGCGATGCTGTGGGTCGGTTCGTATGCCAAGACCGACCCGGCGTTCGCCGGCATCCCGTTCTTCTACTGGTACCAGATGCTGTGGGTACTGCTCTCCACGCTGCTGACGATGACGGCGTACAAGCTGTGGCAGCGTGACCAGCGCGCCCGCGCCTCGCAGAAGGGCGGTGCGTCGGAATGAACGACGGCGTGAACGGCGTCGCACTCGGCGTCTTCATCTTCTTCTTCCTGGCCGTCACGGTCATGGGCTTCCTGGCCGCGCGCTGGCGCAAGGCCGAGAACGAGCACAGCCTCGACGAATGGGGCCTGGGCGGCCGGTCGTTCGGCACCTGGGTCACCTGGTTCCTGCTCGGCGGCGACCTGTACACGGCGTACACCTTCGTCGCCGTACCCGCGGCGATCTACGCGGCGGGCGCGGCCGGCTTCTTCGCGGTGCCGTACACGATCCTCGTCTACCCGCTGATCTTCACGTTCCTGCCCCGCCTGTGGTCGGTGTCCCACAAGCACGGCTATGTGACGACCTCGGACTTCGTGCGCGGACGCTTCGGCTCCAAGGGCCTGTCGCTGGCGGTCGCGGTGACCGGCATCCTGGCGACGATGCCGTACATCGCGCTCCAGCTCGTCGGCATCCAGGCCGTCCTCGACGTGATGGGCGTCGGCGGCGGCGAGAACACGAACTGGTTCATCAAGGACCTGCCGCTGCTCATCGCCTTCGGTGTGCTGGCCGCGTACACCTACTCCTCGGGCCTGCGCGCCCCCGCGCTGATCGCGTTCGTGAAGGACACGCTGATCTACATCGTCATCGCGGTGGCGATCATCTACATCCCGATCAAGCTGGGCGGCTTCGACGAGATCTTCGCCAAGGCGGGCGAGGCGTACAGCCAGACCAACCCGGCCACGGGCGCGCCGCGCGGTGCGCTGGTCCCGGCCGAGGCGGGGCAGTGGACGTACGCCACGCTGGCGCTGGGCTCCGCGCTCGCGCTGTTCATGTACCCGCACTCGATCACGGCGACGCTGTCCTCGCGCAGCCGTGAGGTGATCCGCCGCAACACCACGATCCTGCCGCTGTACTCCCTGATGCTGGGCCTGCTCGCCCTGCTGGGCTTCATGGCGATCGCGGCCGGCATCAAGGTGCAGAACGGCCAGCTCGCGATCCCGCAGCTCTTCGAGAACATGTTCCCGGCTTGGTTCGCGGGCGTGGCCTTCGCGGCGATCGGCATCGGCGCGCTGGTGCCGGCGGCCATCATGTCGATCGCAGCCGCGAATCTCTTCACCCGCAACATCTACAAGGACTTCATCAAGCCGGACGCCACGCCCGCGCAGGAGACCAAGGTCTCCAAGATCGTGTCCCTGCTGGTGAAGGTGGGCGCGCTGGTCTTCGTCCTGACGATGGACAAGACGGTCGCCATCAACTTCCAGCTCCTGGGCGGCATCTGGATCCTGCAGACCTTCCCGGCCCTGGTCGGCGGCCTGTTCACCCGCTGGTTCCACCGCTGGGCCCTGCTGGCCGGCTGGGCGGTCGGCATGATCTACGGCACGCTCGCCGCGTACGGCGTCGCCTCCCCGACGCAAGCGCACTTCGGCGGCTCGGCGAAGGAGATCCCGGGCATCGGCGAGATCGGCTACATCGGTCTCACGGCGTTCGTGCTCAACGTGGTGGTCACGGTCGTCCTCACCTTCGTCCTGAAGGCGGCGAAGGCCCCGGAGGGCATCGACGAGACGAAGCCGGAGGACTACACGGCCGACGCGGGCGACCCCGGCGTCAAGACGGAACTGCCGGTGGCGGCCCACTAGTTCAGCCGCTCCGAGGCCGGGCGTACCGCACTAGCTGCGCGTACGTCCGGCCATTTGCTGCCAGAAGCCGTCGAGTTCCTTCACCCGCATGCTGACCCAGCGCGGCGTCTTCCTGCGCAGCCCCCGGGGCAGATGCCGGCGCACCCGTCCCGGCAGCAGGGCCTGCTGCTGACGGCAGAACGGTTCCCGGATCTCCCCGCGCGGCACACAGCCCCGGGGCGGGTAGGGGCAGAGCTGGAACTTGCAGTCGGGCAGGCAGGTCGCCCCCGGTGTGGGCGGATCCGCCATGCCGGCCCGCAGGTCGGGCCGCAACGGGCCGCGGTCGCTGCGGATGCACGGCGGAAGTGACGTCCCCGGCTGCTCCGCGCGGGTCATCCGCTCCTCGACCTCGTCGGGATGCCCGTCCCGTTCGATGAGGTTCAGCATCACCAGCACGTCGGCGACCAGGCGCTGGGCGCGCGCGTCGAGGGTGCTCCAGCCGACCGAGGGCGGGATCCACAGGTTGTGCTTGCGGTACCCCTCGGGGTTGCCGGTGCGCGCGCCGATGTTGTCGGCGACGCCCTTCTCGTCGATCCAGAGATACCGCTCGGGCTGCCCGGTCTCCAGCGCGAGGGCCACCAGATCCCCTGCCTCGGCGACGAACGGATGCAGGGACTGAGGCGGCGCGCTGCCGTTCGCCTCGGGATGCCCGGATGATGCCCGGTTCACCGTGCCGGCCATGGAAAGCCAACGCTCCACGGTCTGCACGGCACTCGTCCCGCCCAGCGCCTGGGGCGGCTCGGGCCCGCCGGCGCGCTCGTCCTTGACCGGCGTCGCGTGTGCCTCCCGCTCATGGACGCCCACGCTGTCGGGGAGCTCCCACAGGCACAGCGCCTGGAGCAGCATGACCTGCGCGTACCAGCAGCGGGACTGCTGGAGCACGGTCTGCGCCTGCCGGATCAGGTCGTCGCGACCGCCCTGGTGGGCCTGCGGATGCCGGATCCGCCGGTTGGCCGCGTACTTGAAGCCCTGGGCCAGCGCGGCCTCCAGGGCGAGCGGCAGATCGGGCGCGCCCCCGGTGGCCTTCGGGTCCAGATGGCGCAGCCACTTCGTGAGACGTTCGCGGGCCTCGTCATGGTGTGCCTCGTCGACGGAGCCCAGCAGCATGGGGATCATCCAGGCACGCATCACGAACTCCCGGAACAGATCGACCCGTTTCCTGCGGTACTCCTGGTTGAGCGTGCGCCTGTCCTGCTGGAGCCGGGCGATGCGCTCGGTCCTGGCCCGCGAGGGCGCGCCCGCGGACCGCGCCCACGCCATGCGCTCGGCCCAGTGCTCGTACTCACCGCGTTTCCAGGCCTTCAGCTCGCCGAGCCGGTCGTCGTACTCCTGCACGGGGTCGCTGCTCAGCCCGACCCACCCGCGGATCACGGCGAACGCCGCGTTGCCGCCGGTGCCGAACTCCTGGGCGGCGGCCAGGCGTATCGAGTAGGAGGGTTCCTTCACGCCGATCTGGACGAGCTGCTCGTAGAGGGGAGTGGTGTCGATCCGGTCGGAGACGCTTCGCAGGGCGGCTCCGACCTGCCTGAGCAGCCGCAGTTTGGCGTCGTCGAGGCTGCGCCGGTCGCCCTTGAAACCGGCCCAGGTCACGCGCACTTGGTCCAGGATGTCCCCGAGCAGCCGCGGAGCGTCCTCCACGCTCTCGATCTCCACGGCGGCGGCGTACAGATCGAGCGCCTTCGGATCGTCCGTGCGGCGTTGCGCGGCCTTGCAGAGCCGCTGGGCCAGGGTGTGCCCGCCCACCCGCGACCGGCGAAGCCGTTCCTCGGCCTCCTTCCTCACCTCGGCCCCGACGCCCTCCCCGCGGGCCCTGGTCCTCGCCGCCCGGCGGCGCGACAACAGCACCAGGGCCATGAGCAGTTCGCGGCTGGGTCCGGGCGGCTGGAGCACGTGCTCCACGAGCTCGCCGGCGCCCCGCTCGCCGAGCTGGCGCAGCACGCGGTAGCCGAAGTAGGCCTGGATGATGCTGTGCGGGAAACGGACCTTGCGCTCGAAGCCCTCCACCAGGCCCAGCTTGTCCGCGTTGCGCACGATCCGGGCGAGGGCCGAGCGGCACTGGTCCATGTTGCCCCCGAGCAGCCGCCTCCTCTCGTCCGGGCCGATCCGCCGGCACAGCACATCCCAGATCTGCTGCCGGTGCCACTCGGAGAAGACGTTCCCGCGCCTGCCGTACCGGTCGAAGGCGCGTCCGCCGGCCCACAGGTGCTCGGCGTGGGCCTGTGCGCGCCGCATCGGACCGGGGTGGACGTCCGAGTCGAGCAGTTCCCCGAGGCCGACCTCCAGCTTGTCCTGGAGCAGTCCCACGCAGGCCAGGGCGGAGACCACTTCGACGGCGTCGCGGCGTTCGCGCCGGCTCAGCGCGACGTCCGGGCGCAGCCGGCCCTCGCACAGCGCCTCGTCCCAGGTCTCCAGCAGCCACAGCCGCAGCGTGCCCCGGTCGCGGCTGCGGGTGTTCATGTGCTGCGGGTCGTTGTCCGGCCGGTCGTGCTCCAGGGCGCCATGGCGGTGCAGTTCGCGGGCGATCTGGAGGTAGACGGGCGACTCGGTCACCTCCGCCGTCTCCACGATCCAGTCCACGCGGCGTTCGTCCGTCTCCGGGACGCGTGCCTGGACGAACCGCAGTGCCTCCTCCTCGCTGAGCGGCTCCAGCTCCACGATCGCGGCCGGGGTGCTCTCCAGCGGGCTGTGCGGACGGGAGGCGATGACGAGGGGCAGCTTCTCCTCGTAGGCACGCTCGATGGCCCGCCGGATGATGTTGTCCCGGTTCTGCTGGAGGCCGTCGCCGAGGAGGGCCTCCTCCAGTCCGTCGGCGATGACGACCGGCTTGTCGTCGGCGAGCAGTTGCTGCCAGACCCGCTCGGTCTTGCTGCGCGCGAGGATGCCCCGGGGGGCCTCCTCGGTGAAGCGCGCCTTGGCCATGCGTTCGAAGTTCAGGTCGGTCGTGCCGTTCGCGTCCCGCAGCCGGATAGGCACGGGTACGGCGTTCTGCTCCGCCAGCAGTTCGGTGAGCCGCACCAGGACGGCGGTCTTGCCCACACCGACGCCGCCGACCAGCAGATAGGGCCGGCGCGTGTCCCGGTCGCGCAGCCGTTCGGCGATGACCTGGGCGATCTCCTCCCGGCCCACGATCTCGGCGGCGTCCGGCCCGGCGGTGAGCACCAGCCGGTGGGGGTCGCCCCGTGCCTTGGCGAGATAACGCCGCTTGGTCCACCGGTACCACCAGAACAGGAAGAGCGCGGCGGCGAGCGACGCGGCGAGCACCGGGCCGACGAAGCGCATGACCGTGTCGAATCCGTCGTTGCCCTGCCGCCACTTCTCGAAGCCGGTCGTGTGGCCCGAGAGCAGGATGTACAGGCCCTCCACCACCCACGCGAGCACGGCCAGCGCGGCCACCGTCCAGATGGCCCGGGTGACATTGGTGTAGGTGAACCAGCGCCGCCACTTCCTGGGGCGGGCGGTGCCGCCGCGGGCCTCCAGGCGGATCGTCAGCCGGTGCCAGTGGCCCACGGCCCCCTGTCTGACCCAGTTGCCCGCCCGTCTCGGAGCCAGCGTCGCCATCGGCGCGTCACGCGGCCGCTTCTTGCCGGGCGGGCGACGGACGACCCTCGTCATCGTTCGTCTCCTTCCGAGAACGGCTCTCGAAACGGAGCGACCGCGAGGCGCCGACACCTATCTCCATGGAAGCACTCCCTGAACTCCCCGCAACCCGGCGGCCCTCGGCGGAAATCCACGGGCCCGCCGCCGTGGCCGTCCGGCAGACTCGGCGTATGGACATCGCGATCCGGCCGGCGGCGCCCGGCGAGTTCGACGCGCTCGGTGAGATCACCGCCCGGGCCTACCTCCACGACGGACTCCTCGACTTCGGCGAGAGCGACGAGTACCTCGGCGAGCTCAGGGATGTGGCCAAGCGCGCGGCCGCCGCCGAGGTGCTGGTGGCCGTCGTGGACGGCCGGCTGCTGGGCGGGGTGACCTTCGTGCCGGGCGGCGGCCCGATGGCCGACATAGCGCGCCCCGGCGAGGCCGAGATCCGGATGCTCGCCGTCGACCGCGCGGCCCGGGGACGCGGCGCCGGCGAGGCCCTCGTGCGCGCCTGCGTCGACCGCGCCCGGGCCACGGAGGGCTGCGTACGGATCGTCCTGTCGACCCAGCGCACCATGCACGGCGCCCACCGCATCTACGAACGGCTCGGCTTCGTTCGCACACCCGAGCGGGACTGGAATCCGATCCCGCAGCTCGTCGACATCACTCTCCTCACCTATGAGTTGACGCTCTGAAACCACCGCGACACAACATCTGGGGGTGGCGTGGCGGGCGAGCACAAGATGTATGCTCATGCTCGCTGTCGCCGCAGGGGAATCCGGTGCGAATCCGGAACTGTCCCGCAACGGTGTACTTGTGCATGTCTGTTCCCAGAACCGTGCACAGGAGTCAGTCCGAGGACCTGCCGACAGCGCGCCCGGCCGACCGGCCGGTGCGCCCGACGTCCGGGTCTCGTGGAATGGGCCGGTGGACGCGACGCCGCGTGCGCTCGTGTGCTGCCCCCTGCCCTCCGCAAGGCCCCCGTGCCGAGCGAGGGAGAGCCCCCACGTGACCATCGCGCCAGCAGAACCGGCCTCAGCCGTCTCTCAGGTCCAAACCGACGAGGACGCCCCGGGAACCGCTTTGCTGCGGCTCCTGACCGAGCTGACCGCCGACCTCCCCGACGCCGACCCCGGCCGGGTCGCCGCCGCCGCACTGCGCGGCCGGTCCGCCCGGGCCGACGAGGCGGAGCTGCGCGAGCTGGCCACCGAGGCGGCGGCCGGCCTCATCTCCGAGGACCCCGCCTTCAGCAGGCTCGCCGCCCGGCTGCTGACCATCTCCATCGCCGCCGAGGCAGCCTCGCAGGGTGTGACGTCCTTCACCGAGTCGGTCGCGGTCGGCCACCGCGAGGGCCTCATCGCCGACCGCACGGCCGAGTTCGCGCGCATCCACGCGGCCCGTCTCGACGCGCTGGTCGACACGGCCGCCGACGACCGCTTCGGCTACTTCGGCCTGCGCACCCTGCACAGCCGTTACCTCCTGCGGCACCCCATCACCCGCAAGGTGATCGAGACGCCCCAGCACTTCATGCTGCGCGTCGCCGCCGGTCTCGCCGAGGACGACACCGTCCGCTCCGTCGACGAGGTCTCCGCGCTCTACGGCCTGATGAGCCGCCTCGACTACCTGCCGTCCTCCCCCACCCTCTTCAACTCCGGTACCCGGCACCCCCAGATGTCGTCCTGCTACCTCCTGGACTCCCCCAAGGACGAGCTCGACTCCATCTACGACCGCTACCACCAGGTCGCCCGCCTCTCGAAGCACGCCGGCGGCATCGGCCTGTCGTACTCCCGCATCCGCTCCCGGGGTTCGCTGATCCGGGGCACCAACGGGCACTCCAACGGCATCGTCCCGTTCCTGAAGACCCTGGACGCCTCGGTCGCCGCCGTGAACCAGGGCGGCCGGCGCAAGGGCGCGGCCGCGGTCTACCTGGAGACCTGGCACTCCGACATCGAGGAGTTCCTGGAGCTGCGGGACAACACCGGTGAGGACGCCCGCCGTACGCACAACCTGAACCTCGCGCACTGGATCCCGGACGAGTTCATGCGCCGGGTCAACGCCGACGGCCAGTGGTCCCTGTTCTCGCCCGCCGACGTCCCCGAGCTCGTCGACCTGTGGGGCGAGGAGTTCGACGCGGCCTACCGCAAGGCCGAGGAGCGGGGTCTGGCGCGCAAGACCATCCCGGCCCGCGATCTGTACGGCCGCATGATGCGCACCCTCGCGCAGACCGGCAACGGCTGGATGACCTTCAAGGACGCCGCCAACCGCACCGCCAACCAGACGGCCCTGCCGGGCCATGTCGTCCACTCCTCCAACCTCTGCACGGAGATCCTGGAGGTCACCGACGACGGGGAGACGGCGGTCTGCAACCTGGGTTCGGTCAACCTCGGCGCGTTCGTGAGCGACGGGGAGATCGACTGGGAGCGCCTGGACGAGACGGTCCGCACGGCCGTCACCTTCCTCGACCGCGTCGTCGACATCAACTTCTACCCGACCGAGCAGGCGGGCCGGTCCAACGCCAAGTGGCGGCCGGTGGGCCTGGGCGCGATGGGCCTCCAGGACGTCTTCTTCAAACTGCGGCTGCCCTTCGACTCGGCCGAGGCGAAACAGCTCTCCACGCGCATCGCCGAGCGCATCATGCTCGCCGCGTACGAGGCGTCCGCCGACCTCGCCGAGCGCAACGGCCCGCTGCCGGCCTGGGAGAAGACCCGTACCGCCCAGGGTGTGCTGCACCCCGACCACTACGGTGTCGAGCCGGCCTGGCCGCAGCGCTGGGCCGCGCTGCGCGAGCGGATCGCCGCGACCGGCATGCGCAACTCGCTGCTGCTGGCCATCGCGCCCACCGCCACCATCGCGTCCATCGCCGGTGTCTACGAGTGCATCGAGCCGCAGGTGTCCAACCTGTTCAAGCGCGAGACGCTCTCCGGCGAGTTCCTCCAGGTCAACTCGTACCTGGTCGACGAGCTGAAGGCGCTGGGTGTCTGGGACGCCCGCACCCGCGAGGCGCTGCGTGATGCCAACGGCTCGGTGCAGGACTTCGCCTGGATCCCGGCGGACGTACGGGCGCTGTACCGCACGGCGTGGGAGATCCCGCAGCGCGGCCTGATCGACATGGCGGCGGCCCGGACCCCGTACCTCGACCAGGCACAGTCCCTGAACCTCTTCCTGGAGACGCCGACCATCGGCAAGCTCTCCTCGATGTACGCGTACGCCTGGAAGTCGGGCCTGAAGACGACGTACTACCTGCGCTCGCGCCCGGCGACCCGTATCGCCCGCGCCGCCCAGGGTCAGGCCGCCCAGCCCGAGAAGACCATCCCCGTCCAGCAGGTCGCCGAGCCCGACGCCGTCGCCTGCTCCCTGGAAAACCCCGAGTCCTGCGAGGCCTGCCAGTAATGCCCAGTAACCAGAACCTTCTCGACCCCGGCTTCGAGCTGACTCTGCGCCCCATGCGCTACCCGGACTTCTACGAGCGCTACCGGGACGCCATCAAGAACACCTGGACCGTGGAGGAGGTCGACCTCCACTCGGACGTCGCCGACCTCGCGAAGCTGTCCGAGGGCGAGCAGCACATGATCGGCCGGCTGGTCGCGTTCTTCGCGACGGGCGACTCGATCGTGGCGAACAACCTGGTGCTGACGCTGTACAAGCACATCAACTCCCCGGAGGCGCGCCTGTACCTGTCGCGCCAGCTCTTCGAGGAGGCCGTGCACGTCCAGTTCTACCTGACGCTGCTCGACACCTATCTGCCCGACCCGGAGGACAGGGCGGCGGCCTTCGACGCCGTCGAGAACATCCCCTCGATCCGCGAGAAGGCCGAGTTCTGCTTCAAGTGGATCAACGAGGTCGAGAAGCTGGACCGCCTGGAGACCAAGGCCGACCGGCGTCGCTTCCTGCTCAACCTGATCTGCTTCGCCGCGTGCATCGAGGGCCTGTTCTTCTACGGCGCCTTCGCGTACGTCTACTGGTTCCGCAGCCGGGGTCTGCTGCACGGTCTGGCCACCGGCACCAACTGGGTGTTCCGCGACGAGACCATGCACATGTCCTTCGCGTTCGACGTCGTCGACACCGTCCGCAAGGAGGAGCCGGAGCTCTTCGACGACGAGCTCCAGCAGCAGGTCACCGACATGCTGCGGGAGGCCGTCGAGGCCGAGCTGCAGTTCGCGCGCGACCTGTGTGGTGACGGCCTCCCGGGCATGAACACCGACTCGATGCGGCAGTACCTGGAGTGTGTCGCCGATCAGCGCCTGTCGCGCCTCGGCTTCGCTCCGGTGTACGGCTCCGAGAACCCCTTCTCCTTCATGGAGCTCCAGGGTGTTCAGGAGCTCACCAACTTCTTCGAGCGGCGTCCGTCGGCGTACCAGGTGGCGGTGGAGGGCACTGTCGACCTGGACGAGGACTTCTGAGCCTTTGCCGCGTCGCGCTCCTGGGCCTCCCTGATCTGACGGTCGATGCGCCGGTCGTGCACGATCCCGATCAGTGACGGGAGGACCAGGACGAGGAACATTCCCAGCACGACGACCATGGCGAGCAGTGTCTGTGTCTGTTCTGTAGTCATGACACCACTGTCGCGCCGGACACTCCTTACGAACAGTGGCAGGACTGCCGCACACCCTCGATTTACTGCCACCGGCGAGGCACACTGGCAGCATGCTGAAAAACGTCGCCGCCGTCCTCCTCGACGGCGTTCACCCCTTTGAACTGGGCGTCGTCTGCGAGGTGTTCGGCATCGACCGCAGCGACGAAGGGCTGCCCACGTACGACTTCGCCGTCGTCTCGGCGGAGGGGCCGACGCTGGGCACCCATGTCGGCGGACTCACCGTCTCCACGCCCTACGGTCTGGAGAAGCTGGAGGAGGCCGACCTGATCGCGCTGCCCGCAGGCCGCGACTATGTCGTGCGCGACTATCCGCCCGAGCTGCTGGACTGCCTGGTCAGGGCGGTCGAGCGGGGCGCGCGGGTGCTCAGTGTGTGCTCCGGCGTCTTCGTGCTGGGCGCCGCCGGGCTGCTCGACGGCCGGCGGTGCAGTGCCCACTGGAAGCACGCCGGGGAACTGTCCCGACAGCACCCGCGGGCGATCGTCGAGCCCGATGTGCTGTACGTCGACGAGGGGCCGGTGGTCACCAGCGCCGGCACCGCCGCCGGTATCGACGCCTGTCTGCACATCGTGCGCCAGGAGCAGGGGCCCGAGGTCGCCAACAAGATCGCCCGGCGCATGGTGGTGCCGCCGCACCGGGACGGCGGGCAGGCCCAGTACATCGAGCGCCCGCTGCCGCGCGCCCAGTGCGACACGGTCGGCGAGGTGCTGGCCTGGATGGAGCGCCACCTCGACGAGGACGTCACGGTCGAGCAGCTCGCCGAACGCGCGCACATGGCCCCGCGCACCTTCGCCCGCCGCTTCCAGCAAGAGACGGGGACGACTCCCTACCGCTGGATCCTGCGCCAACGCGTGCTGCTGGCCCAGGAGTTGCTGGAGGCGACGAACGAGACGGTGGACGCGATCGCGGGCCGAACGGGGTTCGGCACCGCGGCCGCTCTGCGCCATCAGTTCGTCACCGCGCTGGGGACGACACCTCAGGCCTACCGGCGGACGTTCCAGGGGCCGAGCGCCGCGTAGGCCTCAGCAGCAGCGTGTGCGGGTGCAGCGTGATCCCCACCCGGGTCGCGTCGTTCGAACCGGGCACCTGCTCGAAGCGGTACTCGGTGGACAGCGCCGCCGTGATCAGCGTCAGCATGGCCATCGAGAAGTGGTCGCTCGGGCACTTGCGGTTGCCGACGCCGAACGGGCTCATGGCGTATTTCGGCACCTCCTTGGCGCGTTCCGGAAGCCAGCGATCGGGGTCGAAGTCGAGGTTGCGCGTGTATGACTTCGGGTCGCGCTGGACGGCGTAGGGGCTGTAGACGATGTCGGCCCCGGCCGGAATGCGATAGCCACCGAGTGACGTATCGGTCACCGCCCGTCGCGTGAGAATCCAGATCGCGGGACGCAAACGCATCGCCTCCACCACGACATTGTTGGTGTGCCGCAGGCTGCGGACGTCCTCGAATGCCACGGGATGCCCGCCGGTGACGGAATCGACCTCCGCGCGCACCTTGTCGGCATGTTCCGGATGTTCCGCGAGCACATGGAGCAGCCACAAGATCGTGGAGGCCACGGTTTCGGCGCCCGCGGTGAATATCGCGACGACCTGATCGTGGATCTCCTGCTCCCCGATGGGGTCGCCATTCTCGTCCTTCGCCTCCAGCAATGCCGTCAGCAAATCGTCCGGCTTTTGACCGGATGCCCGGCGCTCGGCGACGACCTCGTCGACCAGGAGATGGAAATCGGCCAGGGCACGGTTGAATGTGCGGTTGGCTGGGAGAGGCAGCTTGTAAAGCGGCCCGAGCGGGATCACCATCCGCTGGTACATACCGCGGAAGAGGGAGTCCAGCGCGGCACACAGCCGGTCGGCCCGCTCGTCCATGTACGCGCCGCGCAGCAGGCACCGCGCGACGATCCGCACCGCGATCCGGAAGGACTCGGAGGTGCAGTCGACGGTCTCGCCGTGCTTCCAGCGCTCGGTCAGCGCATGCGCCTCCTCCTCCATGACCGGCCCGTACCCGGGGATCGCGTCGAGCCGGAAGGCGGGCTGGATGGTGCGCCGCTGACGCCGGTGGCGCGGCCCGTTGGCGGTGGCCACGCCCTCCTTGCCGAGCAGGCTCTCCAGGGACTCCCACAGCGGCCCGGCGATCTCGAAGTCGGTGCTCAGCGCCAGCGCGCCGGTGAGGTCCGGTGTGGTGACGGCGTACACCGTCTTCGGTCCGAGCTTGATCCGCACGACGTCTCCGTGCTCGCGCAGCGTCGTCACGAAGGCCAGCGGGTCACGGACCATCCGCCAGCCGTGGCCGAGAAGCGGAACCGAACCGCCCGCGAGGGGCGGTTCACGCAGTTCCGGGGCCGCACCGGGCTGGGCCTCGGGGCGTACTGACTCGACGGTCATTTCTCACCTGCCGCTTCGTTGTTGACGTACGGGGGCGTGGACCGGTCGTCCCAGCTCTCGACCCGGTAACGGCCGGACTCGTGGTGGAACCAGTAGACGGAGCTGAACCAGTTGCGCATATTGCCGACACAGGCGCGCACGGCGGCGCCGAGTTCCCATCCCCACAAGGTGCCGTCGGCGAGCAGGTCCGCGAATTCCAGGGCCTCTCGCTCGGCCACGAGGAAATCGGATATGCAGTCCTCGACCCGTCGCCTGACTTCCGTCACCGTCTCTTCGAGAGTCAGCCCCTTGTGGGTGATGAGACTGATTCCGAGATTGTGCACCTCGTCGCCCGCGATTTCCTTCGGGAATGAACACAGGTCGTTGTACCAGGCGGCGAATTCCTGACTCAGTAGAGCCGCCCGTCGATATGCGGGATGTTGTCGTACGGAGTCCGGCAGTTCCATTCCCGCGCTCGGCTCCAGCAGATCGGTCCATATCGCGTGGGCGAAGGTGAGCCGGCGCAGTTCGAGGTATTCCTCGACGGTTGGGATCACCCCTTCGACGCGGTTGCGGAATTCCTGGTCGTACGCCTCGATCACGGCGCGGAAGTGCCGGGCGAACCGGATGTTCCAGGTGTGCGGCAGGAACGAGTACAACCGCGCCACACTGTCCGCGAACCCCGCGACCAGCGGATCCGCGTGGTGCAGATGGTCCTCGGGGGAGTCGAGCGCCACGTGCAGCACGTCCCTGAGTCGCCGCCAGGCGGCCGGGCGCTGGTGGACGATGTCGCGGTCGTGCCGGTCGTCCCAGACGAAGAACCACGCGCTGTAGTCCGCAATCGCCTGGAGTACGTCGTCGGGGGCGCCAATGTAGTACCCCGCCATCAGGTCCGTGTAGCAAAGGCCGTCGGCATATTCTTCGACCTTGTCGGCCGGCATCAGACGTTTTTTCAGCAGCCAGGCGCGGGTGTTCTCCTGGAGTCGGGGCCAATACGGATGCAGTTGCCTGGGAAAGGCCGCTTCGATCATCGGGAGAGAGAGCGACGGTGGAACCGGGACCGCCGTCGGTGTCGCTGTGGTGCTGTCCGAGAAAGCATGCACGAACAAACTCCTCTCAGCCGCCAGTTGTGCAGTCGTGCACGCCCCTCTCGCTGTGCCGGGCGTGCGCCGTCGCGTATCCCCGCACTTCCATTCAGCACCATAACTGACCGTTCTGGGAATGGATTTGCTTCTTTCACTACCCCTGAGTGCCGAGATTCTCCCTCTTTGTGACTAGATTTGGATCACTACCTGCGTGTATGGGATCGAACGTGCTACGGACATGCGAACGGCGCCTGGTCGGGAGGGGGAACCTGACCAGGCGCCGTGCGTAAGTGACTTGTGGGGCCGAAGGGCCGTGCTCAGTCGTTGGCGACCACGGGGTAGCGGGGCTCGTTCTCGGCCATCTGCCGCAGCGCGTCCTTGCGTTCGCGCTTGGAGAGCCGGTCGATGTAGAGGTAGCCGTACAGGTGGTCCGTCTCGTGCTGCAAACACCGAGCGAAGTAGCCGGTCCCGCGCACCTTGATCGGGTTGCCCTTCTCGTCCTGCCCGGTCACCTCGGCGTAGTCGGGCCGGGCGAGCGGCGCGTACGCGGTCGGCACGGACAGGCAGCCCTCGTTGCTGTCGTCCAGCCGGCGCTGCTCGGCGGGCAGCTCGACGAGCTTGGGGTTGCAGACGACACCGACGTGCCGCTTGCCCTCGTCGTCCATGCAGTCGTAGACGAAGACCTTCTGATCGACGCCGATCTGGTTGGCGGCCAGGCCCACGCCCTCGGCGGTGTGCTGCGAGGCGAACATGTCCGCCACGAGCTGGTCCAGCTCGGCGCCGAACTCGGTGACGTCCTTGCACTCCTTGTGCAGGACCGGGTTCCCCACGACGGTGATCGGCCGCGAGGTGCCGCGCTCACGCCAGGCGTTCTCGCGCTCCTCCGTGTCCTCGGTGTCGACGACGAACCCCTCGTCGTCCACGGGGAGCACGCCCGCGTGCTGCTGCTCGGTGTCCTGCTGGGCCATGACCGACGTATGCCTTCCTCAGAAAAACAGGGGTGTGGTGCTGATACAGGGTACGGGGAGTCGCGCCCCCGAAGGGGGGCGCGGGGAACTGCGCGACCAGCCACGACGGCGCCGCTGCCGGCCACGGACCTAACAGACCTCTTCCAAGTCCCGCCAATCCCGAGAATCCGGACTGTCCGCGACCCACCCGTCCAGCAACCCCCTGACCAGCGCGGCCGGCGCAGCCACCCCGCACTCGCGCTCCGGCACCCAGAGCTGCCCGTCGGTCCGGTGCCCCAGCGGCCCGGGGTGCCCCGGCTCGCTGTGGTCGTGCGGATCCAGGTGCTCCCCGTCGCCCTCGTCCGACGGCATCCGCGACTCGGAGCACATCCGGCACAGCAGCCGCACGGACGACGACCAGTCCTCCGCCGCGAACCCGGCGTCCGCGGCGAGCTGCTCCAGCGCGTCCCGGTCGGCCTCGGTGGCGGCCTCCAAGAGGACCACCCAGGTGGGCACGGGCGAGGGCGCCCACAGCTCGATCTCGTCGAAGACGGGGAAGGCGTGCCCGGACGCCGTGGTCCGCTCGCCGTGCGGCACCCCGTCGTGCAGCACGACCTCGCCCCAGCGCCGCCCCGAGGACGGCAGCGGAATTGACAGCACCTCGATCCGGGCGGGGTCAAGGCGTCGCCCCCACACGACCTCGGCCTCCCCCTCCGGGGACAGCCGTACGGCCGCGCTGCCGAGGTCCATGCCGGCCGGCTCACCGGACTCGGTCGCCCCACCGGGCACTCTCAGTCCGTACGCCTGCCAGGCCCGCCGGGCCAGCGGCCAGTCCTGGAGTGCGGTGGCCGCGATGCCGACGTTCCACCAGTCGGGCGCCCCGGTCTCCCGGTCGAGCAGCGCCACGGCACGCAGTCCGGCCGCCCGGGCCTGTTCCCAGTCGTGCCGGAACTTGTGCAGCAGCGCGAGGTTGAACCAGGACTCCGAAAGCCAGGGCTCCAGATCGGCGGCACGTGTAAGCAGCGCGCCCGCGTCCTCGTACCGGCCGTCGCCGATGAGTGTGAACGCCCGGTCGGTGGCCTGCCGCCAGGAGGCGGAGGGCCGGTGCCGTCCCTTGCCGAAGATCCTCACGATTCCCGCCTGCCAGTTCCGTGGAGTGGGCTGGCTAGTGCTCGCCCCCGGACACCCTCTCATTCGCATCCAACCACGTACGGCTGGAAGGGCGCTCATTACCCATGGGTTACCCAGCCACAGGCACTGTCAGACCGCCCGCCCGTCACCCACCACCACCCTGCCCGGGGCTCTCCCGGAGCCGAACGCCCGGGGGCACCCCCAGCGCGCCGCCCCTACGACCCGACAGGACCCGCGCCAGTGATCCCACCACCTCCGGCGAGTAGTCCCCGGCGGTGCCCAGCCGTAGCTCCTCCAGGGCCTTCAGCGGCCCGTCCGGCCCGGCGTCCCGCGCCTTCTCCTCGTAGGCGTTGACCGCCCGCACGATCCGCGCGGCGACCGGCTGCTCCGGACAGGGGTCGGCGAGCCGCTCCACGACCATCGCGACCTGCGGACTCACCCCGGTCTGCCGTACGACCGCCCCGCCGAGCAGCGCGATCCTGCGCTGTTCCTCGACGGGCAGTACGGCGGTGGCGCCGGCCGGCACCGGGTCGAGAAGGCTGAGCTGCCCGATGTCGTGCATGAGGGCCGCGTACTCCAGCACGGTGAGCTCGGCCTCCGACAGGCCCAGCTCCCGCCCGACCTCCCGGCTGAGCGCGGCCACCCGCCGGGCGTGTCCCGCCGGGGTGTACCCGGCGATCTCGGTGGCCCGGGCGAGGGAGGCGATGGTCTGCCGGTAGGTGGTGCGCACGGCGGTGTACCGCCGCACGGACATCTGGGTCAGCAGCAGGGGCAGCGAGAACACAGGCAGCGCCCACAGCCCGACCACGGCGACCGCCGGCGCCATCACCGCGCCCGTGGCACAGACGGCCGAGCCGACCCCGAGGGTCGCCCGCAGCTCGTCCCGCAGCAGCGGCCCGAACGGCCACCGGGTGCGCGCGTGCGCCAGCGCGGCCGCGAGCACGGCGTCGCACAGGGTGGTGAGCGTGAGGATCGCCAGCAGGAGCAGCGCGTAGGAGGTGCCCCAGCCGCGGAACGTGCCCTGGTTGAACAGGGGTTGGAAGCAGGCCGCGGCGAAGCCGACGGTGAGCACGCGCCGGGCGAGATGGTCCAGCACGGGGCGGCCGCGCGCGATGTGCGGGACGCTGCCGAGCAGCGAGGCGGCCAGGACGACGCCGACGACCTGGGCGACGCCGTGCCGGGTGGGCTCACCGCCGCTCTCCCCCAGCAGGGCGTACGACAGCGCGGCGGCGGCGCCGAGGGGCGCGGCCTCCCTGCCTTCGGCCCCGGTCCAGCGGGTGAGCTCACCGAGGGTGACGAAAGCCCCGAAGGCGAGGGCGGTGCCGCGGTCGACGAGGCCGCCGCCCAGCATGCCGAGCAGACAGCCCGCGGCGAGGAGGGCGGCGCAGCCGTGGACGACGGTGAGCAGGGCCGGTGGCCGCGGGCCGCTCACCGGTGCGCTCCGGGGGCGCCCGGGACCTGCGGACGCAGGGCCGGTGGCCGCCTGCCGCTCACCGGTGCGCTCCGGGCGCGCCCGCGACCTGCGGGCGCGGCGCGGGCGCGGCGCTCTCGTCGGCGGTCACCGCGGGGTGCCAGCCGTGCTGGTCGACGGCCCGGGCGAGGGCGGCGACCATCCGGGGGTCGAAGTGCGAGCCCGCGCATTTCTCCAGTTCCCGCACGGCGACGGGCACCGGCCGGGCGCGTGAGTAGGACCGGGTCGACGTCATCGCGTCGAAGGCGTCCGCGACCGCCACCACCCGCGCCGATTCCGGGATCTGACCGCCGCTCAGCCCATAGGGGTACCCGGTGCCGTCCAGCCGCTCGTGGTGGTGCAGTACGGCGGCCCGCGCCTCGCCGAGGAAGGAGATTCCGCGGACCATCTCGTGCCCGTACTCGGGGTGCAGCTCGATGACCCGCCGTTCCTCGGGCGTCAGCGGCCCGTTCTTGCGGAGCAGCCGCGTGGGCACGCCGAGCTTGCCGACGTCGTGCAGGATCCCGGCGAAGCGGAGCACCTCGACGCGCTCGTCGGCGAACCCCAGCTCACGCGCGATCATCATGGTGGCCTGACCGACCCGCTCGCTGTGGCCGCGGGTGTAGCCGTCCTTGATGTCGACGGCCTGCACCAGCGCCCGGATGGTGGCCTGATGGGCCGCGCGTTCCCGGTGGCACTGGGCGAACGCCCACCACGACACGCACATCGGCAGCAGCACGAGCAGCGCGGAGACGGGTCCGTAGGGGCTGCGCCACAGCACGGCCATCATCAGCCCGGCGAGACCGTGTACGGCGATCGGCGCGAGCGAGGGCAGGAACAGCTCGGGCCAGGCCCGGCGTAGCGGCCGGCGCTCGGCGAGCGCGAGGATCGAGCCGTCCAGCGCGGCGAGAACCACGCAGAACGCCAGGACCGCGGCGCCGGCGTGCGCGAGCGCGTGCGGGAAGTCGGCCGCCACCACTGCGTCCCGCTCGCCCAGCGTCCGGTACACCCACGCGGCCGTCCACACCCCGACCACCAGTTGCGCCGCCCGCCACACACGCCGCAGCAACTGTGGCCGGCCGCCGGCCGGGGCGATCAGCGCCCCCGGCACCGCGACCAGCGCGGCTGCGGACGGTGACAGCAGAAAGGCGCCGGCGAGGAGCACCGGATAGAACGAACCGGAAAGCCGCTCGCCCCCGGCGTAGAGCGCGGCCAGCAGGGCCACGGCCCACCAGGGGACCCGAGTCGACGGCAGCGGGTGCAGACACCACAGTGCGCCGAGGGCGACGAGGCCGATGCAGACACGGGCCCGTACGGGTGTCGCCTCCATACGCCCCTCCCGGCCGCGCGCTTCAGGCATGGGAGCCTAGGGCGGCGAGGGGAGGTTCGCGGTCTTATGACCGGTGGATTAGCACGTTCGAGTGACGGCTATGCGTCAGGATTCCTGCGGCGCGGCCGTGATGTCGTGCTCGGGCACGGTCTGCCCTGAGCGGATCAGATCGAGCCGCCCCAGGACCTTGGCGCGCAGGTCGGTGGGCACGTCGTCATGTCCGCAGCACCGCTTGACCAGCTTCTTCACGGCCTCTTCGAGGCCGTACTTCTCCAGGCACGGCGAGCACTCCCGGAAGTGCTGCTTGAACTTGTCACGATCGACGTCCGGCATCTCGCTGTCGAGGAACTCGTAGAGATGATCGAGTACCTCAGAGCAGTCCGTCTCGTGCGGCTCTCCGCAGCTCATGAGCCCGAGCCTTTCGCTTCGTTCGACTCTCCGGCGCCGGCCGGGACCAGTCCGCGCTCGCGGGCGTAGTCCTCGAGCATGCCGCGCAGTTGACGGCGGCCCCGGTGCAGCCGGGACATCACCGTACCGATGGGTGTCCCCATGATGTCCGCGATCTCCTTGTACGCAAAGCCCTCTACGTCGGCCAGGTACACGGCGATCCGGAATTCCTCGGGGATGGCCTGGAGCGCTTCCTTCACGTCCGAGTCCGGCAGATGGTCGAGCGCCTGCGACTCCGCGGAGCGAAGGCCCGTCGACATGTGCGACTCGGCTCGGGCGAGCTGCCAGTCCTCGATCTCCTCGGCCGCGGAGCGCTGGGGTTCACGCTGCTTCTTGCGGTACGAGTTGATGAAGGTGTTGGTGAGGATCCGGTACAGCCACGCCTTGAGGTTGGTGCCCTCGCGGAACTGGTGGAAGGACGCGTACGCCTTGGCGTACGTCTCCTGCACCAGGTCCTCCGCGTCGGCCGGGTTGCGCGTCATGCGCAGCGCGGCCGAGTACATCTGGTCGAGGAATTCGAGCGCGTCCCGCTCGAAGCGCGCGCTGCGCTCGGCGGTCGACTCCGCGGACGTGTCCACGCTCGTGCCCAGGCCCTCGGGCTGCTCCGCCTGGCCGTTGTCGGTCCCTGCGTCGGTACCGGGAACCGGACCCACCTCCTCAAGATTGCGGGCAGGGCCGAAACCGGTCCCACCTGAATCGGAGGATAGACGACCTGCCGTACCTGCCGCCCCTCGAATAGGAGTGGTCCTGGCCGCATGCAGGACCGTCCACTCCAGGTCGGCGCGGCTGCCTGCGGTCGGGCAGAAGGTCGAACCCATGCGGCGGACTTCCTCTCCTACGACGTGTGCGCTGCCGGTTCAGCACCGCTGTCCGCCACAACAGGGACCGGGTCCACAACATTCCCGAAGCTTTACCCCAGTGACCCGACCCACTTCACAGCGGCGGCCGTGACGATCGCCACTGCCTCGTCCTGGTCGAGGGGCGCCCGCTTGGGCACCGCGAACCCGTGATCGCCGTACGGCACCTCGACCAGCTCGTAGTCGCCGTCAGGGAACTCCTCGGGCCTGCCGAACGGGTCGTTCCCGCCCTGCACGACGAGGACCGGCACCCCGGCCCCGAGCAGTTCCTCGGCGCGGGACTTCTCGGGCTTGCCCGGCGGGTGGAGGGGGAAGCTGAGCGCGAGCACGGCGCGCGCCCCGAGTTCGACGGCCGTACGGCAGGCGACGCGGGCGCCGGCGCTGCGGCCGCCGGAGATCACGGGCAGCCCCGGTGCGGCGAGCGCGGGCCACAGGCCCCGCCAGCCGACGTCCAGGGTCTTCGGCGCGGGCGCCACCTTCTTGCCGGCCACCCGCCAGGGCTGCTCCACCAGGGCGACGGTCACCCCGTGGGCCGGCAGGACCGCCGCGAGCGCCACGAGGTCACGCGCCCCGATGCCGCCTCCGGCGCCGTGGCTCGCGGCCAGGACCAGCCGTGCCTTCTTCGCGTGGTGCCAGGTGACGCGGGCGTCGCCCGCATCCGTGCCCACGGTCTCGGTCGTCACCTCAGACTCGGTCGTCACGTCAGAAAAGTGTGCCCTCTTCGGGCCCGTCCAGCTCCTTCAGCAGCTCCGGGCCGTTGTTGCGGACGTTGCTGACCAGCGTGGAGACGGGGTAGGCGCGCATCAGCCCGGCGGGCGGCGGGGCGAGCAGGGTGCGCAGTTCCTCGGGGTCCTTGCGGGAGGGGTCCAGCCAGGCGTCCCAGCGGTCCGGCGTCAGCATCAGCGGCATCCGGGGGTGGATCTCGGCGAGCGTGTGCGGGCCCTCCTCCGGCGCGACGGCCAGCGGGGTCGTCTCGGCCTCCGTGGTGATGACCGAGCAGGTGACCCACCAGGCCTGCGGGTGCTCGTCGGGCAGGGTCGAGTCCCGCCAGAACTCGTACAGCCCCGCCATCGCGAACACCGAGCCGTCGGCGGGCAGCACGAAGTACGGCTGCTTGCGGGGCCGCTTCCGCTTGCCCTCGACCTCCAGGTCCCGCTCCTGACTGCCGGTGACCCACTCGTAGTAGCCGTCGGCGGGGATGATGCAGCGCCGGGAGGTGAACGCGCGCCGGTACGACGGCTTCTCGTGCACCGTCTCCGCGCGCGCGTTGATCATCTTGAAGGCGCTCTCGGGGGTCTTGGACCAGCTCGGCACCAGTCCCCACTTCAGCTTGCGCAGTTGCCGGACCGGCCGCGGGTCGTCCACGTCTTTCAAGGGACGGTCGAGGACGACGTGGACCTCCTTGGTCGGAGCCACGTTGTAGTCCGCCTCGAGGGTCTCCTCGGGCTCCCACTTCTCGATCTCGAAGATTCCTGCGAGATCCTCGGGCCCACGACTGGCCGCATACCGTCCGCACATCTACAACCACCCATCCGACCTGCGAAAACGCCAGATCACTCTGCCTTGGCCGGCACCCGTCGGCATGGTGCCGGGTCAGCGCGCGATCCATCAAGGGTGGCAGACCGCTCCGACACGGACCGCAGAATCGATCAGGGCTTCCGGCTTCCCGCTTCGAGGTGCGTGGCGAAGAAGTCCTCGATGCGCCGCCAGGCGTCGGCAGCGGACTCCGGGTGCGGCTTGATCCCGGCGACGCGCATCAGCGGACGCAGCGCGCGTGGCCCGACCTCGGAGTCGTTGAGGAAGGAGTGCCCGGCGTCCGGGTACTCCTTGACGTCGTGGACGATGCCGAGCCGGTCGAGCGCCGCCTCCAGTGCGGGGGCCGCGCCGCGCAGCGTACGGTCGCGGGCACCGTAGCTCGCGACGACGGGGCAGGAGCCGCCCAGCGCCGCGTCGAGATCCTTCGGCGGGCGGCCGTAGTTGACGGAAGCGGCGTCGAACTCGCCGTCGCTCACGGCGAGGAGCGCGAAGGAACCGCCCATGCAGAAGCCGATGATGCCGATCCGCCCGGTGCAGTCGGGATCCCGGGCGAGGCGGGTGCGGGCCGCCTCGATGTCACGGAAGGCACGGCCGTGTCCGGACAGGGCCGCCCGGAAGGTCGGCACCAGGCAGCGGACGGCCCCTCCGTCGCTGAACAGGTCCGGCATCACCACGAGGTACCCGGCGCTCGCCAGCTTTTCGGCCTGCCGGTGCATCACATCATTGACGCCCAGCGCCTCGTGAACCACGACGACACCGGGCCAGGGGCCCGGTCCGGTGGGCCGGGTGAGATGCCCGGTGAGCCGGCGGGAGCCACCGCGGGCGGCGCTGAGCTCGGTGAGATCGACGGTGGTGGTCGTGGCGGGCATGCGGTCCTCCGGAGGAGGGGCGAGGGCGGGACGGCCGTGGTGCAGCCTACGGCGCGATGAACGGCTGGACGTTCTTGCGGAAGTCCTTGGGCCGCACTTCGTTGTAGTACTTGCCCTTGTCCTCGCCATCCGAGGTGAATATGTACATCGGGCACTCGTCGGACTTGGCCTCCCCCGTGTGCTTGTACAGCTCCTTACCGGTGCGCGCCTCGACGACCTTCAGGCGGTACGAGGTGTTGTACGTACGCACCTTGAAGGGTTTGCCGTCGTCGCCCTCCATGTCGCACACCTTGCCGGTCGCGGTCGCCTTGGTGCGCTCGACACAGACGACCAGCTCGGCCTCGGCCGGCTTGTCCGCGTAGCCGAGGAACCAGCCCTTGGGGAAGTCACCGGCGGACGGCTCGGACTGCGACCAGTCGTCACCGGGTTTGTTCATGAGCATCGCCGGGTGCACGGTCTTCTTCGTGCGGTCGTAGGCGGGCAGCCCCGGGTAGCCGAGCCCTTCCGTGCACACCCGCTCCAGGTCCTGGGCGAACGCCGGCACGTCCGGTCCGTCCGCTGCCGAGCCCGTCGACCGCGATCCGCCGGTATCCCCTCCGGTACCGGCGGTGAGCGACGAGCACCCGCACAGCGCCACGCCCAGAACTCCGGCGGTGATCCATCTGACGGCATGCGGCGTTGAAGACATGTGGGCGACCCCCGATCGATGAAAGAACAGCAGGCAGGGCATGTCCCCCGAGCCATGCCCTGTCCCCCGGCCCTGCTGAAGGAAAGCGTGCCGTCCACCGGCCGCCGCGGACATCGGGGAAGAGCCCCCATGTAGTTGTGCGGCCCTTGTGACTCGTGGGTACTACGCTGTGCGGGCTCGAAGGAGTATTCGACGGGTGCCGGCGGGGGACATCCCGGAAGAGGGCGCAGGGGGCCTGAGTGTCGTCGTTGTCGTCATCGGCACTGGTCGGCAGAGAACCGGAGCGGGATCTTCTGACCGCGGCGGTCGCAGCGGCGGGCGAGGGGCGGGGCTCGTCGGTGTTCGTGCTGGGCGAGCCGGGCATCGGCAAGTCGCGCCTCGTCGAGGAGACAGCGGCCGCAGCCGTGCGCTCCGGACTGCGGGTGCTGCGCGGGCGGGCCGCGTCCGCCGGGCGCGCGGTGCCGCTGCGTCCGCTGGCGGAGGCCGTGTTCTCCGGACTGCGCGGCGAAGGGGCGCCCGCAGACGGGGACCTGGGCCCCTACGAGCCGCTGCTGTCGCGGCTGTGCGGGCTGGCGCCGCAGGACGGTGCGCCGCTGGTGGGCTACGCCGAAGCGGTGCTGCGACTGCTGGGGACCCTCGGACGCTCCGGCGGCTGTGTCCTGGTGCTGGAGGACCTGCACGACGCGGACGCCGACACGCTCACCATCGTCGACTACCTCACGGACAACCTTCCCGGCCAGCGCGCCGTCCTGCTGGCCACCCTGCGCGGTGGGCCCGGTCCCGCGCTCGACCTCGCCGAGGCCGCCGCGTCCCGCCGTACGGCCCGCACGCTGCGCCTCGCCGGCCTCGGCCCCGCCCACACCGCGGAACTGGCTGCCCGCTGTCTGGGCCACGACGACGCGGGCAAGGTCCCGGCGGCCGTACTGGACCGGCTGCACGCCGTCTCCGAGGGTGTCCCCTTCGTGGTGGAGGAACTGCTGACCGCCATGGTCGACAGCGGCAGCCTCGTGCAGCGGCAGGGCGACAACTGGACGGTGACCGGCTCGCTGGACGCCGGCGTGCCCGCGACGGTCGCCGCCGCCGTCCTCCAGCGCGTGGACCACCTGGAACCGGCGGGCGTCGCGCTCTTGGAAGCGGCGGCCGTTCTGGGCAGGCGCTTCCCCGTGGACATCGCCGCCCGCGTCGCCGGGGTCGACCGGACGACGGCGCTCCGCGAGTTGCGGCAGGCGGCACGCGCCCATCTGGTCACCGACGGCGCCGCCGCGGAGGAGCCCGGCTGGCACTCCTTCCGGCACGCCCTGACCGCCGACGCCATCACCCAGCGCCTGCTGCCCGCGGAGCGGGCGGCACTGTGCCTCGCCGCCGCCGACGCGATCGAGTCCGCCGACGCGACAGGGCCCCAGCAGCGGGACGCCGGCCGCCCTGCCCGGCGGGCCCAGGAGCCCGACGGTCTGATCGGCGGTGACCCGGGCGACGACCTGTACCGCCTGGCCGCGGAGCTGTGCGTCGCCGGCGGGCAGCGGGCACGGGCGGCCGTACTGCTCACCCGAGCCGGCCGGCAGGCGGTCCTGCGGGGCGCTCTGCTGACCGCGGTGGAACTCCTCGACCGGGGCCTGGAGCTGACCGCCGACGCGGCCGACGCCCCGCCCGAGGCCGTGGCCCGACTCCTGGAGGAGCTGCTGGGCGCTCTCGTCCTCACGGGCGACGTCCGGCGCGTCCCGGAGCTCGGCGACCGACTGGACCGTGTCCTGACCGCGTGGGGCGCGCCGCCCGCCCGCCGCGCCGCGGGTTTCCTGATCCGGGCCAGGGCCGCGGCCACCGCGCAGCAGTGGGAGGAGGGCCTGACCGCCGTACGGCGGGCACGGGAGTTGCTCGGAGCCGAGCCGGACCCGGCGTCCCGCGCCGCCCTGGACTCGGTCGCCGCGCACCTAGTGCTCAACTCGCAGCGCCCGGACCGGCTGGAGAGCGCCAGGGCCCTGGCCGAAGGGGCCGTGGCGACCGCCGAGGAGGTCGGGCTGCCGGAGGTGAGCTGCAAGGCGCTGAACATGCTGGGGTACTGCCTGCGGCCCCGGGATCTGGCCGAGACGGAGAAGGTGTTCGAACGCCTGGTGGCCACGGCCGACACTCATGCGCTGCCGGTCTGGCGGATACGCGGCCTGCTGGAACTCGGTGTGCTGGACCGGATCCGGTTCACCGGGACCGATCGGCTGCTGGCCGCGCGGAAGGCGGCCGAGGAGACCGGTGCCGTACTCATGACGGCCTGGGCCGACATGCATCTGGCGCAGGCGCATGTGCTGCGCGACGAGCATGATCAGGCCCTGGAGTCCGCCCGGCGGCTGAGGACGACGGCCCGCAGGCTGCGGCTGCGGGAGGTGCAGCTCATCGGCGTCGGAGTGGACGCCATCATCGCCGCCTCCCGTGGCGAGCGGGAGAAACTCCAGGCCGCACTGCACGCCATGCAGAGCGCACTGGCCGGACGGAGCGCCGGAGCACTCTGGGGCTACGCCGACACCTCCGTGTGGGGCTGGGCCCAGGGCATCTGCTCCCTGCTGCGGGAGGAACCCGACCGCGCGATGGCCGAGTTCACCGAGGCGGACCAGGCCATGCGCGCACTGCCCAGTACCCGCGGCGTCACCGGGTTCCTTGGGCCGTACCTGCTCCTGCGTACCGTGCGGGGCGCGGCCGGCTGGGCGGAGCTGGACGGGGCCGTCGCGGACCGGCTCACCCAGGTCCACTGGGACCGGCCCTTCGCCGGGTGGTCCCGGGCCGTACTGCTGGGCCGCGAGGGACGCGCCGCCGAGGCCGCCAAAGCGGCCGAGGAAGCACTGGCCGGGACCGACGCCATCCCCCTGGCCCGTCACCTGGGTCTGCGCCTGGGCGCCTCCGCGGCGCTCGCCGACGGCTGGGGGCGCCCCGTCGAGTGGCTGTGCGCCGCCGAGCAGTTCTTCCACGACCGGGGCACCACACGGGTGTCGGCGGCCTGCCGCGCCCTGCTGCGGGAAGCCGGCTCTCCCGTTCCCCGCCGCCGCCAGGGCCACGACACGATTCCGCAGGAACTGCGGCGGGCGGGGGTGACCGCGCGGGAGTACGAGGTGCTGCGCCTGCTCGGCCGAGGACTGGGCAACCAGGAGATCGCCGAGCACCTCTTCCTCTCGCCACGCACCGTCGAGAAGCACCTCGCGAGCCTCAGGAACCGTACCGAGCGCAGCGGCCGGGCCGCTCTGATCGCCCTGGCACGCCGGTACACCGACGGGCCGTGACCCCGTACTCCTTGGGCCGTTCCCCCGACTCCAGCGCTGTGAACTGAGCGTTCGCCGCCAGGAACGATCGCTGCCACGTCGGCGTCTCAGCTAGCGCCCAGGCATGCGTGCCACACTGCCAGATTCCATCCGACCCCAAGGGAGCCAAAGCCTTACATGGACAGCACCGCATCCGCCTCGCTCGCCTCCCTCTGGGACGAGGTCGCCGGCACCCAGCCCGACCCGAACCTGTGGGTGGTGATCGCCACACTGGTCGCCGCGCTCGTCGTGGTCGTCCCGCACGGCCTGTGGCGCCTCTCGCGCAACGCCATCACCATCGCCCACGAGGGCGGCCACGGACTGGTCGCGCTGCTGACCGGCCGGACGCTGACCGGCATACGCCTGCACTCCGACACCAGCGGCCTCACCGTCAGCCGTGGCAAGCCGCACGGCATCGGCATGATCCTCACCGCGGCCGCGGGCTACACGGCTCCGCCGCTGCTGGGCCTGGGCGGCGCCGCCCTCCTGGCCGGCGGCCGCATCACCCTGCTGCTGTGGCTGGCGACGGCCCTGCTGGTGGCGATGCTGGTGATGATCCGCAACGCGTATGGAGCACTGACGGTGTTCGTGACCGGCGGCACCTTCGTTCTGGTGTCCTGGCTGACCGGCCCGCAAGTGCAGGCGGCGTTCGCGTACGTGGTGGTGTGGTTCCTGCTGGTGGGCGGGGTACGGCCGGCGTTCGAGCTGCAGGCGAAGCGGGCGCGTGGGGGTGCCGGGGACTCGGACGCGGACCAGCTTTCGAGGCTGACACACGTACCGGCGGGCTTGTGGCTCTTCCTGTTCCACGCGGTGTCGTTGTGCTCGCTGATAGGTGGCGGCAGGTGGCTGCTGGCGGTGTGACCAGCCAACTCAAGGGGCGCGGGCCCTGTCGATATGCGGCTCCGCCGCGTGGGCGCGATCAGCCCCCACGGCGCCGCACCCGAACCACATGCTCCTTATAAAGTGAACCCATGGCCCAAAACCCCGCCGCACACACCGCCCTCTGGCCCGCCCCCCACGCGAGCGGACCCGTCGACGCGACGGTCCACGTGCCGGGGTCCAAGTCGGTCACCAATCGCGCCCTCGTCCTGGCCGCCCTGGCGAGCGAGCCCGGCTGGCTGCGCCGCCCGCTGCGCTCCCGCGACACCCTGCTGATGGCCGGTGCCCTGCGCACCATGGGCGTCGGCATCGAGGAGGGCGTCGGCCCCGAGGGCACCGGCGAGGCGTGGCGTGTGCTCCCCGCGGGCCTGCGCGGCCCGGCCACGGTCGACGTCGGCAACGCCGGCACGGTGATGCGCTTCCTGCCGCCGGTCGCCGCGCTGGCCGACGGCCCCGTCCGCTTCGACGGCGACCCCAGGTCGTACGAGCGTCCCCTGCACGGCGTGATCGACGCCCTGCGCGTCCTGGGCGCGCGTATCGACGACGACGGCCGGGGCGCCCTGCCGCTCACGGTCCACGGCGGGGGTGCGCTGGAGGGCGGCACGGTGGAGATCGACGCCTCGTCGTCGTCCCAGTTCGTGTCGGCCCTGCTGCTGTCGGGCCCGCGCTTCAACCAGGGCGTCGAGGTCCGGCACATCGGCTCCTCGCTGCCCTCCATGCCGCACATCCGCATGACGGTCGACATGCTGCGTGCGGTCGGCGCCCAGGTCGACACCCCGGAGTCGGGCGGCGAGCCGAACGTCTGGCGGGTCACGCCGGGCGCTCTGCTGGGCCGCGATCTGACCATCGAGCCGGACCTGTCCAACGCCCAGCCGTTCCTGGCCGCCGCGCTGGTGGCCGGCGGCAAGGTCCTCGTCCCGGACTGGCCGGCCCGCACCACCCAGCCCGGCGACCGGCTGCGCGAGATCTTCACCGAGATGGGCGGTTCCTGCGAACTCACCGAGTACGGGCTCGTGTTCACCGGTTCGGGTGCGATTCACGGCATCGACGTGGACCTGAGCGAGGTCGGCGAACTCACCCCGGGCATCGCCGCCGTGGCGGCCCTCGCGGACTCCCCCTCCACCCTGCGCGGTGTCGCGCACCTGCGGCTGCACGAGACGGACCGGCTGGCCGCGCTCACCAAGGAGATCAACGAACTCGGCGGTGACGTGACCGAGACGGCCGACGGCCTGCACATCCGCCCACGCCGGCTGCACGGCGGCGTCTTCCACACCTACGAGGACCACCGCATGGCCACCGCCGGCGCGATCATCGGCCTCGCGGTGGAGGGCGTGCGGATCGAGAACGTGGCGACGACGGCGAAGACCCTGCCGGACTTCCCCGAACTGTGGACCGGGATGCTCGGGGCGTAGGAGACACCGCCATGCGCCGCTACAGCAAGCACACCGACGAGGACGACATCCGCACCCGCCCGGGTCGTCGCAACACCCGACCCCGTACGAACATCCGGCCCAAACACGAGGACGCCGCCGAGGGCATGGTCCTCACCGTCGACCGGGGGCGGCTGACCTGCCTCGTCGACGACCGGGTCGTGCTGGCGATGAAGGCCCGCGAACTCGGCCGCAAGGCCGCGGTCGTCGGGGACCGGGTGGCGCTGGTCGGCGATCTGTCCGGCAAGAAGGACACCCTCGCGCGCATCGTGCGGATCGAGGAGCGCAGTTCGGTGCTGCGCCGTACCGCCGACGACGACGATCCGTTCGAGCGGGTCGTGGTCGCGAACGCCGACCAACTCGCCATCGTCACCGCCCTCGCCGACCCCGAGCCGCGGCCCCGGCTGATCGACCGCTGTCTGGTGGCGGCGTTCGACGGGGGGCTCGAACCGCTGCTGGTGCTGACCAAGTCGGACCTGGCGTCGCCGGACGAAATCCTGGAACTGTACGGGGCGTTGGACATCCCGCATGTCGTCACCAGCCGGGAGGAGCTGGCGACCGGGGGCGCCGCGGACCGGGTGCGCGAGCAACTGGGCGGCCGGGTCACGGCGTTCGTCGGGCACTCGGGTGTCGGCAAGACGACGCTGGTGAACGCGCTGGTGGCGCAGGACCGTCGGCGTTCGACGGGGCATGTGAACGCGGTGACGGGACGCGGCCGGCACACGACGACGTCGGCGCTGGCGCTGCCGTTGCCGGGGATGGACGGCTGGGTGATCGACACCCCCGGCGTGCGGTCGTTCGGCCTGGCGCATGTCGATCCCTCGCGTGTGATCAACGCGTTTCCCGACCTGCAGCCGGGAACCGAGGGCTGTCCGCGTGCGTGCAGTCATGACGAACCGGACTGCGCGCTGGACGACTGGGTCGCACAGGGTCACGCCGATCCCGCGCGGCTCTACTCGCTGCGGCGGTTGCTGGCCACGCGTGAGCGCACGGAAGGCGACTGAGGAAGGCGGCCGAGGAAGGCGGCCGAGGAAGGCGATTGACCTTCGCGTTGTTTGTCCTCCTGCGAGTCCGGTAAAGGCATAATCGCACCGAGCCGGATCCAAGCCTGACGAAGCGGTCACAGTACGTGGGGATACGGGAGGACAGCACATGGCGTGGCTGCTGGTCATCGTGGCGGGGCTGCTCGAAACCGGCTTCGCCGTCTGTCTGAAGCTGTCGCACGGGTTCACCCGGCTCTGGCCGACCGTCGCCTTCTGCATCTTCGCCCTCGGCAGCTTCGGGTTGCTGACCCTCTCGCTGCGCAAGCTCGACGTGGGGCCGGCGTACGCGGTGTGGACGGGGATCGGCGCGGCGGGTACGGCGATCTACGGGATGATCTTCCTCGGGGACATCGTGTCGACGTTGAAGATCCTGTCGATCACGCTGGTGATCGTGGGGGTCATCGGGTTGCAGCTCTCCGGCTCGTCGCACTGAGACCCGCCCCTCTGTCGGGGTCAGCCCGGCAACTGCCGGTACAGCGAGTTGCGTACGAGATCGGCGACGCCTCCTTCGCCGGGCGGGGCGGCGACGCAGGACAGGGCCAGCCGGACCACGAGTTCACAGGAGCGGGCGAGATCGGCGGTGTCGGGCTTGTTGGTGCCGGGGCCCGTCAGGACGGACACGGCACGGTCGCGCACGATGGCCACGAAGTCGCCGGGCGAGGGCAGGGGTCCGTCGGCGCGGCGCTGCGCCGGGACCGCAGAGGAGGACGGGACGGCGGAGAGGGTCGGCGACGGCAGGCTTTCGCTCCAGCAGCCGGTGAGCATGGCCCGCACGAGGGCGTTGTCGCGGGCGAGGCCGACGGTCCACTCCGCGGTGGCGGTGAGGCGGTCGCGGGCGTCGCTGGGGGTGGCCAGGGCGCGGTCGACGCCGACGAGGTAGCCGTCGGCCTCCCTCCGCACGAGCGCACGCGCGAGCCCATCCTTGCTTCCGAACTCGTTGTACAGCGTCTGCCGGGACACTCCGGCCACCGCGGCCACGTCCACCATCCGCACGGCGGACCACGGCCGGCGCGCCAGCGCCGTGTAAGCGGCGTCCAACAGGGATTCCCGTGCTCCAGGCATCATCGCCTCCCGGGGACGAGCGGCTCTGCGCCCAGATTTGACGCGCACAGGGTCACTGTCAAGGGTTCGCGAAGGCGTGCGGGGGCGCCATTCGGAGCGGGTGCGCGGGTTCTCGACGGGTGAGCGGGCACTCCGCGGGCGGCTGCGGGCACCTCATGCGCTACCCCGTGGCGAGCCACGCGCCGGGCGTGCCGCCGGTACGCGCGGCGGCACCCCGCCAACCGTGCGTATCCCGCCCATGAGCCCCCGGCGTAGTAGCCCCAGCCCGACCACGGCAGATAGCGTTCGTCCCATGCCGGACTACCTCGACGATCTCCGCCTCGCCCACGTCCTCGCGGACGCCGCCGACGCCACCACCATGGACCGATTCAAGGCCCTCGACCTCAAGGTCGAGACCAAGCCGGACATGACCCCGGTGAGCGAGGCCGACAAGGGCGCCGAGGAGCTGATCCGGGGCCAGTTGCAGCGCGCCCGCCCGAGAGACGCGATCCTCGGGGAGGAGTACGGCGTCGAGGGCACCGGGCCCCGCCGCTGGGTGATCGATCCGATCGACGGCACCAAGAACTACGTACGCGGCGTCCCTGTCTGGGCCACCCTCATCTCGCTCATGGAGGCCGTCGAGGGCGGTTTCCAGCCGGTCGTCGGTCTGGTGTCCGCTCCCGCGCTCGGCCGGCGCTGGTGGGCCGCCAAGGGGCACGGCGCCTTCGCGGGCCGCAGCCTGTCGTCGGCGTCCCGGCTGCGTGTCTCCCAGGTCTCGAAGCTGGCGGACGCCTCGTTCGCGTACTCCTCGCTCGGCGGCTGGGAGGAGCAGGGTCGGCTGAACGGTTTCCTCGATCTCACGCGCGAGGTGTGGCGCACGCGCGCGTACGGCGACTTCTGGCCCTACATGATGGTCGCCGAGGGCTCGGTGGACATCTGCGCCGAGCCCGAGCTGTCCCTGTGGGACATGGCCGCCAACGCGATCATCGTGACGGAGGCGGGCGGCACCTTCACCGGACTCGACGGCCGCCCCGGCCCGCACAGCGGCAACGCCGCCGCCTCGAACGGCCTGCTGCACGACGAGTTCCTGGGGTACCTCAACGAGCGCTACTGACGCTCGAACCGCTCCCGCCGGCAGGCGTCCGATGCGCCGCCGGCAGGTCACGCCTGACGCTGCTTCTCCGGTACCAGGTCCAGGGAGCGGACGAGTTGGGCCAGTTCTTCGCGGAAGAGCTTCTCCGGGCTGAGGGCCTGGGCCTGCAGATGGCCGTAGACCTCCAGCGACACCAGGCCGTGCAGGTGACTCCAGATCCGCAGGGCAAGGGCCACGGCGGCCGGGGGCAGATGAGGGAAGGCCGGGCGGACCTTCTCCAGCAGGCCCGGGTCGAAGTCTGACCAGCCGAAGTCGCTGTCGGCGTAACGGGGTTCGGCCTGCGGCCAGGCGGCGTCCGCGAGGGCGGTGATGCCGGTGCAGACGCGGTGCGCGGCGTCCGGGGCGGCGCCGCCCGCAGGCGGGCGGTATCCGGGGACAGGGTCCCCGTAGATGAGGCGGAAGCCCTCGGGGTTGGCCAGCGCCCAGTCCCTGAAGGCGCGGGCCCATGCCTGGATCCGGACGGCCGGATCGCGCCCGAGGGCGTCGCTCCATGCGGCGTCCACGGTGTCGGCCAGCGAGGTGTAGACGTCGTTGATCAGCGTGGTGACGAGGTCGTCGCGGGTGGCGAAGTAGCCGTAGATGGCGTTGGCCGTCATGCCCATCTCGCGCGCGATGGCCCTCAGCGTGATGGCGTCGGGCCCGCCCGTGGCCATCAGCTCCAGGGCGACCTTCTTGATCTCCGCCGTCGTCTCCAGGCGCAGTCGCTCGCGGCGCCCCATGCTGCTTCCCACGGCATCACTGTACAGCGTCACGGGATTGCGCCTTGTCCATTTACTGCACGCCGTATAGTTTTTGCATGCCGTGCAGTCAGCAGGGCGACCTACCCGAGGGGACAGCCATGCACATCGGAGTGATCGGGGCCACGGGCACCATCGGCAGCCGCGTCGTCACCGAGGCCCTCGACCGGGGGCACCACGTCACGGCCTTCAGCCGCGACACCACCCGGATCAAGGAGGACCGCAGGAACATCACGTGGAAGAACATCGAAGTCCTGGATGCCGGCTCGGTCGCCGCCGCGATACCCGGCCTCGACGTACTGATCAGCGGATTCCAGCCGGGAAACGCCGCCAAGGACATGACCGACACCGTGGCCCGCTCGATCGCCGACCCCACGGTCTACGCCACCGCCGCGCGCGCACTGCTCAAGGCACTTCAGAGCCACCCCCGCACCCGGCTGATCGTCATCGGCGGCGCCGGCAGCCTGGAGATCGAGCCCGGAGTCACACGGGCCGACTCCGACGAACTCCTGCACGAAGCCCTCGACGCGGTCGGCCTGCCGAGGGAGTACGCCGCCGCGGTACGCGGCCACCGGGACGCCCTGAACGTCCTGCGCACCTCGAATCGCCTGTGGACCTACTTCAGCCCGGCCGAGGACATCGCACCCGGCGAACGAACGGGACGGTTCCGCATCGGTACCGACCAGCCGGTTCGAGACGCCGACGGCCTCAGCCGGATCTCGGCGGAGGACGCCGCCATCGCCCTCGTGGACGAGGCGGAACTGCCGCGGTTCGTCCAGCGCCGCTTCACCATCGGCTACTGAGCGCCCCCTTGTTGACCCCCTCTTTACCTGTCACTCTGAGAGTCCCCCCACTTGTGAATTTGTGAATCCATGAACAATCGGTGCGGGGGCACTTCAGGAGGTGGCTCCATCCATGCTCGTACGTGACGCCATGAGCACCGTGGTCCTCACCATCGGCCCCACCCACACCCTTCGCCAGGCCGCCGCACTCATGTCCGCCCGCCGGGTCGGCGCGGCCGTGGTCCACGACCCCGACGCGGGCGGCATCGGCATCCTCACCGAACGCGACATCCTGATCTCCGTCGGCCTGGGACAGAGCCCGGACGCCGAACGCGCCCATGACCACACCACCACCGACGTCGTGTTCGCCGCCCCGGCGTGGACCCTGGAGGAGGCGGCCCGCGCCATGGCGCACGGCGGCTTCCGGCACCTGATCGTCCTGGACCGCGGCGAGCCGGTCGGCATCGTCTCGGTCCGCGACATCATCCGCTGCTGGGCACCCGTACGACAGCACGTACCTGCCTGACCACGCACGACGGGCCGGGCCCCCCGAAGGAACCCGGCCCGTCCGCCACGGCAGGCGATCCAGTGCTGGTGTCAGCCGCGCAGGGCCTGGACCGCGGCGTCCAGCCGCTTGCCGAAGTCGTCGTCCGCCCGGCGGAAGTTGTCGATCGCGCGCTCGACGATGTCCTGGCGCGAGACCGGCGCCATGGCACCCGCCAGGTTGGCGATCAGACGCTCCTTCTCGTCCTCGGACATCAGGCGGTACAGGTCGCCCGCCTGTACGAAGTCGTCGTCCTCCGCGCGGGCGGGAGCCTCGTGGTTGCCGGTGCCGGCGGTGAAGCCCGCGAACGGCTGCCACAGCGGACGGTCCGTCTGGGCGGGGCCGCCGAAGCTGTTCGGCTCGTAGTTCTTCGCACCGCCGTGGCGGCCGTCGTACAGGAATCCGTCACGGGAGTTGGTGCGTGCCTCGGTGGCGTGCGGGCGGTTCACCGGCAGGTGGTCGGCGTTGATGCCGACGCGGTAGCGGTGGGCGTCGCCGTAGGCGAAGAGGCGGCCCTGGAGCATCTTGTCCGGGGACGGGCCGATGCCGGGCACGAAGTGCGCCGGGGAGAAGATCGACTGCTCGACCTCCGCGAAGACGTTGCGCGGGTTGCGGTTGAGCTCCAGCTTGCCGATCTCGATGGGCGGGTAGTCCTCGTGCGGCCACACCTTGGTGAGGTCGAACGGGTTGAAGCGGTACGTCGCCGCGTCCGCCGCCGGCATGATCTGCACCTGCACGGTCCAGCTCGGGAACTCACCGCGCTCGATGGCCTGGCGCAGGTCGCGCTGGTGGGAGTCGGGGTCCTCCCCGGCGAGCCTGTTCGCCTCTTCCTGGGTGAGGTTCCTGATGCCCTGGTCGGTCTTGAAGTGGTACTTGACCCAGAAGACCTCGCCGGCCTCGTTGTTCCACTGGTAGGTGTGCGAGCCGTAGCCGTTCATGTGGCGGTACGACGCCGGGATGCCGCGGTCGCCGAAGAGCCAGGTCACCTGGTGCGTCGACTCGGGGCTCAGGCTCCAGAAGTCCCAGACGTTGTCCGCCTCCTGGCTGCCCGTGTACGGGTCGCGCTTCTGGGTGTGGATGAAGTCCGGGAACTTGATGGCGTCCTTGATGAAGAACACCGGGGTGTTGTTGCCGACGAGGTCGTAATTGCCCTCCTCGGTGTAGAACTTCAGCGCCCAGCCGCGCGGGTCGCGCACGGCGTCCGCCGCGCCGAGGTTGCCGGCCACCGTCGAGAAGCGCAGGAACGTCTCCGTCTGCTTGCCGACCTCGCAGAGGAAGGCGGCGCGCGTGTACGGCGTGACGTCCGCGGTCACCGTGAAGGTGCCGTAGGCGCCCGCGCCGCGTGCGTGCACGACGCGCTCCGGGATGCGCTCCCGGTTGAAGTGGGCGAGCTTCTCCAGCAGGAGCTGGTCCTGGACGAGGACCGGGCCGCCGATGCCCGCGGTCTCACTGTTCTGGTTGTCGGCGACCGGAGCTCCGGCCTCCGTCGTGAGCGGTCCCTGGGTCACGTGCGCCTCCTGCGTATGTCCGAGCAACTCCGGCCACTCCTGTCCACCTGGCCAAAGACGGTCTCGATCCTATCTTGGACTTTGTCTAAGTCAAGCCAGGCTCCAAAGTCACATCCATTCGGAAGCTGGTCCTCCTGCTGTTAAGGTGTTCTGCATGAGTGACCTTCTGGAACGGCTGCGCGGACGCGGATGGCGTATGACCGCGCAGCGGCGCGTCGTGGCCGAGGTTCTCGCCGGCGATCACGTCCACCTGACAGCGGACGAGGTGCACGCGCGGGCCGTCGCCAAGCTGCCCGAGATCTCCCGGGCGACCGTCTACAACACGCTGGGCGAGCTGGTCACCCTCGGCGAGGTGCTCGAGGTCTCCACCGACAAGCGCGCCAAGCGGTACGACCCGAACGCCCACCGGCCCCACCACCACCTGGTCTGCGCCCAGTGCGGCTCGATCCGGGACGTCCACCCGACGGGCAACCCGATGGCCGACCTCCCCGACTCCGAGCGCTTCGGCTTCACGGTCTCGGACGTCGAGATGACGTACCGCGGTATCTGCCCGAACTGCGCGAAGGCCTAGTCGGCCACCTTCTCCGAGCCCCGGCACCGATGAGCGCCGGGGCTTTGTGCTGCGCGGGTGCGGGCGGGCGGGGTTTCGGAATCTGACGGGTCGTCATATGGTCAACGACACCCACACGTCCGTTCCGCACTCCGCGAGGAGACAGAAGTGGGAGAGCCGTACCCCAAACTCAGAGCGAACGACCTGACACGCGCCTTCGGCCGAACCCCACACACGGTCGACGCCCTCGGCCCCCTCGAACTGACCGTCGCCCCCGGCGAGTTCGTCTGCGTCGTCGGCCCCTCGGGCTGCGGCAAGTCGACCCTTCTGCGCATCGCCGCGGGCCTGCTCCGCCCGAGCACCGGCACCCTGGAGATCCGTGCGACGAGCCCGCGCCCGGCGGCGATGATCTTCCAGGACTACGGCATCTACGACTGGAAGTCCGTCCGCGCCAACGTCCGCTTCGGCCTGGACATCCAGCGCGTCCCGCGCCGCGAGGCCAACGCCCGCGCCGACGACTGGCTGGCCCGCATGGGCCTGTCGGACTTCGCCGACTCCTACCCGGCGGCCCTGTCCGGCGGGATGCGCCAGCGCGTGGCGATCGCCCGCGCCCTGGCGGTGGAGCCCGAGATCCTGCTGATGGACGAGCCCTTCGCCGCGCTCGACGCCCAACTGCGCACGATCCTCCAGGACGAACTCCTGGACATCACTCAGTCCTTGAGGACGACCACGCTCTTCATCACCCACAGCCTGGAGGAGGCCATCGTCCTCGGCGACCGCGTCCTGGTCATGTCCGCCCGCCCCGGCCGGATCATCGCCGAGCACCGCCCGCCCTTCCCGCGCCCGCGCACCGGCGACATCCGGGCCACACCCGAGTTCACCGCCCTGAAGAGCGAGCTGTGGGACCTGCTGCGGAAGGAGGCCGTACCGGCATGACGACGCTCACGAAGCCGCCCGCCGAGTCGGTCCTGATCCGCCGCCCGGGCCCACGCGAACTCCACCCCGCACGCACCCACCGCCGCAGGCGCGCACTGGAGCTGTCACTGGCACTCGCCGTGCCCGTCCTGCTGCTCCTGCTGTGGCAACTGGCCGCGGCGCAGGCCTGGATCGACGACCGTGTCTACCCGGCCCCGTCCACGATCCTCGCCGACGGCTGGGACCGGGCCGCGGCCGGCGAGCTGTGGCCGGACGTGTGGGCCACGCTGAAGCGGGTCCTCGCGGGTTACACGGCCGGCACGGCGGCGGGCTACGCCCTGGGTCTGCTGATGGGTTCCCTGTCGCTGGTACGCGCCGCGCTGGAGCCGCTGCTGGACGCGCTGTACGTCGTACCGAAGCTGGCCCTGCTGCCTATCTTCCTGAACATGTTCGGCCTGGGCGAGGGCCCGCAGGTGGCCCTGGTGGCGGCGACGGTGTTCTTCTTCGTGTGGATCTCGACCATGTCGGCGGTGATGTCCATCCCGTCCGGCCACCGGGACGCCGGCCAGGTCTTCGGCGCCTCGCGATGGCAGATGTTCCGCCACGTCCTGCTCCCCGCGTCACTGCCCTCCGTCCTGGTGGGCGCGCGGATCGCGGCGGGCGTGGCGGTGCTGGTCATCGTCGCCTCCGAGCAGATCGCCGCGACGAACGGCCTGGGCCATCTGATCTTCGACTCGCGCGCGCTGTTCCAGAACGACGTCATGTTCGTCGGCATCGTCTGCGTCGCGGTCCTCGGAGTGCTCTTCTCCGAACTGATCCGCCATGCCGGACGCCTGCTCACGCCCTGGGCACCGAGAGACCGAGGAAGGGGCCAGTCATGAGAGGAAGGCGACATGTGTACGGCGTTCTCCTCGCCGTGGGGGCACTGCTGGCGTCGGCGGCGTGCTCGTCGCCGTACGAGTCGGACTCCTCGTCGGATGCGGCCGCCGGCGACCGTACGATCCGCCCGGTCGAGGGCTGCGGCACGAAGGCGTGGACGGACCCGAAGGACCTCTCCCCCACCCGCACACCGGCCCGCTGTCTGCCCGGCGCCCCTTCCCCGCAGCCGTTGTCCGAGCCCCGCAAGCTGACGATCGCGACGGGGACGCTGAGCGCGGAGTACGTGGCCCCGCTGCAAGTGGCGCTCGACAAGCGGGAGTTCGAGAAGGAGGGCCTCGACGTCACGCTGAAGGTCCTGCCGACCCCGGACGCGCTGCCCCTGCTGGCGAAGGGCGACATCGACGCGCTGTGGGCGGCCCCGGAGGCGGCCGTCATGAACGGCGTCAAGGGCGGCTTCGACATCAAGTGGGTCGCGGGGAACTTCTCACCGGCTCCGAAGTCGAAGAGCGGTCTGTGGGTGCGCCTGAAGGAGGGCGAGAGCGCGAACCGGGTGGCGATGGCCGGCCGCAGGCTGGGCACGATGATCGGCAAGGGCTCGGTCATCGCGTACCCCATGCAGAAGGCGCTGGGGAAACACGGCGGCGGCCTCGCCGACATCCAGTACCAGCAACTGGGCTCGGCCGACGTGCTCACCGCCCTCCAGAACGGCGGCGTCGACTCCGCGTGGCTCCTGGACCCGGTCTGGCGCAAGGTGGACGGCGAGCAGGGGTACGCCTTCCTCGGCGGCCAGCCGCGGGGCGAGCCCCTGGGCGGCATGCTCTACGGCCCCGCGCTGCTCCAGGACGACGTGGACGCCGGGGTGGCCCTGCTGAGGGCCTACATCCGCACGCTGAACTCGTACTTCGCCTCGGACTACAAACAGGATGCGCCCTTCGTCACATACCTCGCCAAACTCCTCAAGGCGGAGAAGTCGATCCTCGAATCCACCCCGTCCCTGGTCATGGACTGGGAGATCCGCTCCGGCACCACGACCCGCCTGCAGTCGGCCTACGAGGCCCAGGCCGTGGCCGAGGGATCCCCACTGCCGGAGTCCCGGACGGTGAACCGTGCCCTGTACGAGGAGGCGGTGGGCCACCAGCCCTGACACACCACCCCACCCACGAAAACACCTAGGGCCGGAATCCTTACGGATCCCGGCCCTAGGCCTTCAGTAGCGGGGACAGGATTTGAACCTGCGACCTCTGGGTTATGAGCCCAGCGAGCTACCGAGCTGCTCCACCCCGCGTCGGTGAACGCAACATTACGTCAAGGACGCGGACAGAGGCAAATCGCTTTCCCGGCAGCCATCCTTCGGACCTGACCAGCACGTTTCAGCGCGGACCCGCTTTCCCCCGCCCCCGGCACCCTTGAGCGCCGGCCTGCTTCCTTCCCCCGCCCACGGCACCCTTGAGCGCCGACCCGCTTCCTTCCCCCGCCCACGGCACCCTTGAGCGCCGACCCGCCTCCTTCTCCCGCCCCGGCACCCTTGAGCGCCGACCCGCCTCCTTCTCCCGCCCCGGCACCCTTGAGCGCCGGCCCGCCTCCTTCTCCCGCCCCCGGCACCCTTGAGTGCCGGCCCGGCCCCCGGCACCCTTGAGCGCCGGCCCGCTTCCTTCCAGCCCGTCCGGCGTTTGAGGACGAGGCCCGTTCAGGGCCGAAGCGGGGGTCTGGGGGCGGCAGCCCCCAGGACGGCCGGGGTCGAAGGGGCAGCGCCCCTGGAGGACGGGACGGGTAGGGGCGGCGGGGGCGAAACCCAAGACGCCGGCCACAACGCCGGGCACCCGACATCGGCACCGGCACCCCTCACGCCGAGAGCTCCTCCCGCAGAGCGTCCCGCAACCGCGCCGCCCGCTCGGCAACCTCCGCCGGCCCCAGACTCACCGCCCGGTCGGCCCACCGCTGCCCCTCCGCCAGCTCCCCGCGACGCGCGTAGACCAGGGCGAGCCGCAAAGCCGACCGCCCATGCCCGGCGTCAGCCGCCCGCGTCCACCACACCGCCGCCTCGGGCTCACTGCCCTCCCTGGCCAGCAGCAGGCCCAGATTGAACGCACCGTTGCGCGACCCGGCCTCGGCGGCTTCCCGGTACCACCGAGCCGCCTCCACCACGTCCCCCCGGGCCGCAGCGAGCATCCCGACCCGAACCTGCGCCCGCCGATGCCCCTGGGAGGCGGCCCGCTCGTACCACTCCTCGCACTCGGCCTTCTCCCGCACCGGCTCCCCGAGCTCATGCGCGGGCTCCGGCGGCCGCCGGGCGTCCAGCACGGTCGCCAGCCGATACGCCGCCTCCGGACTGCCGGACCCGGCCGCGCACCGCAGATGCCGCTCCGCCGCGAGCTCGTCGCCGTCCCGCAGCCGGGCGATGCCGACCTGGAGCGCCGCCTCCGTGTGCCCGGCGGCAGCCGCACGCTCGTACCACCGCAGCGCGGCCCGCTCCTCGCCCCGCCCGGCGTGCAGGATCCCCAGATTGAACGCGGCGTCCACGCTCCCCGCCTCAGCGGCCTTGGAGAACCACGGCTGGGCACCCGACGTGTCCCCGCCCTGGAGCAGCAGGATCGCCAGCGCGTTCGCCGCCTCGCGGTGCCCGGCGTACGCAGCCCGCCGGTACCACTGCTCGGCCTGCGCGGTACGCGCCTGCTCGGCGCAGAGCAGCCCGAGGTTGTACGCGCCGTTGACATCACCGGCGTCCATCGCGGCCCGGTACCACCGCTCGGCGGTCTGGGTCTCCCCGCGCTCGGCATGCAGCGCGCCCAGCGCGTTCGCGGCGTTGCCGTCGCCGTCCTGCGCGGCCCGCAGCCACCACACGGCGGCGCTCTCGGTGTCCCCGGCGTCCCGCAGCAGGAACCCGAGCGCACAGGCGGCGCGCGCCTCACCGTCCTTGGCGGACGTCAGATACCAGCGCCCGGCCTCCTTGAGCTCCCCGCGCTTCTCCAGAATCGCCCCGAGGTGCAGCGCGGCCCTGCGGTGCCCGCGCGCGGCGGCCTGCCGGTACCACTGCTCGACCTCGTCCAGCACGGCCTCGCCCGGCTCGACACCGTTGTCGGCGCCGTCCTCACCCGTCCGCGTCACCTGCCGGTCGAGCGCGCGCGCCAGCCGGTACGCCGCCTCCCGGTGCCCGCGCTCCGCCGCGGCCCGCATCCACTGCTCGGCCCGGCCGTCGCTGCGGTGCTCCAGCAGATCCGCGAGCGCGTACGCGCCCAGCGTGTGCCCCTGCTCGGCGGACTGCCGCAGCCAGTACTCGGCGGCGGGCTCGTCGCCCCGCTCACGGTGATGGCGTCCCAGCGCGTGTGCGGCCGCGGCCGACCCGGCGACGGCGGCGATCCGCCACCATCCGGCGGCGTCGTCGGCGTAGCCGCGCTGGTGCAGCAGGACTCCCAGATTGTTCGCGGCCGCCCGGTCCCCCGCCGCGGTCGCGGCCCGCAGATGTGGCTCGGCTCCGTCGAGGTCACCACGGCGCAGCAGCATGGCCCCGAGGACGCTCATCGCCTCGACGTCGCCGGTCTGCGCGGCGAGCCGCTGCCGCGCCTCCTCGGCGGCCTCCCCCGTCTCGTCCTGGTCGGCCGGCCGGTCGACGGCGAAGTCGCCCTCCGGTCGCACCAGCTCACCCACCGGCTGCGAGGCACCGCCCGTCGGACGCGAGGCATCGTTCTCCGGCTGCACGAAATCGCCCGTCGGCTGCACAAAGTCGGCAGGCTGCACAAACCGCCCTGTCTCCAACAGAGTTGCCTTGTCCCCCATAACGTCCATCGTCGCACCACCTGCAACCTGGGTACACCTGGTATACCGCAGCCAGTGAGGTCACTTCAGCGTTTTGTCGACATGCCCACAGAGAGACAAGTCAAACACAGTTCTCCCAACTCCCCACAGCGGCACGACCGTCCCAGTGCCCGGCACATGCGTTCGCACACCACGAAGGCCCGGATCCTTGGAGGATCCGGGCCTTCGCTGTCGTACGAAATGTTCGCCGACTTCAGTAGCGGGGACAGGATTTGAACCTGCGACCTCTGGGTTATGAGCCCAGCGAGCTACCGAGCTGCTCCACCCCGCGCCGTTGTGATGCAACCGTACCACGGCGCGGGGTGGGCTATTCGATCAGCCGCCGGTCCCTAGGTGCCGGTGGGACTTCCGCTCGGCTTGGGACTCGCACTCCCGCCGCCACTGCCCGCGCCGCCGCCCGTCTTGTCGGGCTGCGACTGCGCGTCCTCGGCCCGCCTGAGCGCGTCCTCAAGGTCCTTCTGCGCCTTGCCGTACGCCTCCCAGTCGCCCTTCTTCAGGGCGTCCTGGCCGGCGTCGAAGGCCTTCTGGGCGTCGTCGAGCGCTTCTTGGACCGTCGGGTTGTTGGACGTCGGCGGAGGTGTCGTACCGCCGCCGTCCTCGTCCGGTGGCGGGGTGGTCGCGCCGTCCGCTCCGAAGACCTTGTTGAGGGCCTCGTCGAGCGTGTCCTCGAAGGCGGTGGTGCCGCCGTAGGACACCAACACCTTGCGCAGCAGCGGGTACTTGAGTCCGCCACCGCGTACGTAGACCGGCTCCACGTAGAGCAGTCCGCCGTCGAGCGGAACCGCCAGCAGGTTGCCGTACTCGATGTCCGAGTCGCCGCCCTTGAGCAGCCTGATCGTCTCGGCGATGTCCTGTTCGGAGTTGAACTGGCTCTGGACCTGACTCGGTCCGTTGACCGTGGTGTTGGTCGGCAGTTTCAGGATTCTGATCTTGCCGTAGTCGCTGGTGCCCGCCTCGGCGTCGACCGCCATGAAAGCACTGAGGTTGTCCCGGCCGTTCGGCGTGAGCGTCGTCGTCAGCGAGAACGCCTGTGACGCCTGGTCGGGCATCTTCATGCTCAGGTAGTACGGCGGTGTCGCACTGCCCGACTTGTTCGTCGGGTCGTCCGGCACCTGCCAGACCTCGCTGCCGCTGAGGAACGTCGTGGCGTCCTTCACGTGGTAGCGGGTGAGCAGCTCGCGCTGGACCTTGAACAGGTCCTGCGGGTAGCGCAGATGGGCCATCAGCGACTTGGAGATCTCGCTCTTGGACTTCACCGTGCCCGGGAAGGCCTTCATCCAGGTCTTCAGGACCGGGTCCTTGGTGTCCCACTGGAAGAGCTTGACCTCACCGGTGTAGGCGTCGACCGTCGCCTTCACCGAGTTGCGGATGTAGTTGACCTGGTTCTGCTGGGCCACCACCGCACGGTTGTCGTTGGTGGCGGTCAGCGAGTCGGCCGTGGTGTCCCCGAGGGTCGTACGCGACGAGTACGGGTAGCCGTTCGTCGTCGTGTACGCGTCGACGATCCACTGGATACGGCCGTCCACGACCGCCGGGTAGGCGTCGCCGTCGATGGTCAGCCACGGGGCGACCGCCTCGACGCGCTCCTTGGGCGTGCGGTTGTACAGGATGCGCGAACCGTCGCCGATCGCACCGGAGTACAGGATCTGCGGCTCGCCGAACGCCACCGCGTACGCGGCCCGGTTGACCGGGTTGGAGAGACTGACCCCGCTGTCGGCCTTGTAGCTGTAGGTCTTCTCACCGCTGTCGTCGGAGTAGTCGATCTCCTTCTGGGGACCGCCGACGATCGAGTACATCGTGGTCTTCTCGCCGTAGTAGACCCGCTGCTCGTACGTCCCGAGGTCGCCCTTGGACGGCAGGTCGGACTCGGTGAAGTCCGGGCGGCCCTGGGAGTCGGCACTGGTGCCCTCGGCGGCGACCACGCCGTAGCCGTGGGTGTAACGGAAGTGGTCGTTGATCCAGTTCCGCTTCGGGATGCCGTTGAGGTTGATCTCACGCAGACCGATGACGGTGTCCTGGTCCTTGCCGTCCTTGCTGTACCGGTCGACGTCCAGGTTGGTCGGGAACGCGTAGTAGTTCCTGATCTGCTGGAGCTGCTGGAACGTCGGCGAGACGATGTTCGGGTCCAGGATGCGGATGCTCGCCGTGGCGTCGACGTCGTCGCGCAGCTTCGTCTTGTCCTCGGTCTTGCCCGTGCCCGCGTACTCGGTGACCTGGGTGCCGTCGATGCCGTACGCCTCGCGCGTCGCCTTGAGGTTCTTCTCGACGTACGGCGCTTCCTTGGCCTGCTCGTTGGGCTGGACCTGGAACTTCTGCACGATCGCCGGGTACAGGCCGCCGATGAGGATCGCGGAGAGCACCATCAGGCCGAAGCCGATGACGGGCAACTGCCAGGTGCGCCGCCACAGGGTGGCGAAGAACAGCAGCGCGCAGATCACGGCGATGCAGAACAGGATCGTCTTGGCCGGGAGATAGGCGTTGGCGTCGACGTACCTGAGGCCGGTCCAGTTGTCGGTCGCCTTGAAGTCGCTGGACTTCACCGCGAGTCCGTACCGGTCGAGCCAGTACGCGACCGCCTTCAGGGCGACGAAGATGCCGATGAGGACCGACAGATGACCGGTGGCGGCGGCCGTGGCGCGCGCGCCGGGGCTGGTGATCCGCAGCCCGCCGTACAGGTAGTGGGTGAGCGCGGCGGCGATCACGGAGAGGATCGCGGCGGCGAAGCCGAAGCCGAGCAGGAACCGGTACCAGGGCAGGTCGAAGGCGTAGAAGCCGACGTCGAGGTGGAACTGCGGGTCCTTCTCACCGAAGGGGACGCCGTTGACCCACATCAGCCAGGTCCGCCACTGGCTGGAGGCGGAGGCGCCGGCGATCAGGCCGACCAGGGCGGTGATCGCGAGCAGCAGCCACTTCTTGTACGGCGCGATGCCCATGCGGTAGCGGTCGAGGCTCTGCTGCTCCATCGACATGGCGCTCAGCGGCGGGCGCAGCCGGTGTGCCAGCCAGATGTTGAAGCCGACCGCGAGGGCCATCAACAGACCGAAGACGAAGAAGAGTCCGATCTTCGTCCACAGCGTGGTGGTGAACACCGAGGAGTAGTTCACCGACCGGTACCAGAGCCAGTCCGTCCAGAAGCCCGCGAACATGGTGAACGCCATGCCGAGGACGGCGAGCACGCCCAGTGTCATGAGCAGGGTCCGGACACGCCGGGACGGGCGGCCCACTCTGATCCGTGGCCCGGTCGGGCCTCCGCCGCGGTCCGGCATCTGGAAAGCCAAGGTTCGCACCCCGAAGTTCGCTGTTGGTCTGGGTCAGGCCCGCGTCTTCGTGGACCCTCCGTGGCCCCCCGTGATCGTGGGCCCACATCTATGCAACTTACTCACCGTTTACTCGGTTCCCGATTCCGGCCAGGAACGAGAGAGGATTGTGACCATGTCCAACACTCCCATGGCTGCGAACCCGCTTACCCGGGCCGTTCTCGAGATCGACGAGTACGCCTCCGGCCTCGGCTGGGACCAGCCCGCCCGCCTTTTCGCCCTCGTCGACACCGCACGGCTGCGAGTCCAGGAACCCGGCCTCGCCGCCCAGCTCGGCCTGGGGGACGAGGAGGAGTCCACCGGCCTGACCCCGATCGAGCAGGACGAAATTCCAACGGGCAAGCAGCTCGACGAGTTCCTCGGCACGATCGCCTGGCCCGACGCGGTGGCCGGCTGCGCGCTCACCGTGGAGCGCCTGATGCTGCCGCCGTCCGCCGAGGCACAGGTTCCGCAGGGCCTGAGCGACGCCAGGTTCGCGAAGTGGGTGGCGGAGCACCCGGACCGTCAGGAGGTCCGCATGACGGTCGCGGTCCTGCGCGACGGCACCCGCGAGTCGGCCCTGCGCCTGCGCGAGAAGGACACCCCGACGGAGGTCCTCACCGGCCCGGACCTCGTCCCGGGCCTGGCGGAAGCGCTGACGGCCACCTTCGCGGACTAGGACCTTCCGGTCCGGCTCCCGCGGTCTTCCGGTACGACGACGGGGGCGCCCCTCGGTGTGAGGGGCGCCCCCGCTGTCGTACGGCTGCTGTCGCTCAGCTCTTGGTCGTGCACTCGGGCAGGTCGGCGGTGTCGCCGGAGCGGATGTCCGTCAGGGCGCCGAGGGCGTCGTCGATGGTGTCGACCTTGACGAGGGTGAGCCCGCCCGGAACGTCCCTGGCCGCGGTCGCGCAGTTGTCGGCGGGCGTCAGGAAGTACTGGGCGCCCTTCTCGCGCGCGGCGATGGTCTTCATCTCGATGCCGCCGATGGGGCCGACCTTGCCCTCGTCGTCGATGGTGCCGGTGCCTGCCACGAACTTGCCGCCGGTGAGGCTGCCCGGGGTGAGCTTGTCGTAGAGGCCGAGCGAGAACATCAGGCCCGCGCTGGGGCCGCCGACGTCGGCGAGCTTGATGTCGATGCTGAACGGGAAGGTGTGGTCGGTCCCGGCGGAGATCCCGACGATGGCGCGCTTGTCGCCGCTGTCGGTGGACTGCGCGGTCCTGATGGTGACCTTCTCGGTCTTCGTCGGCGTCCGGCGCTCCTTCTCCGCGGCGGCCTGCTCCTTGGCGGGCACGATCGTGAAGACGACGTCCTGTCCCGGCTTGTGCTTGGTCACCAGCTCGGCGACATCCCCGGGCTCCTTGACCGCGGTGTCGTCGACGGCCTTGATCACGTCACCGGCGTGCAGCTTGCCCTCGGCCGGGGTGCCCTTGACGACGGTCGAGACGATCACCCAGCTCTGCACCGGGATGTCCAGCGCCTTGAGGGCGGCGACCTTGGCGCTCTCCTGGGACTGGCTGAACTCCTCGGCGTTCTCCTGGGTGGACTGCTCCTCGGTCTTGCCGTCCGGGTAGAGGGTGTCGTGCGGCACGACCTTGTTGTCGTGCGCGAGCCAGCCGTAGACGGCCTCGACCAGGTTCATCTTGTAGTCGGCGCTGGTGACCCTGACGGTGGTCATGTTGAGGTGACCGCTCGTCGGGTAGGTCTTGCGCCCGGAGATCTGAAGCACCGGCTCGCCGTCGTGATCGCCGAGGGTGTTGACGGTCGGCCCCGGGGACATCTCCGCATACGGCACGGGAATGAACACTCCCGCGCACAGGAGCGCGATCAGCATCAGAGTGGAGGCGAGCATCGTCGCGGTGCGGCGTGGCATGCCAAGACAGTACGTGACAGTCCTGTCAGAGCCCCGTCAGGGCCGCGAACCCGACTCCGTGATCATGTGCGGGACGAGGGCTTCTCCATGGCCGCGCGGAAGCGGGCATAGCCGTCGAGCTCCGGGCCGTCGCCCCGCGCCTTGCGGGTCCGGTTGGCCCAACTGCCCCACAGGCCGGCGATGACCGCAGCCACGAGCGGAATCAGCAACCAGGCGAGCGCCGCCATGCCGTCCTCCCATCCCCAATGAGCGACCGCAACTGACTGATCAGCAGATTAACCACTGGCACTGACAACGCTCACGCCAGGGGTGCGGTTACGCAAGCCGGGTGGGGTGGATGGGGTTTCGGCGGGGGTGGAAGGTGCTCCGGGGCTCAGCAGGCGCCGACCCACTCCTCCGTGCCATCGGAGAACTTCTGGTGCTTCCAGATCGGCACCTCGTGCTTGAGATCGTCGATCAGTCTCCGGCACGCCTCGAACGCCTCGCCGCGATGGGGGCAGGAGACGGCGACGACGACCGCGAGATCCCCGACCCTGAGGTCCCCGACCCGGTGGACCGCGGCGAGCGCCCGCACCGGGTACTCGGCGACGACCTTCTCGGCGATCCGGCGCATCTCGGCCTCGGCGCTGGGATGGCACGAGTATCCGAGCTCGTCGACGTCGGCACCCCCGTCGTGGTTGCGCACGGTGCCCACGAACAGCGCGGTCCCACCGGCGGCGTCGTCCCCGACGGCCCGGAAGACCTCGTCCAGGGAGAGCGCCGTCTCGCGAATGGCGATGAGCTTGACGGGGTCCTGAGCGCCCTGCTCACCGGGGTGATCGTTGGTAGGTGCCATGGCCCCATCGTGCCCCACGCGTGTGAGGACGGGAAATAGCGTTATCGCCCGGCACACACGCGTGCGGCTTTGGAGCCTCCTACAGTTCGGCCCGCTCCACGCCGTGGGTCAGGCCGGCCCTCAGATCCGCCGCGTGCCGTGGAGCGGGCCGCGCTCAGATCCGCCGCCTGGCCTTGCGCGCCCGCCGTACCACCGCCGCCGCACCCAGCAGGGCCACCGTCGCTCCGGCCGCGCCGGCCGCCGTCGCGTCCTTGCGGCCGAGGCGCCGCCCGGCGACCGTGTGCCTGCCGGAGACCTCTTCCAGCAGCTCGGCGAGGACTTCCTCGTTGGTCCACTGCGGCCGCCATCCCGCGTCGTGCAGCCGACTGCCGCTGACCACCCACGGGTACATCGTGTAGGCCAGGTCCCCGGCCGGGGAGGGCGTCAGCCCGATGCGGTGCAGGCGGGCCGCCGCTCCCAGCGCGACCGCCGAGGGCAGCTCCATGCGGCGGATCCCGCTGAGCTCCTCGACCTCCTCCTGCTCCAGCCAGCCGTCGCAGCCGACGGCGAGTTCCCCTTCGACCTTCTCCAGGACGGCGTACTCGAGCGCGCTGCACAGGTCCTCGACGTGGCAGAACTGCCAGGCGGGCCGCGACCCGGCGACGACGAGTAGCCGGGGCGACTCGAAGTACCTGGTCAGCGCGGTGTCGGTGCCGCCCACCAGCACGGCCGGCCGCACGACGGTGACATTGAGTCCGGGGTGGGCTCTGGGGGCCCGCCGCGCGAGACGCTCGATCTCCAGCAGGTCCCCGACGCCGGTGGCCTCCGCGGTCGCCCGCAGTTCGGCGTCCTCGGACAGCGGCAGCTCGTTGTCGTCGAGCGCCCCGTAGACCATCGCCGAGGTGCACAGCACCACCCGGTGGACCCCGGCCGCCGCGGCGGCCGTCAGAACGGTCTGCGTCCCCCGAACGTTGTATGCCGTCCGCGCGGCTGAATCCGTCTCCAGATCCAGGTCGAGCGCCAGGTGCACGACCACGTCGGCACCCCGCAGCTTCTCGGCGATGGCGGGGTCCCGCACGTCCAGGATGTGCCACTGCGCCGCGGCGCAGTCACCGCGCCGCTCGTCGATGGCGATGACCTGCTTGACCTCGCCGGACGCGACCAGCCGCTCGGTGAGCAGCGCTCCGATCCCGGACGCGGCACCGGTCACCGCGACGACGGGTCCGCGCACGCCGCGCGCGGCGTGCGGGGTTGACTGGTTTCGCGCTGCGCGAACCTGCGGATCAGGGGAACTCACCGGGCGTCTCCAGCGGTTGTCTTTAGTACGAACGCGAGTGACGCGTACGTACCAGGTGGCATCCATCCTGCCGCAGGCCGAGAGTCGGCGAAGCACCGAGGCCCGATCGGCTCGCGGTGTCTACGCTGGGTGGTGTTATCGGGCAGTCGTGCCGCCGGCGCCAGCCGGTGGCCTTAACAGCCGAGGAATCCCGTGAGTGACACCCCATTCGGATTCGGCCTTCCGCCGGAGGAGCCGGAAGACGGCGACGAGGGCAAGAAGAAGGACCAGCAGAGCGGTGGTGGTCAGGGACCGGCCAACCCGTTCGGTTTCGGCGGGCTGCCCGGTGCCGGGGGCTTTGGCGGCCCCGGCGCGGACAATCCGTTCGCTGCCATGTTCGGCTCGCTGAACCCCACCGACCTCGGGGCCGCGTTCCAGCAGCTCGGGCAGATGCTCTCGTACGAGGGCGGCCCGGTGAACTGGGACATGGCCAAGCAGATCGCCCGCCAGACGGTCTCCCAGGGCACCGCGGACGGCACCAAGGACGCGAGCGTGGGCTCCTCCGAGCGCACCGCCGTCCAGGAGGCCGTACGCCTGGCAGACCTGTGGCTGGACGACGCGACGTCCCTGCCGTCCGGCGCGAACACCGCCGTCGCGTGGAGCCGCGCGGAGTGGGTCGAGGCGACCCTGCCCGCGTGGCAGGAGCTCGTCGACCCGGTCGCCGAGCGGGTCGGCACCGCGATGGGCGATGTGCTCCCGGAGGAGATGCAGGCCATGGCGGGCCCGCTGATCGGCATGATGCGTTCGATGGGCGGCGCCATGTTCGGCACGCAGATCGGGCAGGCCGTCGGCGTGCTCGCGGGCGAGGTCGTCGGGTCCACCGACATCGGCCTGCCGCTCGGCCCGGCCGGCAAGGCCGCGCTGCTGCCGGTGAACATCGAGACGTTCGGCAAGGACCTGGGCGTGCCGAAGGAGGAGGTGCGGCTGTATCTCGCCCTGCGCGAGGCCGCCCACCAGCGCCTCTTCGCTCATGTGCCGTGGCTGCGCTCGCACCTGTTCGGCGCGGTCGACGGCTACGCGCGCGGGATCAAGGTCGACACCGCCAAGCTGGAGGACGTGGTCGGCCAGTTCGACCCGCAGAACCCCGAGCAGCTTCAGGACGCTCTCCAGCAGGGCATGTTCCAGCCGGAGGACACCCCGGAGCAGAAGGCGGCTCTGGCCCGCCTGGAGACGGCTCTGGCGCTCGTGGAGGGCTGGGTCGACGCGGTGGTCCACGCGGCCGCCAAGCCCCGTCTGTCGTCCGCCGACGCGCTGCGTGAGACGCTGCGCCGCCGTCGTGCCTCGGGCGGCCCGGCGGAGCAGACGTTCGCGACGCTGATCGGTCTGGAACTGCGTCCGCGCCGCCTGCGTGACGCCTCCCGTCTGTGGGCCTCGCTCACGGACGCGCGCGGTGTCGACGGCCGTGACGCCCTGTGGGCGCACCCCGACATGCTGCCGACGGCCGGCGACCTGGACGACCCGGACGGTTTCGTGCACCGTGAGCACATCGACTTCTCCGAGCTGGACAAGATGCTCGGCGAGGCCGCGAGCGGCGCCGGCGAGAAGCCGAACCTGAAGAAGGACGAGGACTCCGACGGCGGCGACGCAAAGGGCGACGGCACCGAGTGAGCCTGTACGACGACGCGGTCCTCGTGCTGAAGGGGTACGAGGACCAGGAAGAGTTGCGCCGGACGTATCTGGAGCATCTGGAGACCCACCCGGACGGCATGTGGAAGGCCTGCGGCGACGGGCACATCACGGCGAGCGCGCTGGTGATCGACCCCTCACGCGGTCGGGTGCTGCTCACCCTCCACAAGAAGTTGCGCATGTGGCTGCAGATGGGCGGCCACTGCGAACCGGCCGACGAGACGCTGTCGGCGGCCGCCCTGCGCGAGGGAGCCGAGGAGTCGGGCATCGCGGGGCTGACCCTGCTGCCGGGCGGCCCGGTGCGCCTGGACCGCCATCACACGCCGTGCGCCTGGCACCTCGACGTCCAGTACGCGGCGCTCGCCCCTGCCGGCGCCGTGGAGGCGATCAGCGACGAGTCGCTGGACCTGCGCTGGTTCGCCTACGACGAGGTGGCGGACGTGGCGGACGAGTCGGTCGTACGCCTGCTGGAGGCGACGCGGGCGAGGCTCGCGGTCTGAACGCCGGCCGGTGCCGAACCATGTGTAAGGGGCGACTGCCCAGGCGGTCGCCCCTTACGTCTGCTTTCCAGACGGTCAACTCCAGACGTTGCCCTGGTTCTGACCTCGCGCCCCCTGCTGCCCCATGCCGTACTGGGCGGCGAGGCCCGAGCCGATCTGGGCGTTCTGCGGCGGCAGCAGCTCGCTCGGCTGGACCAGCGCGAAACCGGAGCCCATGAAGCTGAGCTCCCAGCCCTCGCCGGTGTTGCCGCGGCGCCGCCACACTCCGGAGGAGTGCGTCTGGGCCTGCATCTGTACGCGCAGCGAGGTCGACCAGGCGACGATCGCGTCGGCGTCGCAGTTGACGTACTTGTCGGGCGTCACCTGCATCATCAGCGGCATGCCGGAGGTCATGAGGGCGATCTTGCCGCGGCCGGTGATGTTGAGCTGGTACTTCCCCGAGCCGGAGATGCCGTAGAGGCTGTCCACGGCGATGACCTCGTGGTGCAGCGAGGAGTCCATCGCCAGCACATAGCTGCTGTCGACGGTCAGCCCGTCCTGTTCGACGTCCATGACGTGGACGTGCTGCTTGAGGTTGGCGAGGTAGACCGTGCCCTGTCCGTGACAGCGCATGAGGTCCAGGCCCTCACCGGTGTGCGCACGCGCGCGTCCCTGCTGGTTGCTCTGGTACTCGGCGTCGAACTCGACGAGTCCCTGGTAGGCGACCATCGTGCCCTTGCGGGCGAGGATGTCGTCGTGGCCCTCCAGGTTGACGCGGAGCATCTGCTTGTTCTGCAGGCTCCAGCGGTCCTGGGTCTGCTGGTCGTTGTAGGCGAAAATCGGGCTCTGCATGGCGTTCTCTCGCTCCCCCTCAGCCCCGGACCCGGAGGCGGTCGGTGCTGTCCTCGCTGGGCTGTACGACGACGATGCCCTGGCCGGAGAAGGCCATCTGGTAGGCCTCGCCGCTGCCCCGGCCGATGAGGGACTGCGCCTTGAAGCTGCGCTTGCCTTTCACCTTGAGGTTCGGCGACCAGGCGACGAGCGCGTCCGGGTCGACGTACGTCTCGTCCTCGCCACCGCCGCAGTCGACGACGATCGGCTTGCCCCGGGAGGTCAGCGCGACCCAGCCCTGCCCGGAGATCTTGGTGTTCCACAGGCCCTGCCCGGCGAACTTCGCCAGGCCCTTGACCCGCTCGACACCCCACGTCAGATGCGCGTCGAAGGCGAGCAGGTTGGTGGCGTTGACGGAGATGCCGTCGCCGTTGAGGTTGATCACGACGACGTTGGCGCCGTAGTCGGCGAGGTAGAGCAGTCCGTCGCCGGAGCACTTCATCAGGGGCGCGCCCTCACCCGTGAGCCAGTCCTTGGCGATCTGGCGCACGGCCGGCGGGTTGGGCTCGTACTGGACGAAGCCCTCGTAGGCAACCATCGAGCCCACGCGCGCGAGGAGGTCGTTCCCGGTCTGCATGGCGACCTTCAGCATGTGGTTGCCGTGGTTCTCCATGCGGGCGGTGACGGGTGCGGGGGCGTAGCCCGCGAGCGGCTGGTTCATGACGGGCTCTCCCTCAGATCTCGTACGGCTGGACGACGATGAAGTTGCCGGGAGCGGCCCGGAACTGGAGGTTGACGCTCTCTCCGGTGTCGCCGGGGTAGGCGTTGCGACGCATGCGGACCTGGCTGGAGACGACCACCTGGGCGGCGGACGACCAGGCGACCACGGCGTTGCAGTCGGCGAACGTCGTGGGCGTCACCGGCAGCACCACCGGCGTGCCGTGCGTCTTGACGACGATCGTGCCGGTACCCGTGAACTGCATCGTGAACAGCGCGCCACCGGGGATGCCGTGCCCCTCGATGCGGCGGACCTCGTACTGAAGGCTCTCGTCGAAGGCGAGGACGTTCTCGGCGGAGACGCAGATGCCGTCGCCCTGGAGCTCGATGGGGTGCAGCATCGTGGAGTTCTCGGCGAGGAACACCTGGCCCTGGCCGGTGCAGCGCATGAGCTGCATCTCCTGGCCGGTCGCGTTGCCCACGATCCGGCCGGCGAAGCCGGCGCCCTTGTAGCTGAAGTCGACCTTGCCCTGGTACAGCACCATGCTGCCCTGGCGGGCGAGAACGGGCTGACCGCCGATGCCGAGGTCGACGCGGACCAGCTTCTTGTTCTGCTGCGTCCAGCGCTGACCGGTCGGCGTCTCCTTGAACTGCTGGAGCGCCGAGGCCACACCGGGACCCTGAGGCACGCCTTGCGGGGCGCCCTGCGGGGCTCCGTAGGGCGCCTGCTGGCCCGGGACCTGCCCGTAGGGGGGCTGCTGGCCGTAGCCGGGAGGCGGGGTCGGCTGGCTGTACCCGGGAGGCGGGGTCGGCTGGCCGTAGCCCGGCGGCGGGGCCGGGGCCTGCGGGGCCGGGGGCGCCTGGGGGTAGCCGTAGCCGGGAGGCGGCGGCGCCGAGGGCTGGCCGTACGGCTGCTGCGCGGGCTGGCCGTAGGGCGCGGGCGCCGGGGCGGGCGGCGGCGGGGCGCCTCCGGGCGGCGTCATGGGCGCGATGATGGTCGGCTGCGCGTGCACCGAGGGCGCCGGGCTCGGCGGCGGCGGGGTGGATCCCGGCGGGGGCGCGAAACCCTGCGCCGGGGCGGGCGCGGGCGCCGGAGCGGCCGGCTGCGGGGCGGGAGCGCCGGCCGGGGCGCCGAACGCGGGCGGCGCGGCGGCCTGGGCGGGCGGCGCAAAGTTGGGAGTCGCACCGGCCTGGGGCTGCTGCGGGGCGGCGGGGGCCTCTTCCTCGGCGACCTCGCCACCGAAGTTCTTCAGCAGCGCCTCGAGTCCGCCGTCGAAGCCCTGGCCGACGGCGGCGAACCGCCAGACGTCCTTCAGGTAGAAGTCGCCCAGCATCACGGCGCGTTCGGTGGAGAACTCCGAGCCGTTGAAGGCGTACCGGGCCACCTCCTCGCCACCGGCGACGATACGGATGTATCCGGGGCCGACCTGCGACATCTGCCCGGCGCCGTCGATCGTCGCCGTGAAGGACAGCTTCTGGATCTGCGGGGGGATCCTGTCGAGCGTGACCCGGAAGGACTCCGTGTCACCGGCCTGGGTGCCGAGGAGCTGGATGGCTTCCTCGGGGGACTTCGGCTGGTTGAAGAAGATGAAGTAACGGTCGTCCGAGAGCCGTTCGTCGGCGTCGAGACCGAAGCAACTGATGTCGAAGCTCAGCCCTGGGGCGCCGATCTGTACCCCTACGTACAGATCCGTGCCCGCGGTGAGGTCACTGATCTTGGCCTTGTGGCCGCGTTGGAATTCCCTGGCCATGCGTAACGACCGTCCCCCATCCCGAATGTAAGTGCGTCGCGCCAGGCTAACGGCAAACTCGGACATCGGACGAAGCCGGTACAGACCCGGTACACAACCCGCGCCCGGCCGAACCGGAAGCACTGCCCAGCGGCTGCCTCACGGGCTGCCCCATGGGCTGCCCCATGGGCTGCCTCACGGGCTCCATCGGAGAATGGAGCGGCGGCGCGGCAGCGGGTCCCTCGGGCTCATTCGCCGCGCGCGCCGGGCAGATGGGGCAACCGCTCGGCGGCGACCACGCCTTCGAGGTAGCCCTTCGCCCGCTCGGTGCGGGGATACGCCTCCAGCAGCCGCCAGAAACGGGGCCCGTGTCCGGGCACCAGAAGATGCGCGAGTTCGTGCAGGAGGACGTAGTCGACGACGTATTCGGGCATGCCCTGCAGCCGGTGCGAAAGCCGGATGCTGCCCTCGGCCGGGGTGCACGAACCCCAGCGGGTGTTCTGGTTGGTGACCCAGCGCACCGAGTTGGGCCGCGCGCGGGCGTCCAGATACTGGTCCGAGAGCCGCTCGGCCCGCTCCGCCAGCTCCGCGTCGCCGATGACCCGCTTGCTCTCCTGGGCGGCCAGCTTGTCCAGCATGACGTTCACCCAGCGTTGCTCCTCGGCCTCGGACATCCGGGCAGGGATGAGCACGACGGTGCGATCGCCCTCGCGGTACGCCGAGACCGTCCGGCGGCGCCGGGCGCTTCTACGGACCTCGATCGCGCTCGCCCCCGAGCCGCTCTGCGGCGGGCTCGTCGTACTGCGCTGTGGCGTTCCGGCGCGGTGCAGTGGGTCGGCGGACACGCCCCGACGTTACCCGCTGCACATGGGCGAAGTCCCGACTCTGGGACGGTTCGATCCCGATCCCCCACCGTGCGTTTGATTTGTACGACGAATATCCACCGCCTGTGGACAACTTTCGGCACCGTCCGCCGTATCGGGGCATGCTGGCAGTCGTCGGCGACGCTGCGACCGAGCCTTTCCGACGCATGGGGATGTTCCACGATGGCTACGGGGGCCAGTTCATGCATGCGACAGATCAGACCAATTCAGCCATTTCAACCGACCTGTCCAGGCCGGCGCCTCCAGCATTTCCACCGACACCACAGGCTCCACAGGTGAAGTCGTCCCTCAGGCGCGGCTGGCGCGACCTCAACACCGTGCAATTCGGGATGACTCCGGCACACGCGCTGACCCTGGGCCCGATGGACACCGCGACGGGCAGCTTCCTCGATCTGCTCAACGGCACTCGCGGACTGGAGCTGTTACGCGAGGAAGGCCGCCGCATGGACCTGCCGGACGGCCATGTCGACGGGCTGGTGCGACGCCTGGCAGGGGCAGGACTGCTCGACGACGCGAAGGGCGGCGGCCCGGCCGGCGACACCCTTCGACGCAAGAAAGAGGTACTGGACCGGCTGCGCCCGGATCTGGCCTCGCTGTCGCTGACCACATCCGAGCCGGGCGAGGCCATGAGCCGCCTCACCGCGCGACGCTCACTGCGCGTACAGGTGAGGGGCGCCGGCCGGGTCGGATCGATGATGGCCTCACTGCTGTCGGCGGCCGGGGTGGGCGACGTCGACGTGCGCGACGTCGGCCGGGTCGAGCCCTGGGACGTGACCCCGGGCGGACTGCCCGCGGAGACCGTCGGCGACCGCAGGGACGAGGCCGCGCGACGAACCGCACGCCGCTGCGCACCGGACCGCCCAACACGCCGCGGCGCCCAATCATCCGCGGAAGAGCAGACCACCGGCCACTCCCTGGTGATCATCGCGCCCCGGGACGACGTCGCCGTGCACGCCCCCTCCCCATCCGCCGCCGAACCCCTCATCTCCTCCGGTACGCCCCATCTGTACGCCGGTGTCGTGGAGGGAACCGGCGTGGTCGGCCCGCTCGTACTGCCCGGCGAGACCGGCTGCGCCGGCTGCCTGCACGAGGGGCGTACCGATCGGGACCCGGCCTGGCCCCGGCTCGTCGCACAGTGGCGCTCGGGCTCGGGGCGGGCGCGCGAGGTGCGGGCCTGCGACCTCACGCTGGCCACCGCGGTCGCCGGTCTGGCCGCCGCACACGCCCTCGCCTTTCTGGACGGCCGGGTTCCGTCCAGCGCGGGCGCACGCTGGGAAGTGTCACTACCCGCTCTGACCTGGCACGCCCGGCCGGTGTGGGCGCATCCCGCATGCGCGTGCGGCGCCACGGAGAAAGGTGAGGGAGAACACCCCTCCGAGGACGAGGACCGGCACGAGACAATGGCGGAGCAGCGGCCGTCGAAGGAGTCACGCCGTAGGGCAGACACGGAGCGGTTGGCTGGGACCTGGAGGGCGCATGTCTGATCTTCCCCGCAAGGCGGTCACCCGCACCGCCAAGCTCGCCGCACTCCCGCTCGGCTTCGCCGGACGGGCGACCTGGGGACTGGGCAAGCGGATCGTCGGCGAGTCCGCGGAACTCGTCGGCCGCGAGTTGCAGCAGCGCACCGCGGAGCAGATGTTCAAGGTGCTCGGCGAGCTCAAGGGCGGCGCCATGAAGTTCGGCCAAGCCCTGTCCGTCTTCGAGTCGGCGCTGCCCGAGGAGATCGCCGGCCCGTATCGAGCGGCGCTCACCAAACTTCAGGAGGCGGCGCCTCCGATGCCGACGCGCACCGTGCACTCGGTACTGGCGGAGCGACTCGGCGAGGACTGGCAGGACCTGTTCCTGGAGTTCGAGGACAAGCCGTCCGCGGCCGCCTCGATCGGCCAGGTGCATCGCGGGGTGTGGCACGACGGCCGCGAAGTGGCGGTCAAGGTGCAGTACCCGGGAGCAGGCGAGGCCCTACTGTCCGACTTGAACCAACTGAGTCGCTTCGCCCGACTCTTGGGCCCCCTGATTCCCGGCATGGACATCAAGCCGCTGATCGCCGAGCTCAAGGACCGGGTCTCGGAAGAACTGGACTACGGCCTGGAGGCACAGGCCCAGCAGGCACACGCGGAGGAGTTCGCCGGCGATCCGGACGTCGTCGTCCCCGCGGTGGTGCATCAGTGCGAGCAGGTCCTGGTCACGGAGTGGATCGACGGCATCCCGCTCTCGGAGGTGATCTCCGACGGCACCGAGGAGCAGCGCGACCGCGCCGGCCAGCTCCTGGCCCGCTTCCTCTTCTCCGGCCCGGCCCGCACAGGCCTGCTGCACGCCGACCCGCACCCAGGGAACTTCCGACTCCTGCCGGGCGGCCCGGACGGTGAGGAAGACTGGCGGCTCGGCGTCCTGGACTTCGGAACGGTCGACCGTCTCCCTGGCGGCCTGCCGACGCCCATCGGCGGCTCCCTGCGCATGACCCTGGACGGGGACGCGGACGAGGTCTACGAACTCCTCTGCGAGGAGGGCTTCGTCAAGGAGTCCATCGACCTGGCCCCCGACGCCGTCCTGGACTACCTGCTGCCGATCATCGAACCGGCCCAGGTCGACGAGTTCACCTTCACCCGCGGCTGGATGCGCAGCCAGGCCGCGCGGGTCGCCGACCCCCGCTCCCCCGCCTACCAACTGGGCAAACAGCTCAACCTGCCCCCGGCGTATCTCCTCATTCACCGGGTGACGCTGAGCACGATCGGGGTGCTGTGCCAGTTGGGCGCGACGGTACGGCTGCGCGAGGAACTGGAGGAGTGGCTACCGGGATTCGTCCTGGAGGAGCCGACCGCTGAGGAGGGGTCGGCGGCGGAGGCGTGAGCTGACGCTGGGTGCGTGGAGGGGCCAGGGAGGGGGGCGGGGGACCCCTACGCCTTCAGTCAGGAAAATTGGGCTGCTCTGGGGATAGCCGCCGGGCAGCATGGCGAGGTGTCTGATCTGCTGTGGGGCGACGTCAAAGAATTCTTCGACCCGGATGAGATGGGGCCTCTGCCAGACGTGCGTGTCCCTGATGCCTCAGTGGCGGACTGGCAGGCGGTCCTCGATCTCATCAGCGAGTGCGGTTGGAAGTGCCAGTACTCCGAGGGCGATGTCGTGATGCCGGTGCCTCGGGCGGAGGCAGTACTGTCCCGCCCGCCCGACGCCGAGTGTGCGGATCTGCGGGTCTGGCCAGTAGCGGGCATTCTGGCGATCTTCAGTTTCTACACGTCTGAGGAGATCAACTTCGATGTGGATCTGAGGGAGCTGCAGGGCCAGGAGCAACTGGATGTGTTCTGCGGCTTCCTCCGGGCGATCGGACGGCGGCTGAGAAAGCCGGTACTGATGGACCCTGAGGGGGATTCCGGGCATTCCGTGCTTGGGTTCGACGTTGAAGCAGACCGGGTTGTTCTCTTGGCCGAACCGCCCGTCATGTGATGACCCGCGTTGGTCGCGGCTCGCAGAAGGCGCCTGTCGAACGTCTTCTTCCCGGCCGGGGTGACGGCGGTGGCGTGGTGTTCGAAGGCAACGGACCCCCAGGGCGAAGCACCGCTGTCTCTCTACCACCAGGCCGAGTCCAGCCGTCCCTCGATCGCTCTGAGGTTCTCCCGCGAGCACGTGTCGCAGAAGTAGCGCCGGGTGCCGTTTTCGACGGAGTAGGTCCAGGTGGGCTGCGGGGGCCGGGCCTCGGTGCCGCATCGGGCACAGGCGATGGAGTGGGGCTCTGTGGCGGAGCCGCCCTTGTCACTGCCTCCGGAAAGACTCGTCACTCGGCGACGGTACCTCCGCCGCTTCCCGATCGCCGGGCACAACGCACCGCGGGGGCCGGTCCGTTCGTACGGACCAGCCCCCGCGGGGTGTAGTCACCGCCTCCCTGATCGGGAGGCAACCGCATGGCGGTGGGGTCGATTACTGCATGACCGCCATGGCGAGCGCGCGGCGGGCACGCAGCGAGGCGCGCTCGGCACGGCGCTGCATCCGGCGAGCGGACGCCAGGCGCACGGCCCGGCGTTCCCGCTCGGCCTCGTGCTGTCGCTCGTGCATATGCGCACGTGCCAGGGCTTCTTGGATGAGTTGCATCTCTCGGTTCCTGTTCTGACGCGAGTCGTTCGCGCTACTGGTGGTGAAGTCTTCAGGCATGGAGCCTGCGAGCTCGTTGGTGGACGGCTTCATCGGGGCCTGCTTCTGGGGGTCGTGCGTGAAGGGACGGTCGATCGTTCCTGCGGTGTTCATGCCGTGACCGGGTTCTTGCGCGGGCGACCACGCGGCCGCTTCCGGGCGACGACAACACCCTGGACGAACAGCTCGCCACCCCAGACGCCCCAGGGCTCACGCCGCTCCTTGGCGCCGGCGAGGCAGGCCTCGATCAGCGGGCAGGTGCGGCAGAGGGACTTGGCGTACTCGACGTCCGCCGGCGACTCGGCGAAGAAGACCTCCGGGTCGTAGGAACGGCAGGGGACGGGTACGCCGAGGTTCTCGATGGCGTCGTCGAGCGCGGTGAGCGCAGTGAGCGGAGTCAAGGTGGAGTCCTCCGTGAGGCCGGGCTTGGGGATCGTGTCTGAAGGCGGTACTGACGGGGCGTGCGCTTCGAGTTGCACGGTTGGTTTTCCTCGTCTGTTCGTTCCGGCCCTGTTGGGCCGGTTGGCGGCTGGTACCGGGTCATTCCTTGTCCCGAGGCCCCTTCGCTCTGTCATCCCTGTTGCAGGACAAACAGAAGGGCCGCGGATCCCGGATGGGGTTCCGCGGCCCTGAAGGCGCCGGCCTGATCGACTGTCAGGCTGGATCACTCCAGGGTTCTGGCCCACGGAAGGCCCACATCTGGTGGTGCTGCGTCGTCTGCTTCCGGAATCCGGCACCGGTCGCTGCAAAGGCATAGGCATGCGCCTTGACCTCTACTGCCGCTTCCAGTGCCTTGGTCGGTCGCTCATTGCGCTCGCGGATGGGAAGACCCGCGAGAGACACGGAGGACGCCGGACGGTCGGCACGGATGCCGGACAGACCGGTGCCCTGGTTCGAGGCGCCGAGCATGCACAGGGAGGCGACGACCGAGCGATCGGTCATTTTGACGTTGCTGATGGAGCTGGCGTTGATGCTGATCACTGGACTCGCCTCCTCTCGGCGTCTCGGGGGACTGGGGTGAACCAGTCCGACGGGTATGCAAGTACAACACGGAATTGGGGCCTCCGAGAAGGCCTCCGTTCCCGTGGCTAAGAACCTATGGGGATTGCTGGGGCATGCGCAAACTATTTTTTCGACGAGTTCGTATCATTCCCCGTCCGGGCCCTGCTCAAGCTCCTGGCCTGCGCAGATGGCCAGCACATCGGCTCCGTAGCGGTCGAGCTTGCGCTTGAGGAGTCCTGGGATGCGGGCCAGCTCATCCGGACTGGTCGGCTCCGCCTCGGCGATGGCCATCAGCGTTCTGTCCGTGAAGACGCAGAAGTCGGGCTGCCCGCTGAGCCGCGCCTGGACGCCTCGCCATTCGCGGAGGCGTTCGTAGAGGCCCTCGTCCATCTCGGACGGGCAGTCCTCGCAGCGCATCAGCTTCATCTCGCCGGCGTCGGTGAGGGTGCGCCCGCAGACGCGACAGCGGGCAGGGCTGCGCTGCGTCCGTCTCGGGGCGGCGTCCGGTCGGCTGGTGAATCCGCGCTCGACCCCGCCGGAGCCACGGGCGGCGGCGCGTCCGACGGTGGCGGTCGAGCCGGGGCGCAGTCCGTCGAGGAAGCGGCTGGGGCGGCGGTTGGGGCGGCCGCCGGGGGCGCGGGTGAGTGCCCAGGAGACGTGGAGGTACCGGCGGGCGCGAGTGACGCCGACGTAGAGAAGACGGCGTTCCTCCTCGACCTGCTCGTCGGTCTTTGCGTAGGTGATCGGCATCATGCCCTCGGCGACGCCGACGAGGAAGACGACGTCCCACTCCAGGCCCTTGGCCGAGTGCAGGGAGGCGAGGGTGACGCCCTGGACGGTCGGGGCGTGCTGGGCGTTGGCGCGTTCGTCGAGTTCTGCGACGAGGTCGGCGAGGGTGGCGCCGGGTTTGGCGGCGGCGAAGTCATGGGCGAGGTTCACCAGGGCCGCCAGCGACTCCCAGCGCTCTCTGACGGCGCCGGAGCCGGCCGGTGGCTCTGTCGTCCAGCCCTCGCCCGAGAGGACGGCACGCACCTGGGAGGGCAGGTCGACGGCGTCGTCGAGGAGGGCGTCGTTGCCGCCGAATCGGGCCGCGCCGCGCAGGGCGATGCCGGCCTTGCGCACCTCGGGCCGGTCGAAGAACCGCTCGGCGCCGCGCAACTGGTAGGGGACGCCCGCGTCGGCGAGGGCCTGCTCGTAGGTCTCGGACTGGGAGTTCGTGCGGAACAGGATGGCGATCTCGCTGGCCGGGACGCCGGAGTCCATGAGGTCGCGGATGCGGCGGGCGGCGCCTTCGGCCTCGGCGGGTTCGTCCGTGTACTCGGTGTAGACGGGTTCGGGGCCGGGGTCGCGCTGGGAGATCAGTTCCAGGCGGTGGTCGGCGGCGCGTCCGCTGGCCTGGGCGAGCAGTCCATTGGCGAGGTGGACGACCTGGGGGGTGGAGCGGTAGTCGCGGACGAGTTTGACGACGGTTGCGCCGGGGTGGCGGGTGCGGAAGTCGAGCAGATGGTCGGGGGTTGCGCCTGTGAACGAGTAGATCGTCTGGCTGGCGTCGCCGACCACGCACAGGTTGTCCCGCTCGCCGAGCCACAGCTCCAGCAGGCGCTGCTGGAGCGGGCTGACGTCCTGGTACTCGTCGACGACGAAGTGCTGGTACTGGGAGCGGACCTGCTCGGCGATGTCGTGGCGGTCCTGGAGGATGGCGACGGTGAGCAGCAGGACGTCCTCGAAGTCCATGAGGGAGCGGTCCCGTTTGAGGTCCTCGTAGACGTTGTAGATCTGGGCGATCTCGGCCGGGTCGCGGGGGGCTTCGCGGCCGGCTTTCGCGGTGGCGGGCGCGTAGTCCGCGGGGACGGTCTGGGTGACCTTGGACCACTCGATCTCGCCGGTGACGTCCCGCAGCTCGTTCCGGTCGAGGCGGATGCGGCAGGCGGCGGCCGCGTCGGCGACGAGCTGGATCTTGCGGTCGACGAGTCGGGGCATGGCGCCGCCGACTGCTTTCGGCCAGAAGTACTGGAGCTGGCGCAGGGCGGCCGAGTGGAACGTACGGGCCTGGACTCCGGCGGCGCCGAGCTGGCGCAGTCGGCCGCGCATCTCTCCGGCGGCGCGGTTGGTGAAGGTGACGGCGAGCACGCTGGAGGGCTGGAGGATGCCTGCTCGGACGCCGTAGGCGATGCGGTGGGTGATCGCTCTCGTCTTGCCGGTGCCGGCGCCCGCGAGTACGCACACCGGTCCGTGCAGGGCGGTGGCCACCTCGCGCTGCTCGGGGTCGAGCCCTTCGAGCACCGCGTCGGCCGTGTCCGGTGCCTGCGGGAAGAGGGTGGAGTGCGTTGCTGCTGTCACACGGCCATGCTGCCAGGTCGCCGGAGACGGCTGCGCCGGTTGTCCACAGGCAGGCATTGATAGTCGTACTAATGCGGCAGGCGTCACGTTGCCGGGCATACCCCGGGTGGGAATGGCCGCCCGGTCGCGTACGTTCCCCCTCTGGACGACCTGTTCCCCCGAGCTATCAGAGGAGCGCGCGAGACATGCAGGGCACTGTGACGATGTACAGCACCACCTGGTGCGGCTACTGCCAGCGGCTGAAGAAGCAGTTGGACCGCGAGGGCATCGCGTACACGGAGATCAACATCGAGCAGGACCCCGACTCCGCGGCTTTCGTCGAGAAGGCGAATGGCGGAAACCAGACGGTCCCGACCGTGCTCTTCGCGGACGGCTCGACCATGACGAACCCGTCGCTGGCTCAGGTCAAGCAGAAGGTCAGCGCCTGACCGCACCGTCGGTGCGGTCCTTGGAAGGCGGTCCCTGAGGCGCTTCAGGGGCCGCCTTCATGCTGTGCGTCCGGGGTTTTTGCCGTGGCTGGTACGTCCCACACGAGTGTGTAGCGCCACAGCAGCCGGCGTCGGAAGCGGCTGCCGGGCAGCAGGCCGCGGGCGGCTTCGCGGACCTCGCCCCAGTGCATGTCCGAGTCCTGCACCGGCATGCCTACCGGGCCGGTCTTCCCGCCCCGCAGCCATCTCATCAGCAGGCTCGGAAGCACCCCGCAGCCACCGATCGCCCAGTCCAGGGCCGTCTTGTTGCCCGCCATCCCGACGATCACCAGGCGTCCGCCCGGCGCCAGCAGCCGCGCCAGTGCGCCGATCGCGTCTTCGAAGCGTGCGTGGTGCACCACGGCGACCGCACTGACGAAGTCGTACTTGCCCTCGGGCAGGGAGTCCGCGTCGAGGTAGTCCGCTTCCAGGAACGTGACGTTCCCGGGCGTCTCGGCGCGGGCCTGCCGGATCATCTGCGGTGAGCGGTCCACGTCCGTGACGGACGCGGCCCTCGCCGCGAGCTTGCGGGCGAGCAGCCCGTCCCCGCACCCCACGTCCAGTGCGGCGCGGCACCGTCCGGGACGGCGTCGAGCACCACGGGGTGGTAGTGGACGTTGTGGTTCCAGTACGGGTCGGGCACAGCCGTCCTCTCAGGCGGGTCGTCTCAGACGAAGCTCCTCGTCGGCAGCGGCTTGCCGTACCAGAGTTCGATCAGGCGGGCCGCGATGGAGATGCCGTAGGGCGGCAGGACCTCACCGGCCTCGAAGGCGACACGGAGCTCCTCACGGGAGAACCAGCGGGCCTCGTGGATCTCGTCACCGTCGACGTTGACATCGGTGGAGGTGGCGCGCGCCATGAAGCCGAGCATGAGGCTGGACGGGAAGGGCCAGGGCTGGCTGGCGACGTACTCGACCTCGCCGACGGTGATCCCGGCCTCCTCGAAGACCTCGCGGCGCACCGTCTGCTCGATGGACTCGCCGGGCTCGACGAAGCCGGCGAGCGTCGAGAAGCGGCCCTCGGGCCAGTGGACCTGGCGGCCGAGGAGGATGCGGTCGTCCTCGTCGGTGACCGCCATGATCACGGCGGGGTCGGTGCGCGGGTAGTGCTCGGCGCCGCAGGCGGGGCAGCGGCGGATGTGGCCCGCCGCGGCGATCACGGTGCGCTCGCCGCAGCGGGAGCAGAAGCGGTGGGTGCGCTGCCAGTTCTCGAGGCCGACGGCGTGCACCATCAGGCCGGTGTCGCGCGCTGACAGCAGCAGGCCCGCCTCGCGCAGGCCGGCCGCGCGCGCGGACTGGTCGATGCGGCCGGGCAGGGCGTCCTTCTGGAGGGCGAAGTAGCTGACGCCGTCGTCGTCGATGCCGAGGAAGTAGCGGTGCGCCTCGGTGAGGGGGGCCTCGAAGGAGGGGGTCATGACGAGTTCGGTGTGCCCGTCCGGTGCCTCGTCGATGAGGACCTGGCCGCCGGAGACCACGAAGCAGCGGGTGGTGGGGTGGCTCCACGCTGCCGCGAGCCAGGCTTCGTCGAGCCGGTGGTGGGCGGCGCGGTCGATGCCGCTCGGGGCTGTGAGCGAGATCGGGCGGTCGGCGGTGTGGTCGGTCCAGGTGGTCACGGGTGCTTCCAACTCCCCCAGTGGAACGGTGTGCTTCGGCGGGCGGATCGGCGGGACGTGGGACGGGAGGCGACCGTAGGCGGCAGGGCTCGGCGGTGCGGGGCGGCCTTTCCAGTGTGCCCCGCGCGCGATGCCCCTCCGGACGGGCCCGATGGCTCAGGGCTCATGGCGCCAGTTCGCGGCCAGGTCGCCCCACAGGTAGGCGGAGGTCTCGACGCCTTTGAGGAGCAGGTCCAGCTCGACCTTCTCGTTCGGGGCGTGCCAGCCGTCGGACGGGACGGAGATGCCGAGGAAGAGCACGGGTGCGGCGAGGACGTCCTGGAGGTCGGCGGCCGGTCCCGAGCCGCCTTCGCGGGTGAAGCGGACGGGGCCTTCGAAGGCGCGGCCCATGGCGCGTACGACGGACTGGAGGGCCGGGTGGTCCAGTGGGGTCAGGCACGGGCGCGTGGCGCCGGTGAAGGTGATCTCGCTGCGGATGCCTGCGGGCACCTGGTCGGCGGCCCAGGCGCGGACGGCCTTCTCGATGTGTTCGGGGTCCTGTCCGGCGACCAGCCGGAAGGAGAGCTTCACCATCGCGGAGGACGGGATGATCGTCTTGCTGCCGGGGCCTTGGTAGCCGCCGCCGATGCCGTTGACCTCGGCGGTCGGGCGGGCCCAGATGCGCTCCAGGGTGGTGAGGCCGGCCTCGCCGTGGGTGGCGTAGGACTTGGCGGTGCGCAGCCAGCGTGCTTCGTCGAAGGGCAGCTCGGCGAAGAGCTCGCGCTCGCGGTCGGTCAGCTCGACGACGCCGTCGTAGAAGCCGGGGATCGCCACGCGTGCGTGCTCGTCGTGCAGGGCGGCGACCAGGCGGGCGGCGGCGGTCGCCGGGTTGGGGACGGCGCCGCCGAAGGAGCCGGAGTGGATGTCCTGGTCGGGGCCGTACAGCCGGATCTCGCACTCGGCGAGGCCGCGCATGCCGGTGCACACGGTGGGGGTGTCCTCGGCCCACATGCCGGTGTCGGACACGATCACGGCGTCGGCCGCGAGCCGCTCCGCGTGCTCCTCGACCAGGGCGCGGAAGTTCGGGGAGCCCGACTCCTCCTCGCCCTCGATGAGCAGTTTGAGGTTGACGGCGGGGGTGGTGCGGCCGCTGGTGGCGAGGTGGGCGCGGACGCCGAGTGTGTGGAAGAACACCTGGCCCTTGTCGTCGGCGGCCCCGCGCGCGTAGAGGCGTCCTTCGCGGACGACGGGCTCGAAGGGCTCGCTGTCCCAGCCGTCCTCGCGGGCGGCGGGCTGCACGTCGTGGTGGCCGTAGACGAGGACGGTGGGCGCTTCGGGGTCGTGGCTGGGCCACTCGGCGAAGACCGCGGGGGCGCCCGGCGTCGGCCAGACCTCGGTGGTCGGGAAGCCGGTCTCCTTGAGTTTGGCGGCGAGCCAGTCGGCGCTGCGGCGTACGTCGGGCGCGTGGTCGGGCTGGGCCGACACGGAGGGGATGCGCAGCCATTCGGCGAGGTCGTCGAGGAAGGCGGCACGGTGCTGCTCGATGTACGTGCGGACGGCGCTGTCCGGGGTCTGGCTCATGGTCACGAGCCTATCGGCCCGCACCGACATCCTGGTTGGGCGGTTCCTCACAGTTCACCTCGGCGACCGGCTCATCGCTCAGCAGTCGCTCCAGGGCCGCTCGGCCGGGCAGGTCGTCCGGGCGTACGACATCACCGCTGCGGACATACAGGAACGCGGCGTCGACGGACTCCAGGGGTACGCCCTGCTGCTCGGCCCACGCGAGCCGGTACAGGGCGAGCTGGAGCGGATCGGCGGTGCGGGTGCGGTTGGTCTTCCAGTCGACGATCTCGTACGTCGCCGTCTCGCCGTCGCCGGTCCTGTATACGGCGTCTATACGGCCCCGTACGACGCGGCCGGCGATCGCGAGCTGGAACGGGGCCTCGACCCGGTAGGGCGTGCGCTGTGCGTACTCGCTGCGTTCGAAGGCGTCCTTGAGGGCTTCCAGGTCTCGTTCGTCGGCGATCTCGGCCTCGCTGCCGGGGAGGTCGTCCGGCTCCAGCATGGGCAGCGTCAGCTCCTCGAAGCGGGCCTCGACCCAGGCGTGGAATCGGGTGCCTCGACGTGCGGCGGGTTGTGGGGGGCGCGGCATGGGGCGCGCGAGTTCCTGCGCGAACCCGTCCGGGTCGGCGGCGAGACGCAGCAACTGGGACGCTGTCAGTGACGCGGGCAGGGGTACGTCCGTGACGCTCGTGCGGGCGCGCAGGAGCTCCCCGGTGAGGGCGTCGAGATCGCGATCCCAGGAGGCGATGGTGCGGGCCTCCTCGGGGGTCAGGGCGCCCGGCTGTGTGGGGTGGGGGCGGGCGGCGGGCTCCGACGGTTGCGCCTGGTGCGGGATGGCCGGGGCCGGGCGGTCGGTGGTCCAGGAGTCCCAGTCCTCGGGGTCCTCGTCCTGCGGATCGTCCGCGAAAGCCTCGCCGCCCGCGAAAGGGCCGTCGTCCGCGAAAGGCTCGCCGCCCGCGAAAGGCTCGTCGTCCGCGAACGCCTCGTCGTCGGGCGGCGGGGGCCAGTCCGGGTCGTCGTAGGTGTCGGGGTCGTGGGTCGCGGCGGGGTGGCCGCCCTCGTGCGATGCCAGGTTCTCCAGGTGGGCCAGGACCGTCTCGGCGGCGGCGCGGCGGCGGGCCAGGGCGGCCGTGTCGAGGGGCAGGGGCCATAGCTGGTCGGCGGTCTCCCGGTGCAGCGCCGGGTTCTCCTCGTCCTCGGCCGGTTCGTCCGCCCACGCCTCGATCTCGCCGTGGCCGGCCGTGCAGTGGTCGTACAGGGCGTGCAGGAAGTCGGAGGGGCCGCGGGGCTTCTTCTGGGTGGGGCCCCACCAGTGGCCGGAGCCCAGGAGCAGGGACCGGGGGCGGGTGAAGGTGACGTAGCCGAGGCGGAGTTCCTCGGTGTGCTGGTGGTCCTTCATGGCCTCCTGGAAGGCCTTCAGGCCGCGGGAGTCCCAGGAGGTGACGTCGGGGAGGGTGTCGGTGTCGCCGCGCAGTTCGTGCGGGAGCACCTTGGCCTGGGCGGTCCACTTCTCGCGGCCCTGCGTGCTGGGGAAGGTGCCGGTGACCAGGCCGGGGACGGCGACGACGTCCCATTCCAGGCCCTTGGACTTGTGCGCGGTGAGCACCTTGACGGTGTTCTCGCCACCGGGGAGGGCGTTGTCGAGGCCCTTCTCGTACTGGGCGGCGGTGCGCAGGAAGCCGAGGAAGGCGAGCAGACTCGCCTCGTTGTCGCCGGCCGCGAAGGAGGCTGCGATGTCGAGGAAGTTGGACAGGGTCTCGCGGCGTCGGGCGGCCAGCGCGTGCGGGGAGGCCGACAGTTCGACTTCCAGGCCGGTGACGGCGAGGACCCGGTGCAGGACGTCCATGAGCGGGTCGGCCAGGGAGCGGCGCAGGTCGCGCAGCTCGGTGGCGAGGCGGGCGAACCGCACGCGCGCGTCCGGTGAGAAGGGCAGCCCGTCGTCGTCCCCGTCGCCGTCCAGCGGCGTCTCCAGGAAGGTGTCCAGGGCGTCCGCGAGCGAGATGACCTCGGCGGGGTCGACGCCCTCGACGGCCTGGGCGAGCCGGCGGTCGGGGTCGTCGTCGCCGTCCACGCGCGCGTGGGACACCAGCAGGCGCGCCCGGCGCCCCAGCAGGGCGAGATCGCGCGCGCCGATGCGCCAGCGGGGGCCGGTGAGCAGACGGACCAGGGAGGCGTTGGCGCCCGGGTCCTGGAGGACCTCGCAGACGGCGACCAGGTCGGCGATCTCGGGCAGGTGGAGCAGCCCGGACAGGCCGACCACTTCGACGGGGACGTCGCGGGCGACGAGCGCGCCCTGGATCTCGGCGAAGTCGGTCGCCGTACGGCACAGGACGGCGATCTCACCGGGTGCCTTGCCGGTGTTGACGAGGTGGGCGACGGAGTCGGCGATCCAGTCGATCTCCTCGGCGTGGGTGGGCAGGAGGGCGCAGCGGACGATGCCGTCGTGTTCGGCGCCGGGCGCGGGGCGCAGTGCCTGAACGCCCGCGTGCATGGCGCGCAGGGGCTCCGCGAGGCCGTTGGCGAGGTCGAGGAGGCGGCCGCCGCTGCGCCGGTTCTCGCTGAGGGCCTGGCGGGTGGCGGGGCGGCCGTCGGCGTGGGCGAAGTGCTCGGGGAAGTCGTCGAGGTTGGCGACGGAGGCGCCGCGCCAGCCGTAGATCGCCTGGCAGGGGTCGCCGACTGCCGTCACCGGGTGGCCGGTGCCGTCGCCGAACAGGCCCGCCAGGAGGACGCGTTGGGCGACGGAGGTGTCCTGGTACTCGTCCAGCAGGACCACGCGGAACTCGTCGCGCAGGACGCGGCCCACTTCGGGGATCCTGGCGAGCTGTGCCGACAGGGCGATCTGGTCGCCGAAGTCGAGCAGGTCGCGTTCGCGCTTGGCGGCGCGGTAGCGGACCACGAGGTCGGCGAGTTCACGGCGTGCCGCCGCCGCTTCGGGGACCTTGCGCAGGTCGGCGTTGGTGAGTTTGGCGCCCTGGAGGGTGAGCAGCAGTTCGGCGTCGTGTGCGCGCAGCGTCTCGGGTCGTACGAGGTGCTCGGCGAGCTCGGCGTCGAGGTTGAGGAGGTCGCTGACGAGGTCGGCGAAGGAGCGGGTGAGGGCCGGGTAGAGGCCCGGGGCTTCGCGCAGCACGCGCGCGGCGAGCTGGTAGCGGGTGGCGTCGGCGAGCAGCCGGGAGGTCGGTTCGAGACCGATGCGCAGGCCGTGGTCGGTCAGCAGGCGGCCGGCGAAGGCGTGGTAAGTGGAGATCACCGGCTCGCCCGGCGGGTTGTCGGGGTCGATGACGTCGGGGTCGGTGACGCCCGCCTTGACTAGTGCCTTGCGGACGCGCTCGGCGAGTTCGCCGGCGGCCTTGTTGGTGAAGGTCAGGCCGAGGACCTGCTCTGGGGCGACCTGTCCGGTGCCGACCAGCCACACCACGCGCGCCGCCATCACCGTCGTCTTGCCCGACCCGGCTCCGGCCACGATCACCTGCGGGGCGGGCGGCGCGGTGATGCAGGCCGTCTGCTCCGGGGTGAACGGGATACCGAGGAGCTCCTTGAGCTGTTCGGGATCGGTGATACGGGCGGACACCTCAGGAAGGCTAGCGGCGGGCACTGACACTCGATGCCGGACCGGTCTTCGGGCCGGAAGAAGCGCAGGTCGGCACGGGTGGTGTGATCGGTCACTCCGGACACTGACGATGCGTCACTCGACCACGTGCCGCCCCTCGGGCCGCGCGCTGCACGACGCCCGGAACGCGCAGTGTGCGCAGTGCTGGCCCGCGCTGGGTGCGAACCGTTCGTCGAGGACCTTGCCCGCAGCCGTGGCCAGCAGGTCACCGACCCACTCCCCCTCCGGGCCGTCCAGGGGCTGCTGTCCCTGCACCTTGGGCAGGGTCTCGCCGCCGTCGCGCTTGGCGGCGCCCTGACGCAACTGGACGAGTTCGGCGCCGCCGGGCTCGGGGTGCACGCCGTCGAAGGCTTCGTCGACGGCGCCCTCGCGGACGGCGAGCTGGTAGACGGCGAGCTGCGGGTGCCGGGTCACCTCGGCTGCGCTGGGGGCCTGCTTGCCGGTCTTGAAATCGACGACATAGGCGCGTCCCTCACCGTCGGCCTCGACGCGGTCCATCTGGCCACGGATGCGCACCTCGAAGTCGCCGGCCTCAAGGGTCACGTCGAAGTCGTGCTCGCTCGCCACCGGGGTGCGCCCCGCGCGGTCCATCACGTGCCACTTCAGGAACCGTTCGAGCGCCACGCGCGCGTTGCCCTTCTCCTGGGCCGACTTCCACGGCGCGTCGAAGGCCAGCGCGTTCCACACCGAGTCGAGGCGCTCCATGAGGACGTCGAGGTCGGCCGGGGTGTGTCCGGAGGCGACCTCGTCGGCGAGGACGTGCACGACGTTGCCGAAGCCCTGGGCGGCGGTGGCGGGCGCGTCGGCCTTCACCTCACGGCCCAGGAACCACTGGAGGGCGCAGGTGTTGGCGAGCTGATCGAGGGCGCTGCCCGAGAGCACGACGGGCTGGTCGCGGTTGCGCAGCGGCACCTTGGACTCGGTCGGCTCGAACATGCCCCACCAGCGGTAGGGGTGGGCGGCGGGGACCAGTGGGCGGCCGTCCTCGTCGGCGAGCGCCGCCAGCCGGGCCAGTCGGCGGGCTGCGGCCTCCCTGAGGGTGTCGGACGCGCGCGGGTCGACCGTGGTGGCCCTGAGTTCGGCGACGAGCGCGGCGACGGACAGCGGGCGACGGGGCCGGCCGGTGACGTCCCTCGGTTCCACGCCGAGCTCGGTCAGGAAGCGGGAGGGCTGGTCGCCGTCGTCGGCCGCGCCCTTCACCGCTGTGACGACCAGGCGTTCACGCGCGCGTGTGGCGGCGACGTAGAACAGGCGGCGCTCCTCTGCCAGCAGCGCCCCCGGGGTGAGTGGCTCGGCGAGTCCGTCGCGGCCGATGCGGTCGGCCTCCAGGAGGGAGCCGCGGCGCCGCAGGTCCGGCCACAGGCCCTCTTGTACGCCCGCGACGACGACCAAGCGCCATTCGAGGCCCTTGGAGCGGTGCGCGGTCATCAGGCGTACGGCGTCGGGGCGTACGGCACGCCGCGTGAGGGTGTCGGCGGCGATGTCCTCGGCGTCGATCTCCTCCAGGAAGTTCAGGGTGCCCCGGCCGCCGGTGCGCTCCTCCGCGCGGGCCGCCGTCGCGAACAGCGCGCACATGGCGTCCAGGTCACGGTCGGCGTTGCGGCCGGCGGCGCCGCCGCGGCGGGCGGTCCGCTCCAGGCGGGCGGGCCACGGCGTGCCTTCCCACAGGTCCCACAGCGCCTCCTCGGCCGTACCGCCGCCCGCGAGGCGTTCTCGGGCCTTGCGGAGCAGTGCGCCGAGTCGCTGGGCGCCACGCGCGTACGTGGGGTCGTGCACCGCCAGCCGCTCCGGCTCGGCCAACGCCCGCGCGAGCAGGTCGTCCGAGGGCGGCGGCAGGGCGTTGCCCGCGGCCCGCTCCTCGTCGCGCAGGGCACGGCCGAGCCGGCGCAGATCGGCGGCGTCCATGCCGGCGAGGGGGGAGGCGAGCAGGGTGAGGGCGGTCTCGGTGTCGAGCCAGCAGGCGTCCGACGCCGCCTCCTCGGTGGCCTGTGCGGCGGATCCGACAGCGTCACCATCGCCGTCGACCGGCTCGACGGACCCGGCGACCTCACGCCCCTCCACAGCACCCTCGCCGTCGACCGACTCGGCAACGTCACCACCCTCGGCAGCCTGCGCCACGGATCCCTCCGCGTCCCCTTCGTCGCCGGAGGCCGCTGCCGCGTCGTCCCCGCCCTCGCCCCCGCCGTCGCCGCGCGAGTCCGCCTCCGCCCTGGCCACCGCCCGCAACGCCGTAAGCAGCGGGGCCACCGCCGGCTCGTGCCGCAGTGGCAGGTCGTCGCCGTCGATGTCCAGGGGCACCCCGGCGGCCGTGAGTGCCCGGCGCACCGTCGGGATCGTGCGCGACCCCGCGCGCACCAGGACGGCCATCTCGCCCCAGGGCACGCCGTCCTCCAGGTGGGCGCGGCGCAGGATGTCGGCGATGTTGTCCAGCTCGGTGCCGGGCGTCGGGTAGGTGAAGACCTCGACGCTGCCGCCCTCGCGGACCGGTGTGAGCTCGCGGTGCGCGCGTACCTTCGCCGCGGGGAGGCGGGTGAGCGGCATGCGCTGGGTCAGCAGCCGGGTCGCGGCGAGCAGGCCGGCGCCGGAGCGGCGGGAGGTGCGCAGGACCTCGACGGGCGCGGGGCGGCCGTCCGCGCGCGGGAAGGCGTGCGGGAACTCCAGGATGCCGTTCACGTCGGCGCCCCGGAACGCGTAGATCGACTGGTCGGGATCGCCGAAGGCGACCAGGCTGCGGCCATGGCCGGCGAGGGCGCGCAGCAGCCGTACCTGCGCCGGATCGGTGTCCTGGTACTCGTCGACGTACACGGCGTCGTACTGCGCGGCGAGTCGCGCCGCGGTCTCGGGGCGGCGGGCGAGGAGCACCGCGCGGTGGACCAGTTCGGCGTAGTCGAGCACGCCCTGCATGTCGAGCACGTCGAGGTACTCGGCGAGGAAGGCGGCGGCGGCGCGCCAGTCGGGGCGGCCGATGCGGCGGGCGAAGGCGTCCAGGGCGTCGGGGGCGAGGCCCAGTTCGCGGCTGCGGGCGAGGACCGCGCGGACCTCGTCGGCGAAGCCACGGGTCGTCAGGCAGGCGCGCAGTTCGTCCGGCCAGCGCACATGGGCGAGTCCGAGCCGCTCCAGGTCCGGCTGGCCGGCGAGCAGCTCCCGTACGGTCACGTCCTGCTCGGGGCCGGACAGCAGCCGCAGCGGCTCCGTGAACAGGTCGCTGTCCTGGTGGGCGCGGACCAGGGCGTAGCAGAACGAGTGGAACGTCGTCGCCTGGGGCGCGCGGCCCGCCTCTATGCGCAGGGCCATGCGGTCGCGCAGTTCCACGGCGGCCTTGCGGCTGAACGTCAACACCAGGATGCGCTCGGGGTCCGCGCCGCGGGCGATGCGTGCCGCCACCGACTCGACGAGCGTTGTGGTCTTGCCGGTGCCCGGACCTGCGAGGACGAGCATCGGGCCGGTGTCGTGGTCAACCACGGCGCGCTGTGCGGCGTCCAGACGAGGGGGAGTCGTTCGGACCGCAGGGGTACGCACCAGCCGGTAAGCGCCACGGGCCCCCTGTCGCCCCTGGGGGTGCGACAGGCGCCTGATGGAGGAAGAGGAGCTCACGTGGTTCGCCGGTCCTGGTGGGTGTGCAAGTGGTCGGGCCGCGGGGTGAGGGGGACACGCGCAGCCGACGCTACGCCGCGGGATGGTGCGGAAGCAGGGCTTCCGATTCATCCCTCAGGGCACTGGTGTCACGTGCGTCCCTCCCATCACGAACGTACGTCATGTCACGGACGTGCCCTGTTTCCCCCGTACGGATCACAGGTCACACAGCGGGCGCTCGGATGGCGGAAGCTGTCAGGTGTGACCCTGTGCGCGTTCGCCGCCGTCCCACCGCGCCCGCTTCATGTCCAGGCGCGGCAGGTGGCCCTGGGCGGCCCTGCTCGCCTCTTTCAGGGGGGTGCCCTCCGCGCGGTAGTGTTCCAGCGCTCTGAGTTCGTGGCCGGACAGCAGGACGCCGTCCGAGCGGACCACGCGCCACCACGGAACGGCTCCCCCGTAGAGGGCCATCACCCGGCCGACCTGCCGGGGTCCGCCCTCCTCCAGCCACTCGGCGACGTCTCCGTACGTCATGACGCGCCCCGGCGGGATCAGCTCGGTGACCTCGAGGACCCGCTCGGCGTACTCCGGCAGCTCGTCGGCGTACTCCGGACGGGCGTCGTCGTGGGCCGGGCGGGCGTCGTCCGGAAGGCTCTCCTCGCTCATCCGCCCCATCCTGCCCGACGCCACCGACAATGTGACGTGCTCGCCACTGTGCGTATCCCTCGCCCTGCGGCGGCGCTTCGGGCAGACTGTGCGCCCCCGCATTTGCACCCTGATGCCCCCGTGTGTCGGTGGAGCATGCCACCATCGTGCGGGCGGTGACTGGTGATACGAGATCAAGAAGAGACGATGAAGCAGCAGGGTGTGCACCCGGAGGACGCGGAAAGCACCTCTGACGTTTCGTCGCGCCCGGACACCGCGAACGACGGCAAGAAGGACGCCGACAACAGCGACGACGGCATTAAGCACCAGCCAGGCAAGGGCACCGACCCGGGCGAGACGGGCCGCAGGACCGTCGAGGGGAAGGCCGCCTACGACCACGAACTCGACGAGGTGCACGCGGACGAGGTCGAGGGCGACGAACCGCTGCTGCCCGCGCGCGTGCACCGTCCGTCCGACCTGATGCGGCTCCTGGTGGGCGTGCTCGGCATCGCGTTGCTGCTCGCGATCGCGGCGTTCGCGCACGGCACGACCTCAGGACTCGAACAGGACATCAACAAGGGCACCGGGCAGGCGCCCGACGTGTTCAGCAAGATGGCCGGGCTGGTCTCCAGCATCGCGATCCTTCTGGTGCCGGTCGCCTTCGCGATCGAGCGGCTGATCAAGCGGGACGGGCTGCGTATCGCCGACGGCGTCCTCGCGGCGGTCCTCGCCCACGGAGTGACGCTCGCCACTGATCTGTGGGTCGCGCGGGCCGCGCCGGACTCCATCCGGGACGCCCTCACCCAGCCCTCGCCCGGCGACGTCGGCTCCCTCACCGACCCGGTGCACGGCTATCTCGCCCCGGTCATCGCGTACATGACGGCCGTGGGCATGTCCCGCAGACCCCGCTGGCGTGCGGTGCTGTGGGCGGTCCTGGTTCTGTACGCCTTCTCGATGCTGGTCACCGGCTACACCACGCCGTTCTCGATCATCCTGACGCTGCTGATCGGCTGGACCGTCGCCTACGGCACGCTGTACGCCGTCGGCTCGCCCAACGTCCGCCCCACCGGTCGGACGCTGATGGCGGGCCTCAGGCACGTCGGCTTCCGCCCCGTGAGCGCGGCCCGCGAGGAACCTTCCGACAGCCAGGAGCCCACCGACCGCGGCCGGCGCTACTTCGTCACCCTGGAGGACGGCCCGCCGCTGGACGTGACGGTCGTCGACCGGGAGCAGCAGGCCCAGGGCTTCTTCTATCGCGCGTGGCGCAATCTGACGCTGCGCGGCTTCGCCACCCGAAGCAGCCTCCAGTCACTGCGCCAGGCCCTGGAGCAGGAGGCCCTGCTCGCCTACGCGGCCATCGCGGCAGGCGCGAACGCGCCCAAACTGATCGCCACCTCCGAGCTCGGCCCGGACGCCGTGATGCTGGTCTACGAGCACACCGGCGGGCACACCCTGGACTCGCTGTCGGACGAGGAGATCACCGACGACCTGCTGCACGGCACCTGGCGCCAGGTCAAGGCGTTGCAGTCGCGGCGGATCGCGCATCGCAGGCTCGTCGGTGACGCGATTCTGGTGGATCGTTCCGGCAAGGTGATCATCACAGATCTGCGGATCGGCGAGATCGCGGCCAACAGTCTGCTGCTGCGGATGGACATCTCCCAGTTGCTGGTGACGCTCGGCCTGCGGGTCGGCGCGGAGCGCGCGGTGGCCTCGGCGGTGAGCGTGCTCGGCCCCGACGCCGTCGCCGACTGTCTGCCGATGCTCCAGCCCATCGCGCTCAGCCGCTCCACGCGCGCGACACTGCGCCGGCTCGCCCGCGAGCGGGCCCAGCGCGAGCGCGACGCGGTTCTGGAAGCCTCCCGACAGGCCAAGCAGGCCCGCAACGAGGAGGCCGCGGGCGACACCGAGACCGTGCTCGACAAGCCGGAAGTGAAGCTCGACAAGCCGGACAAAAAGACCGTACGTGCGCAGGCGCGGGCCGAGAAGCGGGCCATCGACGATGCCGTGGACGAGGCGCGCGAGGAGGACCTCCTCACGCTGATCCGTCACGCGGTGCTGCGCATCAGGCCGCAGGCTCCGGTCGAGCCGGCCCGCCTGGAGCGGGTGCGGCCGCGCACGCTGATCAGCCTCATCGCCGGCGCCATCGGCGCGTACTTCCTGCTGACGCAGCTCACGCACATCGAGTTCGGCCCGCTTGTCGCCAACGCCCAGTGGGGCTGGGTGGCCGCGGCCGTGCTGTTCTCGGCGGCCAGCTACTTCGCGGCGGCCATGGCGCTGCTGGGGTTCGTGCCCGAGCGGGTGCCGTTCCGGCGGACCGTGGCGGCGCAGGTCGCCGGGTCGTTCGTGAAGATCGTCGCGCCGGCCGCGGTCGGTGGTGTCGCCCTGAACACACGCTTCCTCCAGCGCGCGGGAGTGCGGCCGGGGCTCGCGGTGGCGAGTGTCGGCGCTTCGCAGCTCTTCGGGCTCGGCTGCCACATCCTGATGCTGCTGTCCTTCGGCTATCTGACCGGCACCGAGAAGACGCCGTCGCTGTCGCCGTCCCGCACCGTCATCGCGGGCCTGCTGACCGTGGCGGTGCTGGTGCTCGTCGTGACCTCGGTGCCGTTCCTGCGGAAATTCGTCGTCACGCGCGTGAGGTCGCTGTTCGCGGGTGTCGTGCCGCGCATGCTCGATGTGCTCCAGCGGCCGCAGAAGCTGGTCACCGGCATCGGCGGCATGCTGCTGCTGACGGCCTGCTTCGTGATGTGCCTGGACGCGTCGATCAGGGCGTTCGGCAGCGAGGGGACCTCACTCAGCATCGCCAGCGTCGCGGTCGTCTTCCTCGCGGGCAACGCGCTCGGCTCCGCCGCCCCGACCCCGGGCGGTGTGGGTGCCGTGGAGGCGACCCTGACCGTCGGTCTGATCGCCGTCGGCCTGCCCAGCGAGGTCGCCGCTCCCGCGGTGCTGCTGTTCCGCCTGCTGACGCTGTGGCTGCCGGTCCTGCCGGGCTGGCTGGCCTTCAATCACCTGAGCCGTAAGGGCGCGCTGTAGCGCGAGGGGGCGCGCCGCAGGCCGTGTGAGCCAGGCATCGGGGGCGGGGCGAGCGGGCTCGCATCGGAGGCGGGCCGACGGGCTCGTCTTCCCGGAGGCAGGGCCAGCGGGCTCGTCGTCCTGGAGGCCACGAGGGCTTTCGTACCCGGGGGCTTGCCGTACGAGGACCCCGTCGCCGTACGTTGTAAGGGCCTGGAAGGTGAGGCGCCGCCGTACCTCGTACGGCCCGTGCCCCGAGCGCCCCACCACGTACGACCTCAGGATGGGACCATGCCGAAGCCTCCCCGGACGCGCGCCGCTGCCCTGACCGCCGCCGCTCTGCTGCTGTCCTCCCTGCTGGCCGGTTGCAGCGACGACGACTCCGGGGACGACGTGGACCTGACGGCTCAGGAGCTGAACTGGAAGGACTGCCCGGCCCCTTCCCAGGCGCAGGGCGGCGAAGGCAGCCCGTCCCCGCTGCCGGACGACGGCACCTGGCAGTGCGCCACGATGAAGGCGCCCCGCGACTGGGACGACCCCAAGGGGGACACGATCGGCATCGAGCTGATCCGGGTGAAGTCGAGCGGCGCCGAGAACCGGCGCATCGGCTCGCTGATCTTCAACTTCGGCGGACCCGGCGGCTCCGGAGTCACCACGCTGCCCGCCTTCGGCGACGGGTACGAGAAGCTGCGCACCCGCTACGACCTGGTGAGCTTCGACCCTCGCGGGGTCGGCCGCAGTAAGCCGGTGCTGTGCAAGGACGACCAGCAGCTCGACGCCTACTTCCAGCAGGACGCCACACCGGACGACACCGCCGAGCGGACGGAACTGGTGGACAGCACCAAGGAGTTCAACGCGGCCTGTGAGAAGAACTCCGAAGAGATGCTGCCGCATGTGCGCACCACCGACGCCGCCCGCGACATGGACCTGATGCGCCAGGTCCTCGGCGACGACAAGCTGCACTACTTCGGCATCTCCTACGGCACCGAACTCGGCGGCGTCTACGCCCATCTGTTCCCGAGGAACGTGGGCCGCGCGGTCTTCGACGCCGTGGTGGACCCGACGCAGAACTCCGAGCAGGGGTCACTCGGGCAGGCCGAGGGATTCCAGCTCGCGCTCGACAACTTCGCCGCCGACTGCACCGCCCAGGTCGAGGACTGCCCGATCGGGGACACCGCCCAGGACGTGAAGGACCGCATCGCGAAGCTGCTGAAGGACCTCGACAGCAAGCCGATCGAGGGGATCTTCCCGCGCCAGCTCACCCAGACCGACGCGACCAACGGCATCGCGCAGGCGCTGTACTCGAAGGACTTCTGGCCCTACCTCACCCAGGGTCTCCAGGAGGCGTACGAGGGCAACGGCAGGACCCTGATGCTGCTGTCCGACTCGATGAACGGGCGCAGCGAGAACGGCGAGTACAGCAACATCACCGCCGCCAACATCTCCATCAACTGCGCCGACGACAAGCCGCGGTACACACCGGAGTACGTGGAGCGGAAGCTGCCCGAGTTCCGGGCCGCCTCGAATCTGTTCGGCGAGTTCCTCGCCTGGTCCATGCTGAGCTGCACCGACTGGGCGGTGGCGGGCGCCGCCGACCATCCCGACGTCAGCGCGCCGGGCTCGGCGCCGATCCTCGTCGTGGGCAACACGGGCGACCCGGCCACTCCGTACGAGGGTGCACGGAAGATGGCGCAGGCGCTCGGCAAGGGGGTCGGCGTCGAGCTGACGTACAAGGGGCAGGGGCACGGCGCCTACGACAGCAAGAACAAGTGCGTGCAGGACGCGGTGAACGGTTATCTGCTGGACGGGAAGGTGCCGACGGCCGGCACGGTGTGCTCCTGAGACCGCTCCTGCGAACCAGAATCCGCATGAATCCGCAGGTCAGAGAGTTATCCACAGGCCGCAACGGCCAGATCGTGATCCGCCTACTATGGCCTGACCGCCATCCGCGGCACAGCGCGGACGGCCTGCGAGGGGGGAAGCGGTATGACGCGTTTCGTACGGTGGGCGGCCGTGGCCGCCGCCTCCGCGCTCTTGGCGACGGGATGCAGCGGCAGCTCGTCCGACGGCGCGCAGACCGGTGGCAGGACTAGCGAGGCGGATTCGTCGGCGCCCTCCACCGGCTCGTCCGCCACCGTGCTGCCGTCCTCCCTGACCTCGCAGAAGCTCGACTGGGGTGACTGCAAGGCGGCCGAGGACTCCCCCGCGCCGGGCGACGAGTGGCAGTGCGCGACGCTCAGGACACCCCTGGACTGGGCGAAGCCGGAAGGCAGGACGATCGGCCTCGCGCTGATCCGCACCAAGGCCACGGGCGACGACCGCATCGGATCGCTGATCTTCAACTTCGGCGGCCCCGGCAGCTCGGGGGTGTCCACGATGCCGTGGTACGCCACCAGCACTTCCGAACTGGGCAAGCGGTACGACCTGGTGAGCTTCGATCCGCGCGGCGTCGGCGCCAGTGAGGGCGTGCGCTGCCGCAACGACAAGGAGATCCAGGCCTCCGAGTCGGTGGACATCACACCGGACACCGCGGCCGAGGAGACCGCGTACTTCCGGGACGCCGCCGCCTTCGGCCAGGGCTGCCGGAAGGCCGAGGGGAAGCTGATGGCGCATGTGTCGACCACCGACACCGCCCGCGACATGGACCTGATGCGCCAGGTCCTCGGCGACCGGAAGATGCACTACTTCGGCATCTCCTACGGCACCGAACTGGGCGGCGTCTACGCCCACTTGTTCCCCGGCACTGTCGGACGGATGATCCTGGACGCGGTCGTCGACCCGAGCGCCGACACGGAGGGGCACGCCGAGAACCAGGCCAGGGGCTTCCAGCGCGCGCTGGACAACTACCTGAAGTCCACCGGCCAGGGCGCCGAAGAGGGCACCCAGAAGATCGTGGACCTGCTGAAGCGGATCGACGCGAACCCGATGCCCACGTCCTCCGACCGCAAGCTCACGGAGGCGCTCGCGCTCACCGGCATCATCAGGCCGCTGTACAGCGAGGCGAGCTGGCCGACCCTGACCAGCGCTCTGAAGGCTGCGGAGAGGGGCGACGGCACGGAACTGCTGGCGCTCGGCGACGACTACAACGACCGCGACGCGTCGGGGCGCTACGGCACGGGGACCCACTCGCAACGGGTCATATCGTGCCTGGACGACAAGCAGCGGCCGACGGTCGAGGAGACGAGGAAGCTGCTGCCGCGGTTCGAGAAGGTCTCGCCGGTGTTCGGGCCCATGCTCGGCTGGGACACGGCCGGCTGGTGCCACGACTGGCCGGTGGCCGGGCAGTACGACACCCCGGAGGTCAGCGCGGCGGGTGCGGCACCGATCCTGCTGGTCGGCAACACGGGCGACCCGGCGACGCCCTACGAGGGCACCCGCAAGATGGCCGACGAACTCGGCAAGGGCGTCGGTGTGACGCTCACCTGGAAGGGCGAGGGCCACTCCGCGTACGGGAAGGGGAGCGACTGCGTCGACTCCGCGGTCAACGCGTATCTGCTCCAGGGCACGGTGCCGGAGGACGGCAAGGTCTGCTCATGACGACGGCGGGGGCTTCGAGCACCCGTGGTGCGCGAAGCCCCCGCCGCTGGAGCAGGGCTCGCCTTGCCGGCGAGGACGTCCGGTCAGTAGACGGGCTTGTCCGGCTCGATCTGGTTGACCCAGCCGATCACGCCGCCGCCGACGTGGACGGCGTCGGCGAAGCCCGCGGACTTCAGGACCGCGAGGACTTCCGCACTGCGGACACCCGTCTTGCAGTGCAAGACGATCTTCTTGTCCTGCGGGAGGCTCTCCAGGGCGGTGCCCATGAGGAACTCGTTCTTCGGGATCAGACGGGCGCCGGGGATCGAGACGATCTCGTACTCGTTGATCTCGCGGACGTCGATGATGTCGATGTTCTCGCCGTCGTCGATCCACTCCTTGAGCTGCTTGGGAGTGATCGTCGAGCCGGCGGCGGCCTCCTGGGCCTCCTCGGAGACGACGCCGCAGAACGCCTCGTAGTCGATGAGCTCGGTGACGGTCGGGTTCTCGCCGCAGACGGCGCAGTTCGGGTCCTTGCGGACCTTGACCTGGCGGTACTGCATCTCCAGGGCGTCGTAGATCATCAGGCGGCCGACCAGCGGCTCACCGATGCCCGCGAGCAGCTTGATGGCCTCGTTGACCTGGATGGAGCCGATGGACGCGCACAGCACACCCAGCACGCCGCCCTCGGCGCAGGAGGGGACCATGCCCGGCGGCGGGGGCTCCGGGTACAGGCAGCGGTAGCAGGGGCCGTGCTCGGACCAGAAGACCGAGGCCTGGCCGTCGAAGCGGTAGATCGAGCCCCACACGTACGGCTTGTTCAGCAGCACGCACGCGTCGTTGACCAGGTAGCGGGTCGCGAAGTTGTCCGTGCCGTCGACGATCAGGTCGTACTGGCTGAAGATGTCCATCACGTTGTCGGCCTCGAGCCGCTCTTCGTGAAGGACCACGTTCACGTACGGGTTGATGCCCTTGACGCTGTCGCGGGCGGACTCGGCCTTGGAGCGGCCGATGTCGGCCTGGCTGTGGATGATCTGGCGCTGGAGGTTCGACTCGTCGACCTCGTCGAACTCCACGATGCCGAGCGTGCCGACGCCCGCGGCGGCCAGGTACATCAGCGCCGGCGAGCCCAGGCCGCCGGCGCCCACACAGAGCACCTTGGCGTTCTTCAGCCGCTTCTGCCCGTCCATCCCGACATCGGGGATGATCAGGTGGCGGGAGTACCTGCGAACCTCGTCTACGGTGAGCTCGGGGGCCGGCTCGACCAGGGGTGGCAGCGACACGGGGACTCCGTTGGTCGGTCGATCACTACAGTTGTTCTCCCCGTAACAGTGCCACGGCCTTTTTCATTCCGAGACACCTGTTCCGATCCGCGAGACGATTTCGTCCCAGTAGCCGGGCATGGTCTCCCAGGGGTCGGTGCGGCCGCCGTGGTCCGTGTGGTCGGTGAACCAGATCGTCCCGGCGCCCTGCCAGCGCGCGATGCGCAGTGCCTCGTCGAGGTGACCGAGGGGCACTCCGTGGACGAAGTGGCAGAAACGGTCGGCTGGATAGTCGGCCGTCCACTCCGCCACCTGCGACCAGCGGTAGTCGCTCCACGGGCCGCAGAAGGTGACGAGCTGGTCGGCGCACTCGGCGTAACCGGGGTGTGGATGGGTGCCGTGGCCAAGGACGATGTGGGCCTTGTCACGCAGCCCGCGCAGGGTGGTGATGGTGCGCAGGACTTCGGGCAGCGCGGTGCCGTCTGTCGGGCAGCGGTCCAGGAGGAAGCCGTCGACCCGGTACCAGTCCAGGTAGCGGTGAGCCTTGGAGATCACCTCGCCGAAGACGCGGGCGCCGTGGGCGGTGCCGAGGTGGACCCGGTCGAGGCAGGCGGTGTCGAGGTTGCCGAGGACGCGGACCCCCGCGTTGCGGAGCCGGCCGGCGGCTTCGAGGCAGTGGGGGTCGGGGCGGGCGCCGGGACCGTCGGCGACGTTGAGGACCACCCAGTCCACGGGGGTGCCGGGGCGGGTCAGTTCGCCCCATTCGGTGGGGGCGAGAAGAGGATGGGCATAGCCCGGCACGCCGAGACCCGTGCGCAGCCCGGTGCTCGGCGTGGTCCGTTTCATGCCGGTCAGATACGGCATGCCGCCTCCATCCAGATGTCGCCCAGGGACTCCTCCAGATTGATGCGGGGGCGCCAGCCGAGGCGGTCGCGTGCGGTGCGTACGTCGGCCTGCTGCCAGCTTCCGCAGCCGTCCGGGTAGGCGATGGGGGCGGAGTGGGCCGCGTGCGTCGAGTGGACGGCGTGTGCCGTGTGCGCGGTCGCGTGGGCCGTATGGGTCGCGTGGTCCGAGTCGGTTCGCGGGTGGCCGATGGTCGGCCGCAACGGGCCGGGCGGGCCGTCGAGTTCGTGGAGGGCGCCGCCGTAGCCGGCCACGCGGGCCAGGATGGCGGCGGCGTCGCGCAGCCGGACGGCCCGGCCGGAACCGATGTTGATGACGCCCTGCGCGGCGGAGAGCGAGGCGGCGTGCACGGCACGGGCCACGTCGCGGACGTCGACGAAGTCGCGTTGGGCGCCGAGGCCGGTGAGTTTGAGCTCGCCGTCGCCGGACTGCATGGCGCGGCGCATGGCCTCGGCGAGACGGCCCAGCGGGGAACCGGCGGGGGTGCCGGGGCCCGCGGGTGAGAAGACGCGCAGGACCACGGCGTCCAGGCCGGAGCCCAGGACCAGTTCGGTGGCGGCGAGTTTGCTGACGCCGTAGGGGCCGCCGGGGCGGGGAACGGAGTCCTCGGCCGTGGAGGAGCCGGGCTGGCTCGGGCCGTACTCGGCGCCGCAGCCGATCTGGACGAGCCGGGCGCCGCAGCCGCTGCGGCGCAGGGCCTCACAGACGGTGGCGACGGCGACGGTGTTGTGGCGGGTGAGTTCGCGGGCACCGCCCCTCGTGGCACCGGCGCAGTTGATGACGACGCCGGGGTGGACCGCGTCGAGGAAGCGGGTGAGGGCGCCGGGGCTGCCGGACGCGAGGTCGAAACGGACGTCGGCGTCGTCGCCGCGGCCCAGCGCGGTGAGTTGGACCGCGGGGTCGGCGAGGAGGCGGTCGGCTACGAAGCGGCCGAGGTAGCCGTTGGCTCCGATCAGCAGGACTCTCATCGGGCGGCTCCCGGAGCCGAGCGGAGGTCGGATCGGGAGGTGATCATTTGAGGGTCTCCTTCGAGGACTTCGGGCAGGAGGGTCAGGACGGTTCTGTGGGGGTGTGCGCCTGCGGTGACCTGCGCGGCTCCGTGGAGGTACGCGGGTCCTTGCCTGCACGGGTGTCGAACGGGCGGTGCCGCGCCGGGGATGTCCGTGCTCGGTCCGATGGCGGCTCGGTGCCGCCGGACGTGCGGCGGCATGGGGGCCGGCCGCCGTGGGCGGACACTCCCCGGCGCGTCCGCTTCCCGCCGTACACGGGTGCGGCGGGTCGCGGGTCTGTGGTGGGTCAGCATGCGTCGTCCGCCCTCGCGTGTGCGGACGCCCTCGTCAAGGTGCGCAGCGCGTGCAGCAGAAGCGTCAGGGCACCTGCCCCGCAGGCCATCGTGGGGATGGCGGCCGGGCCCCATACGTCGAGGAGGGACTGGACGGGGGTCGCCAGCCAGGCGCAGCCGGGGAGGCGGGCGGCGAAGACGGTCGCCAGGGCGGTCGCCTCGGCCGATACCGCGGCGGTGAGGACCAGGGCGGGGGCGTGGGTGAAGCCGTGGGTGGCGAGGAGGCGGGACAGGAGCAGGAGGGCGCCCAGGGTGAGCGCCTGGGGGTGGGCGGCGGGCTCGTCGAGGGCGGTGGCGGTCAGCGCGAGCAGGGCCGTCAGGGCGCCGAGGTAGAGGGCGAGCGTGGCCAGGAGCAGGGGCTTCGCCGAGGTGGCGAAATCCTTCAGGGCCCGGCTGGCGGAGAGTTTGTGGCGAGCCCGCACGGCGAGGAGGTGGGCGCACCAGGCGGCCGGCGCGCAGGAGAGGGCCAGCGCCAGGACGGGGGCGGTGGCGAGCGGCCAGGGGCCCTCGGACGTGCCGGTGGGGAGGCTGTCGGGGCCGCCGGCGACGGCTGCCTGGAGGAGTCCGTCACCGAGGAGGGCGTAGCCGAGGAGCCAGCAGATCCGGGTGCTCGTCGGGCGTGCGGCGTGCTCGGTGGCCAGGGGGCCTCGGGCGAGGGCCGCGTGCAGGGCGAGGATGACGGCGAGGGCTCCCACGGCGGCCGCGATCAGGCGGTTCTGGCCGTTGGTGAGGTGCACGCCGATGACAGCCGCCGCGCACAGGGCTCCGGGGAGAAGGGTGAGGACCATCCAGTCGGCTCGTGCGCGGGGGGTGGTGAGGGGCTGAGCGCCTTGCGGTGATTCCGCGTCTCGGGACGTACGGGCGTACATCTCCTCCGCCAGGGAGAAGACGTCCCGGTGCAGGAAGCGGGCGGCCGTGCGGTCGGTGACACCGTGGGCTTCGAGGCCGGCCGCGATCTCCAGGGGGTCCACCGCGCGTTCGCACAGGTCACGGTGGCGATGCAGCAGGGCCTTGACCGGGTCGGCGCCGCCTCGACGGTTGGGGCGCGGGGAGGTGGCCGATTCCCCGGCGGGCGTGGCGGAGCCAGCATCGGTCGCGTCCCCCCGTACGGCCGTGTCCGCGTCCGCCGAGAGCCACTCCTCCGACCGCTCGTCCCATGCCCCGGGGCTGGTCGGCACAGCGGGCCGATCGAGCCCACCCAGGCCGCTCACCACGCGCCCACCATCGCCCCGGCCGCTCAACAAACCCCCACCGTCACCCAGGCCACTCATCACGTCCCCGGCGCCGTCCATCACGCGCCGTCCCTCTCCCCCGCCGCTCATCGCGCCCCCTCCGGTGCGGGGATGGCGGTGGCGCGTACGGGGGTGCCCGGCGGGCGGGGCGGGCCGCCGCGGGCCACCAGGCGGGGTGTTCGCTCGGTCCAGCGGCCGGGGACATGGGCCTCGGCGGGGACGGCGAAGGGCAGGGGTTCCCCGGTCTCGTCGAGGACGACGCGGCGGACCGGGGTGTGCGAGACGATCTCCAGGTAAATGCCGTGAAATGCTGCGACGTTCTGCTCGACGGTGAACAGTTCGAGCGCCCGCGCGCGTGCCGCCGCGCCCAGGCGTTCACGGCGCTCGGGGTCGCGCAACAGCGCCACGCATGCCTCCGCGAGCGCCCGCGGATTACGGGGCGGTACGACGAGCCCGGTGCCGCCGATGACCTCCACCACCGCGCCGACGTCGGTGGACACCGTCGCACGACCGCAGAACATGGCCTCGACCAGCCCGATGGGGAAGCCCTCGACGACGCTGGACAGGACGGTCACCGCGCCCGAGGCGTACGCGTCGGCCAGGGTCGGGATGTCCGGGGCGCCGATCTCCTCGAAGGAGACCGGGTTGTCGCCGACCCGGTGCGGGCCCTCGGCCTCGTCGGGGAAGAGCTGCGCGGCCAGCGCCTTGCAGTGGCCGAGGTAGGCGGCGCCCTCGGAGCCTGCGGGGGTGCCGACGATCCGCAGGCGGGTGTTCGGCTCCTCCTTGCGCACTTCGGCGAAGGCGTGCAGCAACGACACCAGGTCCTTGGTCGGTTCGACGCGGCCGACCCAGACCAGCGAGTCCGGGTCCGCGCACTGCGCGTGCTCCGCGCTCTCGCCGACCTCCGCGAAGCGGGCGGCGTCCATGCCGGGGTAGACCGTGCGCAGCTTGGCGCGGTCGGCGCCGCACCGTTCCTGCCAGCGGCGGGCGTGGCCGTTGCCGGGCGTGATGAGGACGGCCCGCGCGTAGGTCTCGGCGGCGAGCCCGCCGTGGAAGGCGGCGAGCAGGGAACGCACGGCCGGCGAGGAGTCGGGCGCGGCCAGATAGTGCGTGCGCAGCCGGACGCCGTACTCGGTCAGCAACAGGGGTACGCCGCAGAAGTGGTGCGCGAGCAGGCCGGGCAGGGCCGCGGAGCCGCCGGAGGTGGCGTGGCACAGGTCGGCCGCGCCCAGTCCGTCGTCCTCGTACCAGTCGAGCGAGAGGGGGCGCAGGGCGCGTTCCAGATGCGCGGCGACGGCCAGCAGATCGGGTACGCGCGCCTCGCGCGCCGTCCGCAGGGCACCCGGGGCCCGGCAGGCGCGTTCCAGGGCGCGTACGGCGGCCTCGGAGCGGAGCGCTCCCACCAGGCCGCCCTCGTCGCGGGCGAGTTCGGCGAGACCGTACAGGGCACTGCCGAAACGGTCCGCCTCAGCGGCCGACGTGTCCTCGCAGGCATCGTCGGCACCCGCACCGCCCCCCGCGCAGAGCACGGCCGCCAACTCGCCGTAGTGCTCGGCGAACCGCCGGCGCGCCCGACGGCCGTACACCACTCCGTCGTCCTCGGCGGTCCACATCGGCGCGGTGCGCACCCGGCTGACGTGCGCCGGCAGCGGGACCCAGCCCTCGTCCTCCTGGCGCTCGCTGCGGCTGAGCGCGTAGACGTCGAACTCGTGCTGGCCGAGCCCGCGTACGAGCCGGTCGCACCAGAGCCTGGCCTCACCGCTCACATACGGATAGCCACCCTCCGCAATCAGTCCGATGCGCACGAGTACACCCTCGATCTCCCGTAAGGGGAGCCGCCGTTCCCGTGACGGCTCGCAGCGGGACGAACGTATGCGGACAAGGCGGTGGCGCGACGGACGGTTGTCCATCGCGCCACCAAAAGGGGTGAACGGTCGTAACTTTCCCGTGCGGGTCGCGTTCCGTCGCGCTAGGAGATCAAACGCGCACGGATCGTCACACCTGAACTGCCGGAACGAATCGGCCGGGCAGGACGGACGGATCGGCCAGGCCGAACAGGACGGACAGGCCGAACAGGACAGGCGCGGCGGTCACACGACGGCCAACTCCCGTCGTGCGGCCCGCCGCTGTGCCGCGATCCGCGGATCGAGCGCCGGTACGGCGGCCAGGAGCTGCTTGGTGTACGGGTCCTGCGGATTGTCGTAGACCTCGTCCGCGGGGCCCTCTTCGACGATCCGCCCGCGCCGCATCACCGCGACCCGGTCGCTGACCTGGCGCACTACGGCGAGGTCGTGCGCGACGAAGACGAGCGCGAGGCCGAGTTCGCGCTGCAACTCGCCCAGCAGCGCGACGACCTGGGCCTGGGTGGTGACGTCGAGCGCGGAGACGGGCTCGTCGCAGACGATGACGCGCGGGTCGGCCGCCAGTGCTCGCGCGATGCCGACGCGCTGGCGCTGGCCGCCGCTGAACTCGTGCGGGTAGCGGTCGTAGTGCGCCCCTTCGAGCCCCACGCGCTCCAGCAGTTCCCGCACCCGTCCCCGGATGCGTCCCTCGTCGTTCTCACCCCGCGCGCGGAGCGGGTCGGCGATCGACTCGCCCACCGTGCGGCGGGGGTTGAGGGAGGAGACGGGGTCCTGGAAGACCATCTGCACGGCCGGATCCACGCCCACGCGCGCGTGCCCGTCGTAGCGGACCTCACCCGCCGTCGGCTCCAGAAGCCCGACCAGCATGCGCCCGAGGGTCGTCTTGCCGCTGCCGCTCTCCCCGACGATGCCGAGGGTCTCGCCGCGGCGGATGGCCAGCGACACGTCGTCGACCGCCGTGAACGCCCGCTTCCCGCGCCCGAATTCACGCCGCAGCCCGGTCGCCTCCAGGACGACCTCGGTCGCCTCCAGGACTACCCCGGGGGCGACATCGGCCTCCGGGTCGAGGACGACCTCCACGTCCGGGACGACCTCCGCCGCCGGAACAGCCCCCGCGTCCGAGACGATCTCCGCCCCCGGAACGGCCCTCGCGTCCGGAACAGCCCCCGCCTCCGGGACGGCTCCGACCCGGCCCAACCCCTGCGGCGCCCCACGAACCCCACGCGGCGCGTCCACCCGCGGGACCGCCCCCAGCAGTTCACGCGTGTACGACCGCGCGGGCGCCCCCAGGACGTCGGCGACCGGCCCGTGCTCCACCGCCCGTCCGTGCCGCATCACCAGCACCTCGTCGACGCTCTCGGCGGCGACGCCGACGTCGTGCGTGACGAGCAGGAGCCCCATTCCGGTCTCCTCGCGGAGCGTGTGCAGCAGGTCGAGGATCTGGGCCTGGACGGTCACGTCGAGGGCCGTCGTCGGCTCGTCGGCGATCAGCAGGTCGGGCTCGCAGGCCAGCGCCATGGCGATGAGCGCGCGCTGGCGCATGCCGCCGCTGAACTCGTGCGGCCGGGACCGGGATCGCCGTACGGCGTCCGGGATGCCGACCCGGTCCAGCACCTCCGCCGCACGCGCGCGTGCCGCTCGCCGCGAGGCACGCGTGTGCACGCGGTACACCTCGGCGATCTGATCGCCGATGGCGTAGTAGGGGTCCAGGGACGACAGCGGGTCCTGGAAGACCATCGCGGCCTTTCCGCCACGCAACTGCCGCAGTCCCTCGTCGGACGCCTCCTGTACGTCGACCCCGGCGACCTCGATCGAGCCGCCGACCCGTGCGCCCGTGCCGCGGTGCAGCCCGAGCAGGGCCGAGGCCACCGTGGACTTGCCGGAACCGGACTCGCCGACGAGGGCGAGGGCGGCGCCGCGCGCCAGGCTGAAGGTGAGGCCGTCGACGGCGCGCAGGTCGCCGAAGTCGACCGTCAGGCCGCTGACTTCGACCAGGTCCCGCGCGGGAGCCGGGGTCTTCGTCACGTCGCTCATGCCAGCACCACCCGTCGGTCGGCCACCGCGTACAGCACGTCCGCGACGACGTTGGCGACGACCACGAAGAATCCGATGACCAGGACCATGCCGACGACGACCGGAAGGTCGACCACGTTGACGGCGTGGACCAGTTCCTGTCCGATACCGGGCAGGCCGAAGAGCGTCTCGGTGAGCACCGCGCCGCCGACCGCGCCGCCGAAGTTGTTGGCGTTCAGGGCGATGACCGGCGCGAGGGCCCCGCGCAGCGCGTGCCGCCCGATGACCGACCGCTCGCCGACGCCGTACGCCCGGAAGGTCCGGATGTGGTCCTCGGCCAGCGTCTCCAGCATCGCCGCCCGGGTCAGCCGGGCGAAGGCGGCGGCCTCGATCAGGGCGAGCGAGAGCCAGGGCAGCAGCAGGTTCCACGCCCACTGTTCGGGATCGTCGGTGAAGGCGACGTACTGCGGGAACGGCAGCAGTTGCAGTTGCCCGCAGACGACGATCATCAGGACCAGCCCGATGACGAAGACCGGCGTGGCCACGCCCGCCAGCGTGACGCCGGTCAGCAGCCGCTCGGTGAGACGGCCGCGCCGCCATGCGGACAGGACGCCCGTTCCGACACCGAGGATCAGCCACAGCACCATCGCGCCGAACACGAGCGAGAGGCTGACCGGGAGCTTCGCCAGGATCAGCGCGGTGACCTGCTGGTCGCTCTGGTACGAAAGCCCGAGGCAGGGCGCCGAGCAGTGCTGCACGGACGTGCCGGTCGAGTAGTCCTGACCGGCGACCAGGCCCTGGAGGAAGTCCCAGTAACGCGTGTACAGGGGGTCGTTCAGGTGCAGTTGCTCGGCGACCTGCTGCACCTGGGCGGGTGAGCAGCGTGGGCCGCAGGTGATCTGGGCGACGTTGCCGGGGGTGACGTAGAAGACGACGTAGACGATCACCGAGATGGCGAACAGGGTGACGACGGCGCCCAGGACTCGGCGTAGGAGAAAGCCGCTCATGCCTTGGCCTCCCTCTTGCGGCCCGTGCCGATGCGCAGCCGGGACGCCGCGCGCGGGTCGAGCGCCGTGCGCACGCCGTCGCCGAGGACGGTCAGGGCGAGGACGGTCACGAAGAGCGCGCCGGCGGGCAGCAGCAGATACTGCGGGGCGGCCTGGTACCAGACGTCCGCGGCGGTGAGCATCTGTCCCCAGGACGGCGTCGGGGGCTTCACGCCGACGCCCAGGAACGACAGGGCGGCCTCGACGGTGATGTTGGCCGGGACGAGCAGCGCCGCGTAGGTGATGACCGGCGCGGCGATGCCGGGCAGCAGCTCACGGCGGGCGATCCGCCAGGTGCCCCAGCCGCTGAGCCGGGCGGCGGCGACGTAGTCGAGCCCCTTGAGGGTGAGCGTCTGGGCGCGCACGATCTTCGCGATGTTGCCCCACGCGATCAGTCCGATGACGAGGGCGACCAGCACGGGCCGCGGGAAGCTCGACGGCACGATCGCGAGCAGCGCCAACGCCATGATCATCAGCGGCATCGCGACGATGACGTCGGTGAACCGGCTCAGCACCTGATCGACCCAGCGGCTCCCGAGCGCGGCCGCGACGCCCACCACGACGCCGATGGCGATCTGGACGACGGTCGCGGCCAGGGCGACCCCGAGGGAGACCCGGGCGCCGTACACCAGCCGCGCGAACAGGTCCCGCCCGGTCTGCGGTTCGACGCCGAGCCAGTGGTCGGCGCTCACTCCGCCGAACGAGCCGATGGGCACGCCCCCGCGCGCGGAGTCGACGAGCGACGGGTGGTAGGTGGTCGGGTCCTGGCCCTCGATCGCGGTGAGCAGCGGTGCGGCGAGCGCGACCAGGACGAGCAGTGCGACGACGGCCGCCGCGACGAGGGCGGCGCGCTGCGTCCGCAGCCGCCGCCAGAACTGACGGGCCCCCGAGGCCCCCGGAGCGGACACCCCGGGAGCCTCGACGGCGAGAACTGCCTCACTCACGGCGCTACTTCACCGCGACCTGGGAGATGTCCAGGACACCGGTCCAGTCGCTGATCACGACGTTCTTGATGTCCTCGCCGTACAGCCGCTTGTAGACGGGGTGGAACAGCGGCACGGTCAGCGCCTGCTCGCCGATCTTCTGGTCCAGCGCGCCCCACCGCTTGGCGGCGGCGGTGAGATCGGTCAGCTTGTTGATCGCGTCGATCTCGCTGTTGACCGACTTGTCGTCGAGCAGGCCGGTGTTGAAGTTCGCGCCGTCCTTGACGATCTGCCGGCCGTCGAAGATCGGGGCGAGGAAGGGACCGCCGGAGGGCCAGTCGGCACCCCAGTGCGCGAGGAAGAAGCCGGGCTCGGTCTTCACGTTGTGGATCTTGTCGGAGTAGTCGTTCTCCTCCAGACCCTGGAGCTTGACCGTGATGCCGGCCTTCTTCAGCGCGTCCTGGATCGCGGTCGCGATCTCGGGGCTGGTCTCGAAGTCCTTGGCGTTGGAGTGGGTCAGGGTGACGGTCAGCCCGTCGGCGTGACCGGCCTCCTTCAGCAGCTCCTTGGCCTTGGCCGGGTCACCGGCCTTGCCCGCCGGGAAGTGGTCGTACGGCGTGTAGCCGAAGGACTTCTGGTTCGGCAGGAAGGTGGTGGCGGGCTCGGCGAGCGCGGAACCGCCGGCGGCGTTGACGACCGACGACCGGTCGATGGCGTACGAGATCGCCTGGCGCACCTTGGCGTTGTCGAACGGCTTGACCGTCGGGTTGAACGCGACGTAGTTGGTGTAGCCGAAGTGACCGGTGCCCACGCGAGCGGCCAGCTCCTTGTCACCGGTCACCTTGGCGAGCTCGGCCGGGCCGAGGTTGGTGTCCGTGGTGACCGCGGCGGCGTCCGCGCCCTGGGACGCGGACAGCCGCTGGTTGATCACGGACGAGTCGAGCCCGGACCGTACGTCGATCTTGTCGGGGTACGCCTTGCGCTCCTCGTCCGTCGAGGCGGACCAGTGCGTGTTGCGCTCCAGGACGAGGTGCTCGCCGTCGTTCTCGTTCGTGACGACCTTGTACGGCCCCGACGAGAGCGGGTGCTGCTCGTACTTGGTGCCGGTGTCCTTGGCCTTCGGGACCGGCGTGAACTGCGTCTGCGTGGCGAGGTACGGGAACTCGCCCTCGGGCTTGTTGAGATGGAAGACGATCGTCCGCTCGTCCGGCGTCTCGATCGCCGACAGGCCCTTCTTGTCCTTGTACGGCCCCTGGTAGTCGGCGGCGCCGACCAGCCAGTCCCGCAGGTAGGGGGCGCCGCCGGACAGCTCGGGCGCGAAGGAGCGCTCGATGCCGTACTTGATGTCGGCCGAGGTGATCGGGGTGCCGTCCTCGTACTTCAGGCCCTCCTTGAGGGTGTACGTCCACACGGTCGCGTCCTTGTTCGGGCGCCCGGTGTCGGTGGCGAGGTCGGGGACGACCTTCGCGCCGGCCTCGCCGGCCTCGCGGTTGCGGGTGGTGAGGGTGCGGAAGACGAGGGAGGGGACGTTGCCGCCGCCGGAGGTGTACAGGCGGGCGGGGTCGAAGTCCTGCTGGGGGTTGGAGTTCAGGACCGTGAGCGTGCCGCCCTTGTGGGGCGTGGAGTCGCCGCCGGCGCTCTTGGCATCGTTGTCCTCAGGCCCGCAGGCGGCGGCGCCCGCTGCCACGACCAGGCTGACGGTTGCCGCGGCCACGCGGCGCGCTATGACGGACGGTTGACGCATCGGAGACGACCTCTCGGTTTGATGGATCTCGCTCGACATATCGAATGGCGAGACAGAGTGACGCGGAGTGAGACGGAAGTGAGCAGACGTCTGCCTCGGCGCCGGGTCGTCGGACACCCGTGACCGCATCACGGGACATCGGAGTCACGTGATCGCGGGAGGGAAAGAGATCGCGACGCGAACGCCAGAGGCGAGCGTCAGCGACAGTGAATGTCGGCCACGCACAGAGCGGTCACGCCGATGAGCGCCAGCTCGATGGCGGCGCGCGTGGGGGCGTGACGGGTCGACATGTGCAGAAATATGGACGATCTCGCTGCACATGTCAATGTGACGTTTGAGTCACCCGTCAACTCCCGGGGTACGCCCAGGGGTTGGCCCTGCAATGTATCCCGTCGTGGTCCAGGAACTTGGTCTGCTGCTGCATGACCGGGGCGAGCTCGCCGTCCTTGTCGCAGGTGACGTGGTTGAAGCCGAGCCGGTGGCCGACCTCGTGGTTGATCAGCATCTGCCGGTACTCGTATATGCGGTCGCCGTACGTCTTCGACCCCTGCGCCCATCGATAGGCGTTGATCATGATGCGCTCGGTGGAGGCCGAGTCGCACGAGACGTTGTCCTCGGCGGTGTCGAGTTCGGACTTGGCGCACCAGTCGTGCGTGGTGCCGGGGCTGGCCAGCGTGATCACGAAGTCGGGCTTGCCGGTGTATATGCGCTCGAAGGTGCGGGCGCCGTTGTGGGCCCAGCTCCGGTCGTCGTTGAGCGTCTTCTGCACGGCCTCGGCGAACAACTCACCGTCAAGGCCGAGCCCCTTCTCGACATCCACGCGATAGGTGAACTTCTGCCCCGTTCCCGGCGCCTTGTCGACTCCCCGTATCGCGTCGAACGTCCCCGGGCCCTTGAGGGTCGCGCTGAGCGGGTACGTCACGGCCATCTTCTGGCCGTACGACAGCGTGGCCACGCCGTCGGAGCCGGAATGCGTCGGCCGTCCCTCCCCGCGCGAGGCGGAGTCGCGGGCGTCGCGCCCCTGGTCGGTGGCGGACTGCGACTGCACGTCACCGTCGTCCCGCCCCTTCGTGACCTGGCCGGCGACGACGACCGCCAGCACGGTGACGACGGCGGCAGCGGCGATCCCGGTGAAGGTCCGCCCCTTGCCGCCCTGCGCCGGAACGGGCTCGCCGGTCGGCGGGGCGTCGTCGTCGACGTCGGTGCCGGTCCTGGGGTCCCAGTCGGTGACGGAGGCGTACGCGTCGGAGGCGTGCGCGGTCTCGGCCGTGCGGGGCGCGAAGACATCGACGTCCTGTTCGAAGGCGTCGACGTAGTCCTGCCGGGGCCCCTCGGAACGCGGCGCCCGCCGGGGGCGCGGCAGGGGCACGCCGGTCGCGGGCGGCGCACCGGCCGCCCCCGGAGTGCCGTACGCGACCCCGGTCCGCCCCCTCAACTCACCCCAGCCACCGCCGGGTTCACGCTGCTCGGGATGGCTGCCGCGAGCCTGGGGGACGCCGTGGGCGGGGGTCCCATCAGGGAACCGCGGCACGCCCTGCGCAGGGGTCCCATCGGGGAACCGAGGGAAGCCGCGCGCGGGAGTGCCGTCGGGCAGCCGCGGCGTGCCGCGGACGGGAGTGCCGTCCGGCAGCCGCGGCGTGCCGCGGACGGGAGTGCCGTCCGGCAGCCGCGGGAAGCCATGGACAGGCGTCCCGTCGGGCAGCCTCGGGACACCATGCGCCGGCGTGCCGTCCGGCAGCCTCGGGACACCATGCGCGGGCGTGCCGTCCGGCAGCCTCGGGACACCATGCGCGGGCGTCCCATCCGGCAGCCTCGGGACACCATGCGCGGGCGTCCCGTTGGGGAAGCCCTGCCCCCCGTACGCCGGCGCCGGCATCCCCTGTCGTACGGGAGCCGGTCCGGGCCGCTGCCCCGGAACCCTCGCAGGCCCGGTACCGGGTGCGGACGGGCCCCGCTGGACCGCGCCCGTATCCGGCGGTGCCCCCCGGGAGCCTTTTTGTGCGGTCGTCTCCGCGGTGTCGCGCTTGGCGCCCGACCCGCGGCGGCTGTGGCGTCCCACGTCGCGCCTCAGCCCCCCGCGTTCTCGGACACGGCCTCGGCGTCACCGGCGACGGGGACCCTCTGGCGCGAGTTCACGGCCTGCGACTGCCCCGTCTCCACCAGGAGTTCACGGAACGCCCGGGCGACGACCTCCGGGTACTCCATCATCGCCACGTGCCCGGCGTCCGGAAGGCTCAGCAGCCGGGAGTCGCGGAAGCTGTGCGTGGCCTTGCGGCTCATGCGGTGGCCCACGAGCTGGTCCCGGCCGCCGTAGATGAGCAGCGTCGGCGCCAGCACCCGCTCGGCCTGGCGCCACAGCGCGTGCTGGCCGCCCAGCGTGTAGGCGTTGACCAGTCCGCGCGCGGAACGTGTCATCGCGTCCCAGAAGTACGGCAGCCGCAGGCGGCGCTCCATCTCCTCGACCGCGTTGCGGAATCCTTCCGGCGTGGCCCGCTCGGGGTCGCCGTAGCACAGGTGCATCACGCCGCGGACCCGCTGCTCCGCCGTCCATCCCCGGGTGAGGCGGGTGAAGAGCCCGGTCACTCCGGGCACCGAGAGCAGAGCGGTCGGGACGGCGGTGCGCTGGACGCGGATCTCCGGCAGCGCGGGCGACACGAGGGTGAGCGTGCGGACGAGGTCGGGCCGCACGGCTGCGACGCGCGTGGTGACGGCGCCGCCCAGCGAGTTGCCGAAGAGGTGTACGGGGCCGCGGCCGGAGGCGTCGAGATAGCGGATCACCGCGCGTGCGTGCGCGGTGATCGAGTAGTCGCCGTCGTCCGGTGGCGGCGAGTCGCCGAAGCCCGGCAGGTCGACGGCCTCGCAGTCGACCTCGCCCTCTAGCTGCTTCATCAGCGCCGACCAGTTCTGCGAGGAACCGCCGAGTCCATGGACGTAGAGCGCGGGCGCCAGCCCCTCGCGCGCGGGCGGTCTCGATCGCACCGTCAGCGTGATCCCCGGCAGTCCGACCGATCGCAGCCGCTCGCCCTCCGCGACCCGTACGGTCGCCACCTTGGGGAGCGCGCTGGCGGCCGGCGCGGACGGGAGCTCGGTCGAAGACATGCGGCAATGTTACGAGACGATCACGCAGTGGTTCATGTGTTCGCCGTCACAAGTCGACACGTACATGGCATCCGCAGCGCCGGGAACCGGAAACGCGCACAGCCCTGACATCAGCCGCCCGGAGCAGGTCCGGACCGACCGCGAACCCCCGAGAAGATCCTCCCGCGGATCGCATAGCGTCCGAAACCGGTGTCTCCTAGGCTCGTACGCAGGGCACCCGGATGTGGACCCCTGCTGCACGCAGGGACGCTGTCCCCCCGGGGACGTTCTAGGAAGGGAGCCCGCCATGGCCGTCGATCCGACCGACCCCGACACGTTCGTGGACGAGGAAACCGACGAGTCCGAGGAGTTCGACGTCGAGGCCCCCTCGGCCGACGCGGCCGAACAGCACACCGACGTCAGGCGCGACCGCGACGACACGCTGTCCGGCGCGGACCAGGACCGGGCGAACGAGGCCGATCTGATCGAGCAGGCACGCGTCGTCTCCATCGACGAGGACGACTACCGGTGACAGTGGACGACTACCGGTGACAGAGGATGACCGCCGGTGACAGTGGACGACCGCCGGTGACATCGGGCGGTGCGTCTCAGGGGCCGGCAGACCCGCTCGAACGCGCGGCGGGACACGGAAGAGTGGGCCGCTGAGCAGGAGAGAATCCGTTTGCTGCCCGCTCTGCCCGGGTTTCAAACCCTGTGCGCGACTTTCGCCACCGTCCGGTCCGTGAAATTCTGCGCTCGCACCGCGCACACCAGGGTTACCGAAAAGTACGATGGCGACGCGGCGCACACCGCATGTGGACGACATTGGGAGGCGGCGTGACAGCCATCGAGCAGACAGAGGCGGCACGCCCGCGGGGCACGCGCCTGCCGCGCCGTGCCCGACGGAACCAGTTGCTGGGCGCCGCCCAGGAGGTCTTCGTCGCGCAGGGCTACCACTCCGCCGCGATGGACGACATCGCCGAGCGCGCCGGCGTCAGCAAGCCGGTGCTCTACCAGCACTTCCCGGGCAAGCTCGACCTCTATCTCGCCCTGCTGGACCAGCACTGCGAGTCCCTGATCCAGGCCGTACGCCACGCGCTCGCGTCGACGACCGACAACAAGCAGCGCGTGCGGGCGACGATGGACGCGTACTTCGCGTACGTCGAGGACGACGGCGGCGCCTTCCGTCTGGTCTTCGAGTCGGACCTGACCAACGAGCCGGCCGTGCGCGAGCGCGTGGACAAGGTCACGAACGAGTGCGCCGAGGCGATCTGCGACGTCATCGCCGAGGACACCGGCCTCTCGCGCGCCGAGTCGATGCTGCTGGCCTCCGGCCTCGGCGGCCTCGCGCAGGTCGTGGCCCGCTCCTGGCTGCACAGCGACCGCAGCGTCCCGCGCGACCAGGCGGTACAGCTCCTGACGTCGCTGGCGTGGCGCGGCATCGCGGGCTTCCCGCTGCACGGCAGCGAGCACCACTGACGCCCGCTCACCCCGGGGCACGTTTGTTCCCGCCTCCTGTTCGCTGTTGGCGTTCTTGGTCGGAGCGTGTACGTCCCCTCACCGGGCTAATGTGTGCTGGGTACAGCGCGGAAGGTCGCGCACTTCACTGACCGTCGGAGGGACATAGCCGTGGAGGTCAAGATCGGCGTGCAGCACGCGCCCCGCGAGATCGTTCTGGAGAGCGGGCAGAGTGCCGAGGAGGTCGAGCGGGCGGTGGCCGAAGCGCTGGCCGGGAAGACGCAGCTACTGAGCCTCGTGGACGAGCACGGCCGCAAGATCCTGGTCCCGGCCGACCGCCTCGCCTACGTGGAGCTCGGCGAGCCGGCTCCGCGCAAGGTGGGCTTCGGCGCCCTGTAACAGGCGCCGACGCGGCAGACATCACGGGAGGGCCCGGCGACTCGTTCGCCGGGCCCTCCCGTTTTTCCGTCCCTTCCCACCCCCGCGTCCCCCTCCACCAATGGCGCACAGCCCCATCACAGAGGAGGATTGCATTCCGCAGGTCAGGGGTATGACGGGCTACGACCGTTTCGAGCAGGCCGGCCATGTGGGAGGGACCCCAACATGCTCTTGGAAGCGATCAGCTCCGCGCTCCTCGGCCTCGCTCTGGCATGGGCTGCCGCGCGCCGTATGCCGCACCGGCTGCCCACCCGCTCGCTGGTCCTCCCGACGGGTGTCGCCGGCGCCCTCTTCGGCGCCTTCATCACGCACACCGCGCTCGACTTCGGCAACCTCTTCGTGATCCTCATCGGCTCGGCGGTCGTCTCGGCCGCCTCCCTCTCGCTGCTGGTCCGCCCCGCGGGAAGACTGCGCCGCCACTCGGCAACCGCATAGAGCCGGAGGACCAGCCGCCGGCCCCCTGAGGCACAGCGGGGCCGACCGTCGAATCTCCATACCGGCCCGCAGCTCCCGGCCCGCCCGGCGTTGAGGACAAGGCCGGCTCAGGGCGGGGCTCTGGGGGCCGCAGGCCCCCAGGAGCGGGGCGTGGGCCTACGCCGCGAGCCCCAGCGCAGCCATCCGCTTCGTGTGGGCCTCCGTGATCCGCGAGAACATCTTCCCGACCTCGGCAAGATCGAAGCCGTCCGCGACCCCGCCCACCAGCATCGTGGACAGCGCGTCCCGGTCGGCGACCACGCGCTGGGACTGCGACAGCGCCTCGCCCATCAGCCGTCGCGCCCACAGCGCGAGCCGCCCGCCGACGCGCGGATCGGCGTCGATCGCGGCCCGCACCTTCTCGACGGCGAACGACGCGTGCCCGGTGTCGTCGAGCACGGCGAGCACCAGCCCGCGCGAGTCGGAGTCGAGGCGCGCTGCGACCTCGCGGTAGAAGTCACTGGCGATCGAGTCACCGACGTACGCCTTGACGAGCCCCTCCAGCCAGTCCGAGGGCGCCGTCTGCTTGTGGAACCCGTCCAGCGCGGCGACGAACGGCTCCATCGCCTGCGTCGGCTCGGCCCCGATCTCGGTCAGCCGGTCCCGCAGCTTCTCGTAGTGGTGGAACTCGGCCGACGCCATCTTCGCCAGCTCCGCCTTGTCCGCCAGCGTCGGCGCCAGCTTGGCGTCCTCCGCCAGCCGCTCGAACGCCGCCAGCTCCCCGTAGGCCAGCGCGCCGAGCAGGTCCACGACAGCGGCCCGGTACTGCGGATCGGCGGAGGCCCGCGCCCAGTCCTGGGCGGCGACCCCGGTGTGTTCGACGGCGGTGTCGGAGGCGTCAGAGGTGTTGTCAGGCGTCGTCATGAAGCGCACAATAGCCCGCTCGTCGCGTCACGGAAGTCCCTGGTCAATCACTGTGACGCCGACTACGTGACCAATTCGGCCATCGCATGTGCGCGTTTCCAGGGTATGGTGGTAATGCGCCCGCTGAGTACTTAGACGTACCTCGACGGGCCGCACGTTATGAGGATGCCCGGTCGGTGGCCCGATCGGCTCCGACCCGACAGCCCTCCCCGGCCGTACGGCACAGTGCGTACGGCGACCGGAGGGACACCCTCAGCGGTACGAGCGCTAGAGCGTCGGCAGTGGTCCCGTGCCCTACGGCCAGCCCGTAAGGCAGCCGACGTCCCCCGGCACGGTCCGTCAAAGACCCCCGCGCTCGCCTCGCACCGCGCACACAGAAGAGGCAGCACCCTGACTACGACTTTCCGAGAGCTCGGAATCCTTCCCGAGACCGCCGAGGCCCTTGAGGCCGTCGGCATCGTCAACCCCTTCCCCATCCAGGAGATGACCCTCCCCGTCGCCCTCTCCGGCACGGACGTCATCGGCCAGGCCAAGACCGGTACCGGCAAGACGCTGGGCTTCGGTCTGCCGCTCCTGGAGCGCGTCACCGTCCCCGCCGACGTCGAGGCCGGCCGCGCCGAGCCCGAAGCGCTCACCGACGCCCCGCAGGCGCTCGTCGTCGTCCCCACGCGCGAGCTGTGCACGCAGGTCACCAACGACCTGCTGACCGCCGGCAAGGTGCGCAACGTCCGCGTCCTCGCGATCTACGGCGGCCGCGCGTACGAGCCGCAGGTCGAGGCCCTGAAGAAGGGCGTCGACGTCATCGTCGGCACCCCGGGCCGGCTGCTGGACCTCGCGGGCCAGAAGAAGCTCAACCTCAAGCACATCAAGGCGCTCGTCCTCGACGAGGCCGACGAGATGCTCGACCTGGGCTTCCTGCCCGACGTCGAGAAGATCATCGACATGCTGCCGGCCCGCCGCCAGACCATGCTGTTCTCGGCGACCATGCCGGGCGCGGTCATCGGCCTCGCGCGCCGCTACATGTCGCAGCCCACCCACATCCGCGCCACCGCGCCGGACGACGAGGGCGTGACCGTCGCGAACATCGCGCAGCACGTCTACCGCGCGCACAACATGGACAAGCCGGAGATGGTCGCGCGCATACTGCAGGCCGACGGCCGGGGACTGGTCATGGTCTTCTGCCGCACCAAGCGCACTGCGGCGGACCTCGCCGACCAGCTCCAGCAGCGCGGCTTCGCCTCCGGCGCGGTCCACGGCGACCTCGGCCAGGGCGCCCGCGAGCAGGCGCTGCGCGCCTTCCGCAACGGCAAGGTCGACGTCCTCGTCTGCACCGACGTCGCCGCGCGCGGCATCGACGTCGAGGGTGTCACGCATGTCATCAACTACCAGTCGCCGGAAGAGGAGAAGACGTACCTGCACCGCATCGGCCGTACGGGCCGCGCGGGCAAAACGGGTACGGCGATCACGCTCGTCGACTGGGACGACATCCCGCGCTGGCAGCTCATCAACAAGGCGCTGGAGCTGAACTTCAACGACCCGCCGGAGACGTACTCCACGTCCCCGCACCTCTTCGAGGAACTGAAGATCCCCGCGGGCACCAAGGGCGTTCTGCCCCGCTCGGAGCGCACGCGCGCCGGGCTGGCGGCGGAGGAGGTCGAGGACCTCGGCGAGACCGGCGGACGCGGTGCGCGCGGTCGCGGTGGCCGGGGCGGCCGGGACGAGTCCCGTTCGTCCTCGCCGGACCGTGAGCGCTCGGCGCGTACGCCGCGTCGCCGCCGCCGTACGCGCAGCGGATCCCCGCTGGACGCGACGTCGGCGCCGGCCACCGGCTCCGGCACCGCGGAGGCGACCGCCGAGGCCGGCCCGGCCGAGTCGGTCACCGCGTCGCGCACTCCTCGCCGCCGTCGCCGCACCCGCAACGGAGCGCTGTCGGAGGCGGCCCCGACGACCACCACGGCGGAGGCCGCGGAGGCCGCCGTCACGACGGCGGAGGGCCCGTCCCTGGACACGGCGGACGAGTCCCCGGCGAAGGCGCGTCGCCGCCGCACCCGCAAGTCGGCGGAGCCGCAGGCGACTTCGGCGGAGGCTGTGGCTCCCGAGGCCGAGGCCGTGCAGGCGTCCGAGTCCGCCACGGCGCCGCAGACCGCGGAGCCCGAGGTGGCCCCCGCCGCTACGCCGCGCCGCCGCACCCGCAAGGCCACGGCCGCTGCGGAGACCGCCGTCGACACCGCCGAGGCCGTACAGGAGGCCCCGGAGGCGACGGAGACCAAGCCGCGCCGCCGCACCCGTAAGGCCACGGCAGCGGCCGAAGCCGCCGTCGAGGCCGTGCAGGAGACCCCGGAGGCGACGGAGACCACGCCGCGCCGCCGCACCCGCAAGGCCACGGCAGCGGCCGAGACCGCCGTCGACACCGCCGAGGCCACGGAGGCCAAGCCCAAGGCGCGCCGCACCCGCAAGACCGCGGCCACCGCCGAGGCCGCCGACATCCCGGCCCAGACGGCCCAGGAGCCGGAGGCCGCCGAGGCCAAGCCGCGCCGGACCCGCAAGGCCACGGCCGCTGCGGAGACCGCGGTCGACACGGCCGAGGCCGCCGAGGCCAAGCCCAAGGCACGCCGCACCCGTAAGACCGCGGCCACCGCCGAGGCCGCCGTGGACACGGCCGAGGGTACGGAGGCGAAGCCGCGCCGCACCCGCAAGGCCGCCGCGACGGTGGCGGAGCCGGAGGCCGCCGAGGCCAAGCCGCGCCGCACCCGTAAGGCGACCGCCGCGGCCGAGGTGGCCGTCGACACCGCCGAGGCCGAGCCCAAGGCACGCCGCACCCGCAAGACCGCGGCGTCCACCAAGGCTGCCGAGGTCGCCGACATCCCGGCCCAGGCCACGCATGAGCCGATTGCCACGGACGCGCCGGCCCCGCGCCGCCGCACCCGCAAGGCCGCCGCCACCGCGGAGTCCGCCGGGAGCACGGCCGAGGCCACGGAGGCCAAGCCCAAGGCACGCCGGACCCGCAAGGCCACGGCTGCCGCGGAGTCGACGGAGAGCTGATCTCCCGCACGACGGCCCGGTCCCACCTCGCGTGGGGCCGGGCCGTCGGCGTCTCGCCCGTCAGCCGGGGCGGGGCCCTGTCGGCAGGACTCGGGGAGTTCGAGGACACCCGCGACCCCGGCTCTCGCCCGCAGGGCTCGGGCAGTTCGAGAACACCCATCACCCCCAGCCCCCACCCGCAGGACTCGGGCTGTTCGAGGACACCCGCTACCCTCCCCCTCGTGACCACCCAACCCGACTTCACCCCGGCCCCGAACGCCCGCGCCTACCCCCTTCACACCTCCCGCGGCACCTTCGCCGTCGTCGACCACCCCGTCGCCGGCGGCATCGACGCTCGTGGCACCGCCCTCCTGCTTCCCGGATTCACCGGCAGCAAGGAGGACTTCACGCTCATGCAGGAGCCGCTGGCGGCACGCGGCTACCGCACCATCGCCGTGGACGGACGCGGACAGCACGAGTCGGACGGCCCGCAGGACGACGAATCCGCCTACGCGCGGGGCGAGTTGGCGAAGGACGTACTGGCCCAGGCGGAGGCCCTCGGCGCCCGCGACACCCCGCTCCACCTGTTCGGCCACTCCCTGGGCGGCCAGATCGCCCGCGCGGCCGTCCTGCTCGACCACTCGCCGTTCCGGTCACTCACCCTGATGTCATCCGGCCCCGCCCAGATCTCCGACTCCCAGCAGCAGCGCGTGAAGCTCCTGAGGGACGCGCTCGCGGTGATGACGATGGCCGAGACCTGGGAGGCGATCCGCGCCATGGGCCCGCCGGAGGAGGTCGGCGGCCCGGCCAGGGGCATCGGGGGCCCGGAGCTGCTGCGCCGGCGCTGGCTCGGCACGAAGCCCGCCCAACTCCTCGCCACAGGGCGTCAGTTGACCACGGAACCGGATCGCGTCGACGAACTCGCCGCCCTCCCGCTGCCGTTCCACGTGCTGTCGGGCGCCAGCGACGACACCTGGCCGGTTCCGGTGCTCGACGACATGGCCGTACGGCTGAAGGCCCGCCGCACGGTCATCCCCGGCGCCGAGCACTCCCCCAACGCCGACCAGCCACTGCCCACCGCCCGGGCGGTCGCCGACTTCTGGGACAGCGTGCTGGACGCCGAGGGCGCCGGGAGCGGCGAGGGCACTGACGCCTAGTACTGCGCCTGAAGGTGTTCCCAGAACCCGTCCCGCAGCGCCCGCCGCAGGTCCGCCTGCCCCCGCAGCGAGTACTGGAGCAGCCCCTCCGCCTCCACCAGCAGGTCCTGGTCCACCGACCCGGGCAGATAGGGGTGCCCGGGCAGCAGCTCCACGAGTGACTCCCGGCCGCGCGCCGCGAGCCACTTCGCCGCGATCTGCGCGCCGACGAACCGGACGTCCTCCCGCGACGGCCGGGCGCCCGCCCCCTCGTACGCGGCGGCCGTACGCCGGGAGACGTACGGCTTGAAGAAGTCGAGGTCGAAGGTGCGCTGGCTGTCGACCTCCCAGAGCAGCGGCTCGGCCTGGTTGCGGCCCTCCGGGGCCTCGATCCCCCACAGGTGCACCCGCGCGCCGTACCCCTGCGCCGCCTCGACCGCCGACACCAGGTCCTCGTCCCCGCCGAGCAGGGCCGCGTCACTGATGGCGCGATGCCTGGCCAGGGACTCCAGATCACTGCGGATCAGGGAATCGACGCCTTTTTGCTGGTTGTTGGCGTTGAGGTTCCCCAGCCGCACCTTCACATCGGGGAGTTCGGCGATCGACTGCTGCTCGGCGGTGTGAATGCGGCGCCGGGCGCCGTCGTACCAGTAGACCCGCAGCAGCCTGCTGTCCGCGAAGATCGTGCGGGCCCGGTCGATGAGCGCCTCGATCAGTCCCTCGGCGTCCAGGTCGAAGGCTCGGCGATCCTCGGTCCCGGCGACGAGCCGCCCCGCGGCCGCGTACAGATATCCCGCGTCGACGAAGATCGCATGGGTGGAGGGCGTCTTCGCTACCTCGGCGAGCATGCGTTGCAGCAGCTCGTTGGTGCGGTCGATGCGGGCGGAGAGTGCGCCGAGGTCGTCGTTCATCGCCTCCATTGTCCTGGCGGTCACGCTGCGAACACAACCGGTCCCGGTCAGTCCTCCCTTGATCACCGGCCAACTACCTACCGATCGGTAGTTAGCCGTTCGAAAAATTTCTTTAGCGTAGGGAATGTTTGTAACGTGAAGCACGTTGTCTAGGTACGTAACCGAGTGGTTCCAGTAGTTCTCCGCAGGAGGATGACCAGACGAAGGGAGAAGCCATGCGCTTCGAAATCATGCGACTCGACGAGTTCGACGGCACGCCCGTCGACAGCACCGTCGTGGACGCCGCCTCCGTCAACCGGATCGTTCAGCAGGCCGCCGCGACGGGGCAGCGGCTGTGGATCCGACCCGCAGAGACCACGGCCTCGTAACGGCCGCGGCTCATCATTGAAGCTTCGAAGCCCCCGTACGCCACCGACGGCGTACGGGGGCTTCGCGCATACCGGGGCCCAGGCGCCGCGGGCCGGCGGCTCAGGCGCCCTGGATCACCTGGGTCACCCCGTTGATGATCTGCTGCACGGCGATCGCCGAGAGCATCATGCCCGCGAGCCGGGTCACCAGGACCACGCCGCCGTCCTTGATGACCCGGATGATCAGCAACGAGTACCGCATCACGATCCACAGCACGACATGGATGGCGACGATCGCCGACCACACCGACACCTGCGTGGCGGCGCTGTCGGCCTTCTGCACGGCGAGGATGACCGACACGATCGCACCCGGCCCGGCCAGCAGCGGCATGCCCAGTGGGACGAGGGCGACGTTGACGTCCTTGGTCTGCTTCGGCTCGTCCGTCTTGCCGGTGAGCAGGTCGAGCGCGATCAGCAGGAGCAGCAGCCCGCCCGCGATCATCAGCGCGGGGACGGAGACATGCAGGTAGTTGAGGATCTGGTGGCCGAGGAGCCCGAACACCGCGATCACCCCGCCCGCGACACAGACGGCCTGGAAGGCCATCCGCTTCTGCACCTTGGCCGGTCGGCCGGCGGTGAGCGCGAGGAAGATCGGGGTGATCCCGGGGGGATCCATGATGACGAACAGGGTCAGGAACAGGGAGCCGAAGACGGCGACGTCGAACATGGGTGCCTTGCGAAGTTACGGAACGAACGGACGTGGGCGTGCGGAGCCGACGCGAGCGTGCGGGACGGACGCGAACGCGGAGAGAACAGAGGTGAGCGTGCGGGGGTGCGGACCTCAGACCCCGCCGGCCCCGGGCACCGGAAACGCCCCGGTCGCCCGCCGCGTGATCTCGCCGTACACCTCGGGATCCGTCGTGTACTCACCGAGCACGCAGGTCTTGCGGCTGCCGTGGTAGTCACTGGACCCGGTCGGCAGCAGCCCGAGCTCCTTGGCGAGCCCGCGCAGCCGGGCGCGGGTGTCGGGGTCGTGGTCCATGTGGTCGACCTCGATGCCGTCGAGCCCTGCCGCGGCCAGCGCCGCGATGGCGGACTCCGGCACCGTGCGGCCCCGCTTGCTCGCGGCGGGATGCGCGAACACGGTCACGCCGCCGGCGGCCTTGACCAGCCGGATCGCCTCGAACGGGTCGGTCTCGTGCTTCTCCACGAAAGCCCGGCCACCGTCGGCCAGCCAGTCCTCGGTGAAGGCGTCGTCCACGCTCGGGACGACCCCGAGCTCGACCAGCGCGGAGGCGACGTGCGGCCGCCCGACCGAGCCGTCGCCGGCGATCCGCAGCACCTGCTCCCAGGTGACGGGCACACCCAGCTCGTTGAGCTTGGCGACCATGCCCTGAGCCCGGGGCACCCGGTCGTCGCGCACCAGCTCCCGCTCGGCGAGCAGCGCGGGCTCCTCGGGGTCGAACAGGTAGGCCAGCATGTGCATGCTGATGCCGTCGATACGGCACGACAGCTCGGCGCCGGTGACGAGGGTGAGCCCGTCCGGCAGCGCGGCGATGGCCTCGGCGTACCCGCGGGTGGTGTCGTGATCGGTGAGCGCCACGACGTCCAGCCCGGCCGCGGCGGCATTGCGCACCAACTCGCCCGGCGTGTCCGTACCGTCGGAAGCCGTGGAGTGGCAGTGCAAGTCGATACGCACGACGCGAACTCCAGACGGGGACGATACGGAAGGGGCCGCTCAAGGATAACCGCATTTTCAACGACCCCTGTCACACCCGCACAGCCGAGCGCCCCTTACATCGGCCTGCCTCGGGGGTGCGGGGCTGTATCGATGTGCGGCTCCGCCGCGTGGGCGCGACCAGCCACACACGACCCGCAGTCACCGAACGAGCGGCACCCCCACCCCCGTGGGCGCTACGGCTCGAGCAGACGCGGTGACAACGCCCCGCAGGGCACCAGCTCCAACTCGGCCCCCGCGTCCCGCAGATCCGTCAGCACCAGCTCGTCGTACATCAACAGCCCCGACTGCTCGGGCCACATGACCGCCCACAGCCACATCCCGAGCGCCTCCCCCGCGAACACGGCACGGTCGTCGGGCGTGCCCGACACATGCCAGAGCGGCGTGGGGCGCCCGGCGGCGAGAACCTTGGCCTGGGGCGGCTTCTCGACGTTGATGTACGACCCCGGATCCGGGCCGTCGATGCCCGCGTAGCGCGCACCGAAGCCGACACCGAGCTCCTCCGCGACCAGGATCAGCTCGCCCATGCCGCCGAGCGGTCCGGGTCCGGAGCAGGCCACCGCGCTCGCTCTGCCGCCACTGCGGTCGTCACCCGCGCTCGCGACTCCGGTGAACAGCCAGCCGATCGGCAGCGGCCACGGCATCCACACCGGCACCTGCGTGCGGTGCACGACCACACCGAGGGCCTCGACGCTGGGCGGGATCACGGGCTGCACCGGGTGCACGGTGCCGTGCACATCGCACTGCCAGGTATCGGCGAAGAGTCCGGGAGCCCTGACCCGGCCACCACACTTCGGGCAACTGGGTTCGCCCCTCATAGGCCCCCACGGTCCTACCCCTTGTGCGTCACGTCAAGGACGATCACCCGTCCGGGCGGAACCGGCGCCGGAAACCCGGATCCCACCCGATATAGATGTAGCTTGCATTAATTAGCTTAGCTAACATATTCTATGTACCGGCCAACTACCTCAGCCCGGATTGGAGAACGGTATGGACCCCTTCGACGCGGGAGCGGGCGGCCTTTGGCGGCAACCGCGGGCCGTGTGGGCGACCGCCGGCGCGTCCGTCGTCGCCTTCATGGGCATCGGACTCGTCGACCCGATCCTGCCGTCCATCGCAGGCGGCCTGAACGCCACGCCCGGCCAGGTCTCCCTGCTCTTCACCTCGTACTTCCTCATCACCGCCGTCGCGATGCTGCTCACCGGCTTCGTCTCCAGCCGGATCGGCGGCCGCAAGACCCTGCTGGCCGGCCTCGCGTTCGTGGTGGTCTTCGCGGGGCTCGCGGGCACGTCCGGATCGGTCGGCGAGTTGGTCGGGTTCCGGGCGGGCTGGGGGCTCGGCAACGCGCTCTTCGTCTCCACCGCCCTCGCGGTCATCGTCGGCGCTGCGGCCGGCGGCAGCGCGGCGGCGATCCTGCTCTACGAGTCCGCCCTCGGCCTCGGCATGGCGTGCGGACCGCTGCTGGGCGCCCTGCTCGGCGACGCGAGCTGGCGTTACCCGTTCTTCGGCACGGCCTTCCTGATGGCCGTCGGCTTCCTGTGCATCGCGGCCTTCCTGAAGGAGCAGCCGAAGCCGGCCAGCAAGACCTCGCTGCTGGACCCCGTCAAGGCCCTCGGCCACGGCGGCCTGGCGTCCGCTGCGGTCTCGGCGTTCTTCTACAACTACACGTTCTTCACCGTGCTGGCCTTCACGCCGTTCGTGCTGAACATGAGCCCGTACCGGTCAGGGGCGGTGTTCTTCGCCTGGGGTGTGCTGCTGGCGGTGTTCTCGGTCATCGTCGCGCCGCGCATGCAGAAGCGGTTCGGTTCGCTGAAGGTGCTCGGCGGGTCGCTGGTGCTGCTCGCGGCGGACGTACTGGTCCTCGGCTACGGCGACCACACCACCGCCGTCGTCTGCACGATCCTGTCCGGCGCGTTCATCGGCGTGAACAACACCGTCTACACGGAACTGGCCCTCGGCGTCTCGGACGCGCCGCGCCCGGTGGCGAGCGCGGGCTACAACTTCGTCCGCTGGTTCGCGGCGGCGGCAGCGCCCTACTTCGCGCCGCGGATCGAGGAGTGGACCGGCAGCCTCCGCGTCCCGTTCGTGGTGGCGGCGCTCACCGCCCTCGCGGGCGCGCTCGTGGTCGTCGTACGCCGCAACGCGCTCACTCACGAGGCGGAGGAGCTGGAGACGAGGCACGCGACGCAGGACGGTGTCACCGTGTTCGCCAACTGACGGTTTTCAGCCACCGGTTGGTGAGGTTCCTCACTCAAGCGGGACGGACCTGCGGGCGGGATCCCGCAGGTCCGTCCCGCTCGTGAGCCAGCGCTCCTGGAGGGCCTGGGCGCCGTGCACCCGCTTCCAGGCGGCCTCGTTCGGCGTCATGGGGAGCAGCGGCAGAAAGCGCACGGGATCGAGGGGCTCGTCGAGCTCCAGGTCCTCCACCAGGCCGCCCGGCTCGGCGACCAGCACCGAGGTGAACGGGGCGCCGGGCCACAGCGGTTCACCGACGTCCAGCGAGGCGCCCGGGGCCACGATCAGGCCCTCCACCTGCGGGGACGCGGCGAGCACGGCGAGCGGGCGGAGCACCTTGTCGGTTTCGGCGAGCCCGGCGCGCACCGAGAGGACCAGCTCCGCGCGGGCGCCCTTGACCGGGTCGGCCACCATCGCGGTGGGGTCGTTCATGGGCTGCGCGGACATACCGAGCGTGGCGTAGCGGACGATGTCGCCCTCCTGGAAACGGAGCACCTCGATGCGGTCCGTACCGAGGAAGGTGACCGCCGCGCGGGCGCCCGGTTCGCCCAGCGCGGAGCGCAACCGGGCCTCGACCAGAGGAAGAACATCAGCCATGCCGCGAGCATAGAACTCGTCAGCACCGGGCAAAGCAGCGCCTTGACACTTCAGTCGGCTGATACTCTTGCCCGGTGTTCGGGGCAGCACGCAGAAGCGTCGCGATCGAGTCCCGACGCCGATGAAAACTCCCCTACGGGGAACCCCTAACGGGGTATGGAACGTCCCTCACGAGGGACCGGCCGGAGGAGGTGGGGCTGTCATGGATCGAAGTCGACCGTGCAGTACCACTCGCTCTTCCCGCCGCTGATGTAGCTGATTCGGCTGTTCCGCTCCGGCTGACCGCCGTCCCTTCACGCTTGCGTCCTCCCACGGAAGAGCACTTCGTTTCGCTTTGCCTGATCGGTCTGATCTGAATCAGCAACGAAGCCCACCACCGCAACGGTGCGGTGCTCCCCGCTTTGTGGACGTGCCAAACATCCTGAGGTCAGGACGTCCCCATTCCGGGCAGTTCCAGCCGTGCTGCGGCCCTCCCAGCTTCGTTGCCCGTTGCGAAGGAGCCTGCTCATGTCGATGATCCGAGACCTGCGCGCCGTGGTCCGTCCGGCCCGTACGCCGCTGCGCAAGGACAGTGGCGCCTACGACACCACCCGCGACCCCGGGACCCCCTCGGCCGTAGTCGACTGCGCCGTCTACCGTGACGGCCGCCGTCTGGAGACCGACAAGCCGCTGAGCCCGCACGAGGCGATGCGCCAGGTGCGCCGCGACGGGGGCTTCGTGTGGATCGGCCTGCACGAGCCGACCGAGTCCGAGTTCGCCGGTATCGCAAGCGAGTTCGGGCTGCACCCGCTGGCCGTCGAGGACGCGGTGCAGGCGCACCAGCGGCCCAAGCTGGAGCGCTACGACGACTCCCTGTTCACCGTCTTCAAGACCATCCACTACGTCGAGCACGACGAGCTCACCGCCACCAGCGAGGTCGTCGAGACCGGCGAGGTCATGTGCTTCACCGGCCGGGACTTCTTCATCACCGTCCGGCACGGCGGGCAGGGCTCGCTGCGGGCTCTGCGGCACCGCCTCCAGGACGACCCCGAGCTGCTCGCCAAGGGCCCGTCGGCCGTGCTGCACGCCATCGCCGACCACGTAGTCGACGGCTACATCGCGGTCGCCGACGCGGTGCAGGACGACATCGACGAGGTCGAGACCGAGGTGTTCTCGCCGGGGCGCAAGGGCACGCCCCGCGGCACGGACGCCGGCCGGATCTACCAACTCAAGCGCGAGGTCCTGGAGTTCAAGCGGGCGGTGTCGCCGCTGCTGCGGCCCATGCAGCTCCTGAGCGAGCGTCCGATGCGGCTGATCGACCCCGACATCCAGAAGTACTTCCGGGACGTCGCCGACCATGTCGCGCGCGTGCACGAGCAGGTCATCGGCTTCGACGAGCTCCTCAACTCGATCCTCCAGGCCAACCTCGCCCAGGCGTCCGTGGCGCAGAACGAGGACATGCGGAAGATCACGTCGTGGGCCGCGATCATCGCCGTACCGACGATGGTGTGCGGTGTGTACGGCATGAACTTCGACTACATGCCGGAGACGCACTGGAAGTACGGCTATCCGGTGATCATGAGCGTCACGGTGGCGATCTGTCTCGGCATCCACCGCACGCTGAAGCGCAACGGCTGGCTCTGAGCGGCCCCGGCCGGTCCGGCGGCGCTGGATAGTCTTGGGGGCATGACAAGCGAGCTGCTCGACCAGGCCCTCGTCGAGGAGGCCACGAAGAAGTCCGGCCTCATCTGGGTCAGGGGACCCGGCGCCCCGGCCCGGGCGCTGTGGCACGCGTGGCACGAGGGTGCGGCGTGTGTCGTCGGCGACGGTCCCGGTGAGCAGCCGCTGCCGGGGCTGGCCGACGGGGCCGAGGCCGAGGTGACGGTCCGCAGCAAGGACAAGGGCGGCCGGCTGGTCTCCTGGACGGCGAAGGTCGTCGAGCTCGGGGCGGGCTCCGAGCAGTGGGAGGCGACGGTCGGCGAGCTCAAGGGCAAGCGCCTGAACGCCCCCGACGGCGAGGCGATGCCGGAGCGCTGGGCGCGCGAGTGCCGGGTGCTGCGGCTGGAGCCGACGGGGACCATCGCGGCGCTGCCGGAGGGTTCCTTGGCCGAGGCGCCGCTGCCGTCCGCGGCGACGACGCGTCGGCCGATCCCGGCGGGGCTGCCGCGGCTGCTGCTGAAGAGGAAGCGGCGTTGAGCGGTCCGCGATAGGCCGTCGTTCGGGCTGCCGCGCCGTTGTGGCTGATCGCGCGCACGCGGCGGAGCCGCATATCGATACAGCCCCGCGCCCTTATGGGGCGCGGCTACGACGTCGGCAGTTGCTTGCCGTAGTCCACCGTGTCGCCCTTCTTCGGCTTCTCCAGGGCGAAGTCCTTGCCCCAGTCGGAGAAGGTCAGGGTGCCCCCGCCGCCCGCCCGGGTCAGCAGCAGGGGATACGGGTCGCCCTCCAGGGAGACGTCGAGGGTGCCGCCGGAGCCCTTGTCGCCGTTGATGCGGATCGTGCGCAGGCCCGCCTGCTCGCGGTGGCCGTCGGTCGCCAGCTTGCCGTGCAGCGTCAACAGGCCGTCGAGGAGTACGTCCTTGTCCGTGAAGCCGCTGAACTTCTTGTACGCCGGGTCGCCCTGCGGCACCTTCACGTACTTGCCGTTCAGCTTGTCCACGGCACCGGCGTCCGCCTTGCCGTCGTTGCCCGCGTCGCTCCAGAAACCGGAGTCGGCCTTCAGGTAGAGCTGCTCGCCGATCCGCAGGAGCTGGAAGGTGGACCCCTGTGCGGTGACCGACCCGGTCGCCCCGTCGGCCTTGAGCTGCATGTCGAGCTTGTAGGTGCGCCCGCTGGTGACCAGGTTCCCGGACAGGTGCACCGCTTCGGCGGAGTCCGCCGCCGTACGGGCCTTGCGCTGGATCTCGGCGACCGGCAGCTTGCCGACCCCGTTGGTCCCCTCGTCCGGGTCCTCGCTGCACCCCGTCAGTCCCGTTCCCGACACGGCCAGGGCGCAGATGGCGGTCACCAGCGCGGCCCGGCGAGTACGACCCTGGGGAATCGCAGTCACAGGTGGGGCTGCCTTTCTGTCGTGGGACCTGAGCGGCGTACGGCAGCGTACCCGCACGTCATCCCCCAGGCGGAGCCGGTCCGTCCGGACCTCTCACCAGGGCGTATCGGATCCGGACGGGCTAGCCTGAAGCCCACCCGAGCGGGCAATTCGGAAAATGTGGCACGGCGGCGCAGCCGCGACAGCAACACCGCACACCCGGCACACAAAGGAGCCTCAGCCATGGCAGCCGGCGCTCCCCGGATCTTCGTCTCGCATCTCGCCGGCATCGCCGTGTTCGACCCGAACGGCGACCAGGTGGGCCGCGTGCGCGATCTGGTCGTCATGCTCCGGGTCGGCCGGCGCCCCCCGCGGCTGCTCGGGCTGGTCGTCGAGCTCTCCACCCGGCGCCGTATCTTCCTGCCCATGACCCGCGTGACCGGCGTCGAGTCCGGCCAGGTCATCACCACCGGCGTGGTCAATGTCCGCCGCTTCGAGCAGCGCCCCACCGAGCGCCTCGTCTTCGGCGAGCTCCTGGACCGGCGCGTCACCCTCGTCGAGACCGGCGAGGAGGTCACCGTCCTCGATCTGTCGGTCGGGCAGCTCCCGGCCCGCCGGGACTGGGAGATCGACAAGGTCTTCGTGCGCAAGGGCGGCAGGAGCGGCCCCCTGCGGCGGGCCAAGGGCGAGTCGCTGACCGTCGAGTGGTCCGCCGTCACCGGCTTCTCCCTTGAGGAGCAGGGACAGGGCGCCGAGAGCCTCCTCGCCACCTTCGAGCAGTTGCGCCCCGCCGATCTCGCCAACGTCCTGCACCACCTCTCCCCCAAGCGCCGTGCCGAGGTCGCGGCCGCCCTCGACGACGACCGTCTGGCCGACGTCCTGGAGGAGCTCCCCGAGGACGACCAGATCGAGATCCTCGGCAAGCTGAAGGAGGAGCGCGCCGCCGACGTCCTGGAGGCCATGGACCCGGACGACGCGGCCGACCTGCTCGGTGAGCTCCCGACGGACGAGCAGGAGCGGCTGCTGAGCCTGATGCAGCCCGCCGACGCGGCCGACATGCGCCGCCTGATGGCCTACGAGGAGCACACGGCCGGCGGTCTGATGACGACCGAGCCGATCATCCTGCGCCCCGACGCCACCGTCGCCGACGCCCTCGCCCGGGTCCGCAACCCCGATCTTTCCCCCGCCCTCGCCGCCCAGGTCTACGTCTGCCGTCCGCCCGACGAGACACCCACCGGCAAGTACCTCGGCACGGTCCACTTCCAGCGCCTGCTGCGCGACCCGCCGTACACCCTGGTCAGCTCGATGGTCGACGAGGCGCTCGAAGCCCTGGAGCCGGACGCCGCGCTGCCGGTCGTCGCCGGGTTCTTCGCGACGTACGACATGGTCGCGGCGCCCGTCGTGGACGACTCCGGGTCGCTGCTCGGCGTGGTGACCGTGGACGACGTACTGGACCACATGCTGCCCGAGGACTGGCGGGAGACGGAGTTCCATCTGGAGGAGAACACCGGCGAGGGGGCTGCGGCGCATGGTTCATGAGCGCGAGGGCACGCGCGAGCGCACGGCTTCGGGCGCCACCGCGGCCTCCCGGGCGCCCCGTGCACGCCTCGACCAACCCCGTCCGCCACGCCGCCGGATCCTGCCCGAGTGGGACCCGGAGGCCTTCGGACGGCTCTCGGAGCGCATCGCGCGCTTCCTGGGCACCGGGCGGTTCATCGTCTGGATGACGATCGTCATCATCGTGTGGGTGCTGTGGAACATCTTCGCGCCCGGCGAGCTGAAGTTCGACGAGTACCCGTTCATCTTCCTGACCCTGATGCTCTCGCTCCAGGCCTCCTACGCCGCCCCGCTGATCCTGCTCGCACAGAACCGGCAGGACGACCGCGACCGGGTCAACCTCGAACAGGACCGCAAGCAGAACGAGCGGTCCATCGCCGACACCGAGTACCTGACCCGGGAGATCGCCGCCCTGCGCATCGGCCTGGGCGAGGTCGCCACCCGCGACTGGCTGCGCTCGGAGCTCCATGACCTGATGAAGGAGCTGGACGGGCGGCACAACGGTCACCGCGAGCACGGGGTATTCCCGGCAGATCGGTCGCGCGGACGTGACGTAGACGACCGCTGACGGCCTTTCCGGGGCATGGCTACCGGGCCGTACCATCGTCCTTATGGCTACGGAAGACGCGGTGCGCGAGGCACTGGCGACGGTGAACGACCCCGAGATCAACCGCCCCATCACGGAACTCGGGATGGTCAAGTCGGTGGAGATCGGTGCGGACGGTGCGGTCGCGGTCACCGTGTACCTGACGGTCTCCGGCTGCCCGATGCGCGAGACGATCACCCAGCGCGTGACGGACGCCGTCTCCGGGGTCGACGGCGTCACCCGCGTCGACGTCACGCTCGACGTGATGAGCGACGAACAGCGCAAGGAGCTGGCGAACGCCCTGCGCGGCGGCACCGCCGAGCGGGAGGTCCCCTTCGCCAAGCCCGGCTCGCTGACCCGCGTGTACGCGGTCGCCTCCGGCAAGGGCGGCGTCGGCAAGTCCTCCGTCACCGTCAACCTGGCGGCGGCGATGGCGGCCGACGGCCTGAAGGTGGGTGTCGTCGACGCCGACATCTACGGCCACAGCGTGCCGCGCATGCTGGGCGCCGACGGCCGTCCGACCCAGGTCGAGAGCATGATCATGCCGCCGTCCGCGAACGGCGTGAAGGTCATCTCCATCGGCATGTTCACCCCGGGCAACGCACCCGTCGTCTGGCGCGGCCCGATGCTCCACCGCGCTCTCCAGCAGTTCCTGGCCGACGTGTACTGGGGCGACCTGGACGTCCTGCTCCTGGACCTGCCGCCCGGCACCGGTGACATCGCGATCTCCGTCGCCCAGCTCGTCCCGAACGCCGAGATCCTGGTCGTGACGACCCCGCAGCAGGCCGCCGCCGAGGTCGCCGAGCGGGCCGGCTCCATCGCCGTCCAGACCCACCAGAAGATCGTCGGCGTGGTCGAGAACATGTCCGGCCTGCCCTGCCCGCACTGCGGCGAGATGGTCGACGTCTTCGGCACGGGCGGCGGCCAGGCGGTCGCCGAGGGCCTCACCCGCACGACCGGCACCAACGTCCCGGTCCTCGGCAGCATCCCGATCGACGTCCGCCTCCGCGAGGGCGGCGACGAGGGCAAGCCGGTCGTCCTGACGGACCCGGACAGCCCGGCGGGGTCCGCACTGCGGGCGATCGCGGGGAAGCTCGGGGGACGGCAGCGGGGCCTGTCGGGCATGTCCCTGGGCATCACGCCGCGCAACAAGTTCTAAGAAACGCCCTCCAGGAAGCGCCCCGCCAGGGGCGCGGGGAACTGCGCGAGTAACCCCCCACGACCCGCGGCCGCCGATGCACTGAATGAAGCCCCCACGGCGAAGGGGCGCCGAATCCCAACGGCGCCCCTCATCACATCGGCTCAGCCCCGCCGGCTAGGCGTACGCGCCGATGTCCTTGATCATGGCGAAGCCGAGCCCGTACGCGCTCATCCCGCGCCCGTACGCCCCCACATGCACCCCCGCCTGAGTGGACCCGGCCAGCACCCAGCCGAACTCCGACTCGCGGTAGTGAAAGGGTGTCGGCACGCCGTCCACGGGCAGGGAGAGCGTCGACCAGTCCGGCCCGTCCAGGTCGTCGGCGAGGGCCCATGCCGTCTCCGTCTGCTGCTCCAGCCAGTCGTCCCGCAGCGTGTGGTCCATCTGCCCCGGCCACGTGAACGTCAGCAACCCGACGCCCGCGAGCCACGCCGCCGAGGACACCGACGTGGCCTCCAGCAGCCCCGTACCGTCCGCGCTGCGCCGGGACGGGTTCGCGGCGACGGTCACCACGACCGCGAACTTCTCCCGGTCCTCCGTCGCCTCGTTGCGCACGGAGGGTTCGTCCCCGTGCCCGATCGATCCGTGTTCCACGGCCCCGTCGGCCGCCGTACCGACCTGCATCAGCCAACGCGGCCCCGTGAAGGCCTCATCGAGGCCGTACCACGGGAAGGGCGCCAGCAGGTAGCCGTCGACCGTGCGCCGGGCAGAGGGGACCTGCTGTCCGCTCTCCGCGGCCGGTTCCTGCGCGACTGCGCGACTAGTCGTCTGACTCGTCGTCTCCATGTGCCCGGACGCCTCCTCGCTCTCGCCGGACCAGTCCGGCCCGCCCCCCTTCGGGCGTACTCGTCCGGTCCGCACAACAACTCGGCAGCATAGCCACACCGCTGAGAGCAGCAGGGAAACCGCCCGGCGCGTGGGGCGCATGGAGGGCGGGATCAGGCCGTGTGCGACCCGGGCGGAGTATGAGAAGCGTCACGTACGGGTGGCGACCGCTCCCGTGTTCGTACGGCTCAGGTGGCGTCCGCGTCGTAGGGCGCGCGCTCTTCGCGGGGGCTCTCGGGCTTCTTCGTCATGTCGATGGCGCCACCGGAGGAGCCGGACGACGAGGACGAGGACTCCGGTTCACGGCTGTGCACGGCGTCCGTGACCTCGGCCATTTCCTTCTTCAGGTCGAAGCCGTTGCGGATTTCCTTGAGCCCCAGTTCGTCATTGTCGAGCTGCTTGCGGATGAACGTCTTGGGGTTGAGGTCCTCGAACTCGAAGTCCTTGAACTCCGGGCCGAGTTCCTGCCGGATGTCCTCCTTGGCGCTCTCCGAGAACTCGCGGATCTTACGGATCGTCCGCGTGACGTCCTGGATCAGCTTGGGGAGCTTGTCCGGACCGAAGACGAGCACGGCGAGCACGATGAGCGTCACCAGCTCTAGCGGTCCTATGTCATTGAACACCTGAAGCTCCTTGCGATGTCCTCGGTCGGCTCCACGGTACCCGGCCATCCGCTACGACCGGTACTGTCCCGAGGCCTCCGAATGCGGGTGGGCGTGCGGTTTTCCGGGTTGTTTGCCTTGTCAGGGCCCGTGTGGGGTGGTGACAGGGGTCACGGTGAGAGGTTTCTGTGAGTCTCGGCCCACGCTCAGCCTCCGCTCGACGAGCCCAGTGTCAGGGAGATCGTGATCTCCTTTCCGCTCCGTTCCAGGGTCAGCTTCAACCGGTCGCCCGGGCGGTGGGCACGGGTTTTGACGATGAGTTCTTCACCGGAGTGGACGCGCTGCCCGTCGACCTCGGTGACGACGTCGCCCGGCCTGATGCCGGCCTTGTCGCCGGGACCGCCGTCGGTGACCGCGGAGCCGCCGTCGTTGCCCTTGGTGCCCACGCGGGCCCCGTCGCCCGCGTAGTCCATGTCGAGGGTGACGCCGATGACCGGGTGCGTCGCGTGGCCGGTGTTGATCAGCTCCTCGGCGACGCGCTTGGCCTGGTTGACCGGGATGGCGAAGCCGAGGCCGATGGAGCCGGCCTGGGCGCCCTCGAGGTCGGATCCGGTGTCGGCGGAACGGATCGCGGAGTTGATGCCGACGACCCGGCCCCGGGCGTCGAGGAGGGGGCCGCCGGAGTTGCCGGGGTTGATGGGCGCGTCGGTCTGCAACGCGTCCACGTACGACACGTCGCTCGCGTCGCCGCTCTCGCCGCCGGCGGTGATGGGGCGCTCCTTGGCGCTGATGATGCCCGAGGTGACGGTGCCCTCCAGGTCGAACGGGGCGCCGATGGCGACAACCGGGTCGCCGACCTGGACGTTGTCGGAGTTGCCGAGCGGCAGGGGCTCCAGGCCGCTGACGCCGGAGACCTTGACGACCGCGAGGTCGTAGCCGCTGTCACGGCCGACGACGGTGGCCTTCGCGGTGTCGCCGCTGTGGAAGGTCACGGATATCTCGCCGTCGTCGCCCGCCGGTTCGACGACGTGGTTGTTGGTGAGGATGTGGCCTCGGTCGTCGAGCACGAAGCCGGTGCCGGTGCCCTGCTCCTCACGCCCGCTCACATGAAGGGTCACGACGCTGGGCAGTGCGCGGGCCGCGATCCCGGCGACACTGTCCGGGGCCCGCCCCACGGGCTCGGCCCCGGCCTGCGGCAGCTCGATGCCTCCCATGCCGCCGTTGCGCTCCAGATACGCCCCCACGACACCCCCGACGCCACCGGACACCAGCGCCAGCACCAACGCCCCGACGAACAACACCTTCCGGGCCCGCTTACGCCGCTGCTCCTTACTGGCGACCGCGGCCCCGTTCTGCTGAAGCGGGGAGGCGGGGACCGCCGCGAGGGCCCAGGGGTCGTAGTTCTGCCAGGGGTTGGCGGGGGGTGGGGTGTCGGCGGGGCCGGATGCTCGGGTGGGAGCGGGGATGGCGGTGGGGGCGGGCTGGTCGAGGGTGGCCGGGATTGGGGGGTGGGGTGACGGGTGGGTGGGGATGACGGGGGGCGAGGGCGGGACCGGGGTGGCCGGAGCCGGGGGTGCGGCCTGAGCTGGAGGTGCCGCCTGAGCCGGGATGGCAGGGGGCGCGGCCGGGGGCGTGTCCTGGGCGGGGACCGAGGCGGCCGGAGCGGGAGGTACCACCTGAGCCGGGATGGCAGGGGGCGCGGCCGGGGGCGTGTCCTGGGCGGGGACCGAGGCGGCCGGAGCGGGAGGTACCACCTGAGCCGGGATGGCGGGGGTCGCGGCCGGGGGCGCGTCGTGGGCGGGGACGCCGGGTGCCGGTGCGGCCACACGGACCGCCGGGGTCGGCACCGGCGCGGGCGGCGTCGGGCCGGTCCGCGGGCAAGGCTCGGGCGGCGTCGGTACGGCCGTCCCGTCGGCGGGTGTCGTCGCCGGGTGCTGGACCGGCGGCGCGGGTGCCCAGGGGCCGGGTTCGCCGTAGGGCGGGGTGCTGTAGGGGTCGGGGTCGTGGAGTGGCTTGGGGTGTTCCGCGCCGGGGACTGCGGGAGCGGTTACCCGGTCGGCGGGCTCCTCGACCGCTGCCGGCGCGGGGGACGCGGGCACACCGGCCGGCCGCGCCAGCTCGAAGTCGCCCTCGTGGGAGGCCGTGTCGCCCCCGCCGCTCGCAGCGGGCCGAAGCTCGAAGTCACCGTCGACGGAGACCATGTCACCGCCACCTGCGGCAGCGGACCGAACCTCGAAGTCATTGTCGGCCGAAGCCCTGCCGTCCCCGCCCGTGCTCGCCGCCGGCCGCGCCAGCTCGAAGTCACCCTCGACGGAGACGGAGGCGGTGTCGCCCCCGCCACCCACACCGGACCGAAGCTCGAAGTCACCGTCCGCGGAAACCACGTCACCGCCACCTGACGCAGCAGACCGAAGCTCGAAGTCACCCTCGGCGGAGCCCATGTCGCTCCCGCCACCCACAGCGGACCGAACCTCGAAGTCACCGTCGGCGGCGCCACCTGCGGCAGCGGGCCGAAGCTCGAAGTCGCCGTCCTGCTCACCGGTGCCCTCAGGTGCCGTCACCGGCATCGTCTCGTCCGGCGCGGGTGCCGTCCCCTCCGCTCGGCCCGAGGCCCCCTGCGGTCGAGGTCGGTTCCACCACTTCGCCTTCGCGGGCTTCCCCTCGTTCATGTTCTGCTTCCTACTCGCTGCCGACCGATGCTCGAGTAGGACGCGGGCCTTGCGAAGAACCCCGTCCGAACGCGATCCCTGGTTCCTCCGCAGGCCGCCACCGGGAGATGTCCCGGCGCCCGAAATGCCTACTCGACACTGCGCTGTCGCGCTCGGCTTCCCTCGGGAAACCGGCGACTTCGTGCTACCTCCCCCACCCCGCACGCGGCGACAACGGCGACCGCGGTTCCTCGACTCCGCGCCCGGCCCGCAGGGCACGGCGCGCGGCCCACCCCGGATTCAATCAGGTTCGTGGGCCGCTGCGCAGAGGCCGGTCAGCGGTTGGTGGCCGAAGAGGCGGAGGGGGACGATGTCGCATCGGCGACGGGTGCGGCGGCGAGCAGGCCCGGGGTCGCGGTGATCCCGGTGTCCGGGGACCAAGCGGTCAGGGTGAGGGGCGGGGTCGCGCTGAGCGGGCGTATCAGCGGGGACATGGCGGCCGCGCCGGCCACCACGGGTGCCGTCAGGGTGTGCATCTCCTGGTCGGCGCCCTGGGCCGGCATCCCGGGCAGCAGCGGGGCCGGCACCTCGGTCGAGGCCGCCGGGGTGTCAAGCGTGCGCTGACCCTGCCCCTGGGCGAGCAGGGGGCCGGTTCCACGGCGGCGCTGGTTCTCGGGCGCGGTAGCCGCACCGCTGCCCTGCGTCCGGGTCGGGGTCACATTGCTGCCGCCCGAGCCGCTGCGGGCCTCCGCGTCGGTCGGTGCGCTGGTCGTGACGCCGCCCAGCGCGATGGCGGCCAGCGACACCGCGCCCGCCGCGACGAACGCGAACCGCATCCGCGAGGACGCGGAGCGATCGGTGTCATGACGGCCCACGGGGTGGGTGCGGAAGCCGCGCTCCGACGCGGGGAGCGCCGGGGCGTGCGAGGCCGCGGGGGCGTATCCGAACTCGAAGCGCTCGCCGCGTTTCACGCCGAAGGCCCCGGCGGTGCCAGACCGCCCGGACAGTCCGCCGAATCCTCCCCCGCCCAGCGGCGAGCCGCCGCCGTCCAGGTCACCTCCCCCGGGGAGGCCCTGAAGGCGGGCCAGGAAACTTTCGGAGGGAGGCGGCGGGGCCGCCTCGGCGAAGACGTTCTTCAGCCGGCGCTGCGCGTCGACCTCGGACTTGCACTTGGCGCAGGTCGCCAGGTGGGCCAGGACGCGCTCGCGCGTCTCATGACCGAGCTCTCCGTCGACGAGGGCGGAGAGTCGGTCGCCTAGGTGCTGCTCGGCCAGGAGTCGTTCGGCCGGATTGGGTCGGGAGGCACTCACGCGGTCGCGCCCCCTCCTCCCAGCGCTGCCACACGCGGCACGAAGGAGCGGCGCTCGGCGCGCGCCTCCGGCGAGCGGTGGGCGAGGGCCTTGCGGAGCTGCGAGCGGCCTCGGTGGATACGGGACCGGACCGTGCCGAGCTTGACGCCGAGGGTCGCGGCGATCTCCTCGTACGACAGTCCTTCGATGTCGCACAGGACGACCGCGGCGCGGAACTCGGGCGCGAGGGTGTCGAGGGCCTGCTGGACGTCCGCGTCGAAGTGGGCGTCGTTGAAGACCTGCTGGGGTGTGGGCTCCTTGCTGGGCAGCCGCTCGGCGGCGTCGTCGCCCAGCGCGTCGAAGCGGATGCGCTGCTTGCGGCGGACCATGTCCAGGAAGAGGTTGGTGGTGATGCGGTGCAGCCAGCCCTCGAAGGTGCCCGGCGTGTACGTCGACAGGGACCGGAAGACGCGGACGAAGACTTCCTGGGTGAGGTCCTCGGCGTCGTGCTGGTTGCCGGTGAGGCGGTACGCCAGTCGGTAGACGCGGCCGCTGTGCGTGCTGACGATCTCCTCCCAGGTGGGCGGAGTCCACGCCTGCCCGTCCGCGTCGGTGGAGAAGGTCGCGGTCTGGGCGAAGTCGCCGGCGTGACTGTGGTCAGCGGTGTCGTTCACGGATTTCGGCCTGCCCGCCGATCCGAGGAAGCGCCGCAGCACTCCTCCGCGATCCACAGGCGCAGCCGCACCTCCCCTGTCGGCTCTGGTGGTGTCCAGTGGAGCCCCTACCATAGCCACCTCGCCCGTTAGCTCCGGATAAGCGGTTTTACGAGAATTTGATCTGGGCTGACACGGCTGGTGCGCCTGCGTCAGCACTTGCTCGCGGCCTTGCTCGTCGTCGTGATCCAACTGTGTCCCCCCGCTCGTCTTCCCACCCCTCTAAACGCCTGGTCCCATCTGCGGGTTCCCGGCCGCAACGGATACAGTCACGCCCAGGCAACCACGGGGACAGGAGAGGGTCATTACCGGCAACCGGCAGACGAGCTGGGCGTTCGCCGACGCCTACGTCGCCGAGGACGACGTCCTGCGCTGGGCCCGGGACCGGGCCCGTGAGGCGGGGCTGCGCTCGGTGTCGCCCGGCACGGGCGCCGCGCTGCGGATGCTCGCCGCCACCGTGGACGCCAAGGCGGTCGCGGAGATCGGCACCGGTACCGGCGTCTCCGGGATCCACCTCCTGCACGGCATGCGCCCGGACGGCGTTCTGACCACGGTCGACCCCGAGCCGGAGCACCAGCAGTTCGCCCGCCAGGCCTTCCGCGCCTCCGGCTTCGCCAGCAACCGCGCCCGTTTCATCCCGGGCCGCGCCCTGGACGTCCTGCCCCGTCTCGCGGACGCCGGTTACGACCTCGTCTTCTGTGACGGCGACCGGCTGGAGTTCCTCGACTATCTCGCTGAATCGTTGCGCCTGCTGCGTCCGGGTGGTCTGGTCGTCTTCGAGGGCGTCTTCACCAACGGCCGCACGGTCGACTCGGGCCCTCAGCCCACCGAGGTCATACGCATCCGGGAGCTGCTGCGCGCGGTGCGTGAGAGCCAGGACCTGGTGCCCTCGCTGCTGCCGGTGGGCGACGGGCTGCTGTGCGCGGTCAAGCGCTGAGCGCCTGACTCCGCAGATCGGCCGGCTCCGCAGACGCAGCAACCCCGGCACCATGTGCGATGCCGGGGCCGCCGAAAAGGTAGGGTCGCTGCCGCGTCAGCCGACGACCTTCTTGAGGGCGTCGCCGAGCGCGTCGGCCTCGTCAGGGGTCAGCTCGACGACGAGCCGACCGCCGCCTTCGAGCGGAACGCGCATGACGATGCCCCGCCCCTCCTTGGTCACCTCGAGCGGGCCATCGCCCGTCCGCGGCTTCATGGCCGCCATGCTCGTTCCCCTTCCTGAAACCAGCTCATCGTCAAAGCCGACGGCCCCATGGAGGGCACGCGCGTCTGGCATAGACACGCGACACCGGCATCGAACACATTGCTTCCAAGCCATTATCCCGCATCTCAGGACCCGATGACCAACATCAGTCGGCATCGCTTGGGCAACGCACGCGAGCAAAACCACTCAATTCGGCGATGTGACTGCGATACTGCGCCACCGCGCGCACTTCGGCCGAACGGAACCGGACGCAAATTCTTTGACGCAGGTCACACGTCCGGTCAGACCCGTTGCCGGTGATCTCCGCCATGCTGTCCTCAGACATTCGCGTACCGACCGGTACGACCGAACCGCGACAGCGGAGGGGATACGCCATGGCCGACACCGTGCTCTACGAGGTGAGCGACGGACTCGCGACGATCACGCTGAACCGCCCCGAGGCGATGAACGCGCTGAACGTCGCGGCCAAGGTCGCCCTGCGGGAGGCGGTCCAGGCCGCGGCGGGCGACGACGCCGTACGGGCCGTACTGCTGACCGCGGCCGGGGAGCGGGCGTTCTGCGTGGGCCAGGACCTCAAGGAACACATCGGGCTGCTGATCTCCGACCGGGAGACCGGGTCGGGGCAGACCATGAGCACCGTGCGGGAGCACTACAACCCGATCGTGCGGGCTCTGGCCGGGATGCCGAAGCCGGTGGTGGCCGGGGTGAACGGGGTGGCCGCAGGCGCGGGCTTCGGCTTCGCGCTGGCCGCGGACTACCGGGTCGTGGCCGACACCGCCGCGTTCAACACCTCCTTCGCCGGGGTCGCGCTGACCGCGGACTCCGGCATCTCCTGGACGCTGCCGCGGGTGGTCGGCCCGAGCCGCGCCGCCGACCTGCTGCTCTTCCCGCGCAACATCAAGGCGCAGGAGGCGTACGAGCTCGGGATCGCGAACCGGCTGGTGCCGGTGGGTGAGCTGCGCGCGGAGGCCGAGAAGGTGGCGCGGGCGCTGGCCGAGGGGCCGACGGTGGCTTACGGAGCGATCAAGGAGGCGGTGGCCTTCGGGCTGTCGCACTCCCTGGAGGAGACCTTGGAGAAGGAGGACGAGTTGCAGACGCGGGCGGGTTCCTCGGAGGACCACGCGATCGCGGTGCAGGCCTTCGTCAACAAGGAGAAGCCGAAGTACCTGGGCCGATGAGCTCGGGGCGGTAGCGCCGTCGGGGGTGCGGGTTCGTAGTGGTTGATCGCGCCCACGCGGCGGAGCCGCATATCGATGCAGCCCCGCCCCTTACGGGGCGCTCCTGGCGACGCATGCCTGCAAGTGATCGTCGACCAGGCCGCACGCCTGCATCATCGCGTACGCCGTCGTGGGCCCCACGAACCGCAGGCCCCGCTTCTTCAACGCCTTCGACAGGGCCGTCGACTCGGGCGTGACCGCCGGGACGTCCGCCGAGGTCTGCGGGGCCGGGCGGGCGGCCGGGTCGGGGGCGTGGGACCAGATGAGGTCGTCCAGATCGCCGGGGGTCCACTCGGCCAGCGCGCGTGCGTTGGCCATGGTCGCCTCGATCTTCGCCCGGTTGCGGATGATGCCCACATCCGCGAGGAGGCGGTCCTTGTCGGCGTCCGTGAAGGTCGCGACCTTGGCGATCTCGAAGCCCGCGAAGGCGGCGCGGAAGCCCTCGCGGCGGCGCAGGATCGTGATCCAGGACAGGCCCGACTGGAAGGCCTCCAGGCTGAGGCGTTCGAAGAGGGCGTCGTCCCCGTGGACCGGGCGGCCCCACTCCTCGTCGTGGTAGGTCACGTAGTCCGGGGTGGACACGGCCCAGGGGCAGCGCAGGGCGCCGTCGGGCCCCGCGACAGCCGTACCGTCGCTCACTGCTGGTCCTCCTGGGCGGGCTTGTCCATGGAGACATGGCCGGTCGATGTCTGGGCGCCGGCCAGGGCGGACTCCAGGTCGGCGATGCGGGCGTCGCGCTCGGCGAGCTCGGCGCCGAGGCGGCTGAGGGCGTCGTCGACGTCGGCCATGCGGTAGCCGCGGGCGGAGAGCGGGAAGCGGAGGCTGTCGATGTCGGCGCGACTGACCGGGCGGTCCGGGGGCAGCGGGTCCTGGAGGATTTCGGGCGCGGCCTCAGGCAGCGGGCCGCCGCCCTCGCCGCCGCCCACCACGGCGAGCGTCACCGCGGCGACCACGACGGCCAGCGCGACGACCAGGAACAGGAACATAAGCATCGCTGTGGCCCCCACGGTCCGGTGAATGCGTGCGGTCGAGTGTGTCAGTGTCCGATCGTGCCATGCGACTCTGACAGTTAAGGTCGCAGGCGGCCGAAAGGCCAGGACGTACCAGGTCACTCGAGGAGAGGTCACAGGGGATGCTCAGGCTGGGCAGGCGTGAGTTCGACGCGCACGAGCCGGTGATCATGGCGATCGTGAACCGGACCCCGGACTCCTTCTACGACCAGGGGGCGACGTTCCGCGACGAGCCGGCCCTCGCGCGCGTGGAGCAGGCGGTGGCCGAGGGGGCCGCCATCATCGACATCGGCGGGGTCAAGGCCGGGCCGGGCGAAGAGGTGACCGCCGAGGAGGAGGCACGGCGCACGGTCGGCTTCGTGGCCGAGGTGCGGCGGCGCTTCCCGGACGTCGTGATCAGCGTGGACACCTGGCGGGCCGAGGTGGGCGCCGCGGTCTGCGAGGCCGGTGCCGATGTGCTGAACGACGCGTGGGGCGGCGTGGACCCCGGCCTCGCGGAGGTCGCCGCGCGCTACGGCGTGGGGCTGGTCTGCACGCACGCAGGCGGCGCGGAGCCCCGGACGCGGCCGCACCGGGTGACGTACGACGACATCATGGCCGACATCCTGCGGGTGACCGTGGGACTGGCCGAGCGGGCGCTGGAGCTGGGGGTGCCGCGGGAGTCGATCATGATCGACCCCGGGCACGACTTCGGGAAGAACACCCGGCACAGCCTGGAGGCGACCCGGCGGCTCGGGGAGATGGTGGAGACGGGCTGGCCGGTGCTGGTCTCCCTGTCCAACAAGGACTTCGTCGGAGAGACCCTGGACACGCCTCTGAAGGAGCGGGTGGTCGGGACGCTTGCGACGACCGCGGTGTCGGCGTGGCTGGGCGCGCAGGTGTACCGCGTCCACGAGGTTGCGGAGACCCGCCAGGTCCTGGACATGGTGGCGTCGATCGCGGGCCACCGGCCGCCCGCGGTGGCCCGGCGGGGGCTGGCGTAACGCCTTCTTCGCCCCCGCCGCCCCTACCCGTCCCCGGCCTGAACGGCCTCGTCCTCAAACGCCGGACGGGCTGAACACAGCTAGCGCCCGGCCTCCTTCGACACCAGCGCAACCGCCTCGTCCACGTCGTCCGTGACGTGGAACAGGAGCAGGTCCTTCTCCGATGCCTTGCCCTGGGCGATCAGCGTGTTCTTCAGCCAGTCGACCAGGCCGCCCCAGTAGGCGCTGCCGAACAGGACGATCGGGAAGCGGGTGACCTTCTGGGTCTGGACGAGGGTGAGGGCCTCGAAGAGTTCGTCGAGGGTGCCGAGGCCGCCGGGGAGGACCACGAAGCCCTGGGCGTACTTGACGAACATCATCTTGCGGACGAAGAAGTAGCGGAAGTTCAGGCCGATGTCGACGTACTGGTTGAGCCCTTGCTCGAAGGGGAGCTCGATGCCGAGGCCGACCGAGATGCCCTTCGCCTCCAGCGCACCCTTGTTCGCCGCCTCCATGGCACCGGGCCCGCCGCCCGTGATCACGGCCCAGCCGGCTTCGACCAGGCCGCGGCCGAGGCGGACGCCGGCGTCGTACTCGGGCGAGTCCACGGGGGTGCGCGCGGAGCCGAAGACGCTGATGGCGGGCGGGAGTTCGGCGAGGGTGCCGAAGCCTTCGATGAACTCCGACTGGATGCGCAGGACGCGCCAGGGGTCGGTGTGGACCCAGTCCGACGGGCCCCCCGCGTCCAGCAGCCGCTGGTCCGTGGTGCTCGCGGTCACCTGGTCGCGCCGCCTCAGGACCGGTCCCAGGCGCTGCTCCTCCGGTGGCTGCTTCTTGCCCTCGGGGTTGCCGGTAGCCATGTAGCGCTCCCTCCGCTTGCCAGGTCTTTCCACCTCAGCGTAGATCCACGTGGGTTACGGACGGGGGACGTGAGCATGTCCGCCATGAAGCGCCGTCCGGGCGATCCCAGGCTCACTCCCCGCGCCACGCCCCGTTTCTCGCGACCGCTACGCGGTGAGCCACGCCCTCAGCCGCTCCTCACCCGCCAGGACCTTTGCGATTTCCACCCGTTCGTCCCGCTTGTGCGCCAAGTGCGGATTGCCCGGGCCGTAGTTGACCGCGGGGATGCCGAGGGACGAGAAGCGGGAGACGTCCGTCCAGCCGTACTTGGGCCGCGCGGTGCCGCCGACCGCCTTCATGAAGGCCGCTGCCGCCGGGTGGGACAGCCCCGGCAGCGCGCCGCCGCTGTGGTCGTCCACCACGAACTCCTCGACGCCGCAGTCGGCGAAGACCTCGCGGACGTGCGCGATCGCCTCTTCCTCGGTGCGGTCGGGGGCGTAGCGGAAGTTGACGGTCACGACGCACTCGTCGGGGATGACGTTGCCCGCCACGCCGCCCGAGATGCCCACCGCGTTCAGGCCCTCCCGGTACTCCAGGCCGTCGATCACGGGGTAACGCGGCTCGTACGACGCCAGCCTCGCCAGGATCGGCGACGCCGCGTGGATCGCGTTCGAGCCCATCCAGGAGCGCGCGGAGTGGGCGCGCTCGCCCGTGGTCTTCAGCAGGACCCTGAGCGTGCCCTGGCAGCCGCCCTCGACCTCGCCGTCCGACGGCTCCAGCAGCACCGCGAAGTCGCCCTCCAGCCACTCGGGGCGGTTCTCGGCGATGTGCTTGAGGCCGTTGAGGTCGGCGGTCACCTCTTCGTTGTCGTAGAAGACGAAGGTCAGGTCGCGGTTCGGGGCGACGACCGTCTCGGCGATACGGAGCTGGACCGCGACGCCGGACTTCATGTCGCACGTGCCGCAGCCCCACAGGACGCCGTCCTCGTCCAGGCGCGAGGGGACGTTGTCCGCGATCGGCACCGTGTCGATGTGACCGGCGAGGATCACGCGCTCCGAGCGGCCCAGGTTCGTGCGCGCCACGACGTTGTTGCCGTACCGCTCGACCGTCAGGTGCGGCAGCGCGCGCAGCGCGGTCTCGATGGCGTCCGCCAGGGGCTTCTCCGTGCCGCTGACGGAGGGGAAGTCGACGAGCTGCGCGGTGAGCTTCGCGGCGTCCAGCGTGAGGTCAAGGGAGGTGTCGGCCATGGTGCCGACCCTAACGCGCCGCGCCGTCGCCTCACTTTTCCCACCGATTTTCAACTGCGCCCATACCCCTCAGTAACCTCAGCTACCTTGTACGACGTGCCAGAGCCGTCACCTTCTCCCAAACGTCGTGGCCGTCTCCTGCGTCGCGGGGCGGCCTTCATGGTCCTGCTCGCCGTCGCGGGCTACCTCGCGGTGCAGTACGTCACCGGGGGCACAGGGACACCGGGCTGCGACGTCGTGTCGGGCAAGGGCGACGCGGCCAGATACGAGTTCACGCCGGAGCAGGCGGTGAACGCCGCGACGATCGCCGCCGTCGGCACCGGACGCGGGCTGCCCGAGCGGGCCGTCACGATCGCGCTGGCCACCGCGCTGCAGGAGTCGGGGCTGCGCAACATCAGCCACGGCGACCGCGACTCACTGGGCCTGTTCCAGCAGCGGCCCTCGCAGGGCTGGGGCACGAAGGAGGAGATCCGCGACCCGATCTATTCGGCGGGCATCTTCTACGAGCACCTGGTCAAGGTCCGCGACTACACGCGGCTGCCGCTCACCGTCGCCGCCCAGCGCGTCCAGCGCAGCGGCTTCCCGGAGGCGTACGCCAAGCACGAGCCGGACGCGACGCTGCTCGCCGCCGCCCTCACGGGCCGTTCGGCGGCCACGCTGACCTGCGAGGGACGTCCGGGAGCCGCCCGGGCCGCAGGTGCGGACTCGGTACGGGACGCGCTGCTGCGGGACTTCGGGCGGGACGCGCTCCAGCCGGCCGCCGCCGAGGTGAGCGGCGAGAAGGCGGCGCCCTCGCCGACCCCGTCCGTGATCAAGAAGGACGACCGGACCGTTCTGCTGCCGGTGGCCGACGCGGGCTCCGGCGCCGGGCGCGGTGCCCGCGAGCGCGGCTGGCAGTTGGCCCACTGGGCCGTGGCCAACGCCTCGGATCTGCACATCAAGCGGGTGTCGTACGCCGGGCGGGAGTGGACCGCCGGGAACACCGACAGCCAGTGGCGCGCGATCACCGGGGCGGGTGCCGCAAAGGCCGGGAGCGGCGCGAGCTCGGTCCGGATCGTCACGTCCGCGTAGTACGCGCGGCAGTTCGACGGATCACTCCCACGGGTTGGTCGAGGTGTCGGGCGGCGACGGGGTGGGCAGGTTTTCGCGCGGCTCCTTCGGAATCCTTCAAAAGCCTTGAGAACAAAGGGCTGTAAGGATTCCGCGGGCTTTCGGACGGAACGCGCTTTGCCCGTTTTTATCCGCAGGCGATAATGCGACGCATTGCCAACTCTTTACATTGGCGCGCCGCAACCTTCGCGGGCTTCGAGCGGTAGTCACTGCGTCCGAGCCGGAGATCAACAGCCAGTCGGTCCACCGTCAGTCGCCGCAGTGAGTCGGCTCAACTGCCGGGCGTGGTCGGACACTTCATCATTCTCATCCGACAGACCCGTCGAAGGAGCATCATGTCCCTCCCCCTGACCCGCCGGATCGCCCGTGCCGCGCTGCTCGTCGCTGCGGGAGCGGCTGCCGGGGTCGGTGCGGCCGGCTCCGCCAGCGCGGCCCCCGAACTGCCCGACGCCTCCAAGGTCGGCGGCCTGACCGCCCTGGACAACACGACTGTCGTCGACGGCGCGACCCAGAACGCCGCCGGGCTCGCGGGCGGCGCCGTGGACACGGCCGTCGACAAGGCGCTGCCGACCGCCGCCAAGGCCGGCGACAAGGTGACCAAGAGCGGCGGCAAGGCCGCGAAGAAGGCGGTGCCGACCGCGGCCAAGGCCGGTGGCAAGGTGACGAAGACCGGCGGCAAGGTCGCGAAGGAGCGTGCCGCCGCGGCGCAGCAGACCGCGGGTGGCGTGGCCGGGTCGGTCGGCGCCGTCCTCGGTGACGCGGCGGGCTCGGCCACGCAGGGCGGCCTGCCGGCCACCGGCTCGCTGCCGGTGCAGGGCCTTCCGGTCGGCTGACGATTTCGCCCACCGCCCGGCTTGAGCAGGCCGACGGGGTTCAGGAGGATTCCTGGACCCCGTCGGCTTTTGCGTTGCGCAAGGGCACTCCTACGCCGCCACCGTCACGCCAGGCGCTTGACCGCCGCGCTCACGCGCTCGTCCGTCGCCGTGAACGCCACCCGCACGTACCGGGCGCCGGCCTCGCCGTAGAAGTCGCCGGGCGCCACCAGGATGCCGAGGTCGGCCAGGTGGGCGACGGTGGCCCAGCAGGACTCGTCGCGGGTGGCCCAGAGGTAGAGGCTGGCCTCGCTGTGCTCGATGCGGAAGCCGTGGGCCTCAAGGGCCTCGCGCAGGGCCGTGCGGCGGGCGGCGTAGCGCCCGCGCTGGACGCGGACGTGCTCGTCGTCGCCGAGGGCCGCGACGACCGCCGCCTGGGTCGGGGCCGAGGTCATCATGCCGCCGTGCTTGCGGATCTCCAGGAGCGGGCCGAGGACCGCCGGGTCGCCGGCCAGGAACGCCGCCCGGTAGCCCGCCAGGTTCGAGCGCTTCGACAGGGAGTGCACGGCGACGATGCCGTCGTAGGAGCCGCCGTTGACGTCCGGGTGCAGGACCGAGACCGGGTCGGCCTCCCAGCCCAGCTCCAGGTAGCACTCGTCGGAGAAGATCAGGACGCCGTGCTCACGGGCCCAGGCGACGATCCTGGTCAGTTCCTGCTTCGACAGGACCTTGCCGGTGGGGTTGGACGGCGAGTTCAGCCAGAGCAGCTTCAGGCCGCGCGGGTCCAGCTCGGTCGGGTCGTCGTACACCTCGTACTCGGCGCGGGCGAGGCGGGCGCCCACCTCGTACGTCGGGTACGCCAGCCGCGGGTAGGCCACCCGGTCGCCGGGGCCGAGGCCCAACTGGGTGGGGAGCCAGGCGACCAGTTCCTTGGAGCCGACGATCGGCAGGACGTGCCGGTGGGTGACCCCACGGGCGCCCAGGCGGCGCTCCACCCAGCCCGTGATCGCGTCACGCAGCGCGGGAGTGCCCCACACCGTCGGATAGCCCGGGGAGTCCGCCGCGTCGATCAGCGCCTTCTGGATCAGCTCGGGGACCGGGTCGACCGGCGTGCCGACGGAGAGGTCGACGATCCCGTCCGGATGCGCGGCGGCCGTCTTCTTGTACGGCTCCAGCTTGTCCCAGGGAAAGGTCGGAAGGCGATCGGAGACTGCGGACACGGGATCTGGCTCACTTTCTGGTACTGCCGGTGTCACCGGTACTGCCGGATACGGCAACGCCTCGGTCCCGTACGGTGATCAAGGCGATCAGGCCGTACGGGACCGAGGCGGCACGCTGTGCGGGTCGCCCTGAGGACTACTCGGCCTGCGGCGGCAGCGCGGCGATGAAGGGGTGATCCCGCTCGATCAGGCCCAGCTTGCTGGCGCCGCCGGGGGAGCCGAGCTCGTCGAAGAACTCGACGTTCGCCTTGTAGTAGTCCTTCCACTCCTCCGGAGTGTCGTCCTCGTAGAAGATCGCCTCGACCGGGCACACCGGCTCACAGGCTCCGCAGTCGACGCATTCGTCCGGGTGGATGTACAAGGACCGGGAGCCCTCGTAGATGCAGTCGACCGGGCACTCCTCGATGCACGCCTTGTCCTTGACGTCGACACAAGGCTGCGCGATGACGTAGGTCACGCTGTCGTTCCTCCTCGATAGGGCGCTGGCGGGCCTCCTCAGGCTCCGCCGCCTGGCGCGCGGGAGCGCGGCGTCGTCGATGCCCGCCTCTAGTATCTCCGTTCTTGGGCATGATCCGAACAGGAGGGGTGAACTGACCTGTGGAAATATCTGCGACGGGGCGACTTGAGGTCCGTATCACCGCTGCTGACGTGGGCAAACGGGTCTCTGTACGCCGCCTGAACGATCCTGCGACCGAGGGTGAGAAGTTCACCGACACGGTGGGTGTTCTCGCATCATGGGACGCCGGTGTGCTGCTGATCACACGGAAGAGTGGCGAGACCGTCCACATTCCGGAAGCGTCGCTGGTCGCGGGCAAGGTGGTGCCGGCCGCCCCGGCCCGCCGCCGTGGGCCTGCCGCCTCCTACGAGGAACTCGTGCACGTCTGCGCTCGCGCGTGGCGGCCGGTGGAGAGCGAACGGCTCGGCGAGTGGGAGCTGCGGGCCGCCTCCGGGTTCACCCGCCGCGCCAACTCGGCGCTGCCGCTCGGCGACCCCGGCCTGCCGCTGCCGGCCGCGCTCGATGCCGTACGGCGCTGGTACGGCGACCGTGGGCTCCCCGCGTACATCCAGACCGCGACCGGGGCCGAGGGCACGCAGGAGCTGTTGTGCGCGGAGCTGGAGCGCCTGGGGTGGATCCGGGAGGTCTCCGCCGAGCTGTGGATCGGGGCGCTGGCGCCGATCGCGGACCGGGACGAGGGCGCCGGAGTGGTGCTGTCCCGTGCGGCGGACGACGCTTGGCTTACGCGGTATCAGCGCAAGGGGGTGAGCGAGGTGGCGCTGAAGGTGCTGGGCAGTGGGCCGTCGGTGTGGTTCGCGACGGTTCCCGGCGAAGGCGGCGGTGCCCCTGCCGCCATCGGGCGGTGTGTCGTCGACGGGCGGTGGGCCGGTTTCGCCGCCGTGGAGGTGGATCCGGCGCAGCGGCGGCGGGGGCTGGCCACCCGGGTGATGGCCGCGCTGGCCCGGCGGGCCCTGGACGAGGGTGCGTCGGCGGCGTGGCTCCAGGTCGAGGTGGACAACGCGGGCGCGCGGGAGATGTACGCCGGGATGGGGTTCGGCGCGCATCACGCGTACCACCACTATCGATCAGCGTGAGCAGCGGTACCGATCGCCGTGAAAGGGCACGAGCCAGCTATGCCTCCCCTGTACCCCCCGACCCCCGAACGTTCCGCCGAGCTGCGGCGGCGGTTCGCCGAAGAGGCGCGGTCCGAGCGGCCTGATCTGTCCATGCTGTGTCTGCTGGTGGGAGCGGAGGCCGACGGCGCGCTGGACGAGGCGGCGATGGACTGCGCGCAGGTGGAGCTGGACAACCTCGCCGGGATGCTGCCGTACCGGCCCGGTGGGCCGCGGGCGTGGGCCGTCGCGCTGCGGGAGCTGCTCGGGGAGCGGTACGGGTTTCGCGGCTGCGCCGCGGACTATCAGCGGCTGGAGTCGTCGTTGCTGCACGAGGTGCTCCGGCGGCGGCGCGGGTTGCCGATTCTGCTGTCGGTGGTGTGGCTGGAGGTCGCCCGGCGGGCGGGGGCGCCGGTGTACGGGGTCGCTCTGCCCGGCCATTTCGTGGTGGGGTTCGGCCCGGCCGACGATCAGGTGCTCGCCGATCCCTTCGACGGCGGGCGGGTGCTGACGGGCGGCGACGCGGATCTGCTGGTGGCGGGGGCCACGGGGGCGCCGTTGCAGCCGTCGATGCTGACGCCGGCCGATCCGCTGGAGGTGGTGATGCGGATCCTGAACAACGTCCGGGCGTGGGCGGCGGCCCGGCCCGAGCGCACGGATGTCGCGCTGTGGGCGCTGGAGTTGTCGCTGTCGCTGCCGTCGCATCCTGCCCGGTTGCGGTTCGAGCGGGCGCAGTTGCTCGTCCAGCGGGGGGACTTCGTCGAGGGGGCCGTGGAGTTGGAGGAGTACGCGGAGTTGATCAGTTCGGTGGACGAGGGGGCGGCGGAGCGGGTGCGGGGGCAGGCTCGGGCTGCTCGGGCGATGTTGAACTGAGTCTCGCCGGTTCGCCATGGGGGTTTGTCCGGCGGGGCGAGTGCGGGTTCGTTGTGGCTGATCGCGCAGTTCCCCGCGCCCCTTGGGGCGTTGCCGGCGAGGGCGTTGTCCCCGCACCCCTGAGGGGCGCGGCGGCCGGCCGCGTTCTACAGCCAGCCCTTCTCTCTCGCGATTCGTACCGCCTCCGCCCTGTTGCGGACCGCCAGTTTCTGGATCGCCGTCGACAGGTAGTTGCGGACCGTGCCCTGGGACAGGTGCAGGGTCGCTGCGAGTTCGGCGTTGGTGGAGCCGTCCTCCGCCGCGCGCAGGACCTCTCGCTCGCGGTCCGTCAGGGGGTTGGCGCCCTCCGCGAGGGCCGCTGCCGCCAGGGTGGGGTCGATGACCCGTTCCCCCGCCAGCACCTTGCGTACCGCTTCGGCGAGTTGGGCCGCGGGGGCGTCCTTGACCAGGAAGGCGTCGGCGCCGGACTCCATCGCGCTGCGCAGATAGCCGGGGCGGCCGAAGGTCGTGAGGACCACCAGCTTCACGGACGGCAGCTCCTGGTGCAGGAGCGCCGCCGCCTCTATGCCCGTCGCGCCGGGCATCTCGATGTCCAGCAGCGCCACGTCCACGGCGTGCTCGCGGGCGGCCGCCAGGACCTCGTCGCCGCGGGCCACCTGGGCGACGACCTCGATGTCGTCCTCAAGGCCGAGCAGGGCGGCCAGGGCCTCGCGGACCATCGACTGGTCCTCGGCGAGGAGGACCTTGATCGTGGGGCTCATGTCGCGGATCCTACGTGGGCCGAAGCCGCCACCGGGACGCGGGCGGTGAGGCGGAAGCCGTGCCGGGTCCCGGCCGCCTCCAGGGTGCCGCCGGCCTTGGCGAGGCGTTCCGTGAGGCCCGTCAGACCGTGGCCGGGGCCGCCGCCCTGGTCGCCGGAGCCGTCGTCCTCGACGGAGAGTTCCAGGACGAGGCCGTCGAGGGTCTGGCGACGCAGGAACTCGACCGTGCAGCGCCGGGCGCCGCTGTGCCGTACGACGTTGGTGACCGCCTCGCGCAGCGCCCAGGCCAGGGCCGTCTCGCTGTCCTCGGGGACACCGGTGAGATCCGGCTCGGCGGGGAGCTCGGCCGCCACCTCGGCGGCCGTCAGGGCGACCTGGGCGCCCGCCAGTTCGGCGGCCAGGCGGGGACGGCGGTAGCCCGAGACGGCCTCGCGCACGTCGACCAGGGCCTGGCGGCTGACCTGCTCGATGTCGGCGACCTGCTGGGCCGCCTTGTCCGGGTGGGCGGGGAGCATACGGCCCGCGAGTTCGCTCTTGATGGTGATCAGGGACAGGGAGTGGCCGAGCAGGTCGTGCAGGTCGCGTGCCAGGCGCAGCCGCTCCTCGTTGGCGGCGAGTTGGGCGACCGTGGCGCGGGCCTCGCGCAGCGCGATCGTGGTGCGGACGAGTTCCCGTACGCCGGTCATGGCGAAGCCGCCCAGCAGGGCCGGGATCAGCAGCCCCGCCAGGAACTCCTTGCCGCCCGGTGTCGCGAACGCGATCACGGTCATCAGCGCGGACGCACCCGGGATCGTCCAGCGGGCCATGCGCAGCGGCAGGGCCGCGCCGGACGCGATCGAGACGTACACGAACAGCACCAGCCACTCCCGGCCCAGGGTGAGGGCCAGGACCGTGGACTGGGCCGCGAGGACGCCGAGCGAGGCGAGGACGACGCTGTTGCGTTCGCCGCGGCCCGTGCGGAAGAGCAGCAGCATGTACCAGGTGACGAACGCCGCGAGGCCGATCCAGCCGAGGATCCGCACGCCCGTGCTGTGACCGCCGTGCAGCAGGTCGTTGGCCGGTGCGCTCAGGTACACCAGCCAGATGCCGGTCCACAGGAGCTTGACGAAGCGTTGCTTGCGATTCTCCGGGCGCTGCCCGAGCCCGACGCCTGTGCCGCTCACGCCTTCAACGTGTCCTTCCGGTACAGCCAGGCCGCACCGCCCGTGAACAGGGCGAAGGAGACGACGAGGACGACGAGGTCCTTCGCGTGCGGCGCCTGGCTCTGTTCGATCGCCTGCCCGAGGGCAGCGTACGCGTGTGTGGGCACCCACTTGGCGATGTCCTGGAGCCAGCCCGGGAAGGACGTGGTCGGCATCCACAGGCCGCCGAGGATGGAGAGACCGAAGTAGGTGATCATCGTGATCGGGCGGACCGCGTCCCCGCTCGCGAGGTAGCCGAGGGCCACGCCGAGCGCGGCGAAGACGAGGCTGCCGGCCCAGATCGCGCCGGTGAGCGCGAGCCACTGCCAGGCGTCCAGGCGTACGTCCTTCACGGCCGCCGCGACGACGAAGACGACCACGATCGAGGGCAGGCTGACCACGGCGGAGCCGGCCGTCTTCGCGAGGACGTAGCCGTGCCCGGGCAGTGCCGTCAGCCGCAGTTGCCGTACCCAGCCGCCCTCCCGCTCCTTGGCGATGCGCTCGCTGTTGCCCATCAGGACGGCGGTGAGGGCGCCGAAGGAGGCCATGGACACCATCATGTAGGTCGGCAGGGTCAGGCCCGTCCCGTCGATCTTCGAGGTGCTGTCGGCACTGCCCGCGATGAGCAGGAACAGCAGCGACGGGTAGAGCACGGAGAAGAACAGGAACTTGCGGTTGCGCAGGGCGCGGGTGAGTTCGAGCTTGATCAGGCCCCGCGAAGCAAAGGAATTCAGCATGACGTACGGGCCTCCTCGGCCTCCGTGATGGCGACGAACGCCTGCTCCAGACCGAGCCCGGCGACTTCGAGGTTGCGGGGGTACAGGCCGAGGCCGTAGAGGGCGTGGACGGTGGCGTCGGCGTCGGAGGACTGGATGCGGACGGTGTGGCCCGACACGTCGAGGTGGGTGAGGAAGGGCAGCGCCCGCAGAGCGCTCTCTTCGATGTCCGTGTCGTGCAGGTCGAAGGAGACGCGCCGCGCCCCGGCCTTCGCCTTGATCTCGGCCGCCGTGCCGTCGGCCAGCAGCCGGCCCCGGTGCAGGACGAGCACGCGGTCGGCTATGGCGTCGGCCTCCTCCAGGTAGTGCGTGGCGAACAGGACGGTCCGGCCCTGGTCGGCCTGCTCACGCATGGTGGCCCAGAAGGCCTGGCGGGTGGTGACGTCCATGCCGGTCGTCGGCTCGTCCAGGACGATCAGGTCGCTGTCGCCGGCGGTCGCGAGGGCGAAGCGCACGCGCTGGGCCTGGCCGCCGGAGAGCTTGTCGACCTTGCGGTCGGCGATCTTCGAGACGCCCGCGCGGGCCAGCACGTCGGAGACCTTGTACGGCCTCGGGTGCAGATCGCAGGCGAGCCGGACCAGTTCGGCGACGGTGACCTCGTCCATCAGCCCGCCGCTCTGCAGCATGGCGCCCACCCGTCCGGCGACGATGGCCTCGCGCGGTCCGGTGCCGAAGATCCGCACCGTGCCGCTGTCGGGCTGCTTGAGGCCGAGCAGCAGGTCGAGCGTGGTCGACTTGCCGGCCCCGTTCGGGCCCAGCAGGGCCACGGTCTCCCCCGGGTGCAGCGCGAGCGTCAGCCCGTCGACGGCCCGTACGCTCCCGTAGCTCTTGCTCACCCGGTCGAATCCGACCACCTCGGTCGTCGTGTTCAACGCTGTCGTTGTCATGGCTCAAGGTTGGCCGCGGGGGCCCGGGGCCCGGCAGTGTCCGCGGTCCTGAGTGCCGGATGACAGATGTCATGTCGTAGGGCGACGCCCGGAAACGTGATGGCATGAGCACGGCGGATTGGCTAGCGTGATCGCCGCTCGGCCCGACCCGCCGGGTACCACCATCGCAAGGGGGAAACTGCCATGCGGAAACTTCTCGCAAGCGCCGCCACCGCCATGGTCGCCGTCGCCGGCCTCGCCTTCGCCGCTCCCGCGCAGGCGGCATCGGACTCGGTCTCGGTCCAGGCGATCAACTGCCACGCCAAGGAAAGCGTGAAGATCCGGGCCGGGAAGTCGACCGGCTCGGCCGCGCTCGGGGTCTTCCCCAAGGGCGCGGGAGCGGAGTGCGGCGGGGCCTCCGAAGGCGGAACCTTCACGGCCTGCGGCTACACCGACGGATACTTCTGGATCGCGATCAAGTACCAGGGCATCAAGGGCTACGTGGCCCTGTACTGCATCACGCGCCCGTGACCGCCTGAGACCCGTGAAGGCCCGTCCTGCCCGGACGGGCCTTCACGCGTTCGCACAGTCGTGCCTCAGCTCGGGCTGGTGTCGATGACCCCGGTGCGCTCTGCCGTCGTCTTGCCCCGCAGAGCCTTGCGCAGCGCCGAGACGACGTCCTGCGGCAGGACATCGCGCTTCCCGGTCGCGGTCTCGACCTTCACGCCGTTGAAGGTGGCGCCGTACGCCTTCTTGAGCGCATCGAGGTCGTACGTGTCCACGAGTTTGCCGTCGACGGCCTTGAAGGACAGGATCTTCGGCAGTGACACGGGGCCGAACGGGATGCTGTGGGCCGCGTCGGTCTGAATGGTGACGATGTCGGACATCGCCGGCTTCGCGAACTCCTTCATCATCCGGTCGACCTCGGCGTTCGAGACCGACGGCTGCTGCGTGGTCGTCGGGACGGCCACCGCGGCGGACGTGCCCGTCTCGACCTGGCTGCGGTAGGCCTCCTCGACCGCCTCGGTGGACTTGGCGACGTCGATGCCCTTGCCCGCCTTGCCGTAGACGGCCACGGCCTTGCCGGACTCGAACTTGATCGTGCCCTCGGTCACCGAGCCGGAGCCGCCGGAGGCGTCATCCAGGGCGGCGTGCAGCTTCTCCTCGTCGGTCGGCATGACCGGGTCGACGACCCGCTGGTTGCCGAAGAGGGAGCCGATCACGGAGATCGGGTTGTAGTCGCTGCTCGCGGCCGTGCTGACCGTCTGCTGCATGTCGAACTGGAGCCCCGCCTGGTCCGGCTGCAGCTCCACGGTCTTGCCGCCCACGGACAGCTTCAGCGGCTTGCTGACCCGCTCGTCGAAGGCGTCGTTGAGCTTCTTGACGGCGTCGTCGCGGGTGCCGCCGCCGATGTCGACTCCGAGCACGGTGGTGCCCTTGGGCACGTCGGTGTGGTTCATCAGCAGGCCAGCGCCGTACAGACCGCCCGCGAGGACGACCACGCCGCCGCCGATCAGGGCCCGCTTGCTGCGGCCCTTCTTCTTCGGCGCGCGCGAGGACGAGGAGCTCGGCGAGGACGGCTCGGGGAGCTTCGGGGGCGTGTGCGGCCCGGCGGGCGTGTCTGTGCCGCCCGGCCCGAAGGGGCCGCTCTGGGCGCCGCCGGGCACCACCGGGATGCCGCTGGTGACGGTGTGGCCGGAGACGTTGTCGGCGACGCCGAAGTTCGGGCCGCCGGGCTCGGGGGCCGGCTTCTGCGGGGTGAGGATCGCGGTGTCGTCGCTCATGCCGCCGCCGGGACCGTGGCCCGGGGCGTGGAAGGCGGCGCCGGGGCCGTTCGGACCGGGCCCGCCCGGGCCGTTGCCGGGGGCGCCCGGGCCCGCGGGGCCGGCCGGGCCGACGTTGATGCCGGGAATGCCGGGGCCGCCGGGCGCGCCCGGACCACCGGGACCGCCCGGACCACCGGGACCGCCGGGACCGCGGACGCCGGGGCGGCCTCGGCCGCCCTGTCCGCCGCCGGCGACCGGCGGCACCGCCGGGCCGTCGCCGGTGACCGGACCGGTCGTGGGGCCGGCGGGACCCTGCGGGCCGCCCCGGCCGCCACGGCCGTTCGGGCCGTTGAAGTCGCTGGAGCCACCGAAGTCGCTCGGGGCGTTGAAGTCGGCGGCGGGGTCGAAGCCGGCCGGGCCGCCCTGGGCGGCGTAGCCGCTCGGGCCGTTCGGACCGCCCTGCGCGCCCTGGCCGCCGAAGCCGTTCTGCCCGTTCGGGCCGCCCTGGCCGTTCGGGCCGCCGGTTCCGTTCTCCGCGAAGTACGGCAGGTCGTCGCGGCGCGCCTCACCGCCGGGGCGGGCACCGTTGCCGTTGCCGTTGCCCAGCGGGCCCGCCGCCAGCGCCTCGGTGACGTCGAAGGAGCCGGTGCCGCCGCCGTGCCCGGGAGCCACCGGTCCGCCGGTCGCCCCGGGGAGCCCCGCGCCGCCTGGACGGGAGCCGCCGTCCGGCCGTGCGCCGTTCGCGCCGCCGGGACGGGAGCCTGCGCCGGGCACGCTCATCGAGCCGACGACACCGCCGGGCCGCCCGGGACCGGTACCCGCGCCGGGCGCCTGAGCGCCCGTACCGGCGGAACCGCCCGCGCCGGGAGCTGAACCGCCGGGCATACCGGCACCGTTGGTGGCCGGGCCGCCCTGACCGCCCTTGCCGCCCGAGGACTTGCGCGGTGCGAACCAGTCGCTCGTCTTCTCCCCCGGCTGCGCGGCGGGTTCGGCCGGGGGCTCGGTGTTGCCCGTGGCCGCGGCCGTGGCGCCGGCGGGCGGCGGCGCCTCGGTGTCGGCGCCGTCGCCGGGATTCTCGGCGTCGGAGACGGGCTTTCTGACGACGACCGGCGGAATGGGCCGCGATCCGGGGATGTTGATCCGGATCCGGGTCGTCAGCGTCGTCTCGGTCTTGCGTTCCTCCGGCTGAGCGGCCGAACGGCCCCCGTCCGCAGCGCTGTCGGAAGCCATGGGGGTCCCGTACGGCGGCGTGCCCGAGGGGTATGCGGCTCCGCCGCGCCCGTTGGGCCCGGAGGACGGAGTGTCAGTTTCACGACTCAAGGCAGGTTCTCCCGGTTGGCTCCACCGCCCGTTTCGACCTCATTGCTGTGGGCGGCTCGGCGGCGCGCACCACCATACTGGCCACCTCTGGCGCGTATCCCACGACCGCCTGGGAAACCCACACGGGACTCGCACGAGTGCGTCGTGGAGAAGTGGTACGTCAATTGCCAAGTCGGACGTCGTCGCCACCCGGTTGCCCCAACGGCGCGAGGGTGGCACAGATCACAGCAACGGCCATGCCCCCGAGCAGGAAGAGGTAGGAGGCGGCTCCTGTGCCGAACAGGAAATCGCCCTCCGGACGGCTGGCGGTCAGCAGGATGACGGAGATCATCCAGCCGCCGGCGGGTGCGACGGCCCCTGCGCGGCCGCCCATCGCCCGGGCGGCGCCCAGCAGCAGCCCGGCCTCGCCGGCGATGGCGAGCAGCAGCCCGCCCGGGAACCACGCGGGCTGCACCAGCGCGCCGGCCACGCCGACCACCGCGCCGAGCACGAAGAGGGCGAGGTAGGCCAGGGCCCGCAGGGCGGAGGGCCGCTTCAGCTTCAGCGGCTGGGCGAGCATGGAGCTCATGACGCCTCCCCGGGCGTGAGACCGGCGAACAGGTCGGTCTCCGGCCGTGCCCCCGCCGCACCGCGCACCAACTCGTAGTACTCGGTGGTGAACAGGGGCTGCGCGAGCTCGTTGGACAGCGCGAAGTACGGCTCGGCGACCTCGATCTGGGTGGCGTGCGCCCGCATCGCGGCGGCCTTGGCGGCGGCGTGCGCGGTGCCGTCGATCACGGTGGTGATCCGCTCGTCGGCGACGACTCCCGGTACGTCGGCGACGGTGGCGGCCTTGCCGAACGGCAGTTCGGGCAGATCCGCCCGAAGCCGGGCGAACGCCTCGTCGGCCGCGGTGCCCGGGACCCGGTTCCAGTAGATCTTGGGGATCTCCCACCCGGCGTCCACGGCGAGCTCGGCCGCGCGCATGGCGATGCGGTGGGCCTGGATGTGGTCGGGGTGGCCGTAGCCGCCGTCGGGGTCGTAGGTGACCAGGACCTGGGGGCGTACCTCCAGGATCACCTCGACCAGCTCGCGGGCGGCCTCGTCGAGGTCCGCCTGCCACAGGCTCGCGGGGTCGTCGTTGTCGGCGAGGCCCATCATCCCGGAGTCCTCGTAACGGCCCCTGCCGCCGAGGAGACGGAAGTCCTCGACGCCGAGCTCGCGCATCGCGGCGGTGAGCTCCCCCAGGCGGTGTTCGCCCAGCTCGGCACCGGTGAGGTGCCGAAGCTCCGGGGGAATGACCTCGCCGTGCTCGCCGAGGGTGCAGGTCACCAGGGTGACCCGGGCACCCTCGGCCGCGTACCTGGCCATGGTCGCGCCGTTGTTGATCGACTCGTCATCCGGGTGCGCGTGCACCAGGAGAAGACGCCGGTCGGGGAGTTCCGTCATGGACCCCACCCTACGAGGCGGCCGTGGGGTCCCCCCGCTCGGGCGAAGCCGAGAGTGGGGGAGCTCAGAACTTGATGCTTCCGATCATGCCCGCGATGTTCGTCGTCAGCTCGCTGATGGTCGGAGCGACGGTCGAGGACGCCAGGTAGAAGCCCAGCAGCATGCAGACCACCGCATGTCCGGCCTTCAACCCTGATTTCTTGATCAGAAGGAAGACGATGATCGCCAGCAGCACCACCGCCGAAATCGAGAGTGCCACGGCGGCTCACCTCCAAGAATCCCAAGCGCGGGGGTCGGACTATGGGGGCAGATAAATCCATCAAGCAGCCAGCAGGTTCATACCCACTATGCGGTTGTGATCATAACTATCCGTACGTGCGCATCGATCGGCGCACAGCCGCACAAGGGGGCGCACTGGCCAATATGGTCGGGGCATGACGACCGACCCTGTGTCCTTCCCCCGACGGCACGCCCGCACCCAGAGGTTCACGCTCGGCGCGCCGCGCGCGTTCGCGGCGTCGCCCGACGGTTCCCGTGTCGTGTTCCTGCGCTCCACCTCCGGTACGGACCCGGCGAGTTCGCTGTGGGTGCTCGACACACTGAGCGGCGAGGAGCGCGTGGCCGCCGACCCGCGCGCCCTGCTGGGCGGCGCCTCGGAGGACCTCTCGCCCGAGGAGCGGGCGCGGCGCGAGCGCAGCCGTGAGGGCGGCGCCGGCATCGTCGGCCACGCCACCGACCACGCCGTCGAGTTGGCGTCTTTCGCCTTGTCAGGGCGGCTTTTCACGGCCGAGCTGCAAGCCGGGACGGCCCGCGAACTCCCCGTCCCCGGACCGGTGATCGACCCGCGCCCCTCCCCCGACGGACGGCACATCGCGTACGTCACGCAGGGCGCCCTGCGGGTGGTGGGCGCCGAGGGCGAGGGTGACCGTGCGCTCGCCGAGCCCGAGTCGGACGGGGTCACCTACGGGCTGGCCGAGTTCATCGCGGCCGAGGAGATGGCCCGCTACCGGGGCTTTTGGTGGAGCCCCGAGTCGGACCGGCTCCTGGTGGCGCGCGCGGACGACACGCCGGTGCACCGGTGGTGGATCTCCGATCCGGCACGTCCGGAGCGGGAGCCGCAGCGGGTGGCGTACCCGGCGGCGGGAACGCCGAACGCGGACGTCCGGCTGTTCGTGATCGGGCTGGACGGGGTGCGCACGGAGGTCTCCTGGGACCGGGCGCGCTACCCCTATCTGGCGCGAGTGCACTGGTCAGCGGCGGGTGCGCCGCTGCTGCTCGTACAGGCGCGCGACCAGGTCAGCCAACTGTTCCTGGCCGTGGACCCGGCGACGGGGGCGACCCGGATGGTGCACGCCGACGAAGATCCACAATGGCTGGAACTTTTCCCTGGCGTGCCCTGCTGGAGCCCTGCCGGGCAGCTCGTGCGCATCGCCGACGAGGGCGGCGCGCGGGTGCTCACGGTGGGTGAACGCCCGCTGACGGGGCCGCAGTTGCACGTCCGCGCGGTGCTGGACGTCACCTCCGACGACGTGCTGATCTCGGCGTCGGCGGGCGAGGCCGCGGCCGAACCCGAGATCGGCGAAGTGCATGTGTATCGGGTGAACGAGCTCGGCGTGGAGCGTGTGTCACAGGAGCCCGGCGTGCACTCGGCGGTGCGTGCCGGGGGCGTGACGGTGCTCGTGTCCCATACGCCCGACCGGCCCGGGGCCGAGGTCCAGGTACTGCGCGACGGCGACCGAAGGGAGAAGGGGGTACCCCCGGCCGGAGGCTGGGGGAGGATTGGCTTGGTCCGCTCCTATGCCGAAGATCCGGGTCTGTCTCCGCGCATGACCCTCACCACAGGGGGCGCACGCCGCATCCCGTGCGCCGTGCTTATGCCTCGGGACTACGCCGGTGACACCCCACTCCCGGTTTTGCTGGATCCCTACGGGGGACCGCACGGCCAGCGGGTGGTGGCCGCCCACAACCCGCATCTGACCTCCCAGTGGTTCGCCGACCAGGGCTTCGCGGTGATCGTCGCGGACGGCCGCGGCACCCCGGGACGCTCGCCCGCCTGGGAGAAGGCGGTCAAGGACGACATCGCGGCGGTCGTGGTGCAGGACCAGATCGACGCGTTGCAGGGGCTCGCCGAGCGGTTCCCGCTCGACCTGACCCGGGTGGCGATCCGGGGCTGGTCCTTCGGCGGCTATCTGGCGGGGCTCGCGGTGCTGCGCCGCCCGGATGTCTTCCACGCGGCCGTCGTCGGCGCCCCGGTCACCGACCTGCGTCTGTACGACACCCACTACCAGGAGCGCTACGTCGGGCACCCCGAGGAACAGCCGGAGGTCTACCGGCGCAACTCGATGATCGACGACGCGGGCCTGGTGGAGGCGGCCGAGCCGCACCGACCGATGATGATCGTGCACGGGCTGGCGGACGACAACGTGGTCGTCGCGCACTCCCTGCGGCTGTCCTCGGCGCTGCTCGCAGCCGGCCGCCCGCACGAGGTGCTGCCGCTGTCCGGGGTGACCCACATGACCCCGCAGGAAGAGGTCGCGGAGAACCTGCTGCTGCTCCAGCTCGACTTCCTGAAGCGGTCGCTCGGGCTCGGCTAGACGGCAACGGACCGGGGTGACATGGCGCACCCCGGTCCGTTTACGGCACCCGCACGGCCGTACGCTGTACAGCCTGACGCGTCCGTATATCGGAACCGGGTCGGCGAAGTTGCCTGCGTGTTAACGCAGTTGATGTGCCTTTGTGTGGCTATGGCCGCACCGGTTCACCGGGCCTCGGCCGCGACCACCTGCTTCTCCTCCGCGAAATGGCACGCCGAGTCGTGCAGCGCGGGCCCGCTCGACTCCCGCAGCCGCGCCGGCACCGCGAGCAGCGGCTCCTCTTCGGCGCAGCGCTCCTGCGCCTTCCAGCACCGGGTGCGGAAGCGGCAGCCGGAGGGCACGTTCGTCGGGGACGGGACGTCGCCGGTGAGGATGATGCGCTCGCGGCGCTCCCGGGCCTCCGGATCCGGGACGGGGACCGCGGAGAGCAACGCCTGGGTGTAGGGGTGCGTGGGATGGTCGTAGATCTCGGTGTCCCGGCCGGTTTCCACGATCCGCCCGAGGTACATCACCCCGACCCGGTCGGAGATGTGCCGGACGATCGACAGGTCGTGGGCGATGAAGACGTAGGAGAGGTCGAACTCGCTCTGCAGGCGGTCCATCAGGTTGATGACCTGGGCCTGGACGGAGACGTCGAGGGCGGAGACCGGTTCGTCGGCGACGATGACCTCCGGGCGCAGGGCCAGGCCCCGCGCGATGCCGATGCGCTGGCGCTGGCCGCCGGAGAACTGGTGCGGATAGCGGTTGATGTACTCGGGGTTGAGGCCGACCACGTCCAGCAGCTCCTGGACCTTCCTGCGCCGCTCGCCCTTGGGCGCCGCCTCGGGATGGATCTCGTACGGCTCCCCGATGATGTCGCCCACCGTCATACGGGGGTTGAGAGAGGTGTACGGGTCCTGGAAGACCATCTGGATGTTGCGCCGTACGGCCTTCAGGGCGCGGCCGGACAGCCGGGTGATGTCCTCGCCCTTGTACTTGATGGAGCCGGCCGTCGGGCGTTCCAGGTTGACCAGCATCCTGGCGACCGTCGACTTGCCGCAGCCGGACTCGCCGACGATGCCGAGGGTCTCGCCGCGGTGGAGGGTGAGGTCGACGCCGTCGACCGCCTTGACCGAGCCGACCTGTTTCCTGAACAGGACGCCCCGGGTGAGCGGGTAGTGCTTGACGAGCCCGCGGGCCTGAAGAATCGCCTCAGCCATTCAGGCACTCCCTCCACAGGTGGCAGGCGCTGCGCCGGTCCGCGGAGACCTCGTAGGGGGGAGGCACGTCGGTGCGGCACACGTCCTGGGCCATCGGGCAGCGCGGGTGGAAGGCGCAGCCCTGCGGGATGTTCATGAGGTTGGGCGGCAGGCCCTTGATGGCGTACAGCTCCTGGCCCTTGAGATCCAGGCGCGGGATGGATTCCAGCAGGCCGCGGGTGTAGGGGTGGGCGGGCGCCTTGTAGATGTCGTGGACCGGCGCCGACTCCACGATCCGGCCCGCGTACATCACCGCGATCCGGTCGGCGACGTCCGCGACCACGCCGAGGTCGTGGGTGATGAGGATCAGGGCCATGGCGTACTCGCGTTGCAGCTCCGCCAACAGATCCATGACCTGGGCCTGGACGGTGACGTCGAGGGCGGTCGTCGGCTCGTCGGCGATGATGAGCGCCGGTTCGAGGGCGAGGGCCATCGCGATCATGATGCGCTGGCGCATGCCGCCGGAGAACTGGTGCGGGTACTGCTTCACGCGCTCGTTGGCGGCCGGGATGCGGACACGGTCCATCAGCTCGACGGCCTTCGCCCGCGCGTCCCGCCTCGACATGCCCCGGTGCACGACGAACATCTCGCCGAGCTGCTCCCCCACGGAGAGCACGGGGTTGAGGGAGGACAGCGCGTCCTGGAAGATCATCGCCATCTCGGCGCCGCGGACCCTGCGCCGCTCCTGTTCCTTCAGCCCCAGCAGGTCCCGCCCCTGGAAGAGGATCTCGCCCCCGGTGATCCGGCCGGGCGGTGTGTCGAGGATGCCCATCACGGCCTGCGCGGTCACCGACTTCCCGGACCCGGACTCTCCGAGCACGGCGAGGGTCTCGCCCGCGTCCACGCCGAAACTGACGCCGTTGACGGCCTGGGCGACCCCGTCCCTGGTGCGGAACTCCACATGCAGGTCGCGCACTTCGAGCAGCATGCGGCGGCTCACCTCAGCTTCGGGTCGAGGGCGTCGCGCACGGCGTCGCCGAGCATGATGAACGCCAGGACGGTGACGGCGAGCGCTCCGGACGGCCACAGCAGGGCGTGGGGCGCGTTGCGGATGTACGGGGACGCCGCCGAGATGTCGATGCCCCAGGAGACGCTCGGCGGCTTCAGGCCCACGCCCAGATAGGACAGGGTCGCCTCCAGCGCGATGTAGGTGCCCAGCGCGATGGTCGCGACCACGATCACCGGGGCCACCGCGTTCGGGGCGATGTGGCGCAGCAGGATCCGGGAGTTCGAGGCGCCCAGGGCGCGGGCCGCCTGGACGTAGTCGTTCTGCTTGGCGGTGATGACCGCGCCGCGGGCGATGCGGGAGATCTGCGGCCAGCCGAGCAGCGCGATGAAGCCGATGACCGGCCAGACGCTGTTGGCGGTCACGACCGACAGCAGGACCAGGCCGCCGAGGACGACCGGGATGGCGAAGAAGACGTCGGTGATCCGGGAGAGGACCGAGTCCCACAGGCCGCCGAAGAAGCCGGCGAGCGCGCCCAGCACCGAGCCGAGGAGGGCGACCCCGAGTGTGGCGCAGACACCGACCGAGACGGACGTACGCGCGCCGTAGACGGTGCGGGTGTAGACGTCGCAGCCCTGTCCGTCGTAGCCGAAGGGATGGCCCGGCCCGGCGCCCTGCTGGGCCTTGGCGAGGTCGCACTTGAGCGGGTTGCCGGAGGCGATCAGCGAGGGCCACAGGGAGATGACGACGAGGAAGACGATGATCAGGGCCGAGACCAGGAAGACCGGGTTGCGGCGCAGGTCCCGCCAGGCGTCGGACCACAGGGACCGGGGTCTGTCCGTCGGTTCCGGCCCGCCGCCCGCCACCCCGTCGGCGGCCGGCGGCCGCTTCTCAAGGATCTCCGCCTCGGTCGTGGCGAGGCCCGTCACCGCGCCCATGGCCGTGCCGGCGGCGGCACCCTCCGGCTCGAACGGCGGCTCAGGCATAGCGGATCCTCGGGTCGAGTACGGCGTACAGGAGGTCGACGACCAGGTTGCACAGGAGGAAGACGAGGACGAGGACCGTCACGAAGCCGACGACGGTCTGGGTGTTCTGGCGCAGGATGCCCTGGTAGAGCTGGTAGCCGACGCCGTGGATGTTGAAGATCCGCTCGGTGACGATCGCCCCGCCCATCAGGAAGCCGATGTCGGCGCCGATGAAGGTGACGACGGGGATGAGGGAGTTGCGCAGCAGATGCCGGGTGACGACCCGGCGCCTGGGCAGGCCCTTGGCGACGGCCGTACGGACGTAGTCGGAGCTGCGGTTCTCCGCGATGGAGGTGCGGGTCAGACGGGTGACGTACGCCAGCGAGACCGAGGCGAGGACGAGGCCCGGCACGAGCAGCTCGTCGAAGGGGGCGTTGGGGGAGACGGACGGGCGGATCCAGCCCCACTCCACGCCGAGCAGCAACTGCAGCAGCAGGCCGGTGACGAAGGTGGGGACGGAGATCACGACGAGGGTGAGCAGGAGGACGCCGGTGTCGACGGGGCGGCCGCGGCGCAGGCCCGTGACGACGCCCAGGGTGATCCCGATGACGACCTGGAAGACGATCGCCACGATCGTCAGCCGGATGGTGACGGGGAAGGCCGTGGACATCAGCTCGGTGACTTCCTGCCCGTTGAACGCCGTACCGAAGTCCCCGGTGAACAGGTTCCCCATGTAGGTCAGGTATTGCTGCCACACCGGCTTGTCGAGGCCGAACTCCCTCCTGAGCTGGGCGGCCGTCGCCGGGTCGCACTGCCGGTCGCCGCACAGGCCCGCGACGGGGTCGCCCATCACGTTCACCATGAGGAAGATCAGCAGGGTGGCCCCGATGAACACCGGGACCATCTGCACCAGGCGCCGGATCACGTACCCGACCATGGCGGACTCAGCCGACCTTGATCTCGTTGTAGACGGGGACGCTGAACGGGTTGAGGGCCACGTCCGACAGCCGGTCCGACCAGCCGGCGCTGCCGTTCTGGTACCAGAGCGGGATGGACGCCATGTTGTCCCGGACGACCTCCTCGGCCCGCTGGAAGGTCTGGACGGCCTTGGCGACGTCGGTCTCGGCGTTGGCCCGGTCGATGAGCTTGTCGAACTCCTGGTTGGACCACTTGCCGTCGTTGGAGGAGGCGTTGGTGTAGTAGAGCGGCTGGAGGAAGTTCTGGGGCAGCGGGTAGTCCATCTGCCAGCCCGCCCGGAAGGGGCCGGAGAGCTTCTGGGTCGTGGACTTGCTGCGGAAGTCGGCGAAGGTGCCGATCGGGTTGCCGACGCAGGCCCGGTCGTTGTCCAGGGCGTTGTTGATGGAGTTGCAGACGGCGTCCACCCACAGCTTGTGGGAGCCGGTGTCCGCGTTGTACGTGATCTTCACCTGGCCGCCGGGCAGCCCCCCGCCCTCGGCGATGAGCTTCTTGGCCGCCGCGGCGTCGTACTCGCACCACTGACCGCACAGCCCCGCCTTGTAGCCGCCCTCGGCGCCGAGGACGGGTGAGGTCCAGTCGGTGGCGGGGGTGCGGGTCCCCTGGAAGATCGTCCGGGTGATCTGCTCGCGGTCGATCGCCCGGGACAGCCCCTGGCGGACCTTGACCGAGCCGGGCTTGTTCCACTCCTTGTCGTAGTGGGGGAAGGACAGGGTCTGGATGATGCCGGCCGGGGTGTTCAGATACCGGTCGCCGAGGTCGCCGCGGACGTTCTTGAGCTGCTGGGCCGGTACGTCGTCGACGAGGTCGAGGTTGCCGGCGATCAGGTCGGTGTAGGCCGTGTTGTTGTCCGTGTAGACCTTGAGGGTGACGCCGTCGTTGCGCGCCGCGTCCTCGCCCGGGTAGGCGCCCCACTTCGCCAGTCGCATCTCGGAGCCCTTGGTGTACGACTCGACGGTGTAGGGGCCGTTGCCGACGGGCTTGGACAGCCATGCGGCGTGGTCGTCGAAGAACATCCGGGGCAGCGGGACGAAGGCGTTGTAGCCGAGGGTCTCGGGGAAGCTGGAGAACTTCTGGCTGAGCCTGACGGTGAAGGTCCGGTCGTCCACGACCTTCAGGCCGGACATGGTGTCGGCGCTCTGCGCGCCCTGGGCGGGGTGGACCTGGTCGTAGCCGTCGATGTAGCTGAAGAAGTAGGCGTTCTTCTGGTTGTTCTTCAGGCTCGCCCCGTAGTTCCAGGCGTCCACGAAGGACTTCGCGGTGACCTTCTCGCCGTTGCTGAAGGTCCAGCCGTCCTTGACGGTGATCGTGTAGTTCCTCGAGTCGGGGGTCTCGATGCGCTCCGCGAGCATGTCCTCGGCCTCGCCGGTCTTCGGGTCGTACTGCTTCAGCCCGCGGAAGATCATGTAAAGCACCTTGCCGCCCTGCACCTCGTTGGTGTTGGCGGGCTCCAGCGGGTTCTGCGGATCGGTCCACGAAGAGCTCAGTACCGCGCCGCCGGCGCCGGTGCTGTCACCCCCGCCCCCGCAGGCGGTCGTCGCGAGCGCAACCGCCATCGCGCATGCGGCCCATCGGGCGTGCGTCGCTCCACGCATGGAGTGCCTCCTCTGACTACTGATCCGTTACGGGCCAATATCGAGTCAAAAGCCGCATACCGCACACGGACTCCGGCCAATGGGGCGAGACACCATCCGGATGCACGCATCCGCGCGAGCGACGAAACGGACTTCTCCGTCCACCCCCTTCACGCGGTCCGTCGATCTTCGACAGACCGCGCAATGGATCTTCGCCATCCGATGCCGAACCGTTGGATTACGACCCTTGGATGTACACATTTCGGTACTGGAGCGTCCGCATAACGAACTTGTTGCCCGAATAGTCCAGTTGGTCCGAGTCAAGGCACGACTCCATCACGTTGCGCTACCCGCGTAGCTACGGAACGGTCAAGACAGGGTAAAGAACGTAAAGAGACAACCAACTCGGCCGAGAATTTATTGACCTTGAATGAATTGCGTTGAAAAAGTCCGGCGTAGCCCGTAGGGGAGCGTGCCCTGCGGAGTCATCAGACCCTCCCTTGGGCCAGGAGCACCATGACCCCCCCAACTCCATCCGCGGCTGCCCCGCTTGAGGCGACTGACGAGAGCATCGAGAAGTCGCCTTCGCCCTCCACCCATAAGGGCAACGAGAGCCGCTCGCCTGGACGGCTGGCGTGGAACCGCTTCAAGCGGGACCGCACGGGCGTCATATCGGCGTACGTCGTGATCTTCTTCTTCGTCGTCGCACTCGGCGCTCCACTGATAGCCAAGCTGTATGGCAAGGATCCGTACACCACCTATGCGAGTGCACACCCCGAGCTGCTCAACGCCTTCGCGTACCCGGCGGGTCCGAACGGCGGCATCAGCTCGGACTTCTGGTTCGGTGTCGAGCCGCAGCTCGGCCGTGACGTCTTCACCTTCCTGCTCTACGCGATCCGCAACTCGCTGGGCATCGCCCTCGCCGCCACCCTGCTGACCGTGACGCTCGGCGTGGTCATCGGCGTCACCGCGGGCTACCTCGGCGGCAAGACGGACTACTTCGTGGGCCGGGTGATCGACATCCTGCTGTCGTTCCCGTCCACCCTCTTCTTCATCGCCTTCATGCCGGTCGTGTACGGCCTCTTCGTCGCCCCTGACGAGAACATCCCGACCTCGCTGCGTGCCGCCGGCCTGATCGTCGTGCTCTCCGCCTTCGGCTGGGCCTCCATCGCCCGCCTGCTGCGCGGCCAGGTACTCGGCCTGCGCGAGCGGGAGTTCGTCGAAGCGGCCAAGGTCACGGGCGCATCACCGCGGCGTATCGTCTTCAAGGAGCTGCTGCCCAACCTGTGGACGCCGATCATCATCCAGTCCACGCTGATGCTCCCGGCGTTCGTGACGGCGGAGGCGGGTCTCGCCTTCCTCGGGGTCGGCATGATCGACCCGACCCCGGACTGGGGCGTCATGATCCAGCGAGGCGCCCAGTTCTACACCGAGGACCTCACCTTCATGCTCTTCCCGGGCCTGGCCATGGTGATCTTCGTGCTCGCGTTCAACCTCCTCGGTGACTCGGTGCGTGACGCACTCGACCCGAAGTCCAAGCGCTGACTCCGGCTTCTTTCAGGACCACGGCAAAGTCGCCGGGTGCCGGATCTCTCTCATCAACCCACTTCAAGGCAGGATGCGATGTCCTTCTCGCGTAGAAACTTCCTGATCGCCACCGGCGTAGCCGCGGCCTCGACCACCGTGCTGAGCGCGTGCAGCAGCGGCAGCGAGGGGGGCTCGTCGAACGACGCCCCGAAGGTCACCGGCTCCAAGACCACCGAGATCCCGGTGGGCACGAAGGCCGACTCCACCGGTCCGGCCCCCGAGGTCAAGGGCGCGGTCAAGGGCGGGACGATCTACTCGCTCCAGCAGTTCGACATGGACCACATGGACCCGGGTCAGATCTACGTCTCGACCGAGTCCGCCATCACCGTGCCGATCATGCGCGGTCTGACCGGCTACAAGCTGGACGACAAGGGTGCGGCCACCCTGGTCGGCGACGCCGCGACCGACGCCGGCACGATGAAGGACGGCGGCAAGACCTGGTCCTTCACGCTCAAGGACGGCATCAAGTGGGAGGACGGCTCCGACCTCTCCATGGACGACGTCCGCCACACCTTCGAGCGCCTCTTCGCGAGCTTCATCACCGAGGGTCCGGTCTACGTCCAGGAGTTCCTGGTCGGCGGCGACAAGTACGAGGGCCCCTACGACGGCAAGAGCCTCGACTCCATCGAGATCGACGGCAAGACCGTCACCTTCCGCCTCAAGGAAGCCCGCGTCGACTTCAACTACACGCTCGCGATGCGTGGTTACTCCTTCGTGCCGAAGAAGCAGGACACCAAGGAGAAGTACGACAAGCGCCCGTTCTCCTGCGGCCCGTACAAGGTCGAGAGCCGTAGCGTCGGCAAGTCGATGACCTTCGTGCGCAACGAGCACTGGGACGCGAAGACGGACCCGATCCGCAACAACTACCCGGACAAGTACGTCTTCCAGATGGGCTACGAGCTCGTCGCCTCGACCGACCGCTGGATCGCGGACCAGGGCAACGACCAGTACGCGGTGCCGATCTTCAACGAGGTCGCCCCCGAGCGCCTCGCCCAGGTCCTCACCAAGCCCGAGCTGAAGAAGCGCGTCCTCACCGCGGTCGACACGGTCACCTACTACTGGCCGATCAACATGACCCGGGTCAAGGACCTCAAGGTCCGCCAGGCCATCAACCACGCCTGGCCGCACCAGCAGCTCCAGACCATCGGCGGCGGTGCCGCGTCCCAGGAGATCGCCACCACGATCTTCGCCCCGGTGACGCCCGGTTACACCAAGTTCGACCTGTACGGCGTCGACAAGAAGCCGGGCGGCGACCCCGAGAAGGCCAAGGCCCTGCTGAAGGAAGCCGGCAAGGTCGGCTACAAGCTGGTCATCGCCTACCAGCAGTCGGACACCGCGGTGAAGACCGCCGTCGCCATCAAGAACGCGCTGGAGGCGGCCGGCTTCCAGGTCGTCAACAAGCAGGTCGACAAGTCGACGTTCTACACTCAGATCGGCAAGATCGACAACGACTTCGACCTGTTCGCCGCCGGCTGGAGCCCGGACTGGCCGGGCGGTTACTCGCAGTTCTACCCGTGCTGGAGCGGCAAGAACATCGGCGACGGCCGCAGCAACTACGCGCAGCTCAACGACCCCAGCGTCAACAAGGCCATCGACGCGGCCGGCCAGATCGCGGACGTGGAGAAGGCCAACAAGGCCTGGGGCAACGTCGACAAGATGATCATGGAGCTCGCCGCGGTCGTTCCGGACTACCACAAGATCCGCAACTACCTGTACGGCTCCAAGGTCGGCAACGTGATCTGGGACTCCGGACACACCTGCGTCGCGCTCTGCAAGCTCTACGCCAAGAAGTAAGCGAGCACGACCCCTTGGGGGCGGCCATCCCGTATGGCCGCCCCTGCGGCCCACCCCCCTCTACTTCCCCCCGGCGACGGCGCCCCGTCCGGAAAGTCACGCCTCATGTTCCGCTTCCTTGTCCGCCGAGTCACCGGCGCGCTGGTCATTCTGTTGATCATCAGCGCCATCACCTTCTGGCTCTTCTACGCCGTGCCGCGTGACCCCGCGATGATGTCCTGCGGCAAGAACTGCACGCCCGAGAACCTGGCGCAGATCCGGCAGAACCTGGGCATCGACAAGCCGATCCCGGTGCAGTACTGGCTGTGGCTCGTCGGCGTCTTCGCCGGACGCGACTACACGAGCTGGGGCTACTGCGACGCCCCCTGCCTCGGTTACTCGTTCGCGAACAACGAGCCCGTCTTCGGCACGATCATGGACCGTCTGCCGACGACCCTGTCGCTCGCCTTCGGCGCGGCCGTCGTCTTCCTGATCCTCGGCATCGGCGCGGGCATGATCGCGGCCCTCAAGCAGGGCCAGTTCCTGGACAAGTTCGCCAGCTCCGCCTCGCTGCTCGGCTCCTCGCTCCAGATCTACTTCGTCGGTTACATCGCGATGTTCTTCTTCGTCGCGCAGCTCGGGTGGCTCGACCAGCCGCAGTGGACTCCGCTCACCGACGACCCGACCGCCTGGTTCTCCGGGCTGCTGTTGCCCTGGCTGGTCCTCGCGATCATCTTCACGGCCAACTACACCCGTATGACCCGCTCCCAGCTCGTGGAGCAGCTCAGCGAGGACTACGTCCGTACGGCACGCGCCAAGGGCCTGTCCCGGTCGAACGTCTTCTTCCGGTTCGCCTGGCGCGGCGCGATGGGCCCCATCGTCACGGTGTTCGGCATCGACCTGGGCACGCTCATCGGTGGCGCCATCATCACCGAGTCGACCTTCAGCCTCCCGGGCATCGGCCGGCTCGCGGTGAAGTCCGTGGACCAGAGCGACCTGCCGATGCTGCTCGGGGTGACCCTCCTGGCGGCCGGCGCGATCGTCTTCGCCAACATCATCGTCGACGCCGTCTACGCCCTCATCGATCCACGGATCCGGCTCGCCTGACCCCCGCCCCCGGCGTGCCACCGACCACCCACCGGCATCCCTCCCACCGCCCCACCGGGCGATCCCCTCGCATCACCCCTCCAGGAGCGTCCCCGTGACGAGCACCGATCAGCAGCCCTTCCTCTCCGTCAGGGACCTTCAGGTCCACTTCTCCACCGAGGACGGCATCGTCAAGGCCGTCGACGGGCTCTCCTTCGACCTCGCCAAGGGCCAGACGCTCGGCATCGTGGGTGAGTCGGGATCCGGCAAGTCCGTCACCAACCTGACGATCCTGGGCCTGCACGACCCCCACCGCACCACGATCGACGGCGAGATCCTGCTGGACGGCAAGGAGCTGCTCACGGCCTCCGAGCGGGAGCTGGAGAAGCTGCGCGGCAACAAGATGTCCATGATCTTCCAGGACGCGCTGGCCTCGCTGTCGCCGTACCACACCATCGGTATGCAGATCGGCGAGACCTACCGCAAGCACACCGGCGCCTCCAAGAAGGAGTCCCGGACGCGGGCGATCGAGATGCTGCGCCGGGTCGGCATCCCGCAGCCAGACATGCGGGTGGACGACTACCCGCACCAGTTCTCCGGCGGTATGCGCCAGCGCGCGATGATCGCGATGGCGCTGGTCTGCGACCCCGAACTGCTGATCGCCGACGAGCCGACGACGGCCCTCGACGTGACGGTCCAGGCCCAGATCATGGACCTGCTCAAGGACCTCCAGCAGGAGTTCGGCACGGCGATCATCTTCATCACGCACGACCTCGGTGTCATCGCCGACATCGCGGACGACGTGCTGGTGATGTACGGCGGCCGCTGCGTGGAGCGGGGCACCAAGCAGGAGGTGCTGCGCCGGCCGCAGCACCCGTACACCCTGGGCCTGATGAGCTCCATGCCGAGCCTGGACGGCCCGGTGGACGTGCCGCTGTCGCCGATCCCGGGTTCCCCGCCGTCGCTGCTGAACCCGCCCTCGGGCTGCCGTTTCCACCCGCGGTGCGCCTTCACCGAGAAGGTGTCGGGCGGGCTGTGCTCCAGTGAGCGGCCGTTGCTGGAGGTCGTGGAGGGCAGGGGTTCCGCCTGCCACCTCGCGCCGGACCAGCGCAAGGATCTCTTCGCCGACTACGCCGGTTCCCGGCACTGACGTACACGAGACGGGACTTCACCATCATGAGCAACGCGCAACCGCTCCTGGACGTCAGCGGTCTGACCAAGCACTTCCCCATCAAGGGCGGCTTCCCGATCAAGCGCACGGTCGGTGCCGTCAAGGCGGTGGACGGCCTCGACTTCCAGGTGGCCGAGGGCGAGGCCCTCGGGCTGGTCGGCGAGTCCGGCTGCGGCAAGTCCACGACGGGCCGGCTGATCACGCGGCTCCTGGAGCCGTCCGGCGGCAAGGTCTCCTACCGCGGCCAGGACATCACCCACGCGGGCCGCAAGCAGCTCGCGCCGATCCGGTCCGAGATCCAGATGATCTTCCAGGACCCGTACGCGTCGCTGAACCCGCGCCAGACCGTCGGAAAGATCATCTCCGGCCCGATGGAGATCAACGACATCAACCCGGCGGGCGGCCGCGAGAAGCGCGTCCGTGAGCTGCTGGAGATCGTCGGTCTGAACCCCGAGCACTTCAACCGCTTCCCGCACGAGTTCTCCGGCGGCCAGCGCCAGCGCATCGGCGTCGCCCGCGCGCTCGCCCTGGAGCCGAAGCTCATCGTCGCGGACGAGCCGGTCTCCGCCCTGGACGTCTCCATCCAGGCGCAGGTCGTCAACCTGCTCCAGAAGGTCCAGCAGGAACTCGGCATCGCCTTCGTCTTCATCGCCCACGACCTCGCCGTCGTACGGCACTTCTCGCAGCGTGTCGCGGTCATGTACCTCGGCAAGATCGTCGAGATCGCCGACCGCGACGACCTGTACGGCAACCCGCGCCACCCGTACACCCGGGCGCTGCTGTCCGCCGTGCCCGAGGCGACCGTGGACGACGTCCCCCGCGAGCGCATCCGCCTCCAGGGCGACGTCCCCTCCCCCATCAACCCGCCCTCCGGCTGCCGCTTCCGCACCCGCTGCTGGAAGGCGACGGAGAAGTGCGCGAGCGAGGCGCCCCCGCTGGTCCAGGTCGAGGGCAACAAGCCGAGCCACCTGACGGCCTGCCACTACCCGGAGACGGACGAGACGGTCCCCGCGCAGCGTCTCGCCAAGGACCCCCAGCCGGCGGCCTGACACACCCCTTTTCGTCGGTCGCCGTGCACGGAACGGACCTTCTCCGGCCCATTGACCCGAGCCCTTGAACGTCCGGTTCCAGGGGACCGAGGGCCCGCGCCTCCCCGGCGCGGGCCCTCTCCCTTTTCCGCACCCGGATACCGGGAGCCATGGTGAACCGGGTCGCGTCGTTGGCCGAGAACGGCAGGGAGCGCACGGCAACTGCCGTACTGGTCGGCTAGGTTGAGGCGCGTGGCCCTTCACCTGCGCGGCACCCTTCTTCCCGACGGCAACGTCCGGGACCTGTGGATCCTCGGCGACCGGATCACCTTCGAGCGCCCTTCGGTCGAGGCGGAGACGGTGGCCGACGGCGGGTTTCTGCTGCCGGGGCTGGTGGATGTGCACACGCATCCGGGGTCGGCGTCCGAGGACGAGCCGCGCTGGGATCCGCAGGCGTTCGGCGAGCAGATCGCCGCGCACCGGGACGCCGGGACGACGGCGTTGCGGTTTCCGGGGCTGCTCGGGGAGATCCCGGAGAGCCTGCGCGAGGCCCCGGACGCGCCGCGCATGGTCACGGCGGGGCGGTGGCTGGCGTGGGCCGGGCTCTCGAAGAACGCCGACTTCCACCTGGTGACCGACGACCTCGTCGCCTCCGCCGTCGCCGAGGCGAAGGCACACGACGGCTGGTGCAAGCTGATGGGTGACTGGGACTACGAGGCGGACCCGGTGCCGTACGACCTCCTGCGCGCGGTCGTGGACGCGGTGCACGCGGCAGGGGGACGGGTCGCCGCGCACTGCCAGTCGGCGCAAGGGGTGCTCAACGCCGCTCGCGCGGGGGTCGATTCGATCGAGCACGGGATGGCGATGCCCGAGGAGTGCGTGGAGCTGATGGCCGCGCACGGGTCGAGCTACGTCCCCACCCTCACCGCCTTCGCCCGCCGGGCGCCCCAGATCATCGACAACCCGCGCGGCCGGCTCTGGCACGAGGGCCACGGCATCATGATCCGCCGGGTACGCGAGGCCCATGACGCCGGCGTCACCGTCCTCGCCGGCACCGACTCCGCCCCCTTCGGCAACGTCGCCACCGAGGTCGAGCACCTCATCGCCGCCGGGCTGCCCGCCGACGTGGCCGTCGGCGCGGCGAGTTGGACGGCCCGGGAGTTCCTGGGCCTGCCGGGCCTGACCGAGGGCGGTCTCGGCGACGTCACGGTGTACGACGCGGACCCGCGACGGGAGCCGGCGATGCTGCGACACCCTCGCCGGATCGTGCTGCGCGGACGCGTCGTGCGCCGGCCACCGCTGCCGCAGGCCTAACGCCCGCGCTGCGTCCACTCCTCGTGGAGCATCCCGAACAGCACGCTGTCGTACCAGGCTTCGCCCACCCGGACGGCGGCCCGTCGCCGTCCCTCCTCGACGAACCCGACCCTGCGGAACGCCCGCATGGCGCGTTCGTTGCCGCTCCAGGTGTCGAGCTCGATCCGGCGCAGCCGGCAGGCGCCGAACAGATGGCCCACCAGGAGCTCCAGGGCCTCGGAGCCGTAGCCGCCGCCCCAGCGGTCGCGCTCACCGATGGTGATCCCGACCGTGGCCCGTCCGGTGAACGGGTCGAGGTCCCGGTAGTCGGCCATACCGATCGGCCGCCCGTCGGCGAGGTCCTCCACGGTGAACGTCGACTCACTGCGGGGGTTGTCCCGCAGCCGCGCCTCGTGAAACCCCGCCACGGCCTCCCGGGTCACCGGCCCGAACAGCGGATCCCCACCGGTGGCCCAGTGCACCACCTCCGGATCGTTCCGCCACCGCACATGATGGTCGAGATCCTCGGCGCGCAGCGCGCGAAGCCGGACAAGCTTGCCTTCGATCATCACGTGATCATAAGGAAGCCGCCCTCATCCGGCACCCACCACCAGCTCCACCTCGAACCCGTCCGTGTTCTCCAGGTACGCCGCACAGTGCTCCGGTCCGCCCGCATGAGGATGCCGGTCCGCGAAGAGCAGCCGCCAACCGTGCTCGGCCGCCGCCTCGACCAGCGCGTCGAGGTCGGTGCGGTCGCCGGGGACGTGGAAGGCCAGGTGGTTGAGCCCGGGGCGCAGACGGTCGTGGTGGTCCGCCGTCATCGCCGGGGACTGCTCCACGACGACGTACGTCTCCCCCGCGCGCCAACTGCGACCCGTCGGCCAGTCCTGGTGGGGTACATGGCCCAGCCGTTCCAGCAGCCACCCCCACGACGCCACCGCCCGGTCCAGGTCCGGCACCCACAGTTCGACGTGATGCAGCAACTCCTCTGCCTCCCCCTCGCGTTGCGCTTCCGTGTGGCAGACTTCCGCGCGTGGTCGATCGTTCGTTCGCGGATCTCTCGCTCGCCGCGTTGTACGACATCCTCAACCCGTGGGGGCCGGGTGACGACTTCTACCTCGGGTATGTGATGGGTGCCGGCGCCGTGCTCGATGTCGGGTGCGGGACGGGGCAGTTGCTCCGGCGGGCCCATGACGACGGGCATCGCGGGCGGCTCGTGGGACTGGATCCCGCCGCCGCCATGCTCGTACAGGCCCGGCGGTGCGGCGACGGGGTCGATTGGGTGCTCGGGGATCTGCGGACGCGGTACTGGGCGCAGGAGTTCGATCTCGTCGTGATGACCGGGCACGCCTTTCAGGTGCTGCTCTGCGACGAGGAGGTGCGTGCCGCCCTGGAGGCGGTGCGCGGCGCCCTGCGTCCCGGTGGCCGGTTCGTGTTCGAGACCCGGAACCCCAAGGCGCGGGCGTGGGAGGGCTGGACGCCCGAGCGGGTACGGGAGGTGACGGACCCGGACGGGTCCGCCGTACGGGTGTGGCACGAGGTGGAGCGGCCCGTCCTCGGGGACCGCGTGACGTTCACGGAGACCTTCGACAGCGACACCTGGCAACGCCCCCGCGTCAGCCGCACCACCTTGCGCTTCCTCGGCCACGACAACCTGAACCGCTTCCTGCACGCGGCCGGGTTCACCGTCGTCGGGCAGTACGGCGACTGGGGGCGAGGCGCGCTCACCCCGGCCGCCTCCGAGATCATCACCGTGGCCGAGGCCGGGTCCTAGTCTTCGCCGGCCCCCTCCTCCAGCGCCGCCAGCGCCGGATCCAGCACGATGTCCTCGTCCCGGGCCTCGATCGTCGGCTCCTCCGGGAAGTGGCATGCCGTCAGATGGCCGGTGTGGTTGCCGGAGATCTGGATCAGCGGGGGCTCCTCGCTCGCGCACTTGTCCTGCGCCTTCCAGCAGCGGGTGCGGAAGCGGCAGCCGGACGGCGGCGAGATCGGGGACGGCACGTCACCGGCCAGCCGGATCCGCTCCCGCCGGGCCGCCTCCTCACCGGCCACGTTCACCTCGGGCACCGCCGACAGCAGGGCGTGGGTGTACGGGTGCCGGGGGCGGGTGTAGATGGAGTCGCGGTCGCCGACCTCGATGATCTTGCCGAGGTACATGACCGCCACGCGCTGCGAGAAGTGCCGTACGACGGCCAGGTCGTGGGCGATGAACAGGAACGCGATGCCGAGCTCCTGCTGCACCTTCTGGAGCAGGTTCACCACCTGCGCCTGGATGGAGACGTCCAGGGCGGAGACCGGCTCGTCCGCGACGATCAGCTTCGGCTCCAGGGCCAACGCCCTTGCCACGCCGATGCGCTGGCGCTGGCCGCCGGAGAACTCGTGCGGGAAGCGGTTGAAGTGCTCGGGGTTCAGACCGACGATCTCCAGCAGTTCCCTGACCCGTTTCTCCCGGCCGCCCGAGGGCTCGATCCCGTTGATCTCCATCGGACCCGAGATGATCTTGCCGACGGTCTGTCGCGGGTTCAGCGAGGAGTACGGGTCCTGGAAGATCATCTGGATCTCGGACCTGATCGGCACCAACTGCCTGCGTGTGGCGTGCGTGATGTCCTGGCCGCGGTAGGAGATATGGCCGCTCGTCGGCTCCACCAGCTTGGTGATCAGCCGGCCCGTCGTCGACTTGCCGCAGCCCGACTCCCCCACCAGCCCGAAGCTCTCGCCGACGTGGACGGTCAGGTCGATGCCGTCCACCGCCTGCACCTGGCCGACCGTGCGGCGGATCGGGAAGCCGCCCTTGACCGGGAAGTGCTTGACGAGCTTCTCCACCACCAGCAGTGGTTCGCCGGACGCGTCGGTGGCGGCCTCGCGGGGAGCCGGGAGGACGAGGTCCTCTGTCATAGCCGTAGTCCTCCTCAGACGTGGCTGATCGGGTGCGCTAGCCGAGCCGTGGCTTGATCTCTTCCACGAAGATGGTCCGCTTCTGGTCCGCCGTGAGATGGCAGGCCGAGGCACGGTCCGGGCCGAGCAAGGGGACCTCGGTGACGCAGCGGGTGCCGCCGACCCGGTCCTGGAAGGTGCAGCGGGGGTGGAAACGGCAGCCGGAGGGCGGCCGCAGCAGCGACGGCGGCGTGCCCGGGATGGGCGCGAGCGGGGTGTTCGGGTCGGAGTCGAGCCGGGGCATGGAGTTCAGCAGGCCCCAGGTGTACGGGTGTTGCGGCGCCCGCAGCACCTCGTCGACCGTGCCCCGCTCCGCCGCCCGGCCCGCGTACATCACCATGATGTCGTCGGCCATGTCGGCGATCACCCCGAGGTCGTGGGTGATGAAGACGATCGCCGAGCCGAACTCCTGCTGGAGGTCCTTCAGCAGGTCCAGGATCTGGGCCTGGACGGTGACGTCCAGCGCGGTGGTCGGCTCGTCGGCGATCAGCAGGTCGGGGTCGCAGACCAGCGCCATCGCGATCATCGCGCGCTGGCGCATACCGCCGGAGAACTGGTGCGGATAGTCCTTCGCCCGCTGCCGCGGGTTGGGGATGCCGACCTTCCCCAGCATGTCCACCGCCCGCTCCCAGGCGGCCTTCTTCGAGGTGCGCATGTGCTTCATGTAGGGCTCGGCGATCTGCCGGCCCACGGTGTAGTACGGCGACAGCGCGGTGAGCGGGTCCTGGAAGATCATGGCGACCTTGTTGCCGCGCAGCTTCTCCAGCTCGGACTCGCGGGCCGTGGTCAGTTCCTTGCCGTCCAGCAGGATCTCGCCCTCGACGGTGGTGAACATCGGGTTGTGCAGGCCGAGGATCGTCAGGTTCGTCACCGACTTCCCCGAACCCGACTCGCCCACGATGCCCAGCGTGCTGCCGCGTTCCAGGTCGAAGGAGAGCCCGTCGACGGCCCGTACGACGCCGTCCTCGGTCCGGAAGCTGACGTGCAGGTCCCGCACCGAGAGGAACGCGCCCTCGCCGGCCGGGACCGGGGCGCCGGCCTCCTTGGTCAGAGTGGTCACGTCAGTGCTCCTCAGCCTGTTCCTCAGCGCGGCCTAGGCCAGCCGCACACGCGGGTCGATGAAGGCGTACGTGGCGTCGACGACGATGTTGCACAGCAGAATCATGGTGGCGGAGAACAGCATCACGCCCAAGAGGAGCGGCAGATCGCTGAAGAACACCGACTCCACCGCCAGCCGGCCGATCCCGGGAAGTCCGAAGGTGTACTCGGTGATGATGGCGCCGCCGAGCAGCGAGCCGAGGTCGATGCCGAAGATGGTGACGATGGGGATCAGCGAGCCGCGCCAGGCGTAGCGGAAGAAGACGTACCGCCGGGACATGCCCTTGGCGCGGGCGGTGCGTACGTGTTCCTCCTGGAGCTGTTCGATCATCGACGAGCGGGACATACGGGTGTACTGCGAGGCGAAGATCGTGGACAGGACGACCCAGGGGATGATCAGGCCCGTGAACCAGGCCCCCGGGTTCTCGGTGAGCGGGTTGTAGGCCGGTTTGTCGAAGAGCTGGGTCTGGTAGACGAGGATCGCGAGGGCCAGCGGGCCGAGGAAGTAGATCTGCATCGAGCTGATCACCATCGCGCCGGCCGTGAAGGACTTGTCGACGAGCGTGCCGCGCTTCCAGGCGGCGACCAGGCCGGTGCCGAGGCCGACGATCAGGAAGCAGACGGCCCCGCCGAGGGTGAGCGAGATGGTGGTGGGCAGCCGGTCCATCAGGGTGCCCCAGACCTGCTCGTTGGAGTGGTACGAGTAGCCGAAGCAGGGGGCGGGGCAGGGGCCCTGGGCGAAGTCGTCGCTGCCCGAGACGAGGTTGGTCAGGAAGATCCAGTACTGCTCGGGGATCGGTTTGTCGAGGCCGAGCACCCGGTGCAGGTTCTCCAGGTTGGCCGGGGTGCACGTCTTGCCGCACATCAGCAGCGCCGGGTCGCGCGGCATCCCGAAGAACAGCAGGAACGCGACGATGCTCAGCAGGAAGAGGATGATCACGGCGCCGAGGGACCGGCGGACCAGGAAGCGCAGCATGGCAGGCAGCTCTCAGACGTCGGCGGGCTCTGGGGGCCTGTCCGGCGGCACCCGGTGCGCCGTCCCCGAAAGCGAGGGCGGACGCACCGGATGCCGGGCGGGCGGGGTTACTTGACGTACAGGCGGCGCGGGTCGACGCCGGCGATGATGTCGTCGTAGACGAGCCCGCCGACCTTGGTACCGGCGATCTGGGTCTGCTTGTAGTACGCGGTCGGGACGATGTTGACGACGTCCTTGACCAGGTACTCGTTGAGCTTGCCCCACTCCGCCGACGCCTTGGCCGGGTCGGTGATCTTGTTGATCCGGTCGATCTCGCTGTTGACCTTGGGGTCGTTGACCTGCGAGTAGTTCTGCGCGCCCTCGGCGATTCCGCGGCCGTCGTACAGCGGCGGGATCACGGTCGAGGCGGACGGCCAGTCGGCGCCCCAGGCGGTGTGGAAGATGTCGTAGTTGTTGTCCAGCTTGCTGACCTGGTCGTAGTAGGTCTCGGCCGGGATCTCCTGGCGCTGGACGTCGAAGCCGGCCTTCTCCAGGCCCGCCGCCATGGCCGTGGAGTACTGCTGGCCCTCGGGGGTGTTGATGTAGCCGAAGGTCAGTTTCAGACCGGTCTTGCCGGCCTCCTCCAGGAGCGCCTTGGCCTTGGCCGGGTCACCGGCGGGCTTCTTCTTCTTGCCCCACGGGTCGAAGGCGGGGTCGTAGCCGGTGACGGTCGGGCTGATGATGCCGCCCGCGACCTCCATCGCGTCGGTGCCGCCGTAGGCACGCACGAACGGCGTGACCGGGAGGGCGTAGGCGATGGCCTGGCGGACCTTGATGTCCTTCATCTCAGGGTGGGCCAGGTTGATGTTGATCTGGCCGACGTAGGGCTGGAAGCCGGAGACCGTGCGGGACTTCATCTTCGGGTCGTTCAGGACCTTGGACAGGTTGCCCGCGTCGACCTGGTTGCTGAAGCTGACGCCGGTCTGGTCGGTGCCGCTGTCGGCGAGGAGCGCCTTGGTGGAGTCCTCGTACTGCTGGTTGAAGGTGATGTTGAACTTGTCGACGTACTGGTGCCGCAGCGGGTCGGTGGCCGGGTCCCAGTTCTCGTTCTTCACGAGCACCATCGACTTGCCGGACTTGAACTCCTGGATCTTGTACGGCCCGGTCACGACCGGCTTCTTGTCGTACTTCTCCTTGGTGTCGCCCTTCTCGGAGACGACGGCGTAGCCCGTCATCGCGAGGGCGTACGGCAGGTCGGCGTGCGGCTGCTTGAACTTGAAGACGACCGTCTTGTCGTCCGGGGTCTCGATGATGCTGTCCGGCAGGTGCTTGCCCTTGAACGGGCCGTCCGGCAGCAGCTTGCGGTAGTCGGCGCCCGGCGTGTCGGCGAGCCACTGCTGGATGTACGGCGGGCCCTGGTTGACGAAGGCCGCGAACTGCCGCTCGAAGGTGTGGCGGACGTCGGCCGAGGTGATGGCCGAGCCGTCCTCGAACTTGATGCCGTCCTTGAGCGTGTACTTCCAGGTCTTGCCGCCGTCCGTGGTGGTGCCGGAGTCGGTGGCGAGGTCACCGACGACCTCGTGCTTGCTGCCGTCGTCGCTGGTGGCCTTGTAGCCGGTGAGTCCTCTGTGCAGGAGCTGCGACACGGCCATCTCGTCCTGGACGTAGATCTGTCCGGGATCGAGGTGGGCGTAGCTGTCGCGGGCCAGCACCGAGATGGTGCCGCCGGACTTGGCTCCGGGGACCTCCGCGGCGGGTCCCTTGGAAGCCGCCTCGTCTCCGAACTTGATGGCAGCCTGCTGCCGTTCGGCGTTCTCCTGCTGTTCCTTGTCGTTGCCGCCGCTCTTGCTGCCGCCCTCGCTGCACCCGGTCAGCACCAATGCGCCGGCCGCGAGCACCGAGATTGCCGCGTATGTGTGGCGTCCGCCCCTACTCATCACTCAGTTTCCACCCATCTGTGTGTCACCAGAGCTAAGAAGTGCCAAGTGCCAACCAGGCCGTCAGCGCGCCGTCTTGGGGTCGAAGGCGTCCCTGACGGAATCCCCGAGCAGGTTGAACGCGACGATGAAGATGATCATCGAGATGCCGGGGAAGAACATGTACGTGATGTCGTTCTGCATCACGAGTTCGGTGGACGCCTTGGAGAACATCTGCCCCCAGTCCGGCGTCGGTTCGACGATGCCCACGCCGAGGAAGGACAGACCGGCCTCGGCGGTCACGAAGTTGGGGAGCATGTAGGTGCCCTGCACGAGGATCGGCGTCACCACGTTCGGCAGGATCTCCTTGCGGATGATCCGCCACGGCGGGGCCCCGCTGACCTTGGCCGCGTCGATGAACTCCCGTTCTCGCAGGGCGAGTGTGGTGCCTCTGAGGATCCGTCCGAGGCTCATCCAGCCCAGGAACCACTGCACGAGGATGAGGGCGACCACCCTGACGTAGACGGGGGTCTCGTCGCGCGGGCTGACGAACAGTGAGACCACGACCGGCATGCTGGCGATGAAGAACAACTGCGCCGGGAAGGCGAGCAGGAAGTCGATGATCCGGCTGAGCCAGTAGTCCGTCCTCCCGCCGAGATAGCCGGCGGTGACGCCGAGGACGATCCCGGTGAGGACGGTCGCGAGCGTGACGGCGACCGAGATGCCGAGCGAAGTGCGGATGCCGTAGAGCAACTTGGTGAAGACGTCGTATCCGTTGCCCGGTTCGAGGCCGAACCAGAACTCCCCGCTGATGCCGCCGTTGGGCTGCACGGGCACGCCCGCGCTGTCGAACAGCTCGGGGCGTTCGTCGGCGTACACCGTGTACGGATTCTTGCCGTACAGCCAGGAGATGACCGGGGCGAGCAGGCCGATCAGGAAGAAGAAGAGGACGACGTAGGCCGAGATCACGCCGGTGCGGTCGCGCTTGAAGCGGATCCACATCAACTGGCCGGGAGACCGGCCGACGAGCTCCTCGTCCTCGGCCTTCACCACCGCCGGCGGTTCGCCGTCCGCGATGACCGAGGTCCCGCCACCCTCAATACCGATACGACTTGTCACGTTTCGCCCGTTTCGCTGGTATGGGTATGCCAAAGCGAGGCGTACGGAAGTCCGCAGCCGGACGCGCGTAGGAGGTACTTGCCCCACCCTCCGACACCCCTGACGAAGGATCAGGCAACCGCCTGTGCTCGTGAGTCGGCACTGTCCCCACAGTGCGAGACCCATTGACCCGAGCGCTGCGGCTAACTATCTGGCATGAGCCAACTACCGACCACCGTCTTTAAATCTCAATTCAGTCACAGCTCACGCCTAGATCTTCCAAAATCCGGACAAACTGTTTGCGGGGAGAAGGGCGCGAAACGGACGTGTTACATGGGTATCGTGCGAGGAACTCCGCATTTCGGACATGGGGGCGAGTCTCGGCCACCAAAAAACGGCTTGCAAAAAAGCCCGGGCTCCCCCTAGGTGGGGGAGCCCGGGCTCAGGTGTCCGAGAATCAGCCGTGCTTGGCGCGGCTCGCGGCGCGGGCGCGCTCGCGGGCGTCCAGGTTCACCTTGCGGATACGGACGGCCTCCGGGGTCACCTCGACGCACTCGTCGTCGCGGCAGAACTCCAGGGACTGCTCCAGGGAGAGCTTGCGCGGCGGCACGATCGCCTCGAACGAGTCGGCCGAGGACGACCGCATGTTCGTGAGCTTCTTCTCCTTGGTGATGTTCACGTCCATGTCGTCGGAGCGCGAGTTCTCACCGACGATCATGCCCTCGTACACCTCGGTGCCCGGGTCCGTGAACAGCACGCCGCGCTCCTGGAGGTTCGTCATCGCGAACGCGGTGACGGCACCGGCGCGGTCGGCGACCAGCGAGCCGTTGTTGCGGGTCTGGAGCGCACCGAACCAGGGCTCGTGGCCCTCGTGGATGGAGTGCCCGATGCCCGTGCCGCGGGTCTGCGTCAGGAACTCGGTCCTGAAGCCGATGAGGCCGCGGGACGGCACGACGAACTCCATGCGCACCCAGCCGGAGCCGTGGTTCGACATGTTGTCCATCCGGCCCTTGCGGACACCCATGAGCTGCGTGACCGCGCCCATGTGCTCCTCGGGCACGTCGATCGTCATGCGCTCGACCGGCTCGTAGACCTTGCCGTCGACGTCCTTGGTGACAACCTGCGGCTTGCCGATCGTCAGCTCGAAGCCCTCGCGGCGCATCTGCTCGACCAGGATGGCGAGCGCCAGCTCACCACGGCCCTGGACCTCCCAGGCGTCCGGACGCTCGGTGTCGAGCACGCGGAGGGAGACGTTACCGATCAGCTCGCGGTCCAGGCGGTCCTTGACCTGGCGGGCGGTCACCTTGCGGTCCTTGACCGCGGCCTTGTTGTCGGCGCCCTTGCCGGTGCCGCCACGGCCGACCAGCGGCGAGGTGTTGGTACCGATGGTCATCGAGATCGCCGGCTCGTCGACCGTGATCAGCGGCAGCGGGATCGGGTTCTCGGTGTCGGCGAGGGTCTCGCCGATCATGATGTCCGAGATACCGGCGACGGCACAGATGTCACCCGGGCCGGCCATCTCGGCGGGCTTGCGGGTGAGCGCCTCGGTCATCAGCAGCTCGGTGATGCGCACGTTGGACATGGAGCCGTCGCGCTTGATCCACGTGACGGTCTGGCCCTTGCGCAGCTCGCCCTGCTCGACGCGGAGCAGCGCGATGCGGCCGAGGAAGTTGTCGGCGTCCAGGTTGGTGACGTGCGCCTGGAGCGGCGCCTCCTCGTCGTACTCCGGAGCCGGGACGTGGGACAGGATCGTGGAGAAGAACGGCTCCAGGCTGTCGCTGTCCTGCGGGACCGTGCCGTCCTCGGGCTTGGTCAGCGAGGCCACGCCGTCGCGCGCGCACGCGTAGACGATCGGGAACTCGATCTGGTCCTCGTCGGCGTCGAGGTCGAGGAAGAGGTCGTACGCCTCGTTCACGACCTCGTCGATGCGCGAGTCGGGGCGGTCCGTCTTGTTGATGCACAGGATGACGGGCAGGCGGGCCTGGAGCGCCTTGCGCAGCACGAAGCGGGTCTGCGGCAGCGGGCCCTCGGAGGCGTCGACCAGCAGGACGACCGCGTCCACCATCGACAGACCGCGCTCGACCTCGCCACCGAAGTCGGCGTGGCCCGGGGTGTCGATGATGTTGATGGTGATGACGTCGCCGCCATCCTTGGGGTGGTACTTCACGGCCGTGTTCTTGGCCAGGATCGTGATGCCCTTCTCACGCTCCAGGTCGTTCGAGTCCATCATGCGGTCGTCGAGGGACTCGGCGGCGTGCGCCGCGAAGGCACCGGCCTGCTTCAGCATGGCGTCGACGAGGGTCGTCTTGCCGTGGTCGACGTGGGCGACGATGGCGACATTGCGGATGTCGTGGCGCGTGGCCATATTGCGGCGTACTCCCGGAGTGTGAGGAAGGGGCCGGCGCGTACGTCTGTGTTACGCGGACCCTGCCGGGCTGTACATGCCACGGCCTCACCCCATGGTACGTGCCCTCCGCGGCAAGGGCTCCCTGGGCCAGCCCAAGCCCCCGCGCACCGCCGCCCGGCTACGAAGCCGCAGGCCCCGGATTCGTCCCCTTCTTCAGGAAGCCCATGTCCTCGTACACCGGTGTCCCGAAGCCGAAGGCACCGGCGTTGGCGATGTTCGTCCTGGCCGCGGTGAGCTGGGGGCGCTGGTAGAGGGGGATCGAGCCGGCCGCCGCCCAGATGCGGGAGTCGGCCTTGCGGATCAGCGAGCGGGACTCGGACTCGTCCAGCGTGGCGATGGCCTGGTCGAAGAGCTGGTCGACCTGGTCGGTGCCGACCCGGGTGTAGTTCTGCTCGACGTTCAGGGAGCCGTCGGCGGCCGGGACCGGCTTGGCGTAGATCGGGCGGGCGTCGGTCGCGGGGTAGGCGGACGTCGGCCAGGAGTAGAGGGCCAGGTCGTACTGGCCGGAGGCGATGTGGTCCTTGAAGTAGCTCTCGTCCGAGACCTTGCTGATCACGGTACGGATGCCGACCCGCTCCAGCATGATCGAGATCCGGTCCGCCACCGTGCGCAGCGACTGCGAGCCCTCCCCTGCCGGGACCACGAACCGCAAGGTCAGCGCCTTGCCGTCCTTCGCCAGCGGCCGCACCGCCGCGCCTGCGGGGGCCGCGGTGCCCCGTGGGGCGTAGGCGCCGGGCACCGCGCCCTGCTGGAGCTGCTTGCTGCCGTACTGCTTGCCGTCCTGGGCGAGGTGCTCGCCGTGCCCGCCCTTGCGGCCCTCGTCGCCGTCCGCCTTGTTGTCCTCCCCGACGACGTACGTCCCGTCGTCCCCGCCCTCGGAGTCCTTGCCCGAGTCCTTCTTGTCGGACTTCTCCTCGGACTTCTTCTCGGACTTCTTGTCGGCCTTCTTCTCGGCCTTCTCTTCGGATTCATTGGCCGAGTCCTTTTCGGGGCCCTTCTTGGGCTTCTCCGCCTCGCTCCCGGCCGCCTTCTCCGCCTTCTTCTCCTTGATCGGCCCGCCCTGCACCCAGCCCGCGTCCGCGAGCAGGGCCTGGGCCTCGGCCGTGTCCTGGCCGCCGATCGCCCCGCTGTTGTCGGCGTAGGCGGCCTGGCCGGACAGCGCGAGATGGCTGCCGACCGGCTCGGCGGGCAGGCCGAGCGGGGAGAGGACCAGCTTCGCCAGCTCCTCGCGGTCGAGCGCGCGGGCCACCCCGCGCCGCACCCGCTCGTCGGCGAGCGGACCGTCGCCGCCGTTGAGGGCGAGCTGGGTGTACGCCGGCTCCAGCGACTTGCGCACCTCGAAGCCCCGGAACCTCGCCTTGTCGCGCTTCTGCGCGAGGGTCAGCGTGCGCCGGTCCGGGCCCATCAGCGGGGTCGCGGACCCGCCGGCCGACGGTGACTGCGGGCGCGGCGGGGCGGCGAGCGCGATGCGCCTGGCCGCGGCCGGGTCGACCTCGGCCAGGTCCAGTTCCCCGGCGGCGAGCTGGGCCGCCCGCTCGTCGCGGGGCACGGCCCGCAGCACGATCTCGTTCAGCTTCGCCCGCTCGCCCCACCAGCGCGGATTGCGGGTGAGGCGGATCTCGTCGCCCTTGCGGTCGATCTTCTTCACGGTGAACGGCCCGGCGCTGACCTTGAGCTTGCGCCGCGCCCCGTCGTTGAACGAGTCCGGCGTGCCCATGACCTCCTTCGGGTACAGCGGCGAGAACAGCGACCGCCAGTCCGCGTAGGGCTGCCCGAAGGTGACCCGCACCTCCAGGTCGTTGTCGCCGCGCTGGATCTTCTCGATGCGGTCGTAGCCGGCGTTGCGGGCGGTCCAGTACGCGCTGTCCTTGCCGGACAGGGCCCGCCACTGGGCGGCGAAGTCGGCGGCGCCGATCTCCCGGCCGTCGCTCCAGACGGCCTGCTGGTTCAGCTTGTACAGGACGACCTGCTTGGGCTCGGTCTCGACGACCTTGGCCGACTCCAGGTAGGCAGCGTTGCGCTCCGGGCGCCCGTTGCCGTCGAACCGGAACATCGACGGCAGCGTGGCCTGCGCGATCCGGGTGGTGGTGGCGTCGGCGTCCGACTGGAAGGTGTTCAGCGTCTCCGGCACGGCGTCCACGGCCCAGCGCAGCGTGCCGCCGTCGGCGATCTGGGCCCGGGCGGCCGGGGCGATGTCCTGACCGGCGAGCGGCTTCCCGGCCGGGTCGGGGTCGCTGCACCCGGCGAGCACGGACACCGCGAGCGCGCTCGCACCGAGGAAGGCGACCGAGCGCATGACCGAGCGGGTGGCGATGCCGTCGTGGGACATCTCTGGTACCTCCGTGGAGCAGCTCCCGCCGGTGACAATTAGTGCGTTCTGATCACATTTGGCGGTATTTTGGAGTTGATCAGATCTATGGCCCCCCACTGAAGAGGAAAGGGTTCGCCGGGCGGAGACGACACGGCGGCGGGGGCGGGCAAGCCCACCCGTCCGGAGTAAGGCCCCCTCGCGCTCCTTGGCTCCCCCGGCGTACAAAGAGCGCGTGCGAGCGCGCGTCGGAGGCGTGCAATCCGCCAATCGCTGCACATGCCTTCACAGCGACAGGTGTGACGCGCGACACTCGCAGGCGCATGAACGTTGCCACCCAGGGCCGAAGGGCCCACGGAAGTGAGGTCACGTCATGTCCGTGCAAGACGACCTGACAACTGTCCAGCGCTGCCTCGACGACCTGGCCCGGTCCGTGGGCCGCCTCGAACAGCAGTTGGGCACCGGCGGGCTGGAGATGCGCCGTGTGCGCACCGACGCCGACCACCTGCGCGAGAGCGTGGCGCTGCTGCGGGAATCAGCCGCGTCCCCCGTCGCGCAGCGCAGGCCGGAGCTCGTCTCCATCCCCGACACGCCGTACGACGACTCTCTGTGGATCGACACGGATGACGAGGGTCTCGGCGCCCGGGACCGCCGCGCCCCTTGATCCCTCCCCCTGACCCGACCGGAGTCATGCATTGGCCACTGGTACGGAACCCCATCTGAACAGCGGCGGCGTACGAACCGGTACACGCGCCGCGATCACCGCCCCGCACCTGCGGACCGACCGCTGGTGGCTGGCCCCGGCCGCCACCGCGGCCGGTCTGCTGGCGTTCATCGTGTACTCGACCTGGCGGGCCTTCGCCAACGCGGACTACTACGCGGCGCCGTACGTCTCCCCGTTCTACTCGCCCTGTCTGGCGGAGAACTGCGAGCCCATGCACGCCGGGCCGAACTGGGACCTCTTCGGGAGCTGGTGGGGCATCTCCCCCGCGATCATCATCCTGATCTTCCCGCTCGGTTTCCGCCTGACCTGCTACTACTACCGCAAGGCCTACTACCGCGGCTTCTGGATGTCGCCCCCGGCCTGCGCGGTGGCGGAGCCGCACAAGAAGTACTCCGGTGAGACCCGCTTCCCGCTGATCCTGCAGAACATCCACCGGTACTTCTTCTACGCCGCGCTCCTGGTCGCCGGGATCCTGACGTACGACACGGTGCTCGCCTTCCGCGACGAGAACTACGAGTGGGGCCACATGGGCCTCGGCACCCTCGTCTTCCTCGCCAACATCGCGCTGATCTGGGCGTACACCCTCTCCTGTCACTCCTGCCGGCACATCGTCGGCGGCAAGCTCAAGCACTTCTCCAAACACCCCGTGCGCTACCGCATGTGGCAGTGGATCGGGAAGCTCAACGCCCGCCACATGCAGTTGGCGTGGGCGTCGCTGGTGAGCGTGGCGCTCGCCGACTTCTACGTCTATCTCGTCGCGTCCGGGGTCTTCGACGATCCGCGCTTCTTCTAATCGTGAGTGGGGACTGAACAGATGTCCGTGGTCGAACGGCAGGAGTGGGACGTCGTCGTGATCGGCGCGGGGGGCGCGGGCCTCCGGGCGGCGATCGAGGCACGGGAGCGAGGCGCCCGTACGGCCGTGATCTGCAAGTCGCTGTTCGGCAAGGCGCACACCGTGATGGCCGAGGGCGGCATCGCGGCGGCCATGGCAAACGCCAACGAGCACGACAACTGGCAGGTCCACTTCCGCGACACCATGCGCGGCGGCAAGTTCCTCAACCAGTGGCGGATGGCCGAACTGCACGCGCAGGAGGCGCCGGACCGGGTCTGGGAGCTGGAGACGTGGGGCGCGCTCTTCGACCGTACGAAGGACGGCCGGATCTCGCAGCGCAACTTCGGCGGGCACGAGTACCCGCGCCTGGCACACGTCGGTGACCGCACCGGCCTGGAGCTGATCCGCACGCTGCAACAGAAGATCGTGGCGTTGCAGCAGGAGGACAAGAAGGAGACCGGGGACTACGAGTCCCGGCTGAAGGTCTACCAGGAGTGCACGGTCACCCGGGTCCTCAAGGACGGCAGCCGGGTCTCCGGGGTCTTCGCCTACGACCGCGAGACGGGCCGCTTCTTCGTCCTCGAAGCCCCGTCCGTGGTCATCGCGACGGGCGGGATCGGCAAGTCCTTCAAGGTGACGTCGAACTCCTGGGAGTACACGGGCGACGGCCACGCGCTGGCACTGCTCGCCGGGGCGCCCCTGCTGAACATGGAGTTCGTGCAGTTCCACCCGACGGGCATGGTCTGGCCGCCGTCGGTGAAGGGGATCCTTGTCACGGAGTCGGTGCGTGGCGACGGAGGGGTGCTGCGCAACTCCGAGGGCAAGCGGTTCATGTTCGACTACATCCCCGACGTCTTCAAGGAGAAGTACGCCCAGTCGGAGGAGGAGGGCGACCGCTGGTACGAGGACCCGGACAACAACCGCCGGCCTCCCGAGCTGCTCCCCCGTGACGAGGTCGCGCGGGCCATCAACGCCGAGGTGAAGGCGGGCCGCGGCTCGCCGCACGGCGGGGTCTTCCTGGACGTGTCCACCCGGATGCCGGCGGACGTCATCCGTCGTCGGCTGCCCTCCATGTACCACCAGTTCAAGGAACTGGCGGACGTGGACATCACGGCCGAGGCGATGGAGGTCGGACCGACCTGCCACTACGTCATGGGCGGCGTCGCGGTCGAGTCCGACACGGCGGCGGCACGCGGGGTGCCGGGGCTGTTCGCGGCCGGCGAGGTGGCCGGCGGCATGCACGGCTCGAACCGGCTCGGCGGGAACTCCCTGTCCGACCTGCTGGTCTTCGGCCGCCGGGCGGGCTGGCACGCCGCCGAGCACGCGGCGGCACGCGCCTTCGAACGCCCCGAGGTCAGCGACCTGGAGATCGACACGGCGGCCGCCGAGGCGCTGCGCCCGTTCTCCGCGGAGGGCCCGGCCGGGGGCGAGGACGACGGGCGCCCGCCGGAGAACCCGTACACCCTGCACCAGGAACTCCAGCAGGCCATGAACGACCTCGTCGGCATCATCCGTCGCGAGGGCGAGATGGAGCAGGCGCTGGAGAAGCTCGCCGACCTGCGCGTACGGGCCCGCAGGGCCGGGGTCGAGGGCCACCGGCAGTTCAACCCGGGCTGGCACCTCGCGCTCGACCTGCGCAACATGCTGCTGGTCAGCGAATGCGTGGCGCGGGCGGCGCTGGAGCGCACGGAGTCGCGCGGCGGCCACACCCGCGAGGACCATCCGACGATGGACCACAGGTGGCGCAACATCAACCTGCTGTGCCACCTGGCCGACCCGACGGGCGGCCTCGCGGCCACCGACCCCGAGCGCGGCCAGATCAATCTCGTACGGGAGACCACCGACCCCGTCCGCGCCGACCTACTGGCTCTCTTCGACAAAGAGGAGCTGGTCAAGTACCTCGCCGAAGAGGAGCTCTACCAGTGAGCAGCTACGAGGCCCGCTTCAAGGTGTGGCGGGGCGATGTGCAGGGCGGTGACCTGGAGGACTTCAAGGTCGAGGTGAACGACGGCGAGGTGGTCCTCGACATCATCCACCGCCTCCAGGCCACCCAGGCGCCCGATCTCGCCGTCCGCTGGAACTGCAAGGCGGGCAAGTGCGGTTCGTGTTCCGCCGAGATCAACGGGCGGCCGCGGCTGCTGTGCATGACACGGATGTCGGTGTTCACCCGCGAGGAGACGATCACCGTCACCCCGCTGCGCGCCTTCCCCGTCGTACGGGACCTGGTCACGAACGTCGGCTTCAACTACGAGAAGGCGCGGGAGGTCCCGGCCTTCGTGCCGCCGGAAGGCGTGGCCCCCGGCGAGTACCGGATGATGCAGGAGGACGTGGACCGCTCGCAGGAGTTCCGCAAGTGCATCGAGTGCTTCCTGTGCCAGGACACCTGCCATGTGGTGCGCGACCACGAGGAGAACAAGCCGGCGTTCGCGGGCCCGCGCTTCCTGATGCGGGTCGCCGAACTGGACATGCACCCGCTGGACGCGGCCGGCGAGAGCGGCCTGGACCGCAAGAAGACCGCCCAGGACGAACACGGCCTCGGCTACTGCAACATCACCAAGTGCTGCACGGAGGTCTGCCCCGAGGGCATCAAGATCACCGACAACGCCCTGATCCCCCTGAAGGAACGGGCCGTGGACCGCAAGTACGACCCGCTGGTGTGGCTGGGCTCGAAGATCAGGAGGCGCTCATCGGCGGAGTGAGTGCCTGGTGTCAGCGGACCCAGCCCTCTTCGTACGCCGTCCAGTCGCCCTCTGTCGCCGCGAAGTCGACGTAGAGGGCGACGCCGAAGTCGACGCGGTCGGCGTCGGTGCGGGACAGGCCCAGACGGACGCCGCGGACGGCGGCGGGGACGGTCTCCGCCGCCGCCCGGTGGCCGCTCGTGCTGTCGTGGAAGAACGGCAGGCCCATCAGGAGATCCGTGCCGGGCGGGGTGACCTCCAGGGCCAGTGAGGTCTGCTGGGCGACATAGCCGCCGTACAGGCTCTCCAGGGGCATGGCCGTGTCGTACGACATCACGGCGATCTGGTCGACGCGGCGGGCCACCTCGCCGAAGAACTCCTGCGACCACCACTTGGGGTGGCCGGTGAGCGCGCCGGCGACGGAGTGGAGTGCCGGGAGCGGGTCGATCTGGTGGGCGGCGACGGAGAGCGGGGCTCCCTGAGCGCGGGTGAGCTTGTGGAGGGCGTCGAGGAGGGTGAGGTAGTCCCGGTCCCCGGAGTGGAGGGGTTCGAGGTCGAAGTGGGCGCCGTCGAAGCCGGCGGCGAGGATCCGGCGGGTGGAGTCGGCGATGGCCTCGCGGGTCGCCGGGCGGCTCAGGCGCAGGCCGTCGTCGTCCTCGGTCGCCAGTTTGTCGCCGAGCCAGGCCTGGACCCGCACGGCGGGGATCTCCCGGTGTACGGCCTCTATGAGCCAGCGGGCTCTGGGGTACGCCGAGGCGGGGAGCGTGCCGTCGTGTTCGAGGGGGCCGGCGTGGACGTAGAGGTCGCGGATGCCGGTGCCTCGCAGGCGGCGTGCCAGGGCCTCGACGTCGGCGTCCTTCTTACGGCCGTCGACCCAGGCGTGGCCGAGCCAGACGGCGTCCCGGTTTCTGGTGTGGGTGCCTTCCGCCGGGTGGCCGGTGTAGTTGAGACGCAGGGCGAGCGCGACGCCGAGGACGGGGAGGACGAGGATCAGGGCGAGGCTGAGGGCGGTGCGGCGCAGGCGGCGACGGCGACGGGCGCGGCGGTCGGTGCTTGTGGGGCCGTCGGTGCTTGTAGGGCCGTCGTCGTTTACGGGGCGGTCGTCGCTTGCCCGGCTTTCGGTGGGTGGGTGGTCGTTTCCTTGTCGGTCCATCGCCGGGTCCCCTCATCCGTCGCCATGTGTCCCTCCACACCACCCTTGACGCATCCCGGTCGCGCGGGGGCATTGCTGCTCATACGCTCCGAAATGTGACGTCAACCTTGATCCGGGGCCGGCCGCGGCGTGAGCGCTCGCACATATCGGTGCGGGTGGCACACGCCGTGGTGGGCGGACTGGTCGGGGTGGTGTGGCTGGTGTTGCCCGGCATGACGATCAGCGGTGGGGGCGCGGTTGCGGGCGGCACGGATCGACCCGTCGCCGGTGCGATGGAGCACCGGGAGGGCGCGCGGAACGCGCAGGACGAGGACACCTCTGCCGCCGACTTCGTGATGCCCGTGGTGGCGGTGGTCGCGGCGGGGATCCTCGCGGGGTTCGGGTTCATACGGCGCAGGCGGCGCGCGCGGGATCGTACGACTCCCGGAGGCGCGTCGGTCCAGGCCACGGAGCCGCCCGCCGGCGAACTCGACGAGCGGGCGTGGGCCGCGCTGGTCGAGGCCGACGACTCGGTGCGGGTCAGCGAGGAGGAGCTGGGGTTCGTCGCGGGACGGTTCGGGGCGGGGGACGTCGAGCATGTGGAGCCCTTCACGCGGGTTCTGCGGGACGCGGTGGGCGAGTTGGCGGTCGCGTTCCGGATGCGGTGGCAGTACGAGGGCGGGGTGCCGGAGGAGGCCGCGGCCCGTCGGCACACGCTGGCGGGAATCGTCGGGCGGTGCGAGGAAGTGGGGCGGCTGCTGGACGGGCAGGCGGCCGCGTTCGATCAGTCGCGGGGGCTGGAGGAGGGGCTGGGCGGCGGGCTGGGGCATGCCCTGGTCGTCGCCGAGGGCCGGTTCCGTGAGCTGACCTGGCGGACCGGAGGTGCGGGCACCGTGCTGGGTGAGCTCGGCGAGCTGTACGCCCCCTCCGCGAGCGCCGCCGTCGCGGGCCATGTCGAGCAGGCCAAGGATCGGCTGGTGTTCGCCACCACACAGCTCAACCACGCACGCCAGTCGGCCGACTTGGGCGACAACGAGCGCGCCGGGGGCCGGCTGCGTGCCGCCGAGGGTGCCATCGCCCAGGCGGCCGCCTTCATCGACGGCGTCGAACGGCTGGCCGGGGCGCTCTCGACGGCGGCGGCGATGGTTCCGGCCGCGCTGACCGGCGGTGAGGCGGAGATCGCGGGGGCGCGCGAGCCGGTGCCGGCCTCGATGGGTGCCCCGTACGCGGACATCCCGCCCGGCGAGCTGCGCTCCCGGGTCGCCCACGCCGACGCCACCCTGGCCGGCGTACGCGAGGAGCTGGCCTCCGGTCGGCCGTACGACCCGCTCGACCTGCTGCGGCGGATCGTGCGGGGCGTCGCGCCCGTCGCGGCGGGGCGTGCCGGGGTGATCCCGGCGGCCGCGGTGGTGTGCGCACGCACTGCGGTCGGCGGCGCTGACGACGTCGTCGCGACGCATCGGGCGGCGGTGGGCGGCGAGGCACGTACCCGACTGGCCGAGGCACGGCGACTGCTCCTCGTCCCGGTACCGGCGCCGGCCGGGCGGGGGCCGCGTGCGGAACTCGCCGACCTGGTCGCGGCCGACACCCTGGCCCAGCAGGCCCGCGAGCTGGCCGAACAGGACATCCGCCTGCACGGCCACCCCGTCGACGGCCCCGGCCACGACATCAGCGGCCTCACCGGAGCGGTCCTGGGCGGCATCCTGCTGCCCGCCGAGCCCGACGGCGGTACACCCCCCAGCTTCGGCGGCCCCCGCACCCGGGCCCGCCGCCCGGCCCGGATCGACTGACGCCCGAAAGCCCACCCCCGGCCCACCGGACCGGATGTACGAGGCCCGGCGCCTCAGAACAGGCTCAGCAACGCCTCCGCCGGATCCATGAGGCCGTTCTCGCCGTCCGGCAGGGGGAGTTCGAACCAGACCGTCTTGCCGCGTGGGGTGCGGCGGGAGCCCCAGGCCGCGCTGAGGAGGCCGACCAGTTGGAGGCCCCGGCCGCCCTCGTCCGTGTCGCGGGCGCGGCGGCGACGGGGCTGGACCAGGCCGGAGTCCCAGACCTCGCAGACCAGGGTGCGGTCCAGGAGCAGGCGCAGTCTGATCTCGCCCTCGCCGTAGCGCAGGGCGTTGGTGACCAGTTCGCTGACGAGGAGTTCCGTGGTGTCGACCAGGGGTTCGAGGTCCCAGGACAGCAGTTGGCCCCGGGCGTACTCGCGGGCCCGGCCCACACTGCGCGGCTCGCGCGGCAGGGTCCAGTCGCCGACCGACTCGGCGGGCAGGCCCTGTACACGTGCCATCAGCAGCGCGATGTCGTCCTCGCCGTGGTGGGAGTCGAGGGTGTTGAGGACGTGGTCGCAGACGTCCTCCAGGGGGCGGGTCGGGTCGGTCAGCGCGCCCACGAAGGCTTGCAGGCCCTCGTCCAGGGGGTGGTCGCGGGACTCCACGAGTCCATCCGTGTAGAGCGCCAGCAGAGCACCCTCCGGCAGTTCGACCTCGACCTCCTCGAACGGCTCCCCGCCGACCCCGAGCGGCATCCCCGGCGGCACGTCGAGCATCAGTGCCGCCTCGCCGGGCTCGACGAGGACCGGCGGCAGATGGCCGGCGTTGGCGAAGGTGCAGCGGCGCGTGACGGAGTCGTAGACCGCGTACACACAGGTCGCGAGGTACACCTCCGACAGGTCCGCCTCGCGGGGCCGGCGGGCCGCACGGGTGGCCTGCTGGACACCGCCGGGTGCGCCGAGGCCGCGTGCGATCTCGTCCAGCGCGGAGAGGACCTCGGCCGGTTCGAGGTCCAGCAGGGCCAGCGTGCGGACGGCGGAACGCAGTTCGCCCATCGCGACGGCCGCGCGCAGCCCGCGCCCCATGACGTCACCCACGACCAACGCGGTTCGGTGGCCGGGCAGTTCGATGACGTCGAACCAGTCGCCGCCCACCTCGCTGGGCCGGTCCGACGAGGAGTTGCCGGGCAGATAACGGCACGCGATGTCCAGGCCCGAGGCGACCGGGTCCCCGGGCGGGAGCAGCGACCGCTGCAGTATCAGCGCCCGCTCGTGCTCACGCCGGTACAGCCGGGCGTTGTCGATGCAGACCGCGGCACGCGCGGCGAGCTCGACCGCCAGATCCCGGTCCCGGTCGCCGAACGGCTCGCTGCCCTTCGTCCGAGCGAACTGCGCCAGCCCTACGACCGTGTCGTGGGCGACCATCGGCACGGCGAGCGTGGACTGCACGAGCCCGCCCTCCTCGCCGGGCACGTACTGCGGCCGGGCGGTGCGCAGGGCGTCCGCGCAGGGCGAGTTGAAGGGGTAGTGGTGGACGGCGCCGACCGCGACGGGGACGCCGCCGCCGACGAAGGGCGCGTCGGAGACCGCACTGGCGAAGGCCACCCGGCGCAGCTCCGCGCTGCCGTCGGCGAGGCCGGGCGGGGTCTCGTCGCCGGCCAGCAGCCCCTGGTAGAGGTCGACGGTGGCGAGGTCGCAGAAGCCGGGGACGACGACGTCGAGGAGTTCGCGGGCCGTGGTCTCCAGGTCGAGGGAGTTGCCTATGCGGGCGCCGGCCTCGTTCAGCAGGGCGAGATTGCGCCGGGCGGCGGCGGCCTCACGGGCGGCGGCACGGCGGGCGGTGATGTCGATTCCGAGCCACGCGATACCGATGGGTCGGCCGCTGCCACTGTGCACCCGGTAGAGGTTGATGGACCAGTGGCGACGCTCGTCGGAGCCGGGCACGAAGCCGGTGACGTGCATGTCCGTGATGGAGTCGCCGCTCTCCAGGACGCGGCGCAAGGTGGCCGAGATGCGCTCGGCCTCGGGCCGCGACAGGTAGTCGTGGACGCCCCGGCCGCGGTGTTCGTCGGGGGTGCCGCCGAACAGCGAGGCGAACCGCTGGTTCGCGCGGCGCACCCGCAGATCGGGGTCGATCAGCAGGAACCCGAAGGGAGATTGACCGAAAATCGCCTGCGAGGCGGCGAGGTCGGTCTCCATCCGGCGCAGGGTGCGCACGTCCACGACGATGCACACGGCGGCCTTCTCGCCGCCCTCGGTCCGCGTCGGCATGACGTACACCTCGGCGAGGCCGTCCTCACCGGGGCGGCCGTCGGCGTCGTCGGGCATCCGGAAGGGGACCACGCCGGTCCACTCGCGCCCGTCCAGGATCTCCGCCATCTTGCGCTGGCCCTGCTCGTGCAGGTCCGGGTCGACGAACGCCTCGATGGGGTCCATGCCGACGGCGCGCTCGGCGGGGATGCCGAAGATCTGCTCGGCGCGCAGACTCCACTGGTCGACCAGGCCGTCGGGGCCGATGGAGAACGACGCGACCTTGATGTAGTCGTAGATCGAGCCGGGCGGACTGCTCTGCCAGACGGGGTCTCCGGGCCGGGGCTCGTCCAACGGGAACACCGGGTCGGAGTCGGTGGCCGCGTAGGCGCCGGAATCGCTGGAGGCTTGCGCTCCACGGGAGTTCGATACATCGCCGGAGTTCTGTGTGTCCCCGGGGGCCCGTGTGTCCTGAGAGGCTTGCGAGGCCCGTGTGTCGCCGGACCGCTCCCCCGCGGCCCTCGTCCTCGCGCCGTCCGACGGGTCCTCGGACTCCGTGGCCTTCGCTGGTATCTCGCTCACGCGAACCGTCCCCTCCAGCTCACCGCGCCCGGCACCGGTCACCGGCGGCGGCTGCCCGCAGTATCCAGCACTACGGCCCCGCACAACACGGTGTTCACGATCACAGCACGGTCCCGATGGTTTTCGGTCCCGGCCGCAGAAACACTTCCAGACTTCTAACCAGCGGACACGCAGTCGAATCACGCGGTTCTACAACTGCCACTGGCCTGAACCATTCGTTCGACAGGGCGAAGGGCGGCGTACACCGCCATGGACGTCTACTGACGGGTTGTACAGGGACCGGGAGCGCCGCACGGAACGCACGGGGTCACTCCGGCACCACGAGCTCGAACCACACCGTCTTGCCCGTGTTCCGGCCGGGTCTGGTGCCCCAGCGGCGCGAGGAGTGCGCCACGAGCTGGAGCCCGCGGCCACTCTCGTCCTCCAGGTGGGCGACGCGTTCGCGAGGCGGGTCCGGAAGGGGGTCGGAGACCTCGACCAGGAGGACGTCACCGAGGCAGCCGGGGCGGACCAGCCGTACACCGATGGGGCCCGTGGCATGCCGCAGGGAGTTGGTCACCAGTTCGCTGACCAGCAGCGCCGCGATATCGGCGAGGCTGTCCAGCCCCCAGGCGCGCAGCCTGTCCCGGACGGCGGTGCGTGCCGCCCGCACGGCACCCGCCTCCGCGGGAAAGCTCCACTCGGCGCAGTCGCCTTCGGTGTCGATCACGCCGATCACTTCCCAGGCCAATGGGTTCACCCATGTCCGGTTTCGCAGGGTTAATGACCACATACCCGATATTCATGGGGCGGTACCGCGCGAAACGTGCAGGACACGTCAGGAAATCCGGGAAGTTCCTCAGGCCCGAAGCCGTGCCGCCACCTCACGCACGGCCGGCACGTCCTGGTCCAGCCAGTCCACGTCCCAGAGTTCTCCGGGACCCAGCCAGCGCAGCTCGTCGTGGTCCTCGAGGGTCTTGGGTTCACCCGTTCCGGGCAGGAGCCGGGCCGTCCACACGTGCAGGACGTAGGGGGATTTCAGGGGCCATGCCCCCGGTACGCGCTCGATCACCTCGGCGTCCACGCCGAGTTCCTCCCGCAGCTCGCGCACGAGCGCCGCCTCGGGCGTCTCGCCGGGCTCGACCTTGCCTCCGGGCAACTCCCAGCGCCCGGCGAGCTCCTCGGGCGCACTGCGGCGCGCGGCGAGAAGGCGCTCTCCGTCCAGCAGGGCGGCGCCGACCACGATCCGTTCCGTCATGCGCCGGAGCCTACGGGAGCCCAGGGGGGGTCAGTTGTCCCCGCTGTCGCCGTTCTGCGCGATCCGCTCGACCCAGTAGAGCTGCTTGTGGCCCCGGCTGTCGAGGCTGTCCGCGATCTTCTGGGCCTCGGCCCGGGTCGCGTACCGGCCCACGCGATAGCGATTGCCGTTGTCGTCCTGCCGGACGACGAGCCAGGGAAGAGTGATCGTGCTGTCGTTCATCGCGTCCCACCGCCCCTTCCCGCCCTCGACCGGCCGCTCGCTCCCGCCCCCCGCCGCCCGAGTGCTGCTCGCGGCGTGTGCCGTGCCCCGCCCGCTAAGGAAACCGCAATCCGCATATGCCCGAGCCTACGCCTAACCTTTACGCAGCGAATACGCCTTTTCACAAAGAGGTACGCAACCAGCCAAGTCGCAGGGGGCGCACGGCGCCGAACGCGCCGTGCGCAGACCTCGATGCTTCCGGTCACAGGCATGCCACGCGCGCCCGTGTCGACCTGCGAGAACGGCCAGATTCCAACGACTGCGGAAGGGGCGGGAGTTGAGGCTCTGCCGGCGGCAACTGCCGTGAAGGTGTGCGCTACCTCACCAACGGGCGCGTCACTTCACCGGAAGGTGGTACGAGACCCGGTAGCGGTCAGCGGGAATGACCACGTCCGCCGTCTCCACCGGACGGCCCGAGGCGTAGTAGGTGCGCTGGATGACGAGGACGACGTGGCCCGGGACGCCACCCAGCGTCAGCAGTTCCTCCGCGAGGCCGGGGCGCGCGCCCACCTCCTCGGTGACGTTGTCCACGACGACGTCGATGGCCGCCATGCGCTCGACGACGCCCATGCCGCCGAGCGGGCCCTCCTCGGGCAGCATCACGGGGGTGCGGCCGGTGACAGCCAGGGGCTCCCAGGAGGTGGACAGCATCATCGCCTCGCCGGCGTCCCGGAAGAGATAGCGCGTGCACATCACGCGGTCGCCGGGCCGGATGCCGAGCCGCTCGGCGACGGCGACACTGGCCTCGGCCTGCTCGCTCCTGGACTCCCAGGTGCCGCGCGCCTCGCCGTCGGCCTGCTCCTGACGGAACGGCGTGGCACCGCTCGGCGGACGGAAGCCGGAGCGGGCGACGCTGCGGGGCACGGCACGCTCGCGCACATAGGTCCCGGAGCCGGAGCGGCCCTCGACCAGACCCTCGGCCATCAGCACCTTGCGGGCCTCCAGCGCGACGGTGTCCGAGACGCCGTACTCCTCGCGGATCCTGGCCTGGGACGGGAGGCGGGTATGCGGTGGCAGCGAACCGTCGACGATCTTCTTGCGGAGATCACCCGCGACGCGCAGGTACGCCGGCTGCTCACCGAAAGTCACTGGCCGCTCCCATCAGGTTGTACAGACAGCAACAGCCTGGCAACCATGAGTTGTCTCACGCAAGCAAAGGCCAGAGAATCACTCGATGTGATGACTTGTGCCCCCGGAGGGCTTTACGCAGGCACTTTCTCCCCGCTATAGCCGCGCTCACACCTCGGTTCACACATCGAGACCGCCGGCACCGCTGCTCCCGCCGCCTCCGGCGGAGTCGTCCTCGTACGTCGGCGCGGTGGTGTCCAGGCCCAGAGCCTTGCGGGCGGTGACGGTCGTGGGGCCGTCGACGTATTCGTACCCGTTGTCGTAGTGGGCGTAGTACGTGTCCGCGTCCTTCGCTGCGGCTGCCTTCGCCCACTCCTTGCGGGCGGCCTCCATCTCGTCGATCAGGTCGGCGACCGGCCGCTCGGCGTCCGGCTGCCAGGTGTGCCCGCGCAGCCCCTCGATCTGCTCGCCGAGGACGGCGTGGATCTCCTTGGCCCAGGCCCGGTTGGCCGCCAGGTCCTCCTCGGGATACTCCTCGGGCTCCTCGTACAGCGCCGCGTCGACGGCGTTGGCCACGGAGAGGAAGATGGTCTGGTCCACGTCGAGGGTCGTCGGGTCGCTGCGCAGCGAGCCGGTCAGCTTGCCGTTCTTCTCGGTGCTGCCGAACAGGCAGGTGATCTCGCGGTCGCCGAAGCGCCAGCTCTGCCGGGACGGGATGAAGTAGTACACGTCCACGTCGTCCGGCACGGCCCAGCTATCCATGGCGTAACCGTCCCGCAGGGCGTAGCACTTGTCGTCGGCGGTACGGCTGACCTCGTCGTCGCCGGGGAACTCACCGCCCGGCAGGGAGACGACCGCGAAGACCTCGCCGTCGTGCGGGGCGGAGCAGGACACCGCGTCGATGTCGTACGCCTCTCCCTCCAGGTTGCCCGTCGGCGAGTCGAAGCAGTCGCCCTTGGCGAGCGAGTAGGCGGTGCCCTCGCCGTTCGCGGCATCCCTGAAGCCGTCCCAGAACTCGGAGGCGCCGCCCGTGGACAGCGCCAGTGCCCACAGCACCAGCCCGACGGTGGACAGGATGGAACCGGCGATCGCCATGCCCTTGCCGCGTTCACCCTTCTTCTTGATCTGCGCCAGCGCGATCAGCCCCAGCACCAGGCCCACGGCCGGCACGAAGCAGAGGATGCCGAGGACTAGGGCGCCGATGGCGAATCCGTTGACGGGGACGGGGCGGCCGTAGGGACCGTAGGCGCCGTGGGGGTGGTAGCCGTACGGGCCCGGAGCACCGGGTGCGCCGTACGGATACGGCGACGGCGGTGCGTACTGCCCCTGCACGGACGGCCCTTGGGCCTGCTCCGGGGACCCTTGTGGCTGGTCAGGTCCGGGAGGCGGAGGTATGGACACGAGTACCGTGCTCCTGGTTCGGGCGGCGGTGCCGGGGCGGGAACGGGCGTACGACTGGGCGAATGGTAAGCGGTTGACGAGGGGGATTGTCATGCTGGTGACGAAAGCGGCGATCCGGGCGGTGAACGGGCTGACCGCCCGATGGGCGCAGGCGTCGGACCCCGCCGCGGGCGGCGGCACGGTCTTCTCGGCGGCGGGCGTGTGGCCACTGCTCGCCTTCCTGGCGGACGGGGCGGACGGTCCGGCCAGGGCCGAGCTGGCGGACGCGGTCGGGCTGCCGGCCCACGAAGCGGCGGGCGCGGCGCGGGAGTTGCTGGGTGCGATGGGTGCGATGCGCGGGCTGGAATCGGCGCTCGGCCTGTGGACCAAGCGGACGCTGGAGCTGCGGGAGCGGTGGGAGGCGGGTCTGCCCGCGGCGGCACACGGCGTGCTGACGGGGGATCCGGCGGCCGACAAGGGGGCGTTGGACGCCTGGGCGGCGAAGCGGACGGGTGGGCTGATCGAGGAGATGCCCGTCCGAGTGGAGAAGGACACCGAGATGGTGCTGGCGAGTGCGCTGGCGATGCGGACGAACTGGCTCCGGCGCTTTTGGGGCTATCGGATGACGCCGGAGACCGGGCCGTGGAACCACCGGGTGCTGGTCGGCCTGCACCGGCAGAGCGCACTGTTGGACCGGGTCGGGGTGGTGGACACGCCCGAGGGGCACGTCACCGAGCTGCGCGTGCTGGGCGACAACGCGATCGACGTCCATCTGCTGCTGGGCGAGGAGGGGATGACGCGGGGGCAGGTGCTGGGGACCGGGGTGGACATCCTGGCGCGCAGGCTTCCTGTGGTGTCGGGGCCGCAGCTTCCCTACGGGGAGGTGGGACCGGGCCTGCGGGTGGTGAAGAAGCGCAGTGAACGGCCCCTGCCACCCACCCTGGACGTGACCACGGCGGCGTTCGACCTGCGTGCGCACCACGACCTGCTCGCACTGCACCGCGTCTTCGGCCTCACCACGGCGAGTGACGTCGGCCGCGGCCACTTCCCCGGCATCAGCGGCTTCCCGCTGGCCGTCGGGTCGGCCCAGCAGTCCACGACGGCGCAGTTCGGGGAAGTGGGCTTCCGCGCGGCCGCGGTGACGGCGATCGGCTTCGCGCCGGGCGGCGTACCCCGGCTCCGCTGGGTGACCACGAGCATCAGGGCCACCTTCGACCGCCCCTTCGGCTTCCTCGCCCTGCACCGCCACACACGCCTCGTCCTCGCGGCGGGCTGGGTGACGGACCCGGAGCCCTACCGCGAGGACGAGGAGCACTACTGATCGCCGGTTCGGCCACCCCCTTTCAGGGGCGCGGGGAACTGCGCGACAAACCACGACGCAGCCGCGGACAACAGACGGCCATGCGCGGCACTACCCGCTCAGAACTGCAGCGCCCAGGCGTCGATCCGCCCGGTGTCGAGATTCGCGTTGTCGCTGACGCGGAGCTTCCACGTGCCGTTGGCGGCCTCCGAGGAGGCGTTCACCGAGTACGTGGTGTCGATGTTGTCCGAACTGCCGCCGGTGCCGTACGACTTCAGCGTGTACGCCGTGCCGTCCGGGGCGATGAGCTGGACCTGGAGGTCGCCGATGTACGTGTGGACGATGTGGACCTCGACGGCCAGGGCCGACGGCGCGTTGCCGGAGACGCCGGAGACGGTCACCGGGGACTCGACCGTCGCGTTGTCGGCGATGGCGTAGTCACCGGTGTTCTCGAAGCGCGGGCCGGGCGGGGTGGTCGTACCGCCACCGACGTTGAGGAGCCTGTTGGGCGAGCCGGTGCCCGGGCTGGTGACGACGCCTGTCGTGGCGGCGGACGTCAGGGCCGAGGAGACCTGCGCCGGGGTGGAGGTGGGGTGGTCGGCGAGGTACAGAGCGGCCGCGCCGGCGACGTGCGGGCTCGCCATGGACGTACCGGAGATGGTGTTGGTCGCCGAGTCGCCGGAGTTCCAGGCCGAGGTGATGGACGAACCCGGCGCGAACAGGTCGAGGACCGAGCCGTAGTTGGAGTAGCTCGCCTTGGCGTCGGTCGAGGTCGTCGCGCCGACCGTGATCGCCTCCGTCACCCGTGCGGGCGACTTGGTGGAGGCATCGGTCGACTCGTTGCCGGCCGCCACGGCGAAGGTGACGCCGGAGGCGATGGCGTTGCGTACGGCCGTGTCGAGAGCGGTGTCGGCGCCGCCGCCGAGGGACATGTTGGCGACGGCCGGCTTGACCGCGTTCTGGGCGACCCAGTCGATGCCGGCGACGACCTGCGCGGTCGTACCGGAGCCGGAGTTGTTCAGCACACGGACGCCGACGACCTTGGCCTTCTTGGCGACGCCGTAGGCGTTGCCCGCGACCGTGCCCGCGACGTGCGTGCCGTGGCCGTGGCCGTCCTGGGCGGTGTTGTCGTTGTCGATGGCGTCGTAGCCGTAGGAGGCACGGCCGCCGAAGTCGCTGTGGGTGATGCGGACGCCGGTGTCGATGACGTACGCGGTCACACCCTGCCCGGCCGAGTCCGGGTAGGTGTACGAGCTGTTCAGCGGCAGGTTCTTCTGGTCGATGCGGTCCAGGCCCCAGGAGGGCGGGTTGGTCTGGGTCGCGTCGATGTGGAACGTGCGGTTCTGCACGACGGAGGCGACCGCCGGGTCGGCGGCGAGCCGCTTCGCCTCGGCCGCGGAGGCCTCGATCGCGTAGCCGTTCAGGGCCTTCTTGTACGTCCGCTCGATGCCGGCGCCGTACTTCTGGACGAGGGCACGTCCCGCCTGGGAGCCGGAGCGGGCGTGGTCCGCCCTGAGCGTCACGATGTAGCTGTCGGCGACGGCATTTGCCGCGCCGGCGTACTGGATGCGGCCCTCGGGGGCGGCGGCCGCGGCGGGGAGTGCGGAGACGAGGCCCGCGACGAGGGTCGCGGTGGCCGCTGCGCTGAGCGCGGCGAGTCTTCGCCTTGAGTCTCTGCGGGAGTTACGCATCACTGCCATCTGAGGGGTCCTCCTCAATCGGTGGTGCGTCGGTGGGGGGAGCACGGGGCGGGAAGGAATCATAATTTGGTCAGGAACATGTCAAACTCTTGTCTCGCACCTGTGCGCCAGGCGAAAGATTGAGGGCTCCACAGGAATTACACAAGGGGCCCTGCACGGCGAACTCGGCCGGCCCTCCGGATCGGCCGGGCCGTCCGGAGGGCGTTCACTACAGGCGGGTGACGGCGCTTGCCGCACCCCTCACTCGTCGAAGGCGGTCGCCCGCGTGCGCTTCTCCCAGGCCGCGACGTCCATGCGGACCTGGTCGAGGTGGCCGAGGACCGCTTCGACACCGTCGTCGCCCAACGGCAGCCGCAGCGGGGTGTCCTCGGACCCGAGGGCGGCGAGGATGAGGGCCGCGGCCTTCGCCGGGTCGCCGGGCTGGGTGCCGTCGCCGCCGGAGACGAACCCGCGTGTCTGGCTCACCTTGGGATACAGGCCGCTGTCCGTGCTGGTGCCGGCCCGGCCGGTCTCGAACAGCGAGGTGCGGAAGGAGCCCGGCTCCACGATCAGCACCTTGATGCCGAACTCCGCGACCTCGTCCGCGAGCCCCTCGGACAGACCCTCCAGCGCGAACTTGGTTCCGCTGTACGCCGAGAAGCCCGCGAAGGACATCTGCCCGCCCATGCTGCTCATCTGCACGATCGCCCCCGACCGCCGCTCACGCATGTGCGGCAGCACGGCCCGGGTGAGTGCGGCAGGCCCGAAGACATGCACCTCGAACAGCTCGCGCAGCTCCTGCTCGGTGGTCTCCTCGAAGGCGCCGACGTGGGTGCGGCCCGCGTTGTTGACCAGGACGTCGATCCGGCCGTGCCGGGCGATCACATCCCGTACGGCGGCCTCCGCGGCCCCCGTGTCGCCGACGTCCAGCCGCAGCGCCTCCACCTGATCGGGGTGAGCGGCCACGAGATCGTCCAGCCCCTCGGGCCGCCGTACCGCACCCACCACGACGTCGCCCTCGGCGAGGGCCGCGTCCGCGATGGCCCGGCCGAAACCGCTGCTCGCGCCCGTGATCAGCCACACCTTGTTCATGACAGCTCCTCGTGACGGTTCGTTCGTTCGGGCTTGCACGGACCAGCCTGCTTGCGAATGAGGTTGCCCGTCCAAGACCCACACTGATAACCGATGGTTATGGCGATGGACGTTCATGTACGGGACCTGCGGTACTTCGTGGCGGTGGCCGAGGAACTGCATTTCACCCGCGCGGCCGAGCGGCTGTACGTGTCGCAGCCCGCGCTCAGCAAGCAGGTGCGCGCGCTGGAGCGGCACCTGGGCGTGGAGCTGTTGCGCCGCGATCCGCAGGGCGTGACGCTCACCGCGGCGGGCGCGGCGCTGCTGCCGCACGCCCGGCGGGTGCTGGAGGCCTGGTCGGAGGGGTCGGCGGCGCTGGAGGCCGCCCGTGCCGCGGCGCGCGGCACGCTGGTCGTGGGCATGAGCACCAGCCCCGGCCGGGGCGGCCTGCTGCCCGCGATCCGCTCCCGTTTCACGGCCGCCCACCCGGAGACCGTCCTGCGGCTGCGGCAGGTGAGCTGGGAGGACCCCACCGCCGGGCTGGCCGACGGCGACGCCGACATCGCCTTCGTCTGGCTGCCGCTGCCGGACGCCGGCCGCTACGGCTGGACGGTGGTCGCGGAGGAGCCCCGGCTGGTCGCGCTCCCGCAGACCCACCGCCTCGCCTCCCGCCCGGAGATCGACTTCGCGGACCTGCTGGACGAGCCCTTCCTCGCCCTGCCGGCCGGCGCCGGGCCGTTGCGCGACTACTGGCTCGCCCTGGAGGAACGCGGAGGGCGTCCGCCGCGCATCGGGGCGGAGATCGCCGGTACCGAGGAGACGTACGAGGCACTGGTCGCGGGGCTGGGGGTGTGCCTGGTGGCCACGGGCAACGCTCCGCTGATCACCCTGGGCGGGGTGGTGACGCGTCCGGTGCGGGGGCTCGCGCCGAGCCGGTACGCGCTCGCGTGGCGACGGGAGGACGCCCGGCGGCCTTTGGTACGGGCGTACGCGGAGGCTTGTCGACGGGTGGCGGGAGGGGTGTGAGCCGTACGGACGTGAGCCGTACGGACGTGAGCCGTACGGACGTGAGCCGTACGGACGTATGCGGAGGCTTGCCGGCGGGTGGCCGCAGGGCCGTGAGCCGTACGACCGTATGCGGTACGGACGTATGCGGCACGGACGTGTGCGGCAGGGCGTTCTCGGTCATGCTCGTTCCGTCGCGGGCGTGGCCGGTGTGGTGGCCAGCCGTGCCTGTTCCTCCTCGACGATGCGGCGGGCCAGGGTGATGTCCGAGATGTCGACGGCGTCCGGGGTCGCCTCGGCGACCGCGCTGCGGCGGGCGTAGGCGTCGAACAGGCGGGACTTGTTCTCCAGCAGCCGCACCAGCCGTTCGTCAACTCCGCCCGTGCAGAGCAGGCGGTGCACCTGGACCGAGCGGACCTGGCCCATGCGGTGGGCGCGGGCGACCGCCTGGTGTTCGACGGTGGGCTTGAGCTGTGGCTCGCAGAGGATCACGACGGAGGCGGCCTGCATGTTGAGGCCCACGCCGCCGGCCTCGATCTGCGCGAGCAGGACCGCGTGGCCGGGCGCGGCCGCGAAATCGTCGACGAGCTGCTGCCGGCGGGCGGGCGGCACGCTGCCGGAGATCGGGCCGAACACCTGCCGCCCGCCCCTCGACAGCGGCCCGTCGCCGTTCGGGCCGTGCCGCGGAGCCGGTGCCGCTTCCCGGGCCGGCTCGTCGCCGTCCGTCGCGCCTGCCGGAACCGTGCCGTCCGCGAGGGCCTTCTGTGTCACCCCCAGGACGTCGCGGAAGGCCGAGAACACCACGACCTTCAGGCCGTTCTCGGCGGCCTCGGCGGCGATCTCGCACAGCCGGTCCAGCTTCGCCGAGCGCGCCGGACGCGCGTACGCCGCCCTGCGCATGGCCATGAAGTTGCCGGCGCGGACCGCCTCGCGGTAGGCCTCCTCGTCCTGCGCGCTGGGTTCCTCCCACTCGTCCGTGTGCTGGAGCGCGGGGAGTTCGGTGAGGACGTCCTGCTGGTTGCGGCGCAGATAGACCGGGGCGACCGCCTTGCGGAACGCCTTGGAGCCGGCCACGCCGTCGTGCTCGTCGACGCTCTCGGCCAGCTCGGGCTTCAGGATCCGCACCAGGCTGCGGAACTCCTCGACGCGGTTCTCCATGGGCGTTCCGGTCAGGAACAGCACCCGGTCGCAGTGCTGCGCCCACTCGGAGACGACCATCGAGCGGCGGGTGCGGGGGTTCTTCACGTAGTGCGCCTCGTCGACGACGAGCATGCCCAACTCGCCGCCGGGCACCGGGAAACCGCGCAGGGCGTCGAAGGTGGTGACGGCGACGCCGCCCCGCTCCTTCCAGTCGGCGAACGCCTCCTGCCGGTCGGGGCCGTGCAGCGGCGTCACCCGCAGTGCGCTGCGCTTCTCGATCTCCCGGGTCCAGTTGATGAGCACGCTGGCCGGGCAGACGACCAGGAAGTGGCTCCGTCCCTCGCCCGCGAGGTGCGCGAGCGCGGCGATGGCCTGGATGGTCTTGCCGAGCCCCATCTCGTCGCCGAGGATCACCCGGCGCTGGGCGAGCGCGAAGCGGGTGCCGAAGGCCTGGTAGCCGCGCAGGGAGACCCGGCGGTGCGTGTCGTCGAGCGTCTGGGTCCTGACCCGCTCGGCCACCTCGTCCGGCAGAAAGCCCTCGGCCGCCGCCGGGTCGGGGGCGCGGCCCGAGAGCTCGGCCAGCAGACCGTAGTACTCGGCGGAACGGAGCTCGTAGTCGACCAGCGCGGCCACGTCGGACTCCGGGCGGCGCAGCAGGTCGACCGAGGCCTGGGCGAGCCGCTGCGGCACCTCGTCCCGGTCGGCCTGCTCGGTGAGGGCGCGGACCTCGGCCAGGGCCGTCAACGCGCGCTCCCGTCCGGCCCGGCCCGCGAGCAGCATGCGCAGCCGCCCGGACGTCGGTGCCGCGTCGGCCAGCGGCGGCCCGAGCCGCTCGGTGAGCGTGCCGGCCGTGTCGACGGCCCTGCGTGCCTCCGGTCCCGCCTCCACCAGGACGTTGAGCGCGACGACCAGTGCGGTGATCCGGGGCTCCGGCCGGTCCACGTCGATGTGCACGGCGATTGTCTCGCGTACGGCGTCCGCGATCCGCCGGGCGGCGGCCACCGTCTGGTCGGCCGTCTGCTGTCCGACGCCGGGCAGTTGCCGCAGCCGGTACGGACCGGCGTCCAGGACCTGTCCGACTGTGCGGAACCCGCCCTTCTCCACCTCGCCCAGCCGCAGCCTGCCCTCGGTGAGGTCCTTCAGCCGGGCGACCGGAATGGCGTCCAGCTCGCTGCGGGCCAGGTCGTCATGGATCGGTTCCAGGGCGGTACGTACGGCCTCGACGGCGCGCGCGTGATCGTCGACGACGGCCCGCGCCGCCTCGAACAGCCGCCTGCCCCTGGCCACCGCCTCCCGCTCGCTCCGCCCCATCGCGCCCCGCCCCTCTCGCCCCTCCCACCGCGTCCCCGCATCCTGCCACCCCGGGCACGACCGGCGTCGACCGCCGGTTCGCCCCGACTGTCACCAACCGGCCGAGCCGCGCCTGCGGTCCGCCGTCGTCTGCCGGCCTTCGGCTTACCGGCTCCGGCCTACGTGCATCAGCCGCTCGGCCGGGTCCCTTGGTTCTCCCCCTCGTTGCCCATGCCTCGATCATGGCACCGGCCACTGACAGTGACGGTGGAACGAGCGGCCGGGGGCGGCATTGTCAGTGGCCCCCTCTACTGTTGCGGCCAGTTGATCGAGCGATCACCGGCCGGGGGGTCGGCGAAGGGGAGGGACCGTGCGGCGCTGGGAGTTTGTCGGGGACGGGTCGGCGAAGTTCTGGGAGGCGGAGGCCGAGGGCGCCACCGTCACCGTGCGCTACGGACGGGTCGGAGCCGAGGGTCGTACGCAGGTGAAGGAACTGGGCTCGGCCGAGGCCGCCGAACTCCATCTGGCGAAGGTGATCGCGGAGAAGGAACGCAAGGGGTATCGGGAGGTTTCGGCCGAGGTCGAGGTGCCGATCGGCGGCGCGGTCCCGGCCTCTGCCTCTGCCTCCACCCCCGCCTCTGCCTCTGCCTCTGCCTCTGCCTCTGCCTCTGCCTCTGTCGAGGATTCGGCGCAGGCTGTGGAGTCGGCGCCGGCCTCGCCGGACGAGGTCGTCCTGCCGGACGAGGAGACCTTCGAAGTGCCGGCCGCCTGGCGGCGGTTGGTCCATCCGAGGCGGGGCGGGATCAGGCGTGGCGCCGTCGCGCCGCGCAAGGACGCCGAGGAGCTGGTGGCCGGTCGGCTGAAGGAGGAGGCGGACTGGATCGAGCAGATGCTCTCCTCTCCGAAAAGCGACTCCCGGATCGTCGATGCGGCCCGCGCGCATCTGAGCGGGAGCCCCAGCCCGCTCGGCGCGGCCGCCCTGGCCGCGCTGACCGTCCACTACCAACTCCCCAGCGGGGTCTTCGTGGACACCTGGGTCCAGGACCACGGCCTGGCCTTCGCCGCTCGTGCGGTCGTGGAGTACTTCGACATCGAGGCCTACTGGCAGCAGTACGGCATGAACCGGCAGGATCCCCGGCTGCGCTTCCGGCCCGTCGGCGGCTATGTCGACGGCCAGTGGGCGCGCCCCCACTTCGCGGACCGGATGCGAGCCCTGCTCGCCGCGGCCGACGAGGACTCGTACGGGGCGGCCGTCGCCGCGCTCGCACGGTGCCGGGACGCGGAGCGTCGTCGCATCGTCGTGTCCTATCTGGTGCCCAGCGAGCGGGAGTGGGTCGCCGAGTGCTGCACGGGCGAGGTCGTGGACGACCCGCTGCTCCGGGAGATGCTGCTGTGCTCGATCGATTCCCCGGACCGGCTCGGCCACTTCGGCAGCAAGCTGCATCTGCACTGGGGCGGCTGGTCGATGGCGTTCGTCGCCACGCTCGCCGAGGGCACCGGCACCGCGTTCGCGCCGTTTCTGGAGGAGGGTCTTGACGTCGCGTACGGCTCCGACCGGACCAAGGCCCTCGCCGGTGCCCTGGTCGAGCTGCCCTCGGACGACGCCTTCGGCATCCTTCTCGCCCGCGTCGAGGACAAGCACGTCCGTCCGCATCTGCTGGAGGCGATGCGGCGCTACCCGGTCCGCGCCCTGCGCCTGCTGGGCAAGGCGGCCCTCGGCTCCGCCAAGTACGCGTCGATGGCGGAGCAGTTGCTGGCCGCGCACGTCCACACGCACCGGAAGCTGACGGCCGCCGTACTGCCCGACCTGCCCGCCGCCGTGGCCGACCTCGTCGAACCGAAACTCACCAAGGGTGACCTGGTGGCCGACGCTCCGACGGAGGCGCTGCCCGCGCTGCTGGTCAGCCCGCCGTGGGCGAAGAAGCGTACGGCCCGCAAGGCGCGCGTGGCGGACGGGACGCCGGTCGTCCCGGAGCCCCGGGTCTCCTGGCTGCCGGGTGAGCGGGAGGAGTGGGCCGGCACCAAGTCCTGGTACGCCGAGTGGCGCAAGGAGTACACCTGGGCCAAGGAGATCGAAATCCTCCAGCGGGGCGAGCAGTTGAAGGACGTCCGGGACGTCCGGCTGTTCGTCGACGGGCCCGAGGACGTCGTACGACCGCTGCTGGCCGGCTGTGCCCCCACGGACTACTGGGACGGCGAGTCCGCTCTCAAGCCGGTCGCGGCCAAGCACGAGGTGCACGCCCTGCCGTTGCTGCTGCACGCCGCCGCCCGGCATCCCTCCACCCTGGGGGCGCCTGTCCTGCCCTATCTGAGTGTCGAGGTCGCCGCGCTGGTGTGCGACTGGCTCGCCCGCCTGAAGTCGGCCGACGCGACGGCCCGCGCCTGGCTGGTGCGGCACGGTCTGGCCGCCGTCCCGTTCCTCGTCCCGCACGCGGTGGGCAAGCCCGGCACCGTGCGCCGGGGCGCCGAGCAGGCGCTGCGGTTGGTGGCGGACGCCAAGGGCGGCGAGGCGGTGCTGAAGGCCGTCGCCGAGTGCGGGCCGGAGGCCGCGGTCATCGTCGAGGAGCTGCTGGCCGCCGATCCGCTGGAGAGCGCACTGCCGGCACGTATGCCGGCCGTCGGCGCCTGGGCCGACCCCGCGCTGCTGCCGCAGATCCTGCTGACGGAGGGCGGCGCGCTGCCCGCCGACGCGGTGCGAAACGCCCTCACCCTGCTGGCGCTGTCCAGGCCCGGCGAGGTCTACCCCGGCCTCGACGTCCTGACCGGGCACTGCCGCGCCGACTCCCTCGCCGCCTTCGCCTGGGGCCTGTTCGAGCAGTGGCGGCTCGCCGGGATGCCCCCGAAGGAGAGCTGGGCGCTGCACGCGCTGGGCTGGCTCGGGGACGACGAGACGGTACGCCGGCTCACGCCCGTGCTGCGCGCGTGGCCCGGCGAGGGGGCGCACCACCGAGCCGTGGAGGGGCTGAACGTCCTCGCGACCATCGGCACCGACGTGGCGCTGCTGCATCTGCACGGCATCGCCCAGCGCGTGCCGTTCAAGGCCCTGAAGGTCCGCGCCCAGGAGAAGATCGCCGAGGTCGCCGAAGGGCTGGGCCTGACCGCCGAGCAGCTCGGCGACCGGCTCGTCCCCGACTTCGGGCTCGACGCGGACGGCAGCACGGTCATCGACTACGGCACCCGGCAGTTCACGGTCGGTTTCGACGAGCAGTTGCGCCCGTACGTGCGCGACGCCGACGGCAAGCCCCGCAAGGCCCTGCCCGCGCCCGCCGCGAAGGACGACCCCGAGCTGGCGCCGGCCGAGCGCAAGCGGTTCGCCGCGCTGAAGAAGGACGTCCGCACGGTCGCCGCCGATCAGGTGCGGCGGCTTGAGGCGGCGATGGTCGGGCAGCGCTCGTGGACGGCCGCGGAGTTCAAGGAGCTGTTCGTGGCGCATCCGCTGCTGTGGCACCTGGTGCGGCGGCTGGTCTGGCTCAGCGAGGCGGACGGCGAGGTGACGGCGTTCCGGGTGGCGGAGGACCGTACGTTCGCCGACGTCGGAGACGATGAGATGGCGCTGCCCGAGGACGCGAGTGTCCGCCTGGCGCATCCGCTGCACCTGGGTGAGGACCTCGGCGCCTGGTCGGAGCTGTTCGCGGACTACGAGATCCTGCAGCCCTTCCCGCAGTTGGGCCGCTCCGTGCACGCGCTCACCGAGGAGGAGGCCGCGAGCCACCGGCTGGCCCGCTTCGAGCAGGCGACGGTGCCGGTCGGCAAGCTGCTCGGGCTCACCAAGCGCGGCTGGGAGCGGGGCGAGCCGCAGGACGCGGGCGTGGAGCGCTGGTTCTCCCGGCGGATAGACGACCGCCGGTACCTGGTGATCGAACTCGATCCGGGTATCGCGGTCGGCATGGTCGAGGAGCTCGGCGACCAGGTCTTCGAGGCCGTCTGGCTCGACGACAGCCCCGGCGACCACTATCCGCGGCGTGACTACCCGCTGCGCTTCGCCGGGCTCGACCCGGTCATCGCCTCCGAGATCCTGGCCGACCTGACCGAGGTGACCTCGAAGTGACCGCACCCGTGACGTCCCAGGCCGCCGACGAGCAGCTCCAGCGGCCGCCCGCCGAGGTCCGCTACGCCGACGAACTCGCCGCCCTGCGCGCGGCCGACGGCGATCCGCGCCCGCCGGGCTGGCAGCTCAGCCTGCGTGCCGCGCGCCGCTTCATCGTCGGCGACGAACGGGCCGGTGTCAGCCGCAAATTCGTCGGCAACGTCTCCCTGGTGGAGCGGGCGCTGGTCACCCTGGCCACCAACCGGGGCCTGATGCTCGTGGGGGAGCCGGGTACGGCGAAGTCGCTGCTGTCCGAGCTGATCGCGGCGGCCGTCAGCGGCACCTCCTCGCTCACCGTGCAGGGCGGCGCGGCCACCACCGAGGACCAGATCAAGTACTCCTGGAACTACGCCCTGCTGGTCTCCGAGGGCCCCTCGCCCCGCTCGCTGGTCCCCGCGCCCATGCTGCGGGGCATGGCCGAGGGGCGGATCGTGCGCTTCGAGGAGATCACCCGCTGTCCGCTGGAGGTGCAGGACTGCCTGCTGTCGCTGCTGTCCGACCGGGTCATCGCGATCCCCGAGCTGGACGGACCGCAGGGCATGGTCTTCGCCCGCCAGGGCTTCAACGTGATCGCCACCGCCAACACCCGCGACCGGGGCGTCAACGAGATGAGCGCCGCGCTCAAGCGCCGCTTCAACTTCGAGACTGTCTTCCCCATCCCCGACTTCGACACCGAGCTGGCCCTCGTCGAGGCCGAGGCCGCCGCGCTGCTGCTTCAGTCCGGGGTGGAGGCGGCGCCGCGCCGGGATGTGCTGGAGGTGCTGGTGGGCACCTTCCGCGAGCTGCGCGGCACAGCCGGGCGCGGCGAGCGGATGTCGACGGTGATGAGCACCGCCGAGGCCGTGTCCGTCGCGCACGCGGTGGGGGTGCGCGGCTGGTTCCTGCGCGGTGAGGCGGGCAGCGCGGCCGACGTCGTGGCGAGCCTCGCGGGCACGGCCGCGAAGGACAGCCCGGAGGACCTGGCCCGGCTGCGGCGGTTCCTGGAGCAGGACGTGCCGCGCCGCAAGGGCGGCCAGTGGCAGGCCCTGCACGACGCACGGCATCTGCTGGCGGACTGATGCCGGGCACCTCAACGGCCGTCGACGTGCCGCCGCCCGCCACCGGCACGGCCGTCTTCCTCGGCGTACGGCACCACTCGCCCTCCTGCGCGCGGCTGGTCGGCCGGGCGATCGAGAAGCTGCGGCCCGCGTACGTCCTGGTGGAGGGCCCGGCCGACATGAACGACCGGCTCGGCGAGCTGCTGCTCGAACACCGGCTGCCGGTCGCCGTGTTCAGCCACTACCGGGACGACACGCGCGTCGCGACCTCGTGGGCGCCGCTGTGCGAGTACTCCCCGGAGTGGATCGCGCTGCGGGACGGCCGTGCCGCGGGCGCCGAGGTCCGCTTCATCGACCTGCCGTCCTGGCACCCGGCGTTCGCCGAACGCGCCGACCGGCAGACCAACCGCTACGCCGACGCCGAGGCGAGATACGCGGAGGCGACGCAGCGACTGTGCGCGCACTTCGCCGTGGACTCGGTGGACGCGCTGTGGGACGGGCTGTTCGAGATCGCGGACTCGGACGACCCCGATGCGCTACAGGCCCGCCTGGACGCCTACTTCGAGCTGGTGCGCGGTGACGCCGAGGCCGACACCGGCGACCGGGCACGCGAGGAGTACATGGCGTCCTGGGTACGGGCCGCCGTGGCGCACGCCGGGGAGCGGCCCGTGCTGGTGGTGACCGGGGGATTTCATCAGCCGGCGCTGCGCGCGCTGACGTACCGGCGAGACGGCGGCTGCGGCTGGCCGGAGGTCCCGGCACCGCCCGAGGGCGCGCTCGGCGGCAGCTTTCTCGTGCCGTACTCCTTCCGGCAGTTGGACGCCTTCGCCGGCTACCAGTCCGGGATGCCCTCGCCGGGCTACTACCAGCAGTTGTGGGAGGCCGGGCCGCGGGCCGCGGCGCAGGGGCTGCTGCGTTCCGTCGCCGAGCGGCTGCGGGGCCGCGGGATCGCGGTGTCCACGGCCGATCTCATCGCCGCGCGCGGCCTGGCGCAGGGGCTGGCGCTGATGCGCGGGCACGCGCACGAGACCAGGGTGGACGTCCTGGACGGTCTCGCCGGGGCGCTGATCAGCGACGATCTGGATCAGCCGCTGCCCTGGACCGGCAGGGGCACGCTCGGTGCCGGCACGCATCCCGTCGTCGTGGAGATGGTCGCCGCCTGTGCCGGTGAGCACGAGGGCCGGCTGCACCCCGGCACTCCCCTGCCCCCGCTCGTGCACGACGTGGCCGCGCAACTCGCCGGTCTGGGGCTGGCCGACCCCGCCCCGGACGGACCGTTCACCGTCGACCTCACCGCCGCGGCCGGTCTGACGCGCAGCCAGGTCCTGCACCGTCTGCGTGTGCTGGGCATCCCCGGTTTCACCCGGGTCTCCGGCCCGGCCGACGGCGCTGACCCGCTGTTCACCGAGCGCTGGGAGCCCGGCCGGGCCGGCGGGCGCGAGGCGGCGCTCATCGAGGCGGGGGCGTACGGGGCGCGGCTGGACGAGGCCGCCTCGGTGGTGCTCGGTGAGCGGGCGCGCGCGGCGGGCACCGAGGCCGGGCCGCTGGCGGGGCTGCTGTTCGACGCGGTGCTGTGCGGCGTCGGGCCGCTCTGCGACGAACTGCTGCAGACCCTCGCGGCCCAGGTCGGCCAGGTCCCGGAACTCGGCCCGCTCGGCGAGGTGCTGACCGCGGCACTGGGGCTGTGGCGTCATGACCGGGTGTTCGGTGTGGCCCGCGGCAAGCTGCTGGGCAGTGTCGTCGCGGGCGCCGCCGACCGGGTGTTCTGGCTGGCGGAAGGGTTGCACGGCGGTCCCGGCGTGGACTTCGCCCGGCTGCGCGCCCTGACCGCCGCGCGGGACGCGCTGCTGCACGCGCCGGAGTTGCTGTCCGTCACCCGCGAGGCAGCCGCCGAGGCCGCCGCCCGCATCGGCCGGGACCGGCGCGCGCCCGCCGATCTGCGCGGCGCCGCCGTCGGCCTGCGCTGGGCGCTGGGCGTGCCCGACGATCCGGCGACGGCCGTACAGGCCCTCGCGTCCACCGCCGCCGACACCCTCGGCGACTGGCTCGCCGGCCTCTTCGCGCTGGCCCGCGAGGAGGTCACGACCGGTGCGACGGCCGACGGGGAGCCGCTGATCGACGTACTGGACGGCATCGTCTCCGCGATGACCGAGGACGACTTCCTCGCCGGCCTGCCCGCACTGCGCCAGGCCTTCGCCTTCTTCCCGCCCCGCGAACGCGAGCACATCGCGCAGCGTCTGCTCGAACGACGCGGCAAGCAGGGCTCGGCCCGCTCCCTGCTGCGCACGACCGCCGATCCGTTGCTGCTGGCCCGCGCCCGGGCTCTGGAGGAGAACGTGGCCCGACTGCTCGACCGACACGGCCTGGGGGCGGCGCGATGAATCCCGAGGCCCCCGAAGTGACCGAGACACCTCAGACGCCCAACACCTCCGACAAGACCCCGGCCCCCACCCCGGACCCCGCGCTCGAACGCTGGCGCCTCATCCTCGGCTCCCCCGCCGAGCGCTGCACCGGCCCGCTCTCCTCCTCGGCCGCCGCCCGTGACGCCGCGCTCGACTGGCTCTACGGCCGTGACGAGGACCTGCGCCGCCGCGGTGTGCGCCGCGGCGGGTCGGCCGACTCCCGCGAGGGCGGCAGCGGCCCCTCGCAGCTCACCGCCGTCGACTGGCTCGACGACATCCACCGGCTGTTCCCCAAGGAAACGGTGGAGCGGCTGGAGCGGGACGCCGTCGAGCAGTACGGGATCGACGAGATCGTCACCGACCCGGACGTCCTCGCCCGCGTCGAACCCAGCCAGACCCTCCTGCGTGCCGTCCTGCGCACCAAGCATCTGATGAGCCCTCAGGTGCTGGCGGCGGCACGGCGGATCGTCGAGACCGTCGTACGGCAGCTCATGGAGCGACTGCGTCCGGAGGTCCGCCGTGCCTTCACCGGCTCGCGCTCCCGGCGGCCCAGCCTGCTGCCGCTGGCCCGCGACTTCGACTTCCGGACCACCATCCGCGCCAACCTCGCCCACTACCAGCCCGCGGAGCGCCGCATCCTCATCCAGCGCCCGCACTTCCACTCGCGCACCCGCCGCCACCTGGAGCAGTGGCAACTCGTGCTGCTGGTGGACCAGTCGGGCTCGATGGCCGGCTCGGTGATCCACTCCGCCGTCACCGCCGCCTGCCTCTGGAGCCTGCCCGGCCTCAAGACCCACCTGGTGGCCTTCGACACCGAGGTGGTCGACCTGACCTCCGAAGTGACCGACCCCGTGGAGCTGTTGATGGGTGTCCAGCTCGGCGGCGGCACCGACATCGCCCGTGCCGTCGACTACGGCGCCTCGCTGGTCGAGAACCCCAGACGCACGATCGTCGCCCTGGTCTCCGACTTCTACGAGGGCGGCGACCCGTTCCGCCTGGTGCGGACCGTGCGACAACTGGTCGAGCAGGGCACGACGGTGCTGTGTCTGGCCGCGCTCGACGAGGCCGCCGATCCCGTCTACGACCGGGAGCTGGCGGGACGGCTGGCCCAGGTCGGCGCCCCGGTGGGGGCGATGACGCCGGGCGGGCTCGCCGAGTTCGTCGCGGAGAAGGTGGGACGGGGAGGGCAGGGACGATGACCGTTCGCGCCGATCTACTGGCCCTGACGCCCCGGACGCTGGCCTCCCTCGCCAACAAGGGCCTGGTCAAGCGCGCCGAGAAGGACCTGGCGGCGGGATCGGGCCCGGAGGTGACCGTCGCCGACGACGGCACCGTACGCGGCCGCTTCCCCGACGGGACGGACACGGCCCTCCCACCGGGCCGCGCCCTGGACGTGGCGGACTGCGCCTGCGGGGCGCCGGGCGTGTGCCGGCACCGCATCGGACTGGTCCTCGCCTACCAACGGAGCGCCGCTGCGGGGCAGGACGCCGGGCCGAGCGCTGAACGGGACGCCGGGCAGGGCGCCGGGCCGAGCGCTGAGCGGGACGCCGGGCAGGACGCCGGGCCGAGCGCTGGGCGGGACGCCGGGCAGGTCTCCGGTGCCGAGGGCACGGTGACCACCGAAGGCACGCCGAACGACGAGGGCACAGCCACCGGCGAGGGCCCGCCCACCGCCGAAGGCACCCCGGCAGCCGCGGGCAGCACCCCCGCCCACTGGTCACCCGCCGAGTTCGACGACGACGCCCTTGCCGCCGCGCTGGGCGCCCCGGCCCTGGCCTCGGCCCGCCGGATCAGGGACCGCGGCTACCTCGCCAGGCTGCACCGCCCCACCCCCGACGACCCGGAGCCCCGGGTCGAACTGCCCACCTGCACGGTCCGTTTCCCGGTCCCGCACGAGCTGGGCTACGCGCTCACCGACGCGTCGGCCGCGCTGCGCGGAGAGGTCGTGGCGCTGGCGGTGTGGGCGTTCCGGGCGGCGGACGAGGAGCGGACGGGACCGGCGCACGACGCCCCGCCGGCCACCGAGGTGAGCGTCGGCGGCCGTACCACTACCTCCGAGCGCGCCGACGAGGCCCTGCGCACCGCCCTCACCCTCGCCGACGACCTCCTCCTGGAGGGCGTACAGCAGGCCGGTCCGGTGTTCGCCGGGTCCCTCGCCCGGGCCCGGGAGGCGCTGACCGCCGCCTCGCTGCACTGGCCCGCCGGGGCGGTGGCCGAGCTGCGGGAGCAGATCGACGCGTACGCCGCGCGCGGCACGCACTACGAGGCGGAGCGGTTCGCCGTACTGCTGGCCGAGCTCCACGCCCGCCACCGCGCCGCCGCGCACGACCCGGTCGGGGTGCTGGGCACAAAGGAGGCGCCGGAGACTGCGCTGCGCCGGGTGCGGCTGGTGGCGCTCGGCTGCCGGATCGGCGGCACGGCGGGCGACCGCAGCGCCGAGACGTACTTCGCGCACGCCGAGGCCGGGATCGCGCTGGTCCTGCGCAAGCGCTGGGATCTGCCGCAGGGCCAGTCCCCGACCGGGCACGAGCTGTCCGCCCGCCGGCTGCTCGGCTCCCCGCTGCGCACTCTCGCCACGGCGAACGTCGTCAGCGAGCACACCTCACGCGCCGCCGACCGGACCGTCGCCATCTCCCGGGGCCGTATCGCCGCCACCACCGTCACCCCGCTCGGCTCCGCCTGGCGGGACCTGCCCGCCGGCCTGCTGGTGCGGGACACCGCCGCCCATCTGCGGACGGCGGGCGAGAGGCCGCCCCGGCTGATCCGTCCGCGCGTCGCGGCGGATTCGGTGCGGGTGGTGGAGGTGGCCGCCGTGGAGACGGTCGGCTACGACCCCGCGGCGCAGCGCCTGGAGGCGGTCGTACGGGACCCGGCGGGCAACGACGTCCTCGTCAGCGCCGCGTACAACCCGCTGTGCCCGGGTGGCCTGGACGCGCTCGCCGCAGCGCTCGGCGAGACGGAGGCGGAGGTGCACTGCGTCAGCGGCATGCTGCACCGCGCTCACGGCCGCATCGTCCTGGACCCGCTGGCCGTGCTGACCTCCCAGGGCGTCACCGTCCCCGACCTGGCCCCGGGCGACGGCGACAGCACGCTCACCATGGCCGCGCCCCACCGTGCCGACCCCGTCACCACGGCTCTCGCCTCGGGCCTCACCGCCCTCGCCCAGGCGGCCCACCAGGGCCTGCGCCACCTGACCACCCCGGCCCGCACCCGTCTCACCGACAGCGCCGCGGCCCTTCAGCGGACCGGTCTGCACACCGCCGCCCGCCTCGTCCGCACCCTGGAGGCGACCCTCCGGCGCGAGGGGGCGACGGCGGCCGTGCGGGCGTGGGTGGACGCGCAGATCCACCTGACGGTGAGCCTGGAACTGCACGAGGCAGGAGCCGACGAGGCGCGCTCCCCCGATGCTCCCGTCCCGCATGTCCAGCCACCTGCTGTACGTCCCGTTCCCTCATCGGCATGAGGAAACCCCTGGCGTACGGCTCCCTGCCGTACGCTCTGGGGCCGGCACGGGACCGTGCCCCTACGCCGGAACGACGGCGAATCGGCAACCGCACGCGGCAGTTCGTCACCCGAGGGGTGACCCTGGAAGGAGCCGTGTGTCAGAACGGAGGGACGAAAATGCCCGATGCCCCGTCGGCCGAAGTGGTGCCGACCGATGCCCTGAAGGGTCTGCGGATCGGCGTCTCGGTCGCGACGAGTGCGGACCTGGACCGGCTGGGCCTGGACGAGACCCGGTTCCGCACGCTCCTCGGTGAACTCGCGCGACTCGTCGTCTCGGCGGGCGGCGAGCTGGCGTACGGCGGAAATCTGGGCCAGGGCGGCTACACGCGCTTCCTGATCGAGCAGTTGCGGGAGCACGCCCCGTCGTCCCGCCCCCTGCTGAACACCCTCGCCTGGACCGAGCACCGCAAGCTGCCGCTGTCCGAACTCGCCGGCCAGCGTGAGCGGTTCGGGCGCTGGGCCGAGATCGTCTGCCTGAGCGTCGACGGCGAGCCGGTCGATCCCGCCGAAGGCCGGGGCGAGGACCCCCTACCCGACTCCGGCCCCGAGACGGCTCGTCGCGCGCTCACCGGCATGCGCCGCTATCTCGTGCGCCATGTGGACGCGCACCTGTTCCTCGGCGGCAGGCGCGGCGGCTTCCTGGGGACTCTGCCGGGGCTCGTGGAGGAGGCACTGCTGGCGTTGGAGGCGAACCTGCCCGTCTATCCGGCGGCCGGCTACGGCGGAGTCAGCGCCGACATCGCCAAGGCACTGGGCGTCGCCGGCGCACCGGAGGTCCCCCGGCCGTCGGATGCCACACCCCCGGACCCTCGCCTGCGCGACGGCCTCGACCGGCTACGGCGGCTCACCACCGCACCGGACTGGACGGGCCTGCGCAACGGCCTGACCGCCGAGGAGAACGAGCAGCTCGCCGGCTCCCGGTCTCCCCGGGAGATCGCCGACCTGGCCATCCGCGGTCTGGGGCGACTGCGCCGGAGCACCTGACCAGGTAGGTTCCCCACCAGTACGGATGAACTGTCCGTGGCGCGCGACGAGTTGGGGAAGGGGCGCGAAGGTGACGGTACGTGGGAGGTGGACCGTCGCTGCGGCGGTACGCACGGCCGGGCGGGCGGTGCTGGCCGCGGCGGTGGGCGGCGTCGTCGGTGTCGCCGCGTACTCCATCAGCCAGACGGGGGGCCAACTGCTCTCGGTCGTGGTCGGCGGCGTGGTCGGCATCGCCCTGGTACTCGGCGCCGACGTCTACCGCAAGTCGGTCCAACTGACCGAGGTGCGGCTCATCCTCCCGGGCAGCGAGATGACGTTCAGGACGAACACGGACATGCGCCAGGCGGCACTGCGCCTGTTCTTCCAGGCCGCGACGCGGGTGGCGACCCGTCCGCTGGAGGACGGAAGCGGCAATCTGCGCGAGACCCTGACGTCTCTCAAGACGCTGTTCGACATGTACCGCGAGCCCCTGGAGTCCGAGGGCTCCCCACCTCCGCCCACCGAGGGCGATTCCGTCCATGAACTCGTCCTGGACATCCTCAACTTCGAGCTCGCACCGTTCCTCGCCACCTGGCACCCCCGGCTGCGCGCCTTCGAGGAGGCACACCCCGACGAGGACGAGACGGCCTGGCCCGACAACGCGGAGTTCCGCCGGGCCCTGCGCGAACTCCAGCACAATCTGCGCCCGTACATCATCGGCCTCGGCGAGATCGCGGGCCTCCGCGACCCCGAACGACACCTCCGCAGATCCGCCTGGCACACCGCCCAGCACACCGACGGCATCCCCGAACAGACCCTGCCGACCTCAGCGATGAACCCGCCCGACTAGGACTCGGGCGTCGCACGCACCGCCCAGGAGACGAGACAGCGCCTGCTGGAGGCGGCAGGCCGGGGGGTGATCCCAGCAGGCCTGACTGCCGGACTCGTCTTGCGCGGTAGGGCAAGGGACCACATCGTGACGGCCGAAGGGCTGGGTCTCCAGCCACTTGACCGACCCGACAAAGTGCACTTGCGCTGCCAACCGCTTCCAGTACTGCCCGTGAGTGCGAAGCCTCGGGGAACTCGCCCAGCAAAGACAGCTCGCCGGTCACCAACAGAGGCGAGAGGGGATTGGCGACCGATGCCTGCAAGGCCTTACGGCCCATACCCGGCCACCGCTCGTAGCTACGGCTGGCGTGGTTGGAGGCCAAAGCCTCGAACTTCGAGCCGTCGACGGCAAGCGCCGCCAGCCTCGACCAGGCCAGCCTCGGCGCAGAGGTCGAGCACGTGGCTGCAGAAGTCAGCGAGGGCCTCCTGGTGGCGGACCCGGAAGCGGGCGATCGTCGCGTGGTCGGGGGCCTGGTCTGCGCAGATCACCCGGAAGGCGATGTTCTCGCGCAGCGACGCTCGATCCCGCGCGCACTTCGCTCGCCGACACGGTAGGAGTAGCGAGCAGGGTGAGCATCAGGAGTAGCGAGCAGGGTGAGCATCGTCTTCAGCTCGTGGGCGGCCCGGCCGTGCCCGTCGGAGCGACAGGCGCCGTAGAAGGGCTCGAGGTGGAGCTGCTCGATCGCCTTGATCACGGAACAGGCGAGGTGGTCCTCGGGCAGCCAGTCACTCAGGTCAGGGGACTGTAGGGCCGGCAGCAGCGGTTGGTCTCGATCGTATGTGAGGAAGTTCTGTGGCATGCCCCGATGGTCCAAAACGGCCCGGACGGCAGGGGTTTGCGCGACAGCCCCCTTGAGAATCAGATACCAGAGTTGTCGACAAACCCCACGATATCGAGATATTCGATTTCGGGCGGGACGCCATAAATCCCCGCCACCTTGTCGACGAGCTCCTCCGTGAAGAAGGCACGGGCTTTGTCCTCGTCATCCCACACGTAGAAGTTCCTTGCCTGAACGCCGTCTTCGTCGAGCATGAAGCTCTTGAAGCGAAGGCCAGCCATGCCTTCGAACGGCCCTCGGAGTTCGCCGGCAACCTTTGCGAGAGTTGAACGATCGAACTTATCGGTCTGCGTGAAAGTCACGAGCACGCCGATCATCGGGCCTCCTATCGCTTGGGTGAGCAACGGTCGATCAAGTGATACCAGAGGCGGATCCTAGTGCACGCGGCCGGAAATTCTGGCCGTTAGGCCGCGAGTCGGACGTGCGACCAGCGGTCGGCGATGCAGACCAGGAGCGGGTCGGGCTTTGCGCGCGTGAACACCCGTCGGGCGGGTGGGCGATTTGGCGCATAATTCCGACCAATACTTGCGGCCGCGCCTACTGAGCACGTATTGAGTCGTGATCAATCTGTGGGATTTATCCTCGCTCCGAGGTCCGATTCGGTAGATCATCTTGCGTGACGCGAGTGCAACTGACAGACGACGAGTGGGAGTTCATTGGGCCATACCTGCCGATTGGCGAGTATGGCCCCTACCCCGAGCGGCTGCGCCAGCAGTTCGAGGGCGTGATCTGGCGGTTCAAGACGGGCGGGCAGTGGCGGGAGATGCCGCAGGAGTTCGGCGCCTGGCAGACCATCTCCAATCGCTTCCGGCAATGGCGTGACGCCAGCGTGTTCGAGGCCCTGCCGGAGGGCCTGATCGCGGAAGCCGCGAAACGGGGCATGGTGGAACTTCCTACTCGTCCCTCGGCAACCGCACCCACCTGCGCAGACGCCGCATCAAGGCAGTCATCCCGGACAAGAGGGACCAGGCCGCCAACCGGAAGAACAAGGGCTCCAAGGGCGGCCGACCCGTCAGCCACGACGCAGAGCTCTACAAGGAACGGAACACCGTCGAGCGCCTGATTAAGTCGTCATTTCAGTTGGCGAGTCTGCGGTGGCATATGAGGGTCGCAGCTATGGCGGTGAAGGCGAGGAAGTGTTCGGGCTTGCGCTCGTA